>JAGNIV010000032.1 GCA_018001015.1 Phenylobacterium sp. | reverse complement strand
TGACTGGCGGACGCGCCCTAGCCGGACTCTCGGTCTCTCAACCAGGGACCCAACGAGCTACGCCCGCCACCCATCAAGCCAAGGCTCAACACACAGCGCAATACACAGGGACCCAGGGGCGGTGCGCGTCCGCCTCAGACCGCGTCGAGGCCGATGTCGAGCACGGGGGCCGAGTGGGTCAGGGCGCCGACGCTGATCACCTGGACACCACTTTGCGCGATGGCGCGGACGGTCTGCAGGTTCACCCCGCCCGAGGCCTCCAGCACCACCTTGTCGCCGGCCAGGGCGACGGCCTTCTTCAGGTCTTCAGGGCTGAAATTGTCCAGCATGATGACGTCGGCGCCGTGGGGCAGGGCCTGGGTGAGTTGCTCCAGGCTGTCGACCTCCAGCTCCACCTTGGTCAGGTGGCCGGCGAAGGCCCGCGCGCGCTTCAGCGCATTGGCCACCCCGCCGCAGGCCGCGACGTGATTGTCCTTGATCAGGATGGCGTCATCCAGACCGAAGCGGTGGTTGACCCCGCCGCCGCAGCGCACGGCGTACTTTTCCAGGTGGCGCAGGCCCGGCGTGGTCTTGCGGGTGTCGACGATGCGGGCCGCCGTGCCCTGCGTCTGGTCCACATAGGCCCGGGTCAGGGTGGCGACGCCCGACAGGCGTCCCATCAGGTTCAGGGCCGTGCGCTCGGCCGAGAGAATGGCGCGGGCATTGCCGGTGACCCTGGCCAGGACGGCGCCGGCCTCGACGCGCGCGCCGTCTTCGACCACCGCGCCGAAGCTGGCCTTGGGGTCCAGGGCCAGGATCGCCAGGCGGGCGCAGGCCAGGCCCGCCACCACGCCGCTCTGACGGGTGGCGAAGACCACGCTCATCACCGCGTCTGCGTCGATGCAGGCCTGGGCCGTGATGTCGCCGGCCCGGCCGAGGTCTTCGGCCAGGGCGGCGCGGACGGTGGGTTCAATCAGCAGGTCGGGAAGGGGCTGGATCATTCGGCCGCGAAACTCAGAGGGTCATCCGACTTGAGGTCGGCGAAGGTGACGAAGGTCCGCTTGGGGGGCAGGGGCTCGGGGAAGTCGGACCGGTAGTGACCGCCACGGCTTTCCCGGCGGTCGAGGGCGCACTGGGCGACCAGGCGGGCGGCCACCAGGGGTCCGGCGCGGCCATGGGCGGCCTCCAAACGATCGATCTCGCCGAGCAGGTTGGTGAGGCCCGCGGCGTCGCGGACCACGCCGGCGTCGCGGCTCATGCCGATCCGCAGGGCCGCCAGGGCCTCAGCCGGCAGGTTGGGCGTCAGGATGCGGCGCAGGGGGCCGGCGGTGACCTCGCGCTGTTCACGGGCGGCCTTGCCGGCGCGGGTCCCGAACACGGCGGCCTCCAGCAGGGAGTTGGAGGCCAGGCGATTGCCGCCGTGCACGCCGGTGGAGGCGCACTCGCCGGCCGCGAACAGGCCCTCCAGCGAGGTCGCGCCGTTGGCGTCGGTGACGATGCCGCCCATGTGGTAGTGGCAGGCGGGCGCCACCGGGATCGGCTGCACGCGGGGATCGACACCGCCCGACAGGCAGGCGGCGAAAACGGCCGGGAACTCCTCGGGGAAGTGGGCGCCCACGGCGGTGCGGGCGTCCAGGAAGGCGCCGCGACCGGCCGCCAGCTCGGCATGGATGGCGCGGGCCACCACGTCCCGCGGCGCCAGTTCGGCGTCGGGGTGATAGGCGGCCATGAAGAACTCACCCGCCGCATTGATCAGCCGGGCGCCCTCGCCGCGCAGGGCCTCGGTGGCCAAGGGCGCCGGATCTCGGCCGATGTCGATGGCCGTGGGGTGGAACTGCACGAACTCGGGATCGGCGATGGTGGCGCCGGCCAGGGCCGCGAGAGCCAGGCCTTCGCCCTGCAGTTGGGGGGGCGTGGTGGTGACGCCATAGAGCCCCCCGATGCCGCCGGTGGCGAACAGGGTGGCGGGCGCGGTGATCTCGATCAGGCGACCGGCCTGCTCGGCGACGACGCCGCGAACCCGCCCGCTGGCGTCGTGCAGCACGCCGCGCAGCCGCATGCCGGCGCGAACCTCGATGTGGCGCGAGGACAGGGCGGTCTTGACCACCGCGTCCATGATCGCGCGGCCGGCCTGGTCGCCCTTCACCCGGGCGACCCGGCTGCGGGAGTGGGCGGCCTCCAGGCTGGTGGCGAAGGCGCCGGCGGCGTCCCGGTCGAAGGGCGCCCCCAGGTCGGCCAGGTGGCGCACGGCGCCCGGGCCCTCCTTGGCCAGCAGATGCGCCATGGCGCTGTCCACCAGGCCCGCGCCCGCCGCGATGGTGTCGGCGGCGTGCAGGGCCGGGGCGTCATCCTCTGACAAGGCGGCCGCCATGCCGCCCTGCGCCCAGGCCGACGAGCAGCCCTGGTTCAGGGGCGCGCCGGTGAGCACCAGCACGCTGCGCGGCGCGGCGGCGAGGGCCGCCGACAGCCCCGCCAGTCCGGCGCCGACGATCAGGACGCCGTCATGGTGGATGCGGTCGGCCACCTCAGATCAGCTCCACATCCACGTGGTGGCGGGCCTTCACCAGGTCGTAGCGGGCCGGGACGAGGGGCGGCGGCAGGTCGATCATCCGCTGCACGGCCACGCGGGCGCGGGCGGCGATCACAGGATCGACGGTGACCTCGTAGCGGTCATGCACCAGGGTCTCGTAGATGTTCTCCAGCGTGATCCGCTTCATGTGCGGGCACAGGTTGCAGGGGCGCACGAACTCGGTGTCGATGGCGTCCACGGCGACATTGTCGGCCATCGAGCATTCGGTGATCAGCACCACCTGCTTGGGCTTCCGCGTCAGGACATAGTCGTTCATCGCCGCCGTCGAGCCGGCGAAGTCGGAGACCTCCAGCACCTCGGCCGGGCATTCCGGGTGGGCAAGGATCTGCGCGTTCGGATAGGCGGCCTTCAGCTCCAGGATGTCGGCGGCGGTGAAGCGCTCATGCACCTCGCAGCGGCCCTGCCAGGCGATGATCTTGATGTCGGTCTGACGGGCCACGTTGCGGGCCAGGAACTCGTCGGGGATCAGGATCACCCGGTCGACGCCCCATTCGCGCGCCACATGCTCCACCACCTGGACGGCGTTGGCGCTGGTGCAGCAGACGTCGGTCTCGGCCTTCACGTCGGCGGTGGTGTTGACGTAGGTGACCACCGGCAGGCCCGGATAGCGCTGCTTGATCAGCCGCACGTCAGCGCCGGTGATCGAGGAGGCCAGGCTGCAGCCGGCGCGCAGATCCGGGATCAGCACCGTCTTGTCGGGCGACAGGATCTTGGAGGTCTCGGCCATGAAGTGGACGCCGGCCTGGACGATGATCTTGGCGTCCGACTTGGCGGCTTCCTTGGCCAGGCCCAGGCTGTCGCCGACATAGTCGCCGACCCCGTGGAAGATGTCGGGGGTCATGTAGTTGTGGGCCAGGATGACCGCGTTCTTCTCGCGCTTCAGGCGGTTGATCTCGGCGATCAGCGGGGCCTGCAGCCGCCATTCCATCGGCGTGATGTGGCCCTTCACCTTTTCCCAGAGGGGCAGGGTGGCCTTGTCGACCTCAGGCGTGAATGCGAATTGGAACCCGTCGGCCACTTGGCCCTCCTTATGCTCACAATGAGCATTTCTTCCGCCGCAAAAAACGCCGGAGAACACTCTCGGCTCCCTCGGCGCGATGGATATGCTCAATTCGAGCAAAACCCAGTAACAGACATATAGCCCCCTGGCCGCGCGCCCACAAGGGGCGATGTTCAACCTGAGGTCGGGGAGGCCTCGCCGGCCATGACCCCGAGGATGGCCTGGGCCAGCTCATCGGCGGCGTAGGGCTTGCGCAACAGCGGCCAGGGCGCGCCGTCGGCGCTGGCCAGGGCCTCGCCCGTATAGCCGGAGGACAGGATCACCGGCAGGCCGGGCCGCGCCTTCACGGCATCGCGGGCCAGGTCCACGCCGGTCTTGTCGCCGGGCATGATCAGGTCGGTGATCAGCAGGTCGATGGCCTGGCCGCTGGCCATGAACCGCGCGAAGGCCGGGGCGCCGTCGGCGCGGAACACCCGATGGTTCAGGTCCTCCAGCATCATGGCCACCAGGTCGCCCACCTCGGCGTCGTCCTCCACCAGCAGGATCCGCAGCGCCGGGCCCCTGGCCACCCCGGTGGCGACCCGCTCGGCCTCCACCGGCGCGGCGGCCGAGCGGGGCAGGTAGAGCCGCACCGAGGCGCCCTTGCCGAGCGCGGAGTCGATGGCCACCCCGCCGCCGCTCTGGCGGGCGAAGCCGTAGACTTGGCTGAGGCCGAGGCCCGTGCCCTTGCCGATTTCCTTGGTGGTGAAGAAGGGGTCGAACACCCGCGCGATCGTGGCCTCGTCCATGCCGACGCCGGTGTCGTGGACCACCACCCGGACATAGGCGCCGGCGGGGATCTCCGCCGCCTCGCCCTCGGCCAGGTCGCAGACGCCGGTCTCCAGCCGGATCGAGCCGCCGCTGGCCACGGCGTCGCGGGCGTTGACCACCAGGTTCATCACGGCGGCCTCGAACTGGGCGGTGTCGATCATCGCCACGGCGCCCGGCGCGGCGGGGGCCACCGTCAGGCTGACCGCCTCGCCCACCGCCCGGCGCAGCAGGGGCTCGGCGTCGGCCAGCAGATCATCGACGACCACCGCCTGCGGCGTCAGGGCCTGGCGGCGCGAGAAGGCCAGCAACTGGCCCGTCAGGCGCTCGCCCCGACGGGCCGCCCCCAGGGCCGCGTCGATCATCCGTTCGCGGCGCTCGGCGTCGGCGGGGTGGCGCTGGATCAGGTCCAGCGCCCCGATGATCACCGTCAGCAGGTTGTTGAAGTCGTGCGCCACGCCGCCGGTCAGCTGGCCCACGGCCTCCAGCTTCTGGGCGTGGCGCAGGGCGGCCTCGGCCTCGTCGCGCTCGGCCAGCGCCGCCTGGACGGTCTCGGCCAGCAGCTCGTTGATGCGCTTGAGGTCGGTCTCGGCCTGCTTGGCGTCGGTGACGTCGAAGGCGATGCCGATGAAGCCGATGAAGTCGCCCTGTGGCCCATAGCGCGGCTGCGAGAACGAGCGGATCCAGCGCCAGGCGCCCTCCACGGTGCTGTAGCGGGCCTCCAGGGTGAAGAGCTCGCGCGCGGCCTCACCCGCCACCTGCTCGTCCATGATCCGCGGCAGGTCCTCCGGATGCAGGCGTTCGCGCCAGTCGAAGCGCAGCGACTGCTCATCGGTCGCGCCCAGGAAGGCGGCGTAGGCCTGGTTGACGAACTCCCGCTGACCGTCGGTCTTGGAGACCCACAGCAGCACGGGCGCGCTATCGGCCAGCGCCCGGAACCGCGCCTCGCTCTCGCGCACCTGCTCGAAGGCCATGCGCCGCTCGGTGACGTCGATATTGACCCCCACGGCGCGGACAATCGTCCCCTCGTCGTCCCGCAGCATCTCGCCGCGCGACAGCAGCCAGTGGATCGAGCCGTCGGGCCAGATCACCCGATACTCGATCGGGTCCATCCGGCCTTCCTTGACCGCGGTGATGTTGCCCTGGCGGACCTTCTCGCGGTCCTCGGGATGGACCATGTCCAGCAGGCTGCGGACATTGGCGTCGCGAACCGGGTCGAGGCCCAGATTGCGGTGGAGGGTCGGTGACCAGATCCCGTCGCCGGTCGCCACGTCCCAGTCCCACAGGCCCACGCCGCCCGCGTCCTGGGCCAGCCGCAGTCGCGCCTCGCTGCGGTCCAGGGCCTCCTGGGTGATCTCCTGGGCGCGGCGGGCCTGCTCGAGGTGCAGCAGGACGTGACGCAGGGCGCCCGCCACCGTGACCGTCACCGCGCCCGAGAGCGCGAAAGCCACGTACAGGCCCGGCGCATAGACGCCCTGCGGGAATCCCGCCGGGTTGGCCAGGCCAAGCGCGAGCGCCGCGGCCAGGGTCGCCCAGCCCCAGCGGACCCCGCCATAGACGGTGGCGACCATGATGGCGGGGAAGTAGGTGCCCGATAGCCCCAGGGTCTGCGGCCAACCCACCAGGACGCCGCGCACCAGGACCGCCACCGCCACCGCCAGGAGGCTGACCGCCAGGCCTTCCAGAAAGGTGGGAGGACGTCGCGGGATGAGGCGCAACGGCCACTCGACGGGCGTCATCGCCAAGGATCGGCTCCCGGTGTGCTGAGGACTGAGCATCGACCATGGGACCGCTGGCCGTGGGGCGCAACCGGGGATAATGGCCCCGGTCGTCGGCATCGACGGTTCACGGTCGAACCTTCGCCCTCTTCCTTGCTACACTGACCGACCCGGAATCGACCGAAAGCCCCGACGCTGAGCCTTAGCCTTCCTCCCCATCGCCGCGCCGGCCTGGTCCTGGCCCTGGTCGCGAGCCTGCTGGCGGGCTGCGCGACCACCTATTACCTGCCGCGCGGCGCGGGACGGTTGCAGGGCATGGCCACAGTCAGCGAGACTCTTTCCGATAGGGGGCTGGCGCGGCTGACCGCCGACATGGACCCCGCCATGCTGGCCCTGGCCCGGCGTCACGATCCTCGTCCGGGTCCCGATCTGTGGGGCCGGCCGCAGGGCTGGGCCAGCCTGGATATCCGCACCCCGCCCGACCTCGGCTTCGGCACGGCGGTGGACGCCCTGGCCGAGGACATCAACGCCCTGCGACCCTTCTCGCACCTGCCGATCCGGCCGATGAAACCCTTCAAGCTGGCGACGGACACCCAGGACGGCGACCGCGCCCTGAAGTGCCTGGCCCAGGCGGTCTACTACGAATCCGCCCGCGAGCCGCAGCTGGGCCAGGAGGCGGTCGCCCAGGTGGTGCTGAACCGGCTACGGCACCCGGCCTATCCGAAATCGGTCTGCGGGGTGGTCTATCAGGGGGCCGCGCGGACCACCGGCTGCCAGTTCACCTTCACCTGCGACGGATCCCTGGCCCGCGCGCCGGAGCCGGATCTCTGGCTGCGGGCCCAGGACGTCGCCCGCCACGCCCTGAACGGTTTCGTGGCCAAGAGCGTCGGCTCGGCCACCCACTATCACGCCCAGTATGTCGCCCCGTACTGGGCGCCGACCCTGGTGAAGATGAAGCAGATCGGGGCGCACATCTTCTACCGCTGGACCGGCCCCTGGGGCGAGCCGCCGGCCTTCACCGGCCGCTATGCCGGGGGCGAGGCCTATCTCTCCCCCGCCATCCTCGGCAGCCTGGACGAGCGCACGCAGGGTCTGCTCGATCCGGAGGCCCAGGGGGTTCCGCCCGGCCGCAAGATCACGCTGTCGGTCGGCGGCGAGGTGCGCACCTACAACGTCGTCGATCCCCTGGCGGCGGGCGGCGAACGCACCCGCGTCCTGGGCACCCTCTTCGCCCCACGCCGCAAGCCGACGCCTGAGGAGATCAAGAAGATCAACGAGTCCCTGGCGGCCATGGAGGACCCGGTGGCGACGGACGCCGCGCCGCTGGCGGTCCCCGCGCCGGACTAGGCTGCGACCTTTCCTCCCCTGTGCGGCGAAGCGGAACGGGGGAGGGCTATCCCATATGGAATTGGCTGAGGTATGAGTCTGGCGCCTCAGGTCCTCCCCCAGGCGCGTCGCGCCGATGTGGGAGAGGTGGACCGCCGCGCAGCGGCGGGAGGGAGGGGGATCAACGTCGTTGACCCCTGAAGTCCCAAAACAAGAGTCAAAGTCCCCCTCAGGCGCTTCGCGCCAGCTCCCCCAAAAGGGGAGCATCTCCAATGCGCCGGGCCAGAGCTCATATGCGATAGCCCCCCGTAAACAGGGGAGGAAGCGTCGCCTCAGCCGAAGGCGTCGGGATAGGCCACCAGCACCGGCTCGGCCAGAGCGCCGTCCTCGATCTCCAGGGCCATGAAGGCCGGGCTGCCGGAGTAGGGGGCCTTCACCTTGGCCGCAGCCTCGGCGGTGAAGCCGAACCTCGGGTAATAGGCCGGGTGGCCCAGGACGATCACCGCGTGGGTCCCGAACTCACGCGCCGTGTCGAGGGAGGCCTTCACCAGGCGCGAGCCGATCCCGGATTTCTGCAGGTCGGGGCGCACGGCCATGGGGGCGAGCGCGGCATACATGTTGACGCTGTCGGCCCACAGGCGGCTGTAGAAGATGTGGCCCACCACGGCGCCGTCCTCGTCGGCCACCAGCTCGAAGACCTTGTCGCCATCGGCGCGCAGCCGCTCCACCAGGTCGGCCTCGTCGGGCTTGCCGAAGGCGGCGATGGTGATCTCGCGGATGGCGGCGTGGTCGGCGGGCTTGGCGTGTCGGATCATGCCGCCAGCTTAGGCGCCTTCCCGTGGCGCGTCATCCACGCACCGCGCTTGATCGCCCTTGATCGCGCTTGCGGACTTGGCGGCTATGGCTCCGAAAACGTGTCGTACCAGGCCCAGCCCGCCAGGGTGATCCAGGCCCAGACGATCACCCAATAGGCCTTGGGATTTGTCGCCCGGTCGACGTCCAACGACTTGAGCAGGAAGCCCGCCCGGCCGGTCTTGAGCGCGATCGCGACGACGGCGCTGATCAGGACGCAGGCGACAACTTCAAGTCCGATGGCGTCGATACGCATGCGTTCTCCGGCGCTTGGAAGGAAGTCCTAATCCCCCGCCACCCACGATACATCGGCGCCCAGGGCGTTGAGGTTCTCCACGAACTTCGGGTGGGCGCGCTGGATGGGGGTGGCGTTGAGGATGGTGCTCTCGCCCTCGATGCTGGCGGCCAGCATGAATAGGGCGATGGCGACTCGGATGATGTAGGGGCTCTCCACCGCGGCCGGGACCAGGGGCTTGCCGCCGAAGGTGATCAGGCGGTGCGGGTCGCACAGTAGGGAGTGGGCGCCGAACTTGCCCAGTTCCGAGGACCAGCCGAGCGCGCCCTCATAGACCTTGTTCCAGAACATGCACTGGCCCTCGGAGCGCACCCCGAGCGCCACGAAGATCGGCAGCAGGTCGGCCGGCACATAGGGCCAGGGCGCGGCCTCCACCTTCTGCAGGATGTTGGCGGTGAAGGGCTGGCGCACCCGCATGCCGCCGGCGTCGACCTTGGCGCGGCTCCAGCCGTCCTGGTGGGTGATCTCGACGCCGAACTTGGCGAAGGTGCGGTCCAGCAGCGGGAACTGGTCCACCGAGCCGTTCCTCACCGCGATGTCGCCGCCGGTCATGGCCCCCATGGCCAGGAAGGTCGCCACCTCATGGAAGTCGTCGGCGAAGGTGAACTCCGCGCCGGACAGGCTGTTGACGCCCTCCACCACAACCCGCGAACCGCCGACCCCCTCGAGCCGGGCGCCCATCAGGGCCAGGAAGCTGCAGAACTCCTGCACGTGGGGTTCGCAGGCGGCGTTGGTGATCTGCGAGCGGCCCTTGGCGGTGGCGGCGCAGAGGATGAAGTTCTCGGTGGTGGTCACCGAGGCGTAGTCCAGCCAGTGGTCGGTGGTGGCGAAGCCCTTGGGGGTCTTGATGAAGATCGCCTCGGGCTTGCGGTCGATCTGGGCGCCGAAGCTCTCGAACACCTCGATGTGCGGGTCGATCTCGCGGACCCCCAGGGTGCAGCCGGTGACGTCCTCCTCGATGCTGGCGGCGCCGAACCGGTAGAGCAGGGCGGGGATCAGCATCAGGGTCGAGCGCATGCCCAGCGGCAGGTGCGCGGCCTTGGGGTCCAGCCCCTCGCCGTGGCGCAGCTTCAGCGTGCCGGTGGCGTAATCCATGTCTACGGACGAGCCCAGGTTTCCGAAGAAATCCAGGATCTTGCGGACATCTGTTATGTCCGGAACGCGGTGCAGGGTGATCGGCTGATCGGTCAGCAGGGTGGCGCACAGCACCGGCAGCACGGCGTTCTTGTTGGCCGAGGGGGTGATGGTTCCGCGCAGGGCGCGTCCGCCTCTCACGATCAGGTTGGTCATGGCCGGCGGCCTCGTCTTTTTGGGCGGTAAGTGTTGGGTCGGACTAGATCAGGCCGCGTCGAAAGTCACCAGACGCCGATGCGCTCGGCCTCGTGGTGGCTGATCGGGTGATTGTCCCGCGCGTGGTCCTCCTCGGCCAGCAGCCGCACGGCCTCCAGGGCGGCCATGCAGCCCATGCCCGCGGCCGTCACCGCCTGGCGATAGACGTCGTCGGTGACGTCGCCGGCGGCGTAGACGCCTGTGACCGCGGTCGCGGTCGTGCCGGGCTTCACCTTCAGATAGCCCGAGGCGTCCATCTCCAGCTGGCCCTTGAACAGCTCGGAGGCCGGCGCGTGACCGATGGCCACGAAGACCCCGTCGCAGGCCACCTCCTGGGTGGCGCCGGTCTTGACGTTCTTCAGGCGCACGCCGGTCACCCCCATGGGATCGCTCTGGCCCGTCACCTCGTCGACGGAGCTATCCCAGATCACCTCGACCTTGGGATTGGCGAACAGCCGCTCCTGCAGGATCTTCTCGGCCCGGAACTCGTCCTTGCGGTGGACCACGGTGACCTTGGCCGCGAAGTTGGTGAGGAACAGCGCCTCCTCGACGGCGGTGTTGCCGCCGCCCACCACCACCACGTCCTTGCCTCGGTAGAAGAAGCCGTCGCAGGTGGCGCAGGCCGAGACGCCGAAGCCCTGGTATTTCTGCTCGCTCTCCAGGCCCAGCCACTTGGCCTGGGCGCCGGTGGCGATGATCAGGGTCTCGGCCAGCCAGACCTCGCCGGAGTCCGTCGTCAGGCGGAAAGGGCGCTGCGACAGGTCGGCGGTCAGCACGATGTCATTGATGATCTCGGTCCCGACATGCTCGGCCTGGGCCTGCATCTGCTCCATCAGCCAGGGGCCCTGGATGACGTCGGCGAAGCCCGGATAGTTCTCCACCTCGGTGGTGATGGTCAGCTGGCCGCCGGGCTGGATGCCCTGGATCAGCACGGGCTTGAGCAGGGCGCGGGCGGCGTAGATCGCGGCGGTGTAGCCGGCGGGGCCGGAACCGACGATCAGGCAGCGGGTGGTGCGGGGGGCTTTGGTCTCTGACATGGGGCCTATGTAGGTGAGATTCCGCGTTCGCGCACCCTGGGGGACGATGATCGGCGTCGCCAGAAACATCCCCGCAACATGGCGCAACGACATCTTTGGCAAAACGCCGCCCGTACCAAGAGGGGCGGGCGCCAGAACGTGACTTGGACGGACCGTGAAACTCTGGCGAGGTCCGGCCAAATACAAGGAGGAACGACGAGTGACCGATGTCCCTGCCCAACGGCCGGCCCTGACCCTACCGATCAAGCTGGCCTATGGCTTCGGCACCGTGGCTTTCGGGGTGAAGACCCAGCTGATGGGTCTGCTGCTGCTCTACTACAACCAGATCGTCGGATTGCCGCCGCACTGGGTCAGCATCGGCCTGGCGGTCACCATCTTCTTCGACGCCCTCTGGGATCCCTTCATCGGGCAGATTTCCGACAACTGGCGCTCCCGCCTGGGTCGCCGCCACCCCTTCATGTATTTCGCCGCCCTGCCGTCGGCCATCACCCTCGTGGCCCTGTTCAATCCGCCCCAGGGCTGGTCCGACGGCGCGATCACCGCCTACATGATCATCATGGTGATCGCCGCCAAGGCGACCATCAGCCTTTATGAGGTGCCCGCCACCGCCCTGACGCCCGAGCTGGCCCCGGCCTATCACGACCGCACCCAGCTGCTCACCTTCCGCTATTTCTTCGCCATCTTCGCCAGCAGCGCGGCGGCGGTCATGGGCTGGGTGGTGTTCCTCAAGGACACCGTCGGCCCGAACGGCGAGAAGGTTCGCGGCCAGCTCAATGCGGACGGCTACGGGCCCTACGCCCTGGTGGTGGGCGGCCTGATGATCTTCTCGATCCTGGTGGCCTGCCTGGCGACCCAGAGGTTCATCCCCTTCCTGCACCAGCCGGCGGCGCGCAGCATCGGCGCCCTGACGGTGATCCGGGAAATGCTGGTGACCATGTCGAACCGCAACTTCCTGGTGGTCTCCCTCTCGGCCCTGTTCGTCGGCGTGGGCGCGGGCCTCAGCAATGGCCTGAACATCTATTTCCAGACCTACTTCTGGGGCATGGGGTCGTCGAACCTGGCCTTCATCGTCGCCGGGACCATGCTGGGCAGCCTGCTGGCGCTGATCCTCGCGCCCCTGGTGTCGCGCATCTATGGCAAGAAGCGAGCCTGCGCGATCCTCATGGGGCTCGCCCTGGTGACCTCGCTCACCCCCATCACCCTGCGCCTGTTGGGAATCATCCCCCACGACATGAACGGCTCCAGCAGCCTGACCGGCATCCTGTTGCTGGACCGCACCCTCTACGGCGCCTTCGCCACGGCCGCCGCCATCCTCACCGCCTCGATGATCGCCGACGTGGTGGAGGAGTCCCAGCTCGCCACCGGCCGCCGCTCGGAAGGCCTGCTGCTGTCGGCCGACAATGTCCTGCAGAAGATCGCCGGCTCGGTGGCCAGCATCATCCCGGGCTTCCTGCTGCTGTGGGTGGGCATGCCTGAAAAGGCCAAGCCCGAGAGCCTCGATCCCTCGATCATGACCAACCTGGCCCTGCTCTACCTGCCGGCCACGGCCGTCTTCGCCCTGATGGCCATCGGCGCCATCATGTTCTACCGCCTCGACCGCGCCGGCCACGAGGCCAACCTCGCCAAGCTGGAGGAGGTCGCGGCCCTGGCGGCGGTGGTGGTGGAGACCGAGGGCGGCATCGACGGCTCGGATCTGGCGGCGCCGGGGGCCAAGCCGGCCTAGGGGGGGCGACGGCTGACCTCCTCGTGGGGTTAACGCCTGCTTCAGCGCGTCGGGCTAGGGTTCAGCGTTCACGCTGCTTGGTCGCCCATGCCTGACGCCCCCCACATCGAGATCGCCGGTCGCCGGATCGGGGCCGACCACGCGCCCTACGTGATCTGCGAACTGTCGGGGAACCACAACGGCAGCCTGGACCGGGCGCTGTCGATGATCGACGCCGCGGCCGACACCGGCGCCGACGCTATCAAGATCCAGACCTATACCGCCGACACCATCACCATGGACGTCGACCGGCCGGAGTTCAAAATCCACGGCGGGTTGTGGGACGGCCGCAGCCTGCATGAGCTCTACCAGGAGGCCCAGACCCCCTACGAGTGGCACGCCGCCCTGTTCGAGCGGGCCGCCCGGCGCGGGGTGACCCTGTTCTCCAGCCCCTTCGACGAGAGCGCCGTGGACCTGCTGGACGGCCTGGGGGCGCCGGCCTTCAAGATCGCCTCCTTCGAGGCCGTGGACCTGCCGCTGATCGCCTATGCGGCCGCCAGGGGCAAACCCCTGATCATCTCCACCGGCATGGCCAACCTGGCCGAGATGCATGCGGCCCGCGACACCGCGCTCGCCGCCGGAGCGCCCGGCGTGGTGATGCTCCACTGCGTGTCCAGCTACCCGGCCGTCCTGGAGGACGCCAATGTCCGCACGGTGGCCGACATGGCCGCCCGCTTCGACAGCCCCATCGGCCTCTCCGATCACACCCACGGCACAGCCGCCTCGGTGGCGGCCATCGCGCTGGGCGCCTGCGTGATCGAGAAGCACTTCACCCTGGCCCGCGCCGACGGCGGCCCCGACGCCGCCTTCAGCCTGGAGCCCGCGGAATTCGCCGCCCTGGTGCGCGACTGCAAGGACGCCTGGACGGCGCTCGGCCGCGCCCACTACGACCTGCTGGGCTCGGAGGCGGCCAACCGCCAGTTCCGCCGCTCGCTCTACATCAGCGCCGATGTGAAGGCCGGCGAGGTTCTGACGCGGGCCAACGTCCGCTCGATCCGCCCCGGGAATGGCCTGCCCCCGGCTGAACTTGCCAGGGTCCTGGGTAAACCCGCGGCCCGCGATCTGGCGCGCGGCGAGCCCCTGGCCTGGGATATGCTCGATTAGATATATCGAAATCGGGGTGGGCAGGACCACTTCATCCGGCGTCTAAACCTAGGCGGCGATGGCTTCGGCCGGCGCGATCCCGAGGGCCTGGGTCAGCGACCTGGAGATTTCCGACAGCGACGCGGTCTGCGTCTGGGCCTCCCAGGCGCCGGCGATGAAGTTGGCGCCCTGGTGCTTGGCCAGCGCCGCGTGCAGGCCCGAGAGCTTGCGCGCGGCGTCCAGCGAGTGCTGCGCCCAGCGGGGCTCGACTTGGATCGACAGCGTCTCATCCAGGTGCAGCGAGGCGCCGCCGAAGCCGCCCATCAGCCGGTGGATCTCCCGGCGCAGCTCGCTGTCGGAAACCTCCGACACGCACTCGGCCGAGAGCAGGGCCTGGCCGCGGCACTCATAGAGGTGGACCCGGAACACCGAGCCCTCGGCCGTGAAGTTGCGCACGTGGAAGGGCAGGGGGCCGGCATAGCGGGCCTTGAAGATGTAGCTGGTCAGGCTCTTGGCCAAGCGCTTGGGCCGTTCCAGCTCCAGCGGCGCGAACAGCGGCGCCGGATCGGCGGCCCAGACCACGATGTCCCCGGCCTCCCGGGCCGCGAACGCCTGCTGCGGCGACAGGAAGGAGGCGGTCTGGATCGTGACGCCCCGCCGCTCCAGGGCGCTCTGGCAACGCATGAAGAAGGTTTGGAAGCCGTCGGCCGGCAGGCTGGCCGTCTGGTTCTGCAGCCGTCCCCACAGGGCGCGCGGGATGCCATAGAGGCCGTCATAGACCGGGTCGGCCTTCTTGGCGCGGGCCAGGTCGCAGGTGTCGATCTCGGTGGCGTAGACCCGCTTTATGCCCAGCGGAATGGCGGCGCCGGCGTCCACCTCGTCCAGCCATGAGCCGAGAGCCCACTGGCAATAGCGAGTCAGATACGCCGCGATATCATGCGGATAGGCGCGGATCCTGTCGGCCAGGCTGTCGCCGGTGACGGGGCCCAGGTCCAGCTTGCGGGTGCGCAGGGCCGGGCCTTCGAAGTCGTGGGTGAAGGCCAGGTCGCCGCCGGGGGCGGGACTGACCGAACCAAAGCGGTTCTCGAAGTCCTCGAAAACCAGGCCATTGGCCTCCAGCAGGCTCCGGGTCGGATCGCCCTGCGGCCCGAAATAGCGGCGGTCCGCCCGCAGCTCCAACCCATGGTCGCGACGGGGCCAGGCGGCGCCGCCCAGCTGGTCGAAGCGCTCATGAAGTTCGATGTCGCGGCAGCCGAGGCGGTGAGCCTCGAAGGCCGCCAGGATTCCCGTGAGACCGCCGCCGATGATGCGGACCGTCGGGGCTTTCGCGCCCCGGATTACGTCAAGCTGTCGCATGCTGACTGTCTTTAACGAGCGCGTTCGGCGCTCTCCCCGTTTCGCCAAGGCTAAACTCTCGGGTGCGAAAGGACCGTTAAAGCAGCGGACTTTGCGGGTGAGGCAGGCTGTCACGGGTTGCGATGAGCTTCAGGAAGGATTCCGCGACGCGACCGGCGCCCAGTCCGTCGCAAAGGTTGCCGCTGGCGGCCGACAGTCGGGCGCGAAGGGCCGGGTCGGTCAGCAGGCGAACGATGGCGCGGTCCAGCCTGCCGTCCAGGTTGTCCGCGCCCGCGTCGATCACCAGGGCGGCCTCCCGCTCGGAGAGCGCCGCGGCGGCCCCATGCTGGTTGGGGGCGAGGACCAGTATGGCCGACGGGAGGCCCAGGACGCAGCGCTCCCAGATGCTGGAGCCTGCGGCCCCGATGGCGATATCGGCGCTCAGGATCAGGTTGGCCATCTCCTGGCTATCGACATGCAGGGTCATGCGCGGGTCGCGGCTGGCGATCTTGGCGAGGCCCGGCAGGCTGGGGGCGCCGGCGCCCAGCACCACGTCAAGGGCCACCTCGTTCAGCCGTAGCCGAAGGCGCTCCACGACCCGCGCCGTGATCCCGCCCACATCGGTGAGGCCCAGCGTCACGAGCACGCGGCGCACCTCGCCCGTCCGGCGCGAGAGGGCGGCGTTGCGCAGGTGGGCGAATTCCGGCCGGACCGGAGCGAACTCAGGTCCCAGCAGAAGCTGAGCCTCGGTGAGCAGGGCGTAATCGCTGGGCTGGCGGCCGGGGCCGGAATCCAGCACCAGGTTGGCGGCCAGGGGTCGGTCGGCCAAGTCGTCGATCACCAGGGTCGTGCGGCCCTTGGCCAGGGCTTCGTGGTGCTCGCGGGCCAGGCCGTAGTGGTCGAAGACGACGGCGTCGAACCGCACGCCGGTCAGGGCGTCGGCGATACGGTCGGGGTCGAGCCCCGTGGCCTCCTCTCGCACGATTTCCGGACCGAAGACCTCTAGAAGAGCGGCCACTTCCGGCGTGCAGGCGAACGCGCAGTCGGCGCCTCGCTCGCCCAGGGCGCGGGCCAGGGTGATGCAGCGCATCACGTGACCGCCGCCAATCTCGGGGCCGGCATTGGCGACGAACAGGATGCGGGGGCGCGCGGGAATCATTTCCTGGGCATGGAAGGCCGAAAGCGCGGCGCTGGGAAGGCGGCTCTACAGCGCACCTAGCTGTTGGCGGCCTCGATGGCGGCATCGAGGGCGTCGCGGAAGATCACGAAGAACAGCTCCGGATCACCCGGATCCAGGTTCTCCACCATGCCAGAGACCCTATAGCCGCGCGCCACCAGCAGGGTGCGCATGGGTTGATTGGATTCGTTGCAGGAGACGAACATCCGGTCGCCCTCGAACTGGCCTTCGATGTTGGCCATCAGGGCTCCGGCCACGCCCCGGCGCAGGAAGCGCTCGGCGGTGTAGATGCGCTCGAGGAAGGGGTGGCCGAAGAACTCCGCCATCACCGCGTAGCCGGCGATCTCGTCGTCCAACACCAGGACGCGGACGTCCATGCCTCGGTCGCCGGCGATGGCCTTGCTCATATAATCGTGGCGGCGTTCCTCGCGCCGGGCGACGGGATCGAACCCCAGGATGGTGGCGAGATCATCGGAGGTGGCCGGTCGGATGGCGACGCTCATGACCTGGTCCGTTCATCGTAGCGGCGCAGAACCTCGGCGGCGGCACGATCGGTTTCCGCCAGCGGTGGGTATTTCCATTTGTGGAAGGCGCCGCCGAAGGGCCGGGCGGCGCCTAGGCGCTCCAGGTCTTCGTGGAACAGCCGGAACTTCAGGCTGTCCCCATCCATCTTCAGGATGAACACCGGCTTGCCGGTGCTGGCGGCGTCGGTGGCCATGTTGGTGGAGTCTTCCGTGACCAGGATATAGTCGGCCGCCGCCAGGAACGCGAAGTAGGGATTTTCGCCTTCACCGTCCCAGATGATGCCGGGCATGTGGCGCAGCCGCGCGGTCATCAGGGCGCGGGCCGGTTCCGGGGTGCGGCGCGAGAAGCTGACCATCACCGACCCGCCCTCTTGGGCGACGGGCAGTTCGATCTCGTGGGCCAAGGTCGCTGCACGCTCCACCGACATGTTGTGGGCCTTGGACTTGCCGCCGATCACCACGGCCACGCGGGGGTGGGGCAGGGCGTCGATCTGTTTCTTGAAGCGTGCCAGTTCCGCTTTCAGCCGCTTGGCGTTGACGCCGTTGGGAGAGCCGGTGATCGCAAACACGTTGTCGCCCTGCAAACGGTCATGCTTGGGCGGGATCACCAGATCAAACAGGCTGGTGGGCATGCGCGGGTCCTGGGTCTGGACCACGAAAGTGGCGTTCTTGGTCCAGGCCTTCAGGCGAATGGAAAGCGGCAGGGTGGCGCGGCCCGCGGCCAGCCAGATGTCGGGCCAAGGCGGGGCGATGCCGGTGTCAGGCCGAAGCGCCTTCAGCGGAAACGGGTTCAGCCACCAGGGGAGCCGGCCGATACGGCCCTTCCAGGCGACACGCTTGACCACCACCTCCGCCTTACGCTTGGCCGCGATGGCGTTGGCCAGGCCCACGACCTGGCTCTCCATCCCGGCGCGCCCGTCGGAAACGGCCCAGATCACGAGCGGCGTCTGGTCGGAGGATTTCGCCAAGCTACGATTTCCGTCTGGGGCGTGAGTCAGGAAGCCGACTCTCGCCGGCTACCATAGCGACCTTTTTCTCTCAGCTAAGACCTAGCTAGACCCACTCGACCTTGAGGATCTCGTAGGCCTTGGTGCCGCCGGGCGTGGGGACCTCGACGACATCGCCCATCTCCTTGCCGATCATCGCGCGCGCGATCGGGGAGGCGATCGAGATCTTGCCCAGCTTCACGTCGGCTTCGTGCTCGCCGACGATCTGATAGCGGGCCTCGTCCTCGGTATCCTCGTCGACGACGGAGACCGTGGCGCCAAACTTTACCTGACTACCGGAAAGTTTGGAGACGTCGATGACCTGTGCGCGGGCCATCCGATCTTCGATGTCGGCGATCTGGCCTTCGATCCAGCCTTGGCGCTCCTTAGCGGCGTGATACTCGGCGTTTTCCGAGAGGTCGCCATGCTGGCGAGCTTCCGAAATGGCCGCGATCACTGCTGGTCGCTCCAGGGTTTTCAGACGCTTCAGGTCTTCGTCGAGGGCGTGATAGCCCTCGGCGGTCATTGGGACTTTTTCCATGGCAGATAGGTGACTCGGGTTCGCCCTTGGGTTTGTGTTCCGGCCGCGGGCGCAGGCGACCGGGGGGATAGAGGATAGGAGCCAGGCTGTGAAAACTCAAGAGGTGCAATGCAGCAATGACATTGCGGCCCGCGTCTAGGCCGCGATTAGGCCTCGAAACTCTCCGCCAGGTAGACGGTTCCCTCCGCCGGCGGTGGCGCCTGAGGCCTCGGGTCCCTAGATTGCCGCTGCAACGAGAGACGACATCATGGCCGCCAAGCGGGGCATCACCCTCTACCATTCCCCTGCCAGTCGGGCCTTTACCGCCTACTGGCTGCTGGAAGAGTTGGGGGTCGCCTTCGAGGTGCAGACCGTCGACATCGCCAAGGGCGACCAGAAGAAGCCGGAATACCTGAAACTGAACCCGTCAGGGAAGGTGCCCACCCTCACCGACGGCAAGGTGGTGGTGAGCGAGAATCCGGCCATCTGCCTCTACCTCGCCGACCGTTACGGCTATGGGTCGCTGGCGCCGAAGATCGATGAGACCGAGCGGGGGGCCTATCTCAAGTGGATGGTCTATTCGACGGCAGTGCTGGAGCCGCTGCTGGTGCTGCACGGCAAGCACATCGACCTGCCCGGCGGTGAGACCGGCTTTGGCGCCTATGATGACGTCGTGCGCGTCCTGACCGAGAGCTTGAAGGGTCGCAAGTGGCTGCTGGGGGACCGGTTCTCTGCGGCCGACGTCATGCTGGGTTCGGTGATCTCCCGGTCGCTCTACCGCAAGGAACTGCCGGAGCATCCGGTGCTGGTGGACTACAACGCCCGGCTGACCCACCGCGAGGCCTATCACCGGGCCGCCGACGCCACCTGGCCGGCGCACCTGTTTCCGGCGAGCTAGCTCTCGGAGATGATCGCGCCCCGGAGTTCCGCATCGTCCGGGGCCTCGTAGACGCCCTCGATGAAGTCGAACATGTCCGGGTTCACCTCGATGGCGAAGGTCTCGCCGCGTACCTCGTTCCGCTCCAGGACCCGCGCGCGGCGAACCTCAGAACTGGCGGTGACGAAGTGGAACTGGAGCGGCAGTTCACAAGCCTCGGCGATCTCCGCCACCCGGGCGCGGTCGGACTTGCGCATCAACCCCAGGTCCAGGACCACGGAGGTGCCCGCCGCCATGGTGGCGGCGGCGACTGACCAGATCTGCGCCTCGCAGCGCTCGACCCGGGCCATCATCCATTCGAACTCCAGCGGCTCGGGCATGTCGGCGGCGAACAGCCGCGCCATCCAGTCGTCGATGGCGAAGTGGACGGCGGGCTCCGTGCGGGCGAGTTCCCGAGCGTAGGTCGACTTGCCGGCGCCCGAGGGGCCGAAGATCACGTGCAGGGTAGCGGTCATGGGCCGCCGGTTACTTCACCGAGAAGCCGCCGTCGATGACCAATTCGGCGCCGGTGACATAACGGCTTTCCTCGGAGGCCAGCCACAGGACGCCGTTGGCGATGTCCAGGGGATAGCCCTTGCCGCCCAGCGGCACGGCGTCGGCGCTCATGGCGTCCAGCACCTGCGGCCGCGGTGGCCGGGCGTTGTCGCCCGGCTCGCCGGTGCCGATGATGTCGTCCCAGATCGGGGTTTCGATGATGCCGGGGTGGACGGAATTGACCCGGATGCCGTCCTTGGCGTTCGCGCACTCCAGGGCCACGGCCTTGGTGAAGAGGCGCACCCCGCCCTTGGTGGCGCAGTAGCCGGCCAGGATCGCTGAGCCCTTCAGGCCCGCCACCGAGGACATGTTGATGATCGAGCCGCCGTCGCCGCTGACCCGCATCAGGGGGATCGAGTGCTTCACCCCCAGGAACACGCCGTCGAGATTGATGGCCACCTGCCGCTGGAAGTCGCTGAGCGCCATGTCCAGCACCGAGCCGGAGATGCCGATGCCGGCGTTGTTGACCAGGATGTCCAGCCGGCCGTGATCAGCCTTGATGGCGGCCACGACGTCGATCCATTCCGGCTCGGAGGTGACGTCCTGGTGGCGGTACTGCGCCTTGCCGCCCTTGCCCGCGATCTCGGCGGCCAGGGCCTGGCCCTTTTCATCCTGCAGGTCGGTCAGGACGACGATCGCGCCTTCCTCGGCCAGCCGCTCAGCGCAGGCCCGCCCGATGCCGCTGGAACCACCGGTGACCAGAGCCACCTTGCCTTGAACCCGTCCCGCCATGCCGTTTCCCCGTGGCTCTATGTCCCGTGTTGCAAGACGCCTAGCGCACGCTCGGCGCCTTGCCCAGCATCACGCCGCGTCACGCGGGATTGTGGGGGCGAGGCGGCGCGCACAACATCTTCCCGGCCGCCGAAACTTCGTCGAGGCGGAGAAGGTCGGGCAGGTCCACGACAACCCGGCGCTGGCGCCGACGCGGGAAGCGCCGGGCCAGCCCAGGCCGAGGTCTTAGCGCATCCAGGCGGGCGTCGAGTCGCCGGTGGTGACGACGCCGTAGATCAGGCCGATGGCCAGCACCACGATGGCGGCGACCATCAGGACGCCGAGCAGCCCTTCGAAACGTTCGTGGAGATGCCGGTTCTTGTGGTGACGGACGGTCGTTTCGCCGGTCTTCAGCTCTTCTGACATGGCGTTTCCCTCGCATTCTGTTGGAGGAGCAAGTCCCCACGCCAGGCTGCGGCAGGCGCCCGTACGGGCAAGTCCGGCCAGTCTTCAGGGGCCGCCGGAGACACGCCCACTTGCGCCTGCATCAGCAAGGCGACAACCGAAGGGTGATCCCAAAACGCCGTTCGGTCAATGCGCAGCCCGGTGTTGTGCCGGCGGCCTGGAGCATGACATGTCTAGGCGATGAAAAACCCCGAGCCTGCCTCGAGAATCCCTGCGGCCCGGCGGCGATTCAATCCCTTCACCGCCCTCGGTCCCGGCCTGATCACCGGGGCGGCCGATGAGGATCCGGGCGGCATCGCCACCCACAGCCAGGCCGGCGCCCAGTTCGGTCTCGGAATGCTGTGGACGGCCTTCGTGACCTACCCTTTCATGGCTGCCTTCCAGTCGGTCTGTGCGCGGATCGGCCGGGTCACCGGGCGCGGCCTCGCGGCCAATATCGCCAGGGTGTTCCCGCCCTGGGTCGTGCGGAGCGTGGTCGCCCTGCTGCTGGTGGCCAATGTGCTGAACATCGCCGCCGACGTCGCGGCCATGGGCGAGGCCGCTCAACTGGTGTTTGGCGGGGGGCGCCACTGGTTCACCTTGGGGCTCGCGGTCTTCTCCCTGCTGCTCCAGGTCTTCGTGCCCTATCACCGCTATGTGGGGCTTCTGAAATGGATGACCCTGGCGCTGTTTTCCTATGTCGCCGTTGCGTTCGCGACCCATATTCCCTGGACGGAGGTGCTGATGCAGACCTTCGCCCCTCGCATCGAGCTCGACCTGGCGACAGCGACGGTGGTCGTCGCGGTATTTGGCACGACCATCAGCCCCTACCTGTTCTTCTGGCAGACCGCCGAGGAGGTGGAGGAGGTGACCCTGCATGCCGATGAGCATCCCCTGACCGAACATCCGGAGGAAGCCGAGTACGAGCTGAAGCGGATCGGCTGGGATACCTATCTGGGCATGGCCTACGGCAACGGCATCGGCTTTTTCGTCATGCTGGCGACGGCGGCCACCCTGCATTCGGCCGGGATCACCCAGATCCAGACCGCCGCCCAGGCCGCCATGGCCCTGCGGCCCTTGGCCGGGGACCTGGCCTTCATCCTGTTCGCCCTGGGTATCGTCGCCACCGGGTTGTTGGCCGTGCCGGTGTTGGCCGCCTCGGCCGCCTACGCGCTGTCGGAGGCCATGGGCTGGAAGGCGAGCCTGGAGAGCCGCTTCAGCGAGGCCCATGGCTTCTACGGGGTCATCGGGGTCGCGATCCTGGCGGGGGTGGTGCTCGACTATTCCCCGCTCGACCCTCTGCGCGCCCTATTCTGGAGCGCGGTCATCAATGGCGTGGTCGCCGTGCCGCTGATGGCGGTCATCATGGTGGTGGCCACCCGGAAGTCGATCATGGGCGCCTTCACCGCTACCCCCGTCCAGCGGCTGGTGGGCTGGGCGGCAGTGGCGATCATGGCGGCGGCGGTGATGTTCATCCAGATGGCGCGCGGCCTGCCGAGCTAGAGCGCGCCAAGGTGAAGCAGACCCCGGTTAACCCGCCGGGCGCGCTCCATGTCGTTGAGTTTAGAGCCTCGGGTCAGATGGCTTCATCTGACCCTAAGGGCTCTAGGCGTAGCTCTGCAGCGGTCGGACTTCGAGCGGCGCCTTGGCGGTCTCGGCGATGGCCTGGGCGGCGGCCAGGGCGCCGGCGGCGGTTGTGAAGTACGGGGTCTTCATCATCAGGGCGGTACGGCGCAGCTCGAAACTGTCGGCCACCGACTGCTTGCCCTCGGTGGTGTTGAATACCAGCTGGACCTCACCGTTCTTCATGGCGTCGACGATGTGCGGACGGCCCTCCAGCACCTTCTTCACGTGCTCGACAGCCAGGCCCTCGCTGGCCAGGTAGGCGGCGGTGCCGCCGGTCGCCAGGACGCGGAAGCCCTGGCCCAGCAGCAGGCGGATCGGCTCGACGATCCAGGGCTTGTCGGCCTCGCGGACCGAGACGAAGACGCAGCCGGTCTTGGGCAGGGTGACGCCGCCGCCCAGCTGGGCCTTGGCGAAGGCGCGCGCGAAAGCTGGCGCGAAGCTCTCACCCTCACGCCGCCAGTCGAGGCCCATGACCTCGCCGGTGGAGCGCATCTCCGGGCCCAGGATCGTGTCGACCCCGGCGAAGCGAGCGAAGGGGAAGACGGCTTCCTTGACGGCGATGTGGTCGTAAGGCGGCTCGCTGGTGTCGAAGGAGGACAGGGGTTCGCCGGCCATCACCTTGGCGGCGATGGCGGCCAGCGGCTTGCCGATGGTCTTGGCCACGAAGGGCACCGTGCGGCTGGCGCGGGGGTTTACCTCCAGGACGAAGATCCGCGGATTGTCGGAGTGCGGCTCCTCGATGGCGAACTGCACGTTCATCAGGCCCTTCACGTTCAGGGCCAGCGCCATGCGCACCGTCTGGGCCTTCAGCTCGGCGATGGTCTCCGGCTTCAGTGAGAATGGGGGCAGGGAGCAGGCGCTGTCGCCCGAGTGAACCCCGGCCTCCTCGATGTGCTCCATGACCCCCGCCACGAACACGTCCTTGCCGTCGCAGATGGCGTCGACGTCCACCTCGGTGGCGCGGCTGAGGTATTGGTCGATCAGCACCGGGCTGTCTCCCGACACCTGGACGGCGGTGTTGACGTAGCGCTCGAGCTGCTCGTCGTCGCGGATGATCTCCATGGCCCGGCCGCCCAGCACGTAGGAGGGCCGGATCACGATGGGGTACCCCACTGCGTGGGCGCCGGCGAAGGCCTCGTCGCGGCTGCGGGCGATGGCGTTGATCGGCTGGGCGATCTCCAGCTTGTGCAGCAGCTGCTGGAAGCGCTCGCGGTCCTCGGCCAGGTCGATGGCGTCGGGGCTGGTGCCCAGGATCGGGATGCCGGCGTCTTCCAGGGCCTGGGCCAGCTTCAGCGGAGTCTGGCCACCGAACTGCACGATCACGCCTAGCAAGGTCCCGCTGCGCTGCTCGACGGCGATCAACTCGAGCACATCTTCCGCGGTAAGCGGCTCGAAGTAGAGCCGGTCGGAGGTGTCATAGTCGGTCGACACGGTCTCCGGGTTGCAGTTGACCATGATCGACTCGATGCCGAGGTCGGCCAGGGCGAAGGCCGCGTGGCAGCAGCAGTAGTCGAACTCGATCCCCTGGCCGATCCGGTTGGGGCCGCCGCCGAGGATGATGGCCTTGCGGGCGCCGGTGGGCTCGCTCTCGCACTGAGGCTCCTGGCCGAGCGCGCCGGTCTCGTAGGTGGAGTACATGTAGGGCGTGGCGGCCCGGAACTCGCCGGCGCAGCTGTCGATGCGCTTGAAGACTGGCCGGACGGCCAGCTCCTGGCGAAGGGCGCGGACCTTGGCTTCCGGGGTGTTGGTCAGCTTGGCCAGGCGGGCGTCGGAGAAGCCCTGGGCCTTCAGGGCGCGGAAGCCCTGGGCGGTGACGGGCAGGCCGGCGGCGCGGACATGGCCTTCGGTGCGGACCAGGGTCTCCAGCTGGCGCAGGAACCAGGGCTCGTAGGAACAGGCCCCGTGGATTTCCTCGACCGTCAGAGCGTGGCGGAAAGCCTGGGCGATGACGCGCAGGCGATCAGGGGTGGGCATCGTCAGGGCGCGCAGGACCGCCGCACGGCCGGTGTCGGGATCCTCCGACCCCTCGATATCGATTTCATCCAGGCCGGTCAGGCCGGTCTCCAGGCCGCGCAGGGCCTTCTGCAGGCTTTCGGCGAAGGTGCGGCCGATGGCCATGACCTCGCCCACCGACTTCATGGCGGTGGTCAGGTGGGGCTCGGAGCCTGGATACTTCTCGAAGGCGAAGCGGGGGATCTTGGTGACGACGTAGTCGATGCTGGGCTCGAAGGAGGCGGGGGTCGCTCCGGTGATGTCGTTCATCAATTCGTCGAGGGTGTAGCCCACGGCCAGGCGCGCGGCGACCTTGGCGATCGGGAAGCCGGTGGCCTTCGACGCCAGGGCCGAGGAGCGCGAGACCCGCGGGTTCATCTCGATCACCACCATGCGGCCGTCAGCGGGATTGACCGCGAACTGGACGTTGGACCCGCCGGTCTCGACACCGATCTCGCGCAGCACGGCGATCGAGGCCGCGCGCATGATCTGGTATTCCTTGTCGGTCAGGGTCAGGGCAGGCGCGACGGTGATCGAGTCGCCCGTGTGGACGCCCATCGGGTCGATGTTCTCGATGGAGCAGACGATGATGCAGTTGTCGGCCTTATCGCGGACGACCTCCATCTCGTACTCTTTCCAGCCGAGCACGCTCTCCTCGATCAGCACCTCGGTGGTGGGGGAGAGGTCCAGGCCGCGCTCCACGATCTCGCGGAATTCCTCGACATTGTAGGCGATGCCGCCGCCGGTGCCGGCCAGGGTGAAGGACGGGCGGACGATGGCGGGCAGGCCGACGAACTCCAGGCCTTCCAGGGCCTCTTCCATCGAATGGGCGGCCTTGGACTTAGGGCTCTCAAGGCCCAGCTTGTCCATGGCGTCGCGGAATTTCTGACGGTCCTCGGCCTTGTCGATAACGTCAGCCTTGGCCCCGATCATCTCCACGCCGTACTTGGCCAGCACGCCCGAGGCTTCCAGAGCGAGCGCGGTGTTCAGTGCGGTCTGGCCGCCCATGGTGGGCAACAGGGCGTCGGGGCGCTCCTTGGCGATGATCTTCTCGACCATCTCGGGCGTGATCGGCTCGATATAGGTGGCGTCGGCCACGTCGGGGTCGGTCATGATCGTGGCCGGGTTCGAATTGACCAGCACGATGCGGTAGCCCTCGGCGCGCAGGGCCTTACAGGCCTGGACCCCAGAGTAGTCGAACTCACAGGCCTGGCCGATGATGATGGGGCCGGCGCCGATGATCAGGATCGAGGAGATGTCTGTGCGTTTGGGCATCGTTCGGTCCGCGCGTAAGGGCGGCTGCGCGTTGCCGCGCGCCGTTCCCGTTCAATCTGTAGGTTAAGGCGCCCGTTTAGAGAGGGAGTCGGCGGGGCGCAAGCGGGCAGGGGCTCCAAGGGTCGTATGCGGCGCGACCGGCCAAAGAAAATGGGCCGGCGCGAGAGCGTCGACCCATTCCCCGAAAACACGTCAGGGCGCGTGGCCCTCAGCGAAGCTAGACCTGCAGGTTGCCGGCGGACATCTTGCCGCTGCGCTTGTCGCGCTCGAGTTCGAAGGTGACCTTCTGGCCTTCGTCCAGCGAACGCAGGCCGGCGCGCTCGACGGCGGAGATGTGTACGAACACGTCCGCGCCGCCATCATCGGGTTGAATGAAGCCATAACCCTTGGTGCCGTTGAACCATTTCACGGTGCCGGTAGACATAGAGATATCTCGTCCTTGGATAGATAATTCCTCCGCCCGAAACGCTCGTGGGAAGGATCAAAAATCGGGGGGATCGGAAGGCAGGTCCGGTGCGTAAAGGGACGCGTGGAAAGTCAGCCGAACCTACGAGTTTGACCCCGCCAACTTGCCCGAAAAGTGCTCCAAAAGCAAGATGGCGGGCCGTTGCTGTCTAGGGGCTGGTGCTAGAGTGCAAGGCGCGCCCGCATCGGACCAACCGGAGCCATTTGGACATGAAGTTCCTTCCCCTAGCCGCCGCGCTCGCTCTTGCCGCCGGCCCGGCCGCCGCCCAGACGGCTCCGGGTTCGGTCGCGAGGCCGGTGGCGCAAGTGAACACGACCCAGTCGGGCCAGCCGATCCTGCTGCCGCAGGGGCCGGTGCAGGTCACGGTCACGGAGACCAGTGTCCCGGCCGGCGGCGCCATCACGCCTCACAAGCACCCATTCCCTCGCTACGCTTACGTCCTGGAAGGCGCGTTGAAGGTGACCAACCTGGACACCGGCACGGTGACGATGCTGAAGGCCGGCGACTTCGCGGTGGAGGCCCGCGACCAGTGGCACAGCGCCGAACCTCTGAACGGCCAGGGCGCCAAGCTGCTGGTGATCGACCAGACGCCTCCGGGTCAGGTCAACATGGTTCGCAAGACGCCCTGAGCCTGGGGCTCTAGGAATGCGCAACGGCGTTCAAGGTGGTGCGCCGCGGGGGCTTCCCGGTACAGGGGCGTAGCGCGTTAACCATGATTTCACCGCCAAGCCCCAGCCTGCAGCCAGGACAACTCCGCTGGAGGATTCGCCATGTCTGCTTTCGCACGCGCGCTCGGGCTTCCGCCGACAGACGCCGCGTCCCTCAAGGGGGATGGCGGCAGCGGGGCGCCCACATCCCTCGTCGCCCTGACACGCTATGGCCTGGAGCGACAGGCCAGGGGCGACTTCCAGGCGGCTGTCGAGGCTTTTCGGGCGGTGGCCGACGCCGCCCCCCGCCAGGCCCTGGTCTGGAACAACCTAGCCCTGGCCCTCGGTGGACTGGGCGACCATGAGCAGGCCGCCGTCGCCCTGCGCAAGTCGCTGGACATCGACGCCACCCAGGTCTCGGCCTGGGTCAGCCTGGCCGCCGCACTCCTGCAACTGGGCCGTCCCGAGGACGCCGAGAACGCCTGCGACGGCGCGATCGCCCGTGATCCGGACATCGCCGACGCCTGGCAGATCCGCGCGATGGTCCTGGCCGGACGCGACGACTTCGTCGGCGCGGCGGCGGCCTTCTCCCGGACCATCGAGATCGCGGGTGAGAATGGCGCCCTGCGCGCCAACCTCGGCGTGACCCTGTTCAAGTCGGGCGCCTTCCACGAGGCGCAACGCAACTTCGACGCCGCCATGGCCCTGGAGGCCGACGCCGACGAGATCGTCGAGATGGCGCGCCTTTGCCGCTTCGTGGTGGCGGGCCTCGACGGAGACATGGCCCGGGTCGCCGCCATCAGCCGAGAACTGGCCGGCGCCGCTGAGGCCGACACTCTCTTCAAGACTGCGCTACTTTGCCTGGACTGGGCAGGTCACAAGGGGCCTGCGGCGCTGATAGGCCAGACCTGGGCCTCCCTTCGCCCCGGCAACCTGGAAGCACGGCACATGGCTGACGCCGCCATGGGACGCCCAGTGGAGCGTCAGCCGGCAGCCTTCGTGGCGCAGCATTTCGACGGCATGGCCGAGCAGTTCGACGAGAAGCTGGTGGGGCGGCTGGGCTACCGGGGGCCGGAGGAAATCCGCGCCCTGATGGCCGATTGGATGCAGCCCGACGGCTCGCTTGACGTGCTCGACATGGGCTGTGGCACCGGCCTCTGCGGCCCGGTCCTGCGCCCCTACGCCCTGCGCCTGATCGGCGTCGATCTCTCCGACGGCATGCTGGCCAAGGCCAGGGAGGGCGGGCTTTATGATGAGCTGCGCTGCGCTGATCTGGTGGACACCCTGCGCCAGCCCGGCGCGCGGTGGGATATGATCGTAGCCGGCGACACCTTCCCCTATGTCGGGACCCTGGGCGACGTCTTTGACGGGGCTGCAAAGGCCCTGAAGCCCGGCGGCTGGCTGATCTTCTCCACCGAGGCCGCGGAAGGCGACGGCGTCACCCTGCGAGGCAACGGACGCTATGCTCATGGGCGCGGCTACATGGCCGACCTGGCCGCCGGCCGGTTCGAAATCATCGAGCGCAGGTCCACCATGCTGCGCCGCGAGGCCGGCGTGGCCCTGGAAGGCGACTATTTCCTGATGCGCAAACTCTAGCCGTCTGGATCGGCGGCCTTGGCTCTTGCCAGTCGCGGTCAGCTTGAGGCAGCTTCCCCGCCAACTTCTCCCGGAAAAAGACCCGCAACTTGCCCGCCACCTCCGCGATCGATCCGCTGACCGAATTGATGCCCAGGATCGCCGCGGGCGATCGCGCGGCCTTGCGACAACTTTACCAGGCTACCTCCGCGAAGCTATTCGGCGTCTGCCTTCGTATCCTCTCCAACAGAGATGAAAGCGAAGACGTGCTGCAAGAGGTCTACATCACGATTTGGCGTCGCGCCGACCGCTTCGAGGCGGGTCGGGCCAGCGTCATGACGTGGATATCCACCATCGCCCGCAACCGCGCCATCGACCGCCTCCGCGCCCGTGGGCCGCTGGCCTATGCCGAGCAGGTCGAGGAGCTGGAGATCGACGACGGCCAGCCCCGTGCCGACGCCCTGCTGGAGGCCGCCCAGGACGGCGAGGCCCTGGGCAGGTGCCTGTCGGAACTGGACGAACGCACGGAAAAAGTGATCCGCACCGCCTTCTTCGAGGGCGTCACCTATGAGGCCCTGGCCACGCGCATGGACGCGCCCCTGGGCACGGTCAAGAGCTGGATCCGCCGAGGTCTGGCCAAGCTCAAGGGATGCCTTGAGTCATGAGTGAGCCCCTGACCCCCGACCTGCCCGAGGACGAGGCCTTCGCCGCCGAGCATGCCCTGGGCGTGCTGAACGCCGGCGAACGCGCCGCCGCTGAGCTGCGCATGGCCCGCGAACCGGCTTTCGCCGCGCATGTCGAGGCCTGGCGTGAGCGCCTGGCGCCGATGCTGGCGACGATCCTGGCTGTCGAGCCCTCCACGCGGGTGTGGCCCCGTATCGAGCGGGGCCTGCCCGTGAATGATAACTCCGAGCGCGGCGTCAGGTTCTGGCGGGGCTGGGCCATGGGCGGCATGGGGCTGGCGGCCGCCAGCATGGCCGCTGTCGTGGTGCTGGCCACCCGACCGCCGGAGATCATTGCTCCGCCGACGCCGGGCCAACTGCTGAACGCCCGCCTCGACACCAGTGGCGGCCAGCACCTGTTTGTCGCCGCCTATGATCCGGTGCGCCAGAAGCTGATCGTCACCTCGCTGGTGGCGCCCGGGACCGACCCGGTGCACGTTCACGAACTGTGGCTGATCCCCGCCGACGGCAAGCCCCGCTCGCTGGGCCAGATCGAGCCCGGGACCTCCAAGACCCTGCCCATGCCGCAGGGCCTCTCGGCGATGGCGAAGGAGGGCGCGGCCATCGCCGTCTCGGTCGAGCCGCAGGGCGGATCGCAGCAGGATGGGCCTTCGGGCCCGGTGGCGGCCATCGGCCAGCTGGCGAAGATCTAGAGCCTATTAGGGTCAGATGGAGTCATCTGACCCGTTCAAAAAGGCTCTACGCTTTGAGACGTAGAGCGCGCTCTTGCGAAGAGGGCGTTGAGGTCTGGGCCTGAGATTTCATTGCGGGTGAAATCGGCGCCGCCGGTGTCGCGCAGGGTCACGGCGCTATGGCGCAGGAAGCCCAGGGCCGAGCGGGCGAAGGCGCCGCCGAGGCTGACCCGCTTCACGCCCGCCGCCAGCAGGTCGTGGGCGTTGCCCGCCGGGCCGCTGAGGCCCAGCACCACGTTGAGCGGTCCGTTGATCTCACCGACCAGGCGGCGGACGGCCTCCAGTTCGATGACGCCCGGAACGAAGACGCCGTCGGCGCCGGCGGCGAGGTAGCGGTTGGCCCGGGCGATGGCGGCGCCGGGACCCTCGCCCAGCAGGACGGCGTCAGTACGTGCGTTTATGAACAGGTCCGCCCCCTGAGCGGCCAGGGCCTGGCGGGCGGCGGCGATGCGTTCGGCGGCGAGGTCGACCTCGTAGAGGCCGTCGCGCAGGGCGGGCTTGTCCTCGATATTGCAGCCCGCGAGGCCGAGGGCGACGGCGGCCAGGGCGGTGTCGGCCACGGCCTGGGGGCTGTCGCCGAAGCCGGCTTCCAGGTCGCCGTTCACCGGAAGTTCGGTGCAGTCGACGATCCCGGCGACGGCGGCGAACATTTCGTCGCGGGAGACCGAGAGGCGCGGGTCGCTGACCATATAGTCTTGTTTTCCAAGGGAAAAGGCGATGCCGGCGCTGGTGGTTCCGAGGGCGAGGAAGCCGATGTCAGCGAGCACCAGCGCGCTGCCGGGGTCCCAGGCATTGGGCATGATGAAGCCGGTCTGGTGGAGAGCCTTGAAGTCTTGGGCGCGCTGTCTTTGGGTCATGGCCTTCGATAGGTGGGCTGGTGACATCCGACAAATGCATTTAAGTGGTCATATAGATCAGGAAATTGCATGGATACCGAAGCCCTCAGGACATTCGTCGCCGTCGCCCGCACCGGCGGGTTTTCCGGGGCGGGCCAGCGGCTGGGGCGGTCGCAGCCGGCGATCAGCCGGCGCATCGCCCTGCTGGAGGAGGCCCTGCAGATGCCGGTGTTCGAGCGGCTGCCGAGCGGGGTGGTGCTGAGCCAGGCCGGCGTCGCCCTGCTGCCTCACGCTGAGCGGGTGCTGGCGGCGCTGGAGGACGCCCTGGCCGCCATGCGCGACCTGCGGGCGGGCGACGGTGGTCCGGTCTCCATCGCGGTGGTGGGCACCCTGGCCGGCGCCGAGCTGACCCAGGCCCTGAAGCGGTTCGCCCACAATTTCCCGACGGTGGCCCTGACTCTGCGCACCGCCACCAGCGCCCAGGTCAGCGACCTCGTCCGCCGGGGCGAGGCGACGCTGGGCCTGCGCTATTTCGAGGACCCGTCGCCGGATCTGGAGCACCGCGCCTGTAAGCCCGAGGACCTGGTGGTGATCTGCGCGCCGGAGCACCGGCTGGCGCGCCGCGCCGTGGCCAGCCTCGCCGATCTGAAGGCCGAACCCTGGCTGGGCTTCCCGCCGCCGGTGGGGCGTGGTGAGCGGTGGTCGGGGATGCTGCTGGCCCAGTTCCTGGCCCGCGGGGTCGCCGAAATCGCCTTCACGGCGGTCGACAGCCTGACCGCCCAGAAGCGGCTGGTGGAGGCGGGCTTCGGGCTGGCCCTGACGCCGGTCAGCGCGGTGGCCGAGGAACGCGCGGCGGGCGCGCTCGCGGTCATCGCGGTGGAGGACCTGGCGGTGTCCAACCCGGTGAGCCTGATCACCCGGCGCGGCGGCTATGTCAGCCCCGCCGCCCGGGCCCTGATCGCCGACCTGGCGCCATAGAAATTATCACCCTCCGTCATCCCGGCCGTCGCGAAGCGGAGAGCTGGGACCTAGGGGCCGCCGCACTGCATCCGCCCCTGGGTCCCTGTGTATTGCGCTGTGTGTTGAGCCTTGGCTTGATGGGTGGCGGGCGTAGCTCGTTGGGTCCCTGGTTGAGAGACCGAGAGTCCGGCTAGGGCGCGTCCGCCAGTCAGCTTT
>JAGNIV010000031.1 GCA_018001015.1 Phenylobacterium sp. | reverse complement strand
AGCCACGTAGCCGGGAAATCTCGCACCGCTCCTCAAGGCTGAGCTGCTCGTAGAGCCGTCCCATGACAACACCTCCGCCAACGCAAGGTGTTGCACTTCGTTTGAGAACTCAGGGGACCCAGATTCAGGCCGGGCGGTTGGAGTTGGCCTCCCGTTCGTGTGGTTCGTGTGGTTCGTGGTTCCAATTCTTGCGCTGGCGCCGCCGATAGACCCATCAGATTGTCCACGAACCACACGAACGGGAAATCCTGATCGAAGGCCCGAGGTGAATCTGGGCCCCGGCCTTCGCCGGGGTGAGCGGTTGAGGGAGCGGGGGAGGGGTTAGAGGTCCCGCACCAACCGCTTCGGCGCCGCCAGCCGCCAGCTCGTGGCCAGCCGCGCCGCCACGTGCTCCCAGTCGGGCGCCGCCAGGCTCATCCCCACCCAGCCCGACGGCCACAGATAGGCCGGCTTGCTGAACACGTCGGCGTCGGCCTCGATCAGCATCTCCTGCTCATCGCGCCCCGAGGTCTTCACGCAGACTACGGTCATCCCGTCGCCGTGATGGTCGTGGCGGTAATAGGCGAACATCTTGCCCGCCACGCGAAAGGCCGGGATGCCGTGGCTGATCACCTCGTCGGTCTGCGCCAGCGCCAGGCACAGGCCCCGCAGCCGGGCCAGCACGCCCTCCGGATCAGGGCTGAGCATTGTGGCTCTCGATATGGGCCTCCACCCGCTTGTCGGGGATCAGCCATATCAGGGCCACGGCCAGGTACATGGCCGCGGCCGCCGGCGGGCTGACGAAGGACAGGGCGATCCCGGCGACATAGATCGCCGGCGACAGCTTGCCCTTCAGGTCGCGCCCCAGGGCGGCCTTCAACGGCGAGCCCGCCCCCTGCCGCCGGAAGATCAGGCGCTGCATGATCACCCAGGCCACCGCCGCCATCAGCAGCGAGCCGCCGTACAGCGCCGTGGGCGCCGGGGCGAAGTGGTTCTCCCCCATCCAGGCGGTGGTGAACGGCACCATCGACAGCCAGAACAGCAGGTGCAGGTTGGCCCACAGGATCGCCCCGTCGACGGTCTCCACCAGCTGGAAGAAGTGGTGGTGATTGTTCCAGTAGATGCCGACGTAGATGAAGCTCAGCACATAGCTCAGGAACACCGGCAGCAACCCCACCAGGTCCTCAAACCCCGCCCCATGCGGCGGCCGCAACTCCAGCACCATGATGGTGATGATGATCGCCAGCACCCCGTCGGTGAAGGCCGTCAGCCGGTCGCGTTCCATGCAGGGTCCCCCGCGCCTAGGCGCATCGTCCCCATGATACCGATTTCCCGCCCCCCGTCTCGCCGCGGCGTGGTCGGGCGACGGGGCGCGATTCACGCCGGGGCGGCCGCCACCTTTCGGGCCAGGGCCTGGCCCGACAGCCAGGCGCACTCCACCCGCGGCCCGATCAGCCAGTCGCCGCAGATCCCCAGGCCGGCCTGCGGCGACCACAGGGCCTCGGCGTCGGCCGTCCCGGAGCGGGCGTAGCGCCAGCGGTGGGCGGCCAGCGACAGGGGCGCGGGCCAGGCGACGCCGGCCAGCTCGGCGAAAGCGCCCGCCAGGGCCCCGGCGACCGCCTCGGCCGGGTCCTCAAGGTGGGCCGCCGACCACTGGGGGCTGGCCTGGATCACCCAGGCCTCGGTGTCGCCGCGCCCGGGCTTGGCGTTGTTGCGCGCCGCCCAGCCGATCACGCCATCGCTTCGGAAGATGTCGGCCGCCACCGGCAGGCGTTCCGGGAACGACGCCATCAGCGTCCAGCAGGGCGCCGCCGGGGTCGCCCGGGCCAGGCGGGCGCCCGCCGGGTCGTGGGCGTCCAGCAGATCGGCCGCCTGTTCGGCCGGCACGGCCAGGATGACGATCTCGGCCTCCAGCGGCGCGGCGCCCTCGGCGATCAGGGTCCAGCCCTTCGCGCGGCTGACCAGGGTCTCCACCCGGCGTCCCCAGACCACCTCCAGGGGCTGCGCCAGGGCGCGGATCGGCGCGTTCATGGCCGGGGTCCCGACCCAGGCGTCGTCCCCCGCCGCCGGCCAGGGCGCGCACACTCCGTCCAGGGCCCAGGCCTCGACCTGCGCCCGAAAGCCCGGGGCCCGGGCGGTGAAATACTGGGCGCCGTGATCAAAGGTCACCTGGCCCCGGGGCGTCTCCACCCGCCGCGCCGACATCCGCCCGCCCGGGCCGCGCCCCTTGTCCAACACCGTCACCGGGAAGCCGGCGCGGCGCAGGCCGGTGGCGCAGGCCAGTCCGGCCAGGCCCGCCCCGATCACCGCGATCCTTGGGGTCATACCCGCGCCCGGCGCGGCGCCTCCGGCCGCGATCGCCGTCCGCCCAGCAGGCCCTGCAGCAGCGGACGCACCCGCAGGAAGGCGATATAGAGACGTTCCAGCCGCCCCAGCACGCCGGGCCGCCGCGCCATCTCGCCGAACGGCCGCAGCGCCGGGATCGCCCGCCACATGGCGGCGAAGGCCTCGGCCCCCGACAGCAGCGGCCCGCCGGTCTCCTGGGCGTGCAGCCGCGCGATCATCGCGTCCCGGTCCAGCGGACAGGGCAGGCCGATCGACAGATCGACAAAGGCGATCCGCGCCTTGCGGTCCAGCCCCCGCAGCGCCGCGATCTCCCGGCGGCACAGCGGGCAGTCGCCGTCATACCAGACCGTCACCTGGGCGGGTTCCGCCATGCTCATGCTCCCCTCGACATGCTTTCGGTACGGCGCCGGGCCGCGTCCGGATGCAGGGGTGGCGCGGACCTCCGGCCGCCGCAGCCGCGTCCCCGGCCCGAGCCCCTGAACCGTCATCCTCGGGCTTGTCCCGAGGACCCATGATCTCCGCCTCGGATCAGAGGTCGGAGCGCCGCCGCCTCGGGACGGTCAGGTCGAGCAGGACCCAGGCCGCCGCGCAGCCGCTCCCATAGACCACCCCGAAGAGCATCGTGTCGTCCGTTCCGCTGAGCAGGCCCAGCACGGCGCCCAGCACGGCGCCCAAGGCGACCGTGAAGACCAAGGCGAACCAGCGCACCCAGCCGGCCTCCACCACCCAGCCGCAAGCCGTCGCCACCGCCGCCGTTCCAAGGATCGCGAAGGGCAGGGCGACAAAGCTCGCACGGCTCACCTCGTGGAACACGACCTCCGAAAGCACCGCCGTGGCGAGACAAGGCGCCAGCAGGATCAGGGCGAAGGGCCGGAGGAACTTCATGCGGTCAAGCTAGGGGGTTTTCAGGCTCGGTGCGACGGCATAGCCGGCAAGGGCGGCGTCAACCCACCTGCTTTAGGCAATTCGTACAGTGTCACCGTAACTCCCGCCGGCCTCCTGGGCGTGCAGCCGCGCGATCATCGCGTCCCGGTCCAGCGGGCAGGGCAGGCCGATCGACAGATCGACAAAGGCGATCCGCGCCTTGCGATCCAGCCCCCGCAGCGCCGCGATCTCCCGGCGGCACAGCGGACAGTCGCCGTCATACCAGACCGTCACCTGGGCGGGATTCGCCATGCTCATGCTCCCCTCGACATGCTTTCGGTACGGCGCCGGGCCGCGTCCGGATGCAGGGGCGGTGCGGACCTCCGGCCGCCGCAGCCGCGTCCCCGGCCCGAGCCCCTGAACCGTCATCCTCGGGCTTGTCCCGAGGACCCATGACCTCCGCCTCGGGCCAGAGGGCAAGCCGCCCGCCGCTTGGGCCTCCAGTTACCGCCCGCCCCCTCCAGATGCCGCACGCGGGGCCCAGCCAGGACCTCCAGGTCCATCAGCCTTCACCCCCATCCGGTTCACCGCCGAGTCCTTGGCGCTCCAGTGGGTGACGCAGCCGCAGGCGACGCAGCGATGAAACCGGATCGACCGGTCATCCCACTCATAGACCTCGGTGGCCGCACCCTCGATCCGCACCTGGGACGGCTCATAATAGGCCCACAGCACCCCATAGCGCCGGCAGATGGAGCAGGTGCACTCGGTCACCTCCACCGGCGCGGGATCGCAGGTGAGGTGGACAGCAGAGCAGTGGCAGGTGGCGAGAGTGGGCATGGGTGTCCGGTCCGGTATTCAGTCAGTTCGCGCTGGGCTCCACTACGATCGCTCTCGGGCCTCCGTTTCGCGGCGCAGAGTTGTGACGTCGTCGCAGGGCCGATAGACGGTGGTCGCGAATAGTCTGAGGATACGTACAGAAGTGCAGGTCGCCTACTCGCCCTCGCGCGGCATCCGTCGCCACGGGATGCGGCCGCTTCCCTTGTAGTAGAGGGTGCTGAGCAGGTTCCAGGCGATGCCGGCAGGGTCCTGGATTTTGCGGGCGCTGGTCTCCTTGACCTTCCGTGGAATCTTCGCCCTCGCGTCTACGACGTCTTCCCAGACAATTTGGATCGGGAAGCTAATCCCCATGGCCTTGGCCTTGAGCATGCCGCGGAAGTTCGGCGCGTCGGAGCCGCTGCTGTCGTCCTTTTCGAGAGACCCTTTGGAATCGACCTTGGCGTTCCACACCCGCTCGATAAGGGCGACGGGCAAGGCGACGATGGCGACGTGAGGCCTGTCGCCGCTTTCGTCCATGGCGCGGAGCTGGTCCATGATCTCGCCGACGGCTAGTTCCACGGCCTTCTGATGGTTCGGCTCCTTGGTGATCTTCTCAATACGCGCCTGGGACAGAGCGAGAGCGGCCCCTTCCTCTATCTCGAACCGGCATCGGTAGGGGTTTTGATTGGTGAGGCCGGGGAAGGCTGGATGCAGGTTGGGGTGCTTCTCCGACATACCCTCGAAACCGCCCTTGGCGGCGTCGAAGAACTTGCGCGTGTCCTCGATTGTCTTCGCGCTGCCGACAACGCCCACCTTGATCACATCGCCTGCGAAGGCCTGCAGCGGCCCGGCCTCAAAGAGGCCGAGCCGTGGATCGGGATGGTTCACAAAGTGTCCATGGCAGCAGCGTGTGCTGCAATGATAGCTGGTGCGGCGCTCGCCGCTCAAGCGACCGAAATCATCATTGTGAAGGATGAGTCCTCCGTCGCTGGTTGCGAGTATCTCGGCGAGGTGAAGGGTTCATCCGCTTGGGGCGGGCTAGTCACCAATATGGCCTATAATCGAGCGCGCGACGGCCTGAAGAAGCGAGCGCTCGCGCTCGGCGCGACGCATGTCGTGCTTCTCGACAGCTCTTCCGGCCCGATGGGCAGCAACACGCTCGGCAACGCCTATAAATGCCCCACCCGGCTCCCAAGGGCCGACTGAAAAAGTAGTTTGATCGGGGGCTGCTCTAGCTCCGCGATCCCCCCCCACATTGACCCCGCCCCCGCCTTCGCCCTAAACCCCCCCTGCGACAGGTTCCCCGTGAGGGGATGAAAAGGGAACTCAGGTGGAAAACCTGGGCTGCCCCCGCAACTGTAAGCGGCGAGCCCGCGCGCCATCAGCCACTGGGTCCCTCGGGGTCTGGGAAGGCGGCGCGCAATGGGTGCTGACCCGTGAGCCAGGAGACCTGCCTGACGCAGTCGTCCTTCGACCGGCCGGGGTGCGCCGAGCGAACGGGGATTGTCCCGAGAGGCGACGTTTGTTGGTCCGCGTGTCGGCGTGGGCTGGCGACCGTGCGTCCTGGCGCCTGGCTGCCGGCCCCCGCTTGCCCGCGGCCCGTCGTCAGATGGAAGGGGCAAGACCCATGAAGACCTATCTCCACGCCACCGCGGCCCTGGCCGTGTTCTGCGCATCTCCCGCGCTCGCCGACGATGACCGGGCGCTCGCGCCCGTGGCGCCCACGCCCGACGCCGCCGGCGCCGAGGCGGCCAATCCGGTCAGCGAACTGATCGTCACCGCCGCTCGCGGGCCGCAGGAACGCGCCAAGGTCGGTCAGTCGGTCACCGTGCTGACCGCCGCCGACATCGAGGCCAGCCAGCAGCTGCTGGTCTCCGACCTGGTCTCGCGCACCGTCGGCGTCGCCTATTCCCGCAACGGCGGGCCGGGGGGCGTCACCACCCTGCGCATCCGCGGGGCGGAGGGCGACCAGACCGTGGCCGTGGTGGACGGGGTGAAGATCAACGACCCCTCGGCGCCCGGCGGCGGCTACAACTTCGCCAACCTGCTGACCGGCGACGTGGCCCGCATCGAGATCCTGCGCGGCGCCCAGTCGACCCTGTGGGGCAGCCAGGCGATCGGCGGGGTGATCAACATCGTCACCGCCGAGCCGACCTCGGCCCTGGAGGGCGGGCTGCAGGCCGAGGTGGGCACGCAGAACAGCGCCTATGTGCGTGGCGCGGCCGGCGGGATCAGCGACCACCTGGTCTGGCGGCTGTCGGCCAGCCATGACCAGACCGACGGGGTCTCGGCCGTGGCCGGCGGGGCCGAGGACGACGGCTATCGCAGCACGGCGGTCAGCGGCCGGGCCCGGGTGATCGCCTCGGGCGCCCTCTCGCTGGACCTGCGGGCGGTCTATACCGACAGCCGCAACGACTTCGACGGCTTCCCGGCCCCGGCCTATCTGTTCGCCGACACCGGCCAGTACGCGGAGATCGAGGAGCTGGTGGCCTATGCCGGCCTGAACGTCGCGTTGCTCGAGGGCCGGTTCCGCAACCGCCTGGCCTTCGGCTACACCAACTCCGACAGCCTGAACTATGACCCGGCCCAGGCCGTGACACCGGTTACCTTCGATTCGACGGGCCGCAACCGGCGCTGGGAGTACCAGGGGAGCCTGGAGATCGCGCCGGCCTGGACCGCCACCTTCGGCGCCGAGCGCGAGCAGGCCAGCTTCCGCACCCGCTCGCCCTCGGCCTTCGCGCCCAACCCGCCCACCGCGACGGCCAAGGCGGGGATCGACAGCCTCTATGCCCAGGTTCGTGGGGACCTCGGCGATCACCTGTCGGTCACGGTCGGCCTGCGCCGCGACCGCCACGACACCTTCGGCGACCACACCCTGGGGCAGGTCTCGGCCGCCTGGTCCGTTGGCGACGCAACCGTCCTGCGCGCCAGTTTCGGCCAAGGATTCAAGGCCCCGACCCTCTACCAGCTCTATAGCAGCTACGGGAACCTGGGGCTGAAACCCGAGCAGGCCGACGCCTGGGACGCCGGTGTCGAGCACACGGTCGGTGACGGTTGGCTGGTGGTGGCGGCGACGGCCTTCGGCCGCGAGACGCAGAACCAGATCGACTTCGTCTCCTGCGCCTTCGGGTCCCTGACGCCCCTCTGCAACCCCGGCGGCGTGGCCCGGTTCGGCTACTACGACAACACCGCAAAGACCGCCGCGCATGGGGTTGAGCTGGTGGCGGCGGTCGAACGGGGCCCCTTCAGCCTCGACGCCAACTACACCTGGACCCATACGGAGAACCGTTCTGCGGGCGCCAACCTGGGCAAGCAACTGGCCCGCCGGCCCGAGCACCAGGCCAACCTGGCGGCCACCTACCAATGGGGGTTTGGTCTCTCCACGACGGCCGACATACGCCACGTCGGGGCCAGCTCCGACAACGCCGCCGGCAGCTACACCCTGCAGAGCCACACCCTGCTGGACCTGCGGGCGGCCTACCCGGTGAACGACACCCTGGAGGTCTATGGCCGGGTCGAGAACGTCTTCGACGACCGCTACGAAACGGTCCGCAACTACGGAACTCCGGGCCGCGCCGCCACCCTCGGCGTGCGCGCCAGGTTCTGATGCGATAAGGGTTCGCGGCGGGGCGGCGCCCCCGCCGCGGCGCCTTCCTCAGGCGCCCCGAAGGCGGGCCTGGAGTTCCGTCTGGCCTGTCCCTAGGCCGCGCGGCTATGGTCGGACGATGAGCAATCTCGAAACCGTGGCCGCCTGGATCAAGGCGCGGGTGGCCCGCGATCCGCCCCTGGCGTCCGAGCCGGAACTGGGCGCCCTGCTGCGGGTCCTGGCGATCTGGCGCTCGCGGACCATCGCCGGCGCCCTGCTGCGGCGCGAGGGCGCGAAGATCCTCAGCGGCCCCTTCGCCGGCATGGACTATGTGGGCACGGCCACCGAGGGGGCGCTGGCCCCGCGGCTGCTGGGCTCCTACGAGTCCGAGCTTCACCCGGCCATCGCCCGGTTCGCCGGCCAGGGCTTCGACTGCGTGGTCGATGTGGGCTGCGCGGAGGGCTACTACGCCGTGGGCCTGGCCCGGCTGATGCCCGGCGTCACCGTCTACGCCTACGACATCGTCGAGGCCGCGCGCCTGGCCTGCGCCGAGCTGGCCGCCAAGAACGGCGTCGCCGACCGGGTGGTGGTGCGCGAGACCTTCACCCCCGAGGGCTTCGAGGAATTCGCCGACCGCAGGTGCCTGGTGATGATGGACGTGGAGGGCGCCGAGGACGACCTGCTGCGCCCGGATCTCTCCCCCGCCCTGGCCGCGATGAGCCTGATCGTCGAGACCCACGACGTCTACCGGCCCGGCGTGCTCGACCGGCTGACCGAGCGGTTCTCCGCCACCCACGATATTCAGCGCCTGAACCAGCAGGGCAAGAGCGTGCTGCTGCCCGACTGGCTGGCCGCCCAGGGCCATCTGGACCACCTGATCGCGGTCTGGGAGTGGCGCATCCGGCCCACCCCCTGGCTGGTCATGACCCCCAAGGCGCCGGTCTGATGGCCCAGAGTTTCCGGCTGGACGGCGGGGCTGAAAGCCTGGTGTTCCTCACCACCGAGGCCGGCGCGCCGCGGCTGGTCTATTGGGGGCCTGACCTGGGTCCCGCCGACCCCATCCCGGCCCTGGCGCGGCTGTCGCTCCGCGCCATCCCGCACGGCATGCTGGACGGGGGCGAGCGGCTGACCTGGCTGCCGGAGGCGGGGCAGGGTTTCACCGGCCATCCGGGCCTGCTGGCCCACCGCAACGGCGCCGAACTGGTCAGCCAGATGACCCTGCGCGACGCCGACCTGGCGCCCGGCGCCGCGACCCTGGTGCTGGAGGACGCCGCCGCCGGGATCGAGCTGACCCTGACCCTGACCCTGGAGCCCGCCACCGGTGTGCTCACCAGCTGCGCGGCCCTGAAGAACCTGGGCGCCGAACCGCTGACCGTCGACTGGCTGGCGGCCGGCGCCTTCGACAGTCCCCACGCCGACCTGCTGCTGTTCGACGGCCGCTGGACCCGAGAGTTCGCGCCCGTTCGCCAGACGATCTCCACCGGCCTGATCGCCAAGGAGAACCGCACCGGCCGCACCTCCCACCATGCCCCACCCTTCGCGGTGGTCGGCGAGACCGGCTTCGGCGAGACGCGCGGCGAGGCCTTCGCCCTGCACCTGGCCTGGAGCGGCGACCATCGCATCTTCGCCGAGCGCCTGCGGGACGGCCGCATCCAGGTCCAGGCCGGCGAACTGCTGCATCCCGGAGAGGTGATCCTGGGGCCGGGGGAGAGCTACCAGACGCCGGCCCTCTACATGGCCCGCTCGGAGAGCGGCCTGAACGGCCTGTCCGACCGGCTGCATCCCTTCGTCCGCGACGTGATCCTGGGCGGCCGGCTGCGAGGCAAGACCCGGCCGGTTCACTACAACGGCTGGGAGGCCATCTATTTCGACCACGACCTGGCCACCCTGAAGGGCCTGGCCGACCTCGCCGCCCAGGCCGGCGCCGAGCGCTACGTCCTGGACGACGGCTGGTTCCGGGGCCGCCCCGACGACCGCTCGGGGCTCGGCGACTGGACGGTCGATCCCGCCAAGTATCCCGACGGCCTCACCCCCCTGATCGACCATGTCCGCGGCCTCGGCATGGAGTTCGGCCTGTGGGTCGAGCCGGAGATGGCCAACGCCGATTCCGACCTGCTGCGGGCGCACCCCGACTGGATCCTCGGCGATCCGGGCCGCGACCAGCCCCTGGGGCGGGGCCAGTATGTCCTCGACCTCACGCGGGCCGAGGTGGCTGACAACCTCTTCGGCCAGATCGACGCCCTGCTGGCCGACAACGCCATCGGCTATCTGAAGTGGGACATGAACCGCGACCTGACCCACGCGCTCAGCGGCGGGCGGGCGGCGGTCCACAACCAGACCCTGGCGGTCTACGCCCTGATGGACCGGCTGCGCACCGCCCATCCGACCGTCGAGATCGAGAGCTGCTCATCGGGCGGCGGCCGGGCCGACTACGAGATCCTCAGGCGCACCGACCGCATCTGGACGTCGGACTGCAACGACCCCATCGAGCGCCAGGCGATCCAGCGCGGCTTCTCGATCTTCTTCCCGCCCGAGGTCATGGGATCGCATGTGGGCGCGGCCGCCAGCCACACCACCGCGCGCACCGCCAGCCTGGAGCTGCGGGCCATGACCGCGCTCGGCGGTCACATGGGGATCGAGGCCGACCTGCGGGCTTTCACACCCGAAGAGCGGGCGCAGTTGGCCGCCGCCATCGCCTTGCACAAGACCCTGAGAACCGACCTGCATGCGGGGCGAACCCTGCGCCTGGAGCACCCCGACTGCCTGGCCTTCGCCAATGTGGGGGCGGGCGGCGTCCTGGTCTCCGCCGCCCAGGTGGAGACCTCGAAGGCCGCGGCCCTGGCGCCTCTGCGGGTGGTGGGCCTGGAGCCCGGAGCGGACTATGAGATCGTCATGGTCAACCCGCCCGAGCGGCCCTTCGCGGTGATGAAGCGGCGCATCCCCCTGGTGAAGGGCGACGCCCTGATCGCCAGCGGCGCGATGCTGGCCGGGACGGGCATCCCCCTGCCGGTGATGCGGGCCGGCGAGATCGCGGTCTTTCGGCTGACGCGGATCGCGCCGTGACTCTCGCCGCCCTGGCCGCCGACTTCCGCGCGCGCTTCGGCGCCGAACCGCGCCTGTTCCGCGCGCCGGGCCGCATCAACATCATCGGCGAGCACACCGACTATTCCGAGGGCTTCGTCCTGCCCGCCGCCATCGACCGCTGGTGCCTGGTGGCCGCCGCGCCCAACGGCCTGGGCCGGCTGCGCGTGGTCTCCCAGACCTTGGGCGAGGAGATGGAGGCCGACCTGGCGGCGCTTACGCCGCGCGGGGACTGGAGCGACTATGTGGCCGGACCCGCCAAGATCCTGCTGGAGGCGGGCCTGGCCGTGGTGGGCGCTGACCTGCTGATCGCGTCGGACGTGCCGGTCGGGGCTGGGGTCAGTTCTTCGGCGGCCCTGCAGGTGGCGGTCATCCACGCCCTGCTGGCGCTCTCGGCCATCCAAGCCGACGGCGCCCAGGTGGCGCGCTGGGCCCAGGCCTCGGAGAACCGCTTCGTGGGCATGCCCTGCGGGATCATGGACGGCTTCGCCTGCGCCAACGGGGTCGAGGGCGGGGCCCTGATGCTGGACTGCCGCAGCCTGCGGGCGACGCCCGCCGCCCTGCCGGACGGCGCGAGCTTCCTGCTGGTGAACTCCATGGTCCGCCACCGGCTGGTGGGCGGCGAGTACCGCCAGCGCCGCGAGGACTGCGAGGCCGCGGCCCGCACCCTCGGCGTTCCCGCCCTGCGTGACGTAGGCGAGGCGGACTTGGCCGCCGCCCTGCCTAGGCTCAGCGGCGATCCCGCCAAACGCTGCCGCCACGTGGTGACCGAGAACGCGCGGGTCGGCCGGGCGCTGACCGCCATGGCGGCCGGCGACCTCGCGGCCCTGGGCGCCCTGATGAACCAGTCCCACGCCTCCCTGCGCGACGACATGGAGGTCAGCCTGCCGGTCATCGACCAGCTGGCCGCCATCGCCCAGGCGACGCCGGGCGTCCACGGCGCCCGGCTGATGGGCGGCGGCTTCGGCGGTTGCGTCATAGCCTTGGTGGACGCCGAGGCGGTCGACACCGTCCAGGCCGCCATCGTCGCGGCCTACGGCGCGCTGATCGGCGAACCCCCCGAGACCTTCGCCTGCCGCGCGGTGGCCGGCGCCTCGGAGGTTCTCGCGTGAGCCGTCCCGAGCGCCGCCTCAACCTGCTGACCGGCGATTGGGTGCTGGTCTCGCCGCAGCGGGTCAGCCGGCCCTGGCAGGGGGCGGCCAGCGAGGCCGCGCCCCGTGATCGCGTGACCCACGATCCGGCCTGCTATCTCTGCGCCGGGGTGATGCGGGCGGGCGGGGTGCGCAACCCGGAGTACAAGGGCGTCTATGTCTTCGACAACGACTATCCGGCCCTGCTGCCGGGCTTGACCGAAGGGGTATCCGACGACCCCCTGCTGGTGGCGCAGGCCGAGGCCGGGCTCTGCCGGGTGATCTGCTACAGCCCCGACCACAGCCTCACCATGGCCGGCATGTCCCCGCGCGAGATCGAGACGGTGGTCGAAACCTGGACCGCGCAGTTCGTCGAACTTGCCGCCCGCCCGGAGATCGGCGCGGTGACGGTGTTCGAAAACCGCGGCGAGATGATGGGGGCCAGCAACCCGCACCCCCACGGCCAGATCTGGGCCCAGCAGCACGTCCCCAACGAGCAGGTTCGCGAGGCTGACCAGCAGCGCGCCTGGTTCGAGACCCACGGCCAGACCCTGTTGTCGGCCTATCTGGCCCGCGAGCTTCAGGCCGGCGAACGGATCATCTGCGCCAACGAGACCTTTGTCGCCCTGGTCCCGTTCTGGGCCGCCTGGCCCTTCGAGGCCCTGGTCCTGCCGCGCCGTTCCGTCACCGGCCTCGACGAACTGACCCCCCCCGAGCGCGCGGGCCTGGCCGACATCCTCTCGCGCCTGACCCGGGCCTATGACCGGCTGTTCGAGGTCTCCTTCCCCTACACCATGGGCTTCCATCAGCGGCCCACGGACGGGGCGGCCCACCCGCACATCACCCTGCACGCCCACTTCTATCCGCCGCTGCTGCGCTCGGCCTCGGTGCGCAAGTTCATGGTGGGCTACGAGATGCTGGCCATGCCCCAACGCGACCTGACGCCCGAGGAGGCCGCGGCGCGTCTGCGGGACCTGACATGAACGCCCCCATCACCATGAAGCCGCTCAGCCATCTGCCCGATGGCCGGATGGTGGACGCCTATACCCTCACCAACGTCCATGGCGTCTCGGTGCGCATCCTCACCTATGGCGGCGCGATCCAGTCGATCCGCGCGCCCGACCGGGACGGCGAGATGGACGACATCGTCCTCGGCTACGACCACCTGGAGCGCTATCTGGAGAGCCCGCGCTATTTCGGCTGCCTGGTGGGCCGCTATGCCGGGCGTATCGCCCACGGACAGTTCTCCATCGACGGCCGCGATTACGACGTCGACCGCAATGAGGGCGGGAGCTGTCTGCACGGCGGCAGACTGGGCTTCGACAAGACGGTCTGGACCGCCAAGTCTCAGGAGACGCGGGTCGGCGCCAAGCTCACCCTCAACCACGTCAGCCCGGACGGCGACATGGGCTTCCCCGGCGAGCTGGCGGTGCAGGCGGTCTACGAACTGACGCGCGGGAATGAGCTGCGGCTGGAGATCTCGGCCACCACCACCGCGCCGACCGTGGTCAACCTCACCAACCACACCTACTGGAACCTCGGCGGGCTGAATTCGCGCCACGTCCGCGACCACGAACTGCAGATCCTGGGTGACGGCGTGCTGGTCACTGATGAGGCCCTGCTGCCCACCGGCGAGGTCCGGGCCGTGGCCGGAACCGATCTGGACTACCGCCAGCCCCGCGCGCTCACCGCCGACCTCGACCACACCTTCGTGCTGGCCGACAAGAAGCGCGGCGCCCTGGCGCCCGCCGCCCGCCTGACCCATGAGGGCTCGGGCCGCAGCCTGCGGATCGACACCACGGAGCCCTGCCTCACCGCCTATACCGGCTGGGGCGGCGTCGCGCTGGAGACCCAGCACGCGCCCGACGCCCCCAACCACCCCAACTTCCTGCCCACCCTGCTGCGGCCCGGTGTGGTGCTGAAATCCACGACGGTGTTCAAGCTGAGCTAGGGGAGACCCCGCCGTGACCTCGCCTGAGGACGACGCGCCAAAGCACGAGTTCGCTTTCGCCTCCTTCGACTCGCTGGAGGGTGTCCCGGTCCTCAGCCCAGCGCCGGCCGGCACGCCCGGCTATCTGCGCCTCTACCGCGCGGCTCAGCGCATCCTGCCCGGCGGCCTGATCGCTGTCGTCGTGGCCCTGGCGGCCTCCTGGCTCTCCGACCACTATGGCGCGCCGGTGATGCTGTTCGCCCTGCTGCTGGGCATGGCGGTGAACTTCGTCGGCCAGGACCCGCGCTGCCGGCCGGGCATCGACTTCATGGGCCGCACGGTCTTGCGCCTCGGCGTCGCCCTGCTGGGCGCGCGCATCACCATCGACCAGGTCAGCTCCCTGGGCGGCGAAGTGCTGGTGATCGCCGCCGGTGGCGTCATCGTCACCATCCTGGCCGGCTGGGGCCTGGCCCGCGCCTTCAGGCTGAAGCCCGACTTCGGCATTCTCACCGGCGGCGCCGTGGCGATCTGCGGCGCCTCGGCGGCGCTCGCCCTGTCCTCGGTCCTGCCGCCCTCGCCGACCCGCGAGCGCGACACCACCCTGACCGTGGTGGGGGTCACCACGCTCTCGACGGTGGCCATGGTGCTCTACCCGCTGATCGCCGCGGGCCTCGGCCTGACCCACACCCAGACCGGGGTCTTCCTCGGCGCCACCATCCACGACGTGGCCCAGGTGGTGGGGGCCGGCTACGGCGTCTCAAAGGAGACCGGCGACACCGCCACCATCGTCAAGCTGTTCCGGGTCGCCCTGCTGCTGCCGACCATCGTGGTGGTGGCTCTGATCTTCCGCTCGAAGATGACCGCCGGCCCGTCGGGCAAGCGGCCGCTGCTCGTGCCCATGTTCCTGCTGGGCTTCGTGGCCCTGGTGGCGGTCAATTCCTCCGGCGTGACGGCGGCCGGCCTCATGGAGCAGACCGGCGAGGCCTCGCGTTGGTGCCTGGTCACCGCCATCGCCGCCCTGGGCGCGAAGACCTCGCTGGGCGAGCTGGTCCATGTCGGCTGGAGGCCGGTCCTGCTGATCGTCGCCGAGACCGCCGTGGTCCTGGCCTGGGTGCTGGCGCTGCTGCTGCTGGGTTAAGCGAGCCCGTTCCCTCTGCCCGCTATCACCGTCATCCCGGGTCTCCCAGCGGTCGCCCGGGATGACGAATTTGCGGGAAGCGAGGATCAGCCGGCGAAGTCCTTGGCCAGCTCCGCCCGCGTCGCGGGGCTGAGCAGGGCCAGGTGGCCATAGCTCTCGTGGGCGCAGCCGATGGCCACGGTCACCGCCGGGTCGCGGAACTGCGCCGGGTGCTCGGGCTTCAGGGGGAAGCGCAGGAAGTGGACCGACGAGGTCTTGCCGTCCTCCCGCGTCCGCTCGACGTCGCCCTCGGGAACGCCCATCACCCGGTCCTCGCCGACCTGGACGAAGAAATGGTCCTCCACCCCGCCCAGGCGGGCCAGGGTCGCGGCGCGGCGCACCTCGTCCTCGATCTCGAACATCACCGTGGCCACCAGCTCACGCCCCTGCGGGATCAGCGGATTGTAGGCGGCCAGCTCGTCGGCCAGCTGGGCGTCGCCGCCCTTCTCGATCAGCAGCATCTCCTGGACCTGGAACAGCATGGTCTCGAAGCTCTCGAAATAGAATGAGCAGATCGGCCCCAGGTCGATGCGGCGCAGGCGCTTGGTGGGCAGCAGGGCCTTGCGGCGCTCAGCCCGCACCTTGGCGAACTCGGCGTCGGGGAGCAGGTCGGCCTTGGTGATCTGGCGCTGGCTCGCGGGCATGGCGTTCTCCTAAAGCCCGTAGGCGCGGGCGAAGATCTCGATGGGGTGGGACTGGCGCGGCTGGGCGGCGTCGCCGGTCTCGGCCGTCAGCATCTGGCCGATGTGCTTGCAGGCCAGGGGGCAGTCGGAACAGAGCTCGGCATTGGCTTTCTGCGCCACCTGCCGGGTGGTGGGCTTGCCCACCTTCAGGGCGGCGGGCCGGGTCTGCTTCATGATCCCGAAGGTGCCGCCGTGGCCCGAGCAGCGCTCCACCACGTCGACCTTGGTGTCGGGGATCAGCCGCAGCAGGTCGGCCGACTTCTGGCCCATGTTCTGCGCCCGCGCGTGACAGGCGTGATGCACCGTCACCCCGCCCTCGACGGCGCTGAGTCCCGGCGACAGACCCTCGGTGCGGGCGATGTCGAGCACGTACTCGCTAATGTCCCGCGTCGCCGCCGCCAGCCGTCCGACCTCGGGGTTCCCGGGGTGCAGCAGCGGCCACTCGAACTTCATCATCAGGCCGCAGGAGGCGGTCAGGGCCACCACATCATAGCCCTCGGCGATCCAGGGGGCGAAGGCCTGCGAGATCCGCTCGGCCCGCCCGGCCACGTCCTTCAGGTCGCCGGCCTCCAGCTGCGGCATGCCGCAGCATTCCGGATAGATCAGCTTGGTCTCGACGCCCTGCAGCGCCAGCACGCGTGCGGCGGCCACCGCCGTGTCGGGCTGATTGTAGTCCACGAAACAGGTCGCATAGATCACCGCCTTGCGCAGGCCAAAGGCTGGCCCCTGGGGGTTGGCGGGCACGGGCGCCTTGAGAAGATCTGTGGCTGTCTTGGCGTGATACTTCGGCAGCTCGGCCTCGGCGTCGATCTGCGCGATGGCGTCCAGCAGCTTGCGCAGCGGCGTGTTCTTGCGCGCAGTGGCCCAGTTGGCCAGGCCCGCCACCGGCTTGGCCAACTTGCCGTTGCGGTCGGTCTGGCCCAGCTGGTCGCGGATGAAATCGGTCTGCCCGGCCCGACGCTTGGCCGCCCGATAGCGCAGGATCAGGTGGGGGATGTCGATGTCGAATTCGTGCGGCGGCACATAGGGGCACTTGGTCAGGAAGCACATGTCGCACAGCGTGCAGGCCTCATCGACCTTGGCGTATTCCGCCTTGGGCACGCTATCGAGCTCGCCGGTGGGCGCCTCGTCGATCATGTCGAACAGCCGCGGGAAGCTGTCGCACAGATTGAAGCAGCGTCGGCAGGTGTGACAGACGTCGAACTGCCGCTCCATCTCCGCCTCGACGGCGGCCAGGTCGTAATAGGCCTCGTCGCGCCAGGCGATGGGATGGCGGAACGGCGCGTCCAGGCTCCCTTCCCGCGCGATGGTCTTGCGGCTCTCGTCCACCAGGATCTCCCATCCTTCTCCCCTTGCGGGGTCGCGCTGCGCCACGCCACCCCACGTCATCCCGGCCGCAGCGAAGCGGAGAGCCGGGACCCAGGGGCGGCGCAAGCGGCCCCTGGGTCCCGGATCGGCCTGTCGGCCGTCCGGGATGACGAGGCGGGGCGCGCGGAGCGCCCGCGCCTTGAGTGGTCTAAGCCAGTGTGTCCAGCGCCCGCTGGAAGCGGCCGGCGTGGGATTTCTCGGCCTTGGCCAGGGTCTCGAACCAGTCGGCGATCTCGTCGAAGCCCTCGTCGCGGGCGGTGCGCGCCATGCCCGGATACATGTCGGTGTATTCGTGGGTCTCGCCGGCGATGGAGGCCTTCAGGTTCAGCTCGGTGCCGCCGATCGGCAGGCCGGTGGCGGGATCGCCGACGCCTTCCATGAATTCGAGGTGGCCGTGGGCGTGGCCGGTTTCGCCCTCGGCGGTGGAGCGGAACACCGCGGCCACGTCATTATAGCCTTCGATGTCGGCCTTCTGGGCGAAATAGAGGTAGCGCCGGTTGGCCTGGCTCTCGCCGGCGAAGGCGTCCTTGAGGTTCTGCAGGGTCTTGCTGGTGGCAAGCGTCATCTGGTCGTCTCCCTATGAGTCGAAGGGCGTCCGGGCGTCGAGGCCCAGCCTTGCTCGGCGGCCACTATGAGCGCTTTGCGACATAGACCTAATCGAATTAATCTATCCACAGCATAGAAATGCTCGATGCGCGCCGAGGGGCGCCGGATCGGGCTTTCATTTGTGATCGTTGATAAGTTATCTTGATCTTGATCAAGGCCGGTCCCGTCGCGGACCTGAACCTTGGCGATGAGGAAACCGCGCCCCGGCGCCCTGGGATCAGAGACATGTCGCAAGCCGCCACCCTGACGCGCACCGTCCAGAAGACCGAGCATTTCGACGTCCTGATCGTCGGCGCCGGCATCTCCGGGGTCGGCGGCGCCTATCACCTGGCCAAGGAGCGGCCGGGGACCAGCTTCGTGGTGCTGGACAACCAGGACAAGTTCGGCGGCACCTGGACCACCCACACCTATCCCGGCATCCGCTCCGACAGCGACCTCTACACCTTCGGCTACCACTTCAAGCCCTGGGTCGGCGCCCCCATCGCCACGGCCGACGAGATTCTGCGCTACATGGGCGAGGTGATCGAAGAGAACGATCTGGACCGCCATATCCGCTACAAGCACCGCATCGTCAGCGCCGTCTGGTCCAGCCAGGACAACCTCTGGACCCTGGAGGCCGAGCGCACCGACACCGGCGAACGCTTGGGCTTCACCACCAACTTCCTATGGATGTGCCAGGGCTATTTCCGCCACGCCAAGGGCTACACCCCCGAGTGGGAGGGCATGACCGACTATAAGGGCCAGATCGTCCATCCCCAGACCTGGCCGGAGGGCCTCGACTACAAGGGCAAGAAGGTCCTGGTGATCGGCTCGGGCGCCACGGCCGCGACCCTGGTCCCGGCCATCGCCGGGGACTGCGCCCACGTCACCCTGCTGCAGCGCTCGCCCACCTATTTCATCCCGGGTCGCAACGCCAACGAGCTGGCCGACACCCTGCGTGAGCTGAAGATCGACGAGAAGTGGATCCACGAGATCGTCCGTCGCAAGATCGTCCATGACGGCGCCGCCTTCGCCCGGCGGGCGGTGGAGGATACCGAGGCGGTCACCGCCGAGCTGCTGGGAGGCGTCCGCGCCTTCCTCGGCGAGAGCTTCGACGTGGCCAAGCACTTCACCCCCCGCTACCGCCCGTGGCGCCAGCGCATCGCCTTCATCCCGGACGGCGACCTGTTCCGGGGCATCGCCTCGGGCAAGGCGTCCGTGGTCACCGACGAGATCGACCGTTTCACCGAAAAGGGCATCCTGTTGAAGTCCGGCCAGGAGCTGGAGGCCGACATCATCGTCACCGCCACCGGCTTCGAGCTCTGCGTGCTGGGCGACATCGACTTCACCATCGACGGCAAGAAGCTGAACTTCGCCGACACCGTCACCTATCGCGGCATGATGTTCACCGGCGTGCCCAACATGGTCTGGGTGTTCGGCTACTTCCGCGCCTCCTGGACCCTGCGGGCCGACATGGTGGCCGAGTTCGTCCTGCGTCTGCTCGACCACATGGACAAGAAGGGCGCGAAAAAGGTCGAGGTCGCCCTGCGCCCGGAAGACAAGGGCATGCCGATGCTGCCCTGGATCGACCCGGAGAACTTTAACCCCGGCTACCTGATGCGCGGCATGCACCTGCTGCCCAAGAGCGGCGACAAGCCCGAGTGGCGCCACAGCCAGGACTACCTGACGGAGAAGGACCAGTTCCCCGCCATCGACCTCGACGACAAGGCCTTCGTCTACAAATAGGCCAGCTTCCCCCACGCAGGTGGGGGAAGTGTCACAAGGATCGCGAAGCGAGACGCGTGACGATGGGGGTGAGAGTCTGACGCCCTGTGCGCCTCCGGCACGCACCCCCATCGACCCTCCAGCCAAACGGCTGTCGGCCCACTTCCCCCACGATGTGGAGGAAGCCTGGGCGCCCAATCCGGCCTCCACGAGGTGGTCTTCATCCTGGATGCTCGGACCTTCGCGCCACCCACCGGAGGACCCTCCGCGAACGCTTTAGTCGCGCCACTCGCCCAAGGTCTCGCCGGTCTCGCCGTCGACGAAGGCGACCCGGTCGTAGGTCACGGCGTAGAGGCAGATCGGCCGATGGTCGGGCGATTCGCTCCAGCAATGGCTTGCGCGCCCGTCCTGGAATCCCACCAGGCGGCCTTCCAGCCGCAGGCGATAGCTGTGCGACAGGATGTTGGTGTCGGCCTTGTCCACCTTCCGCACGAACTCATAGGGCCGGCCGCCGCGCTGTTGCAGACGCGAACTTCCCGCGTCGAACAGCTGGACGAACCCCAGGGTCTGCGCGGCCGGAGGGGTCGGCGTCGCGGGCAGGTCGGTCTCGCGGCGGGGCGGGCAGGCCGCCGACGCGGCCCAGGGGCGGGGCGCCCAGAAGCCTTCCGCGGCCTCCACCTTCGCGGCCTCCGGCAACTGCTTGACCAGGGGCAGGGTGGAGAGGTCCACGGGCCGAGCCACCAGCCGCAGCGAGCCCTTGTCGATGTCGTATTCCGCATAGGCCTGGGCGCCGTCCGCCCCCGTGCGCGGCCCATTGCAGCCGAACGGAATGTCCAGGCTGAAGGTCCGTCCCACCAGGGGAGACTTGCCGGCGGCGGGCTTGGCGCCGGTGGCGAAGGCGGACGCCGCCAGGTTGGCCGCCTCCACCAGTTCGGTTCGGGTCAGGGCCGGCGGCGGTCCGACCGCGACCACGGAGGGCGTGGCGACGGCCACGGGGGGCGGGGGTTCAGGTTCGGGCGCCGCGGGGCGGCGCAACACCGCCAACAGCAGAATGGCGATCAGCACGCCGGCCATGATCAGGGGCGCGATCAGCGAGAGTTTGCGGCGCGGCGCCGCCGGTCTATGATCGGACATCGGTGAACCTTAGCAGATGGCGGCGGCGTTTTGACAGTTCCTCAGAGGTTTCTGGGCGCGTGGCTCAGGAAAGAGGAGCAAGCTTCACTGTTACAGCTGGCGTCTGCGCCGCTATGACCGCCCATCAACTGATCGCCCTGACTGTGCTGATCTGTGTGGTCGCGGCCCTCATCTGGGGAAAGCTCCGCTCCGACGTGGTGGCCCTGGCCGGCGCGGCCGTCCTGCTGGCCACCCGCACGATCCGTCCGGTGGAGGTTCAGGGCGCCTTCGCCAGCCCCGCCATTCTCGCCTTGGCCAGCCTGTTCGTGATCGCCTACGCCATGGAGTTGTCGGGCCTGCTCGGTCTGATCATCCGCCAGGCCATAAAGCTGTGCGCCCGCCTGGGCGCCTTGGGCCTCTGGATCGTCATCGTCCTGTCGGCGGCGGCCTCGGCCTTTCTCAACAACACCCCCATCGTCGTGCTCGCGGGGCCGGTGGTTCGTGACGTGGCCGAGTCCATGGGCCTTTCGCCCAAGCGGTTCCTGATCCCGCTGTCCTACGCCACCATCATGGGTGGCGCGTGTACGTTGATCGGCACCTCCACCAACCTGCTGGTCAACGACATGGCCCGCAACGGCGGCCAACCCGGCTTTGGCATGTTCGAGGCCACCCCGGTGGCCCTGATCGTGGCGGCGGCGGGGGGGATCTATCTGTTCCTGTTCGGAGGCCGCCTGCTGGGCGGCGCCGCGTCCGAGGAGGCGCCCGAGCCGCTCCCGGCCAAGGCGGCGCAGGCCGCGGGAGACGACCCGAGCCTGGTGCCGGTGAATCGCGACTTCCGACCCTTCGAGGCCTTCGCGTCCCTGGGGGTCTTCGTCCTCGTGGTCTTCGTGGCGGCCGTGGGCGTCGCTCCGATCGCCGCCGCGGCCTTCGCCGGCGCCGTGCTCCTGGTGCTGATGCGGGTGATCAGCATCGATGACGCCTACAAGGGGCTGCGGCCGGATATCCTGCTGCTCATCGCCGGCATGGTGGTGGTGGGCCTGTCCCTGGAGGTCACCGGCCTCGCCTCCCTGGCCACCAACGCCCTGGTGGAGTGGGTCAAGGTGCTCGGTCCCGGCCTGGCGCTCATCCTGCTTTACGGCGCGACCCTGCTGCTCACTGAGATCCTCTCCAACGCCGCCGTCGCCGTGCTGCTGACGCCCGTCGCCATCGCCCTGGCCGAGAGCCTTGGGGTCAGCCCCAGGCCCTTCCTGGTGGGGATCATGATGGCCGCCAGCGCGGCCTTCGCCACCCCCTTCGGCTATCAGACCAACGTCCTGGTCTTCCAGCTGGGCCGCTATTCCTACATGGACTTCGTGAAGATCGGCGTGCCGCTCAACCTGCTGACTTGGGCGGTCGGGGCGGCGGCCATCCCGCTGTTCTTCCCGTTCTGAGTCCTTCCAAACGTGTTCCATATCAGCAACTTGCGACCATCACGCAATTGTCAAGATAGGTAGGGCGCCTCGCTGGACGTTCTCGCTATATTGTCCCCCTCGTCGCGTGAAAGAGTTGGGGCCAATATGCAAGACATGACTTCCGAAACTGTTCTGGTTGTTTGTAACGACTCAAAACTCGCGGACGAATTGCTGGAAGCGCTGTTCCGGAATGGTGTGGATGCTGTTGGTCCGGTCGACAGTGCTCGGATGGCCCTGGCGGTCGCCACCCACGCTCAGCCCACCTTGGCGGTGATCGCCAACCCGCCCACCGGCCGGCGCGGCGCGGTGGAGTTGGCCCAGGCCCTGGAGCGCGACTGGGGCATCCGGTCCTGGATTCTGGACGACGCCGTGTCGGAGCGCGACAAGGGCGCCAGCGACCTCGCCTGGTCGGCCAACCCCCGGCAGATCGAGGGTCTGCGCCGCGTCCTGGGGCGAGCCGACGAGATCGACGCCGTCTGCCTCTGATCGGCGGGCCGCAACCTACACCGTCTTCCCGGGCACAGCGCAGCGGAGACCCGGGACCGCGAAGCGGCGGCGCGAAGCAGTCACCCAGGGGCCGGTGCGGTGCGGTCGCCTCTGGGTCCCGGCTCTGCGGCCCTCACGGGCCTTGGCCGGGATGACGCCTTGGCGTTGCGCGCCGCGCGACTCGCAGGCGCGAGGCCTCTACCCCGAGTTCCGCAGGCCCGCCGCCACGCCGTTGATGGCCAGGTGGATGCCCTCACGAACCTCCGGGGTGTCCTCGCCGGCCCGGCGGCGGCGGATCAGTTCGATCTGCACATGGTTCAGCGGATCGATATAGGGCAGGCGCGAGCGGATGATCGCGGCCAGGTCGGGGTTGTTCTCCAGCAGGGACGACTGGCTGGTGATGGAGAGCAGGGCCTTGGTGGTGCGTTCCCACTCGGCGCTGATCTGGCCGAAGATCGTGTCGGCCAGGGCGCGGTCCTCCACCAGGCCGCTATAGCGCCGGGCGATGGCGATGTCGGCCTTGGCCAGCACCATCTCCATGTTGGCGAGCGTCGTGGAGAAGAACGGCCAGTTGCGGTGCAGCTCGGCCAGCTGCTCGGTCGGAACGCCCGCGGCCTCCACCGCCGAGCCGAAGCCGTACCAGCCAGGCAGCATGACGCGCGCCTGGGACCAGGAGAACACCCAGGGGATGGCGCGCAGGCCCTCAATGGTGCGCGTCGCCTGGCGCGAGGTGGGCCGGCTGCCGATGTTCAGGTCGGCGATCTCGGCGATCGGGGTGGCGGCGAAGAAGTAGTCGGCGAACCCCTTGGTCTCGTAGACCAGGGCCCGATAGGCGCGGAAGCTCTCCTCCGACAGCCGTCCCATGATCGTGCCATAGGCCTCGCGGGTGGAGACGTCGCGCTTGCGCAGCGAGGCGAGAACCACCCCGGCGGTCAGGGTCTCCAGGCTTTGGCGGGCCAGTTCCGGATCGGCGTATTTGTTGGCCACCACCTCGCCCTGCTCGGTGATGCGGATGTGGCCGTTCACGGTGCCGGCCGGCTGGGCGAGAATGGCGTCGAAGCTGGATCCGCCGCCGCGCCCCACGGTGCCGCCGCGGCCGTGGAACAGCTGCAGGGAAAGCCCTGCCGCCTTGGTGGCCGCCACCAAGGCCGTCGAGGTCTGATGCAGGGTCCAGGTGGAGGTGAGGTAGCTGCCGTCCTTGTTTGAGTCCGAATAGCCGATCATCACCTCCTGCCGGCCCTTGGCGGCCAGCAGGCGTCGCACCAGGGGCAGGGCGAGATAGCGGGTCATGGTGTCGGGCGCGTCGCGCAGGTCGGCGATGGTCTCGAACAGCGGCTCGGCGAATATCCCGGTGCCGGCCGGATCGTCGGGCATGTAGAGGCCCACCTCCTTCAGCAGCAGATAGACCTCCAGGAGGTCCGAGACCGAGGTGGTGTTGGAGACGATATAGGCCTTGATGGCTTCGGGGCCGTAGAGCCGAACCGCCTCGGCGGCGGCCTGCAGCACGCCGTACTCCTTGGTGGTCTCCTCGCTGTAGGCGGCGTAGGGCGAATAGAGCAGCCGCCCGTGGGACAGCTCCTTCACCAGCAGGTCGCAGCGCTGCGCCTCCGACAGCGCCTCATAGTCGGGGCAGACGCCCGCCACCTTCAGCAGCTCCGCCGAGACTCGGGCGTGGACGGCGGAATTCTGGCGCATGTCCAGGGTCGCCAGGTGGAAGCCGAAGCAGTCGACGGCGCGGATCAGGTCGGGCAGGGCGCCCTCGGCGAACACCTCCCCGTGCTGGGCGATCAGGCAGTCCTGCAGCACCTGCAGATCGGCCTTCAGTTCCTCGGGGCTTGTATAGGCGGGACTGAGGAAGGGCGTCGGACGCGGCGAGCCGCCGGTCAGTCCGGGATAGGCCGCCGCCAGCCGCGCATAGATCCCGGTGAGCGCCCGGCGATAGGGCTCATCGGCGCGGTTCAGGGACCGGTCCGGCGAGCGGTCGGCCAGGGCCTGCAGCTCCGGGGTGATCTGGGCCAGGCTGGCGGAGATGGAAAGTTCGGCGCCCAGGGCGTTGATCTGCGCCAGGTGGGAATCGAGCGCCGCCCGCGCCTGCCGGGCGAAGGCGTGGCGCAGGATCTCGGCGGTGACGAAGGGGTTGCCGTCGCGGTCGCCGCCGACCCAGGACCCGACCTTGAGGAAGCTGGGCAGGGCGGTGTCCGGCGTCAGGTGTCGCCAGTGGGCGTAGAGCCGGGGCAGTTCGGTCAGGAAGCTGCGCTCGAAATAGGAGACCGCGTTCTCGATCTCGTCGGTGACCCCCAGCTTCACGCCCCGGAGCAGCCGGGTGCGCCAGATGATGGCGATCTGCCGGACCAGTTCCCGCTCATGGGCGGCGCGGGCGGCGATGTCGGGGGTGTCGTGGGCGTCCAGGGCCTGGGTGATGGCGCCGGCGCGGTCCAGCAGGCTCTTGCGCCGCACCTCGCTGGGGTGGGCGGTGATCACCGGGGCGATGACCGCGTCGGCCAGCAGCTCGGCCACCTTGTCGGGCCCTATGCCGGATTGCGCCAGGGTGCGCAGGGCGCCGGCCAGGGTGTCGGCCCGGCCATCCCCCTGGCGGCCCCGACGCCGCTGGATCTGGTCCTCGGCGATGTTGGTGATCTGCAGGAAGCAGGCGAAAGAGTGGGCGAAACGCACCGCATCGGGCAACGACAGGGCGCTCAGCCGGCTTTCCACGGCCCGATCGCCCAGTCCCGGGCCATTCCTGTGCAGGGCCACGGAGGCCTGACGAATCTGCTCGATCTCGTCATAGACCGCCAGCCCGTCCTCCGACCGGATGACGTCCCCCAGGATGCGGCCCAGGAATCTCACCGTGGCGCGGAGCTGGACGGGCAGGGAATGCGGCATGGCGACCTCTCGACAAACGCTTATGACACCGGTGTCAACGCCCTGACAACCCGCAGAACCACTTCATGCGCCGCCCAAACCTCAACGCCCCGGCCGATAGGTGCGCTCCGTGTGGCCGGCCAGCTGCTCGGGATAGAAGTAGACCTCCCGCAGGTCGCCCGCGGCGTAGCGGGCCGCCTGGTCGTTGAAGTGCCTGGAGGCCGGATCGCCGCTCTCCCCGCCCGCCGTCACCGCCCGAGCGCGGACCTTGTCGCCGAACTCCACCACCGCCACGAAGCTGTTGCCGCTGGTCCCGTAGTATCGCTTGGTCCCCGGCTTGCGGCCCGCCCCGAAGGAGGCCAGCGAGCCCCATTGGGCCGAGGCGAAGGGCACGGGAAGGCTGGGACCCGCGTCGGTGAAGGGCTGCACCAGGTCACCGGTCAGCCGCTGAAAGCGGTTGATCTCGCCCCAGGGCGTCTTCCAGGTCCCGAAGTCCGCCGCCAGCCGGTCCGAGGCCGCCGACAGGGCGGCAAGCTTCTGCTCGGCGGTCGTTTGGCTGACCATGTCGTCATAGACCGGCCGCCGCGCGGCACGGGCGGCAACCGCCACCTCGCTCCAAAGCTGCTCGCCCCAGAACACCGCCAGGGAGGTGGCGGGCGACTCCGCCGACGACCGTCGGTCCCAGCTCCGCAGCAGGGCGATCTGGTCGGCGAGCCTGGCCTTCAAGGGGTTGGTGGCCGGTGTCGCGTCGTAGGCCGCCAGCAGAGGCGGGATCAGCTTGTCGAAGGCCGTCAGGTGCGGGTCGTAGGCCGCCGAGATCAGGCCCGGCAGGGTGAAGTCCTTGCGGTCCTCCAACACCGCGATGGCGTGGATCCCGCGCGGGTTCTCGCCGGCTGAATCCATGTAGCGGGGGAAGTCCGCCCGTTTGGGGCTGAAGGCGCCGGCTGCTGAGTAGGGCCAGTTGTTGGTGTTGGTGATCCAGCCGTTCGGCGGATTCAGCAGGCGCGGCGCCTCGTCCAGCGCGTGCAGCCCCTTCCAGTCGGTGGCCGGGTCGGCGCCGTCCACCGGCGCGCGATAGTCGAACCGGTCGTCGCGCCGGGGAATGAACTGCGGATGCAGATAGGCAACCTCGCCCTTGGCGTCGGCGAACAGGGTGTTGTTCGAAGAGTTGGCCTGCAGGGCCATGACCCGCATGTAGCTGGCGTAGTCGGTCGCCTTGGTGCGCAGGAACGACTGGCTGAGCGCGGCGATGGGCCGGTGCATCAGGGCGACGCTGATCCACTTGCCGTCGGCCTCGCGGACGATGGGGCCGTGGTGGGTGCGATAGACCGTGAAGGTCCTGCTCTTCATCGAGCCATCGGCGGCGCGATAGGGGACGGTGATGAGCTTGGTGGTGACCGGGCGGTCCTCGGTCCCGTAGCGATAGGTGAGCCTGTCTCCGGACATGGTCTCGGCGAATTCATCGATGACGTCGACCCCGCTGGAGGTGTGCATCCAGCCGGCCGTGGCGTTGAAGCCCTGGTAGATGAAGAACTGCCCCCAGGTCGCCGCCCCATAGACATTCAGCCCCTCGTCGCTGGTCACTTGCTGCTCGGAGCGGAAGAAGAAGCTGGTGTGCGGGTTGATCAGCAAGAGGGCGTGACCCGCCGTGGTGTTGGCCGGCGCGATGGCGAAGCCGTTCGAACCCGAGGGCTCCTTGAACCGGGCCAGCGCCACCTGCTCCTGCGCCGTCGAGGTCTGGCGGCCGCCATAGAAGGCCTCAAGCTGGGTGAGGGATATGCTCTCGATATCGCCGCCGATGCTACCTTCGGTGAAGGCTAGCGCCATCCAGGGCTCGAAGTGGGTGATCACCCGCGGCGTCACCTTGGGGTGGGTGGCCAGGTAGTAGTTCAGGCCGTCGGCCCAGGCGGTCATCAGGGTCCGCAGCCAGGCCGGGCTTTCCGCGTACTGCGCCTTGAGTTCGGCGGGGTCGATGAACAGCTTCATCCGCAGGTCCTGCCAGACCGCCTTCTCGCCCTCGGCCTCGGCCAGCCTGCCCAGGGCGTTGAGGTAGTTGGTCTCGACCCGGTTGAAGTCGTCCTCGGCCTGGGCATAGACCATACCGAACACGGCATCAGCGTCGGTCTTGCCGCGCACGTGGGCGATGCCCCAGTCGTCGCGGACAATGCGGATCCGCGCCGCCTGACTCTCCCACCTGGCGCTCTCGGTCGCGGCGGCGGGCGAGCCGAAAGCGATCAGGGCGATCAGGGCGACGGCGCGTGGGAGCATGTGCATGCCGCGACGCTAGGGTCTGGCCCGCGCCACGGCAACGTCGGCCAAGCGGAATTCCCCGCCCGTCCGATCCGGCGCTACGCGATGAGGCGCCGGGCGGCGGTCTCGAGCACGGCCTGGGTCTGGTCGACCGAGAGACCCTGCTCCTCGCGCAGCCGGGACCAGGCTTCGAAGCTCAGCAGCAGGTCGAGGGCCTCTAGGGTCTGACGATCGACGGCGTCGGCCACGACCCGCTCCAGGATTTCCCGCAGCCTCTGGGATAGGCGGTCGGCGTCGTCGCCGAGAAATCGTGATCGGTGCCGGAAGGCGTCCGACGCCTTGCGGAACGGCCCGATCTTCTCGAAGGCGACGCCGCGTCGGCCCACCAACTCCAAGACCCGCCCACGCCAGTCCGGCGCCTTGAAGGGCTGGTCAGCTACCGCCTTGACCTCGATCTCGATGGCTTCGGACATCTCGCGGTAGAGGCTGTCCATGTCGCTGAAGTGGCGGAAGACCGTGCGCAGGCCGACATCGGCGCGGGCGGCCACCTGCTCGGCGCTGGGAGCCACCTCCCCCGACTGTACGATCTCCAGCATGGCCGCGACGATGCGGGCGCGGTTGTCTTCGCCACGCTTGCGCCGGCCGTCGGACGAGCCACTTGGCGCGTCAGTCTTCAGGTCCGCCAGGTCCGCCACGCGATCTCACTCATCCAGCCCTAACCGGTGATTAAGGCCGCTCGCGCCCTCACGCCAGTGCTCAGGCGAAGAGCGCCATGCATCCCGTCGTCGCAAGCACGGAATCGACCCGTTCGCGGGCGCCTGCCTCAAGGTCAACTCGCGACTGTCGCAGCCATTGCAGGCACTTGGCCTGATAGGGGAAGGGCTGCTGGGTCCAGGCATGACCGTCCACCACCGCCTCGACCTCCGGGCCGCCAGCCATCACCGCGCGGGCGTTGGCCAGCATGACCGGCGGATAGACCCGACCGATCTCCGTCAGCAGGGCGGTCAGGGTTTGCGGGAGGTCGGCGATGTCGTTCCAGCCATCCTGCGCGGGCTCGACCCCCGACTGGTCCTCCATCATCCCGACCCAGGCGGTGACGCGCGGCGCGGTCTTCAGGGTCAGCGCCATCGGCGTCGGGTCGAACTCCGCGAGCTGGGTGAGCTGGCCGAAGACCGCGAAGTCGGCGGAGGACGGGCGCTGGCCCAGCAGGTAAGGCTGGCGGGTCAGGTGGGCGTCGAAGGCCTCGAGGAAGCGGACATAGGCCGCCTCGATCACCGGTCCGGTGGTGGGGTTGGAGCCGACATAGCGCAGGCGGCCGATCTGGCGCTCGGCGAACATCGCCCCGCGGGCGACCAGTTCTTCGTCGGGCACGCAGAAGCCGCGCCAGCAGGGCAGGATGGCGGCGGCCTTGGCGATATCGGCCTCATAGGCCCAGCGGTAATGGAACATGGCCTTAGTCAGCCACTCGTCCGCATAGTCCTCGATCAGCTCGTTGAGGAAGGCGAGCGCCGGGTCGGTGGGGATCAGGCTGCGGCCGGCGTGCTCCCGCTCCAGCCGCCGGATGATCGGGGTGGAATCGGTGACCGCCTGCAGCTCTCCAGCTTCATCGGGCAGATAGAAGGTCGGCAGCAAAGCGACCTTCGGCGCGGGCAGACCGTCCAGGGCCGGCCCGCTGGGCGGCAGGAAGCGGTAAGGAATGCGCCGGTAGCGCAGCACCGCCAGCATCTTGCGGGTGTAGGGCGAACCGGGCGCGCCGGAGAGGGCGATGGGATCGGACATGGGGGTCATCCTCAGCGGAAGGTCATGAGCCGGTTGGAATGGGTGATGTCCTTGGAGCCGGCGGGCAAGCTCACCAGGTCGCCGTCATGGCCGACGCGGATCTCGCCCTTGAAGATGTCCCGCGCGTTGCCGAGGAACGGCCCCTCCAGCGCCCGGGCCGGCAGGGGCGGGATGACGTGGGTGAACAGCAGGGACTTCACCCCGGCCCGCTGGGCGATGCCGGCGGCCTGTTCCGGGGTGGTATGGTAGCTGAGAATGTCATGGAAGATGGCCGCCAGGTTGGCGCGTCCGTCGGCCAGGGCGGCCTTGCGTTGCAGGCCCACCAGCTCTGGCGACAGCCCCTCATGCACCAGCAGGTCGGCCCCCTTGGAGGCCGCCTCCAGGCGCGGTGAGGCGGCGGTGTCGCCGCTGATCACCACGCGGCGGTCCTTGTAGATGAACAGATACCCGACGGCCGGCTCCACCGGATTGTGGTGCACCGGGAAGGCGATGACCTTCAGGTCCGGCTCGTCGATGACCGTCACGTTGGGCAGGTTGGGCTGGGCCTCGAAGGGATGGGCCGCGCCGCCGAAGCCGGAGGGCGGCACCACGGTCGGCCCGTGGTGGGCGACGCGGTAGCCGCTGTCGAGGACATAAGCCGACTGGAACCCTGCCACCACCTGGTCCACCCCTGTGGGGCCATAGATCGGCAGCGGGCTGGTGTTGGGCCCGCTGGCCCAGCGCTGCAGCATCAGCTCCCCCAGGCCGTCGATGTGGTCGGAGTGGAAGTGGGTCAGGAAGACCGCGTTCACCCGGGCCGGCGGCAGGTTCATCAGGGACAGGTTCTTGGTGCTGCCCGCGCCGGCGTCGATGACGAACAGCTTCTTGCCGGCCAGCACCGCCGTGCAGGGACCCGCGCGGGTGGGGTCGGGCATGGGCGACCCGGATCCGCAGAGACCCACATGCAGCCCGTCCGGCAGGCCGGCATAGGGATCGCGCGCCATGGCCTGGAGGTAGATCTTCTCCATCGCCGCCGTCGCCAGCTTGCCCCGCATCAGCCACCCGCCCGCCAGGGCCACCGTGACCAGGCCCACCAGGATCAGGGCCGCCATCCACCGCTTCGACATCTTCGTCCTCCCGCCCGGCTTGACCCGGGAATATATTGGCACGCATATTGCCACTAGTTTTGATCGAGAGCCAGAGAGAACTGGCGAGAGGGATGGCATGCAGGTTCTGAGGACCCCGGACGAACGATTCGACGGCCTGGCCGACTGGCCCTTCGCGCCCCACTACGCGCAGATCAGGGACGCCGACGGCACGGACCTGCGCCTGGCCTATGTCGACGAAGGTCCCCGCGACGGCGCCGTCGTGCTGCTGATGCACGGCGAGCCGTCCTGGTCCTATCTGTACCGCAGGATCATCGCGGCCCTGGCGGCCAAGGGTCACCGGGTGATCGCGCCCGACCTGATCGGCTTCGGCCGCTCAGACAAGCCGACCCTGCGCACCGACTATACCTATGCCCGCCATGTGGATTGGATGAGCCAGTGGTTCACCGCGCTGGACCTGCGCGACGTCACGCTCTTCTGCCAGGACTGGGGCGGGCTGATCGGCCTGCGGCTGGCCGCGGCCTTCCCGGAGCGGTTCGCCGGCCTGGTGATCGCCAATACCGGCTTGCCCACCGGCTCAGGCATGACTGACGGCTTCAAGGCCTGGCTGGAGTTCAGCCAGTCGGTCCCGGAGATGCCTATCGGCATGATCGTCAACATGGGGACCGGCCGCGACCTCACGCCCGAGGAGGTCGCCGCCTATGACGCGCCCTTCCCGGACGAGACCTACAAGGAAGGCGCGCGGCAGTTCCCGACCTTGGTGCCGGTCACGCCCGAGCATGGCCAGGTCGTCGAGAACAAGGCCGCCTGGGAGGTGTTGGAACGCTTCGACAAGCCCGTGATCACCGCCTTCAGCGACGGCGACGCCGTTAGCCGCGGCGGCGACGCCATCTTCCAGACCCGCATTCCCGGCGCCAAGGGCCAGCCCCACGTCACCACCAAGGGCGGCCATTTCCTGCAGGAGGATTGTCCCGACGAGATCGCGGCAATCCTCGACACCATGATCCGTGAGAGGACCTGAGCCATGAAGGTCGAGAACGCCGTCATCCCGCCGATGGAGCAGGCCCTGGAATTCTTCGGAGCGCCCGAGGATGGGCCCTTCGTCATGGTCAATCTGCTGAAATTCAAGGACCGGGCGGAGTACGCCGACGGCTCCGACGCCCAACTCACCGGCCGCGAGGCCTATGCCCGCTACGGCGAGGGCGTCACCAAGCTGGTGGAGGCCCTGGGCGGCGCCATGCACTATTCGGGAGAGGTCACCGGCCTGATGATCGGCGAGGTGGAGGATCTCTGGGACCTGGTGGCCCTGGTGGAGTACCCATCTCTGGCGGCCTTCCGCGACATGGCCCTGAGCCCCGAGATGGCGGCCATCGAGCACCACCGCAAGGCGGGCCTGGCCGGCCAGCTCAACATCAAGACCAAGGCCCGGGCCTAACCGCTCCCACCCTGGACCAGCCTGACGGCCGCCCAGGGTGGATCGCGGACCTTGTCAGTTATCCCAGAGGATGTACTCCTCGCCGGGCTTCTGCGGCTGGCCGCTCGGATGGTCGACGAAGACCGGGCCCTGCAGGAGCGAGGGCCACATCGGCTTCTTCGTCTGGGCGTCCTGGGCCTTCAGCAGAGCCTTCAGCGCGGCCACCTTATCGGGCTTCGCCTTCGAGAGATCGCGCTGCTCGGTGGGGTCGGTCGCCAGGTCGTAGAGCCAGACCTTTTCGCGGGCCCCGTTCACCTGCAGCTTCCAGTCGCCGTCCAGCACGGTGCTGTACTGGCCCGAGCGCCAGAACAAGGTCTGGTGCGGGCGGCCCGTGGCCTTGCCTGCCAGATAGGGAACGAGATCGACACCATCGATCACCCGATCCTGGGGAACCGCTGCGCCCGCCGCGCCAGCGGCGGTGGCGAAGATGTCGATGTGGCTGACGGGGCTGGCATAGCGGGACCCGGGCGCGATCTTGCCGGGCCAGCGCATGAAGAAGGGTGTGCGGATGCCGCCTTGGAAGAAGGTCGACTTGAAGCCGCGATAGGGGCGGTTGATCTCCGGCAGGCCGATATAGCCTGCACCTCCGTTGTCGCTGGTGAAGATCACCAGGGTGTTGTCGTCCAGGCCCTCGTCCTTCAGGGTCTGCAGCACGCGGCCCACATTGCGGTCCAGGTTGCGGACCATCGCGGCATAGACCCGCAATCGATGGTCCTTGATCTGGGGCAGGGCGTCGTAG
>JAGNIV010000051.1:7859-9051 GCA_018001015.1 Phenylobacterium sp. | reverse complement strand
TCGCGCATTCCATTGGTGTGAAGGCGTCGATGATATGAGCGATGGCTGACCAGAGCTGCTCGAGGGTTCTGGCGGCCGCCTTTCGGAGCATGGCCTTGAGCTTTGCGAAGGCGTTCTCGATGGGGTTCAGGTCGGGGCTGTAGGGCGGCAGGAAGACCAGAGTTGCGCCGGCGGCCTCGACGGCGGCCCTGGCCGAGGCGTTCTTGTGGGCGGCCAGGTTGTCGAGGACGACGATGTCGCCGGGGCTCAGGGTTGGGACCAGGACCTGTTCGACATAGGCCAGGAACCAGGCACCGGTCATGGGGCCGTCCAAGACCATGGGGGCGGTCATTCCGGTCCGTCTCAGGCCGCCGATGAAGGTGGTGGTCTTCCAGTGGCCGTGAGGGACGCTGGCGCGCAGGCGTTGGCCGCGTAGGGCGCGCCCGTGGCGCCGCGCCATCTTGGTGGTGGCCCCGGTTTCGTCGAGAAAGACCAGCCGGGCGGGATCCAGATCGAGCTGACCCTCGAACCAGCTCTGTCGCCGGCTCAGGATATCTGGCCGACTTTGCTCGTCCGCGTGCGCCGACTTTTTTTGAGCGTGATCCTGCGACGGTCGAAGAACCGCCAGACCGCCGTGGTGCTGACCGTGACACCCTGCTCGGCCAGGACCGCCTGCATCTCAGCCAGCGTGATGTCCGGCTGGGCTTCCAGGCGCCCGAGGATCAGATCGGCGTGCTTTTCAATGAGGCCTGAGCGCCGATCACCGCCCAGCGGACCGGGCCGCACGTCGCCTGTCTTGAGCGACAGGCTACGCCAGCGGATCGCGCTCGCCGCGCTCACACCGAACCGCACTGCGGCCGCGCGACACGATAAGCCCTCGTCAATCGCGCCGATCACACGCTCACGAAGATCAACTGACAGCGCCTTGCTCATGAATGCCGGCCTCCGTCACCAGCACGGAGCTTGAATCAGAATCCGCGACTCCTGGGAATCCCCAACGATTCAATCAGGTCGCAGAATGCTCTAGAGACGGCTACAGTCCCGCCGGCGCATTTGTGCTGGCCTGGTACCCCACGAGCGTGATGCGGAGCCGTTCGTCGTCGAGGCGGACGAAGCAGCCCCGGTCGGTAAGGCTGCCCAGCGCCGCGCCGAGTCGGGGGCGGTCAAAAGCTCCCGATACCCCGGCCGCATCGATCAGGGCGCTGGCCGACAT
>JAGNIV010000051.1:0-7759 GCA_018001015.1 Phenylobacterium sp. | reverse complement strand
CCGTCGGAGAACGACGTTGAACAGGAACGGGTTGATGACGATGGATATGATCGCCCCGGCCAGGATCAGATCACGTCCCGTCTCGGGAAGCAGGCCCAGGCCGACGCCAAGACCCGCCAGGATGAAGGAGAACTCGCCGATCTGAGCCAGGCTGGCCGAGATCGTCAGCGAGGTGTTGGTGTCATATTTGAACAGCTTGACGATGGCGAAGGCGGCCATCGACTTGCCCAAGACAATGATGGCGACCGTGGCCAGGAGGGGCCAGGGCTGCTCGATCAGCACCGCCGGATTGAACAGCATCCCCACCGACACGAAGAACAGCACCGCAAACGCGTCGCGCAGGGGCAGGCTCTCCTCCGCCGCCCGCTGGCTGAGCTCCGACTCGGCCAGGATCATGCCGGCGAAGAAGGCGCCGAGCGCGAAGGAGACGCCGAACAGGCTGGCGGCGCCGAAGGCCACGCCCAGGGCGACGACCAGCACCGCCAGGCGGAACAGCTCGCGCGAGCCGGTGTGCGCCGTCCAGTGCAGCAGCCAGGGAATCATCCGTCGCCCGATCACCAGCATCAGGGCCACGAAGGCCGTGACCTTCAGGATCGTCATACCCACGGGCAGGAGCCAGGCGGCCAGAGGGGGGCTGTCTGCAGCTTGGCCCAGACCGCCCGCCAGGGCTGGCAGCAGGACCAGCGCCAGGACCATGGCCAGGTCTTCGACGATCAACCAGCCGACCGCGATGCGACCCCGGTCGGTCTGGACGATGCGGCGCTCCTGCAGGGCGCGGAGCAGCACGACGGTGCTGGCCACCGAGAGCGCCAGGCCGAACACCAGGCCCGACAGCAACGACCAGCCCAGCAGGTGGCCCAGTCCCATCCCCAGCAGGGTGGCCACCGTCATCTGAACCAAGGCGCCGGGAATGGCGATGGCCCGCACCGACATCAGGTCCTTCAGGGAGAAGTGCAGCCCGACCCCGAACATCAGCAGGATCACCCCGATCTCGGCCAGTTCGGTGGCCAGGCCCTGATCGGCCACATAGCCCGGGGTGAACGGTCCCACGATCACGCCGGCCAGCAGGTAGCCCACGAGGGGCGACACCTTGAAGCGGTGGGCCAGGGCGCCGAAGGCGAACGCCAGGGTCAGGCCGGCCACGATGGTTGCAATCAGGGGGGTATGATGGGGCATTGATCTCCGATGGATCAGACGACAATGAGATGTGCTCGCCTGCCTAGGGATTTATCTCCGACCTGACCAATAGAGGTTGTGTGATCAAAGATGACCGACTGCGGTTATTCGACTGAAGGCTGCTCAGCTCGGTCGACGGCGGGGCCGACATTTACGAGTGGCAACCGGACCATTCACGTCACACTGACATCGGCCGCTCGGGTCTCTGAGACACTTACGAACTCTATGAGCCCGCCCAACATCATCGTGCTGCCGGCACTATGATCGCCTGCGACGTGCAGGGGGTTGAGCGACCCCCAGATTGGGGTCTACGACTTGCACCTCGCGCCGGGGGGGTGCTTCAAAATGATACGTGCAGTGTTCTGGTCTGGGGTGGCGCTGGCCGCCATCACCGCCTCCGTAGGATGGGGTTCGGTGGACCGCTCCTTCACCTATTTCCGCGACCACGCCTATGAGCGCGAAGCCGCCCTGCAGCAGTGCCTGGCCGGCCACGCCAAGGGCGTGATCTGCCAGAACGCCGCCCGCGCCGCCCGCGCCGTGGCCGACCGCGAAAGCCTCATGGGCCTCTACTCCCCCGCCACCACCAAGGCCGTGGCTTCGATCCAGTAGGGTCAGCCGCCCACCGCCAGGTACGACAGCAACGCCGCGGGATCTCCCGCGGCGTTTGCCGTTGCGCCGGCGCCACGACTGGGCGGCCCGCTGGCCGGGCATTCGCCCATGAAAAAGGGCGGCGGACCAGAAGTCCGCCGCCCCAGTTTCGTTAGCTCAGGCTGGGCTTAGAAGCGCAGCTTGATACCGCCGAACACCCGACGACCGACGACGTCGTAGGTGGACGGATCGGTGCCGGACTGAACGTTCGGCGCGTAGGATTCGGCTTCCTTGTTGAAGACGTTGTTCACGCCGAGCTTGAACTCGACATTGTCGGTCACAGCCCAGGTGCCAGCCAGGTCGGTGTACCAGACCGCGTCCGTACCCGTGAACTCGGTCTCGCCCGGGAACTCGACGTTGAGGCGGTTTTCCATGGCCGCGATGTAGCGGTTACGCATGTCGAACTTGAAGTCACCCACCGACCAATTGGTGTTGATGGTGGCTTTCCATTCCGGGAAGCTCGTGCCGAGGCCGGCTCCGAAGTAGGAGACGGTGCCAGCAAAGTCGAGTTCCGGCACGCCGGAGATCGGGTCTTGCTGCTTGAACTCGATCACGTGGGTCAGCACCGCACCCATGCGGACGGAGCCCCAGCTGCTCGGCGCGCCCAGCCATTCCAGATCGAAGCCATAGTCGAACTGGATGTCGATGCCGCTCGTCTTCTGGTGGCCACCGTTGGAGGCGGTGAACTCGTTGTAGCCGTTGTTGGGGTTGTAGATCCAGAGGATGTCCGCCCCGGTCCGCAGGATGCCATCGCAGTTGCTGTTGGCAGGGCTGTAGGTCGAGTTGGTGCCGTAGTAGTTGTAGCAGGCAGCCACGATCTGGTTCGGGGTCGGGGTCAGGATCGCGTCATCGATCTTGATGTTGTAGTAGTCGACCGAGCCTTGCAGACGCGACAGCCACTGGTTTTCCCACGGGGACTTCCAGACGAGGCCGGCGGTGAAGGTGGTGCCTTCTTCCGGCTTCAGAGCCTTGTTGCCCAGCAGGTCGACGCCGATTTGCGAACCCGGAGTCTGAACGAAGGTGGCGATGGCCCCCGCGCCGACACCGCCGTTGAAGCCCGCGGTCTGGCAAAGCGCCGTGACTTGGGCGCCGGTGGCGCCGTTACGGGCCTGGCTCGTGCGCGAGCAGGGATCGAAGTACTGCGGCGCACTACCGCCACCCGAGAACAGTTCGGAGAAGTTCGGGGCGCGGTTCGAGCGCTGGTACGAAGCACGAGCGCGCAGGAGGTCGTTGACCTCCCAGTTCAGCTCGGCCTTGTAAGCCCAGACGCCGTCCAGCTCGACCTTGTCGCCGGCGATCTTGTCGGCGAATTCGTTCTGGGAGAAACGCGCGCCGAGGCTCACTTCCAGGCTCTGGACGTAGGCCTGATCCTTCACCAACGGGATGGCGATTTCGCCAAACACGTCCTTGAAGGAGTTGGTGCCGCGGTCCGGGTTCTGGGTGTTGAAGCCGGAGATCGGGCCAGAGGCCGAACCCGGATTGAAGTCGTATTCGAAGCCACGATACTCGGCGCCGAGCACGATCTGGACATCACCAGCGGGCAGTTCGGCGATCTTGCCGGTCACGAAGCCCTGGGCGATCTGCTGGGTCATCGCGGTGGACAGGGTGGTGGCCGAGGCCAGGTAGGTGCGGCAGGCGGCCGAGATCGGCTGACGACCGAAGATGTTGAAGCCGCCGGCGCAGATGCTGGCGCCGCCGTCAGCCGCTTCGATCAGGGTCTGCAGACGCTGGGTGTTGAGGTTGCCGGTTTGGGTTTGGTCGATCTCAGTACGACCTTCCGAAACGGTGAACTCGAAGTCGAAGCCGGTGTCGCCCACCGGGCCCTTCACGCCGGCCATGAACTGGACGACCGTGTTTTCGTAGTTCGACTGACGCAGGCCAAGACCCAGGGTGCGCTGACGCATCCGGAAGGGCTCGGTGGCGCCGGCGCCGACCAGAACCGCGTCATCCCCGGTGCGGCTGTTGAGCAGAGTGCGCAGGTCGGCCGGGATGAAGGGGTTGGTGACCGGGATCACCAGCTGCTGAGCAACCTGCTGACCCGGGGTGACCAGGTTCGAGATGACGTCCTGCGAACGCGCCGTGCTCGGGTTACGCGTGTTGACCGTCGGGAACGGGGTCGGAGCCAGGGCGGTGGCGGCGTTGTATTCCGTCCAGCCGGCTGAGGCGAAGAACTCGATGCCGTTGTCCAGCTCGTAGTTCACCTTCGTCATGAAGGAATAACGGTCGAGCGGCAGGGTCAGGATGTTCACGTAGTCGAAGTTGTAGCTGTACAGATCGGGGTACAGGCTTTGGTTCACCGCGCCGTCGATCGGGTACCTGAAGTTCCGGACATCCAGCGGGCTGTTGAAGATGCCCTTGTAGAACAGGGTGCCGTCCAGATTGAAGCCGATGGTGCCCGACTGCAGGGTGGTCTGGGCCGAGGTCACGCCGTAACCGGCGAAGATGGTGTCCAGGGCCGCCTTGGTCGGAGCGTTGGTGCTGCCCCAGAACAGGGCGCCTTCCGGCAGGAAGGAGGTGGTCGAGGTGGCGTTCTGCGAGAAGGCGCGCTGCGACTTGATCATCGCTTCGCGGTAGGAACGGTCGAAGCCGAACACCGCGTTGCCCTTGCCGTCGGCGAAGTTGCCGCCGATGGCGGCCGACAGCTGGTACTCTTCAGCGTCCCAGAATTCGGTGGAGTTGGTGTAGTTGGCGCGGATATCGACGCCTTCGAAGTTGCGCTTCAGCTTGACGTTGACCGCGCCGGAGATGGCGTCGGCGCCGTAGGCCGCACCGGCGCCGCCGGTGATGACTTCGATGCTCTCGATCAGGGCCTGCGGGATGGTGTTCAGGTCGACCGTGAGGTTGTTGGCCGAGACCATCGGACGGCGGCCATCGACCAGAACCACGTTACGGTTCGAGCCCAGACCACGAAGGTCGATGTTGGACTGACCGCCGTTGCCGGGGTTGTTGGAGGTGGTCGTTCCGGACGGGTTCACCTGCGGCAGGGTGTTCAGATAGGTGTCGAGCGTGATGTCCGCATTCGCCACCGTCTGGTCGCCCGTGACGGTCGAGATCGGGCTGTTGGCCACATAGTCCTGGCGCACGATGCGCGAACCGGTGACCACGACTTCCGTGACTTCCGCGTCTTGCGCGTAGGCCGCACCGGCGGCGGCGAAGGCCGCGCCGCAGATCATGGTCGACGCCAGCAGGCGCGACCGCATTGAGTCAGCTTTCAAGATTAAGTCCTCCAGCGGCTCGACAGGCCCAAGCGACCTCCGAGGCACGCTCCCCAGAATCGGATTTCGAAAAATCCCACTGCCGAGACTAAGGCGTCTCGGATGTTACGGGGTCAATCATCGAAACCCCTTGCACATGCCTTTGACCCCGTTCTGTCACATTATCGCCACGCCCCGTCCCGTCTCCTCGGCTTCCAGGAGCGAAATTTGCCCACTTTTCCGTCGGTCGGACGCGCAGCGGCGCCAAGCGGCGCCGCAGGGAGGGCGCGGGTCAGCCCGACGCTACGTCACACCTCGGAGCGTTTGAAACCACCCCGGGGGCGATCTGGCGACCTGCGGTTGCCTTGAGATCGCTTCCAGCAACGTCAGGTCGTCACCTTCGCAACGCCACGCGGGAGGACAGGTAACGTCGATGGCGGGGACGTCACACCTTGTCCGTGAGCCGTCGAGCGCGACTTTGTTTCAGGCCGCTGGCGGAAGACTATTCGCTCCGCAGGGCCGGCGCGGGACGGCGCGACAGAGCCTGCAGTGACGCCGCCAGTCCGCCCAGCGCCGCCAGCAGGGCCGCGCCGCCCACCAGGGCCGCGATCCCGCTCCAGTCGACGCTCCAATGGGCCTGGAAGACCTTGGTCACCACCGGCCAGGCCGCCGCGCAGCCCAGGGCGACGCCCGCCGCGCCGGCCACGATACCGACCGCGCCATACTCCAGGACGTAGACGCTGAGAATCTGGCCGCGCGAGGCGCCCAGGACCTTGAGGATCGCAGCCTCCCGCATGCGCGACTGCGCGCCCGCCGCGATGGCGCCGGCCAGCACCAGCAGGCCGGCCAGGGCCGCGACGCCGGCGGCGCCGCGGATCGCCAGCGCCAGCCGGCCAAACAGCTCGGTCGCCGCCTCAAGCTGCTCGCGCACCGAGATGACGTTGACCTCGGCGAAGTCGGTCCCCAGGGCCCGGGTGGCCGCGGCCTCCTGCGCCTTGCTCGCCTTGGTGATGGCCACGTGGCGCAGGTTGGCGCCCTCCAGGGCGGCAGGGTCCAGCACCAAGGGAAAGCTGGCTCCGAAGCCGCCGAAGTCCACCTTGCGCAACACCGCGACCTTGGCCTCGATGTCGCGGCCCAGCACCGAGAGCGTGACGCTGTCCCCCAGCTTCAGGTTTCCAGCCTTGGCGACGTCGACTTCCATCGCCAGCAGCGGCGGCCCGGCATAGTCGGCGGGCCACCATGCGCCCGCGACAATCCCGGCGGCCGGCGGCTCGGCGCCGATGGCCGAGAGCGAGATATCGTTGTCATAGGCCCAGCGCTCCGAGGCCGCGATCTGGCTGGTGACCACCGGCTTGCCCTTGATCTGGCTGATCCGCCCGGTGGCGAAGGGCGCGCGCAGATAGTTGTCGGAGGTCAGCGGAACCCCGAACGCCCCGGTGAGCGCGGCGTCGAAGGCCGCGACCCGCTCGCCGGGGATTTCGGTGAACACCAGCGCCGGCGCGGTGCGGGGCGCCACCTCGGCCACCTGGCGCAGCAGGCTCGACTGGATCAGCACCACCGCGGCCAGCAGGGCGACCCCCAGGCCGATGGCCGGCGCGGCCGTGCGGGCCGCCGACCGAGGCCCGGCCAGACTGGCCAGGGCGATGCGAAACGCGCCCCTCGCCCCGATGCGGGCCCGGCCCGCGAGCCAGGCGCCGCCGAGCCCCAGGGCCCACAGCACGGCGAAGGCGGCCACCACGCCGGCGATCATGATCCCAGCGGCCATGGGTGTGGGCGCGGTCACGACCGCCAGACCGGCCAGTGTGCAGGCGGCGAGCCCTGCGGCGACAATCTCCACTCCCCACGCGAACCGGGTGGGCAGGTCGTGGCGGAATAGGGTGGCGGGCGAGGTCAGCCGGGCCCGCGCCAGGGGACCCAGGGCGAAGGCCGCCGCCGACAGCAGCCCAAAGGCGCCGGCCTTCAAGAGGGGGACCGGATAGACGCCGAACAGGGCCGGGATCGGCAGGTCGTCGGCGATCAGAGCGCCCAGAACCAGGGGCGCGGCCGCGCCCACCGCCAGGCCGATCGCGACCCCCAGCACCGCCAGGGCTCCGATCTGGATGAGGTAAAGGTTCCGCACCAGCGGCCCCTCGGCGCCCAGGGCCTTCAGCACCGCGATCACCGGCTTGCGCTGTTCCAGGAAGGCTGAGACCGCGCCATGCACGCCCAGGCCGCCGGCCACCAGGGAGGCCAGGCCGATGAAGCCCAGGAAGTATTCCAGCTGCTCGATCAGCCGCCGCACGCCGGGCGCGGCTTCGTCCCGTTGGCGGACCCGCGCCTCGGCCCCCTTCAGCGCCTTGCGAAGGGTCTTGGCGGCGGGCGCGGTGTCGGCGCCGGCCGGCAGGGCGATCCGCGCCGTCTCCCCGAACGGCAGGCCAGGCTCCAGGAAGCCGCCTCTCTCCACCACCTCCACGGCGGTGAGCACGCGGGGGCCCAGGGCGAAGCCTCGCGACAGCCGGTCCGGCTCCTGCACCAGCACCGCACGCGCCACCATCGACGTATTGCCCACCAGCATCCGGTCGCCGAGCTTCAGGCCCAGCCGATCCAGCAGCGCCTGCTCCACCGCCGCGCCGGGCACGCCGTCCACGGGGCGCAGCGCCTGGGCGAGGGACGAGGCGCCTTGCAGCTCCACCTTGCCCGCCAGGGGATAGGCCTCGCTGACGCCCCGAAGTTCCACCAGCCGCCGCTCGCCGGACGGCGCC
>JAGNIV010000030.1 GCA_018001015.1 Phenylobacterium sp. | reverse complement strand
GCTGGAACTGCTACGGCAAGCCTCCAGGACCAAAGACCATGGCCAAGGGCTGGGAACGCTTCGCAGCAACACTCACCGGCTTCATCATCGCCAAGGCCGACGCAGTTGTGTGAATCCCGTAGCCCAGTGGGGGAGCATCTTCGCGCCCTACCCCACCCCCAGCGTCACCGCGTGCAGCCGCGCATAGGCCCCGCCCCGGCTTACCAGCTCGGCGTGGCGGCCCTCCTCCACCACCTGGCCGTTGTCGAAGACCAGGATGCGGTCAGCGCCGCGGATGGTGGACAGGCGGTGGGCGATGACGATGGTGGTGCGCCCCACCATCAGCTCCTCCATCGCCGCCTGCACCTCCCGCTCGGTCTCCACGTCCAGGGAGGATGTCGCCTCGTCCAGCACCAGGATCGGCGCGTCGGCCAGGAAGGCGCGCGCGATGGCCACCCGTTGCCTCTCACCCCCCGACAGCTTCACGCCCCGCTCCCCCACCAGGGTCTCATAGCCCTTGGGCAGGCGGGTGATGAAGTCGTGGGCCCGGGCTCGGCGGGCGGCGAGTTCGATCTCGTCGCCGGTGGCGTCGGGGCGGGCGTAGCTGATGTTCTCGCCGATGGTCCGGTGGAACAGGGCCGGGTCCTGCGGCACCACCGCGATGGCGCGCCGCAGACTGCCTTGGGTCACCTTGGCCACATCCTGGCCGTCGATCAGGATGCGGCCGGCGTCCAGGTCATAGAGCCGCTGGACCAGCTTGACGAAGGTCGACTTGCCCGACCCTGTTGGCCCGACGAGCGCGATCCGTTCCCCCGGCGCGATCCGCAGGGAGAAGTCGCGATAGAGCGGAGTCCCGGCCGACTTGTAGCCGAAGGTGGCGTGGTCGAAGACCACCTCCCCCAGGTCCCCGGCGAAGTCCGGCGCGCCCGGCGCATCGGCCACCTGAGGCTCGAGCGTCAGGTAGCGGGCGACGTCCTCGACGTCGTCCAGCCCCTTCTGCAGCATGCGGATATTGTCGCCGATGTTGCGCAGGTAGCCGCTCATCAGCATGAAGGAGGTGACCCCGAAGGCCACGTCGCCCGGCGTCGCCTCGCCCCGCGCCCACAGCCGCAGCAGCAGGCCGGTCAGCCCCGCCTGCAGCACCACCAGCAGCAGGTTCTGCACCAGCCAGATGTCGGTGAACCGGGTCCAGGTGCGCTGGACGGCTTTCGACCACAGCTGGGTGACGCCCGCGATCCGCGTCGCCTCCCGCTCCTCGGCGCCAAAGCCGCGCACCGTGGCGTTCGACGCGATGGAGTCCGAGATCGCCCCGCCGATCCGGCTGTCCAGCCCCACCGACTTGAGGTTCAGGGGCCGGCCAAAGGTGCTGGTCAGGAAGATGTTGGAGGCGATGTAGAAGATGACGGTGGCCAGCGAGAACAGGCCCACCATCGGCCAGCGCAGGATCATCATCACCGACAGCCCCAGCAGCACCGCCAGAGCCGGGCCCAGCCACATGACCACCGCGTCGGAGACCTCGTCATAGCCCCACATGGCGCGGCTCAGCTTGCGCACCGTGGCGCCCGAGAAGTTGTCGCCGTGCCAGTCGGCGGAGAAGGACTGCACCTTGCCGAACCCCTCCTCGGTGATCTCCCGCATGTTGCCGGCCGCCAGGGGAATCCAGAACCTCGGGGCGATATTGCGCATCAGGGAGCCCGTCAGATAGACGCCGACGAACAGGGCCCAGGCGACCCAGGCCGCGTCCGGCGACGAGGGTCCCGCGGTCACCGCGTCCACCAGCTGGCCCGACGCCCAGGGCATGGCCAGATCGAACCCGATGCCCGCCAGCGTCGCCACCAGCGTGCCGGCCAGCAGCCAGGGCCGGCGTAGCCAGTAGCCCATGACGAACCTCAGGACCTGGCGGTTGCTCAGGACCCGGTTGGCGGACTCGTCGATCTCTTCATAGTGCTCGGTCACGCGCCCGCCTCCGTCACGGCGTGCAGCCGGGCATAGGCCCCGCCGCGCGCCACCAGGTCCGCGTGGCGGCCCTCCTCCACCAGCTGGCCGCCCTCGAACACCAGGATGCGGTCGGCGCCCCGGATGGTCGACAGGCGGTGCGCGATCACCACCGTGGTGCGGCCCAACATCAGCTCCTCCATGGCCGCCTGCACCTGGCGCTCGGTCTCGACGTCGAGTGACGAGGTGGCCTCGTCCAGCACCAGGATCGGCGCATCGGCCAGGAAGGCGCGGGCGATGGCGACCCGCTGCCGCTCCCCGCCCGACAGCTTCACCCCACGCTCGCCCACCAGGGTGTCGTAGCCCTTCGGAAGACCGGCGATGAAATCGTGCGCCCGGGCCCGCTTGGCGGCCAGGACCACCTCGTCCTGCGTGGCGTCGGGCCGCGCATAGCTGATGTTCTCGGCGATGGTGCGGTGGAACAGGGCCGGGTCCTGGGGCACCACGGCGATGGCGCGCCGCAGGCTTCCCTGGCTGACATCGGCGATGTCCTGGCCGTCGATCAGGATGCGGCCGCCCTGCACGTCGTAGAGCCTCTGCAGCAGCTTGACGAAGGTCGACTTGCCCGCCCCGTCGGCCCCACCAGGGCGACGCGTTCGCCGGGCGCCACCACCAGGGTGAAGTCCCGATAGAGCGGACGGGCGGCGTTCTCGTACCCGAAGGTCACGCGGTCGAAGACCACCTCCCCCAGCTCGCCCCGGAACGGCGCCGCGTCCGGCCGGTCGGCCAGTTGCGGCGGCGTGCGCATGTACGCAGCCACGTCCACCATGTCGTCCAGGCCCTTCTGCAGCATGCGGGTGATCTCACTGAAGTTGCGCATGTAGCCCGCCATGACGATGAAGGAGGTGATGCCGAAGGCCACGTCGCCCGGCGTCGCCTCACCCCGGCTCCAGGCATGGACCAGTTGTCCCGTCAGGCCCGCCTGCAGGATCACCAGGAAGAAGTTCTGGCCCCAGCCCACGGTGTTGAACCGGTCCCAGGTCTTGTTCTGCGCCGTGCGCCAGATGGCCACGTGATCGGAGAACCGCTTCTCCTCGCGCGCCTCCGCGCCGAAGCCCTTCACCACCGGATTGCCGCCGATGGCGTCGGCCAGGTTGGCGCCGAGCTGGGAGTCCAGCGCCGTCGAGGCGAGGTTGGCCGGCCGGATGAAGTGGGTGGAGACCAGGACGTTGAATATGGCGAAGGCGACCACAAGCACGGCGACGAACACGCCCGCCGCCGGCCACTTCAGGCCGATGGAGATGGCCAGGCCCGACAGCACGATCAAGGTGGGCGTCAGCATCCACAGCAGAGCGTCCGAGGCGCTGTCATAGCCCCACATGGCCCGGCTCACCCGCCGCACCGTGGCGCCGGCGAAATTCGAGGCGTGCCAGTCGGCGGAGAAGGCCTGAACCCGAGCAAACGCCTGGGTCACCATCCGCGCCATGATCCGCGAATAGTAGCCATTGGACATGCGGAACATGAAGCTGCGCAGGCAGTAGAACGCCAGGTACAGGGCCGACAGACTGGCCCAGGCGATCCAGGCGGTGTCGGTCGGCGAGGTGGGGGTAGCGACAGCGTCGATCAGGGCCCGTGTCGCCCACGGGATCGACAGGTCGCAGGCCGTCGAGGCCAGCATCAGGGCCGCAATCAGGGCGAACCGTTTCGGCTCGGCCATCCAGTGACCGGCCATGAAGCGGATGACCTGGCCGTTGGTCAGGGTGCGGGGACGGTTGCCGTCCTCATCGTCGTAAGCGTCCGTCATGTGAGCCGTCGATGTGCGATGACGGCGGGGGATGCGGCGAGAGCCCGCGCATCGGCGACGTCATGGAAAATGGGGAAGCGCCGAAGGGTCCGGCGGGAGTCGGAAGACAAGGGGGAGATGTCCTTGAGGCGGGCGCGGCAGGAGCGCGGGCCAGGGAGATCTCAGGTCAGCAGCAGACCCCGGGCGCACGTTTACGGAGGGTGGGCGGTGCGATGACATTCATCTTTGCTGACCCTCCTTTCCGGTCGCGTCGTCTGTGGAGCCGGGAAGTTAGGCGGGTGGGATTCCCCCGTCAAGCGACCGCGTTACGCCAAATTCTGACTGCGGCGCGAAAGCCACGCTCTGGTATGCAGGGGTCAAGATGACCGCTTCCACACCCCTCCCCGACGCCGCCCCCACCAACTGGGTCGACCGCCATGCACCCGCGGCCCTGCGCCCCTGGCTGAAGCTGGGCCGCTTCGACCGGCCCACCGGCATCTGGCTGCTGATGCTGCCCGGCTGGCAGGGGATCGCGCTCGCCGGCGCCATGCAACACCAGTGGCCGAGCGCCCTGCTGATGGCCGAGTTCTTCGCCGGCGCGGCCCTGATGCGGGCGGCGGGCTGCGCCTACAATGATATCGTCGACCGCGACTTCGACGCCCAGGTGGCCCGCACCGCTGACCGGCCGATCCCGTCGGGCCAGATCAGCGTCAGGCAGGCCTGGGCCTTTGTGGTCACCTGCGCCCTGATCTCGCTGCTCATCCTGCTGACCATGGGCCCCGTGGCCATCGGCCTCGGCGTCGCCTCGCTTGGCCTCGTCGCCGCCTATCCCTTCATGAAGCGGATCACCTGGTGGCCTCAGGCCTGGCTCGGCCTGACCTTCAACTGGGGCGCCCTGCTGGGCTACGCCGCCGTCACCGGACGTGTCGACTGGCCCGCCGTCCTGCTCTACGCGTCGGGCGTCTTCTGGACCCTGGGATACGACACCATCTACGCGGTCCAGGACCTGGAGGACGACGCCCTGGCCGGCGTGAAATCCTCGGCCCTGCGGCTGGGCGACGCCGCGCCGAAGGCTGTGCTCGGCTTCTATGTAGCGGCCTTCGTCCTGGCGCTGGCCGCGGCCTGGGTCGGCGGCCTCGGGCCCCTCTCCCTGCCCCCGGCCGCCATGTTCGGCGCCCACCTTTCGCGGCAGGCGGCGCGGCTGGACGTCAAGGACGGCATGGGTGCGCTCGCCCTCTTCAAGTCCAACAGCCTGGCGGGCCTTCTGCTGGTGATCGCACTGGCCGCCGGAATGTGGGCGGGGCCGGCGTCTTCGATCTAGCTAGAAAGGCCCCTGCTTGTAGACCCTCTCCAGCACCTGGTTGAGAGCGGCGATGCGCCGCGTATAGGCCCGCGCCAGGCAGGTCCGGTCAGCCCCGCAGGCCTGTCGTGTCTTCAGCCAGGCCTGCTGGTCATCCTGGATCGCCGCCCGTCCGCCCATCGCCACCAGATGCTGGGCGATGTCGTAGAGCTGGGCCATCCGAACATCCTGGTCATTCAGCTTCAGGGTCGCGCAGATGGCCAGTTCGTCCGCTGTCCGCGCCCGATCGCAATTGAAGCTGGCCGCCTGCGCGCCGCCCGCCATCAAGGTTGCGGCCACGGCCAGCAGGGCAAGGCGGATTGGCGGGCGCATCTCGGTCTCCGGGGGGAAGTCCTGACCCCAACCTAGGGAGCGCCGCTATGTTCCCCAAGGGCTGTCGTGACCTGGGGTCACGCTGTTTCGTCACGTTGTTTTGTGCGAGACTGCGCGCATGGCAGCCGCAGCCCGCGTCGATCCCAAGACCTATTTCCCGCCCGAGCAGTGGGCGCGCCTCGCCGCCCACTCCAACTGGCGGGGCCTGGCCCTGGTGGCTCACGCCTGGATCGTAATCCTGGCGGCCGGCGCCATGGTGGTGGTCTGGCCTCTCACCCTGCCGCTGGCGGTGATGATCATCGGCGGCCGGCAACTGGGCCTCGCCATCCTGATGCATGACGCGGCCCACGGCGCCCTGCACAGGAACCTCAAGATCAACGACTTCGCCGGTGAGTGGCTGACCGGCGGGGGCCTGGCCCGCTACCGCCCCTATCACCTGACCCATCACCGCTTCGCCCAGCAGGCCGAGGATCCGGACTTGGGGCTATCGGCGCCGTTCCCGATCACACGGCTGTCGCTGCGCCGCAAGCTGGTGCGCGACCTGACGGGCCAGACCTTCTTCAAGCAGCGGTTCGGCGACCTCGCCGCCCGGCTGAGGGCCCGAAAGCCCGGCCAACCCCTCCTGCCCATCCTGGCCGAGGAAGTCCGCCGCAAGCGCCGCTGGCTGATGGGGGGCGTGGTCATCACCGCCATCGGCCTGCCCTTCGGCGCCTGGTGGGCCTGGCCGGTGCTGTGGGTGCTGCCCCAGGCGACCTGGTATCCGATGATCACCCGGCTGCGGAACATCGCCGAGCATGCCTGCATCGCCAAGGACGAGCCCGATCCCCTGCGCCACGCACGGACCACCAAGGCCAACCTGCTCGAGCGCGCCCTGCTGGCCCCCTACTATGTGAACTACCACTGCGAACATCACATGTTCATGCACCTGCCCTGCTACCAGCTGCCCCGCGCGCACCGGGCCCTGGCCAAGGCGGGTGTGACCAAGAGCATGCTGGTGGAGCCGGGGGGCTACCTGAAGGTCTTGTCGCTGGCGGCGAGCCGACCCGCCAGCTAAGCGGGGGGATGATCGATCCCAGCTTCGAGGGCCGCCGCGCCTTCATCCTCGAAAACACCCGGCTGCAGACTCCACCCCACACGCCGGAACTGGAACTGCATCTCGCCGACGAGATCACCCCGATCTGGAAGATGACCGAGGAAGCCCTGGCCGAGATCGGCCTGCCGCCGCCGTTCTGGGCCTTCGCCTGGGCCGGCGGCCAGGCCCTGGCCCGCTATATCCTCGACAACCCCGAGGTCGTCGCCGGCAAGCGGGTGATCGACTTCGCCTCGGGATCCGGCATCGTCGGGATCGCGGCGATGAAGGCTGGCGCCACCGATGTCCTGGCCGCCGACATCGACGGCTTCTGCGGCGCGGCGCTGGCGCTGAACGCCCAGGCCAACGGCGTGGCCGTGGACTTCACCGACGCCAATCTGCTGGACGCGCCGGCTCCCGAGGCCGACGTCATCCTGGCCGGCGACATCTGCTACGAAAAGCCCATGGCCGACGCCGTCATGGCCTGGCTGGCCGCCGCCCGAGCACGCGGCGCCACCGTGCTGATCGGCGATCCGGGCCGCAGCTATTTCCCCCGCTCGGGCCTCACCAAGCTGGCCGAATACCAAGTGGCCACCACCCGCGAACTGGAGGACCAGGAGGTCAAGAAAACCTCGGTCTGGACTCTCCCGGCCTGAGCTTCTAAAAAAGAACAAATACAGAACTGAAGGCGGCGACCGAAATGCGCGAAGACGGCAAGATCGACTATGTGGAGCTGCCGGGCACGGACCTGCCCGCCACCAAGAGCTTCTATGGCCAAGCCTTCGGCTGGACCTTCACCGACTATGGCCCGACCTATGCAGCCTTTGCCGACAGCGGCCTCAACGGCGGCTTCCAGGCCGATGCGGCGGAGACCCCGGCCGCGCCCCTGGTGGTGATCTTCACCACGGACCTGGAGGCCATGCTGGCCAAGGTGACCGCGGCGGGCGGCGCGATCGTCAAACCCATCTTCAGCTATCCCGGCGGCCGCCGCTTCCACTTCCGCGACCCCAGCGGGAACGAGTTGGCGGTGTTCACCGAGGTCTAGGTCCGCTCTGCGCGCGCTAAGACCGATGAGAATATGTCACAGGACCATCGTATGGCCTGAGGCAGCCAGCGGGCTGGAGACGGGCGATGAAGAGCTGCGGCGAGTGTGGGATGTGCTGCAAGCTGCTGGCCATCGCGCCGCTCGACAAGGCGGCCGGCGACTGGTGCGTCAATTTCAGGCGCGGCGCGGGCTGCGCGGTCTATGCCGACCGTCCGCCGCCCTGCGTGGGCTTCATGTGCCTGTGGCTGGATAGTGAGAAGCTGGACGACGCATGGCGGCCCGACCGCGCGCGTTTCCTGATGTACACTGAGAAGGACGGCAAGCGGCTCAATGTCATCGTCGATCCGGCCAGTCCCATGGCCTGGAAGCGCGAGCCCTACTACAGCCGCATCAAGGCGATGTCGCGCCGGGTGATGGACGGCTTCGAACTGGTGGTCTGCATCGACACCCGCCGTGTCGTCATCTTCCCGCACGAGGACGTGGACCTGGGCCTGGTGAACCCGGAGCACAAGATCGTCTCAGGCTATGCCGAGCGTGGCGGCCAGAGCGTGCCCTACGCCATGGTGCTCAGCGACGTAACCGATGCGCAACTGGTCCAGGACTGAGAGCCGGGGCTATGCTGGCGTGATGACGCCCGTCTTCTTTCCGACCCCCGCCGGCTTCCGCGCCTGGCTAGCCGAGCATCACGTCAGCGAGACCGAGCTCTCGGTCGGCTTCTACAAGGTGGGCTCCGGTAAGCCGTCGATGAGCTGGCCGAAGTCGGTGGACCAGGCCCTGGCCTACGGCTGGATCGACGGGGTGCGCCACCGCATCGGCGACGACGCCTACCGCATCCGCTTCACACCGCGCAAAGCCAGCGGCATCTGGAGCCAGGTCAACCTCAAGCGCTATGTCGAGCTCGACGCCCAGGGCCTGATCGAACCCGCCGGCCGCGCGGCCTATGAGGCGGGCAAGGCCAGGACCAAGCAGTACTCCTACGAGAAGCCGGCTGAGGTCTTCACCCAGGCCGAACTTGCCCAGTTCCAGGCCGACGCCAAGGCCTGGGCGGGCTTCCAGGCTTTTCCCGCCTGGTACCGCAAGGTCGCCGTCCATCGGGTGACCAGCGCCAAGACCGAGCCGACTCGGGCCAAGCGCCTCGCCATCCTGATCGAAGCCTCGGCGGAAGGCCGCCAGCTCGGCTCGCCCACCAAATAGACAGAGGATCCCATGACGCCCGACGAGATGCGCGAGATCATCCTGTCGTTTCGCGGCGCCGAGGAGGGCGTCTCCTACGGCGCGCCCGCCTATAAGGTGAACGGCAAGTTCTTCACCCGCCTGCGCCGCGAGGATCAGAGCGTGGTCCTGACGGGGATCAGCATGGACGAGCGCGAGATGCTGATGGAGGCCGAGCCCGCCACCTTTCACATCACGCCGCACTACAAGGACTATCCCAGCGTGCTGGCCCGCATCGAGAGCCTGCACCCCGGCTCGTTCCGCAGTTTCCTGGAGCGCAAGTGGCGGCAGATCGCGCCGAAGAAGTGGGTCAAGGAATTCGACGCCGCGAGAACTTAGAACTCGTCCTCCATCAACGAGCGGAACTGCTCGAAGATTTCCTTGGCCTGTTCCTCGGGCGGCCGCTCGGGCTCGCCCTCGGCGGACTTGGGGGCCGGCGCGCCGCCGGTCAGGCGGGCGGCGACCATGCCATCCTGGACCAGCAGCAGTTCCTCGCCCTCCTCCAGGCTGGTGAGCAGCTGGGCGAGCTTTGGGGACAGATCGTCGAGGTCGAGGCGTTTCATGGCTTTGATTTTACCCTGCCGCCGGCGCGCCGCAAAGGGTGACAGACGCGGGGGGCGGCCCTAGCTTCCGGCCAACTGTTTTCGGAGAGCACATGGCCTATCGGTCCCTGCGGGATTTCATCGCCAAGCTGGAAGCCGCCGGCGAGCTGGTGCGCGTCGTCGAGCCCGTCTCATCTGTGCTTGAAATGACCGAGATCCAGCGCCGCCTGCTGGCCACGGGCGGTCCCGCCGTCCTGTTCGAGAACGTCACCCGAGCCGATGGCGAACCCTCGGGCATGCCCTGCCTGGTCAATCTGTTCGGCACCGTGAAACGGGTGGCCATGGGCGTCACCCTCGACAATCAGGAACGCACCACCGCAGCCGAACTCCGCGAGGTGGGGGAACTGCTGGCCTTCCTGCGTGCGCCGGAGCCGCCCCGGGGCCTCAAGGACGCCTGGGACATGCTGCCGCTGGCCAAGACGGTGATGTCCATGCGGCCGGCCATCGTGAAGAAGGCGCCGGTGCAGGAGATCGTCTGGACCGGCGACCAGATCGACCTGAACAAGCTCCCGATCCAGACCTGCTGGCCAGGGGAGCCGGCGCCCCTGATCACCTGGCCGCTGGTGGTCACCAAGGGCCCGTCGGAGGATCGCGAGGACGACTACAACCTCGGCATCTACCGCATGCAGGTGATCGGCAAGGACAAGACGATCATGCGCTGGCTGGCCCACCGCGGCGGCGCCCAGCACCACCGCCGCTGGAAGGCGGCCGGCAAGCCCGACGCCCTGCCCGCCTGCGTGGTGATCGGCGCCGATCCCGGCACCATCCTGGCCGCGGTGACCCCGGTGCCCGAGACCCTGTCGGAGTACCAGTTCGCCGGCCTGATGCGCGGCGCCAAGGTCGAACTGGTCCCCGCCAAGACCGTCCCCTTGATGGTCCCGGCCAACGCCGAGATCGTCATCGAGGGTCACGTCATGCTGGACGAATACGCCGACGAGGGCCCCTACGGTGATCACACCGGCTACTACAACTCGGTCGAGCCGTTCCCGGTGTTCAAGGTTTCCGCCATCACCATGCGGAAGAACCCCATCTACCTGACCACCTTCACCGGCCGGCCGCCGGACGAGCCCAGCGTGTTGGGCGAGGCGTTGAACGAGGTCTTCATCCCCCTGCTGCGCCAGCAGTTCCCGGAGATCGTCGACTTCTGGCTGCCGCCGGAGGGCTGCTCCTACCGGATCGCCGTGGTCTCCATGAAGAAGGCCTACCCCGGCCACGCCAAGCGCGTGATGATGGGCGTCTGGAGCTATCTGCGGCAATTCATGTACACCAAGTGGGTGATCGTCGTGGACGACGACATCAACGCCCGGGACTGGAAGGACGTGATGTGGGCGCTGTCGACCCGCATGGATCCGGCCCGCGACATCACCCTCGTCGAGGGCACCCCTATCGATTATCTCGACTTCGCCTCTCCCGAGAGCGGCCTTGGATCGAAGATCGGCCTCGACGCCACCAACAAGTGGCCCCCCGAGACCCATCGCGAGTGGGGTGAGAAGCTCGGTATGGATGAGGCGACGGTGAAGCTGGTCACCGAGAAGTGGTCAAAGCTTGGCCTGCCGGGGGGCGGCGCACCGGTCAAATAGCGGCAGGGGTTGCCCTTTGCCGGATTTCGACCCCAACTGCCGCCGCTTAGCGGGAAAGTGACACCATGGACGCCGTAACCTCATTCTCCGGCAACGCCGCCGCCCTCTGGGTCGGCCTGCACATGTTCCTGCTGCTGGTCCTGTCCCTGCTGGTGGTGCGGCAGCGCCAGAAGCACAAGGTGGCGCTCGGCGACGAAGGCATCCCAGAACTGGCCCAGGCGATCCGCGCCTTCGGCAACGCCACAGAATACGTGCCGGCCGCCATGTGCGGGTTGGCCGTCCTGGCCCTGGTCAGCGCGCCGAGCCTGGCCATTCACCTGGCCGGTTTCGTCATGTTCACCGGCCGCTGTCTGCACGCCATCGGCCTCTCCAATAGCGGCGGAACCTCGTTCCCCCGCGTCATCGGCGTGCTGATGTCCTGGGTGGCCTACGTCTTCATCGGCGTGGCCCTGCTGTTCTACGCCATAGCCTAGCGGGGTTGCCCCGAGCGCCGCACACGGCCATATCCACGGGATGGAAGAGACCCTGTTAGCCGATGTCGTCGCCGCCGCCCTGAAGGCCGGCGCGGACGCCGCTGAAGCCGTTGGCGCAGAGCGCGCCGCCCTTGGGATCAATGTCCGCCTGGGCAAGCTGGAAGAGGTGGAGCGCGAGGAGTCGCGCGATCTTGGCCTGCGGGTCTTCGTCGGCAAGCAGCAGGCCACCGTCTCCGGCTCCGACGTCTCCGCCGAGGCCCGCGCCAAGCTCGTGGAACGCGCCGTCGCCATGGCCCGCCTGGCGCCTGAGGATCCCTATGCCGGCCTGGCCGAGACCAAGCGCCTGGCCCGCGGCCCCTTCCCTGACCTCGACCTCTATGATGGCGCCGAGCCGACCCCGGAGGAGCTTGAGGACCGCGCCCGCGCCGCCGAGGACGCTGGCCGCGCTATGCCGCGCATCAGCAACTCGGACGGCGGCTCCGCCTCCACCTCGTCGGGCCAGTGGCGCCTGGTGACTTCGGGCGGCTTCTCCGGCGTGCACCGCGCGTCCAGCTATTCCATCGGCGTCTCGGTGATCGCCAGCGAAGGCGACGAGATGGAAGGCGGCTATGACGGCCGCACCACCCGCTGGCAGGCCGACCTGCCCACACCCGAGAGCATCGGAGCCGAGGCCGGCCGCCGGGGCGCCGCCCGCCTGGGCGCCCGCAAGATCTCCTCCACCACCGCCCCGGTGATCTTCGAGAATCGCCTGGCCATGTCGCTGATCGGCCCCCTGATCGGCGCCATCTCCGGCCCCTCCATCGCGCGAGGCAACTCCTTCCTGAAGGACAAGCTGGGCCAACAGATCTTCTCCAAGGGCATCCATGTCACCGACGACCCGCACAAGGTCCGCGGCCTGGGCTCCTCGCCCTTCGATGATGAGGGCGTGGCCAACCGGGCCTGGAACCTGATCGACGACGGTGTCCTCACCACCTGGCTGATGAACTCGTCTTCGGCGCGCCAGTTGGGTCTGGAGACCACGGGCCACGCCTCGCGCGGCCTGGCCGGTCCGCCCGGCGTCTCCACGACCAACCTGACCCTACTGCCCGGAACCAAGACCCAGGCCGAATTGATGGCTGACGCGGGAACCGGCGTGCTGATCACCTCGATGTTCGGCCCGTCCCTCAACGCCAACACCGGCGACTGGTCGGTGGGCTGCGCCGGCTTCTGGTTTGAGAACGGCGTCCTGGCCTATCCGGTGGCGGAGATCACCGTGGCCGGAAACCTGATCGACATCTATGCCCGCCTCATCCCCGGATCGGACCTGGAGTTCCGGGGGTCGGCCAATGCGCCGTCGATCCTCGTGGACGGACTGGCCATAGCCGGGAAATGACCGATGCGGGCGCCGATCTTGACCTGATCGTCGCCGCGGCCCTGGAGGCCGGCCAGCTCGCCGTGCGGATGCGCGACGAGGGCCTGAGCGTCGAGATCAAGCCCGACAAGACCCAGGTCACCAACGCCGACCTGGCCACCGACGCCCTACTGACGAGGCGCCTGCGCACCGCGCGGCCCGACTATGGGTGGCTGTCGGAGGAAACCGCCGACAACGCCGAACGCCTGTCCAACCGCCGCCTGTTCGTGGTGGACCCCATCGACGGCACCCGGGCCTTCATCCGCGATCGTCCCTGGTGGGGGGTGTCCATCGCCGTGGTCGAGGACGGTCTCCCCATCGCCGGCGTGGTCTTCGCCCCCGACGCCGAGGAAATCTATACCGCCGTCGCCGGCCAGGGGGCCTTCCTGAACGGCGAGCCCATCCGCGCCAGCGACTGCGACCTGGTGCACGGCTGCGGCATGATCGGCGACCAGCGGATGTTCGAGCATCCAGCCTGGCCGGAGCCCTGGCCCGCCATGCGGATCGAGGCGCGCAACTCGACAGCCTATCGCATGTGCCTGGTGGCGGCGGGGACCTTCGACGCGGCCATCGCAATTGTCGCCAAGAGCGACTGGGACCTGGCCGCCGCCGACCTGATCGCCCGCGAGGCCGGCGCCTATTGCGGCGACCACCTGGGCAAGCCCTTCGCCTACAATCGGGCCAATCCCTCGCAACCGAGCCTTGTCTGCGCCGCGCCACGTCTGGCGCCATTGATCCTTAACCGCGTCGGGCATATCGCCTTGAGGAATTGATTCACTTCGGAAAACCACAGCCATGCCCGACAAGCAGCTCCTGCACCTCGTCATCGGCGGCGAACTTGAAGACCTCGAGCACAACACCTTCCGCGACCTGTCGAAGGTTGATCTGGTGGGCGCCTACGCCAGTCACGCCGAGGCGGTCGCCGCCTGGCGCACCAAGGCCCAGTCGACGGTGGACAACGCCCTGATGCGCTATTTCATCATCCACGCCCACAAGCTGCTCGACCCGGACAAGGACGACCACCAGCACTAGCTTCCCGTCTCCGGCGAGGCGGCTGGCTCCGGCCGGGCGCTTGGCATACCGTGGGAGTCTGGTGTTTGGGGATAGATGATGAGCGGCGAGAGTTCGGATCCGGCGCCGGGCCGCGCCCGCCATGAGCTGGGTCAGATATCGGAGTCGGACTACATCAACCCGACGCCCGAGCGGCAGGCTGAACTCAGCGCCGAGATCGACCGCTACTACAACACCCCATTGGACATGTTCCCCTTCTCGGAACATGCGCGGAAGCCCGACCGCTTCTACGACTTCTATGAGGCCAGCATCGACGAGCGGTTCCCGGGAGACCGGGACATCCGCGGTGTCATCAGCCGCTATACCCGCGCCTTCTTCGGCTCCCTGGTGGGCTATGTGGCCGCCAAGCGAGTGCTGTTCGCCCTGGCCCTGGCGGGGCTATGGCTGCTGGCGGTCGAAGGCCCGGTGATCGTCGGTGGCCTCGGGGTCGCTGGACTGGCCCAGGTCGGGGCGGTCGCGGTGGCCATGCTGCTGATCCTGCCGCTCTTCGCCGGGATCAATGCCCTGGTCTTCCAGCAGTACCGGATCAGCCTGGAGAACCGCAGCTACGAGCTGTCGCGCCTCATCGTCCAGCGCACGCGGGAACTGCAGAACCTATACACCACCCTGCGCGCCCTGCCCGACCAGGAGGAGACCCGCCATGTCAACGCCGGCAAGGCCTGGGGCGAACGATCGGCCTTCCTGGTCCGGCTGATGATGTGGGTGGCCCAGCGCATGGAGCATCTGGAGAAGTTCATCCAGGTGGAGATGTGGCGGGTGCGCCGGGAACGCTACTGGATCAACTGGGTCGGGGGTTTCCTGGTGGTGCTGATCCTTGGCGTCTGGGCGGCCTTGCTGCTGATGCAGACCGGCAGCCCGATGCCCGCGACACCCTGGGCCTTCCGCCTCTTCCAGGGCCTGGCCCTGCTGCTGGGCCTCGCCCTCTCCTGGGCCACCTACCATTTCTGGAAGACGCCTCTGAACCTCGCGCGCGACAAGCTGGGGTCCGAGGCCTGGATCCGCTATGCGACGCTGGATCTGGACAACACGATCGGCGACCAGATCAGCCGCGATAAGGAGCGGCTGGTGGAGTACCTGAACCTCAACAAGGGGCGCTAGACCTACTCCCGCTTGAGCAGGCCCTCGGTCAGCAGGCGGCCCCACATCTGGCTGCGGAAATCAGCCTTGATGGCCGCCTCGTCATAGGCGGGGCTGTCGACCCACTCCAGGAAGGTCTGGCCAGCAGGTTCGCCCTCCGCCAGATAGCGCTCGAAGGTGTAGTCCAACACCCCGGTCTTCCCCTGCTTGATATGCAAGTACTTGAGCGACAGCTGGTCCAGGGCCTCACGGATGGTCTTGCCCTGCCGGAAGTGCATGTAGAAGACACTCATGATCCCGGCCCGGTCCGCCCCGGACTTGCAGTGCATCAGAGCCGGATACTCGATGGTCTCGAACAGCGCCTTGGCGCCGTGAACCCGAGCCCGGCTGGGGACCTCGCGGCTGGTGATGGTGAAGTCCACCATGGTCAGGCCCAGCCGCTGGCAGGCGTCTTTTTCCAGGGCATGGAAACTGGCGTCAAACCCGCCGCGCAGGTTGACGATGGTCTTCACGCCACGACGCTTCCATTCGGCCAGCTGGAACGGCCAGGGCTGGTTGGTGCGCACCAGCTCATCACTGATCCAGTGGGCGTTGGAGAAGCCCAGCCGAAGATAGGCGTGGTCGTTCCACAGATAGTTCAGCGTCGTGGACAACCGCCCGCCGGGCGTGGAGAGATCGAAGTCGGCCAAGGGGGGCTCCGGGTGTTCGGCCCCTAACTAAGCCGTGACGCCGCCAAACGGAAGCGCGGCGGGTGGTCCCTGCTATTGCAGCAGGGTGAGCGTATTGCCCGCCGGATCCTTGAAGTGGGCCAGAGTTCCGCCCCAGGGCATCTTCTCCGGCGGTCCCAGGAAGGGCACGCCCTTGGCCTGCAGGGCCTGATAGGTCGCCTGGATGTCGGCCACCTGGATCGAGGTCCCGACGAAGCGGCCCACCAGGGTCTCCCCCTCGTGACTCCCGTCGTCGCGCTCGACGATCAGATCGATCCCGAGGTCGTAACCGACCGCCATCTCCATGTCCCACTTGGCTTTCAGACCCAGGGTCTCTCCATAGAATCGCTTCGCGGCCGTCATGTCGTCGACCCAGATTCGTAGTCCGTAGATCTTCATGCGGGGGTTCCCTTACCCAGACGGCGGAGCACAATAGCGCACCGCCCCAAGCTTGACTTCCCGGCCCTGACAGCCGACGCCATGGACAATGACCGGCCCCAACACCGAGCCTGAGCTTTCGGCCCGCGCCCTGATCGCGCGGATCGCCGGGGTCTATATGCGACCGCGCTGGAAGGCCTGGACCTGCGCCATGCTGGCCGCCATCGCCGTGGCGGCGCTATCGGCCAAGCTTGTTCAGATCTTTGAGCCGGCCATCAACGATCTGTTGGTCAACCACAAGCCCGGCGCCCTGGTGATGGTGCCGCTGACTATCGGGGCTTTGGCCATCGGCCGGGCGCTGGCCCAGGTGATCCAGGCCTCCCTGGTCAACCAGATCGGCAACGCCGTGGTCGGCGACGTGCAGGTGCAGCTGTTCGGCAAGCTGGTTCGCGCCGACCTCGCCCACCTGCGCACACAGCACTCCGGGGCCTATGTCTCCTCGGTGCTCTACGACGCCAGCCTGATCCGCGAGGCCGCGACATCAGGTGTCATCAACTACACTCAGCACGCCCTGACGGTGATCGGCGCTGTGACCGTCATGGTGTCCAACGATCTGCTGCTGTCCCTGACCCTGGTGGCCGCCGCGCCGATCACAGGCTTCATCATGCGGCGGTTCTCCAAGAAGACCACCAAGGCCGCCAAGGGGGCCATGGCCGAGACCTCGGCGCTCTCCACCGCGATCATGGAGAGCCTGGATGGGGTCCGTGTCGTGAAGATCGAGAACCGCGAATCCTATGAAGAGGCCCGGGTCGCCGAGGTGGTGCAGCGCCGCCAGAAGCACCTGGTGAAGGGGGCCAACGCGCGGGCCCGCGCGGCCCCGGCCACCGAGCTGGTGATGACCCTGATCACCGCCGCCGTCATCGCCTATGCCGGCTGGCGTTCGCAGTCGGGGGCCATGAACGTCGGCGCCTTCATGGCCTTCATCCTGGCCCTGGGGCTGGCCTCGCAGTCCCTGCGCCAGCTCTCCAACCTGGCCACCGTGATGGCCGAGGGCATGAGCGCCGCGCGCCGGCTGTTCGCCGCCCTGGACGTGGAGCCCGAGGTCCGCGAGCAACCCGGCGCGGCGCCCCTGGCCCGCGGCGAGACCACCATCGCCTTCGAGGATGTCAGCTTCGCCTATGCCGGCGGGCCGCCCACCCTGCGCGGTGTGGCCGTCGAGGTTCGCCGGGGCGAGACTGTGGCCCTGGTGGGCCCCTCGGGTGGCGGCAAGACCACCATCCTGAACCTGATCCCGCGCTTCTATGACGCCACCGCAGGCCGGGTGACCATCGATGGCGTGGACATCCGCGAGGTCACGCTCTCGTCCCTGCGCGCCCAAATCGCGCTGGTGACGCAGGAGCCCTTCCTGTTCGACGACACGATCCGCGCCAACATCGCCTATGCCCGTCCGGACGCCAGCCAGGACGAGATCGTGGCCGCCGCGAAAGCCGCCGCCGCCCACGACTTCATCGGCGCGCTTCCCGCCGGCTACGAAACCCTGGTGGGAGAGGCCGGAGCTCGGCTTTCCGGCGGCCAGCGACAGAGGATCGCCATCGCCCGCGCCTTCCTTAAGGACGCCCCCATCCTGCTGCTGGACGAGGCCACCAGCGCTCTCGACACTGAAAGCGAGGCCCAGGTCCAGGCCGCCCTGGCCCGCCTGATGGCCGGACGCACCACCATCCTCATCGCCCACCGCCTCTCGACCGTGCGAGGCGCCGACCGCATCTATGTGATCGACAAGGGCCAGGTGGTGGAGACCGGCGACCACGACTCGCTGATCAAGAAGCGCGGTCTCTACGCGCGCCTGGCCCGCAGCCAGGACCTTGAGGCCGAGACCGCCGCGTGAAGAAGTTCATCCGCCGTCCGGCCGTGCAGGCCATTCTGGGATGGATCCTGGCCGCCTATATGAGCCTGATCCGCCACAGTGTCCGCTGGCGGCATGAGGGGCTGGAGAAGGTCGCTCCGGTCCTGCGGGGCGAGGCGGGCGTCGTCGCCCTGCTCTGGCATGGCCGCATCCCGGTGGCGCTGACCATCGCCCCGGTGCTGAAACAGACCAAGCTGGCGCACTGCCTGGTGTCGCCCTCCGCGGACGGTGAGTTCTTCGCCCAGGCCATGGCCCACAATGGCTTCCCGTCGATCCGCGCCTCCTCCGCCAAGAAAGGCGACTCGGCCAAGGCCCGCGCCCTGGTGGCCGCCTTCCGAGAGGCCATGGCCTTTGTGAAGGGGGGCGGGGTGCTGATCGTCACCCCCGATGGCCCCCGCGGGCCCAACGAGGTGATGGCGCCCGGCGCCCTGCAGATCGCCCGGCGAACCGGCGCGCCAGTCCTGCTGGTGGGCCTGGCCGCCTCCCCGGCCAAGCGGCTGGGAAGCTGGGACACCGCCATGGTCGCCGCCCCCTTCGGCCGGGGCTCGGCCATCTGGGAAGGCCCCTACTACGTGCCCGCCGACGCCGATGACGCGGCCATCGAGGCCCTGACCGCCGACTGGGCGGGCAGGCTGTCGGCCGCCACCCGCCAGGCCGAGGCGCGGGTGTCCGGCGATTGATCCGGCGCGCGCGCGGTGAGACATAGGGGCATGGCCCACGATCATCACGATCACGCTCACCACGACCATGATCACCACGATCACGGCGGGCGCAGCCATGCCCATGGCGGTCGCGGGCACAGCCATGCCCCCAAGGATTTCGGCCGCGCCTTCGCCATCGGGGTGGCGCTGAACTTCGGGTTCGTACTCGCCGAGGTGGCCGCGGGCCTGTGGTCGGGGTCCCTCGCCCTGCTGGCCGACGCCGGCCACAACCTGTCCGACGTGCTGAGCCTGCTGCTGGCCTGGGGGGCGACGATCCTGGCCCGCCGGGCGCCCCGCGCCAACCGCACCTACGGCCTGCGCAAGGCCACCATCCTGGCCTCGCTGGCCAACGCCGTCCTGCTGCTGGTGGCGGTCGGCGTGATCGTTTCGGAGGCGGCGCGCCGCTTCGCCGAACCCGCCGATGTCGCCACCCTGCCGGTTATGATCGTCGCCGCCGTCGGCGTGGTGATCAACACCGCAACCGCCCTGATGTTCATGCGCGGCCATGACGATCTCAACGTGCGCGGCGCCTTCCTGCACATGGCCAGCGACGCCGCCGTCAGCCTGGCCGTGGTGGTCGGCGCGGGGCTGATGGCTCTGACTGACCTCGGCTGGATCGACCCGGCGCTCAGCCTGGTCATCGCCGGGGTCATCGTGCTGGGGACCTGGGGCCTGCTGAAGGACTCGGTGAATCTGGCCCTCGACGCCGCGCCAAAGGGCATCGATGTGGCCGAGGTGCGGGACTGGCTCAACGCGTTGCCCGGCGTCACAGACGTTCACGACCTGCACGTCTGGGCGATGAGCACCACCGAGACCGCCATGACCGCCCACGTGACCCGGCCTGACAACCCCGACTGCGACGCCTTCCTGCATGCGGCCTGCGAAGGCCTGGCCAGGACGTTCAATATCGGCCACTGCACCCTGCAGGTGGAGACCGGCGGGGCCGAAATCTGCCCGCTCTCGCCTGCGGAAGCCGTGTGAGACGCCCGCTCTCCCTTAAGCTCTACGCCTCTGCCCTCGGCCTCCTGGAGCCGCTCGCCCGGCCCCTGCTGGAGCGCCGTGTCAAGGCCGGCAAGGAGGATCCCGCACGGCTGGACGAGCGCCTGGGCCGTTCCACCGCCGACCGGCCGGAGGGCTCACTCGTCTGGCTGCATGGCGTCAGCGTCGGCGAGAGCGTGTCCTTGCTGCCCCTGGTGAGCGCCCTGAGAGCCAGCCGGCCCGACCTCGCCCTGTTGGTCACCTCTGGCACCCGCACCTCCGCCGAGCTGTTGGCGCAACGCTTACCCGCGGGCGTCATCCACCAGTACGCGCCCCTCGATGCGCCCGGCGCCGTGACCCGCTTCCTCGATCGCTGGGAGCCTGACCTCGGCGTCCTGGTGGAGAGCGAACTCTGGCCCAACCTGATCCTCGGCGCCCATGAGCGCGGGGTGAAGCTGGCTCTGCTTTCGGCGCGAATGACAGAAGGCAGCGCCCGGGGCTGGGCCCGCGCGCCGGCCGCCGCCAAGCTCGTGCTGGACGCCTTCGACCTGATCCTGCCGCAGGATTCGGCAACCCAGACGCGGCTGAAGGGCCTCGGCGCCCGCGCCGGCCCGCTGCTGAACCTGAAGACGGTCGGCGAGGCCCTGCCCTTCGATGCTGCGGAGCTGGCGCGGTTGAGAACCGCGGTCGGTGGGCGCCGCGTCGTGCTGGCCGCCAACACCCACCCGGGGGAGGACGAGATCGCCATCGAGGGCTTCCGCCAGGCTGGACTCACCGACACCCTGCTGGTGATCGCGCCCCGCCACCCGGCGCGCGGCGAGGCCGTCGCGGCCATGCTTGGCGGGTTCAAGGTCGCCCGACGCGCCGCGAACCAAGCCCCGACCTCGCAGACCACCGCCTATGTCGCCGACACCCTGGGGGAGATGGGCCTGCTCTACAGCCTGGCCGACGTGGTGGTGATGGGCGGCGGCTTCCTGCCGGGGATCGGCGGCCACAATCCGTTGGAGCCGGCGCGCCTGGAGCGTGCGATCCTGACCGGGCCCCACACCTTCAACGCCACGGCTCTCTACGCTGATCTGTTCGCCGAGGCCGCCGCCATCGAGGCGGCTGACAGCGCCGCCATCGCCCGGCACCTGAAGGGCCTGAACGACTATCCGCACATCGGCCGTCGCATGGGGGAGGCGGCCCTCGCCTATGCCCAGCGGCAAGGTGGAGCGCTGGATCAGGCGATGGCCCTGCTCGAACCCCTGCTGCCCGCATGAAGCTGTCGACGCCCCGCTGGTGGTATGTCCGCGACGGCGCGCCGGCCCCGGTGAGCCGCGCCCTGCTGACGCCGGTCTCCTGGATCTGGGCGGCGGTGACGGCGCGGCGGATCGCGCGGACCGTGCCGGTCGATCCCGGCGTGCCGGTGATCTGCGTCGGCAACTTGACGGCCGGGGGCACGGGCAAGACGCCGGTGGTGCGCGAACTGCTGAAGCGGCTGCGGGCCCGGCAGGTCGAGGCGCACGGGCTTTCGCGGGGCTATGGCGGCAGACTGGAGGGCCCAGTGCTGGTGGACCCGGCCATCCACACCGCCGCCGAGGTCGGGGACGAGCCGCTGATGCTGGGCGCCGACGGGCCGATCTGGGTGTCGCGGGACCGGGCGAAGGGGGCGCTGAAGGCGGCCTGGAGCGGGGCCCAGGCGATCGTCATGGACGACGGCCACCAGAACCCCTCGGTGAAGAAAACCCTGTCCCTGGTGGTGGTGGACGGGGAGACGCGGAACGGGGAGTGGCCGCTGGGGGATGGGTCGGTGTTCCCGGCGGGACCGCTGCGCGAGCCGCTGAAGGTGGGGCTGGCCCGGGCCGATGCGGTGATCCTGATGATGTCGGCCGACGTGGATGGACCAGACCCCGACCTGGTCGACATGTTCAAGGGCACGCCGGTGCTGGTGGCGCGGCTGATGCCCAATGCAGCCCCGCCCGCCGGGCCTCAGGTGGGGTTCGCGGGCATCGGCAAGCCTTGGAAGGTGGAGCGGGCGCTGGTGGCTTCCGGCTGTGATCTCAAGGACTTCGCGCCCTTCCCCGACCACATGGCCTATGACGAGCGGACGCTGCGGGGTCTGGCCGACCGAGCCGAGCTGTTCGGCGCGGGCCTGGTGACCACCGAGAAGGACTGGATGCGCCTGCCGACCGACTGGCGCCGACATGTGACCGTCTGGCCCGTGCAGGCTGTCTTCGAGGACGAGGCCGCCCTCGAAGCTCTACTGGATCGGGCGCTTAGACCTTAGCGCCGGCCTTCTGGGCATAGGCCCAGCTGGCCTTGGCCAGTTGCGGCACGCGCAGGGCCATGGCGGCGGCCTGCGGGCTGTTGGCGGTGCCGTCGCGGGCCCGACCGACAATCCCCTGACAGATCCCGGCCAGCCGGAACATGTTGTAGGAGAAGAACCAGTTGAGGTCGTGCAGGGCCTCGCGGTTGGTCAGCCGGCAGTATTCGGCGACGTACTCGTCCAGGGTCGGGATGCCGTGGGCCTTGAGGTCCGGGATAGCCGAGATGCCGCCATTGACCCAGTTCATCAGCAGGTAGGTGAAGTCGGCCAGGGGCTCGCCCAGGGTGGAAAGCTCCCAGTCCAGCACCGCCACCACGCGCGGCTCGGTGGCGTGCAGCACCATGTTGTCGAGGCGGTAGTCGCCGTGCACGACGGAGGTGCGCTCCTGCTCGGGCAGGCTCTCGGGCAGCCACTTGATCAGCCGCTCCATCTCCTCGATGTGCACGGTCTCGCTGGCCTTGTACTGCTTGGTCCAGCGGTCGACCTGACGGCCCATATAGTTGCCGGGCCGGCCGTAGTCGCCGAGGCCGATGGCCTCGTGGTCGGTATTGTGCAGGTCCGCCAGGGTCTTGAGCTTGGCCATGTAGATGGCGTGGCGCTCGGCCGGCTCATACTGCGGCAGGCTCTGATCCCAGAGGATGCGGCCCTCCACCATGTCCATCACATAGAACATGGTGCCGATGACGCTGTCGTCGGTGCAGAGCCCCCAGGACTTGGCCACCGGGAAGCCGGTGGTGTGCAGGGCGGTGATCACCTTGTACTCGCGGTCCACCGCGTGGGCCGAGGGCAGCAGCTTGCCCGGCGGCTTGCGGCGCAGGACGTATTTCTTGTTCGGGGTCACCAGCTGGTAGGTGGGGTTGGATTGCCCACCCTTGAACTGGCGCACCTCCAGGGGACCGGCGTAGCCCGCGACATTGGCCTCCATCCAGGCGGCCAGGGCGGCTTCGTCGAACTTGTGGCTCTCCACGACCTCTTTGGTGCCGGTGTTGAGCTGCTCGCGCGCCTGCTCGGTGACTTCGGCCATGGGCGTTCCCCTTGTTCTCTTACGCGTGTTTGAAAACACCATACCGACCCCCCTGCCCTCACGGCAAGGCAAGAGGCGATCTTCGTACCGGAACTTCGAAAATTTGGTCTATAGCCCTCCCCCATCGAGGGGGAAGGGTTCAAGTCCGTCAGCCCAGGACCCGCCAGCCGATGTCGGAGCGGTGGAAGCCGCCCGGCAGGTCGATCTTCGCTACGGCGCCGTAAGCCTTGTCGCGGGCCTCGCGCAGGGTGGCGGCCCGCGCACAGACGTTCAGCACCCGGCCGCCGCTGGCCCGCAGGGTTCCGTCGGCGTCACGGGCCGTGCCCGCGTGGAAGACCACGACATCGTCGCCGAAGTCCTGCTCGGCGCCGGTGATCACCGCCCCTATCTTGGGGGCGTCGGGATAGCCCTCGGCGGCGATGACCACGCAGATGGCGGCCTCGTCGCGCCACACCGGCGGCGGCAGTTCCGCGAGCGTGCCCGTGGCGCAGGCCAGCAGATAGGGGACGAGGTCACTCTCCAGGCGCAGCATCAGCACCTGGCATTCGGGGTCGCCGAAGCGGACGTTGAACTCCACCAGCTTGGGGCCGTCCTTCGTGGCCATCAGCTCGACGAACAGCACGCCCTGATAAGGCGCCCCCTCGGCGGCGATGCCGTCGAAGGCCCGTTCGGCCAGGCGCTCGCGGGTCTCGTCAATCAGGTCCGGCGTGAAGATCGGCGCGGGCGAATAGGTGCCCATGCCGCCGGTATTGGGACCCTGCTCACCATCATAGGCCCGTTTGTGATCCTGGGCCCCACCGAACACCATCGCGGTCTTGCCGTCGCAGAGCGCGAACAGCGAGCCGATCTCGCCCTCCAGGAATTCCTCGATCACCACCCGGGCGCCGGCCGCGCCGAACCGGCCGCCGATGGTGTCGTCGATGGCCGCCTCGGCCGTGGCCAGGTCCTGGGCGATGACCACGCCCTTGCCGGCGGCCAGGCCGTCGGCCTTGATCACGTATGGGGGCTGGAAGGCGCTCAGTCCGGCCTTGGCGGCGGCGGCGTCCTCGTAGACGGCATAGGCCGAGGTCGGCAGGTCGTGGCGGTCGGTGAAGGCCTTGGTGAAGGCCTTGGAGCTTTCCAGCTGGCCCGCCTGGGCCACGGGGCCGAAACAGGGGACGGCGATGGCCGCCAGCGCGTCGGCCAGGCCCGCCTCGACGGTGGTTTCGGGCCCGATCACCACCAGATCGGCGGCGATCTCCTGGGCCAGGGCCACCAGACCCGGAACATCGACAGCCTTGACGGCGCGAAGCTCCCCCAGCTCCGCCATGCCCGGATTGCCCGGCGCGATCACCAGGCGCGAGCACAGCGGCGAGGCCGCGATCTTCCAGGCCAGGGCATGTTCGCGCCCGCCCGAACCGACGAGGAGGATGTTCATGACCCGCGCTTTCGCCCGGCCAGCCACGCTGGTCAAGCCGCCAGGGCTTGTCCCCCCGCACCCGGTTGTGATCTTAGGTCGGCGAGCCCCCGGAGGGCGCTTTCCGATGGACGATCGATGCCCACCAACCTGCGCGACCACCTGGCGAACACCCCGGCGGAACCGGCCATCACCGATCTGATCGTGACCGTGGTGGAGACCTGCTTTGAGATCAGCGCCCTGGTCCGCCGCGGCGCCCTGGGGGAGGTGCTGGGCGCGCTGGAGAGCGAGAACGTCCAGGGCGAGGTTCAGAAGAAGCTCGACGTCATCTCCAACGACATGCTGCTGGCCCGTTGCGCGGCGTCACCCGCCCTGGTGGCCATGGCCTCCGAGGAGATGGACGACATCTATCCGGTGCGTGAGGTTGGTCCGGAGGGAGGCTACCTGCTGCTGTTCGACCCCCTGGACGGGTCGAGCAATATCGACGTCAACGTCTCCATCGGCACCATCTTTTCCATCCTGCCGGCGCCCAAGCCGGACGTCCCGCGCCCCGCCGTGCTCTCCGACTTCCTGCAGAAGGGCCGCGCCCAGGTCTGCGCCGGGTATGTGGTCTATGGCCCGCAGACGACCCTGGTCCTGACCCTCGGCGACGGGGTCGACGCCTTCACGCTTGATCCTGACACCGGCGACTGGCTGCTGACCGGCGCCCAGGTGAGCATTCCGGCCGAGACCAAGGAATACGCCATCAACGCCTCGAACCTGCGCCACTGGGCGACCCCGGTGCGCGGCTATATCGAGGCCTGCCTGCAAGGTGAGACGGGCCCCCGGGGCAAGAACTTCAACATGCGCTGGATCGCCTCGATGGTGGCCGACGTCCACCGGATCATGATGCGCGGCGGGGTCTTCCTCTATCCCTGGGACCAGCGCGAGCCGGACCGGGCGGGCAAGCTACGCCTGATGTACGAGGCCAATCCGATGTCGATGCTGGTGGAACAGGCCGGCGGCGCGGCCTTTGACGGCTTCGGCCATATCCTCGACGCCGAGGTCACCGACCTGCACCAGCGGATCTCGGTGATGCTGGGGTCCAAGGCCGAGGTCGAGCACCTGGTGGCGCTGCACACCGCATAATCCGCTCATCCCGACGGATATTGTTCGGCGTCCATATCCAGCGAATACCCCGCCGAGCGCACGGTGCGGATCGGGTCGGCTTGGGCCTCGTCGCGGTTCAGCGCCTTGCGCAGGCGGCCGATGTGGACGTCAACGGTGCGCGCCTCGACATAGACGTCAGAGCCCCAGACGGCGTCCAGCAGTTGCTCGCGGGAGAACACCCGGCCCGGGTGCTGCATCAGGTAGTCCAGCAGCCGGAATTCCGTCGGGCCGAGGTGGATCTCCGAGCCGGCGCGCTTCACCCGGTGGGCGACGCGGTCGATGACCAGGTCGCCGATGTGAACGCGGTCCTCCGCCAGACCGGGACGGATCCTGCGCAGGACGGCGCGGATACGGGCCGACAGTTCGCTCATGGCGAAGGGCTTGATGATGTAGTCGTCGGCGCCGGTGTCCAGGCCGCGGATACGGTCGCTCTCCTCGCCGCGCGCGGTCAGCATGATGATCGGTATGTTGCGGGTCTCGGTGCGCTGGCGCAGCCGGCGGCAGACCTCGATGCCCGAGACCTTGGGCAGCATCCAGTCCAGGACCACCAGGTCGGGCAGGCGCTCGCTGACCTGGGTCAGGGCCTCCTCGCCGTCCATGGCCACGGCGACGTCGTAGCCTTCCTTTTCGAGGTTGTACTGCAGGAGGGTCGACAGGGCGTCCTCGTCCTCCACCACCAGGATATGGGGGATCATGCTCAAACCTCCCGCGCCAGATCGTCGGTCTTGGGCCGCGCCGAGCCGATGGTCTCGGCGCCGGTGATCTCGTAGTGGATGATCTCGGCGATGTTGGTGGCGTGGTCGCCGATCCGTTCGAGGTTCTTGGCCACGAACAGCATGTGGGCGCAGGCGGTGATCGTGCGGGGATCGGCCATCATGTAGGTCAGCAGTTCGCGGAACAGGCTGTTGTAGTGCTCGTCCACCTCGTCGTCGCGCGACCAGACCGCCAGCGCCCTATCGAGATCGGACGCGGTGTAGGCGTCCAGTACGTCCTTCAGGCGGCCCAGGACCAGCTTGCCCATCCGCTCGATGGAGCGGGTGAGCGGGGTCAGCGGCTCGGCCTCGGTGAGCACCAGGGTCCGCTTGGCGATGTTCTTGGCCAGGTCCCCGCAGCGCTCCAGGTTCATGGCGATCTTCATCGCCGCGACGGTCTTGCGCAGGTCGTTGGCCATGGGTTGGCGCAGCGCGATCAGCCGGATGGCCTTGCGCTCGATGTCGGCCTCCAGCACGTCCAGCCGCTCATCGCGGCCGACGATAGCCTCGGCCAGGGCCTGGTCGCGTTTGACCACCGCCTCGATGGAGTCGCCCACCTGGGCCTCGGCGAGACCGCCCATCCGGGCGCACTCGGCGGTGAGCGTGTTCAGCTCGTCTTCGTAGGATTTGACGATGTGCTCGTTCATGGAAGTCTCGTCCTTAGCCGAACCGGCCGGTGATGTAGTCCTGGGTGCGGCTGTCCCGCGGATTGGTGAAGATCTCGCCGGTGGGACCGGCCTCCACCAGCTTGCCCAGGTGGAAGAAGGCGGTCTTCTGCGACACCCGCGCGGCCTGAGCCATGGAGTGGGTGACGATGACGATGCAGTACTGGTGGCGCAGCTCGTCGATCAGTTCCTCGATCCGCGCCGTGGCGATGGGGTCCAGGGCCGAGCAGGGCTCGTCCATCAGGATCACTTCGGGCGACACGGCGATGGCGCGGGCGATCACCAGGCGCTGCTGCTGGCCGCCGGAGAGGCCGGTGCCGGGCTGGTGCAGCCGGTCGGCCACCTCGCCCCAGAGGCCCGCCTTTTTTAGCGAGGTTTCCACCAGGGCCTCCAGCTCGGCCTTGCTGCTGGTGAGGCCGTGAATTCGGGCGCCGTAGGCGACGTTCTCGAAGATGGTCTTGGGGAAGGGGTTGGGCTTCTGGAACACCATGCCGACCCGGGCCCGCAGGATGACGGGATCGATGGCCTTGTCGTTGACGTCCTCGCCGTCCAGCTCGATCCGCCCGCGCACCGTGGCGCCCGGGATGGTGTCGTTCATGCGGTTGATGCAGCGCAGGAAGGTGGACTTGCCGCAGCCCGACGGCCCGATCAGGGCGGTGACCGCCTTTTCCGGCACGTCCAGGGAGACGTCGAACAGGGCCTGCTTGTCGCCGTAGAAGACATTCACGTCGCGGGCGCGGATCTTCACCTCGTGCTGCGGTCCGTCGGTATACGCGCGATCGACGCTGATGTGGACGGGCGCCGTGCCGCGGGCTTGGCTGTCGTCGCGCTGAGCGGGCATGGGGGACCTTGAGGTTTGACGTGGGATCATCGGACTACCACCGGCGTTCGAAGCGACGGCGAAGCAGGATCGCAGCCAGGTTCATGACGATCATAAAGGCGAGCAGGACCAGGATCGCCGCGGCCGTACGCTCGTGGAAGGCGCGTTCGGAGGCGTTTTCCCAGATGAAGACCTGGACAGGCAGAACCGTCGCCGCCCCGGTGAAGCCCTCCGGCACGCCGGGGACGAAGGAGATCATGCCGATCATCAGCAGGGGGGCGGTCTCCCCCAGGGCATGGGCCAGGGACAGGATCGCCCCGGTCATGACGCCGGGCATGGCGAGCGGCAGGACGTGGTGGAACACGGTCTGGGTGCGCGAGGCGCCGACGCCTAGCGCGGCTTCGCGGATCGAGGGCGGCACCGCCTTCAGCGCCGAGCGGGTGGCGATGATCACCGTGGGCAGGGCCATGAGGGCCAGGACCAGGCCCCCCACCAGGGGCGAGGACCTGGGAACGTGCAGCCAGTTGATGAACACCGCCAAGCCCAGCAGGCCGTAGACGATGGAGGGCACGGCGGCGAGGTTGTTGATGTTGACCTCAATGAGGTCGGTCCAGCGGTTCTTTGGCGCGAACTCTTCCAGATAGGTCGCCGCCAGCACCCCGATGGGCACGGCCAGCACCGCGGTGACCAGCAGCATCATGGCCGAACCGATCACCGCGCCGAGCACGCCGGCCTGTTCCGGTTCGGTGGAGTCGGACTTGGTGAGGAAGCCGATGTTGAAGCCCTTGGAGACCGCGCCGGACGCCTGCATCCGGTCGAGCCAGTCGAGCTGCCGGTCGTCCAGCTTGCGTTCGTCCTGCGGCGTGGAGCGCTTCAGTTCGCCCTTGTAGTAGAGGGCGGCGTCAGCCTTGACCGGGCCGGTCAGGGTGACCTTCCGGCCGATAAGCGACGGGTCGTCCTGGACCCTCTTCAGGAGCTGGTAGCCGAAGTCGTTGGAGATGATGCCCATCATCTCGCCGGACGCCTCACCGAGCTTGTCGTCGGTTTCGCCCAGCTTGGCCAGCATCTGCTCGGCCACCAGCAGATCGAAATTGGAGCCGCCGATGTCGGCGGCGTCCACCTTGGCGGGGTCGACATAGATGGTCTGGGTGACCTCGTAGTCGATGAAGGTCGAGTAGCCCTGCAGGGCGATCCGCCCCACCAGCAGCACCAGGAAACCCAGGGCGAATACGATGGCCAACTGGCCGTACAGCCGGAAGCGCCGCTCCTGGGCGTAGCGCTTCTTCAGACGCGCCTCCAGGCCCTGCCGGAAGGCGGTCTTGTCGATGGGGGGGGCGGCGTCAGTCATACTGTTCCCGGTACTTCTGGACGATGCGCAGGGCGATCACGTTCAGGATGAAGGTCACCACGAACAGGGTGAGACCCAGGCCAAAGGCCGAGAGCGTCTTGGGGCTGTCGAACTCCTGGTCGCCGGTCAGCAGGGTGACGATCTGCACCGTCACCGTGGTCACCGTGTCCAGGGGATTGAGGGTGGTCTTGGCCTGCAGGCCGGCGGCCATGGTGACGATCATCGTCTCGCCGATGGCGCGTGAGACCGCCAGCAGCAGGGCGGCCATGATCCCCGGCAGGGCGGCGGGCAGGACCACCTGCTTGACCGTTTCCGAGCGGGTGGCGCCCATCGCCAGGCTGCCGTCGCGCAGGGACTGGGGCACCGCGTTCATGATGTCGTCGGAAAGCGAGGACACGAAGGGGATCAGCATGATCCCCATCACCGCCCCGGCCACCAGGGCCATCTGATTCTGGACCTGGCTGAGATAGATCCCCAGGCCGTTCAAGGGGCCGCCGACCAGCAGGCCCCCGAGATTGTTGAAGCCTTCGCGGAAGATCGGGCCGACGGTGAGGGCGGCGAAGAAGCCGTAGACCACGGTCGGGACGCCGGCGAGGATCTCCAGCAGCGGCTTGACCACGCCCCGGGTCAGGGGCCGAGCATATTCGGAGAGGTAGATCGCCGAGTAGAGGCCGATGGGCGCGGCCACCAGCATGGCGATCAGCATGATCAGGAAGGTGCCGGCGAACAGCGGCACCGCGCCGAACGCGCCCTTGGAGGCGTACTGGTCGCTGCGCATGGCGATCTGCGGGTCCCAGGCGGTTCCCAACAGGAAGTCCAGCGGCGGCACCGATTGGAAGAAGCGCCAGCTTTCCCAGACCAGGGAGGCGACGATACCGACCGTGGTCAGGATGGCGGTGACCGCGCAGGCGATGAAGAGCACCGCGATCCACCCCTCCACCCGGTTGCGGGCGCGGAAGGTGGGGCTGATGCGGGGATAGGCGATCGCCAGGCCCGCCAGGCCCACCACGACGCCCGCGGCCAGGGCGCCGTACTGGATGAGCTGCTGAAGGCGCTTGGCCTGGACGGCCTTGTCCTCGATGGCGGTCCTGAGGTCGCCCTCGTAGATCGTCTCGCTGGCCTGGGTCCCATGGGCCATGGCGCGCGCGTCGTCGAAGAAGACAGCCTGGCCGTGGTCGGTCAGGGCCTGAACCGCGGCGGGCGAGTCGGCGCGCAGCAGGGCGGCTTCCATGCGGCCGCCGAACAGGGCGGCGGCCAGCACGATCAGGGCGGCGGGCAGGCCGGCCCACAGGGCGACATAGCCGCCGTGATAGCCCGGCAGGGAGTGGAGGGCGCCGGGCTTGCCCCTGGCGGCCATGGCCTGGGCCTTACGCCGGCCGAAGGCGTAGGTCGCGCCGGAGAACAGGAAGAGCGCCAGTAGGGCGATCCAGGTGAGCATCGGGGCTCCCAAGCCAGAACAAGGTGTTTGAACGAAGTACGGTCGTCGCCGCGTGGAACCTGCCTGCGCAATGCAGTCGCCTTACGACACTTCTACGACGGTTTTGTAACAGCGTCCGGGCGCGGCGTTTCCGGGCGGGTCACCGTCTGGTCCGCCAGCGGGAAATAGGCGCTGAACGTCGCCCCCTCCCCCTCCACGCTTTCCACCGCCAGGCCGCCGCGATGGCGGTTCATGATGTGTTTGACGATGGCGAGACCCAGGCCAGTGCCGGAGCGTTCGCCGCTCTTCTGGCCCTCGACCCGGTAGAACCGCTCGGTCAACCGGGGCAGGTGCTCGCGCTTCAGGCCCACGCCTTCGTCGCTGACCCGCAGGGCCGCGTAGAGGTCCTGACCATGGTCGGGGGTCAGCAGGGACAGGCGGGCCGACTGGGGCCGTATCGGGGCGGCGGCGGCCTCGGCGGTCAGGCCGCCGGCGAGCGCGATCTTCACCGTGCTGCCGCGGGGCGCGTACTTCAGCGCATTGTCCACCAGGTTCTGAACCACCTGGACGATCTGGTCGCGGTCCCCCGACACCAGCGCCTCGCCCCGGGCCGGAAGACAGGGCGTGAGGGTGACGCCGCGCTCACGCGCCAGGGGGCCGAGCGCGTCCACCACATCCATCACCGCCAGGGCCAGGTCGGTCTCGCCCTGTGGGGCGATATGCTCGTTGAGCTCGATCCGCGAGAGCGACAGCAGGTCGTCGATCAACCGGGCCATCCGCTCGGCCTGGGTCGACATGATGGTCAGGAATTTCTCGCGCGCGCCCTCGTCGGCGCGGGCGTGGCCGCGCAGGGTTTCGATGAAGCCGCTGAGGGAGGCCAGCGGTGTCCGCAACTCATGGCTGGCGTTGGCCAGGAAATCGGCGCGGGTTTGCTCGGCCCGGCGGATGTCGGTCTCGTCCCGCAGCACCAGCAGGGCCAGGCGAGACCCATCAGGCGCGGTCCCCAGCGGCTTGGCGAAGGCCTTCAGGACCCGCGCCTGGGCTCCGCCCACCTCATAGATGGCCTGGCTGTCGACGCCGCCGAACAGGGCCTCGTCCACGGCCTCCAGCACCTGGGGGTCGCGGATCGCGGTCACCAGCAGGCCCGCGTCATATTGAATTCGCAGGAGGTCGCGGGCCGCCTCGTTGACCATGACGAAACGCCGACCTGTGAGGTCGTCAGGCTCATGAGCGGCGATCACCAGGACCGGATCGGGCAGTGCGTTGATGATGCTGACATAGGGGGGCGCGTTTTCGTGCCGCGGCCGCGTGGGCGCGAGCGGGGCCGGCCACTCCACCTCGGCGATCCGCGCCGAGCGCCAGGCCACCGCAAGCACCAGGATCGCCAGGAAGCCCGCCATCCAGACCGCGCCGGGCGCCTGAGGCGCCAGGGCCAGCAAGGCCAAGACGCCAAGGCCGCCGGTGATCAGCGCCGGGCCGGAGAGCCGGAGCCATCCGCGCGGCGGCGTCTGCGACAAAACGAATCTCCGCGGCAGCAAAATTTGAGCAGGCCCGAGACTTATGACACTGACATGACGGTCGCCCAAGTGGTGGGGCGAGTCGTAATCCACGACCGGTTCAAAGCAGCTTCTATTGCTCCGGTCTCCACAGACCTTGGTCGCGGAAAACTCAGACAACCCGAGGGGCTAGAGGCCAGATGGCTTTGAAATTGAGACTGCTTTTGGGGGCGGCGGGCCTCGTCCTGGCCTGGCCCGGTCTGGCCGCGGCCGATCCGGTCACGGACGCCAAGATCGCGGCGCTTGAGGAACAGCTGTCCCTGCTCCAGGCGCAGATCGCCGACCTGAAGGTCGCCACCAGCGCCAACCTCGGGGCCCGGCGCACCGACGCCGTCACCACCTCGGCCACCATCGCCAACGGCCGGCCGACGATCGCCACGTCGGACGGCAAGTTCTCCGCGTCCCTGCACGGGGTGATGCAGCTCGACACCGCCAGGTACGACCAGGATGATCGCCTGCCGGCCGCGGTCACCGCCCGCGACCTGTCGAGCGGCGCCAATTTCCGCCGCGCCAGAATCGGCATCGACGGCAAGGTGTTCGGCGACTTCGACTACAACATCCTCTTCGATTTCGGCGGCTCCGGCGCCGAGGATAGTGGCCGGGTGCAGGAGATGTGGGTGCAGTACTCGGGCTTGAAGCCCCTGCGCTTCCGCATCGGCGCCTTCGCTCCGCCGCTCGGCCTTGAGGACGCCGCCTCCACCAACGGCGCCCTGTTCCCGGAACGACCGGCGGCGGCCGACATCGCCCGCGCTTTGGGCGGCGGCGACACCCGCATCGGCGCCGGCGTCATCGGCAATGGTGACCACTGGTTCGCCTCGGCCATCGCCACCGGCCCGCTGGTCCAGAGCCTGAACTCTGGCGCGACCGCCTTCAACGCCCCGATCTTCGATGAGCAGCAGGGCTATGCCCTGCGCGTCGCGGGCACGCCGCTCTACGGCTCCGACTGGGTGATCCATCTGGGCGCCAACGCCAGCATCGTGGCCCAGCCCACCGACCTGGGCGCGGCGGCGGCCACCCGCTACGCCCTGCAGGTGCGGGAGCGTCCGGAACTGCGGGTGGATGGCGCGCGCCTGGTGGACACCGGCCCGATCGACGCCAAGGGCGCCCAGGCCTATGGACTGGAATTCGCGGCCCAGAAGCAGAGCCTGTACGTCCAGGCCGAGTACTTCGACATCTCCCTCGACCGCCGCAACCCGGCCGTCGGGGCCACCGATCCCGGCTTCAACGGCTGGTACGCCCAGGGCGGCTGGGTGCTGACCGGTGAACGCCGAAAGTACAATGCCGGCACAGCGGCCTTCGATGCGCCCGGCGTCGACAAGCGCTTTGACGCGTCGAAGGGACAGTGGGGCGCCTGGGAACTCGCAGCGCGTTATTCGACCATCGACCTGAACTACGCGGAGAACAGCCTGATCGCCGCCAACCATGTGCGGGGCGGCGAACAGGACATCTGGACCCTCGGCCTCAACTGGTTCCCGAACCCGGCGGTCAAGTTCATGCTCGACTATTACGATGTCAGCGTGGACCGGATGAACGCCGCCGGCGCGGCCATCGGCCAGGATTATCGCGCCCTCAACCTGAGGTCCCAGATCGCCTTCTAGCCATTTCCAGATACGCCTCGGAGCAAGGGATACCCATTAGGCGAGGGGATCTCCGTGACGGCGTGAGCCACCAGGGCGCGGGACACTCCCGCGCCCATTCTTGTAGGCGCCTCGCAACCAGCTCCCCCTGACGTCCGTTCCCTGGCGTCGAAGAGGGCCCCGCGGCATGACCAATCTCTCCCCGACCGACCTCGTGGGCGCCCTGGCGGCCCTATGCTCCATGGCCAGCTTCGTGCCTCAGATCGCCAAGATCTGGCGCGAGAAGGACGCGACCTCGGTGTCGCTGCGCATGTACGTGGTGACGGTGACGGGCTTCATGCTGTGGGTAGGCTACGGCGTGCTCATTGAGAGCTGGCCCATCGCGGCCTCCAACACAGTCTGCCTGGTCTTTTCGGGGGCGATTTTGGCCCTGAAGTGGCGCTTCCGCGAAAACCGGGCCTAGAGCCGGATGGCTTCTCTCGAAACCTGAATCCGGCTCTATGACTTTGAAATCAGATCACGATTCAACCCTTAGACGATTCCGTCCAAGCGCATCGTGATCCTGGCCGCCGCCCCGGTTGGCGCCGCCGCCGCCGCGCACTAGATTGCGCGCCAACCGCGGGCGTTCGCCCGCACATGACCAACCCCCAATCGCCGCGGAAGGCGCCTCGGATCCCCGAGCCCTCACGCGTGACAGGACGCCCGATGTCGATGGAACGGTTTGCGCCTGCCGAGGCCGCCTTCAAGGCGGGAAATCGGGACGAGGGGATTCGCCTGACGGCGGAACAATTGACCCTCGATCCGAACGTGCCGGCCCGCGTCTATCAGAACTTCACGGCCCTGCTGATCCGCCACAAGCTGTACGATCAGGCCGAACAGTGGGCGAAGCTGGCCCTCGACCGCTATCCGCGCGATCTCGAACTGTGGAACATTCTTGGCGTCGCTCTGCGCCGGCTCGACCGGCATGCCGAAGGCCTCAAGGCCCTGGACCGCGCCATCAAGATCAATCCCAAGAACCTCACGCCTCAGATCAATCGCGGCAACATCTTCAACGACCTGAAGAACCCGGCCGCCATTGAGGTCTTCACCAAGATCATCCGTCAGCAGCCCACCAACGGCGAGCACCAGCGCTCCCTAGGTCGGGCCTATTGGTTCGCCGGCGATCTGGAGAAAGCCGAAATGCGCTTCAATCTGGCGGTCAAGCTGAAGCCCGACTATGTCGATGCCTGGCTCGATCTCAGCTCGCTTTCAGCCGAAACCAAGGGGCCGGTCGAGACCCTGCAGATCCTGGAGCGTGCCGTCAGGGCCCTGCCGAACGAGCATAGGATGCGGGAATCCCTGGGCGTCATGCTTCGCCGCGCGGGGCGCAACAAGGACGCTGAAA
>JAGNIV010000029.1 GCA_018001015.1 Phenylobacterium sp. | reverse complement strand
GGCCTTGGCGTCCCGAAGGAGAGTAAACATAGAAATACATTCCGTCCGCGAGCGGGCGGGGCGTTCGGCGCGGCGTCAGCATAGCGCGTCAGGGTCCCCGCCAGCCTCGCAGAGAAGCGCGCTGACCAAATTGGGGGCCCATATACATGCGTAACACATAGCGTTCTTGGGTCGCCCGATACGGGGTGATCGCTATAATATTTAAGTAATTCAGCATCCTAAGGCCGCCGACTGACCGGTGAAGCGGGCGGCGAGCGCCAATGCTGCGGCTTCGGAGCAAAAAATTTCTCCCTTTCTGAGGCGTTTTGTCGCACCCGCAGCCGTCGATACCTCCAGCGCCGCTTTCAAATAGGCCCAGAGCAGAACTGTTCAATCGGGTGCAGGCGATGCAGACCGTCAACGCGGTCAACGAGCGCAAGGGACAGGGCAAGTCACCGCGTTCGGTCTTTCTGGGGCGGGTGTTTGATTCCGAGGGCAGGTGCCTCAGCCCCTCGCTCGCCGACGGCCGAGGCGGCCGCCGCTTCCGCTACTATGTGGCCGCGGACGCGCCGCCTGGAGATCGGAGCCGGAAGGATACGGCGGTCCGCAGGGTGTCCGCCGACCTCCTGGAACGCTGGGTGCTCGTTGCCTTGCGCAGGATAACGGGGCGGGCTTACATTCCCATCGGCGCGTTGGAGGCGTGGGTCTTGCGACTGGAGCTCGGTGAAGCTCAGACCCAGCCGGTCGTATCCGCCGACGCCTTCGTCAGCCGCCATCGCGATCTGCTCCTCGCCGAGGCGCAAGCTTGCCCAGCCCGTGGCGAATGGATGGTGTGGGAGGTGTCGGATCGGATGGCGGTCCGGGTCGTCGCCCCGGTCCGCATGCAGTCTCGTGGCGGTAGAAGCTGGCTATTTGGCGCCGATGCCGTTGCCGGCCCGCGGCCCAACCGCGGCTTGGTTGCGGGCTTGCGACGCGCGCATGAGGAACTGCGGGTTTCCAGCGCATCGCCAATGGCGGACGTCGCCACCCTGCGCGGCGCCGTCTCGCCCCCCACGCCCCATGCGCGGCAGCTCTGCAAACTCGCTCTTTTGGCTCCTGACCTGCAGCTCATGATCCTTGAGGGCCGCCAACCTGCGGGACTCACCCTGCGCAAGATGCTGAGGTCGAATCCTCCGCTGGATTGGGCGGAGCAACGGACTTGGATTCGTCAGCTCGGATCGACGGGCTAAGCGGACGACTATTCACCTATGTGATCTGATCAATTCCCTGTTCTAGCGGCAGGGAATTTCGTTCGACGAGGTGTGCAGGATGCCGATTTTGTCGGGGAATCCGGGCAGCACTCATCGGGCAGGGCGGCGATCCAGAAGAACTTCCCTGTAGTTTCGCTCCTAGCAGGGAAACCGTGCCGGTTTCCAGGGGCGGAGACCGGCCGCCCAAATGGCGCCGAAAAGCCTCAGACATTTTCGCTGTTGAGACCGGCGCGTCGGAAGTGCGTGGGAAAAGTCGCGGTATTCCGGGCTTTGGCCGGCACCTGCGTCGAGAGCAGAACTTGGCGGACTGCGTGGCGGAGCGCCTTTGAATTCCCTATTGCACGGGAAATTGCCTGCAGGTTGGCGCCGCTTACCAGACGGCGGGCGAATGGTTTGCGCCGAATAGGAAATCCAATCCCGATGCGCATCCGGATGAGCATAAATTTTGCGGTATAGGGAAATTATCGAGGAAAGAGACGGATTGACTCGGATATATTCTGCATCTAACCTGACGACATATAAGTATTCAGATCAATTACTGTTCGCTTTTTAAGTCTGGCGCGTCTACCAATTCCGCCATGTCCCCATGCGAGACGCGCTCCTGGGAAGCACGCCCGCTGCTGGTTTGGCAGGGGTACAGCATGAACCTCGTCGCCGTCGAGAGAGACGCGGGCGGGGCGGAAATCAACCGGCCCCACCCCGCTCGGCGATGGTCAGCGACGACGGCCGTAGACTTCAGCCCGACTCCTGGTGCTGACAAGACCGGCGGTCGAGGTGGACAACACCGTCGATGCAAGAATCCACGCTGCGCGGTCTTCGGAACGCAGGGCGAGGCGCTTCTTGCCGCGGACTGTGTAGACTCGCTCGATCACGCCCAGCGAGACGCCGTCTCGATCGCTCACGGCCTGCCCGACCTTAGGAACCGCAATCCGCACGACGGCCGCATTGTTGCCTGCCGCTTGAGTTCCCGACGCCGACATTTCGGTCAAGGGGCTGGTCGCCCCGACCCCCGACACATTGGGACCCACCGCTGCGGATGACGCGGCGATGCCCCCAGGCGACCCGTTCGAACCGGTGGTGGAAGCTGCGCCGGTTCCTGGCGACAGGGTGATCTGCGCAGAGGCAGGCGCGGCGATCAGAACCGCCGCCGCGGCAGTCAGAACAAACCTAAACATTTCAAGCTCCTTGGCGCACTCGCCATCGCCGGTAATGCGACGCGCCGGAGATGGTTCCCGCCCTGACCTTGATGGAGGGCGCCTGTGGATCCTGGGAGAGAGGTGTCGGAGCCGCCTGGGAATCCGGGAGGGCCACGCCTGACGGCGCCCATTCCTCAGGCCGAGGTGGTGACCTGCGGCGGCGCCCGGCGCCTCGCGATGGCGGCGGCGACGTCCTTGAAGGCGAGCGGCAACAAGGCCCAGGGCTCCAGGCAATAGCGGGCGAACATCCGCCGCGGTTCCTGGGCCAGGCGGAAGGCCCAGACCAGGCCCGCGTCACTCATCCACGGCGGCGGGGCGACCTGGACGTCGGCCTCGTAGTCGAAGGCCGCGCCCACCGGCATGATCACGCAGTTGGGCAGGGCCTCAAGGTTGGCCTCGATCCACAGTTCCTGGCGGGGCATGCCCATGCCCACGAACAGGATGTCGGGCTTGAAGGCGGCGATCTGGGCCAGGGCCTGCGTGTTGCCCGGCGAGCCGGGGGTGGCGTCGAAATAGCCGTCCCGACCGCCGATCACCGCGCCGGGATACTTGGCCGTCAGCCGCTCCGAAGCGGTCTCAACAACGCCCGGCGCGCCGCCGATATAGAAGACGCGGTAACCCTTGGCCGCGACCATGGTCCAGAACAGCGGACGGAAATCCACATAGCTGCAGCGGTGGAAGGTGCGGCTCGGCATCCCCAGCAGCCGGGCGAAGAAGATCACCGGGGTGGAGTCCATCTCGATGAGGTCGGCCTTGGCGAAGAAGCTGGCCAGCTCCGGGCGCTTCTTCAGCAGATAGAGGCTGTGGCTGTTGTGGTTGGCGATGATCGCCTTCTTGCCGGCGCTTATGAACCGGCCGATGTGGTGCATCACCTCCTCAGGACGCACCAGGTCGATGTCGCCCCCGAGGATGTGGATGCGTTCGCTGGTCCGGCGGGCGGAGCGGAATTGGGCAGGCTGGGCACCGTCCATCGCGATTGGGCTTCCGTCAGTGGCGATCTGAGGTGAGAGACTAGGGCGATGGCGCTTAACAAAGGGCTGAAGGTGCGTATCGCGCGGGTTCTGGCGGCGGCGGGGCTGGGGGCGGACCCTGAGCCGGAGGTCATCGACCATGGCCGGTCGGGCGATCTGGTGGCGCGGTGCGGCGGGGCCTTCGTCAAGATCGCCAGGCGTTCAGAGACCTGGAACGCCCGCGCGCTGGAGCGCGAAACCGGCGTCCTGCGCTGGCTCGCCGGCAAGGCGCCCGTCCCTCAAGTGCTGTGGTCGGGCCCGGTGGCCGATGACCTTGCCCTGGTCATGGCCGCCGCGCCGGGCGCCGCCCTCTCCCATGTCCCGGCGGCGGATGCGGAGGCGGCTCTGACCGCCACCATCCGAGCCCTGGCCGTCCTGCATGCCGTCCCTATCGCCGACTGTCCCTTTGACCAGCGGCTGCCCCTCAAGCTCGTGGAGGCGCAAGCCCGCCTCGTGGACGGCGCGGTCGACGAGACCGATTTCGACGCCGAGCGCCTGGGCCTCACGGCGGCGGAGGCCTGGACCCAGCTCGCCGTCATGGTCCCCGCGACGGAGGACCTGGTCCTGGCGCACGGCGACGCCAGCCTGCCCAATTTCGTCTGGGACGGCGGCGCGTGTGTCACGCTCATCGACCTCGGCCGGTTCGGGATCGCCGACCGCTATCAGGATCTGGCGCTCTTCCTGCGGTCGGCCAAACGCAACCATCCGCAGGTCGACGCCGTACGTCTGCTGCGGACCCACTATCCTCTCGCTGAGCTGGATGAGACCCGCCTCGACTTCTACCGGTTCCTCGACGAGTTCTTTTGATGCCCGCACCCACGATCGTCTGGTTCCGCCGGGACCTGCGCCTGGCCGACAACCCGGCGCTGGAGGCGGCGGTGCGCGCCGACGGTGCGGTGATCCCGCTCTATGTGCTGGACGAGACGCCGGGGCTGCGCGCGCCGGGGGCGGCCTCTCTCTGGTGGCTGGACAAGTCCCTGGCCTCACTGACCGCCGATCTCGAAGCCGTGGGCTCGCGGCTGATCCTGCGCCGCGGCGTCGCCGCCGACGTCGTCGCCGGACTGGCCCGTGAGACCGGCTCAGGGGCCGTGTTCTGGAACGCCCTCTTCGACCCCGGTTACCCCGAGCGCGACAAGGCGCTCGCCACGGCGCTCCAGGCTCAGGACGTCGAACCCCGTCGCTTCAACGGCGGCCACCTGTTGAACCCCGATGAGGTGAGGACCAAGGCCGGGGGCGCGTTCAGCGTCTTCACGCCCTTCTGGCGCGCGGCCCGGCAGGCGGTCAGCGACAGCGGGCGGGTCTCCGCGCCAGGCGCCCTGCCCGCCCCTGCCGCCTGGCCCGCCTCAGACCTTCTCGCCGACTGGCGGCTGCACCCCCGGGCGCCGGACTGGTCGAAGGGGTTCGGGGACTGGCGGCCCGGTGAGGCCGGCGCCAGCGCCGCGCTGGAATCCTTCACCAACCGGGCCCTGAGAACCTATCCCATCGACCGCGACCGGCCCGCCGTCGAGGGCACGTCGCGGCTGTCTCCCCACCTGCATTTCGGCGAGATCAGCCCCAAGGCCTGCTGGCGCGCCGCCCAGGCCGCGACGCATTACGGCGAGGCCGGCGACGGGGAGACGGAGAAGTTCCTGGCCGAGCTCGGCTGGCGCGAGTTCAACGCCGCCATCGCCCGCACGGCGGATCTCGCCAAGGTCAACTTCGACCCGAAGTTCGACGCCTTCCCCTGGCGCGAGGACCCCGAAGGCCTGGACGCCTGGAAGTGCGGCGCCACAGGCTACCCCATCGTCGACGCCGGCATGCGCCAGCTCTGGACCACCGGCTGGATGCACAACCGCGTGCGTATGATCGTGGCCTCCTTCCTCACCAAGCACCTGTTGATCGACTGGCGGCTGGGGGAGCAGTGGTTCTGGGACACCCTGGTGGACGCCGACCACGCGTCGAACGCCGGCAACTGGCAGTGGGTGGCGGGCTCGGGCGCCGACGCCTCTCCCTATTTCCGCATCTTCAACCCCGTGCTCCAGAGCGAGAAGTTCGATCCGCCGGGCGACTACATCCGCCGCTGGGTCCCGGAGCTCGCCCGACTGCCCGCCAAGGTGATCCACGCGCCCTGGACCGCCCCGGCGCCTGTGCTGGCTGGGTCGGGCGTGCGGCTGGGCGCCACCTACCCCAGACCGATCGTCGACCATGCCTTCGGTCGACAGCGGGCCCTTGAGGCCTACGAGCGGATGCGGGCGAAGGCGCCGGCATAGAGCCGTGGGCTAGGATTTCCAAATCGCGGCGCGGCGGATTCCAAGGCGTTAGATGCTATCCTCGGCTGGCAGAGTCAGCTGAAGGGCAAGAATGCGACTGACCGTCTACACCGACTTCTCGCTGCGGGTGCTGATGTATGTGGCCCTGCATCGCGACCGCTTGCCCACCATCGCGGAGATCGCCGCAAGCTATGGAATCTCCCGCAACCATCTCATGAAGGTGGTCTATGAGCTCGGCTTGGCGGGCTATGTCGAGACGTTGCGGGGCAAGGGCGGCGGCCTGCGCTTGGCCCGTGAGCCCGAGGAGATCGTTCTGGGCGAGGTGGTGCGCCGCACCGAGCCGGACATGGCCCTGGTCCCCTGCTTTGATCCCGTCAACGGCGCCTGCGTTATCACCCCCGCCTGTAAACTGCGGCGCGCCCTGCACGAGGCGCGCGCCGCCTTCCTCCAGGTCCTGGACGGCTACAGCCTCGCCGACCTGGTGGCCAACCAGGGCGCTCTGCTGGCCCTGCTGGACCGTGGACCACCCGTCGGGTTCGTCGACCCTTAGAGCCGGATGGCTTCTTTCGAAGTCTGAATCCGGCTCCATGCCTTTGAATTAAATCCCGATTCAACGCTCAGACGATTCCGTCTAAGCGCATCGTGATCTACAGGCGTTCTGTACTGATCGGCCGGCCCTGGTGGCTGAAAGTCGTCCGGGCCGGAGGGCCAGAGCGGTGATCGTGACGTGCGGCCCAGGCCTTCAACCTCTCGCCCACCGAGACGACCGCCGACGTTTCGTCGGCGACTTCTTCGACGCCGGCCACCTCGGGCACATAGTGCTGGACGATCCGTTGCACTCCGCCCTTCAGGGTCAGGCGCGCCGACGGGCAACCGCCGCAGGCGCCGCGCATGCGGATCCAGAGCACGCCAGTCCCGACGTCGAAGCGTTCGAACACGATATCCCCGCCGTCGCGGGCCACGCCCGGCCGCACATGCCTGTCCAGGACCCCGCGGATCTCGGCCTCCAGGTCGACCCCGCCAGACGCCTCCGGCGCATCGACCCGCGCGGTGGCCTGCGCCGGAACGCGACCCGCCCGTTCCAGGACGCCGCTTAGGGCGGCGATCACCTTGGGCCTCAGCCCCGCCCAGGGCAGCCCAGCGGTCCGGGTCACCGTCACGAAGCCTCGCGCGACAAAGACCCCGCCAACCCCTGGCAGGGCGAGCAGCGTGGCGGTCAGGTCGCCTTCCAGGTCCGGCAAGGCCTGCCCCGCCCAGGCGTCCGTCGGCGGCATGAATTTCATGGCGTCGGGGTTGGGCGTCTGTCCGGCGGTGATGAACACGGTCGCTCCTGCTCGCTGGCGGGCGCGACCGATCGGCGCGGGGGCCTAGCCAGCCATAAAGCAATATTGTAGATACATGTTTAAATCGCAAGCCGACAGACCGCTCTCATGACCTCGACATCCGTTTCGCCATCTGTTCTCCGGCTTGGTCCCGGCGCCGCCGTCGGCGTCACTGAGACGATGATCCACGATCTGGTCCACGGCTTCTACGCCACAGTCCGCACCGACCCGGCCCTCGGCCCGATCTTCAACCGGATCATCGGCGAGGAATGGGACGCCCACCTCGCCAAGCTCTGTGACTTCTGGTCGTCAGTGATGCTGATGACCGGCCGGTTTCGGGGCTCTCCCATGGTCGCCCACACGAAAATCCCCGAGATCCAGGCGACCCATTTCGCCCGCTGGCTGCATCTGTTCCGCCAAAGCGCTGAAAGGATGTGTCCGCCGGAGGCCGCGGCCCTGTTCGTCGCCAAGTCCGAAATGATCGCCCAGAGCCTACAGTACGGGATCGCCGCCACTCGCGGCGAACTACCGCCACACACTGAAAGGGCCGTGTCGTGACCGGCCCTTCCGAGAGCAGCCGCGCGAGCCGTCTCGGCCCTGGGCTCATCCTGCTATGGGCCGGCCTGACCCTGGGCGTCGCCTTCCTGGCGACCCCGGCCAAGTTTCTCGCGCCCAGCCTGAGCCTGACTGTGGCGCTGGACGTGGGGCGGCAAACCTTCCACCTCTACAATCGCGTTGAGATCGGCCTGCTGCTTGGCCTCGTCGGCCTCGGGGCGATCTCGACGCCTCCACGCGGCTGGTGGCTGGCCTTGGCGGTTCCCGCCGGAGTCATCCTCACCCAATCTCTGTGGCTCTTGCCGCGGCTCGATGCCCGCGTCGCAGCCATTATCGCCGGCGCCGTGCCGCCGCCGTCGCCTCTGCATGTCATCTACATCGCCGCCGAGGGCCTCAAGACCCTCTGGCTGTTGGCCTTCGGCCTGGGCGGGCTATCGCCCCAGACCGAAGGCGCATCCTGGCTTCGCGCCGCCACCCTGCCGGACCTTACCCCGGCCCATACGAAAGACTGACCATGTTCCATCTCCTGATGGCGCCTGCCAACGCGGTTTGCGACGCGCTCGGGGTCGTCGATGAGCACGAGCGGGGCATGATCCGCATGCTGGTCAACATGCTGCTCTGGACCACCCTGGGCGCTGTGGTCTTCATGGTCGCCTGGGTGCTGGTGGTCTGATCGCCGCGCTTGACGAGCCCCCTCGGATTCAAGCGCCGGAGTGTGACCTTGATGCCGCGTCCGGCGCCTCGTGGCTTACCACCTTGAAGCCGCTGAGGATGGCGGGTCCGAAGGTGTTGGCGATGGCGACGTCGGTGGCGTCGCGGCCGCGGGCGATCAGCACACGGCCGATGCGGGGCGTGTTGTTGCGCGCATCAAAGGTGTGCCAGCCGCCCCCCAGATAGACCTCGAACCAGGCGCTGAAATCCATTTCGCCGACCACAGGCACGCCGATGTCGCCAAGATAGCCCGTGCAGTAGCGCGCCGGGATGTTCATGCAGCGGCAGAAGGCGACCGCCAGGTGGGCGTAGTCGCGGCAGACCCCCCGGCCTTCGCAATAGGCCTCGAAAGCGGTCATGGTCGGCCGGGCGTGCTCGTAGCCGAACTGGATGTGATTGTGCACCCAGTCGACGATGGCCTGGACCCGGGGCCAGCCGGGCTCGGTTGACTGGAACATCGACCAGGCGATGTCGCTCAGCCGGTCGGTCTCGCAGTAGCGGCTGCCCAGCAGGAAGATCAGCACATCCTCCGGCAGGTCCTCGACGGCCGCCTGCGTCGCGAGGGGTGAGATCACGTCGGGCTGGCCATCATCGGCGATGATGAAGTCGGCGGAGAGCGTTAGGCGGCCGGCCGGCGCCAGGATACGGCTGCAGATGTTGCCCCAGCCATCCAGGTACTGGCGCACGTCCAGCATCGGATCGGTGCGCAGCCAGTCGGGGGTTTCCAGGTTGTGCCGCCGGCTGGGGTGAACGCTCAGCATCAGCAGCATAGGGACCGGCGCCGGGCAGTCGTAGATAATTTCGAAGCCCGTTTGAATACGCATCAGGGTCCTGGGTTGCCGCTATCCGCCTCCGCCAATGGCTCGGACGGGCATAGGTTGCACATCGAGCTCGCCTTCGTCCCGGACATCAACCTCCACCTCCATGCCAAGGTAGTCGGACGGCCGACCTGACCAGCTTCCGTGCAGCGGCACGGCCTGGCGCGGATCACGAGCTATGGCGACACGCACAAGATCGGCGTTGCCGACAATGCCGTTGGTAGGATCGAACTCCACCCAGCCGCAGGCCGGCAGGTAGACCCGCACCCAGGCGTGGGTGTGGCCGGCGCTGGCGCGGCCCAATCCGGCCCCCACCATCGGACTGTAGATGTAGCCCGAGACGAAACGGGCCGCGAGGCCGAGGCTGCGGGCCGCCTCCATCATCAGGACGGCGTAGTCGCGGCAGGTTCCGCTGCGCAGGGCCAGGGTCTCCAAGGCGGTCCTGAATGCCGAGGGCCAGGCGGGAGTTGTATTTGAACTCGGCATAGATCGCCTGAGTCATGTCGCTGAGCAGGGTCTGCAGGCTGGTCCTGCCCACCGGCTTGACGAACCGGCGGGCCCAGGCGTCGATCAGACCCTCGGGATCGGGGTAGTGGCGCTGCATCGACAGTTCGAGGTCCGGCAGATCCTCGGGGCTGTAATCGAAGGGCATCGCCCCGGTATAGACCTCCACCTCCCCCTCGACGTCGGCGAAGGCCGGCAGGGGTGTGTGGTCCAGCCGCACCTGGCTGTCGAAGATCAGTTCCTCGGTGCGGCCGCTGAAGCCCGCCACGCTGACACAGTTGCCGAACACGTCGTGGACCGAGCGCAGCCGCTCAGGGGTCGGGTAGATCACCAGGTCGTAGGACAGAATCCGCTGATCATAGCTCTCGCGCGGCCGCAGCATCATCCGATGCTCGCCCAGCGCCACAGGATTGCGGTAGCGGTAGCGGGTGACGTGGCGGATCGAAAGGATCGGCATTGAGTGATCGTGAGGCCGATTTGTCGCCAAGGTCTAAACGAATCTTGCGCCGCGACGATCCGTCCCCAGTTCATGTCACCAATGTGGGCGGCGCTTGCCCCCTGCTGCTCATCGGCGACCATGCCGGGCGGGCGATCCCCAGGCGTCTCGATGGGCTCGGCCTGACGTCGGCCGACATGGACACGCACATCGCCTGGGACATCGGGGTGGCGGGCCTTGGCGAGCGTCTGGCGGCCCGGCTCGACGCCTGTTTCATCCGCCAGACCTATTCGCGCCTGGTGGTGGACTGCAACCGCAAGCCCGGCGCCCCAGCGGCGATGCCGGAGATCAGCGACGGCGTGACCATTCCCGGCAATCTGGGTCTGGACACCCAGACCCAGGCCGCGCGGCGGGCGGAGATCTACCAGCCGTATCAGGACGCCATCGGCGCCGAGCTGGACCGTCGCGCGGGCCGACCGACGATCCTGGTGTCGCTGCACAGCTTCACGCCGGTGATGCAGGGCGTCGTGCGGCCCTGGCGGATGGGGGTCCTGCACCGGGGCGACTCGGCGTTTTCGAGCCGGGTCCTGGCCCTGCTTCAACGCGAGCTCGGAGAGGCCGCGGGCGACAACGAGCCCTACAAGATGGACGACACCGACAACACCGTCCCCCTGCACGCAGACCCGCGCGGCCTGGACTATCTGGAGCTGGAGGTGCGCCAGGACCTGATCGCCGACGCGGCGGGGCAGGATGAGGTGGCCGACCTAGTCGCGCGTCTGCTGACCGAGGCGCTTACGCCTGGTTGATGGTGTTGCGCTTGACCTGGGCCGCGCCGGCGGCGTCGAGGTCGATCCTCGTCTGCGTCAAGCTCACCGGCCCCTGTAGCGTCGCGTTGACGTCGTCCATTCCCGCCCGCGCCGGCCCCTGCGCCAGCAGATAGCGCAGCGAGATCCGCTCGTGGTCGGCGGCGTCCGGCTGGGTGCCGTGCAGGGTGCAGGCGTGCCACATGCCGGTGAAGCCCGCCCCGCCGGTGAGGATCAGCTGCTCGGTCTCCACCTCGCCGCCCCGCCCGTCGCGATAGGTCCAGGAGGCGTCGGAGGTGGCGGTCAGGTCGTGCGGGAACACCGTGCCCCCGAGGCGGTGGGTCCCCTTCAGCAGGAACAGCGGCGCGTCCTGGCGGCTGACCGGATGCAGGTAGACATAGAGGGTCAGGAAGTCGGCCGGACGCTCCTTGTAGTCGATCAGGTCCTGGTGGAAATCGATGCCGTAGAAGTAGGTCACATCGCGATATTCCGGCCGCACATAGGCGCCCAGGTTATTCACCGGATTGCCCAGTATGCGCGCGCGGATCCAGGCTGGGACTGAGGTCTGGGAGACCCCGCAGACCACCTTCTTGTTGAGGATCGTATAGCCGGGCCCCAGCAGGGCGCTCACGGCGTCCACCAGATTGGGATCCTGCTCGACGAAGGCCAGCTTCTCCTCGAACCGCTCCAGCAGGTTGCGGCCGGGTCTGGGATTCACGCCGGTATATTGCGGGTCGGCGTCGAACTCGGCCTCGGTAAGGAACAGCCGATGGTCGAAGTGGCGGTCGGCGCGGATGTCGGCCAGCAGGGCGGCGCAGGCCTCGGGGTCCACAGGCTGATCAAACAGATGCGCGCCGTCGGCGATGAAGTCCTCGACGGCGGGATGGTGGAGATGGGCGGCCTTCTGGGCGTTCATCAGGCGATCCCCGGCGCGGCCCTCAAGGCCTGGACGACACGATCCACGTCCTCGCGGGCAAGGTCGATGGCGAAGGGCAGGCCGATGACCGAACAGGCCAGCTGCTCCGTGACCGGCAGGTCGGTGCGGGGATAGCCCGCGAAGGCGGCGTCGCGATGGCAGCCGTGGCCCCACCAGCGCCGGGTCTCGACGCCATGGGCCATCAAGCTCTCGGTGGCGGCCTGCGCGGCGCCTTCCGGCAGACGCACGACGCAAACGCTGGTGATCCAGTCCGAACCCCAACCCGGCTGCAGGACCACCGACGGGGTCATGGCCAAGGCGATGCGGGTGTGCTGGGCGGCGAGGAAGAAGCGCAGCCGGTCGGCGGGCCACTTGTCGAGGGCGGCCAGGCCCACGGCGGCGGTATATTCGCTCAGCTTGGCGTTGGTCCCGGCGATCTGCGCCTCGCGGGTGCCGTTGAAGCCATAGGTGGTCATCCGCCGGACGCGGAAGGCCAGGGCCGCGTCGTCGGTGACCAGGAACCCGCCTTCCCCCAGGCCCAGCACCTTGGTGGCGTGCAGGCTGACCACGGTGGGCAGGCGCGCGTCGCGGGCGGCGTCGAAGGCCGCGGCGGCGTCCAGCAGCACCGCCAGACCCGTTTCGTCGCGGAAGGCGAGCCAGGCCTCAACGTCGGGCATCGCGCCATGAGCGGCCACCGGCAGGACCGCGCTGACCTGGCCCGGCGCGCTGGCCAGCCGGTCGCGGACCAGGGCGGGATCCAGCATCTGGCTGGCGTGATCGACGTCGAGGAACCAGGGGACCAGGCCCGCCTGGGCGATGGCGTGGGCGGTGGCGACGAAGGTCCAGGAGGGCGTGGCCACCAGGCTGCCGGCTGGCAGGTCCATGGCCTGGAGCGTCAGGGTCAGGGCCTGGGTGGCGTTGACCACCGTGGCGGCCACGGCTCCGTCGGTGAAGCGGCTGGCCAGGCGCAGCTCAAGCTCGGTCAGCAGCGGCCCGAAATTGGAGTACCAGCGGGCCTCATCGATGCGCCGCAGATAGGGCAGGATGTCGTCGGCGCTGGGCAGGCGCGGGCGGGCGACCGGCAGATTGCCGGGGGCCATGGTCGGAAGCTTGACGGTCGCGGCGCTGCGCAAGGGATCCACCCTGAGACAGCCCGCAAGTGACCATGTTCGTGGTTAACGAACGCTTAGGCCAGGTAGGTCGCAAGGTCGCAGCGCGCCACGTCCTCCAGCACCGCCTGGCGAACCGCGTCCGGCAGATCGGGCGCGGCGCGGCGCGAGAGATCTCGGAACACGCCATAGGTGTCGCCGTCGTCACGGCTGGTGGAGCGCCCCAGGAAGGTCGCCGTCTGCTCGCTCATGCCCACGCCCAGGAAACCGAACAGCGCGCTGACCACGCCGACCGGATCGGCGGTCAGGTCGCCATAACGAAGAATGCGGAAACGGTCGGGGTGTCTGGCCGCCATGTCCTGGAAGATCAGGGCCGCGCGCTTCCAGCCCGCATAGCCGAAGAATTCCTCGATGCGCCCGCTGTTCTTCAGGCCGGCCTCGCGCCACTCCGCCCCGAAATCCCAAGCGGGATCGAACTCGCGCGGCGCGGCCCTCCAGGAGCTCAGCGCCTCCAGCGGATCGCGGATGATGCCGACACCCTGGAAACGCGGGATCTCCATCAGGGTCGGCAGCAGATGATGATAGCGCGCCTCCTTGTAGACCAGATGGGAGGGGGCGGACTTGGCGAAGGCCAGGTCCTTGTCGGCCACTTTCCCGCCCCGCTGCAGGATGAAGTCGTCATCGGTCGCCGCGATGTCCTTCAGGATCTGGTCCAGGTCCGCCGCCGAGGTCGCCGCATCGACGCGCGGCCGGAAGGCGTGGGCGAAGAAGGGCTGGAACCGGAAGGCCACCTCCGGGGCGCTGTTGAAAATCTGACCGATCCAGGTGGTGCCCGAACGCGGCGCCCCGTGCAGACCGATAACCGGCAGGTCGCTCATGCCGCCACCAGGCTATGGGCGGCCACCTGCCGCGCCAGTTGGTCGGGCTCGCAGAACATCAGCAGGTCGGCGATCGAGAGGTTGGCAACGAAGGGCGCGGCGAACTGGCGATAGGGCGGGGCATGGGAGGCGATGAAGCTCAGCCTCAGTCCCCGCTCGGCGAAGGCCGCGGCCTGATAGAGGTCCACCCCGCCGGCGGCGTTGAGGTAGTGATCGGCGCCCAGCCGGCGGCAGATGTCGATCACCGCATCCTGGCCGGTCAGGTTGGCGTCGCGGCCGATCTCCGACGCGCGGACGATCTTCGTGCCGATCCGCAAGGCGTCGCAGACCGCCCGGATGGCGGCCTCGTTGAACAGCGCCACATTGGGCTCAGGCGTCGCCAGGATCGCATCCAGCAGGGGCCTCACCGTCGCCGCCCGGGGCGCCTTGCGGTAGGCGGCGTCCAGCTGGCCCGAGAGCTTTCTCAGGGCGGCCTCGCTAAGCTGATAGCGGGTGTCGCGGATCTGGGTGCGGACCTCGCCGGAATGGGCCACCGGCAGGGTCAGCCAGTGCGGCGCGCCGTTCAGCAGGATGCGGTTGCGGTTGATCCAGCCGCCGCGCATGTACTGGACGTCGTCATAGACCACGAAGACATCGGCCGCGGCGATCAGCTGGAAATAGCCGATATAGGGCAGCAGGTAGGGCTGCATGATCGCCGCGATCATGGGCGGCGCCTGGCCAGGTGTCGCACCCCTGTTCTCAACCTTTTGCCTCGCCCGAGTCAGTGGATGATCCTACCTCTCGACTTAGCCGCGATTTGCCCGCCGATGCATTCCCGCCGAGGACCTGATGGACATTCCTGGCGACGAGCCTGACCTGGACGCCCAGATCGCCCAGGCCCAGTCCGAGATCGCGAGCGGCGCGGTGGTGGCGGCGGTTGACCGCCTGCAGGCCCTGATCGAGGTCCCGATCTACGATCACCGGCTGCACTACGCCAGGGCCGCGGCCCTGGGCGCGGTCGGCGACAGGGAAGGGCAGCAGTCGTGGCTGCTCGACGCCCAGACCTTCCATGCCCTGCAGGAGATCAGCGAGCAGGACGGCGTCGACATGGGCCGCTTCGTCTCCGAGCCGAACTACGCCCTGCAGATCGGCGACCGGGCCTATGCGGAAGGCAAGATGGGCCTGGCCTCGGCCGCCTTCGGCCAGGTGGCGCCCCAGCCCGGCGCGCCCTTCAATGTGATCATGCGCTGGGGCCTATCGCTGCTGCATCAGGGGCGCATCCCGGAGGCCATCACCGCCTTCACCCTCGCGGCCGACACCTTCAAGAGCTCGATGGCCCACGAGTTCCTGCTCTATGCCTGCTTCTTCGCAGACGACGGCGTGCGCCTCCACGCCGCCGAGGCGCGGCGCTGGGCTGAGCTTTACGCCCCGGCCCCCGAGAACCGTCCCTTCGCCAATCCCGACCTGAAGGGCCGCAAGCTGCGGATCGGCTATGTCGCCCCCACCTTGCTGCGCAGCCAGCTTCGCCAGTTCATCGTCCCGGTGCTGGAGAACCACGACCTGGAGCGCGTCGAGGTCTTCATCTACTGCGCCGACCCGGCGACCGAAGTGGGCATCCGGGCCACCACCGTGCGCGGGATCGGCGCGCTCAGCGACGCCGACGCCGCCAGCCTGATCGCCGGCGACGGCATCGACGTGCTGGTGGACCTGTGGGGCCACACCTCCGGCGGGCGGCTGGGGATCTTCGCCTTGAAGCCCGCTCCGGTGCAGGCCGCCTGGATCAACTATGTCCAGACCACCGGACTGGCGGCCATCGACTATGTCCTGCACGCCGACGGCACCCGGGCGGCCGACGACGACGAGCTGTTCGTCGAGAAGATCTGGCGGCTCGGCCCCATCGCCGTTCCTTTCCGGCCGGGCGAACGCCTGGACCCGACGCCGACGCCGGCGCTCACGAACGGTCACGTCACCTTCGCCAGTTTCAACCATCCGGCCCGGCTGAACGACGCCACGGTGGCGGCCTGGGCGGCGATCCTGAAGGGCCGGCCGGGCTCCCGGCTGCTGCTCAAGTACCGATACTTCGTCGATCCTGTCCTGCAGCAGGCGCTGCTCGCCCGCTTCCTCGGCCAGGGCGTGACCGCCGCGCAGATCGTCTTCGAGGGCCATTCCACCGGGCCCGACTACCTGAAGAGCTTCGGCCGCATCGACCTGGCGCTCGACCCCTCGCCTGCTCCCGGCGGCACCACCTCCTCGGAGGCGGTCTCCAACGGCGTGCCGCTGCTGACCCTGCGCGGGCCGGACTTCTACAGCCGCATCGGGACCCTGCGGCTGGAGCCGCTCGGCCTGCATCAGCTGGTCGCCGAAAGCTGGGACGACTATGTCGCCAAGGCCCTGGCCCTGACCGCCGACATCCCCGCCCTCGACGCCCTGCGCGCCCAGGTCCGCCCCCGCTTCGAGGCCTCCCCGCTCCGCGACGAGGCCGGCTTCACGGCCATCCTGGAGGACGCCTTCCGCCAGATGTTCGAGCGCTGGAAGGCCACCGCCTGACCCGCACCAGTCGGCCGTCGCGGATGGAAGATAAGAGGCCTTGGACCGGGTCGCGAGCCGGCGCTCGGTGGGCCGCCGGGCTGCTATCGAGGCGTGGCGCGGCGCTGGCCGACCATCGACATTGGCCGACATTTGACCGTTGAGGTCTCACCACGAGGCGTCCCGACGGGTCCCTATAGACGCCGCACCGTGCCTGAGACGCGGATGCTGGAGCCGGGCTCCGGCGGGATCTGGGCGTGCAGCAGCGACCGCATGCCCATGTCCTCGCCCTGGATGATGTCGATGGCGCCATCGTGCGGCCAGGCGAGGTCGCGGAGGTATCCGCCCAGGGCCGCCGCCGCCGCGCCGGTGGCGGGGTCCTCGTAGACGCCGCCGACCGCGAAGGCGTTGCGGGCGTGAAACAGCTGGACGGTCTCGGCGACAATGAGGCTGACGGTGGCGAGGGCGGCGGCCGCCATGAAGGCTCGGCCTGACTCCAGGTCGTAGGCCATCTGCGAGAGCCGCTCGCGGCGCCTCAGGGCCAGGATCAGGTGGTTGGCGCCGGCATTGGCGATGGCGGGCGGGATGCGCGGGTCCAGGTCGCTGGCCGAGAGCGCGAACAGGGCCTGGGCCTCGGCGACCCTGTCGGCGGACGCCGGCGCGTTGCGGGTCGGCGGCGACTGCAGGGCAGCCGACATCACCGGGCCGGTTCGCCGCCCCTCGACGGTGATCGCGCTGTCGTTGAGCTGCAGCGGGAAGACCCCCTCGCCGTTCTCCTGGGCCAGGGCTGCGCCCAGGGCGATGGTGGCGTGGCCGCAGAACGGAATCTCGACCTGAGGCGCGAAGTACCTCACCCGCCAGCCATCGCCGGACGGCGCCGCGAAGGCGGTCTCCGAATAGCCCACCTCTGCGGCGACCTGCTGCATCAACTCAGCCGGTGGCAAGCGGTCGCACAGGACCACGCCGGCGGGGTTGCCGCCGGTATCGCCATCGGAAAAAGCCGCGAACCGCTGGACGTTCATCTCGGGCTCCACCTAGCCGATGGTCTCCGCAAAGAGCGCCAGCATCTCGCCCCAGGACCGGCGGTCGGCGGCGGCGTCGTAAAGGATGCCGGGCATGCGGGAGCCGTCGGCCTCGGGGTTCGTGAAGCTATGGGCGACGCCGCCATAGAGGTGCATCTGCCAGTCGACCCTGGCGGCGCTCATCTCGGCCTCGAAGGCGGCGCGCTGCGCGGGGGGGATCAGGGGGTCGGCCGTGCCGATCAGGGTCAGCACCTTGCCCTTGATGTTGGCGGCGTCCTGCGGCCGGGCCGTGCCAAGGCCCGAGTGGAAGCCCACAACAGCGGCCAGGGCCGCGCCGGACCGCGCCAGCTCCAGCACCGTGGTGCCGCCGAAGCAGTAGCCGATGCCGGCGACACGGGCGGGGTCGACACCGGGCTGGGCGGTGAGGACGGCCAGAGCCGCCGTGGCCCGCGTCCGGATGCCGGTGGGATCGGCCAGCCAGGCGCCGATGCGGCCCCGGGCCACGTCCATCTCCACCGCCTGGCCGCCGCCGTGATAATCGAGGGCGAAGGCGATGTAGCCGAGGTCGGCCAACCGCCCGGCGATGGTGTAGGTGTGGTCCGACAGGCCGGGCCCCTCATGGGCCACCAGCACGGCGGCGCCCTTGGCAGACCCGTCCGGGGTGAACAGCCGCCCCACCATGGCCGCGCCGTCGGCGGCGTATTCGAGATCCGTGGTGGGCATGGGCGATCCTCCTGTTCGCGCGACCCTGTCCATTAAACTGTCGCCTGACAACCGCGCGCGGCAGGTGGGCTGCCAGTCCGACGAGATCGCGGTGACCCGCAGCGGGGCCGACGCCCTGCAGATGCTGATCGTGAACTACAAGCCGTTGAAAGCCGGTGATCCACTGCGACCTCGACTACGGCGCCATGATGCTGCTTTGAGCTAGGAAATGAGCTCAGAGTTCCGGGAAGGTCGGCTCCCGACACAGAAGCCGGCGCCGGCTTTGGGTCCCTGGCCAACGTTGAGAATATCCGGTCACGAGTGCAATCGAGTGTTCGCTCGCGGCTATGTCTCGCCTACGCGAAGTGCTTGGTGAGGCTGCCATGCCAGAGGCGAACCAAATTTGGCAGCCGCACCGTGGAGGCTCTCCGACGACGCGGCTGGGTCTTACGGCTTATTTGGTAAGGAGCGCACGGATGGCCGATTCCTCGGTGACGCTCGTTAGCCGCCCCATCTCCGTCTGCCCGCGATTGAAGATCAGGGTCGCGGGGAGCTTCGCGCCGGTCATCGCCACCGCGGCGGGTTGAGACGCAAAGTCGATCTCGAATACGACATGGTTCGAGAATGCTGGCTCCTTCATCAACTTTTCCAGCACGGCATGCTGCGCCTTGCATAGGGCTCCGTCCGGGGTGCGCACATGTAAGACGATGGGGCGGCCCTTGGCGGCAGCCTCCTGAAAGGCAGCCAGGGATAGTGACTTGAATTCCCCGGCGAAGGCTGGGGCGCCCGCCAGGACAGTGCAGGCGAGTAAGGCGGTGGCGAAGACACGAACAAGCATGGGACTCTCCTTAATCGGCCCCATCGGCCGACAAGGAGCTAGTGGCGCTCAGCCCCGAATTCGGTTCGCAGAGATATATTTCGCCGGACGCGAACCGAAACCGCGCCTTGGCGCCACCTTCTCAATGACCGCGTCCAGCGGCCATGGAGGATATGCAGTGGTGTTCAAAAGGAACTTGCCGATATGGGAGCGGGTCGCACGCGGCGTGGCCGGCGTGTTGATGCTCGCCTGCGGGTTATTGGGTCCCGGCATCCGGGGCGCCCCAGTGGGCTACATCATCGCCGCGGTAGGGCTCACCACCGTTGTGACAGCCTTTATCGGGTATTGCCCAGCCTGCGCGGTCGCCGGGCGAAAGCTGAAGTAACCTTGGCGGGGGGGAGAAGGTCGTGGCCACTGCACTAACCGAGGAGATGGTCACGCTCGCCATGACGGGGGACACCCAGGCGATCACAGAATTGCTGCGCGCGGCGCAAACCGACATCAGACGGTATGCGCGGCGAAGCTGCCGTAGTTCCGTCGATATTGAAGACGCCGTCCAAGAGACCTTGATCGTCCTCTACCGGAAGGTCGGCGCCCTGCGCGACGTTGGGGCCGTCGCGGGTTGGCTATTCCGCATAGTGGATCGCTACTGCCTGCGGATGACGCTGCGCGTGCTCCAGGTTCCCTACGCCCAGGAAGCCGAAGCCATAGACCGCCGCTTTGCGCGCATGCCGACGGCTGAGCTTCGGATCGACGTCGCGCGAGGGATTGAGTCCCTGCCTCATTCCTACCGGGAGGTGATCGTTCTGCGCGACATGGAAGAACTCACGATCGACGAAATCGCCCTCAAACTCGGTGCAACTCGGGAGGGCGTCAAAGCGAGGCTGCATCGGGCGCGAGGACTTCTCCACGAGTACCTTAAAGAGGGCCTATAAGAATGTTCGCTAGCAAATCGATCACTGAGCATCTGGTGCGCGGCGCGGTAGGCCTTGCAGGCGTTTCTGCTGCGATTGTGCTTGCGCCTGTGCCGGGACCTGGGCCCATCGCCGCTTCGGTGGTTCTCGTGATCATCGCCCTGATCGCGTTGCGGGGATGCCCGGTCTGCTGGACGGTGGGACTGGTGCAGACCCTTTGGCAGCAGGTGGGGCAGAACCGTCAAACCCGACCGCCCGGCCCGCGCTGAGTGGGCCAACGCCTGACCGCGGTCTACGCAACACGAAACCGGGATCACGCCGGGTTTTGAAGCCGGTAGACGGGGGAGCTATTCCGCGCGCGCCGCGGCCTCCCATTCCAGGAAATCCGGCGTCGCCAGAATGGTGTTCACATACCTGCCCGCCGCGCCTTGCGGCTTGATCCCATAGGTGCGGAAGCGGCTGGCGACCGGCGCGTAGAAGGCGTCGGCGATCGACCACTCCCCCAGCAGGAAGGGGCCGCCGAACCGGTCCAGCAGCTCGTTCCACAGCTCGGTGATGCGGGCGACGTTCCGGCCCGCCGCCTCCGAGAGCTCGGCCTCGTGCGGTTCGATCTCCAGGGCCATGCTGCATTCCTGGCGCAGGGCCTGGAAGCCGGAGTGCATCTCGGCGGCCGCCGACCGGCCCAGGGCGCGGGCGCGAGCGTCCTCGGGCCACAGTTTCGCGGCGGGAAATTTCTCGGCCAGGTACTCGCAGATGGCCAGAGAGTCCCACACCACCAGGTCGCCGTCCTTCAGGGCCGGGACCAGGCCCGACCTGGAGACCGGTCGGATGGCCTCATAGGTCTGGTTGTTCTCCTGGCGCAGCGGAATCAGGGTCTCGGCAAAGGGGGCTCCGGTCCGCTTGATCGCAAGCCAGGGCCGGAGCGACCAGCTTGACCATTTCCGTGTGCCGATAAGCAGTTCCATCGCGCAAAATCCTTCGCCCAAATCACGCAGCAGCTATTGGCTTGCGCGGGCGGGCGCCGTCTAGTGTCTCCAATCTTTAGAAAATTTGAGGAAACCCCATCATGACCGAGGCTTCCGCCCCGGCCCCCATCGGCGCCAGTATTTCTGACGGCTCAAGCCCCGCCGTTCCCCTGGTCTCCGACGCCTACCGCCGCTACGCCCTGGTGATCCTGCTGGCGGTCTACACCCTGAATTTCCTCGACCGGCAGATCGTCACGATCCTGGCCGAGCCGATCAAGAACGACCTCGGCCTGGCCGACTGGCAGCTGGGCCTGATGACCGGCCTGGCCTTCGCGCTGTTCTACACGGTGCTTGGCCTGCCCATCGCCCGCCTGGCCGAGAGCTTCAACCGGGTCTGGATTATCGGCGGCTCGCTGGCCGTCTGGTCGGGCTTCACCGTGCTGTGCGGCCAGGCCACCAGCTTCGCTCAGCTGATCGGCGCCCGCATCGGGGTCGGGATCGGCGAGGCGGGCTGCACCCCCACCGCCCACTCCCTGATCGCCGACTATGCGCCCAAGGAAAAGCGCGCCTCGGCCCTGGCCTTCTTCTCCATCGGTACGCCCCTGGGGGGTCTGCTGGGCCTGGCTCTGGGCGGGCTGATCGCCGACGCCTACGGCTGGCGTACCGCCTTCCTGCTGGCCGGCGTGCCCGGCCTGCTGTTCACCGTGGTGGTCTTCCTCACCCTCAAGGAGCCGCGGAACGCCATGAGCGCGGCGGCCGCCGCGGCCCATGCGCCCGGCAAGGGCCACTTCGCCGCCACCCTGAAATACCTGCGCGGCAAGCCGGTGTTCTGGTTCATCGCCTTCGGCGCCGCCGTGAAGGCCTTCATCGGCTACGGCCACGCCCCGTTCACCGCCTCCTTCTTCCTGCGCAACCACGCCGAGGAAGTGGCCCAGATGGCCGACAAGTTCGGCCTGGGCTCCATCGGCTTCCTGGGTCTGGCGCTCGGCCTGATGGGCGGGACCGCCGGGATCATCTCCTCCTGGGCCGGCGGCGCCATCGCCGACTGGGCCGCCAAGCGCGACATCCGCGCCTATATGAGCGTCCCGGCCGTCGCCTCGCTGATCTCGCCCTTCATCTACGCCACCGCCATCCTGCTGCCCTCGGCCTTCTGGGCCCTTTGGCTGCTGATCCTGCCCGGCCTGCTCGGCTCGCTCTGGTACGGGCCGGTCTATGCCAGCGCCCAGAGCCTGGTGCCGCCGCAGATGCGCGCCACCTCGGCCTCGATCCTGCTGTTCATCATCAACCTGGTGGGCCTGGGCCTCGGGCCGCTGTTCGTCGGCATCCTCTCCGACGTGCTGGCCAACGGGCCGATGCAGCTTGGCTCGGCCGAAGGCGTCCGGTGGGCTCTGATCATCTCGGCCTTCCTGGGCGTCGTGGCCACGGGCCTGTTCTGGATCGCGCGCCGCACCATCCGCGAGGAAATGGTTTCCTGAAGCGGATCGCCTACCTGGCCTGCGCCGACTGCCTCACCACGGCACAGCGGCGCAGGCCGGACGCCTACGAGCACGACCGGGAGCTGGCGGCCCTGACCCCGGCGTTCGAGGCGCGCGGCTGGTCGCTGTCGGAGGCCGACTGGCGGGCCTGTGATCCGGCCCGCTTCGACCTGCTGCTGATCCGCACCACCTGGGACTATGTGGATCACGAGGCGGAGTTCCTGGCCTTCCTGGACCGCGCGGTAAGCCTGGCCCCCGTGGCCAACGATCCGGCCCTGGTCCGCTGGAACCTGTCGAAGCGCTACCTGCAGGGACTGGCCGCCCAAGGCCTGCCGATCATTCCCAGCCTGTTCGTCGACGCCCCCACGCCGGCCTCGGCCGCCTTCGAGGCCTTCGGCGCCGACGAGATCATCCTCAAGCCGGTGGTGGGCGGCGGCGGCTTTGGCCAGTCGCGGCTCACCCGCGCGGAGGCCGAAGGGGTGATCATCCAGCCCGGCCAGTTCGCCCAGCCCCTGGTCCCGGAGATCATGACGACCGGCGAGGTCTCCTTCATCTTCGTCGACGGCGACTACAGCCACGCGGTGCGCAAGCTGCCCGGCGGCGGCGACTATCGCATCCATGTGATCCACGGCGGCGGCGAGCACCCCTATGATCCCAGTCCCGCCGAGATCGAGACCGCCCGGACCTTCGTCACCGCCCTGCCCGTCCCGGCCCTGGCCTGCCGTGTGGACGTGATACCCACCGCCCACGGCCTGCTGCTCATGGAGCTGGAAGCCATCGAGCCGCACCTGTTCCCCACCTATGGCGCGCAGCTCGGCGAGCGCATGGCGCACGCCTGCGGGCGGCTGTTGGCCTAGCTCACGGCGCATGGTCTAGTCCGACCATGTTCAAAACAATCCTCGCCGCCGCCCTGGCCCTGCTCATGGTCTCCTGCGCTCCCGCCCCGCCCCCGCCCATCGTCAGCGCCGCGGGCCCGGATGTCGCCGCCTGCACCGCCAAGGGCGGCGCGGTCCGGCCCGTCTGCCGCATGCAGAGGCCCGCCTGCGTCATCGCCTATGCCGACGCCGGCAAGTCCTGCTCCGACAAGTCCGACTGCCAAGGTCGCTGCCTCTATCAGGGCGAGGCGCCCAGCGATCCCGCTGCGCCCGTCACCGGTCAGTGCCAGGCCACCTCCGACCCGTGCGGTTGCTTCACCACCGTGGTGAAGGGTCAGGTCGGCCCGGGAATGTGCGTCGACTGATGTGCAACGAGTACGCGCGCAAAAAGTCCCTGGACGAGCTGCTCGCTGAGTTCGCGAAGGTCTTCGACGCCCCGCCGCTGTTTGCGTGGGAGAACGACCACACCCCCAACGACCTGTCGGGCAAGGCCAGCGTGAAGATCCGCGACACCGCGCCGATCTTCCGGCTGCGGGATGACAGGCTAGTCGCCTCGATGACCACATGGGCCTGGCCCGGACCGGGCGGCAAGCCGGTGTTCAACTTCAAGTCCGAGGGCCGCGACTTCCGCCACAACGACCGGGTGCTGATCTTCGCCGACGCCTTCTTCGAATACACCGCGCCGCAAGGGCCGAAGGTGAAGCTGAAGGACCGCCACCAGTTCACGATGGCGGACCACGACTGGTTCTGGATCGCCGGCATCGTCAAGGATGGCTGTTTCTCGATGCTCACCACCAGCCCCGGCCCCGACGTCGCCCCCTATCACGACCGGGGCGTCATCCCGCTCGCTCCCAAGGCCGGCCTCGACTGGCTGACCCTGTCACGGCCGCAGGCGGAATTCCTGGCGGCTCCGTCCGCCGGTGCGCTCAACGTCGAGACCCTGCGCAGGGACGGGATTGAGCGCGGCGGCGGGGATCTGTTCACGCCGTAGGCCCGGCTTGTGTCGCACGGCAATTTGCCGTACATTCTTCGCATGAGCACACGCGAACTCAAGAAAGAACGGATCGAACTGCGAGTCGCCGCCTCGGCTAAGGATCTCATCCAGCGCGCCATGGCGGTGAGCGGACTGACGGCCGGTGATCTTGCCTATGAGGGCGCGCGCCGTGTGTTGGACGAACACCAGCGGATGGTGCTGACGGGCGCCGACCGGGAAGCCTTCCTCGAAGCCGTAATGGCTCCGCCGCCGCCCACCGACAAGCTGGTGACAGCCCTTCGACGCCACCGCGACCAACTGAGCTGACGCTTGACGTTTACGATCCAGCCGCTCGGCAAGAGTCACGGCCGGGCAGGCTTTCGATGTGGCGAATCTGATCTCGACGCCTGGTTCCACAAGCAGGCCGGTCAGGACGAGCGCCGCAACGTCGCCCGCGTCTTCGTGGCCATCGATGAACTCGGCATCGCGGGGTTCTACAGTCTCGGGGCATTCAGCCTGTCTCTGGCGGACCTGCCGCAAAGGTTGGCCGGGAAGCTGCCTCGCTACGACGCCATTCCGGCGGCCCTGATCGGTCGGCTGGCGCGCGACCAGCGTGTCCGTGGCAAAGGGGTGGGAGAACTCCTCCTCGCCGATGCGCTCCGCCGGGTTCTCGGCACGGGCTCCGACCTCGGCATCTTTGCGATCCTGGTCGACGCCAAGAACGATTGGGCCCGCGCCTTCTACAAGAGCTACGGCTTCCAGCCTTTTCCGGCCCGGCCCGACCGCCTGTTTCTTTTGACGGCGACGGCTGCGGCGGCGATCGACCGGATGTAGCGCGCCGCCGCGCGGCGCCTATCTAAGGTCCTGCGCGTTGCGCACCAAGGAGGCCGCCATGTCCGTCCAGATCGTCTGCGTCCAGTGCGACGCCGTGAACCGCCTGCCGCCGGGGCGCGATCCCAAGGCCGGCAAGTGCGGCAAGTGTCACCAGCCCCTGTTCGACGGTCACCCGGCCAGCCTCACCACCGCGCGGTTCAGGAAGCATGTGGCGAGCAGCGGCATCCCGATCATCGTGGACTTCTGGGCGGCCTGGTGTGGCCCCTGCAAGGCGATGGCGCCCATCTTCGAGCGCGCCGCGGCGGAACTGGAGCCTCGCGCCCGCTTCGTGAAGATCGACGTGGACGCAGAGCCGCAGCTCTCGGCGCAGTATGGGATCAAGGGCATCCCGGCCCTGTTCGTTTTCCAGGATGGCAAGATCGTCGCCAACCAGGCGGGCCTGGCCGACATCAACCTGTTGCGCCGCTGGGTCGAGACCCACGGCGGCGCGGTCGCGCCCTAGCTTTCCATCAGCTGCCGGAGATCTCCCTCCAGCTGGGCCACCAGCTTGCGGCCGAACGGATCGGCCTGACTTCTGACCTTCTTGCTGGCCAGGGTGCGGATCGCGTCGATGTGGTCGTCGATCAACGGCAGGCGGGATTCAAAGGGCAGGTCGTCATCGTCGATCAGCACGCAGAGGCCCGCGGCCAGCTGGTGGATCAGGGGATAGCCGAAGGTGGGGGCCAGGCCCTTCATGTCGTGGGCGCGCATATAGAGGACGCTGACCGCCTCAATGCCGTAGCCGTCCCGGGGCAAGGCTTCGCGGGCGGCGTCCAGCTTGACCACTTCCTCGCGCATCCAGCCGTCGAAGTTATTTGACAGCGCCTGCACGGCCGCCTGCGCCTTGGCCACGCTTCCCAGGGCCAGGGACAGTGATTTCCGTGATGAGGTCGCGTTTCCCGCCATTATTCCCTCCGCTGCGTGATCTCCTTGTAGCCACGGAGTGGCAAACAAACGGTTATGCACATTCTGGGGCTAGGGGCTCGGCGTCGCGGTTCCCGACTGGATGCGGCCGAGGTAGTCGATCACGGCGTTGACGTCGTCGGTTTCGAACTTGAACTCCGGCATCTGCGGATGCCCCACCAGGATGCCTTCGGCCAAGGCCTCTCCCAGGTTCTCGATGGGATAGCGTTTGTACAGCTCGCGGAACGGCGGCGCGGCGGGCTCGGAACTGGCCCCGGCCGGCTCCAGGGAATGGCACCGGCTGCAGTGCTTCAGCGCCAGGTCCCGGCCCCGGTCGGCCGAGGCGTCGGTGGCCGCGTCCTGCGCCGAGGCCTGGGCGGCGATCAGCCCCCCGCCCAGCAGGGCCGCGAGGATCAGGAGGGTTCGGGCCATGAGGTCTCCAGGCCCGGTGGTGGCTATTGGGTGGTGGTCGCCCGGGCGCTCCACTGTACCCCGATGAAGGCGCCTTTCACCACCGGCAGCAGCGCCAACGTCGTGGCGGTCACCAGGGACAGGGTGAAGGGCAGGACGAAGGCCAGGGGCGCCTGCCAGATAAACGGGAAGCAAAGCAACGGCGCGACCACCAGGTGGCCCACCAGGACGATGGTGAAATAGGCCGGTCCATCGTCGGCGCGGTAGGCGCCGTTGTCGTGGCCGCAGGCCTCGCAGGTGGGCCGCACCGCGAGATAGCCGCGGAAGAGCGCGCCCTCACCACAGTTGGGGCAACGGCGTTGCAGGCCCCGCTTGAAACCCGCGCCGGCGGACCGGTTGGCGTTCATGTCGCTTGATCCTCAAAATTCGCGGCCGATCTGCGCGCATGGGGGATATAGGACGCCCTAAATGTACATTCAATAAAGATTGCATGCAAATGGGCTCAAGCTCCGTCATGGTTGGAGATGGGTCTAATCCACACCCTTGCGGGTCTTGGCGAAAGTCCATACAATTCCTCAATGTATGGAAATGACCATGAGCGATGACTGGCGCCCCGACCTGACCCGCGCTAAGGGCCCGGTCTACCTGGCCGTCGCCGACGCCATCGCCGCCGACCTCGGCTCGGGACGGTTGGCGCCCGGCGCGCGGCTGCCGCCGCAGCGCACCCTGGCCCAGCGCCTGGGCATCGACTTCACCACCGTCAGCCGCGCCTATGCCGAGGCCCGCCGCCGGGGTCTGGTGGAGGGCCGGGTGGGCCAGGGCACCTATGTCCGGTCGGCCCAGCCCCCGGCCCCGCCCGCCGGTCCCGTTGACCTGAGCATGAACCTGCCGCCGCACTTCGAGGACGCCGCCCTGACCGCGCGGCTGTGGCGCGAGGCGGGCGAACTCCAGGCCGCGGGCCTGGACCTGCTGCTGCGCTACCAGGAGGCGGGCGGCGCGCTCGCCGACCGCGAAGCCGGCGCCCTGTGGCTGAAGGACCGCCTGCCGGGCCTCGATCCTGATCGCGTCACCGTCTGCCCCGGCGCCCAGGGCGCCCTGCTGGCGGTGATCGGAACCCTGGCGGCCCCGGGTGACGTCATCTGCGCCGAGGCCCTGACCTATCCGGGCCTCAAGGCCCTGGCCGCCCAGCTTCGCGTCACTATCGTCGGTCTGGCCATGGACGCCGACGGCGTCCTGCCCGAGGCCTTCGAGGCCGCCTGCCGCGACCATCCGGTCAAGGCGCTCTGCTGCACCCCCACCGTGCAGAACCCGACGACGGCCACCATGTCCCTGGCGCGCCGGGCGGCCCTGGTCGCCATCGCCCGCGCCCACGCCGTCCCCATCGTCGAGGATGACGCCTATGGCCTGCTGCCGCAGGAGTCCCCGCCGCCGCTCGCCGCGCTCGCGCCCGAGCTCACCTTCCACATCGCCGGCCTGGCTAAGCACGTCTCCCCGGCCCTGCGCATCGCCTACCTCGTCGCGCCCGACAGTCGGTCCGGGAGCCGGGTCCGCGCCGCGATCCGGGCGACGGCGGCCATGGCCTCGCCGCTCACCGCCGCCATCGCCACGCGCTGGATCATTGGCGGTGCGGCCCACCAGGTCCGCGACGCCATCCGCGCCCAGGCCCGGGCCCGCCAGCGCCTGGCGACCCGCCTGCTGCCGGCGGGAAGCTTCGCGGCCCATCCCGACGGCTTCCACCTGTGGCTGACCCTGCCCGCCGGCTGGACCCGGGGCGAGTTCGCGATCCAGCTGCGGGCCAGCGGCATGGGGGTGGTGGTCTCCGACGCCTTCGCCACCGTTCCCGGCCCGCCGGAAGCCGTCCGCGTCGGTCTTGGCGGCCCGGCCTCGCGGGCCCAGATCGAGCGGGCGCTCTCCGCCATCGCCGACACCCTGGACGGCGCGCCGGTGATGACCTCCGCGGCGGTTTAAGCCAGCCGCGTCACCACGGTCGAACTCTCGACGGGCAGGCTGCCGCCATAGGAGCCCAGGCTGCGGCTCTCCACCCGATAGCCGTCCCCCAGCACCGCCTCCACGAAGGGCAGGGCCGGCGCGTAGGCGAAGCGGCCGCCCACCTTCAGCGAGGCCAGGATGCGCCGGTAGGCCCGCGCGTAGTCATAGGCCAGGTCGTGGCCCGACAGGTGGTGGTGCAGAAAGTGCAGCGAGAACCCCAGGTGCGAGGTCACCGTCCCCCAGACGCTCCGCCCGAAGTCCTGGACCAGCCAGTCGCCCATCACCGTGCCGGGCGCCTGGGCGTCGCGGTCCAGGCCCATGGCCTCGATCCCGGCGGCGCGCAGGTGGGCCACCAGGGCGCCGGTGGCGCCGCAGCCGACGTCCAGCACCGGGGTCTCCACCCGGTCCAGCCCCAGCATGGCCAGTTGCAGGCCCGGCGAATATTCCGCCTGCACCGTGTCGCGCAGCCGCGCTCCGAAGGCCACCTTCAGGGCCAGGGCCAGCCGCTGGTGATGCTCGGCGAACAGGTGGGGCAGGCCGGCCTCGATCTCCGCCAGGGCGCGGGCCTCCGCCAGCAGCTCGGCGGTGTCGGCCATGGCCTGCGCATAGACCTGGGCCAGCTCCGCCCGGGTCTGGGCCGTGGCGTAGAGGAACTGGTTGTGGCGATGCAGCCAGCGCACCAGCTGGTCAGCCAGGTCGCCGGCCGCGGCGGCCTCCGCCAGCCAAGGCCCCAGCACCTCGCGGTACGCCCAGAGATAGGCCGGCAGATCGGCCTCGATGGCGGTCAGTTGGGCCTGGGCGTCGGCCACGGTGTCGAGGCTGAGCCCCGTACCGGCGATCCGCCGCCGGATGCGCCGCCACAGGCCAAGGGCTGGGTTCGAAATCATGCCGCTCGCCTCTCACCTCCGGAGTGGCGATGCAAGCCCGACTGAACCTTGGCCGCACATGCGCGTTCCCACCCTGTCAGGAAATCCAGAGGGCTAAACAAAATGAGCGGCGTAGCAATTATCGGCGCGATCATCATCGGCATCTTGGCCGGTTGGATCGCGGAACAGATCATGGGCCGCAAGCACGGCCTGCTCACCAATATGATCGTCGGTCTGGTGGGCGCCCTGCTGGGCGGCTTCATCGCCGGCGCCCTGGGCATCAGCTTCGGCGGCATTATCGGCAGCCTGGTGATCGCCACGCTGGGCGCCATGCTGCTGCTGTTCCTGCTCAGCCTCGTGCGCGGCCGCTAACGGAACCGGACCTCTTCCTCGCGGAAGAGGTCCGACCGTTCTTCAGGCCTTCGACAGCCGGCGGCGGTTGGCCCGCACCTTGCGACGATAGTGCGCCACCGTCCTGGACGCCGCCCCGTGGGGCGTGATCCCCAGCCCGCCCGTCATGGCCCGCATCTGCAGGTCCAGGGTCGAGGCGATCTTCTCGTTGATCATCAGGGCCGCCTCAGTCTGGGCGGCGGGTCCGCCGGCCGCCATCTTCAGGGTGCGCAGGCCGATGACCGAGGACGCCTCTATGCCCAGCGACCAAGTGTCCATCGTCAGCTTGATCCACGGGTTGCCGCGCATGGTGAGTCCTTTCTCAGGACGGCGGGCCGCGCCGCACGGTGTTCGATCTCGCGGGGCATCGTAGCGGGGTCGGCGGGTTTGCCCATGGTTTCCGCTCCGCGTCGCGCCGATCAGCGATGGATGACGCATCCCGACGCATTCGGAGCCCATCGGGTCAGGACGCGACCGGCTTCAGATGGGCCTGGGCCAGATCGGCCGCGACCTGGTCGTTCAAGCGGCAGTGGCGCACCGAGCACAACTGAGCCAATCTGACGCCAACGATAAGAAAGTCAGGGAGTTTGAGACCATGGTCGACGCCACCGCGCCCGCCGCCGAGGAACCGACCCCCTTCAACGCCCGCTACCGGGCCTTCGCCCTCTCCATCCTGCTGGGGGCCTACATCCTGTCCTTCCTGGACCGGCAGGTGGTCTCGATCCTGGCCGAGCCGATCAAGCAGGATCTCGGCCTCGCCGACTGGCAGCTGGGCATGCTGACCGGCCTGGCCTTCGCCCTCTTCTACACCACCCTGGGCATCCCCCTCGCCCGCCTGGCCGAGCGGTTCTCCCGGCCCTGGATCATCGCGGCCTCCATGGCGGTGTGGAGCGGCTTCACCGTGCTCAGCGGCCGGGCCCAGACCTTTCCGCAGATGCTGATCGCCCGCATGGGGGTCGGCTTCGGCGAGGCCGGCTGCAACCCCTGCGCCCACTCCCTGATCGCCGACTACACCCCCAAGGAGAAGCGCGCCTCGGCCCTGGCCACCTATTCCCTCGGCATCCCCATCGGCACCCTGCTGGGGCTGGTCCTGGGCGGGCTGATCGCCGACGCCTATGGCTGGCGCGCCGCCTTCTTCGTGGCCGGCGCGCCGGGCCTGATCCTGGCCCTGGTGGCCGGTTTCTGCCTCAAGGAGCCCCGCAAATACATGTCGGCCTTGGCCACCAGCCAGGCCGAGGCCGCCCCGCCGCTCGGCGCCGCGCTGAAGGTCCTCGCGGCCAAGCCGACCTTCTGGCTCATGGCGGTGGCCGCCGGGCTGATGGCCTTCGTCGGCTATGGCCAGGGCGCCTTCAACGCCGCCTTCTTCATGCGCCTGCACGGCGACCAGCTGGCCCTGCTGGCCGCGCCCTACGGCCTGAAGTCGGCCGGCTTCCTGGGTCTGGCCCTGGGCCTGATCGGCGGCGCGGCCGGGGTCGTCGGCACCCTGCTGGGGGGCTGGTTCGCCGACATCGCCGCCCGCAGGGACGCCCGCGGCTACGCCGTGGTTCCGGCCGCCGCCGCGGTCCTGGCCCTGCCTTCCTATTACTTCATCTACACCGTCGATAACCCGATGACGGCGCTGTGGCTGACCATCATCCCCAGCATCCTCGGCTCGCTCTGGTACGGCCCGGTCTTCGCCACCGCCCAGAGCGTGGTGCCGGCCCACACCCGGGCCACGGCGGCGGCCCTGCTGCTGCTGGTGCTGAACCTGATCGGCCTGGGTCTTGGCCCGCTCTTCGTCGGCCTGCTCAGCGACGGCCTGGCCACCGCGGCCGGCCTCGGCGCGGCCGAGGGCCTGCGCTGGTCCATGGTCCTGACCTCGCTCTTCACCCTGATCGCCGCCGCCATCTTCTGGGTCGCACGCAAGACCATGGTTCGGGATTTGGTGAGCTGACGGGCCCACCACCTGCAATAGCCCGCGCCCGCGAGGAATCGCCCGTCGGTTGATCATCGCTTAAGCCTGATCCTCTAAGCTTGGCGACATGCCGATCTCGTACCTCTCGGTTGCGCAGATCTCCGCCCTCTCGGCGACGGTCCTGCAGCCGCTCTCGACCACGAAGATGCAGCAGCTCACCGCGACCCAGGTGGGCGCGCTCAGCGTGACCGGGATCGAGACCCTGTCGGCGACCCAGGTCGCGGCCCTCTCGGCCAGCCAGGTCAAGGGCCTGAAGGCCACCCAGATCGCCCACTTCTCCAGCGCCGTGGTGTTCGACACCGCCCAGCTCACCGCCCTGAACGCCTCCCAGCTCGGGGGCCTGAGCGCCAGCCAGCTCGGCGCCCTGGACACTACCCGCCTCGCGGCCCTGGCTGGAACCCAGCTTGCGGGGCTGTCGGCGACCAACCTCTCAGGGCTCAACGCCACCCAGATCGGCGCCCTGTCGGCCACCCAGGTCAGGGGCCTGACCACCAGCCAGATCAAGGGCCTGACCACCGCCGACATCGACGAGTTCAGCCTCACCCAGATCGGCGGCTTCACCGCCAGCCAGATCGGCGCCCTGGCCACCACCCACCTGGCCCAGTTCGACGCCACCGAAGTGGCCTCGCTCACCACCACCCAGGTCAGGGGCCTCAACACCCTGCAACTGCGCGACCTGGACTCCGCGACCCTGGGCAAGCTCACCGCCACCCAGGTCGGCGTCCTGTCAGCCACCCAGGTGGGCGCCATCGCCGCCACCAATTTCGCGGCCCTCGCGCCAGCGGCCATCGCGGCCCTGTCGGCGACGCAGATATCGGGTCTCAGCTCGACGGGCCTGTCGGCGCTGGACGCCACCCAGGTGGCCGCGCTCACCACCACCCAGGTCAAGGGCCTCACCGCCACCCAGGTGCGGGGCCTGGAAGCCGCCGACTTCGACAAGTTCACCTCCGGCCAGATCGGCGCCCTGAGCGCGGGCCAGCTCGGCGCGCTTTCGGCCACCAACCTGGCCAGCCTGGACGAGACCGAGGTCCGCGGCCTGACCACCACCCAGACGACCGGCTTCACCGCCACCCAGATGGCCAGCCTGTCGCAAACCGACTTCGCCGAGTTGGCGGCCACCCAGGTCGCGGCCCTCACCGCCAGCCAGGTGGGCGGCCTGTCCCTGACCAACCTGCGGTCGCTCTCCGACACCCAGTTCCAGGCGCTGGACTCCACCCGGATCAAGGGACTCACCGCCAGCCAGCTCGGCGGCCTGGACGCCACCGATTTCGCGCGCTTCACCCCCACCCAGATCGTCGCCCTCTCGGCGCCCCAGATCGGCGCCCTGTCGGCCGGCCATATCGGCTCGCTGAACGCCACCGTGATCCAGCAGCTCAGCAACACCCAGCTCAAGGGGCTCACCGCCTTCCAGGTCCGCGCGCTCACCGCCACCGACGTGCAGGAGTTCACCGCCACCCAGATCCAGGGCTTCACGCCCGGCCAGTTCGGCTCGCTCTCGGCCAGCGCCATCCCGGCCCTGTTCGACACTCAGTTTGATGGGCTCAGCGCCCTGCAGTTCGGCGGGTTGTCGGCCTCGGGCGTCGCGGCGCTCAACGACACCCAGATCGGCTGGCTCACCACCACCCAGCTTCGCGGCATCAGCGCCACGGCGTTGGGCGACCTGTCCTCCACCGACTTCGGCCGCTTCAGCCCCGACCAGATCGGCAGCCTGACCCCCGCCCAGTTCGCCGGCCTGTCCGCCACCAACCTGGCGTCCCTGGACGCCACCCAGATCTCGGCCTTGTCGTCCAGCCAGGTCCGGGCCCTGACCGCCACCCAGTTCGCCGGCCTGTCGGCCACCGACCTCGACGAGTTCGACCTGACGCAGCTCTCCGCCCTGACGGCGGCTCAGATCAACGCCTTCGGGGCCGACTATCTGGCCGCCCTGGACGAGACCCGGCTGTCAGCCCTGGCCGCCAGCCAGATCGCCGGCCTGACCGCCACCAACTTGTCGGCCCTGACGGAGACCCAGGTGGCGAGCCTGTCGGCCACCCAGATCCAGGGCGTCAGCACCGCCAATATCCGCGCCCTCAGCACCACCGACTTCGGCGAGCTGACCGCGACCCAGCTCGTCCAGCTCACCGCCGGTCAGGTGGGCGCACTCTCCACCACCAACCTGTTCGGGCTTTCGGCCACCCAGTTCGGGACGCTCGCGGCGACCCAGATCACCGGTCTCACCGCCACCCAGGTTTCCGCGCTCGACGCCATCCGGTTCGAGAGCTTCACGGCCACCCAGATCGGCGCCCTGCCCGGCGCCCAGATCGGATTGCTCTCCACCACCCTGATCGGCGCGCTGACAACCACCCAGGTGACCGCCTTCGCCGCCACCCAGATTCCCAAGCTGACCGTGACCCAGGTCCGCCAGCTCACCTCGACCCTGGTGGCCGCCATGACCCCGGCCCAGGTGAACGCCTTCACCGCCCTCCAGATTCAGAACCTGCCGCCGGCCTGAGGGCGGGTTTGGGGCTCGGCCGCCGCGACCGACCCGCGGGCCGGCATGATCAGCCCCACGGACTGAGATCCTTGTGCTAGCCTCGCCCGATGGTCCCGCAGAGGGCCCGCCAGGGAAGGACACCGCCATGACCGACCGCATCGAGGCGATCGAATATACCGACGCCGTTTGCTCCACCGCCTGGGGCGCCGAGCCCCTGCTGCGCCTGCTGGACTGGCGTCACGGCCACCACCTGACCTGGCGCAAGGTGATGGGCGGCCTGGTGGGCAACGCCGCCACCGGCAAGGACGACTGGGACCGGGTCAGCGCCGCTGGGCCGATGCGCGCCTACTGGAAGCGGGTCTGGGCCCTGACCGACATGCCCTACCCCAACCCCATGCACCTGATGCTGCAGTCCACCGATCCGCTGGGCGCGGCGGTCAAGGCCGCCGAGCTGCAGGGCCAGGACGTGGCCCACGCCGTCCTGCGCCGCTTCCGCGAGCAGATCTTCATCTTCGGCCTCGGCCCCCAGACCCCCGACGAGTTCGAGGCCGCCACCCAGGGCGTGCCCGGCCTCGACCATGCCCGCTGGCGCGCCGACCAGGCCCGGCCCGAAGTCGCCGCCGCCTACCAGGCCGACTGGGCCGAGACCCGCGCCCCCAACGACTACGTCCGCAACCTCAAGCACGACAGCCCGATGAACGGCGAGCTGAAGCACTCCGAGGGCCACGACCGCTACGCCCTGCCCACCGTCATCTTCCGCGGCCCGGGCGGCGACCAGACCGTCGCCGGCTGGGTCGGCTATGAGGAATACGTCGCCGGGTTCGAAGCCGCCCTGCCCGGCGCCACCGCCGATCCCCGCCCCGACCCGACGCCGGACCAGGCCTTCGCCCGCTGGCCGGTGCTGACCGCCAAGGAACTGGCCGTCCTCTGCGGTGAGACCGCCCGGCCGCCCGCCGGCGTCGTCGCCCACGACTGGGGCGACGGCCTCGTCTACTTCACCGCCGCCGAGGCCCGGGCGCGGGGCCTGACGGAAGCCGCCGCCGCCTGATCTGTCCTCTCGCCCCCTTCATGGGCAGGGTGGCGCCGCACAGATGCTCCCCCGCTGGGCTACGGGATGCACGGAAGTGATTCCCTGATTTGAGCTGAGCTGATTCAACGGTCCATCGGATGGAGGATCGTATGGACGGCTTTGGCCCTGGGGATGTGCGCACGTCGGCGCGG
>JAGNIV010000077.1 GCA_018001015.1 Phenylobacterium sp. | reverse complement strand
GCCGCGTTCTCGGCCCGGAAATAGGCGTCGTCGACGAAGACGCGCGATCCGGCCGGGATCGGCAGGGTCAGGCCCTCGACGGCGCGGTCGGCGGCGCGGGCGACAAGCAGCTGTTCGGTCGCCGTGCGCGACGGATAGGTCTCGGAGGTCGAGGCGCAGGCGCCCGCCAGCAGGGCGAGCGCCACGATCGGAAACGCTTTCAAGGTCACCAGCTCCCGGTATTGGGCATGGAGACCCAGGGCTCGGCGGGCGCAAGCGGAGCGCCCTCCTGCAGCAATTCGATGGAGATGCCGTCCGGCGAGCGGACAAAGGCCATGCGGCCGTCGCGGGGCGGGCGATTGATGACGACGCCCCCGTCCATCAGCCGCTGGCAGGCGGCATGGATGTCGCCGACCTTGTAGGCCAGATGGCCGAAATTGCGCCCGCCGCCATAGGGCTGGGGGTCCGGATCCCAGTTGAAGGTCAGTTCGACCTCGGGCGACCGGTCGGCGTCCGACCGGTCCCGGTCCGCCGGCGCGGCGAGGAAGACCAGGGTGAAGCGTCCGGCCTCATTCTCCATCCGCCGCATCTCCTCGAGACCCAGCAGGTCGCAGTAGAAGCGCAGCGAGGCGTCGAGGTCGGTCACGCGGACCATGGTGTGCAGATAGCGCATGGGAATTCCGTCCTGGGGAGAGGCGGGAGGCGGCCTCTATAGCGACCCTTCGCCGCGACCGCGACTCACGGAGGGTTTCTGCGGGTGCGCGCGCCGCTCCGGCCTGCTAGACGCGACGTTCGGCCTTTCCGGGACACCTATGCTTCGCAAGCTCTACGACTGGGTCTTCGCCCTCGCCCGCAGCAAACACGCCACGCCCGCCCTGGCCGTGGTGTCCTTCACCGAAAGCTCCTTCTTCCCCATCCCGCCCGACGTCATGCTGGGGCCGATGATCCTGGCGCGGCCGGACCGGGCCTATTTCTACGCCGGCGTCTGCACGGTCGCCTCGGTGCTCGGCGCCATGCTGGGCTACGCCATCGGCTATTTCCTGACCGACGTCGGGATGATGATCCTGGCCTGGCTGGGCAAGGCCGACACCTTCGAGGCGTCCAAGGCCCTGTTCCAGCAGCACGGGGCCTGGGTGATCCTGGTCAAGGGTCTGACGCCCATCCCGTTCAAGCTGATCACCATCGCCTCGGGCATCTTCCAGTTCAACTTCCCGCTCTTCGTGGCCCTCTGCGCCGTGACCCGCGGCGGCCGCTTCTTCGCCGAGGCCTTCGTGCTCAAACGCTGGGGTCCGGCCATGCTGGAAATGGTCGAGAAGCGGCTGGCGATGTGGAGCATCATCGGCATTGTGGTGCTTGTCGGCGCCATCGTTGCGGTGAAGCTGCTCTGATCGGGCAAGCCTCATCGACGCGGCGCTCCGGCACCGCTATGAACATCGTCCGATGAGAGGCCTTTATCGACTCCTGACGCGGTGGTGGACCGCCTTCGCCCTGGCGGCCTCCCTGGCCCTGCTGGGCGCCGCGCATGCGTTCGAGCGCTTCGGCGACCTCGCGCCCTGCAACCTCTGCCTCAAGCAGCGCGAGGTCTACTGGGGCGCCGTCGCCATCGCCCTGGTCGCCACCCTCTGGCATCTGATCAGCCGGGGCAGTCGGGGCACGCCACGAATCGCCGCCTTCCTGCTGGCCGTCGTCTTCGCCACCGGCACAATCACCGCCATCTTCCACATGGGCGGCGAGATGAAATGGTGGGACCTGCCCGCGACCTGTTCCGGCGGCGGCGACATCAACCTCGAAAGCCTGGCCGCCCTGGCCCTGGGCACGGGCCCGGTCGAGAAGGTGGTCATGTGCGACGCGGTGACGTGGCGCTTCCTCGGCCTGTCCATGGCAGGGTGGAACGCCCTGATCTCGGCCACCCTGGCCGTGTTCAGCCTTCTCGCCGCCAAGAGGCCCAAGGATGCCCGCGCTCCCCGAATCTGAGGCCCCCGAAACGGATACGGCGGACAACCGCCGCATCCCGCTGGCCCGCCCGGGCCGCGGCGCCAGCCAGCGCCGCAGGGCAGAAATCCTGCGCGTCGATCACGCCGGCGAATACGCCGCCGTCCACATCTACCGCGCCCAGCGCGCCGTGTTCGAGGGCCGCGCGGGCCATGAGGCTGTCGCCGCCGACATGGGCGAGATGCAGGCCCAGGAGGCCGTCCACCTCGCCCGCTTCGACGCCCTGCTGAACGCCGAGCGGGTGCGGCCCACGGTGATGACCCCGGTCTGGCGACTGGCCGCCCTGGCGCTGGGAACCGGCACAGCCCTGATGGGCGAGAAGGCCGCCCACGCCTGCACCGAAGCGGTCGAAAGCGTGATCGAGGAGCACTACGCGGACCAGATCGCCGAGCTGAAGGACCGCGACCCGGCGCTGGCCGCCGAACTCTCGGCTTTCCGGGACGAGGAACTGGCCCACCACGACCACGCCGTCGCCCACGGCAGCCGGGAAGCGCCGGGCTACGACCTGCTCAGCGCGGTCATCAAGGCAGGTTGCCGGGCCGCCATCCGGATCAGCGAACGGGTCTGATCTCGCGCCGGGGTTGCGACTTCCGGCTCCTCCGGCATTATGCAGGCCAAAGCCC
>JAGNIV010000076.1 GCA_018001015.1 Phenylobacterium sp. | reverse complement strand
CCTATGTCGTCTTCGTCATCCTCGCCCTGCTGTGCGGCCTGGGCGGCGGGGCCTTCGCCTCGTCGATGGCCAATATCGGCTTCTTCTTTCCGAAGGCCCAGAAGGGCAACGCCCTCGCGCTCAACGCAGGCTTCGGCAACCTGGGCGTCAGCGTCCTCCAGTTCACGGCGCCGCTGGTCACCGGCATCGCCCTGTTCACGCCCCTGTTCGGAGCGCCCCAGACCTATCTGGAAAACGGCGTCCAGCATCAGGTCTGGCTGCAGAACGCCGGCTTCGTCTGGGTGCCGTTCATCCTGATCGCCGCCGCTGCGGCCTGGTTTGGAATGAACGATGTCGCCTCCGCCCGCGCCTCGTTCCGTGAGCAGGCCGTGGTATTCAAACGCAAGCACAACTGGCTGATGTGCTACCTCTACATCGGCACCTTCGGCTCGTTCATCGGCTTCTCGGCGGCCTTTCCGCTGCTGGGCAAGACCCTGTTTCCCGAGGTCAATATCCTGCAGATCGCCTTCCTCGGGCCGCTGGTAGGCGCAGCCTCCCGGGCGATGACAGGCTGGGTCTCCGACCGCTGGGGCGGCCATAACGTCACCCAGGTCGTCTTCTACGCGCTGATCGCAGGCGTGCTGGCGGTGCTCTACAGCGTCGGAGCCTTTGGCGGCGAGCCAGTGTTCGGCCTGTTCTTTGCCAGCTTCATCTGGCTGTTCTTCTGGACCGGCGTGGGCAACGCCTCGACCTTCCAGATGATTCCGGCCCTCGTGCGCGCCGACATGCCCCGCCTGCTGCCCCACGCAACGCCTGCCGAGCGGCTGAAGGCGGCGGAGCTGGAAGGGGCGGCCATCGTCGGCTTCTCGTCGGCCATCGGTGCCTACGGCGGCTTCTTCATCCCCCTGGCCTTCGCCAACTCGATGAAGGCCACCGGGGGTCCGGTGACTGCCCTCTACATCTTCCTGGCCTTCTACATCACCTGCGCCGTTGTGAACTGGGTGTTCTACGCCCGCCGGCGCTCGATCCTGAACCCCACCCTGAACACGGCGGCCTGATCATGAGCCATACCCTTGACCGTCTCGCCTTCTTCACGCGCAAGACCGAGCTGTTCTCCGACCGTCACGGCGTGATGAACGACGAGGACCGCGGCTGGGAGGAGGCCTATCGGAACCGCTGGCGCCACGACAAGATCGTGCGCTCGACCCACGGCGTGAACTGCACGGGCTCATGCTCCTGGAAGATCTACGTCAAGGGCGGGATCGTCACCTGGGAGACCCAGCAGACCGATTACCCCCGCACCCGGCCCGACCTGCCCAATCACGAACCCCGCGGCTGTGCGCGTGGGGCGAGCTACAGCTGGTATCTGTATTCGGCCAACCGGGTGAAATATCCGCTGGTGCGGTCACGCCTGCTGCGGGTGTGGCGCAAGGCGCGCGAGACCATGGAGCCGGTCGCGGCCTGGGCCTCGATCCAGAACGATCCGGCTGCTCGCAAGTCCTATACGAGCATGCGCGGCGCCGGCGGCTTTGTGCGGGGCACGTGGGACGAGATCACCGAGATCATCGCCGCGGCCAACGCCCATACGGTCAAGCGCTGGGGCCCCGACCGGGTGTTCGGTTTCTCGCCGATCCCGGCGATGTCGATGATCTCCTATGCGGCCGGCGCCCGCTACCTGCAGCTGCTGGGCGGAGTCACCGGCTCCTTCTATGACTGGTATTGCGACCTGCCACCGGCTTCGCCCCAGACCTGGGGCGAGCAGACCGACGTCGCCGAGAGCGCCGACTGGTACAATTCCAGCTTCATGCTGCTGTGGGGCTCGAACGTTCCGCAGACCCGCACGCCGGACGCCCATTTCTACACTGAGGCCCGCTACCGCGGCGCCAAGTCCGTCGTCATCTGCCCCGACTACTCCGAGGCCTCGAAATTCTCGGACCTGTGGCTTCCGGTCAAGCAAGGGACCGACGCGGCCCTGGCCATGGCCTTCGGTCACGTGATCCTCAAGGAGTATCACGTCGACAAGCAGGTCCCGTATTTCCGCGACTATCTGCGCCAGTACAGCGACCTGCCGATGCTGGTCCGCCTGGTCCCCCAGGAGGGCGGCTATGTGCCCGAACGCCTGGTGCGGGCCTCCGATTTCGTCGGCGACCTCGAACAGGGCAACAACCCCGACTGGAAGACCGTCGCCATCGACGAGGCCACCGGCGAGATCGTCGTGCCCAACGGCTCGATCGGCTTCCGCTGGGGCGAGGACGGCCGCTGGAACCTGGAGGAACGCGACGCCGCGGGTCGCGAGACCACGCTGAAGCTCGGCCTGAAGGACGCGCATGATGAAGTGGCCGGCGTCCGCTTCCCCTATTTCGCCAACACCGCCAGCAACGGCTTCGCCTCAACCGACCACCCCGATGTCCTGACCCGCAACGTGCCGGTCCGGCGGGTGATGCTGAAGGACGGCGAAGCGCTGGTGGCCTGTGTCTACGACCTGTTCCTCGCCAACTACGGCGTGGACCAGGGTTTCGGCGGCGACTGCATGCCTGAGTCCTTCGACGACCTGCAGCCCTATTCCCCGGCCTGGGCCGAAGCCATCACCTCGGTCCCGCGCGACCAGATCATCGCCACCGCCCGCGGCTTCGCCACCAATGCCGAGAAGACCAACGGCAAGTCGATGGTGATCATCGGCGC
>JAGNIV010000075.1 GCA_018001015.1 Phenylobacterium sp. | reverse complement strand
GGTCGGTCAGGGTCTTCCAGCTGGCGACGGCCTGCACGAGGCTGGGCCAGACGCCGACCAGCAGTTCGATCGGGGCGACCGCGCGGCTGAGCAGAACCGAGGCGGCGATGATCGAGCCCGGCGTGATTTCGCTCTTCACGGCCAGATAGGCGGCCAGGCCGAGGGCCGCTGATTGCATCACCAGACGCAGGAATTTGATCGCGCCGGAATAGTGTCCGCCGGCCAGCTGTGCGTCGGCCGCCGCGGCCGTGGCCAGTTGGCGTTGCTCGATCTGCCGCGCAATCGAGGACTGCCGCATGCCCAGTGCGCGCACGACCTCGGCCTGGCTGGCGACGCCTTCCTGGGCGGCATAGGCGTGGTTCTGCGACTGGATAGCCTTGTTCAGGCGGGGGCGGGTGTCTCGCTCGTTCAGCCAGGCGAGGGTGAACAGGATGGTCCCGCCCACCAGCGTCAGCACCCCGATGGCGGGGTGAAGCAGGAAGCAGCACAGCAGATAGATCGGGGTCCAGGGCGCATCGAACAGGGCCAGCATGCCCTGACCGCCGATGGCGCCGCGGACATTGTCGAACTCCCGCAGCGCCTGGGTGTTGGGAGATTTGGCCTGAAGATCTACGACCCGCGCCAGCACCTTGCCGGACAACAACCGGTCGAGCCGCAGGCCGGCCCGCAGCATCAGGCGTCCGCGCAGCCAGTCCAGGCCTGACAGCGCCGCCAGGGCGAAGACGGCGACCGCCGTGATGAGAACGAGCGTGGTCAGCCCCCCGGTCGGCACGACACGGTCATAAACCTGCATCATGTAGAGGGTGGGGGTCAGGTACAGCAGGTTGACCAGGGCCGAGAACACGAAGGCCCAGATGAAATGGGTCTTGCACGCCTTCAGCGCCTCGGCGAGGGGCTCGGTGCCCGGCTTGCTGGGGAGCAGGTTCTTTAACACGGGCGCGGCTGGTTCCTGCGAGATCGAGCGACCAGTCTAACGGTTTGAAGCGGTTGCAGATAGACGGCGCGGTGTGGAGGCAAAATACCAGAATTCGGGTGGGAGGGAGGCGTGATCGCTTCAGTCGGGTAATTTCCGCCGACGACGGGATTCACAATATTTCAGATCCGTAACTTGCGAGCCGGCGCGCGAGGTGACAAGGCTCCTTTACTTCAAGGAGGGCTGCCATGCTGACGATCGAAAACCTGACTCACGTTTACGGCAACGGTACGCGGGCGCTGGACGATGTCAGCCTGTCGATCCCCAAGGGGATGTTCGGCCTTCTCGGTCCCAACGGGGCGGGCAAGTCGACGCTGATGCGCTCCATCGCCACCCTGCAGACCCCAACGTCAGGTTCGATCCGGTTCGGCGACATCGACGTGATCAAGGACCCCGAGCAGCTGCGCCGGGTGCTCGGCTATCTGCCCCAGGATTTCGGCGTCTATCCGCGCGTTTCGGCCTACGATATGCTCGATCACATGGCGGTGCTGAAGGGCATCTCCAACGGCAAGGACCGCAAGCAGACCGTCGAGGCCCTGCTGAACCAGGTCAATCTGTGGCCCGTGCGCGGCAAGGCGCTGGCCGGATTCTCGGGCGGCATGCGCCAGCGCTTCGGCATCGCCCAGGCCCTGATCGGCAACCCCGAACTGATCATCGTCGATGAGCCGACGGCCGGCCTCGACCCGGAAGAGCGCAACCGCTTCCTCAACCTGCTGGCCGAGGTCGGCGAGAACGTCGTCATCATTCTGTCGACCCACATCGTCGAGGACGTCACGGACCTGTGCCCCCGCATGGCGGTGCTGGCCGGCGGCAAGATTCAGCTGGAAGGCTCGCCGGTCGAGCTGACCCACGCCCTCGAAGGCCGGGTCTGGCGCAAGACCATCGACAAGGCCGACCTCGCCGCCCAGCAGGCCAGCCGCAATGTCATCTCCAGTCGCCTGTTCGCTGGCCGCACTGTGATCCACGTCCTGTCGGACACCAATCCGGGCGACGGCTTCGAACGGGCGCAGAGCGGGCTGGAGGACGTCTACCTCGCCACCGTCAACGCCTCGCGCCGCGCGGCCTGAGGGACGGATCATGTTCGCCAAGATCGCCAGTTTTGAATTCCGCTACCAGCTGCGCCAGCCGGCCTTCTGGGTCATCGCCATCGTCTTCGGCCTGCTGGCCTTCGGCGCGGTCGCCAGCGACAACGTCTCGCTCGGCTCCGGCGGCAATGTCTTCAAGAACGCGCCCTACGCCCTCGCCGGCGCGCACATCATCTTCAACGTCTTCTTCATGCTGGCGACCACGGCGATCGTGGCCAATGTCGTGGCGCGGGATACGCAGACCGGCTTCGGGCCGATGATCCTCTCCACCCGGATCACCAAGGGCGCCTATCTCTACGGCCGCTTCTTCGGCGCGTTCGCCGCGGTGGCGCTCTGCTACATGAGCATCGCCATCGGCACCCTGGCGGGCACTTTCATGCCCTGGGTCGATCCGGAGACGGTCGGGCCCCTGCGGCTGGGCGACTACGCCTATGCCTACCTCGTTTTCGGCCTGACCGGCCTGTTCCTGACCTCGGCCCTGTTCTTCATGCTGGCGACGGTCACCCGGTCGATGATGGCCACCTATATCGGCGTCGTCGGCGTGCTGATCGCCTATCTGGCCTCGACCGGCGTGCTGGGTTCGCGCCCTGAGTTCGAGACGGCCATGGCC
>JAGNIV010000050.1 GCA_018001015.1 Phenylobacterium sp. | reverse complement strand
CCTTGACGCCAACCTCAACGACTGACTCCATAGCCGCCGTCGGTCAGCCTCCAGACCGCCCACGATCACGTGGAACAGGCGCCCACCATCGCGTGGAATAGGCGCCCACGATCACTGGAATGCGCAGTCGGTGGCGCGGCCGTAGCGGACGAGGGTGGTGAGGGCTCAGACCGCGATAGGTAGCAGCGCTCATGCCTTCTCCGTCGCCCCCTGTCCTGCACGTGAAGCCACTGGCATCGCCGCCATAGCGTCAGTGATGGCTATGGTTTCGAGGCTGAACGCGGTGTCGCTCCACGTGATCGCGGTATTGGGTAAACCTAGCCCAAACAATGCCGGTTGTTGGTACGAGCGCCCATTGAAGTGACGGTCGAAGTAGAGCCAACGCTGAGTAAACGGGCGATATGCCGCTCGGATAATAGCCCTATCGCTGAACTTCTTGATGACGCCCGCTTGGCGATGGCGATGGCGATCTAGATCAGCATCCCACTTGATCGTCTCGCGATCCACAAATGCTGGATCGCGCCGGGTCGCGCTGCGCGCCGGACACGCGCTTCAGCGTGGCGAGTTCGTTTAGATATTCGTTGACGAGCAGCTGGCTCATTTATCCCCGCGGGATCTTATGCGCAGTGGGACCTCGATGCTTGCAATCGTAGTTGGCGCGCTCGGCGCCGCCTTCGAGGTTGGACCAGCGCCGAATGAAGGCCTCGACGTCCAAGCTGATCTTCCCCCACGCGCTGAACTTGAGCGTGCATCAACCTAGACGCTGTGGGCGGCGTGGCAAGGCTTCGGAGCCGGCCCGTGACGCGATCGGAGAGGGAGAAAACGCCTGGGTCCCGGCCTTGGCTGCTTCGCGCCGCCGCTCCGCGGTCGCCGGGACGAGCGGGGGGTTCGGGGTAATGAATTGTTCCCCATTTGTTCTTGACGGCCTCGCGCGTTTTTGCTAGGTTTCCGGCATTGGTGGTCGCTGCGCCTGGGGCGGGCGGGCGCTGAAACTCCTTTCATGATCAGAGGCTCGGGCGCGGGAGCGTGCGGGGAATTTCGCATGGGTGATGAGCAACTGCCGCCGATCCTGCAGCGGCATCACTCCAGCTATAACATGCCGGCCGATGAGCCGGACGAGGCGCTGGAGGCGGCGGAGCCGGTGGCGGGGGCGCGGACGGCGCGGCCGTGGCGGCGGTACACCGAGGCGCTGGGGGCGGTGATCTGCCTGCGGGTGGCGGCCGGCGAGAGCCTGTCGGCGGTCTGCCGGGACCCCGGCATGCCGTGCCGGGAGGCGGTGCGGGCCTGGCGGCGCAACCGGCCGGACTTCGCGGCGCAGGTGGCCCAGGCCCAGTCGGACGGGCGCGCCCTGGCCGGGCGGGACGGCGGCTATTGTCCCCACGTGGCCGGGCTGATCTGCGACCGGCTGGCGCTCGGGATGAGCCTGCGGCAGGCCTGCGCCCTGGAGGGCATGCCCGGCGAGACCACGGTCTATGGCTGGCTGCGGCGCCATGCCGAGTTCCTGGAGGCCTATGGGCGGGCGCGGGTTCTGCAGGCCCACCGGCGCTTCGACCAGGTGTGGGAGATCGCCGAGGCGGCAGACCGCGACAGCGCCTTCCTGGCCAAGGTGCGGATCGACGCCGCCCGCTGGCAGGCCTCGCGCCTGGCGCCCAAGCGCTATGGGCTGAGGGCCGACCTGGCCGAGGCCTATGAGCGCGCGGCCGAGCCGGACCCGCCCGAGCCGCCGCCCGAGGACGTGGAGATGATGAACGTCACGCTGGTCAGCTACATCCCCGGCGTGCCCAACAAGCTGGTGCGGATTCCGCTGGAGAAGGATTGAGGGCGCGCGCGTTATCATGGGGGCCGCGCCAGAGGTGGCCGGTCGGAGACCGGTCGGATGAGGGGTCACGCTCGGTTTTCAGAACAAGACCCGTCATCCCGGACGGCCGCCAGGCCGAGCCGGGACCCAGGGGCGAGCGCTCCGCCCCTGGGTCCCGGCTCTCCGCTTCGCTGCGGCCGGGATGACGTTGGAGACAGGCTGGATAAGACGCTCGACCCCTCATCCGACCCTGCTCCGCAGGGCCACCGTCGAGAGCGAGCCGGGCTACTCAAGCCCGGCTATGCGTTTCGCCAACGATTTGGCGAAGCGCCGCTCTCGACCCCGCAAGGGGAGAAGGGCCAACTCGGGTAGGCGGCGCCCCTCCGCCTACTCCGCGGCCTTGGCCATCGCCGCCATGGCGTCGGCGCCGAACACGCGGGCGAAGATGACGTCGACGTTCTTGAAGTGGTAGCCGAGGTCGAAGAGGTCGCGGATCTCGGCTTCGGAGAGGGTGACGGTCTCGTCGGCCAGCAGCAGGTCGATGAACAGGCCCTCGCCGCGCCAGACCTTCATGGCCGCGCCCTGGACCGAGGCGTAGGCGGTCTCGCGGGCCACCCCCTTCTGGGTCAGGGCCAGCATCACGCGTTGCGAGTGAACCAGGCCGCCCAGGCGGTCCATGTTCTTGAGCATGTTCTCCGGATAGATCACCAGCCGCTCGACCACGCCGGCCAGGCGGCGCAGGGCGAAGTCCAGGTGGACGGTGGCGTCCGGGGCGATGCCGCGCTCGACGGACGAGTGGCTGATGTCGCGCTCGTGCCAGAGGGTGACGTTCTCCATGGCCGGCACCACCGCCGAGCGGATCAGGCGGGCCAGGCCGGTGAGGTTTTCCGTCAGGATCGGGTTGCGCTTGTGCGGCATGGCGCTGGACCCCTTCTGGCCGACCTCGAAGGGCTCCTCGGCCTCCAGCACCTCGGTGCGCTGCAGATGGCGGATCTCGGTGGCCAGGCGCTCGATGGAGGAGGCGACGACGCCCAGCGCGGCGAAATAGGCGGCGTGGCGGTCGCGCGGGATCACCTGGGTGGAGACCGGTTCGACGGCCAGGCCCAGCTGCTCGGCGACGTGGGCCTCCACCTCAGGCGCGACATTGGCGAAGGTGCCGACCGCGCCGGAGATGGCGCAGGTGGCGATCTCGAACTTGGCCATCGCAAGTCGTTCTTTCGCGCGCTGGAACTCGGCGTAGTGGCCGGCGAGCTTGAGGCCGAAGGTGGTGGGCTCGGCGTGGATGGCGTGGCTGCGGCCGACGGTCGGCGTCAGGCGGTGCTCGAAGGCGCGGCGCTTCAGCGCGGCCAGCACCATGTCGACGTCGTCGATCAGCAGGTCGGTGGCGCGGCTGAGCTGGACGGCGAGCGCGGTGTCGTTGACGTCGGATGAGGTCATGCCCTGGTGCAGGAAGCGCGCCTCGGGGCCGACGATCTCGGTGACGTGGGTCAGGAAGGCGATGACATCGTGCTTCACCTCGCGCTCGATCTCGTCGATGCGCTCAGCGTCCCAGACGGCGTCGCGGCCCTTTTCCCAGATGGTCTGGGCGGCCAGCTTGGGGATGACGCCAAGTTCGGCCATCTTGTCGGCGGCGTGGGCCTCGATCTCGAACATGATCTTGAAGCGGGCCTGGGGCGACCAGATGTCGGCGGCTTCCTTGCGGGCGTAGCGGGGGATCATGTCGAGGGCTCCTTACGGCCGGTGGGATAGCGCCACCGGCCGTAAATCGCTACCCCGCATCTGCCGTATCAGGCCGCTTCGCCGCGATCGGTGCGGGCCTTGGAGAGCGCCTTGGTGAGGCCGATGGAGCCCAGCAGGTAGTGGAAGGCGGCCCACAGGTAGAAGCAGATGGAGACGATGACGCCCGAGCGGGTGGCCTCCACCAGGCTGGCCTTGCACTGGCCGACCAGGGCCAGGCTGGCCCCGTCCGGCGCCTTGCCCCCCGGACAGGCGGTGGCGAAGCTGGTGGCGCCCAGGTCGCCGCCGAACAGGCCGCCCAGCGCCGCCAGGGTTCCCGAGCCGCCGTTGTGGTTGAAGTTGAACTGGGCGAACTGGTCGATGATCCAGCCGGTGAAGGGCGGGCCGCCGCCCAGCGCCAGCAGGTTCAGGAAGAAGAACAGCAGGGCGGTGGCCGTCGCCCGGCGGTGGGTCGGCACCATGTTCTGCACCACCCCGAAGGTGGGGCCCAGATAGGTGTAGTGGAAGATGCCGGGGATCAGCAGGATCAGGGCCGCGGTCTGCCACGACGGCTGCAGATAGGCCGCGACATAGATCGGGGTGGCGATGGCCAGGCCGATGGCCGGGGTCAGGGCGTACCAGCGCGGCGAGCGCTTGCTGAGCCGGTCGGTGACGAAGCCGCCCAGCAGGGTGCCGATGCCGGCCGAGAAGCCCCCCACCAGGCCGGTGATCAGCCCCACCTGGGCGTAGTCCAGCCCAAAGGCGCGGGTGAAGTAGGGCGGCACGAACTGGCCTGAGCCATAGGAGCCGAAGGAGGCGATGGTGACGCCCAGCACCATGTGCAGGACCGGCCACTTGCCAAACAGGGTGCCGGCCACGGCGGCCAGCTCCTTGAACTCGCCGGCCAGGGAGAACTTCGGCGCCTCGGGGGCGATGTCCTCCGGCGAGGCCGGCGCCTGGTCAGGCTCGGAATGTCCGCGCGGCGGCTCCTTGATCACCAGCTTCATGATGATGGCGATAAGCACGCCCGGCGCGCCGACGATCAGGAAGGCGATGCGCCAGGAGAAGTTCTGCGCCAGCCAGCCCCCGGCCACGGCCCCCAGCATGGTGCCCAGCGGGATGCCGAAGGAATAGATCGACAGCGCGCTGGCCCGCTTCTTGGGCTCGTAATAGTCGCTGATCAGGGAGTGGGCGGGTGGGGAGAGGCCCGCCTCGCCGAACCCGACGCCGAAGCGATAGGCGGCCAGCTGGGCGAAGCTGGTGGCGGTGCCGCAGAGCGCGGTGAAGGCCGACCAGATCAGGATGGCGCCGGAGATGATGTTGACGCGGTTGAACCGCTCGGCCAGGCGGGCGATCGGGATGCCCAGCAGGGTGTAGAGCAGGGCGAAATACAGCCCCCCCAGCAGTCCCAGCTGGGTGTCGGTGATCTTCAGGTCATCCTTGATGGCCTGACCGATGGTGGAGATGATCGTCCGGTCGATGAAGTTGAGCGTGTAGGCGGTGACCAGCAGGCCCAGCACCACGCCCTTGTAGCTATCGGAATAGACCGGCTTGCCGCCGACCGCCGTGGTCCCAGCCATACGCACATCCCCCCATGCACTCTCTTGGGGGGACCTTAGGCGGAGCGGGCGGGGGAGGGGAAGGGGCGCCGGTCACGGCGCGGCGCTGCGTCGGGTAGTTTACAGACGGCGGCCAAGGTTGGTGGTGTGGTGCGGCTTCACCGGAGTAGCGCCCTTTGCCCGCCTACATCTTCTTCCCCTATCTCCCCGGTGGTCCGGGCCTGACGTTCGAGGCCGTCGAGCTGTCGGACGACGGGGCGGCGATCGCCCAGGGCCGGAAGGTTCTGGCCGAGCACGGCAGCGCCGCCGAGCTGGAGATCTGGCGCGACGACCAGCTGATCCACCACGAGCGGCGCGCCGGAGCCTGATCAGTTGGCCTTGGCCGGCTTCATCTGGGCCATCAGCTCTTCCTTGCGGGCCTTCATGCGCTCGCCCATGGCCTCGAGATCTTCGTCGCCCTTCTTGGCCTGGGAGAACATGCCGCCCGGCTGTTCCTCTTCCTTGACGTGGTGCTTGACGTACTCGCCCAGCACCTTGACCTTGGCGTCGTAGAACTCGTCGGAGGGCTTCATCGCCTCGATCTCGGCGATCAGCTTCTTGGCGCCGTCGTGCTCGACATAGGCTTCGTCCATGAGGTCGTCCTCAACGTCGCCACGCTCCTCGGGGTAGAAGATCTCTTCCTCGATCTGGGTGTGGACCTTGAGCGCCAGGGCGATCTTGTTGAACAGGGCCAGCTTCTCGGCGTCCTTCTCCAGCTGCTCGTACTCGTCGAACATGGCGTCCACCTCGCGGTGGTCCTTCTTCAGCAGGCTGATGGCCAGCGGGTCGCGGCGGTTGGTGCGGCGCGTGCGGCGCGGCGCGGGTGTCTTCGAAGCGGTCTTCTTACTGGTGTCGGCTTTCGCGGTGGTCGCCATGAGGTCCCTCATTTCCTGAAGTCTTGGGCGATGCGCCCAGACTCCGGAAACACGCCTTCCGGCGGCCAGTTCCGCCGGATATCCGACAGAAGGGTGCGAATTGAAGCCCGTGCGCAGCGATCGCAGCATCGGCCTGGGGACCGACCCGCCGCGTCAGTCCGGGGCGCGCACCGGCAGTTCGGAGGCCGGGCCGTCGGCGGCGAAGAACCGCCACGTGCCGATCAGGGCCCGGGTGCGGTCGTGGATCAGAACCTGGGCGTCGCGGCCCGCGGCGGCCAGGCGCTCGGCCAGGGCCTTGGCCTTTTCCTCGGCCTTGGCGCCGGAAAGGAACATCAGAGGGGTGTCGTCGAAGGGGGAGAGCACGCGCCAGCCGCCCTCCACCGGGACGACCGAGATCTGGTGATCGGCGTCGGGTGTCATGGGCGGTCTCCTCACGCTTAACTTACGCAAACTGGGGGCGCCGTCTGTCGGGCGCCATACCTGGTCACGGAGCTTTGAGGGCCCCCGTCCGGCCGGGTCTCAACGAGGACAGGCCGCGAAAGTTCCTCGCCGCAGAATATCCCAGCGTGTGTATTCGTTGCGATCTCCCCAAGCGTGTGTAGGGTGCGTGCAGGTCGATCCGGGGGGAAGCGATGTCGGGGTTTAGGCGAGGTCTTCGGGTCGAGCTGCCGCGGACCCTCGCCGCGGTGACCGCCTCTGCCATTCTGTCAGGATGCACCGTGGTCCAGGTGTACGGAGAAGCCGCCGTCACCCGAACGTGGGCGTTCGCGCCGTTGACAGTCGCTCCGAAGCCAGACGGCCAATCGGTCATCGTGGCCACCGCGAGGGGCATCGGCCTGGTGCCCGGCCTTCGCGGGGTGACGCTCGGCTATCGCAACGAAGCCTGGGCGGTTGTCGCCGACCCCGCCGACTGCCGGGTGATCTTCTTCGGCGCGTCTTCCCAACTCATCAGAGATTCTCAGATCCGGGCGCTCGCCGCCCAGAGCAAAGGAGGGGACATATGTATAATCTCGAACCTGCCAAACGCTACGCAGCCCTAGGGCTGGCCGCGATCCTGGTTGGCGGCGTGGCGGCCTGCTCGCCCTTGCAGCAGGCGCCGCTGGTCTATTCCTCAAAGTCGTCCTTCGGTGTCGACCTGTCGGCGACCTCTACCGAGACCCCAGGGATCAGCCTGAACATCGGTAGCAAGCAAGTCGATTCCGCCTATGTCCCGGTGGCCGTCGCCCTGCCTTGCCGTGGAGGGCTCAACCAGGACATGACCGCCTGCACAGGCGAGCAGTTCAAGCTGCTCCAGGTTGTTGGTTCCAGCACGCTGCGAAACAACAGCTCTCCTACGGCCCTGCGGCTGAAACACGCGCAGGAGGAATACCAGCGCGCGGTCACCGATAGCGCTCTGGCTGAGGCGGCGGTGCTGTCAGCCCAGACCGCGCTGAACAAGGACCAGGCCCTGGCCGCGACCAAGGGCAAGGCCCAAGCCGACCGGGCGGCTCTCGCAGTTGACGCCGCAACCGATGTCGTCACCGCCGCCGACGCGCTCGTCGCCGAAGCCGTCTCGGCAGAAGGACGGCTCGCCGAAGGGACGGCCGCCTTGAATAGGGCGAAGGCCGCCCTTCCCGTCGCCAAGGCCACAGAGGCGGCCACCAAGGGTCGCTACGATGAGGCCCTGTCGGCCAACAACATCTCCAACGACACGCTGCGCAACGACGCCTTGTCGGTCTTCGGGACGTTCGACGGAAGCGGCGAGACGAGTGTGGACGCGACCCGCAAGGCCGGCGGAAGCTTGACCATCGGCAAGATGTTCTCCACGGGCGTCGCCTCCCAGGTCTTGGCCGAAGGCATGAGGTCGGTCTACGCCACAGGTTGCCTGGAAAGGGCGACGGCGGCCGTGCAGGTCATCAATGCGGCTGTGACGGACGCCGCGCAGAAGGCCTCTGTCATCGCGGCTATCTATGGGGCCTGCCAGAAGTCCGCCGAGCCCAGCGGGGTGGCTCACTGACGCTGCTCAGGCGTTGCGGGCCATCAGCCCGCCGTCGACAGGAATGGTTACGCCGGTCAGGTAGCTGGCGGCGGGCAGGCAGAGGCTGAGGGTTATGTGGGCGACCTCCTCCGGCGCGCCGTAGCGGCCGAGCGCCGTACGGCGCTTCGCATAGGTCTGGCGGGCCTCGTCGGGGATGGCGTCGGTCATGCCGGTGAGGATCGGCCCGGGGCAGATACAGTTGACGGTGATCCCCTCGCGGCCGAGCTCGACGGCCAGCGCGCGAGTGAGGCCGGTGACGCCGGCCTTGGCGGCGGCGTAGGCCGAGTCGCGGGCCGTGGCGCCGAGGGCCTCGGTGGAGGCGATGTTGACGATGCGGGGCGACGCCGACTTGCGCAGGTGGGGCAGGGCCGCGCGGATCACCCGGTGGTGCGAGGTCAGCAGGACGGCGATTGAGCGGTCCCAGACCGCCTCGTAGCCCTCGTCGTCGATGGCCGCGAAGCCGGAGACGCCGGCGTTGTTGATCACACAGTCCAGGCCGCCGAAGCGGGCGGCGACCCCTCCCACCACCGCGAGGATCTGAGCGGGATCGGAGACATCGAGCGGCCAGGCCTGAGCCGATTGGCCGGCCAAGGTGATGGCGTCGGCGACGGCGCGGGCGGCCTCGCCGTCGCGGTCGGTGACGGCGACGTGCGCGCCCTCAGCGGCGAAGACTCGGGCGGTGGCCGCCCCCATGCCGCCGCCTGCCCCGGTGACGATGACGACGGAGCCCTGGATCGAGCGGCTGAGCGACATGGTGTGATCCTTCAGGAAAGCGACAGACCGCCGTCGACGATCAGGGTCTGGCCGTTGACGTAGGCCGCCAGCGGTGAGGCCAGGAACAGGGCCGCGCCGGCCATGTCGTCCGGCGTGCCCATGCGGCCGGCGGGGATGGACCGCAGGGCGCCGGCCAGGCGGTCGGGGTGCTCGGTGGTGACGGCGGTGAGCTTGGTGGCCACCAGGCCGGGCGCGAGGCCGTTCACCCGGATGCCGTCGCGGGCCCAGGCCTCGCCGAGGGTCTTGGTAAGGCTGACCGCGCCGGCCTTGGAAGCGGCGTAGGCGGGGTTGCCCCGGTTGGACTGGAAGCCCGAGACCGAGGAGACGATGACGATGGCGCCTCGGGCGGCGGCCAGCCGGTCGTGAAAGGCGTTGGAGCAGTCCATCAGGCTGTCGAGATTGACCGCCATGACGTGGTCCCAGCCCTGGGGCGCGAACTCCCCGCGCCGGTAGATCACCGTCCCCTGGCAAAGGATGAGCACGTCGCAGGCGGCGAGCCGGGGCGCCTCGGCGGCGATGGCGGCGCGGTCGGAGACGTCGACACAGGCATAGGTGAGGCCTGACAGGTCCGAGCCCTCGACGCCGTCATAGTCGGCCGCGGTCTCGCGGGTGCCCCAGACATGGACCTCTGCGCCGCGTTTGGCGAAACCGTGGGCGATCCCGTTGCCGATGCCGCTGGAACCGCCGACCACGAGGACGGTCTGGCCGGTGAAGTCGAGGTCGGACATGCGGGCTCCCTGGCTGCGTCTGGCGCGTATCAGGCGGCCCCTGTCGTCGGGTCAGGCAATGCACTTCGTCCCCTGTCGCCAAGGGAGCCGGGGGGATCGCCGTAGGCGACACCGTCGATCCAAGACAAGAGTCAAAGTCCCCCTCACCCGGCCGTCGGCCGGGAGCTCCCCCAGCGGGCTACGGGATTCACACAACTGCGTCGGCCTTGGCGATGATGAAGCCGGTGAGTGTTGCTGCGAAGCGTTCCCAGCCCTTGGCCATGGTCTTTGGTCCTGGAGGCTTGCCGTAGCA
>JAGNIV010000028.1 GCA_018001015.1 Phenylobacterium sp. | reverse complement strand
GAACGGCGCAAAGAACGCCCACTCCTCATCCGACATCAAACCCCGAACCACGACGGCTCCCCCAAAGAGCAGCCTTGAATCAGCGATCACCTGATTTGGGAATCCACTTAATCAACAGGACCTAGATCAGACTCAGGTCCGGTCAACCCTCAAGCTAAACCCAATCCAGTAGTGGACAACTTAATGATGGCGCATTAGCGTCTGACCCATGAGCTGCATGGGAGATCGATCATGGGCGCTTTTCAAGGTGTGGTGGAATCCGCCGCCGACTGGCGCGGCGCGGAGGTGGCCAGGAGCGACGACTGGATACGCCATCTGACTGACGCCGAAATCGGCGAACTCGAGGCGGCGCTCTCGCACGCCAAAGCGAAAGGGCTGAGCGGGACACAAGTGACCCGCGCCGATTTCCCGCTCGGGAGCATGGCCGTGACGCTGGACGCCCTGGGGGACGAACTTGCGAATGGGCGCGGGTTCTTCCTGCTGCGCGGCCTGCCGGTCGAGCGCTACAGCAAGGAAGACGCTGGGACGATCTACTGGGGGATGGGCACCTACCTCGGTCGGCCGTGGCCGCAGAACGCCCGCGGCGACCTGCTGGGCGACGTGCGGGACACGGGCAAGAGCATGCTGAACCCCCACGTACGGGGCTACGAAACCACGGTTCACCTGCCGTTCCACACCGACGGGTCCGATCTTGTGGGCCTGCTTTGCCTGCGCGACGCCAAGAGCGGAGGCCTAAGCAGCCTTGTCAGCTCGGTCGCCTGCCATAACGAGCTGGCGCGGACGCGTCCCGACCTGTTGGAGCGGCTGTATGAGCCCTTCTTCTACGATTGGCGGGGCGAGCACCCGGCCGGTGGCAATCCCTATTACTCGATGCCGGTGTTCACGCGGCATGACGGACGGCTCTTCAATCGCTACATCCGCGGTTACATCAACTCTGCCCAGCGGTTCCCGGAACTGCCGCGGCTGACGCCGTTCGAGATCGAGGCGCTGGACACGCTGGACGCCTTGACCGTGAGCCCCGAGTTCCGGCTCGACATGGTGCTTCAGCCAGGGGACATGCAGTTCATCAACAACTACGTCCTGTTCCACTCCCGCACTGAGTACGAGGACTTCGAGGAGGAGGATCGCCGCCGCCATCTCAAACGGCTTTGGCTGGCGACCGACAAGATCTCGAGCCGACCGCAGAGCTTTGAGGATCGCGGATATGACCGCGCGGGCTGGCTGAAGCAGGCGAGCTGAAATGGCGGGAGCGGCCGCGGCTTCGGATCGTCCATCGGGCTCGCGTGCCTGCGGACGGACGCGCCGGTGCTGAACCTCCGCTCGGATACTCCAGCGACCAATGCGCCGGCTCCGTGGCCGGGCGCCGACTCCTACGACTCTTTGGAAGGCGTGCCCTTCGAGCCCGCCACCATGGCCGCGGCGAGCTTTCCGCATCGTATCGCTGCGGCGTTCGCCCGACTGGGGCCGGGGCTGGGAATCGCCCTGCTCGTGGCGCTCGCCGCCTCATGGCTAGCCGACCACTATGCCGCGCCGGTGATGCTTTTTGCGCTGCTGCTTGGAATGGCAGTGAATTTTCTTGGCCACGACGGCCGGTGCCGGCCAGGTTTGGACTTCGCAGCGCGGGTCGTGCTGAGGGCCGGCATCGCGTTGCTGGGCGCGCGGATCACGCTTACGCAAATCCAGGCCCTCGGGACCAATGCTCTACTTCTGACGGTTGCTGCCGTCCTCGCCACCATAGCCGCGGGCTGGGTGCTCGCACGATTACTCAAGCTGCCGACGGATTTCGGTGTGCTGACCGGCGGCGCGGTGGCGATCTGCGGGGCCTCGGCAGCGCTCGCGCTCTCGTCGGTGCTGCCCCCGTCGCCCACGCGGGAGCGTGACACGATACTGACCGTTGTCGGGGTCACCACGCTCTCGACCCTGGCCATGATCCTATACCCTCTGCTCGCCACGCAGCTGGGCCTGAGCGGGGTCGAGTCGGGTGTGTTCCTTGGCGCCACCATTCACGACGTGGCTCAAGTCGTGGGCGCAGGCTACGGCCTTTCCGATCAGGCCGGCGACACCGCGACCGTCGTCAAGCTGTTGCGCGTCGCGATGCTGCTGCCGGCCACACTGGCCGTGGCGCTGCTGTTCCGTGACGCAGGGGGCGCGACCTCGCGGAAACATCCGCCCTTCCTGCCCATGTTCCTGGTCGTCTTCGTCGCCCTCGTCGTGATTACGTCTACGGTCGCCGTCCCGCCAGATATGGTCCGCTTCGCCGGCGAGGCCTCCGCATGGTGCTTGGTGACGGCCATCGCGGCGCTCGGGGTCAAGACCCGCCTCGGCGACTTCGCCCATGTTGGTTGGCGCCCGGCGGTACTGATAGGCGCGGAAACCCTCTTTGTCCTGCTCGCCGTGCTCACCGCCATACTGTTGGGAGCGATCGGTTGAACCGGAAACAACACCAGCAAGGGAGAGTACAATGACCTACGAAACCATCGCGGTACGCAAGGTCACCCCGATCATCGGGGCTGAGATCGAAGGTGTGGATCTGTCGAGACCGCTCAGCGATCGGCAACTGGAGGAAATCCACGCGGCCTGGATGGACAACCTAGTCATCTTCTTCCGGGACCAGACCCTGACGGTAGAGCAGCATCTCGAGTTCGGCCGCCTCTTCGGCAAGCTTCACCTACACCCCGCTGCGCACAAGCCGGATCAGCATCCCGAGATTCTGGTGATCAAGGCCGACGAGAACTCCAAGCACGTCGCCGGAGAGGAGTGGCACACCGACGTGTCCTGCGACCCCGAGCCGCCGATGGGGTCGATCCTGCACTTGACCGAGGTCCCGCCGGACGGCGGCGGCGCGACGCTGTTCGCGAACATGTACCGCGCCTACGAGACTCTATCCGATCCGATCAAGCGCATGCTTTCAGGGCTGACCGCTATTCACGACGGCAAGCACGTCTACGAGCGTCCCGGCTACAGCGAGGACCGGCAGTACCCGCGCTCGGAGCATCCGATCGTGCGCACCCACCCGGTGACGGGGCGGCAGGCGCTATTCGTGAACCGAGGCTTCACCACCCGGATCGTGGGTCTGGCCCGCAGTGAGAGCGACGCCATCCTGCAGATGCTCTACCGACACATCGAGACGCCTGAGTTCCATGTCCGCTTCCACTGGCGGCCCGGCTCCATGGCCTGCTGGGACAACCGCTGCGCCCAGCACCACGCCCTGTTCGATTATTTCCCAAACCGCCGCTACGGGCACCGCGTCACGGTTGCGGGCGACAAGCCTTTCCATCGGAGCGAAGAGAGCCCGACGACGTCGCGCGCAACGCCGCGCCAGGTGATGTCGGCGTGACCGGCTTGGTCATCCGCCGCGTCGCTGGCGCCCTCGGCGCCGAGGTCACCGACATCGACCTGTCGCGCGAGCTTTCGGACGCCACCGTGGCGGCCATCCGGCAGGCGCTGGTCGAGCATCAGGTGATCTTCTTCCGCGATCAGGACCTCACGCCCGAGCAGCAGGTCCGTTTCGGCGCCCGCTTCGGCCCGCTCAACATCCACCCCTATGTCGCCGGCATGGCGGGTCATCCCGAGGTGATGGAGGTCGTCAAGGAGCCGCAGGACCGCATCAACTTCGGCGGCGGCTGGCATTCGGACATGAGCTTCCTGGAGACGCCGGCGATCGGCTCGATCCTCTACGCCGTGGAGGTGCCGCAATTCGGCGGCGACACCCTGTTCGCCAGCCAGGCCGCGGCCTACGACGCCCTGTCGCCGGGCCTGAAGGCGACGCTGGAGACGCTCAGCGCGGTCCACTCCGCCAGCCGCGAGTATTCCGCCCAGGGCCACTCGGCCCAGAAGCGCGCCGGCATGGCGATCGCCGAGGCCGATGGCTACGTCGGCGAGTACGTCCACCCGGTGGTGCTGGCCCACCCGGAGACCGGCCGCAAGGCGCTCTACGTCAATCCGGCCTTCACGCTGCGGATCGACGGCTGGAAGACCTCGGAGTCCAAGGCGCTGCTCGACTACCTCTTCCAGCATTGCCGCTACGAGGCCTTCACCTGCCGGTTCAACTGGGCCAGGGGCTCGGTGGCCTTCTGGGACAACCGCTCGGTCTGGCACTTCGCGCTGAACGATTACCCGGGCCAGCGCCGCCATATGCGCCGCGTGACGGTGGATCCCGGACAAGAGAGCTCGCCCAAGACGATTGAAGCGCCGGTGCGGCGGTCGGCGTGACGGAGCGCGCTCCCAATCGCCTGGCCCACTGCGTTGTGGCGCCTGAGAAGGCCCAGGACGACGGCGTTCCCCAATGGGGTGAGCACCAGCATGTCTGACGAACGCGAGATCTTGCAGCCCGAGGACTGGGCGGGCGAGATGGGCGCCCGATGGCTCGCCGGCATCGACGACTTTGAGGCGATGATCGCACCGGTAGGCGCCGCCCTGCTGGCTCGCGCCGCTTATGCCGAAGGCGATCGGGTCGTCGACATCGGCTGCGGCGGCGGGGCGACCAGTCTTGCTATCGCTTCGGAGGTGGGCCCGTCCGGCTCCGTAGTCGGCATCGACATCTCACCCGACCTAACAGCGAAGGCAACCGAACGCGCGGCTGAAGCCGGAACGCTCAACGCCCAGTTCATCTACGCCGACGCCGCGTCCTACAGGCCCGACGCGCCCTTCGATCGGCTATTCTCGCGGTTCGGAAGCATGTTCTTCCCCGATCCCTACGCGGCGTTCGCCCACCTGCACGGTTGCCTCAGACCCGGCGGTCGCATCGACCTGGCGGTCTGGGGGCCTCCACGCGACAACCCGTGGATGATGGAGATGATGGGGGTGCTGCGGCGACACATGGAGGTCCCACCGGTTGCGCCGCGCACGCCCGGCCCCTTCGCTCTGGAGGACGTCGACTATCTGACAGCCATCCTGATGGACGGCGGCTTCACGGGTCTGGACGTCGCGCCCTATACCGGACTCCAGCCTATAGGCGGGCCCGGCGCCAGCCCTGCGGACGCCGTCCGCTTCTCCGTCTCTTCTTTGGCCGCCGGTCGCCTGTTGGAGGGGGCCCCCACCGCGTTGCGCCACCGTGTCGAGGACGACTTGCTGGCGCTGTTCGCCCGGCATCATCGGCCAGACGAGGGCGTGATGATGACCGGCAAGGTCTGGTTGGTTTCGGCGAATGCTTAGAACTTTATTCCCGCCCGAAAGGCCGCACGGGCTATTGAAGTGAGCCGTCGTCGCCCGCGGGGACAGCGGAGGCGGATGCCCGCGCAGTCTGGCTTGATGCGATAAACATAGCAAAATCAATAAAATAGCAATTACGCATAATTAACATTATCGGCAATTGAAGGTAGGCCGAATTCTCTTCCTGCGCGTTGCAGCGCCGATCAATGTCTTGTCCGACTAGGAGTTGCTGAGCCAATCCGCGCAACGTCGCCGTTGCGAACTTCCCTATCTCCGCTCTGCGCTCCGGCGTCACACCTCGGGTTTCGCAAGCTCTACCGCTCGCAGCGAACGAACCTGATGCACCACGCCGAGAAGATCTCGAGCCAACTCAAAAGTCATCTCCGGCGGCGAGAATGATGTCTGCCTACCGAGGACTTTCAAGATCGCGTCATCGGCAGGGCTAAGGCGGGCGCCACACATGCCCCAGTTGGGAAAATAACGCTGATCGACCTCACGCGCACCAATGAGCGTGACGGACTCGTGGCGTGAATCCTTCTCGATGCTCTCATAAAGTTTGGCTGTGGCGACCGGGTCGCCCTCGAGAACTTGGACGAACCATCGGTTGCAGCAGAGCAAGGCGCCGGTGATGTCGGCTCGCGCGTTGTGGCGCTCGGCCGCAAGAACCACCTCTTCGCCGGCTCCGATGGCGGCGCCGAGCACTGGGCGGTCCTCGCCTCACTCGTCCAGACCTGCAAGCTCAACGCCGTCGATCCTGCCAGCTACCTCAATGAGGTCATCACCCGGATCGTCCAAGGCCACCCGCAGAGCTAGATCGATCAGCTCATGCCTTGGGAATATCCCGCTCAGGCCAGGTAGAGGGCCTCGGGACAGCGCTTACTCTCCGCCCATCAGGTCGACGAGCTGTCGCGAAATAGCGAGTCCCATTCCGGTGCCGCCGAATCTTCGTGTGATCGAGCCGTCGGCTTGCTGAAAGCGGCTAAAGATCCGTTCGCTGGCGGCTGGATCAAAGCCCACTCCAGTATCTCGGACGGTAATCCTCACGTTCGGGCACGACGCCGGAGATGCCGTACTGCGCGAAGTCGGCGCGATTCTGGACCACGTCACGCGAGAAGGCGGGCTGGCCTGCCGCTACGGCGGTGAGGAATTCGTGCTCTTGATGCCTGGATTTGGGCCGGATCAGGCTCTGGAGCGTGCCGAGGACGTTAGGCGTCGAGGCGCTGCGCGTGACGCACAACGGCCACGATCTGGGGCTGACGACGTTGTCGCTCGGTCTGGCGAGCGCGCCGGACCACTGTGCACTGGACCGACCCGTTGAGACGGCGGATGCCGCAATGTACCGCGCCAAGGAAGCTGGCCGAAACCAAGTCGCTGTGGCTGTGGCCCGGCGCCCCGGCAGGGCCGTCGCCTGAGCGACGTCCCCATCGGCGACCGAGTGGGACTGGACGGGTTGAGTGGCTGCCTGCAATGCGGTCATCCAACTGGATGCTCGCCACGGGGCCTATCCACCTCGAAAGATTGGATTGCGCGAAGGCCAGTCTAAGCGCGGGGCGGCCTTTCGCCCTCTGCCCTCCTCCGCTCACTCTTGGTGTCACGGCGCGGCGCCGAAGGCCTGCCTGTCGGCCGTCGATGGTCGATGTCATCTACCTAGGTAGCGCGGCGGGAAATATGGTTCTTGGAAAGTAGGTTCGCGCCAACACTTTATAAAGATCGCCGTTCTACCGTGTGACGAAATTCTGTCATAGGGGGCAGCATGTTCGCTTTCAGCCGGAAGGTTTTCGCGGAAGCGCTTGTTGCACGCGCCGAGCAGCTCGGCATGCGACTGGGGCTTGCGTGCGGAGTGGCATTGGCGCTGGCCCCGACGCTGGGTTGGGTGGTCCTTGTATGGCTTGCCTGCTTGGCCGTTTGCCAGTTCGGCGAACGCGTGTTTGTTGTGAGTGGTCACCGCCACGGGCGGCTGGAAGATCGCGCCGGATGGGGTCTGGCAATCATAACCGTCAACAATTTGATGTTTGGCAGCATTGCAATCGCCGCCATTCACACCGGTGAACACTGGACCATGCTTGCCGGTGTGATGATCCTCTCGGGGATTCTGATGAATGCAGGCCCTTCGGCGAGAAGCTCAAGAGCCGCATACATAGCCGCGGCGGCGCCCATCGCGGCTTTGGCCTGCACGCTGCCGTGGACGGCAGTCCAAATGGGTGCAACGTGGCCGGGCATGTGGAGCGTTTCCTGGAGTGTCGTCTTGCTTCTCGCTACATCCTGGAGCCTTCGTGGCTTCACTGTGCGGGTCCTTGATGCGGAGCGTCATGCGAACGCCTCGAAAAGCGCTTTCCTGGCGATGATGAGCCATGAGATCCGCATACCTCTCAACGGGGTGCTCGGCATGGCGCAGGCGATGGCCGTAGACCCCTTGACCGACGAGCAGCGATCGCGACTTTCCGTCATTACCCGTTCGGGCGAGACCTTGCTCGCAATCCTCAACGACGTTCTGGATCTCGCCAAGATCGAGGCGGGGAAGATTGAACTCGAGACTGTGGAATTCGATCTTGCGGAGCTCTGTGCGTCGGTTCACCGCAACTTCGAGCCCCTCGCCGCCGCCAAGAACCTACCCTTTCGGCTCGAGGTCGAAGAACAGGCGCGCGGGGTCTATAGCGGCGATCCAGGCCGCTTAAGACAGGTGCTGAGCAACCTCGTGTCCAACGCGCTCAAGTTCACAGAGAGGGGCGAGGTTCGGCTCGACGTCAGAGCAGAACCCAGACCAGGCGGGCATCCCCTTGTCGAGTTCAGGGTCTCCGACACCGGGACAGGTATTCCTACCTCGCGACTGGAGACGCTTTTCACCCCCTTTGAGCAGGTCGACGCCTCTGTGACCCGCCGCTTCGGAGGGACAGGTCTCGGACTGGCGATCGTCCGCGATCTCGTCCAGCTGATGGGGGGAACGGTCGACGTGACGAGCGTGGAGGGCCACGGTAGCAAGTTTGTCGTCCGCGCGGCGCTGGAACGGCTTCGCCCGGAGGACGCAATTGTGGATGGTGAGGTGACAGACGAGCACCCGGCTGAGTTCAGCCGCTCCCTGCGTGTGCTCGCCGCCGAGGACAACCCGGTCAACCAGATCGTCCTACTTACGCTTCTCACGCAGTTGGGAGTGGAGCCGGTGATGGTCTCAGACGGCGCGGCCGCGCTCGAGGCGTGGCGCGCCGAACCGTGGGACCTGATCCTCATGGACGTGCAGATGCCCGTCATGGACGGGGTTACCGCTATGCGCGCGATACGATCTGCGGAGCAGGCGTCCCAACGGCTGCGTACGCCAATCCTTGCGCTCACAGCCGACGTCATGTCGCACCACGTCGCCGAATACACCGCCGCCGGAGCCGACGGGTATGTAGCAAAGCCGATCAGTGTGGCGGCGCTTGTCACCGCCATGGAAGCCGCCTGCTCACCCTACCCTTGTGAGGCAGCGAGTGAAGGCCCCACGGATCGCGCGGCCGCCTGAGGACGAGGGGGGAAGTAGCGCCGGAAATTCGGACAGTTGGCTAACGCCGTACGACCTCACTCGGAGTAGGAGCACCGCCACTCCACATCGTCGTGCGAGCCCGGGACGGCCTGGCCGCTGGACCCCACCGGCTCCACCTCTCCGCTCGTGAGAAACGAAAGCCCGACTTCATCCGAGGCGGGCACCTTGGCCAAGAAGCGCTCGCCGGCTGGACTGCGGCCGACCACAACGCCAAACCGTGTCCGCCCGTCGCGTTCGTAGAGCACGGTGTAGGTCTCGATGGTCCCCGGCCCGACGTAGCTTTCGTTGAGCGGCGGGATAGCATCGCGAGCGACCTCCGCCTCGCGTTGGGAGTCGAAGTCGGCAAGCACGGCGCCCAGGGGAAAGGGCTGGCGGCCAATTACGATGGTGTGATTGTTGGTGGCGTAGCCTCCATTGGCGAACAGGAGGCCCTTGCGCCCACTCTCGCGCAGCTTCAGCACCATGCTGACGACCGCATGGCTCATGTAGTTGCCAATCGGGCCGCCGCCGAAGGTCAGGCCGCCAAATACTGTCGCAGGCTTCTCCACAGGCCAGCCGATCACGCGCCGCGCCATTTTAGGCACGCATGGAAAGCAGCTGTAGAGCTCGACGAAGTCGAGGTCGGCGGTGGTCACGCCATTCAGCTCCATGGCGCGGTTTAGCGAGACGGCCATGCTGACCGAGCGGTCGTAGCGGTCGCGCCTCAGGTAGTCGCTTGGCTCATGGGCCGCCGCGCCCGCTCCGACATAGACCAGCCGGCGCTCGGGCACGCCGGCCTCAAGCGCCGCGGCCAAGCTCGTCACGATAAAGCCCGCGCCCTGGTTGACCGACGAGTTGGCCACCATCAGCTTGTTGTAGGGAAAGGCGATCCGGCGGTTGTCGGCGGAGGGGGTGACGATGGCCTCGGGAGACATCGGCTTGCGAATCCAGGCGCCGGGGTTCTCGGCGGCGACCTGGCTGAACCGGGACCAGATCTCTCCGCTCTCGGTCTGCGCTTCGACCAACGTCTGCCCGTAGGCGGCGCGGCCGGCATTCTCGTAGAGCGGGTAGATGTCCACCGGCGCCGTCAGGCCATAGCGCTGCTGCAGAGAGCGAGGACCAGCGCGGCCGGTCGCCTGCCGCAGGGCGTTATGCGCGGAGGGATCATCTCCCGCCTTCAAGGCGGCGAGTTGGGCGGCTGTCCGCAACGCCTCGCCGCCCGCGACGGCAGCGACCTTGATGTCGCCCTCAGCGATCCGGCGGGCCGCCTCGTTGAGCATCAAGATGGGGGTGTCGCCGCCAGGGTAAGAGCTCTTGTAGCAGAGCCTCGGCATGATCCCGAGCTTGGCTGCAAGCGGGCCAGAAACGTCGCCGAGCTGGCGGAACGAGAGCTGATCGACGACGGCGAGCGATTCCAGGCGGGCGATCCAGCCACCCCCGCCGTCCCGGTCGGCCTCGCGCAAGGCGGCCTCCATCAGGCCGATGGGATCGAGCCCTTGGCGCGGGTCCTCGGGCCGGTCGTTGATTTGGCCCACCCCCACGATCACCGGGATGGCCGCGGCGTCGTCACTCATTTTCGTTCCTCTATTCTGGCCGGTTACGCATGTGGATGGCGATCTTCTCGCCTGGAGCGGACCCGCGGGCGAGGTTATTGGACGCCCGGGTCGCGTCTCTCCCGGGGGCTACCCCGCTCGCCATGGATGAAGGCCGGCGCATCGGCCGGCAGCACCGGCTCGATGGTGTCGAGTATGTCTCCGAAGTTCCAGCCCACGTTTCCCTCCTGATTTTTTCTTGTGGTCGTCTGGCTCGACTAGCCGCTGCGGACGTCGCGGAAGGGAATATCTCGGTCCACTTCCGGCTCCTTGGGAAGGCCCAGAACGCGCTCGCCGATGATGTTGCGCTGGATCTGATCGGTACCGCCCCCGATCGACGTGAAGTACGCGTTCAGCGTCAGGAAGTTGGCGTCCTCGGCCCTGGGAAAGTCCGGCCCCTCGAGCAGGCTGCCGGCGCCCAGGATCATGGTCCGTACGCGCGCCTCTTCGTGCAGAATGCGCGACATCGCCAGCTTGCCGAGGCTCATCAGCGCCGACGACGTGCCCTGCTTCATCTCGGCCTTCGCGCGAGCGGTATTGAGGGCATTCAGCTTCTTCAGGCCGATCACCTTCGAGATTTCCTGGCGGATCAGCGGATCGCTCAGGGCGCCGGCCTCCCGTGCCAGTGCAATCAGCGGCTCCTCATTCTTGCTCTCGGCCGCGCCGCTCCTGGGCCCGCGCGCGCCTTCACCCATGACTGACCGCTCGTAGGCGAGCGCAGTCTGCAGCACGCCCCAGCCCTGGCCGAGCTCGCCCAGCAGGTTCTCCTCCGGGCAGATGGCGTCGGTGAGGAATACCTCGTTGAACTGGCTCTCGTTAGTGATCTGCCTAAGCGGCCGGACCTCCACGCCGGGCTGCTTCATCGGGAGGAAGAAGAAGCTAATCCCTCGGTGCTTCGGCACGTCCCAGTCGGTCCGGGCGATCAGCATTCCGTAGTCGGCCGTCGCCGCGTAGCTAGTCCAGACCTTCTGGCCATTGACTATGAAGTGATCGCTTTGCCGGTCTGCGCGGGTCCGGATGCCTGCCAGGTCCGAGCCTGCGCTCGGCTCGGAATAGAGCAGGCACATGCCGACTTCGCCGCGCAGCAGCGGCGGCAGTAGCCTCTCCTTCAACGCTTGGGTCCCGCCTGCGAGCAGGGTGTTGGCCCAAAGGTTGGTGCGGTCCTGGCCTGTACCCGGCGCCCCGGCTGTGGCGAACTCGCGCTCCACAATGCGGGCTTGGGCGTCGCTCAGGCCGCGGCCCATCCATATGGTCGGCCAGCGCGGAACGGCCCACCGGGCCTCGACAACCTTGGCGAACCAGGCCTTGCGCTCGGCCTCGTCCTGCAACGGGCCGGTCCACTGGTTGTCAAGGAATGCGCGAACCTCCTCACGCAGGCCGTCGTCGGTGACGGGCGCGGCGGCGTCGTCAGCCATGGGCGGCCTCCAGTTCGCAGACGTAGCGCTCGCGGTGGAAGGCCGCGGCGCCGAACAATTGGGCGTCGGAACGCGCTCGTCGAAGGTAGAGATGAGCGGGGTGGTTCCACGTGAAGGCGATGCCGCCGTGCATCTGGATCGCGTCGGCGCAGATCTTCACGAAGGCGTCTGCGCAGGCGAAGGCTGCGAGCTCGACGGCGGCTTTGGCGTCCGAGGCGCTGGCGGCGAGCTGGGCGGCGGCATGGCGAGCGGCCGACGTGGCGCTCTCGGACTCCAGCAGGAGGTCGGCGGCCATGTGCTTAATGGCCTGATAGCTGCCGATGGCGCGGCCGAATTGGAGCCGGGTCTTGGCATAGTCGACCGTGAATTCAAGCACGCGGCGGCCTCCGCCGGCCTGCTCTCCGGCCAAGGCGACGCGGGCCAGGCTCAGGGCCTCCTCGACGGCGTCCCAGGCCGGGCGGCTTGTGGAGATGCGCCGAGCCGGAGCGCCGTCAAAGGCGACCTCTGCAATCCGTAGGGTATGGTCGAAGGTGGGCAGCGGAGTCACCGCCACACCGGCGGCGCGAGCCTCAACTTCGAAGACGGCGAGCCCATCCGCGGCTTTGGCGGCGACCAGCAACACGTCGGCGACCTGGGCATGGGTGACGAAGCTGGCCCGGCCGTCGAGGCGACAGGCGTCACCGTCGGCGCGCGCTCGCACCGCGACGGCCCCTGGTGTCCAGCTTCCGCGTGGCCCGGTCAGGGCAGCGGTGGCGATCAGCGAACCGTTGGCGATGGCAGGCAGCAGCCGGAGGTTGGCGGCTTCGTCGCCGAGCGCCTGCAGGAGGCCGGCGGCGAGCACGCCGGAGGACAGGAGGGGGGAGCAAAGCAGGGCCGCGCCTGCCTCTTCGAACACCGCCTCCACCTCGACCGGCCCAGCGCCCGCGCCGCCGTAGGCGGGGTCGATGATGAGACCTACCAGGCCGAGGTCAGCCATAGCTTTCCAGAGGACCGCATCGTAGCCGGACGGTGTCTCCATGGTCCGACGCACGTCGACTTCGGTGCTGCGGTCGGCCAGCAGGCGCGCCGTGGAGTGCTGGAACGTCAAGAGTTCTTCCGCCGTGAGGCTGTTCATGGCTCCTCCGAGCTGCGCCCAGCGAATATCGGACGACAATCGTCAGAAAGACCTACCCTTCGTCCCGGCGCAAGGCTAAAGCTTGGAAATGACTGAGGTCGCCACCCTGACCGCCGCAAGAGGTCGACCGCGCGACCCGTCGCTTGAAGCGCGCGTGTTCGATGCGGCCATGGCTCTTTATGCCGAGGCCGGCTGGTCCGGGTTCAACTTCGATACAGTGGCGCGCCGGGCAAGGGTCGGAAAGGCGTCGCTCTACAGTCGTTGGCCAAACCGGGGCGATCTCCTGAGGCATACGTTCCAGGCAAGGTGGCTAACTGTGGCCACCATCGATACCGGGTGCATTCGCGGGGACCTGGAGGAGCTCGCCTGGATGATCGCCCGCACGCTCATGGGCCCCTACAGCGAGGCTCACCCGCGCATGAGCCTGGACGCCGCGCAACATCCTGAGATGCTGGACTTCTTACGTCCCTATTCGGAAGCCACGATACGACACGGCCGCGCCATCGTGCGGCGGGCCATTGCCCGTGGTGAGATCACGCCAGCTGTCAATCCCGGGCTGATGATGGACCTGGTCGTTGGCGCGGTGACCAACCACGTTCGAACCACACCTGAACGGCTGCGCGGGGCGATGGAGGCGAAGATGCAGGATTTTATCTCCGAACTTGTGGAGGCGGTTCTTCGCGGCGTCCGGGCCACAGAGAAGACCGAGAACGACAAGAAGAGCGGGGGACTGAGCGCGTGAGCCAGGATAGGGCGCCCATTGTGGCGGAGGTGGACGCAGTCGTGGTCGGAGCCGGCTTTGGCGGGCTCTACATGGTCCACCGCCTGCGCAAGCTCGGGATGAGCATTCAGGGCTTCGATGCGGCGGGCGGTGTCGGCGGCACCTGGTACTGGAACCGCTATCCCGGCGCGCGCTGCGACATCCCGAGCCTCTTCTACTCCTACACATGGTCGCCGGAGGTGCAGCAGGCGTGGCGCTGGAGCGAGAAGTACGCCGCCCAGCCGGAAATCCTCGCCTATGCAGAGTTCGTCGCCGAGAAGTACGACCTCAAGCGCGCCTTCGCCTTCGAGAGCAAGGTGTCGTCGGCTGTCTGGGACGAGGTCGCCCGCCGTTGGACGGTGACGACGGACCGGGGCGACCGCGTCAACGCCCGCTTCTGCATCATGGCCACGGGATGCCTGTCAGTGCCTCGAGCTCCAGACCTGCCGGGTCAGGACAGCTTCGAGGGGGAAACCTTCCACACCGGCCGGTGGCCCCACGAACCGGTGAGTTTCGAAGGCAGGCGCGTTGGTGTGATCGGCACGGGGTCGTCGGCGATCCAGTCGATCACAGAAATCGCGAAGACGGCCGGCCACGTCTTCATCTTCCAGCGCACGCCGAACTTCAGCGTCCCGGCACGCAATGCGCCGCTACGGGACGAGGACTACGCCGCCTTCTGGGAGCAGTACCCCGCCTACCGGCAGATGGTGCTGGAGGGCACGGCTGGGATCGCGGGCGGCAGCCCCTTCCGCAGCCTCACCGCCGAGCAACAGCGCGCCAGGTTCGAGGAGCTGTGGAACATCGGAGGAGCGGGCTATCTCGGCGCCCTGGCGGACCTGTTGACCAATCCCGTCGCCAACGACGCGGCCGCCGACTTCGTGCGCGAGAAGATACGCGAGATCGTCAAGGATCCGGAAGTGGCTGAGGCCCTGCTGCCGGACGACCATCCCATCGGCGCCAAGCGGATTTGCGTCGACACCGGCTACTACGACACCTTCAACCGCGACAACGTCACCCTCGTGAACCTGCGCAAGGAGCCCATCGAGGCGATCACGCCGGCCGGCGTGCGGACGCGCGACCAGGAGTATCCGGTTGAGGCCATTGTCTTCGGCACGGGCTTCGACGCCATGACCGGCGCGCTACTGAACCTGGACATACTCGGGCGGGGTGGCTTCACCCTGGCCGAGGCCTGGCGTGAAGGGCCGAGGACATACCTGGGTCTGCAGATCGCGGGCTTCCCAAACTTCTTCACGATAACCGGCCCGGGCAGCCCCTCGGTGCTCTCGAACATGATCAGCTCTTGCGAGCAGCACGTGGACTGGATCAGCGACTGCCTTGGCTGGCTGCAAGACAATGGCGTGGAGGTCATCGAGGCCGACCCGCAGGCCCAGGAGGACTGGGTCGAGAAGGTCAACGAGGCCGCCGACAAGACCCTCTTCCCGAGGGCCAACAGTTGGTACATCGGGGCCAACATTCCCGGGAAGCCGCGCCTGTTCATGCCCTATGTCGGCGGCCATTACCGCTCGATCTGCAACCAGGTCGCCGCCGAGAGCTACCGCGGCTTCCGCCTCTCCAAGTCGGCGGGCAGCGCCACACAACGGATGGCACCCGCATGACAGGGTTCGCCCTCGCCAGCGTCATCGACGTCGGTCGGCCGCAACAAGGTCCACCACTGCAGACAGGAACCCCGTAATGCCCCTGCACAGCCGCATCTGCGACATCTTGAGCATTCAGTACCCGATCGTTCTGGCGGGGATGGGTGGCGCTAGCGTTCCGCGGCTGGCGGCGGCCGTTTCCAACGCAGGAGGGCTGGGCGTCCTTGGAGCAGCAGCCTGCTCGCCCGAGGAGCTGCGCGAGTGGATCCGCGAAGTGAGATCTCTCACAGACAAGCCATTCGGAGTTGATACGCTTCTGCCAGCCTCGGTCAGGCGCGATCCCACCGACGCCGCAGGGGCTGGTAAGCCCTCAGCTTTGGAGCTGGTCAGCGACTACCAGGCCTTCGCTGACGAGTTCATGCGCCAGGAGGGTCTGACGAAAATCGCCCGGCCCCGCCGCGAACCTAACGCAAACGATCAAAGCGGCCCGATGTTCTTCTCAAAGGAGTTCTTCGAGGAGCAGATGGAGGTGGTCGTGGAGGAGAAGGTGCCGGTCTACGCTGCAGGGCTCGGCAATCCGGGGCCTTGGATGGAGCGGATGCGTGAGAACGGGACCAAGGTCATGGCGGTCATCGGTTCGGTCAAGCATGCCCTTCAGGTTGCGGCCGCGGGTGTGGACGTGGTCGTTGCGCAGGGACATGACGGCGGCGGCCACAACTCGCCGATCGGAACAATGGCGCTGATCCCTCAGGTGGTGGACGCCATGGGCGGGCGTGTTCCGGTCCTGGGCGCGGGCGGTATCGCCGATGGACGGGGCGTTGCCGCCGCCATGATGCTGGGGGCTGACGGCGCTTGGGTCGGGACCGCGTTCCTGGCCACCGACGAGGCCGGCATCCAACAGTTTCAGAAGGAAATTCTGGTGGAGTCTGGGGACGCCGACACGGTGGTCTCGAGATCTGTTACGGGCAAGCCTGCGCGCCTGGTGCGCAACAAGTGGGCCCAAGCCTGGTTGGACGCGGATAAGCAGCCGCTCCCGATGCCGTTCCAGTCGATGATCGCAGGCCCGGTGCTGGCCGCGGCGAGCCACGACCAGCGAAAGGACATCGCGCCGGGCTTCGCTGGTCAGGGGTTGGGCCTGATCAAGGCGATCCGGCCGGCACGGGAAGTGCTGAACGATCTCGTGAGCGGCGCCGAGCAGGCGCTCGCAGGCGCTAAGAAGTTTACATGAAGCCGGCAGCAAACCGATGATCACGTCCTCGGTTTTGTTTGCTGAATGCACATGCAATCGGGTCATTGGGGGCCGTTTGCTGTCGCACCCAAGACACGGTGCTGATCCAAGATCCAAAGCGGAGGTGAAAGCCATGCGCTCTGGGTTTGGCGAGCAAGGGGGATAGAACAGATGTCAACCGAGATCAGGCGGTTCGTGGCCGACGACGGCGTTGAACTACTCGCCGAAATGGTTGGCCGTCCGGAAATGGGCTCGGTGATCCTCGCCCATGGAGGGGGTCAGACCCGCCACTCCTGGCGTGCAACGGCCAGATCTCTGGCGCAAACGGGCTGGCGAGCCGTCGCGGTCGATCTACGAGGTCACGGCGACAGTGGCTGGTCGGCCGACGGCGACTACCGGATCGAGCGTTTCGCACGCGATCTGATCGATGTTGCTCATGAACTAGGGGATCGTCCCTCGCTGATCGGAGCCTCGCTTGGCGGTTTGGCGGGGCTTTGCGCTGAAGCTGTCATCGCGCCAGGCACGTTCAACTCCCTCACCTTGGTCGACATAATTCCAAAAATGGACCCCGCCGGGGTGTCCAAGATCATGGGCTTCATGGGTGCGAACCTCGAGCAGGGGTTCGCAAGCCTCGATGAAGCTTCGGAGTGCATCGCCAGCTACCTGCCGCACCGGCCGAAGCGGCAAGATCTTTCGGGTCTGGCGAAGAACCTGCGTTTGGGCGCAGATGGTCGCTATCGCTGGCATTGGGATCCGAGGTTCGTTACCGGTGGAAGAGCTCCCTCGCAGCTGATGTCCGACTTCGACGCGCGGTGCGAATCCATCGCCATCCCAGTCCACCTCGTCCGGGGCCGGATCAGCGAGCTGGTCGCGGAAGACGAAGCCCGCGCGTTTGTAGCGCGGATGCGTTACGGCCGCTTTTCCGACCTCGCAGGCGCAGGTCACATGGTGGCGGGGGACAACAATGATGCGTTTCTGGCGGCTGTGACCGGGTTCTTGGCCAACCTGGCTCAGGAGGCGGGCCATGACTGAGCAAAACGGAGGCGATGCAGTCCCTTCTCTGGAGTGGTGCAATACCGCCTTGTCGGTGGCCCCATTTCATACCTGGCTCGGTTTGGAGGCGGTGAGGGTTACGCGCACTGAGCTTCAGCTGCGGATGCCCTGGCGTCCCGAGATTGTCTCTAATCCAAGGATCGGATCGGCTCACGGCGGCGTTTTGGGCTCTCTCATAGATCTCACCGGCTTCTACGTGCTGCTCGTGAACCAGCACCGGGTCTCCGCGACAGCCAATCTCGTCGTTGACTATCACCGGCCAGCTACCGAAGGCCCGCTTCATGCCACCGCGCAACTGATCAAGGTCGGTCGCAGGCTTTCGACGGCCCAGGCCGAGATTCGGAGCGCAGACGGAGAGCTGCTGGCGAGCGGTCGGGGCGTTTACCTCATGAGCGAATAGCGAGCCAACGAATTTATGTCGCTAGGTTGCGTCGTGTGCGTCGTTCCGCCTGCCAAACGCGTGCAAAATTGCTCCCCTGTCACGGGGTTGGCAGTCGCCCGGCCGCGTTCGCGGGGCCAGTGGCGCAGGTAGCGCGTGGCGGTTGAGCGGACCCGCCATGAGCGCCCTTGCCGGTCTCCACGATGTAGCGATTTTTACTTGATCCGTCGGGCGGTGTCGTGGGCCCGCGTTTAGAACCCACCTCCTCCGACGTCCACACTTGCGTAGGCCTTCTACTTATTCCTGGAGGAGTGTCAGGGTCGTCTCACGCCCCCCCGCCCGCGTCGTGTGGAGATAGCCGCGCTGGCCAAGCTGATGGCCGATCTCCACCAGGTGATGCTACAAAATCTCATTAGCGGCTGCCAGGACGTACTGGGCGCCTTCTATGCCAAAGTCAGAGCCGATACTCAGCGCGGTCCAATCTTGAACGGTGCGATCGGGGACCGCTGTGACCCGAATCTCGCCAAACTCGCTGGCTTCTGGTCGTCGGACCTGTTGATAACCGGCCGTTTCATAGTCCAGCCGGCACACACCGAACTGCACCCGATACTGACCCAAACATTGACTGCGCCTCGACGCGTGTCCGCGCCCGCTCGGACAAGACTGCATCGAGAAGGAGGCGGCGGTTAAGGAGGGTCGTCGCCGGCAAAACCCTCAGGCGCCCGGCGGCTCAGAATGGCCATTTGCTCATCCTCGTTGACCTTCCGATGAACAAACATCACAGAAATTGGCTATCTCTTTTCTTAAGAAGAGCGACGTTTTCTCGCCGCCCTTCTTACTCAGAGGTCGTCTAGAAGCGGTATTGAAGCTCCATGCCAAAGAGCCGCGGCGGCGTTAGCTCTAGGTTTTGGCCGGCCCCGGTGGCCGGGGGGTTGCGTTGAGAACCTTCGACGGCCGCATCGTAGCCTGCGGTATCAAACACGTTCTTGACGTAGGCGATGAGGGTGTATTGTACCCGTCCGGTGAGCACCGCGGCGATGGCGGGATCTGACTTCCGTCAGGCGGCCTGAGCAGGAACTCCTAGCGGCCGCCAATTCCAAGGCAGGAGCTCGTCGATCTGCTGTGCGGGATGCTCGGCGAAGCGGGCGAGGACATCGGCGAGCCAGGCCTGGGGATCGATGTCGTTCATCTTGGCGGTGACGATGAGACTGTACATGACCGCGGCGCGCTGACCGCCGCGATCGGATCCGCAGAACAGCCAGGCCTTTCGGCCGAGCGCGATGCCGCGCAGGGCCCGCTCGGCAGCGTTGTTGGAGAGGCAGACCTGGCCGTCATCAAGGAAGCGCGTGAACGAGGGCCAGCGGCGGAGCATGTAGTTGATGGCCTTGGCCAGGTCGTGGCCGCGGGTGAGCTTCTCGCGGGTCTCATGCAGCCAGGTCTCAAACTCCACGACGAGGGCCTTGCTCTGCGACTGCCTGACTGCCTGACTGTCTGCCGCTCGGCGGGAGACAGGCCGAGGATCTCCCGCTCGATCGCGAAGATGGCGTCGATGCGCAGAACCGCTTCCAGGGCCAAGGGATAGACGGCCTTCGGCTTCTCGCCCCTGGCCTTCTTGTGGGCGGCGGCCTCGATATCGGCGAGCTCGAAGAACTTGCGTCGGGCGTGCGCCCAACAGCCGGCTTCCAGGACCGGCCCTGCTGGCCGGCCGGGCTTGTAGAGATCGCCATAGCCGCCATAGGCGTCGGCCTGCAGGACGCCGGTCCAGGCGCCAAGGTGGGTTTGCGGGTGCTCGCCCCGGCGGTCGCGCGAGTAGTAGAACACTGCTGCCGGCGGCGCGGGCCCGGCGAAGGGTTTGTCGTCGCGGACGTAGACCCACAATCGGCCGGTGTCGGTCTTGCCCTTGGCGAGGACCGGAACCGTAGTGTCGTCGCCGTGCAATCGCTCGGCGGCCAGGACATGGGCCTCGATCCGCCGGAACAGCGGCATGAGCACCGCGGCGCAGGCGCCGACCTGGTCGGCCAGGGTGGAAAGGCTGAGCGGCACGCCCTCCTTGGCGTAGCGCTCGGCCTGGCGGTTTAGCGGCTGATGCTGCCCGAACTTCTCGAACAGGATCATGGCCAGCAGGCTGGGCCCGGCCCAGCCGCGAGCGATGACATGGAAGGGCGCCGGGGCCTGACTGATCGCCTCACAGTCCCGGCAGGTGAACTTCTCGCGGACGTGCTGGATTACCTTCCACTGCCGGGGGATCACCTCCAGCGTCTCGGTGACGTCCTCGCCCAGCTTGGCCAGACGCGTCCCGCCGCAGGCGGCGCAGGCGCAGGGCCCAGGAACGATGACCCGCTCGCGCGGCAGGTGCTCGGGGAACGGCTTCCTGGACGGGCGCTTGCGCTCGAAGGCTGTGACCTTGGTGGTCTTGGCGGCGGCGATCTCCGCGGCCAGCTCGTCCTCGCTGGCCGAGGCCTCCAACTCCTCGAGCTGCAACTCCAGCTGATCCAGGATCCGGCTGGTCCGCTCCGAGGAGGGACCGAAGCGCTCCCGGCGGAGCTTGGCGATCTGAAGCTTCAGATGGGCGATCAGCGCCTGGTGGTCGGAGACCTTGGCCTTGGCCTCAGCAGCCTGGGCTTGGGCGACGCCGAGCTCCGCCTCGGCCAGATCAGCCCGCGCCCGCGTCGCCAGAAGCGCCGCCTTGAGCGCTTCGACGTCATCCGGCAGGGCCTCCAGGGCGGTGTCCATATGGCGATGGAATCACAAATGCCGCCGCTTGTGGCGCCCCAAAATGCAGACCCGACAAAGAAAATGAGGGCCTATCCGGCGCTGGCCGGACGCCAAGTATGCTGGGGGTTACGCCAGTCTATCCCCTCGAGCATGTAGCCCAGCTGGGCGGACGTCAGGGCCACGGCGCCGCCCTCCGTGGCAGGCCAGACGAACCGCCCGCGATCCAGGCGCTTGGCGTAGAGCGACATGCCCAGGCCGTCATGCCAGATGATCTTGACCAGGGCGCCGCCACGGCCTCGAAACACGAACAGATCGCCGGCGTGGGGATCGCGCTTCAAGTGCTCCTGGACCAGCAGTGCCAAGCCCTGCATGCCCTTGCGCATGTCTGTGTGGCCGGTGGAGATCCAGACCCGCACCCCCGACGGAACCGGGATCATCGAAGCGCCCGAAGCGCCGCGGTGACCAAGGCCGGTGACGCCGAGGCCGAGATGCTCACCCGACCGCCGCGGGCAAACTCCACGATGATCACCGGATGATCGGCCCCCCGCCGACCCTCATCGTCCGGCGCCTCGCAAACCGTCGCCGCCACGAACGCCATCGGCTCCTGCGCGGCCTGGGCCTCCCGACGCCACTGGTAGATCAGGCTGGTCGACACCTCGTACTGACGGGCCACGTCCGACACGACCGCGCCGGGCGAAAAGGCCTCCTCCAGGATCGCCAACTTATGCTCGGCACGCCACCGACGACGGCGCTCGGGGCCCGTGATCAAACTCTGTGGGCCATGCTGTGCAGTTACGAGCGCTCTTAAGGACGTCCTTACGAGTGCAGCATCACGGCCAAGCCTCATCCGAACAAGGCGGCCCTCACCGGAGGGATACGGTGTATTTGCCGCCGGTCGGTTGCCAGAACGCCCGGAGATCCACCTGATCCCAGGAGGGGGCCGCGTTGTAGGTGCGGGTGAAGACGTTCGCGTACGCTTCGCTCCGGTAGAGGTAAGTCGCCCCCAGGGTAAGGGAGCCGGCGTCGGTGTCGAACGTGTAGGCGCCGTTCAGGGCGACCTTGTGCTCGGGGGCCTGGGGAAGCCTGTTTCCTTCGACACTGACCTCTCTCAACTCGACCCCGGGTGAACAACCTTCATAGCTTCGACAGCTAGGTCGAAGAGTCGGCGGGCCATCACGATACGCCGGACCTGGCTGGGTCCTTCGCCGATCCGCCGGATGCGCATCTCGCGGTACCAGCGCTCGAAGGGAAAGTCCTTGATCACGCCGTAGCCGTGATGGATCTGGATCGCCCGGACTACCACCCGGCTGGCGCCTTCCCATGCGAGCAACGGGGCCGTTGCCGCCTTAGCGCGGAACGGCTCGCCGCGTTGAGGCTTACAGGCCGCGGGCAGCGTGGCTCAACGTGCGGTGCGGATATCGATCTCGTTGTCGACCACCATCCACTGGATCGCCCGACCAGGCGATTTGCCAGTGACTGAAGCGGTTGGACCGTCTCCCTGCTCTCGCTGGGAAACGGTCCACTGTTGGCTTAGAACCGATACTGGAATTCTATCCCATAGGTGCGAGGAAAGTTCGGCTTCAACGTGACGCGCTGTACGCCGCTGGCCGAGGGGGCTCCTGTTCGGAAATCCTGATAGGCCAACTCATCAAAGGCATTCTTCACGTAACCGATCACTGTGTAGCGATTGTCGGCGTCCTTCCAAAGCGCCCGGAAGTCCACGACTTCGTTCGATGGCGAGCGGAAGCCCGGCTGAGCAAAAACGACGGCCTGTTGCTCGTCCGTGAAGGTGTAGGTGCCCCCAAGAATGAGATCGCCCTTAGCGAACTCGATTGTATAATTCAATCCGAGGTTGAATTTGTTCTCCGGAGTCAGGGGAAGCCTGTTTCCAACGAGGGTCTGGGGCCGGCTGCCGTTTGGCAAGACGACGCCCGTAGGTCGCGCGCCCGCCTGCAGCGCGCCCGGGTCCGCTGTATCGACGAAGCAGCAGCCGCTCTTGAGTTCGGTGTTGAGGTACGAATAGCTCGCGAAAATCTGCAGTTGATCGATCGGAGCCCACTGGGCCTCCATCTCCAGGCCCCAACTCACAGCGTCCAGATTCAAGAATTGACTGCCCGTTGAGCCCGTCGTGGGGTTAAGAACCACGGTCAGCGGGGCCTGAAAACCCTTATAGTCCGCGTAGAACAGCGCAGAATTCAGCTGGAGCCGCCGCCCCACATTCTTCTTCAACCCGAGTTCGTAGTTGTCGACATATTCGGGATCGGCATAGGGGAACGGTGTCAGGCCATTGGACGCAAGCCAGCCGCCGGACTTGTAACCGCGGCTGTAGCGGACATAGGCGTTGGTGTCGGTATCGGGTTGCCACTGCAGCCCTAAGGTACCCGTCCAGGCTTCATAGTCTGCGGCCAGGTCACGAGTAAGGCCGCCGTTTGCCGAGGGCCGCAGATTTGCATAGAGCGGATTGGCTAGGCAGGAGGCGATGGTTGGGCCGCCGCAGACGACAAACGTGGTAAAATCCACCGCGATCCCTTGTCCGACGGCGGCTGGTATCCCAGAGGCGGCCAAGATGGTGGTCGTGGTGTTGGTACGCGACACGTAGCGAGCCGAGTCTGTACCCGACTTCTCGTCGATCGTGTACCGGAGGCCACCCGTAAGCGTGAGCGTATCAGTGACATCATAGTCGACCTGAACAAAGGCCGCGTAGGAATCCACCTCCAGCGTACCATCTACGAAGAGGTAGTTCCCCTTAGGGTTCGGCGCCGCCGGGCCTCCGGTCGCCAGACTGATCGGGTTCTGAAGGGCCGGATCGTTAAGGACCCGCTGGCCCTGGGGTTGCGCGTAGGTTTGATGATACTGGTACAGACCGGCGATCCAGCGCAGTGGCCCGTCCGTGTTCGATGACAGGTTGATCTCATTGGAGTACCATTTCTGGTCCTCGCGGTAGAAGAACCTCTGGTCTGGCGACACGCCCGTGGCGGTGTAGGCGCCGAAAGGCGTCGCGGTCGGCACGCTGAATAGGCCGGTGCGCGATGAACGATCCTCATCCCCAGCCGTGTCGTAGACATAGGATTGGTAACCGGCCAGATACTTGAGGGTCATGCCGCCAAGATCCCAGGTGAGATCGAAGTGCAGTCGCTCATGGTTGCTGAGCTTACCCTCACTCGTCTGGTTGGTGTTGATCTTGTAGGGGTCGGTCATCGCCGGATTAATTCCTGCGAAGCCGAAGGTCGGATTGTAGTATAGGCTAGCGTTGCCGAGGCCGGTCGGGGACGTGATGTCGTAGCGGCTCGTGATCGACTCGTGGACGTTGCCAACGCCGAAGCTGTCATCCCAGTCGAACTTCGAATAGCGCAGGCGGGCCGTGATGTTCTCGCCGAGATCGGCCTCCAGCTGAGCCTCGACTATGTACCGTTTAACAGCGCTGGAATCGCCGGCAGGCCCGAGGTTCTCGAAGAAGCCTTCCTCTCGGCGTTCCAGAGAGCCGCCGAGGAGGAAGCGCAGGCCATCCGTGATCGGTCCTCGAACCAAGGCGTCGGTACGCCAGGTGCCGTAGTTCCCAAGGACGGCGCGGACCTCACCGTTGAACTCCTCCGTCGGACGCTTGGCGATGATGTTCAGCGCCCCACCGATGGAATTGCGCCCGTACAGGGTGCCTTGCGGTCCACGAAGAATCTCCGTGCGTTCGATTAACAGCGACGGCGTGGCTGCATCGGCCATGGAGTTTGAGAAAATGCCGTCCGAGTACAGCGCTACGGAAGGATCCGTGCCGATAGAATTGGTCAGGCGACCAAAGCCTCGGATCGAGAGACGGTCGTTGTTGGTATAGGTGACGCTCGGTGAAACACGTGCCAAGTCTTCGACGTTGCCTACCCCAAGCAGGTCGCGCCGCTCACTTGTATAGGCCGTCACGGCCACGGACACATCCTGAAGGCTCTGTTCGCGTTTTTCAGCCGTCACCACCAACTCTTCAATGGTGAAGCCGGTCTCTTGCGCCCAACTGGGCGAGGCCGCAGCCAGAGCGATCGCGGATGCGCCGCATGCAAAGGCGAGTCGTAGATTTATGTAATTTTTCATGTTCCCCCCCAGTCCGCTAGGCATTGTTGCCTCTATGCTGACGGTAATACCCATTACTATAATGCCATTAACGCATGACGCAATGCCCCCCCCGCGGGTCGCGCGGCGAGCCTTTAGCAGGCTGTTGAAAAGGTCCGTATCTGCGCCGGACTCGACATGTTCCCAGAGGCTTTGACTGGAAGGCGATACGGGGTTCGGCCAAGCGCTCGGGGTCGTTGTTTTCGTATGTGGATCTGGAGTCGAGTGTTCGGCGCGATCATCCGCTGAGGCGAATCCGGTCGTTCGCCGATGAGGCGCTGGAGAGCCTTACGCAGGAATTCGCACGGCTCTATTCGGGGATGGGTCGGGCGCCGATCCCGCCGGAGGTGCTGCTGCAGGCGATGACGCTGCAGGCGTTCTATTCGATCCGCTCGGAGCGGCAACTGATGGAGCGGCTGGAGTTCGACCTGCTGTTCCGCCGGTTCGTGAGCCTGGGGATCGACGATCCGGGCTGGGACCATTCGAGCTTCACCAAGAACCGCGACCGGCTTCTGGAAGGGGAGATCGCGGCGAAGTTCCTGGCTGAGGTGCTGGCCCGGCCCGAGGTGAAGCGGCTGTTGGGCCCAGCCCGACGGATCGCTCACCGGCGAAATTATCTTCCACGGCGGCGACGAAATCGCCTTCACCGCTCGCCCCTGGGCATCTTCTTCAACAGCCTGCTAGGCCGCTCGCGACCACGTGGTCGACCGCCCCGGGCTTGTAAGGACCTGGGAAGACGCCCCCGGGTCGGCTCATCTGCCGCCTCCCGGCCCTCGAAGCCCTAAGCTGGGCCGGCAAATCGGGGGACGCCCAGTGGACTCGACAGGTTGCTCAAAGGCCGTCACACGGCAGGAACCTTTGTTGCCGTCGCCTGGAATCGGCCCAGCCACGATTTCAGCGTGATAGTCGTTCAATATAATACTGATCAACTCGTGGAGTTATATTCGACGATGCCCAGAGAATCTAACGAGCTCCTGTCACAGGATGGGTTGCACAGTAGTTTCAGTCCTATGGGCGGAGGCTACCTCTTGGCCGATGTCACCCGCCTGATGCGGGCGGCTTTTGATGAGAAGATGCGGGAACTCGGCCTGACCGCTTCCACTTGGCGGGTTCTGGTCTATCTGCACCGCAGCGACGGCGTCTCTCAGGCGGCTTTGGCCCGGCTGCTGGACGTCAGCCGCGCGTCGCTTGGGCAAGTTATTGATCGATTGGAGCAAAGTGGGCACGTTACGCGCGTTGAACATTCACAAGATCGGCGCGTCTGGTGCGTGTATCTCACAGCAAAGGCGCGGGCCATGATGCCCGATGTAGAGAGCAAGGCCAGGAGCCTGCACGCCATGAGTTTTGGAAAGCTCGCTCCCCAGGACTATAAACAACTCTTGAAGATACTCGCAGAACTCCGCGATATTCTGGTGGCGAATGAAAGCGCCGCTTGAGCTCGCTCGAAGGTCGCGAAATCAATGCCATCGCCGCTTCAGAGCCGAGGGCAATTTCGCGAACCGTGAGGCGCGGATAGGCCATTGCACATCTGCCAAAAAAAGGGCGGCACGGCCGGTCGTCCGCGCTGCCTAAGCTGCCCTGGGCCCCGGGAGGTAGGCTGGGGCCCAGGGCAGGATGGGGCCGCAGTGCGTACTCTCAGATACCAAGAGCCGAATACCGTGCGAGCCTCATCGACTGATGTCGTGTACATGGCAATATCGTAAGTCGCAATACGATAACAGGCCTCACGATGAGGATCAGCGCTGAGGGTTTTGGTCGGCTGTATTGAAATGGCCAAAACGAGGCGTGAGTGGTTGGTGGCGTGGTCGTCCGGCCCCCTGGGGCGAAACCCTGCAGGTCGACCCGTCTTGCAAACCACCCTCTCATTGAAGGCCCCTCGCAGGCGTTCGTCCCGGCAAGCCGGCATACCCCCCACATGTGGCAAGTCAGCCCATCGCGACCGGCGGTGAGCATGGGAACTTGCGGAGGGCGCCAAGCTCACCACGTAGTGGGGCGCTGGCGCCAGTTACGATCGGACACTCAACGCTTTAGTTCCAGCACGAGGCTGGGCGACTCTTCAGCGACGCGGCGCACCCGGGTGAAGCCAGCCTGCCTGGCGACCTCGGTCAGCCGCCCCGGGCCGGCCGCGGCGCCCAGCGCCAGCCCCACCTCCTGGCTCATCGACACCGGCGTGCAGATCATGGTCGAGGCCGAGTACATGATCCGGCTGAACGGGTTCTTGAGGTTCTCCGACAGACTGTCCGCCGCGTTCGGCTCTACAAGCATGCAGGTTCCCTCCGCCGTCAGGCGCGAGCGCATATGCTGGGCCGCGCCTACCGGATCGCCCATGTCGTGCAGCGCGTCGAACATGGTGATGAGGTCGAATTCGCCGCCTTCGCCGAAGTCCTTAGCCGCGGCTCGCTCGAAGCGAACGCGCCCGGCCACCCCGGCGACCTCCGCGGCCGCACGCGCATGTTCAACTGACGGACCGTGATAGTCGAAGCCCACCAAGTGGGCGTTCGGGAATGCCTGGGCCATCATGATAACGGCCCCACCGTGCCCGCATCCGACGTCGGCGACACGCGCGCCCGCCTTCAACTTGGCTTCCACGCCCTCCAGGGCCGGTAGCCAGACATCGAGCAAGTTGGCCGTGCGGCCGGGTCGGAAGAAGCGCTCCGTGCCTCGGAAAAGGCAGCCGCAGCGCTCGTGCCAGCCCAGCCCAAGCCCGCTCCGGAAGGCTTCGGCCACTTTTGGCTCGTCGAGGAACATCTCGGCTGCGAGTTCGAACCCGCCGCCCATGTAGGCTGGCCCGTCCTCGTCAACAAACACCGCCCTCTGCTGGGCGTTGAGCCCAAACCGACCGTCGGTGTCGTCGTAATCAACGTAGCCGGACGCCGCCTGGGCCGCGAGCCACTCCCGCACGTTGCGCTCGTTGACGCCGGCGGTTTCGGTGGAAAACCAGACGCCAGTCATATGCCGCCCGGACTTCCAAGCGTCGGTCTTGGCCTCCCCAAGGCCGACCACCGCGCGGCATTGGGCGCCGACCAGATCCTCACTGGTGATGCCGACGGTCCAGCCCAGGCGCGAAGCTTGACCGACGATCTGGTCAAGGGTGTGGATTGCCTGCGGCCGGCGGATTTTCGGGATCGCCTCCATGTCTTCGCGGCGCTCGAACAGTTTCATGCCGAAGGGGATCGTGCGCAGCTTTAGAAGGTGTTCCAGCTCCGCGACAACGGCCGGCAAATCGTCAGTCATGGCGCACCCTCGTCCAGGAGAAGTGTTTGCATTTGTTTCAGCTTTCACTCGGGAAGTTTACTCATCGTCAAGTAAAGCATTCATTCTTTCAACAGCCTCCAGGAATTCGCTCTTGAAATCCTGAACTACGCCGGTCGCTGAGCGGACGTTCTCGACCAGCCCGACCCCTTGGCCGACGAAGTAGGTGACCAGGTCGCGGGCCTTGTCATTGCCGCCAGCGGCGGCGCGCTCGACCGAGCGCAGCGCATTCTCACTGACCAGGCTCATCAGCGGCATCGGCAAGGCGCCGGGGCTCTCGGGGCTGCGCTCCCAGCTTTCCGTCCAGGGCGACCGCAGCTGACGGGCGGGTTTTCCAGTGCGGCTCCTGACGCGAACCGCATCGCGGGAGGACGCCTCGATCATTTTCTGGCGGAAGATCTCGCTGGTCTCGCTCTCCGTCGTGGCCAGCCAGACCGAGCCGGTCCACACGCCGGCTGCGCCCATGGCCATGCACGCGGCCATCTGGCTGCCGTTCATGATGCCGCCGGCGGCGAGCACGGGGACGTCGCGGATGTTCTTGATGGCTGCCAACGCCTCGGGCACCAGAACCATGGTGGCGACTTCGCCGCAGTGACCGCCGGCCTCCGTGCCCTGGGCCACGAGAATATCGACCCCGGCGTTGACCTGGCGGATGGCGTGCTCCTTGGCGCCCACCAGCGCGGCCGGCACGCCGTGCTTCTTGCCCATCTCGATCATCGCCGGCGGCGGCACGCCGAGCGCATTGGCGATCAGCTTGATGGGGTGCTCGAATGCGGCCTCCAGCACCCGCAAGGCCGTCTCTGGATCGAAGGGCTGTTGGCGCTCGTCAGAGATCTCGGTCTCGATCACCTGGACCCCGGCATTCTCGAGCAATCGCGCTGCGAACTGTTGGGTGCTGCGGCGGCACGCGGCTCCTGAGGCTGTTGTAGGTAACCCCGACCTCGCCGGCGGTGGCCATGTTCTCGGGGACGAGCACGTCCAGGCCGTAGGGCTTGCCGCCCACATGCTCGTCGATCCACTGCAGCTCGCGGTGCACGCTTTCGGGAGAGTGGCCCGTGGCGCCCAGGACCCCGAAGCCGCCGGCCCGGCTGACCGCGGCCACAACGTCGCGGCAGTGGCTGAAGGCGAACAGCGGAAACTCCATGCCCAACACGTCGCATATGGCCGACTTCATGGCGCCGCCTCCGAGTTTGGGGATAGCCCCCAGTCTACCACGGGTAGGTTTCCGATGCGATGGTTCGGCCCTCAGACAGTGCGTGCGCCCGACCCGGGACTTGCTAGCCGACGCCGCGCCGTCCACTGGGACCACGCATCGTACTCAGCCCGACAGTGCGGTCTCGAAGTCAGAGGTGTTCCGGCCCATGCAGGCGACGTTTTGCAGTCAACTCGCAATCGACCTGCCGATCGTGCAGGCCCCCATGGGCGGCGCGAGCAGTCCCGCTCTGGCGGCCGCGGTCAGCAATGCCGGCGGGCTGGGAATGCTCGCGCTCTCCTGGCAGTCGCTGGATGCGGCGCGCCGCGAGATCCGTCGGACGCGAGAGCTGACCGACAGGCCGTTTGGCGTAAATCTCGTGCTGGCCTTTCCCCAGGAAGATCGGTTGGCCATATGCCTTGAAGAAGAGGTGCGCCTGATCTCCTTCTTTTGGGGGGATCCGGCGCCTTTTATGGAGCAAGTGCATCGCGCGGGCGCACTGGTGGCGACCACCGTCCCCAGCGCCGCAGAGGCGAGGCGCGCCGTGGACGCAGGCGTGGATGTCATCGTCGCGCAGGGTTGGGAGGCTGGCGGCCACGTACGCGGCGAGGTGGCGACGCTCCCTCTTGTCCGCGCCGTCGTCGAAGCCGTGGGCCGCACGCCAGTGCTCGCCGCCGGCGGCATCGCCGATGGCCAGGGTCTGGCCGCCGCCCTCGCGCTTGGAGCGGCAGGCGCCTGGATCGGGACCCGCTTTCTCGCGAGCCCCGAGGCCGCCATACATCCTCGCTACCGCGACCTGCTGCTGAAGGCTGACGAGACCGCGACCGTGCATACCGGCCTCTTCGACGGAGGCTGGCCCGACGCCCCTCACCGGGTGCTGCGAAATACGACCTACGAAGAGTGGAAGAAGGCCGGCCGCCCCCCGCCGGGGCGCCGTACAGGCGAGGGCGAGGTACTGGCTACAGACGGCGGGCGTGAGATGCGGCGCTATCAATCGACGACCCCGGGGCCGGAGGCCAGTGGAGACGTCGCGGCACTATCTCTGTGGGCGGGTCAGAGCGTTGGGCGGGTGTGTGCGGTGAAACCGGCGGCGGAGATCGTTCAGGAGATCGCGCGCACCGCCCACGAGGTGCTCTTCTCGCTCTCCGCTGGGCTAAAGCGGTAAGATCCTGATCTTCGATGATCTCGGGCACAACAGGCAAGTCCTCAAACGACATTTTTGGCTTTTCAGGTGATGGCCGTCACGACTCCGGTCACCAAACGCGCCAAGCCGATGGTCAGATTTGTGATAACGCTTCTTATGCGCGGGCTTCTAACCCGCTGATTCTAATAAGTATTATCGGGAATTAGATCACAATCCAGGCCGTTTTTCGTCCTAGTGGGCATGACCATGCCGATGGTGAAGGTCGGGATAGTGCGGGTGTTTGTGGCGCATCGGCGCGTGGTGATGCGGGTGGGTGTGCGGCTCGCCGGTCGGATCACTGGCCTCGTGGGCATGCAGGTGATGGTCATCGTGAACATGTCGATGCTCATGATCCATCGCCTCGTGGCCATGGTCATGCTCGTGTCGCTCCGACAGATGCAGGTCGATGCCGATCGACATCAGGACCGCCGCGCCGGCCAACTGCGCGGTGACGGGCTCATGGAATAGACCAAGCGCCAGCGCCGCACCGAGGAATGGGGCGGTCGAGAAGTACGCCCCGGTCCGCGCGGTCCCCAGGTGGCGTAACGCCAGCACGAAGAGCACCAAGCTCACCCCGTAGCCGAAGAAGCCGGCGATCGCTGCCCCGGCGACCTGGTCCAGGTGCGGCAGGTGGGCGCCTTGGCCGAAAGCGAGCGCCAAGTTCACGGCGCCGGCGACGACGCCCTTGATGCCGGCGATCTGCACCGGATCCGCCGATGAAAGCTTGCGGGTGAGGTTGTTGTCGACGCCCCAGGCCAGGCACGCGCCGGCGATGGCGAGCGCGCCGAGGCCGACGCCGGAGGGGCCGCCGCTCCAGGACAGGATCACAGCACCGCCCAAGATCGCGAGGGCTCCAATCAGCAGCCGCCGGTCGACGTTCTCTTTGAACAACAGCCAGGCGATGGCCATCGTCGCCAGGCCTTCGAGGTTCAGCAGCAAGGCGGCTGAAGACGCCGCGGTCCGGTTCAGGCCCAGCATCAGCAGCACCGGGCCGATGACGCCGCCGCTCAGGACGACGAGCCCCAGCCACGGCAGATCGCTTCGCCGGAGCGGCGCTTCAGGCGCAGGCACGCCCAGGCCCCGCCGGCCAAGATAGATGAGCCCCAGTCCGAGGCCAGACCCAAGATAGAGCAGGCCGGCCAGGAGCCACGGGTCTAGACCGCCGCCAAGCAGCAACTTGGCCAGTGGCGTGGAGGCGCCGAAAAGGGCCGCGGACGCCAGCGCCATCGGCGCGCCAGGAAAGGAGATCGAGGGCTTCATGGCGCAGGCGGCGGGGGGCGGCCGATCTGGGCGGCGAGGAAGTCGGCAAAGGGGCCAATGTTCTGGTCGACGCTCGCGGCCTCCAGGGCGGCCATATACTGCGCCCGCGATTGAACGGGGATTACGGTCCACGGATAGCCCGCCGCCGCCATCATCACGTTCATCAGGAACCGCCCGGTCCGCCCGTTCCCGTCCATGTAGGGGTGGATATAGACGTAGATGAAGTGGCCCAGCACGATGCGCACGGCCGGGTCCGGCTCTTCCTGTAGCAAGTCAAAAAAGGCCGGCATGGCGTCGCGCACGGCGTCGGGGTTTAGCGGCACATGGCGCGAGCCGCGCAGATAGACCGGTGAGGTCCGGTAGCCGGCGAGGTTCTCAGGCTTCAGAATGCCGGCAGTCACCTTCGGGGCGAACAGCTCGCGGTACCAGCCGCCGTGGTCTCGATCGACGACCGCGCCGGGGTTCTTGCCATCGAGGGCTTGGCGGACACTGGATTTAACCGCCTGGAAGGCCTGCCAATAGCCGCGGGCGGCTAGGCCGTTTTCAAGGTCGAGGTCAGCCTTGTCTTGTTCGGGATTCCACGCGCCGCGGCGAACCCGCTCGATCAGGTCGGTGCTGACTTGGTAACCCTCGATCGACAGCGAGTGATAGGCGTCGGTGACGTAGATCTCGTCGACCCGCCGCATGTAGGCCTCGGCGTCGTTGACCTTGGTGGGCGGGGTGGGGAAGCGTCCTGGGATGTCGTCGCGCATCTTCTGCCAAAGCATGCGAATCCGCTGGACGTAGGGCGACGGATCGCGGCGGTACGGCGCGCGCGCCGCCTGGTCCTTGAAGGGATCGACTTCACGCGCCTGGTAGTCGGCCGCGCGCATGGCGGCCAGGATGTCGTCGGCCTCCCGGTCTCGTCCAATGTTGCGAAAGGCCCCGGCCAGGCGGCCGGCGATCACCGTGTGCCCTCCCCTCAACAGTCGCGCGAGCAAGGCCGAGGCGTCGCGCTGGGTGGACAGGATCGTGCGCGCCTCCGTGGGGTGGTTCTCGAAGAAGGACGGTTGAGCGGCGATCAGCGCGGCCTCGGTCTGGAACAGCCGAAGGCCATTCAAGACCACGCTGTCGCCTGGTTCAGGCAGCGTATGGGCGCCCTCAAACAACGAGGTTCCGTGCAAGAAACGGGTCACTTGGTTGTTGGCCGTCGCGGCCCTGACCAAGAGCTGGATCGGCACTGTGGTGTTGCCCGCCTGCAGGACCAGCGACTGCTCAGGCGTCAGCGCCCATTGGTCGCCAAAGCGCTCGGTCAGGTAGTCGCGGCAGAAATCCCAGAACGAGGTGTACCAAGCGGTGCTCTCGCTCGGTCCAGCGCCGGGCCGTGCGGGAATATACCAGCCCTTGATCACCTCTTGCAGGAAACCGTGCTTGGTCAGCAGCTCCCGCACCGTGCGGGTGAGATCCTTCGAGCGGATGGCGACACGGCCCTGCGCCTGGACGGCCTTGAGGCTTTCCAGGGCGGCGGCAAGTTTCTCATTCGGGGTCGCCATGGCCAAGGCTCGCTGAGTGGGGCTGCCTCTGTATCACCGATATTGTTATATGACGCGCTAATTAGAGTTTTTCCAGTTGCGCGTCTGAGAGTGTTTTCGGATGTTGGACTAGTCTTATATGGTGTTCATCCCCCGTAGGCTGACGATCAGCAAGCCGGTCAGTGACCAGCCGTCGTCAGGTTTCCCCAAACAAACCCTGCTGCACCTTCTCAAGCTCCTTGGCGTAGCGGCGCGCGACATAGACCTCCGCCAAGAGGCCCAGGACCTTGCGGGTCTCATCGGTGACCGCAAGCTCCTCGGTTTCTGTCCGGTCGAAGGTCTGCATCACCTGCTCGATGTTCATATCCGCGCTCAACGCGATGTCGGCGCTGGTCGCCAGGTGCTGACCGGGCTGTCGTCCTTGGGGCCTTCAAGATAGGCCGTTGAGGTGATCACGATCCCGGCGTAGCGCAGCGCATCGTCGAGCAAGATCACCCGGCTTGTGGACCCGAGCGGAAAGCGCCGGCGAAACTCGGCCAAGGTGGCCGAGGCCGCGATCGTCGCGGTGTCGGGACGCATCATTCGGCCAGCTGTCAGGGTTCGGATCCAGCCGACGTCACGGGCGCTGCGGATGGTCTCGCCGCGCAGGTGAAGCCGCCACGTCGAGAAGGAAATGCCGAAGCGCTCCCGCACGATGGTGCTGGCGATCAGCGACGCGGCCAGGGTGGCGGCCGAGACGCCGAAGTCCCGGGTTGTCTCCAGCACCAAGAAAGACATCGTCAAGGGGACGCCGACCACGGCGACCGCGAGTGCGCCCATGCCCACAAGCGCGGCGTTTTCCGGTTGCAGTAGCAGAGGGAGCCGAGTGAGTTCGACCAGCCGCGCATAGATCTGCCCGACCAGGGAGCCCAGGAAGAGGGCCGCGAAAAACAGGCCGCCGCGGAAGCCGAACCCGAGCGAGACGACCGAGGCGCTGGTCTTCAGCAGGAAGATTGCAGCGAGCGCAGCCAACCCCAGGCGGGTCGCCAGATCGGCATGCAGCGCGCCGTGACCGGACGACAGGGTCTGCGGCAACACGTAGGCGAAGCCCGCCAGGAGGGCGCCGCCGGCCGCCGACCGCGACCAAGCCGGGATTGGCGCCAGACGCACCAGCCGCTCAGCCGTGCCCACCAGGCGCATGATCGCAATCCCGAAGGCGGCGCAGACGATCCCGAGGCCGGCATAGAGCAAGTAGTCCAGCGCGCCTGGCGGCTGGAGCACCGCGATCTGGATCGAGTACGGCGCCACGTCCATCAGGCGCGCGACCAGCACGCTGGAGAGGGCCGCAAGCGGCAACCGGGGCGATCATGGACGGCGCGTAGGAGCCGATGACGATCTCGAAGGCGTAGAACGCGCCCGTGAGCGGCGCGCCAAAGGCGGCACCAATGGCCGCGCCCGCGCCCGCGCCGACCAAGGTCCTGAGGTCCTGGCGCCGCAGCTTCAACCGCTGACCAAGCCCGGAGGCGGCCGCGCCGCCGGCCTGGGCATAGGCCGCCTCCAGTCCAACGGACGCGCCAAAGCCATTGGAGATCAAGGTCTGAACACAGACCAGGAGGCTGTCGCGGAACGATAACTGCCCGCCATAGAGCGCGTTGGCTTCAACCACGTCGATGAGCTGTCGCGAGCGCCAATTGCCCATCAGCCAGGACACGGCCCCCAAGAGCAATCCGCCGGCTGGCAGCCACAACAGCGCGATCGGCCGAACCTTCGGCAGGGCGCTCAGGCGATCGTCGATGGAGAACCCGAAGAGCTGCGCCTGCAGCCCATGGGCGATGAGGCTCTGGAAGACAGAGAGCAACCCAGCGGCCGCACCGACCACAACTGCCAGGGCGATGAACCAGATTTCGCTGGAGCGGAGGCGGCCCCGCAGCCAAGCCAGGGGCCGGCGCGACAGGGTTGGCCGAGGCGGAGTCGAGGTCTCGGACATCAGCGCTCGGGCGGCCGGAAGGCGCGCCATAGAAGTCCCGCGCCGAGCGCCACGAGCGGCGTCGACAACATCATGCCCATCGTCACGCCCAGCGGGAACGTCGGCATCGTCAGATCGGGATTGCGCACCGTCTCCAGGACGATCCGGAACAGGCCGTACAGCACCAGGAAGAGAACGGCGACGGCCCCGCGCCGGGATAACCATCCCGCCCGGTGACTGGCCAGTCGCAAGAGCAGGAACAGTAGGAGCCCTTCGAGGACGGCCTCATAGAGCTGGCTGGGATGGCGCGGCGACAAGCCCGCCGGACAGACGCCGCCGTTGGCCGCCAACAGGCGAGGGCTGCAAAAGACCATGCCCCACGGGACATGCGTCACCCTTCCCCAAAGCTCGCCGTTGATGAAATTCGCCAGGCGTCCGAAGAACAATCCGATCGGCGCGCAGGCCGCGATCACATCACCGAGGCCCCGCACGCTGAGGCCCCGTCGATGGGCGAAGACCAGTAGCGCCAGCGCCACGCCGATCAGGCCGCCGTGGAACGACATGCCGCCGTGCCAGACCTGAAGGATTTCCAGCGGCGAGCGCCAGATCACCGCCGGTTCGTAGAACACAACGTAGCCCAGGCGTCCGCCGCCGATGATTCCGAGGGTGATCCAGAGAACCAGGTCATCAAGCGCGGGGAAATCCATGGGGGGCCGCGCATCGCCCCACAGTCCTCGGTTCTCCAAGAGTGAGCGCGCGTATCTCCAGCCCAGAAGAATTCCAGCGATATAGGCAAGCGCGTACCAGCGGATAGCGAGAGGGCCCAACTGAAGCAGGGTCGGGTTGAAGTTGGGGGAACTGCACGCCTGAGATCTCCGCCCCTCTTCCTAGCGTCCTGACTACGCCAAGTCCCAGATTTGGCTAGACTATGGGGTGGGCCGTTTTGAGGCCCGGGCAGGCACGACTCTGTGTTGCCTAGGTCGCCTGTGCGGTCACGATCCAAACCGCAGCCGGCATCAGAACGCCGCTGGGGGTCTCGTAGGCCGCGAGGGCCGCCTTGACGGCGTCGGCCACGCTCGGCGCCAGATCGGGCTGTTCCCTGAGGACCGCGCCCAGCGGACCGACCCGGAAGGCGAGGTCGCCCGTCTGCTCAAGGGAGGAACCGCCGATTGAGGTGTTGAAGGCGTGCAGGGTGACGTCGCAAAAGCCAGCCTCTGACAGGATGGACCGGACGCGGTCGGGGTTGGCGAACGCGAACGGTCCAGGGGCGGTCGGATCCATCGGCGGTGAGGGCGGCAGGAACGGCTGGGCCGCTTCCATCGGCGCCCGCATCCACAGGTTTTCCGCGAACGGACGCCAGCAGACGAAGGCCAGGCGGCCGTTTGATTTGAGGGCCTTGCGCAGATTGGTGAACGCCGCGGCCGGATCGCTGAAGAACATCACCCCAAACCGGGAGAAGACAGCGTCGTATTGGCCGTGGCCGAGGTCGGCCGTCTGGGCGTCGCACTCCAGGAAGCGGGGTCGCGCCGCCCCTTTAGGGACCGGGCGGGCCTCGGCGATCGCCAGCATGGGCGCGGAGATGTCAACGCCCGTAACGGCGCCCGCTGCGCCGACCCGCTCGGCAAGCTCCAGGGTCGTCTGTCCGCAGCCGCAGCCCACATCCAAGACGCGTTCGCCGGGCATGGCCGCGAGCGCGCGCAAGGCCTCCAGGCCCAGGGGCTCGATCTGCCGGTCAAGCTGGGCCTGTTACCGCGCCCAGGTTTGCCCGGCCGTGGCGTTCCAGTAGTCGATCTGCGCCGCATTGGCGGCTTCGCCTAGACCCTCTGACACGGGCAACTCCTGCAGCGCGCTCGCGCCATTTTTCGGCTAGACCATCGCGCGGCCACGCGCGGAACACTAGGTCCTGTTGATTAAGTGGATTCCCAAATCAGGTGATCGCTGATTCAAGGCTGCTCTTTGGGGGAGCCGTCGTGGTTCGGGGTTTGATGTCGGATGAGGAGTGGGCGTTCTTTGCGCCGTTCGT
>JAGNIV010000011.1 GCA_018001015.1 Phenylobacterium sp. | reverse complement strand
CGAGGCAAACCCGCAAAGATCGCCATCGTCGCCGTCATGAGAAAGCTCATCGAGGCCGCGAACCTCGTCCTCAGCAGACAACAGCCCTGGATCCGACAACCCGCAGCCTGAACATGGTTGCTCCGTCTCGTCGCTTCGCTCCTAGTCGGTGAACACCACCGTCTTGCTCCCGTTCAGCAGCACCCGGTCCTCCAGCCGCCAGCGCACCGCGCGGGCCAGGACCCGGCGCTCGATGTCGCGGCCCTTGCGGATCAGGTCCTTGGGGGTGTCGCGGTGGCTGATGCGCTCCACGTCCTGCTCGATGATCGGCCCTTCATCGAGGTCGGCGGTGACGTAGTGAGCCGTCGCCCCGATCACCTTCACCCCGCGCTGGTGGGCCTGGTGATAGGGCCGCGCGCCCTTGAAGCCCGGCAGGAAGGAGTGGTGGATGTTGATGCAGCGCCCCTCCAGCTTGGCGGCCAGGCCGTCGGACAGCACCTGCATGTAGCGGGCGAGCACCACCAGCTCGGTGTCGGTCTCCTGGATCAGTTTCCACAGCGCCGCCTCCTGCTCCATCTTGGTGTCGCGGGCGACCGGCAGGTGGTGGAAGGGCACGCCCGACAGGTCCAGGTGGGCATAGGTGTCGGCGGCGTGGTTGGAGACCACGGCCGACAGCGTCATCGGCAGTTCGCCGCGCCGCCAGCGATAGAGCAGGTCGGCCAGGCAGTGGTCCTGCTGCGAGGCCAGGATCATCACCCGCTTCTTCACCTTGGCGTCGCGCAGGGTCCAGTCCATGGCGAAGGCGGCGGCGTGGGGGGCGAAGGCTTCGCGCAAGGCGTCGGCGCTGGCCTTCCCCGCGTCGAACACCACCCGCATGAAGAATCGCCCGGTCTCCTCGTCGTCGAACTGCTGGGCGTCGAGGATGTTGCAGCCCCGCTCGAACAGGAAGGCCGAGACACGGGCGACGATGCCGGGGCGGTCGGGGCAGGCGAGGGTCAGGATCATGGCCTTGCCTAAGGCTTGATCACCGCGCCGCCGTCAAGCGCCGTCACGCTCAGTTGCGCGGGCTGGCGGCTGGAGCCCGCCGCCGCCCAGGGCTAGGGTGGGGCATGACCCTCACCGCCCGCGCCCTCGACATCCTTGCGACCCTGGTGGCCTTCGACACCACCTCGCGGCTCTCCAACCTCGCCCTCATCGAATGGGTGGAGGCCTATCTGGATGGCCACGGCGTCGCCCATCGCCGGGCGCCCAACCACGACGGGTCGAAATCCAATCTGCTGGCCACGGTGGGGCCGATGATCCCCGGCGGCGTGGTGCTGTCGGGCCATACCGACGTGGTGCCGGTGGATGGCCAGCCCTGGGTCACCGACCCCTTCAAACTGACGCCGAAGGATGACGGGCGCATCTATGGGCGCGGGACCTGCGACATGAAGGGGTTCCTGGCCCTGGCGCTCGCCGCCGTACCCGACCTGGTGGCCGCCAACCCCAGGAAGCCCGTCCACCTGGCCTTCTCCTATGACGAGGAGATCGGCTGTCTGGGCGCGCCCGACCTGATCCGGTTGATCGGGGCCGAACTGCCGACCCCGGCCCTGGTGGTGGTGGGCGAACCCACCAACATGGAGGCGGTGCGCGGCCACAAGGGGATCATCAACCACCTGGTGACGGTCAACGGCCACGAGGCCCATTCCAGCCAGACCCAGCTCGGCGTCTCGGCGATCATGGAGGCCGTGCCGCTGCTGGCGGCGGTGCGCGACCTGGCCGCCCGGCTGGAGCGTGAGGCCGATCCCGCCTCGCTGTTCACGCCGAAGCACGCGACCATGACCATCGGCCTGGTGAACGGCGGCACGGCGGGCAACATCCTGGCCCGGGAATGCTGTTTCCAGTTCGACCTGCGTTACGCCGCCGGCCTCGATCCCGACGCCCTGCTGGCCCCGTTCCTGGCCCAGTGCGCGGACCTTGACGCCTCCCTGAAGGCCCGCTTCCCGGAGGCCGGCGTCAAGGTGGAGCGCCGCTCGGCCACCCCGCCGCTGGCGCCGGAGCCCGATGGCGCGGCGGAGGTCTTCGCGCGGCGGCTGACCGGCGACAACGGCCCGCCCCGCGTCGTGGCCTTCGCCACCGAGGCCGGCCAGTTCCAGCAGGCGGGCTTCTCCACCGTCATCTGCGGGCCCGGCTCCATCGACCAGGCCCACCAGCCCAACGAATATGTCGAGGCCGTCCAGATGGAGCGCGGCGGCGCCTTCATGGCGCGGCTGGTGGATTGGGCGGCGGCGGGGGAATAGACCCCTATCGCTTGATCACCACCCGGCGCAGGAGCAGGTCCAGCGGGTTCCAGGTCATGGCGCGCGCGATCGCCCACGACCCCACCGTCCGCGTCGCCTGGGCCTCGCGCCGTGCCGCCAGGGCCACGCTCAGCCCGCTCAGCCCCGCCATCAGTCCCCGCCAGGGCGCCTTGAACTCGTGACGGTCGGCGTGGCGCAGGAACAGCAGGGCGGTGGTGAGGAGGTGCAGCGGCAGGGTCAGCCCCAGCAGGAGCGGCGGCGTGTTCTTCACATAGACCCACAGCCGGTTGCGGGTGCCGTGGAACACAGCGAAGGTCGATCTGGGCCCGCCCGAGGCGGTTGACCCGACATGGCGGACCACGGCGGCGGGGACCACGATGGTCGGCTCGCCGATCAGCCGCATGCGGTAGCCGAAATCGACGTCCTCGCAGTAGCAGAACAGCCGCTCGTCAAAGCCCCCCAGCTTCAGGAAGAAGTCCCGGTCCACCAGCATGGCCCCGCCGCAGGCCGAGAACACCTCGCCAGGCGCCACCGGTCCCGGATCGCGGCCCGTGTAGCCGCCTCGGAAGGGGAAGCCGGCGCCGCTCATCACGTCTCCCAGCCCGTCCAGGCGGCTGGGATCGTCGGCCATCAGCTGGCGTGACGAGAAACACTTCACCGCCGGCCAGGTCTGGGTCGCCGCCATCAGGGTCGCCAGCCAGTCGGGATCGGCGAAGGCGTCGGGATTGATCAGGGCCATCCACCGGCCCCTGGCGAGCCGGGCGGCGCGATTGACCCCCGCCGCGAAGCCGAGGTTCTCGCCCGCCTCCACGAACCGCACCAACGGGTGGGCGGCCGCCGCGGCCTGTGGCGCGCCGTCGGCCGACGCGTTGTCCAGCAGGATGATCTCGTGGTCGGTAAACCCCTGGGTGGCCAGGGCCGCGAGGCAGGTTTCCAGGTGGCGGCCGCTCTGATAGGCGACCACCACAATACTGACGGCAGGCGTCAAAGACTTGTCTTTCGCGCCAACCCACGCCATCGCAAGCGTCACTCCGTCCAACTGAGGCGCCATGACGACGATTACGCCCCTCGCCCTGCCCGACGTCCTGCTTATCACGCCCAAGCGCCATGGCGATGCGCGGGGCTGGTTCATGGAGACCTGGAGCCGGCGCGCCTTCCAGGACGCGGGGCTCGATATCGACTTCGTGCAGGATAACCACGCCTTCAGCGGCGAGGCCGGCACCGTGCGCGGCCTGCATTTCCAGACCGCCCCCCACCCCCAGGCCAAGCTGCTGCGCGTCCTGCGCGGCGCCATCCTCGACGTGGCGGTGGATATCCGCGCGGGCTCGGCCACCTACGGCCAGTGGGTCTCCGCCACCCTGACGGCCGCCGGCGGCGAGCAGCTATTCGTGCCGCGCGGCTTCGCCCACGGCTACTGCACCCTCGAGGCCGACACCGAGCTGGCCTACAAGGTCGACGGCCTCTACGCCCCCGAGAACGAGGGCGCGGTGTTGTGGAACGACCCGGACCTGGCCATCGACTGGCCGGCCTTCGCAGGATCGGTGGTCTCCGACAAGGACAAGGCCGCGCGGCCCCTGAAGGACCTCGCCCCGGTGAGCTTCGGATGACCGCCGTCAGCGAACTGGTCAGTATCCTGGAGCTCGAGCCGATCGAGCTGGACATGTTCCGCGCCCAGACTCCGGCCGGCGCCGGCAGCCGCATCTATGGCGGCCAGGTGGTGGCCCAGGCCATGGCGGCGGCCTACCGCACCATCGACGACGGCCGGCTCTGCCACTCCATGCACGGCTACTTCATGCGGCCGGGCGATCCGAAGACCCCGATCCTGTTCCAGGTGGAGCGGGTGCGCGACGGCGGCACCTTCGCCGTGCGCCGGGTCGTGGCCCTGCAGAACGGCAAGCAGATCTTCAACCTGGCGGCCTCCTTCCAGACTCCGGAGGCGGGATTCGAGCACCAGTTCGACATGCCCGCCGCCCCGGCCCCCGACAGCCTGCTCAACGAGGAGGAGCTGCGCGCCAAGGCGGGCCTGGATCCCGCCAGCCGTCGCATCTGGCCCGTCGAGGTCCGCCCTTGCGACCCGCAGGAGCATGGTCAGACCCTGGCCCTGCCCCCCCTGGACATGTGCTGGTTCCGCGCCCGGGTGTCGCTGGGCGACGACGTGATCCTCAACCAGTGCGCGCTCGCCTACGGCACCGACATGACCCTGCTGGATGTCTCCCTGCGGCCCCACGCGGTGAACTGGGACTCCGGGCGCCTGCAGGTGGCCAGCCTCGACCACTCGCTGTGGTTCCACAAGGCCAGCGACTTCTCCCAATGGCACCTCTATGTGCAGGACAGCCCGTCGGCCTCGGGCGGCCGCGGATTCAATCGCGGATCGATCTATGGGCCGGATGGCGCGTTGGTGGCGTCCGCCACCCAGGAAGCCCTGATCCGCTTCCGCTAGCTCCGAGAGACCCCGCCATGGGCGACCTGCACAACGCCCTCGTCACCTACGGCCCCATCGCCGTCTTCCTCGGCGCGGCCTTCGAGGGCCAGGCCGCGGTGATCGCCGGCGGCTTCCTGGCCCACCAGGGCCTGATACCCCTGTGGCTCACCCTTGCCGCCGCCGCGATGGGCTCGGCGCTGATCGACCACGGCCTGTTCCTGGCCGGCCGCCGGTTCCGCACCGCCCGGTACGTGATCCGCGCCGCCCAGACCCCGGCCTTCGCCAAGGCCCTGCAGTTCATCGAGCGGTTCCCGATCAGCTACATCTTCGCCTTCCGCTACCTGTTCGGCCTGCGGATGGTCAGCCCCATCGCCATCGGGGTGTCGAAGGTCTCGACCCTGGCCTTCACCCTGCTGAACGTCGCCTCGGCCGCGCTCTGGGCCATTGTGTTCACCGCCGTCGGCTACTGGTTCGGCGAGACCATCGAGGCCACCTTCGGCCGCTTCAAGGGCATGGAGCACCGCCTGACCGTGGCCGCCGTGGTGCTGGTGGGGGTGGTGGCGGTCTTCCATCTGGGCAAGTGGGGCTGGGGCCGCTGGCGCGCGCGCGCGGACTAGCGTCGGCGCGGCGTGCTGGTTAGCGTCACCGCAAAGCTTTTGCGGGGGTTCTCATGCGTATCGATTGGCTGGCGAGTGTGGCGGTTGCGGCCCTGGTGGTCGGTTCACCGGCCCTGGCCAAGGACGTCGTCATCCATGCCGGGCGGCTGATCGACGGGGTCTCCAAGGCCCCGCGCACCGAGGTGTCCATCCTGATCAAGGATGACCGCATCACCGGGGTGCAGCCCGGCTACGTCACGCCTCCCGGCGCCGAGGTCATCGACCTGAAGTCCGGGACGGTCCTGCCCGGCCTCATCGACACCCACGACCACATCACCGCCGGCTTTCACAAGGGCGACCCGATCCGCAATGCGGTGACCATCACCCCCTATGACGTGACCATCGAGTCGGTGGGATATGCGCGGGCCACCCTGCTGGCCGGCTTCACCTCGGTCCGCGATGTCGGCGGCGAGACCGGGGTCGTGGTGGCGCTCAAGAAGGCGGTCAGTTCCGGCGCCATCCCCGGCCCGCGGATCTGGAGCTCCGGCGGCGCCATCGGTCCCACGGGCGGTCACGGCGACGCCGCCAACGGTCTGGATCCCGACCTGGATCACCCCCACTGGAAGGACAACCTGGTGGACAGTCCGGAGTCCGCGCGCCGGGCCGTCCGCACCCTGCACCGCCAGGGCGCCGACCTGATCAAGATCATGCCCTCGGGCGGGGTCATGTCGATCGGCGACGACCCCAATCACCAGCTGATGGCCGACGACGAGATCAAGGCGGTGATCGACACCGCCCACGCGCTCGGCATGAAGGTCGCCGCCCACGCGCACGGCAAGCTGGCCATCGACAAGGCCGCGGCGCTGGGGGTCGACTCCATCGAGCACGGCTCCTTCGCCGACGCCGAGAGCTACCGGATCATGAAGGCGCACGGGACCTGGTTCGTCCCCACGATGCTGGTGGGCGCCAAGGTCTATGAGCGCGCCAGGAGCCATCCCGAACAGCTCAACCCCTCCACCGCCGAAAAGGCCCTGATGGTGGTGCCGGTGATGGTCAGGAACCTGCACGACGCCTATGCCGCCGGGGTGAAGATCGCGTTCGGCACCGACACCTTCGGCATGTCCGCCCACGGCGAGAACGCCCAGGAGTTCGCCCTGATGGTCAAGGCCGGCATGAGCCCCGCCGACGCCATCACCGCCGCCACGGCCGGCGCCGCCGAGCTGATCGGCGACGCCAGGAACATCGGCTCCATCCAGGCCGGCCGCTACGCCGACATCATCGCCGTCGCCGGCGACCCCCTGGCCGACGTCACCACCCTGGAGAAGGTCGGCTTCGTGATGAAGGGCGGGACCGTTTACAAGGCGGACGGCAAGGCCGTGGCGCCCTAGACGCGCGGAGTTACGCCTCCACCGCCTCGGGCTCGGTCACGAACCCCTTCCAGGTCGCCATGTAGTCGACGAAGGCCGGGCCCAGGCCCTCCTGGCGCAGGTGCTCTCGGGTCACCGGCAGGCTGATGGGGGCGAAATCAGGATCGGCCTCCACCTGGTGGGGCCAGTCGTGGTGCAGGATGGCGGCGCGGCCCAGCAGGACGAAGTCGGCGCCGGCCTCCAGCATGGCGCGCGCGTCGGCGGCGCTCATGATCTTGCCGGCGACGCCCAGGCGCACCGCGCCCCGGTCCAGCTCGGTGAAATAGCTCATCAGGGTGGCGCCCTTGTAGGCCTCGTCCGCCGGTTCCTTGAAGGCGTCCCACAGGGACATGTCGAGGAAGTCGATCAGCTTGGCGCTCATCACCGCCTGGGCGAAGTCGGCGATCTCGCGAAGGTCCAGGTCGAACCGCTCCGGCGACAGCCGCAGCCCCAGCAGGAAGTCCGGGCCGCAGCGATCGCGCACCCCACGCAGAATCTCCACGATGATCCGGCCCCGGTTCTCCGCCGAGCCGCCGTATCGGTCGGTGCGCCGGTTCAGGCCCGCGCTGAGGAACTGGCACAGGATGTAGGAGTGGGCGCCGTGGACCTCGACCCCGTCAAAGCCCGCCGTCTTGGCGCGCACGGCGGCGACGATGAAGTCCTCCACCACCTGCTCGACCTCGGCGGTGGACAGCCCCCGCGAGCCGGAGGCCTCATCGTCGGACGGCCCCACCGGCTGGGTCCCGATCAGGTCCTTCGCAGACCGGTAGCCCGCATGGTGCAGCTGCACCACCGCGACGCTGCCCGCCGCCTTGATGGCGCCCGCCAGCCGGGTCAGGCCCTCGACATGGTTGTCCGACCAGATACCCATCTGGCCGGGGAAGCCCTGGCCGACCGCCTGCACGTGGGCGGCGCAGGTCATGGTCAGGCCAAACCCGCCCTGGGCCCGCAGGGTCAGCCAGTGAAACTCGTCCTGCGACATGGTCCCGTCCACGTGGCTCTGCAGGTTGGTGAGCGGCGCCAGCATCAGGCGGTTCTTCATGGCCGGGCCATGGGCGAAGGTCAGGGGCGAGAGCAGGTCAGCGGGCAAGGCGGTCATCCGGTCTGGTGCGAGGTGGGCGCAGTTGAAGCGGGAGACGCGCTCGGCGCAAGTCCCCGCTGCGCTAAGTGATTGCCGATAAGCTGAACCCGCGCGATGATCCGAACCTCACGCGGGAGGACCCTATGAACGCGAACCTGATCGAGCAGAGCCTGGAACTGGCCGCCGAGCGATGCGAGGACCTGACCCCGCTGGTCTATGCCCGCCTGTTCGCCGAGCATCCGTCGATGGAGGCCCTGTTCGCGAGCGACAAGAACGGGGCGATCCGCGGCGAGATGCTGGCCAAGGTGTTCTCCGCCATCCTCGATTTCGTCGGCGAGCGGCTGTACGCCTCGACCCTGATCCAGACCGAGGTGGTCAACCACGCCGGCTATGACGTGCCGCCGGACATCTTCGCGATCTTCTTCAGCACGGTGGCCGCCACCCTGAAGGAGGTGGTCGGCGCGGACTGGACGCCGGCCATGGACCGAGCCTGGACCAAGCTGCTGGCCGACCTCGACTACTATGTCACCCACCCCAACCAGGCTGAGACGGTGGGCGTCGTCGTCTAGCGCCGATGTATTTGTTGTCATTCATCGCGCGTCCCCTTGCCCTCCCCTTGGGAAAGCGCGTCCTGTGCGCGCGCGAAGCGCCACAGTTGGACGGCGCGGGTCGGGAGCAGGCTTAAGTGAACCAGGGCGCGTCAGGCTCCAGCAGGCTCGGCCTGCCCACCATCCTCGGCTTTTCGCTTTCCAACCTGCCGCTCGGCGCGCTGGCCGTGGCGGTCGCCGTCTACCTGCCGCCCTATTTCGCCAGCCACCTGGGGGTCAGCCTCGCGGTGGTGGGCGGCGCCTGGGCCATCGTCCGGCTGCTGGATATCGGCGTCGACCCGGTGCTGGGCCTGATCATGGACCGCACCCGCACCCGGATCGGCCGCTATCGGTTCTGGATGATCATCGGCGCCCCGGTGCTGATGCTGGCCACCTACGCGCTGTTTCAGGCGCCCCACGGGATCGGATCGCTGTATCTGATCGGCTGGCTGCTGGTCTTCTATCTCGGCACCTCGATCCTGGGCCTGGGCCATTCGGCTTGGGGCGCCAATCTCTCCACCACCTATGACGAGCGTTCCCGCCTGTTCGGCGTGGTGGCGGCCCTGGGGGTCATCGGGGCGGTGGTGGTGCTGCTGATCCCCATCGGCGCCAATGCGTTGAACCGCACCACGGCCCAGACCGTGCCGGACATGGGCTGGTTCATCTTCTGGCTGATCCCGCTCTCCATGGTCTGGATGGTGTTCCGCACGCCCGAGCGCATCGCGCCCGAGACCGGCATGCCGCACTTCCGGCTGCGCGACTACATCTCGCTGCTGGTGAAGCCCGACCTGCTGCGCCTGTTCCTGGCCCAGATGGCCCTGACCCTGGGCCCCGGCTGGATGAGCGCCCTCTACGTCTTCTTCTTCACCGACAGCCGCGGCTACACCGGCACCCAGGCCTCGATCCTGCTGCTGGTCTATGTGGTGGCCGGCATCCTCGGCGCGCCCCTGACCGCGCGCCTGGCCCAGAAACTCTCCAAGCACCGCACCTTGATGGTCACCACCACGGCCTATTCGCTGGGGCTGTGCCTGGTGCTGGTGATCCCCAAGGGCAGCGTCCTGGCCGCCCTGCCGGTGATGTTCTGGTGCGGCTTCATGGCCGCCGGCTTTGACCTGATGATCCGCGCCATGCTGGCCGATGTCGGCGACGAGGTTCGCCTGGAACAGGGCCAGGAGCGCATCAGCCTGATCTACGCCCTCAACAGCCTGGCCGCCAAGATCGCCTCGGCCTTCTCCATCGGCGTCACCTTCCCGCTGCTGGGCAAGCTCGGCTACAACGCCGCGGAGGGGGCGGTGAACACGCCGGCCGCCATCCGCAGCCTGGAATGGGCCTATATCGCCGGCCCTATCGTCTTCGTCATGCTGGGGGGCGCCTGCGTCGTCGGCTGGCGCCTGGATGCCGAAAAGCATGCCCAGATCCGCCGGGACCTCGACCATCGCGACGCCCAGTTCGCCGAGGCCCCGATCCTGGAGAGCCTGTCGGGCGAACCCGCCATTCCGGTCGTGGACGACAAGGGCTCCAATTCAAAGGGGTAGAGCGCGCCGGACGGGTTAGCCGGCCTCCACTTAACCCTGGCGCGCTCTAGGCGCCGATCCCGTCTTGTCTTGCGGTCATTGTGCGCCGCAATATGAGCCTTGGGGCCAACCAAGTTCGGTTCGCCCGGAGGCCGCGCCATGATCCTGAAGTCCAAGTCCGCCGTCGTCACCGGCTCCACCAGCGGCATCGGCCTGGCCATCGCGCGCGCCTTCGCCGCGCAAGGCGCTGACATCATGATCAACGGCTTCGGCAAGCCTGAGGATATCGAGGCGGCGCGGGCCGCCATCGAGGCCGAGTTCGGCGTCCGCTGCCTCCATTCCCCGGCCGACATGACCCGGGGCGACGAGATCGCCGCCATGATCGCCACGGCGGAGAAGGAATTCGGCGCCGTCGATGTCCTGGTCAACAACGCCGGCATCCAGTTCGTCTCCCCCATCGAGGACTTCCCGGTGGAGACGTGGGACAAGATCATCGCCATCAACCTGACCGCCGCCTTCCACGCCATCCGCGCCGTCGTGCCCGGCATGAAGGCGCGCGGCTGGGGCCGGATCATCTCCACGGCCTCGGCCCACTCCCTGGTGGCCTCGCCCTTCAAGGCCGCCTATGTGGCCGCCAAGCACGGGGTCGTGGGCCTCACCAAGACCGTCGCCCTGGAGGTCGCCACCCACGGCGTCACCGTCAACTGCATCAGCCCAGGCTATGTCTGGACCCCGCTGGTGGAAAACCAGATCCCCGCCACCATGGCCTCGCGCGGCCTGAGCCGGGAGCAGGTGATCAACGACGTGCTGCTGGCCGCCCAGCCCACCAAGCAGTTCGTCACCCCGGAGGAAGTCGCCGCGATCGCCGTCTTCCTCTGCTCGCCCGCCGCCAAGCAGATGACCGGCGCCAACCTCTCGGTGGACGGCGGCTGGACCGCGGCCTGATGGCAGCTTCCCCCATTCATGGGGAAAGTGGCCCGACAGCCTCTTGGCTGGAGGGTCGACGGGGGTGCGAGCCTGCCGCCCCCTGCCTTCTAGACCCTCACCCCCATCGTCACGCGTCTTAGCTGCGCCAAGCCCTGTGACACTTCCCGCACCTGCATAAGGGAAGCTGGAGGTGTCATCGCCGACGCCGTCCTGACGCGGCGTCAGAGTTTCGCGGCGGTCAAATCCGTGACAGCGTAAGCCTCGCGCGGGCCACAGAACCTGCCAGGGAGACGTCATGACCGGGATCATCCTGCACCACTATGAGGCCTCGCCCTTCTCCCAGAAGGTGCGCTGTTTCCTGGGGCTGAAGGGGCTGGCCTGGTCGTCGGTGATCACGCCGAACATCATGCCCAAGCCGGACCTGACCCCGCTGACCGGCGGCTATCGCCGCGCCCCGGTGATGCAGATCGGGGCCGATGTCTATTGCGACACCCAGGTGATCCTGGCCGAGATCGAGCGCCGCGCCCCCAATCCGCCCGCCGTCACCGGCCTCGACTGGGCGGTGAACTTCTGGGCCGACCGTTTGTTCTTCCAGGCCACGGTGCCGGTGATTTTCGGCGAGATCGGCGACGCCGTGCCCCAGGCCTTCCTCGACGACCGCGAGAAGCTGTCGGGCCGCCCCTTCGACATCAAGGCCATGAAGGCCGCGGCCGGGGTCATGCGGCCGCAGTGGCGGGCCCATGCCGCCTGGGTCGACCAGGGTCTGGCGAGCGCCCCCTATCTCTCTGGCGCCAAGCCCGGCCTCGCCGACGTGGCGGCCTTCATGAACATCATCTGGCTCAGCCGCGCCACGCCCCAGGTCGCCGAGAGCCTGATGGCCGGTCTCACCCGCCTGCCCGAATGGGTCGCGGCCATGGGCGCGATGGGCGAGGGTGTCCGTACCGAGATGGCCGGCCGCGTGGCCCTGGAGATCTCCCGCGACACCCAGCCGGGGCTGCCGCCCGCCCACGATCCCGCCGATCCGACCGGCCTCGCCCCCGGAACCCATGTGACGGTGATGGCGGACGATTATGGCCGCGATCCCATCGCCGGGACCCTGGTGGCCGCCACGGCCGACCGGCTGGTGATCCGCCGGGATTCCGCCGATCTGGGCGCCCTGCACATCCATTTCCCCCGCGCCGGCTACGTCGCCGTGCGCGCCCGGCCGCTTTGAAGGAGCTCGACGATGGAAGACCGTATCCAGGTAGATCTGAAGGACGGCGTCGCCGACGTGCGCCTGGTCCGCGCCGACAAGATGAACGCCCTCGACGACCACATGTTTCAGGCCCTGATCGACACCGGCGAGGCCCTGAAGACCCGGCCGGGCGTCCGCGCCATCGTGCTGTCGGGGGAGGGCAAGGCCTTCTGCGCCGGGCTCGACATGGGCAATTTCGGCAAGATGGCCTCAGGCGAGCGCTCGGGCGGCCGGTCCTCCACCGGCGAGGCCCTGCTGACCCCCAACCGTACGCCGGGCGGCTCCAACCGCGCCCAGCACGCGGTGATGGTCTGGCGCGAGCAGACCGTGCCGGTGATCGCGGCCATCCACGGCGTGGCCTTTGGCGGCGGCTTCCAGCTGGCCCTGGGCGCCGACCTGCGCTTCGTCACCCCCGACACCCGCATGGCGGTGATGGAGATCAAGTGGGGCCTGGTCCCCGACATGGGCGGCATCGTGCTGATGAAGCGCCTGGTGCGCGACGACGTGGCCCGTGAGCTGACCTATACCGGCCGCATCTTCAACGGCGAGGAGGCCCTGGCCCTCGGCTTCGCCACCCGCGTCTGCGCCGATCCGCGCGCCGAGGCCCTGGCGCTCGCCGCCGAGATCGCCCGCAAGAACCCGCACGCGATCCGGGGCTCCAAGCGTCTGCTCGACATGGCCCACGACGCCGACCAGCACGCCATCCTGCTGGCCGAGAGCCAGGAGCAGGGCGCCCTGATCGGCTCGCCCAACCAGGTGGAGGCGGTGATGTCCAACATGCAGAAGCGCGCCGCGGTATACGCGGACTGATCCGCAGGTGGCGCTGACCCTCTATCACTGCGCCGACGCCCGCTCCTTCCGCGCCCTCTGGGCGCTGGAGGAGCTGGGCCTGGCCTATGAACTGAAGCTGCTGCCATTCCCGCCCCGGGTGCTGGCGCCGGAATATCTGGCGGAGAACCCGCTGGGCACCATCCCGCTGCTGGTGGACGGGTCGACCCGGATGACCGAGAGCGCGGCCATCGCCCAGTACCTCGCCACCCGCGACGGCCCGACCCCGCTCTCGGTGGAGCCCGGCGATCCGGCCTACGGCGCCTGGCTGAACGGCCTGCACTTCGGCGAGGCGACGCTCACCTTTCCCCAGACGCTCGTGCTCCGCTACACGCGCCTGGAACCCAAGGAACGCCGCAACCCCCAGGTGGCCGACGACTATGGCCGCTGGTTCAGCGCCCGCCTGAAGGGCCTCTCGCCCCGCCTGGCCGAAGGCGGCGGCTGGTATTGCGCCGGCCGCTTCACCGCCGCCGACATCTCGGTGGGCTACGCCCTGCTGCTGGCGCAGACCCTCGGCCTGCACGAGCGCTTCGCCCCCGACGTCGCCGACTACTGGGCCCGGCTGCAGGCTCGTGAGGGGTTCCAAAAGGCGAAGGCCGCCCAGGGCGGCGCCGAAGCGCCGAGTTGGCAGACGCCTTAGGCGGTCCACTCCGCCAGCACGTCCGGATCGGTCTCGGTCTGCGTCGCCCGCAGGCCCGCGAACGCCTCACCGCTCAGCAGTCGCGAGAGCGCCCAGACCGCCGCCCCGCGGACCAGGGGCGAGGGGTCGGCCAGTAGCCCCTCAGCCACGGGCGCCACCCCGGCGTCCCCGGAGTTCCCCAGGGCGTACAGCACGTTACGCAGGAACCGCGCCCGTCCGATCCGCTTGACCGGGCTCTTGGAGAACAGCGCCCGGAAGCTCGGGTCATCCAACTGCGCCAGTTCGGCCAGGCCCGGGGCCTTCAGAGCGTCGCGGGCGTGCAGCCTCTGCTCCCGCGCCGTGGCCGCGAACTTGTTCCAGGGGCAGACCGCCAGGCAGTCGTCGCAGCCATAGATGCGATTCCCCAAGGCCTGCCGGAACTCTTGCGGAATGGGCCCCTTCAGCTCGATGGTCAGGTAGGAGATGCAGCGCCGCGCATCCAGTTGGAACGGCGCCGGGAAGGCCCCCGTCGGGCAGATGTCCAGGCAGGCCTGGCAGGACCCGCAGTGCTCCTCCTCCGGCGCATCGGGGGCGAGGTCCAGCTCCGTCAGGATGGATCCCAGGAACAGCCAGGATCCGAATTCGCGGCTCACCAGGTTGGTGTGCTTGCCCTGCCAGCCGAGACCGGCGCGGGCCGCCAGCGGCTTTTCCATCAGCGGCGCGGTGTCGACGAACACCTTCAGCTCGCCGCCGAACTTGCTCGCCAGCCACGAGGCCAGCTGCTTGAGCCGCCCCTTGATCAGCTGGTGATAGTCGTCGCCCTGGGCATAGACCGAGATCACGCCCCGGTCTCCGTGGGCCAGCGCCGCCAGGGGATCGGCGTCCGGGCCGTAATTGACCCCGAGCATGATGGCGCTGCGGGCTCCGCTCCACATGGCGTTGGGATGGGCCCGGCGCTCGGCGGTGTCGGCCATCCAGGCCATCTCGCCGTGGCGGCCGTGGTCGATGAATTCGTGCAGCCGCCCGCCCGCCGCCCAGGCCTCGCCGACGCGCGCGAAGCGGCAGGCGTCGAAGCCCAGCGCGGCGGCCTTCTCGCGGATCAGCTCAGAAGTCGAGGTCGTCATAATGCGGCGCCGGCGAGAGGCCGGGCCAGCGGTCGGCCAGCAGCGGCCGGAAGGCCGGCCTCGATTTCAGCTTCATGTACCAGGTCTTCACGGCCTGGAAGTCCGACCAGGGCACGTCGCCGAAATAGTCGATCACCGACAGGTGCGCCGCCGCCGCGAAGTCCGCCAGGGACAGCCGCGTCCCGGCCAGCCAGTCGCGGTCGGCCAGCAGCGAGTCGATGTAGAGCATGTGGCCGCGCAGCGCCTCGCGGCCCTGCCGCAGGCTGGCCAGGTCCGGGGCGCCGAGCCCCAGCAGCCGCTTCTCCATCTTCTCGTGCAGGAGAAAGCCGCCGACCTCGTAGTCGAACTTGCGGTCGAACCATTGCAGCAGCCGCCGCGCCTCGGCCCGCTCGGCCGGCTCGCGGCCCAGCAGGGCGGGTTCGGGATAGGTCTCTTCCAGATGGTCCAGGATCGCCCGGCTCTCGCAGAGCACCAGGGACCCTTCGGTCAGCACGGGGGTCAGGCCCGAGGCGTTCAGGCTCACCAGCTCCTTGGGCCGCTCCCAGTAGCGCACCGTGTGCTCGGTGAAGGCCAGGCGCTTTTCCCCCAGCGCCAGACGCACCTGGCGCGAGGCGGGGTCGAGGGGAAAGTGGTGCAGGGTGCGGTCGGGGGTCATGGGAACCTGAGCGGCCTACCACAGGTCGCGTTAAGGGCGCGTTTACTGCGCCTGTTCCGCGAACGCCCCGCCGTGCGGCTCGGCGCGGCCGCGCGGGTCGGCATGGATCAGGATGTCGGCGTGGGGAAACTCCGCCAGGATGCGGGTCTCGGCCTCGACGATCAGGCGATGGGCGGCCTCCAGGGTCAGGGCCGGATCGATGTCCACATGCATCTGCATATGGATAAAAGGCCCCGAGGCCCGCGTGCGCAGCTGGTGGACATCGCTGAGGCGGGGATCGCGGCCCACCAGCTCGACGATGCGCGCGCGGTCGGCGTCCGGCAGCTCATGGTCCATCAGTTGGCCCGAGGCCTCGCGGAACACCCCGATGGCGGCCCACAGGAGCAGGGCCGCGACGATCAGCCCGGCGACGGCGTCGAGACTGTTGAAGCCCAGCCAGGCCGCCGCGCCGATGCCGGCCAGCGCGATCAGGTTGGAGGCCACGTCGGTCATATAGTGGGCCCGGTCGCCGGACACCGCCACTGAGTTGGTCTGCTTCAGCACCCGGCCCTGGGCCAGGATCAGCAGGCCGGTCAGCACGGTGGAGACCGCCATCACCGCCACCGCCCAGCCTTCGTTCTTGACCGGGCTGGGATGCAGGATGTGGACGATCGCCTCCTGGCCGATCAGGGCGGCCGAGGCGAAGACCAGGCCCGCCTGGGTCAGGCTCGCGAAGGCCTCGGCCTTGCCGTGTCCGAACCGGTGCTCGGCGTCCGGCGGCGCCTGGGCGTAGCGGACGGCGTAGAAGGTCGCCAGGCTGGCGATCAGGTCCAGCCCTGAGTCCGCCGCAGAGGCCAGCAAGGCCACCGAGCCGGAGACCAGCCAGACCCCGCCCTTGATCGCCACCAGCACGCCGGCCGTGGCCACCGACAGCAGGGTGATCCTCCGCGTCAGGGCGGCGGCGGTCTTGGGGTCGAGGCCAGGGACGGATTGCATGACGCCTGTCTAATGCGCGCTCGCCCTCCGCCCCAGCGCTAACGACTCTCAAACATCAGGCGGCCACACGGGGCGTCGGCCCCACATAGACCGACTGCGGCCGGATCAGGCGGCCGCCGGCCAGCTGCTCGCGGGCATGGGCGATCCAGCCGGCCGTGCGCCCCATGGCGAACACGCAGGTGAAGGCGGCGGGCGGGAAGGCCAGGGCCTCCAGCAAGAGGGCGGTGTAGAACTCCACATTGGTGTCCAGGCTGCGGCCCGGCTTGTGGGCCTTGAGAATCTCCAGCACCGCCCGCTCCACGGCCTCGGCGAACTCCAGCCGCCCGGCCCGCGTGCCCATCCGCCGGATCGCGGCCTTCAGGGCGTCGGCGCGAGGGTCGCGCACCTTGTAGATCCGGTGGCCAAAGCCCATCAGCCGGTCGCCGCGCGCCAGGGCCGCCTCGATCCAGGGCCGGGCGTTGTCCGCCTCGCCGATGCCGTCCAGCATGTCGATGATCGGCCCCGGCGCCCCGCCGTGCAGCGGGCCCTTCAGGGCGCTGATCCCGGCCAGCACCGCCGAACCCAGTCCCGCCCGCGTGGAGGCCACCACCCGGGCGGCGAAGGTCGAGGCGTTCAGCCCATGATCGCTCACCGTCACCAGATAGGTGTCCAGGGCCTCGGCCTCGGCCTGGTTGGGCGCCTTGCCCAGCATCCTCAGGATGTCGGCGGCGTGGGAGAGCGAGGTGTCGGGCGCGATCGGCGCCTCGCCCGCCTGGCCCCGCACCACGGCGGCGGTGAACACCGCCGGGGCGGCCAGCAGGCGCAGGGCGACGGTCAGGTCGTCACCGTCCGCCAGCCGGGCGGTGAGCGCCCGCATGGCCTCGATGGGCGACAGCGCCAGGATACCGGTGTCCATGGCGCTGATTTCGGCGAACACCTCGGCCCGCGCCGCCGCCAGGGGTCCGGCCAGGTCGGCGGGCAGGTGGTCGAAGAACCCGTCCCACAACAGCCGGGCGACCTCCTCGAAGGTGGCGCGCCCGGCCAGGTCGTCCAGCGACCGGCCGCGGATGATCAAGCGGCCCGCCGCCCCGTCCACGTCGGACATCACGGTGTGGGCGGCGACGACATCTTCCAGTCCGTCCGTCATGGCAGGACCTCCTCTTTTCCAAACTTGCTAAGCGCGATATTTGCCGCCAAGCTGCATGGGTCAATCTTGATCAACATAATCAACATAAGATGCCTCAGACCAGGGTCAGCGACTGGATCGGCGCCGACGAGGCCCGCGAACGGCTCGGCGTGCGGCCCCAGACCCTCTACGCCTATGTCAGCCGCGGCCGGGTCCAGACCCGCATCGATCCCGGCGATCCGCGCCGCAGCCTCTACCGGGCCGCCGACATCACAGCCCTGGTCCAGCGCAAGACCCGCAGCCGCAAGGCCTCGGAGGTGGCGGCCGGCGCCATCGCCTGGGGCGAGCCGGTGCTGGTCTCGGCGATCACCACAATTTCCCAGGGCCGGCTGTTCTATCGCGGCCGCGACGCCGTCGAGCTGGCCGAGACCGAAACCCTGGAATCCGTCGCCCGCCTGCTGCGCGGCGGCCACGGGGCGGCGCTGAAGCGCACCGACCGGCCCAGGCCGCCGGAGGGTGACGACATGACCGCGCGCGCCTTCCTGGCCCTGGCCGCCCGGGCCGGCGTGGACGCCCCGGCGTTGGGCCGTCACCCCCTGGCGCTCGCCGTCGAGGCGGCCACCCTGCTGGACGTGCTCACCGACGCCATCGCCGGCGAGGTGGGCGGAGGCGCGATCCACAACCGGCTGGCCCTCGCCTGGGGCCTGGGCCCTGGCGGTCCGGGCGCCGATCTGGTGCGCCGCGTGCTGGTGCTGCTGGCCGACCACGAGCTCAACCCCTCGGCCTTCGCCGCCCGGGTGGCGGCCTCGACCGGCGCGTCGCTCTCGGCTGCGGCCCTGGCGGGCCTCGCGACCCTGTCAGGCCCGCGCCACGGCGGGGCGCCGGCGGCGATCCGGGCCTTCGCCGCCGAGGCGGCGAGCCGCGGCGCGCGTGCGGTCATCGCCGCCCGCCTGGCCGAGGACCGGCTGCTGCCGGGCTTCGGCCACCAGCTCTATCCCGACCACGACCCCCGCGCCGCCGCCCTGCTGGAGCGGTTCAAGCTGACCCCGGAGATGGCGGGCCTGCGGGCCGCCGCCGAAGAGATCACCGGCCTGCAACCCAACATCGACTTCGCCCTGGTGGCCATGTCTGACGCGCTCAAGCTACCGAAAGACGCCCCCTTCGCCCTCTTCGCCACCGCCCGCTGCGCCGGCTGGATCGCCCACGCCATCGAACAGGGCCAGACCGGCGCCCTGATCCGGCCCCGCGCGCGCTATGTGGGGGTGGAGGTGGCGTGAGTTCGGCTTCCCCCACGCATGTGGGGGAAGTGGCCCGACAGCCTCTTGGCTGGAGGGTCGATGGGGGTGCGTAGCTGACAGGCAGGGGGTTTGAGATTCTTACCCCCATCGTCACGCGCCTCGCTCCGCGAGCCTTGAGACACTTCCCCCACATGCGTGGGGGAAGCTGTTAAGCCCGGTGGGCCTCTTCCTCGGCCAGCGGCTGGTCCAGGCGATGCACCATCTCCTTCGGAACGACCTGCCAGAACTTCCCGAGGTGCCGGTCCCAGTCGCGCAGGATGCCGGCGGCGAAGGCCGAGCCGGTTTCCCGCGCATGTTCCTCCACCAGGCCCTTCAGTTCCGCCTCCCAGGCCCGCGTCCCGATCCGCTGCACCACCACGCTGTCGGTGTTCAGGTGGGTCAGGAAGCGGTCGTGGAGGTCGAGCACAAAGGCCATGCCCCCGGTCATGCCGGCGGCGAAGTTGAAGCCCACCGGCCCCAGGATCACCGCCCGCCCGCCGGTCATGTATTCCAGCCCGTTGGCGCCGCAGCCTTCGACCACCGTCACAGCCCCGGAGTTCCTCACCCCGAACCGTTCCCCCGCCACGCCCGCCGCGAACAGCCGGCCCGAGGTCGCCCCATAGAGCACGGTATTGCCCAGGATGGCGTTGGTCTCCGGCGCCGCCAGGTGGGGCGAGGGGCGCAGGATGATGGTCGCCCCCGACAGGCCCTTGCCGACATAGTCGTTGGCCTCGCCGGTCAGCTCGATGCGCAGGCCCTGGACCGCGAAGGCCCCCAGGCTCTGACCCGCCGAACCTTTCAGCTGCACGGTCAGGTGCCCGGCCGCCAGGCCGGTCATCCCGAACCTGCGCACGATGTGCGAGGAGGTGCGCGAGCCGATGGCGCGCGCGGTGTTCCGCACCGTGTAGGTCAGCTGCATCTTCTCGCCGCGCTCCAGCAGGGGGGCGGCGTCGCGGACGATCTGGGCGTCCAGGGTGTCGGGCACCTCGTTGCGGCCCTCCACCACGCAATGGCGCGGGTTGGAGCCCGGATCGGCCATCACCAGCAGGGGGTTCAGGTCGAGGTCGTCCAGGTGCTCGCCGCCTCGGGAAACCTGGGCCAGCAGGTCGGTGCGCCCGACGATCTCCTGGATCGAGCGGAAGCCCAGCGACGCCAGGATTTCGCGCACCTCCTCGGCGATGAAGGTGAACAGGTTGATCACCTTCTCCGGGCTGCCGCTGAACTTCTCGCGCAGGGCCTCGTCCTGGGTGCAGACCCCCACCGGGCAGGTGTTGGAATGGCACTGGCGCACCATGATGCAGCCCATGGCGATCAGGCTCGTGGTGCCGATCCCGAATTCTTCCGCGCCCAACATGGCGGCGATGACGATGTCGCGGCCGGTCCGCATGCCACCGTCGGCCCGCAGCCGCACCGAGTGGCGCAGGTTGTTCAGGGTCAGGACCTGGTTGGCTTCGGAGAGCCCCATCTCCCAGGGCCCGCCGGCGTACTTGATGGAGGTCTGGGGCGAGGCCCCGGTGCCGCCGACATTCCCCGAAATCAGGATCACGTCGGCCTTGGCCTTGGACACGCCCGCCGCGATCGCCCCGATGCCGGTCATGGCCACCAGCTTCACGCAGACCCGCGCCGTGGGGTTGATCTGCTTGAGATCATAGATGAGCTGGGCCAGGTCCTCGATGGAATAGATGTCGTGGTGCGGCGGCGGCGAGATCAGCATCACGCCGGGCGTCGCGTGGCGCAGCCTCGCGATCAGCTCGGTGACCTTGAAGCCGGGCAGCTGCCCGCCCTCGCCGGGCTTGGCGCCCTGGCTGACCTTGATCTCGATCTCGCGGCATTCGTTGAGATATTCCGCCGTCACTCCAAACCGCCCCGAGGCGATCTGCTTGACCGCCGAGTTCGGATTGTCGCCGTTCGGCAGCGGCTTGTAGCGCGCGCTATCCTCGCCACCCTCGCCCGAGACGCTCTTGGCCCCGATCCGGTTCATGGCGATGTTCAGCACCCCGTGGGCCTCGGGGCTCAGCGCCCCCAGGCTCATGCCGGGCGTCAGGAAGCGCTTGCGGATCTCATTGACGCTCTCCACCTCGTCCAGGGCCACCGGGCGCTGGGTCGAGCGCCAGTCCAGCAGGTCGCGCAGCTGGATCGTGGGCTGGCTGCGCATCCCCGCTGAGAACCGCTGATAGAAGGCGTAGTCGCCGGTGTCGCAGGCGCGCTGCAGGGTGTGGATCATGCGCGCCTCGAAGGCGTGGCTCTCGCCGCTGGCGCGGGCCTTGTAGAGTCCCCCCACCGGCAGGCTGACGGCCCCGGGATCCCAGGCGCGGCGGTGCGCCTCCACGGCCTTGGTCTCCAGGCCCGCCAGGCCGATGCCGGAGATGCGCGAGGGCATGCCCGGGAAGAACTCCGCCACCAGGGCGCGGGACAGACCCACGGCCTCGAAGTTGTAGCCGCCGCGATAGGAGGAGATCACCGCGATCCCCATCTTGGCGATGATCTTCAGGAGGCCACCCTCGATGGCGTGCTTGAAGTTGGCGCAGACGTCATGGAGTGTCAGGCCGCGCTCCAGCCGGTCCTGGAAGCTTTCCTGGGCCAGGTAGGCGTTCACCGCCGTCGCCCCCACCCCCACCAGCACCGCGAAATAGTGGGTGTCCAGGCACTCGGCCGAGCGCACGATGATCGAGACGTAGGAGCGCAGGCCCTTGGCCACCAGCCAGGAGTGGACCCCGCCCGTGGCCAGGATCATCGGCAGGCCGACCCGGCCCGGACCCGAGGCCTCGTCGGTCAGCACGATGGTGGCGCAGCCGCGCAGGGCGGCGTCCTCGGCCTCGGCCCGGATGCGGTCGAGATTGGCCCGCAGGGCGTCGCCGGGCCGCGCCTCATCGGCCGGTATCGGCATGGTGCAGTCCACGGTGGCCGCCGAGGTCTCGCCGATGATGCCCATGATCCGCTGGTACATGCCGGTGGTCAGCACCGGGCTTTCCAGCACGAAGACGTCGGTCTGGGCCTCGTCCTGGGCCAGGATGTTGCCGAGGTTCTTGAACCGGGTCTTCAGGCTCATGACACCGGTTTCGCGCAAGCTATCGATCGGCGGGTTGGTCACCTGGCTGAAGTTCTGCCGGAAGAAGTGGGAGAGCGGCCGGTACTGGTCGCTCAGCACCGCCAGGGGCGCGTCGTCCCCCATCGAGCCCACCGCCTCCTTGCCGTCCTCGATCATCGGGGCCAGCAGCAGTTCCAGGTCCTCCAGGCTCATGCCGGCGGCGGCCTGGCGCCGGATCAGCTCCTCCCTGGCGTAGGCGCGCGGCTCGGGCCCGGGCGCGATCTGCGCCTCCAGGTCCACCATGTTGCCCAGCCACTGGTCATAGGGGTGCTGGGCGGCCAGGCGGTCGATGATCTCGTCCTCCTCGTAGAGGCGGCCTTCGAGCAGATCGACGGCCACCATCCGGCCGGGCTGGATGTGGGCCTTCTTGACGATCCGGGCCTCGTCGACCCGGCACATCCCGGCCTCCGAACCCATGATCAGCAAGCCGTTGTCGGTATAGGTGACCCGCAGGGGCCGCAGGCCGTTGCGGTCCTTGCCGGCCACCACCCAGCGGCCGTCGGTGGCGCAGATGGCGGCAGGCCCGTCCCAGGGCTCCATCACCGCGTTGCAATAGGCGTAGAGCGCCTTGTGCGCCGGACTGATCTGCTCGTCGCTCTTGTGCGCCCAGGCCTCGGGGATCAGCAGGGCCTTGGCCATGGGGGCGTCGCGGCCGGCCCGGACCAGGACCTCGAAGGTGTTGTCCAGCGCCATGGAATCCGAGCCGCTGGCGTCCTGGATCACCGGCTTCACGTCGTCCCCGAAGTCGCCGAAGGCGTCGGCGGCCATTCGGATTTCGTGGCTCTTCATCCAGTTCAGGTTGCCCTTCCGGGTGTTGATCTCGCCGTTGTGGGCCAGCATCCGGAACGGCTGGGCAAGCCGCCATTCCGGGAAGGTGTTGGTGGAATAGCGCTGGTGGAAGATCGCCACGGCGGCGGTGAACCGTTCGTCGGTCAGGTCGGGATAGAAGGCGTCGATATGCTCGGCCAGGAACATGCCCTTGTAGATCAGCGACCGGGCCGACAGCGAGCACAGGTAGAAGTGCTGGATGCCGGCGGCCAGCACGCGCTTCTCGATGCGCTTGCGGCATAGGAACAGGGCGCGCTCCAGGGCCTCGCCCTCCAGGCCGGCGGGCCCCGCCAGCATGATCTGCTCGATCTCGGGGCGCGTGGCGTTGGCCTTCTCGCCGATGACTCGGGTGTCCACCGGGACCTGCCGCCAGCCATAGATATAGAAGCCGAACCGCAGGGCCTCGGCCTCGACGATGGTGCGGGCCGCCTCCTGGGCGTTGAGATCGTTGCGCGGCAGGAAGACCTGGCCCACGGCGATGGGGCCGGGCCGCAGCTTGTGCCCGGTGCGCTTCACCTGGTCGGCGAAGAAGTCCTGCGGGACGGAGACGAGCACGCCGGCCCCGTCGCCGGTCTTGCCGTCGGCGTCGATAGCGCCCCGGTGCCAGACACTCTTCAGCGCCCGGATCGCCAGCTCCACCACCTCCCGGCGCGGCTGGCCGTCCAGGGCGCAGACCAGGCCCACGCCGCAGGCGTCGCGCTCGGAGTCAGCCTCATAGGCGTGGCCGTCGATGAGCTTGGCGCGGTTGGCGAGGTAGCGTTGCGTATCCTCATCCCCCCACACCTCATCCCGGCGAAGGCCGGGACCCAGATACATCTGGGGCGCCTGGGGGGTTTCACCTGGGTCCCGGCCTTCGCCGGGATGAGCGGGATATTGGCTCATCATCTTCACTCCGCCGCGACGCGCGCGGGCTCCGTCAGATAGCGGTGGATGGCGTCGGCGGCGTCGCGGCCGTCCTTGATCGCCCAGACCACCAGGGAGGCGCCGCGCGCGATGTCGCCGGCCGCGAACACCCCGGGAATGCTGGTCATCATGGTGCGGAAATCAGCCTTCACCGTGCCCCAGCGGCTGACCGCCAGGTCCGGGGCGTCGAAATCCCGCGGCAGGTCCTCGGGATCAAAGCCGAGCGCCTTGATCACCAGGTCGGCCGGCGCCTCGAAGTCGGCGCCCTCGATCTCCTCGGGCGCGGCCCGGCCTGTGGCGTCGGGCGCCCCCAGCCGCATGCGGGCGGCCCGCACCCCCGTGGCCCTATCGGCCTCGCCCAGCACGGCGCGGGGCGCGGCCAGCCATTCAAACACCACGCCCTCTTCCTCGGCGTGGGCGACCTCTCGCGCCGAGCCCGGCATGTTGGCGCGGTCGCGGCGGTAGAGGCAGCTCACCGACTTCGCGCCCTGGCGCACGGCGGTCCGGACGCAGTCCATGGCCGTGTCCCCGCCGCCCACCACGACGACGTCGCGGCCCTTTGCGTGCAGGGCGCCCGAGGCGAATTCCGGAACCTCGTCCCCCAGGCCCGCCCGGTTCGAGGCGATCAGGTAGTCCAGCGCCGCGGTGACCCCCGCCGACCCGGCGCCGGGGACCACCAGGTCGCGGTCGGCATAGACCCCGGTGGCGATCAGCACGCTGTGATGCCGGTCGCGCAGCTCATCAAGGGTGGCGTCCACGCCGACGTCGAAGTTCAGCCTGAACTCGACCCCGCCCTCGGCCAGCCGCTGAGTGCGCCGCATCACCACGTCCTTCTCAAGCTTGAAGCTGGGGATGCCGTAGATCAGCAGGCCGCCGGCCCGGTCGTGTCGGTCATAGACGGTGACGGCGTAGCCCATCTCCCGCAGGCGCTCGGCGGCCGCCAGTCCCGCCGGCCCCGCCCCGATGATCCCCACCGACTTGCCCTGGCCGCGGCCTGGGATGAGGGGTTGGACCCAAGCCTCTTCCCAGGCCTTGTCGGTCAGGTAGCGTTCCACCGCCCCGATGGTGACGGTGCCGTGCCCCGACTGCTCGATGGTGCAAGAGCCCTCGCACAGGCGGTCCTGCGGACAGATGCGGCCGCAGATCTCCGGCATGGAATTGGTGGCCTGGGAAAGCTGGTAGGCTTCCTCCAGCCGCCCCTCGGCCGTCATCCGCAGCCAGTCGGGGATGTTGTTGTGCAGCGGGCAATGGGTCTGACAGAACGGGATCCCGCACTGAGAGCAGCGGGAGGCCTGCTCACTGGCCTTGGCGTCGATGAAGTCGGCGTAGATCTCGTGGAAATCCCCCGCCCGCGCCGCCGCCGCCCGCTTGGCCGGCGTGGTCCGCTCCACCGTTGTGAACTTCAACATCCGCTCGGCCATGGCCGGTCCTCCGCCCATCGTGGGCGAAGGGCTTTTACGCGCCTTTTCAACAGCTCGGAATATGATAGTCCAAAAGAAAGACGATATTGCTCCAGACTGCCTCCGCCGCCGACCGGGCGACCTAGGCTTCAGGCCAAAGTCGTCCATAAATGGGATGAACCTCAAATTTACCCTGATCCGGCCCCTTGGGGTCCTCTTCATCCCGTGCCGAAAGTTGCCCGCATGTCCGACTGGATCGCCGCCATCATCCTGGGCATTGTCGAGGGGGTGACCGAGTTCATCCCGGTCTCCTCCACCGGCCACCTGCTGCTCACCAAATCCCTGCTGGGCCTGCCCAATGGCTTCTGGGACACCTTCGCGGTGCTGATCCAGCTGGGCGCGATCCTGGCGGTGGTGGCGCTCTATTTCGGCAGGCTGTGGAAGGTGCTCATCGGCCTGCCCACCAGCGCCGAGGCCCGCTGGTTCGCGCTCTCCGTCCTGATCGCCTTCATCCCCGGCGCGGCTCTCGGCCTGGCTCTGCATGACGTCATCAAGGAGGTGCTGTTCGAGAGCCCGCGCCTGATCTGCTGGTCGCTGATCATCGGCGGCGTGCTGCTGCTGGCCATCGACCGCTGGGCCCCGGCGCCCCGCGAGGACGACGCCATGAAACTGACCTGGAAGACGTCGCTGGTGGTGGGCCTCTTCCAGACGCTCGCCCTCATCCCCGGCGTCTCCCGCTCAGGCGCCACCATCGTCGGTTCGATGCTGATGCGGGTGGAGAAGAAGGCCGCCGCCGAGTTCTCCTTCTTCCTGGCCATCCCCACCATGGCCGGCGCCTTCGCCGTCGATCTCTACAAGAACAAGGACGCGCTCAGCATGGACCAGGCCGGGATCATCGCCCTGGGCTTCGCGGTCAGCTTCATCGTCGGCTTCATCGTGGTCCGCGCCCTGGTGGACTTCGTCGGCCGCCACGGCTTCGCGCCCTTCGCCTGGTGGCGGATCGTGGTGGGGGCCGGTGGTCTGATCTGGATGGCGATGGCCAGCCAGTAGGGGCTGCTGCTAGGCGACGGCTGTAAGACGTTCGACTTCGTCGGCGTACTGCCCGCCCTTGCGGAAGCGGTAGAGGTAGGCCGGCAAGATGCCTTCCACGGCGGTCGGCGCGACGCCGAGCGCCTCAAGGCCGGGATAGCCGCCCGAGACCACGTTGTCGGTCTTCAGCAGTTCGACCTGGTCCTCGGTGATCGGCGGGGTCCATGGGGTGAGCGCGAAGATCGAGCACGCCACGCCGATGGCCGAGGCGATCGCATTGGGGAGGGGAACCAGGAACCGCTTGCGGCCGGTCTCGGCCACCACCAGCTCCATCAGTTCGCGGAACGAATAGGCGCGTGGGCCGCCCAGTTCATAGGTTTGGCCCGCGGCGTCCGGATTGGTGACGCAGGCGGCGACCGCCTTGGCGACGTCGCCCACGAACACCGGCTGCAGTCGGGTGTGGCTGCCGCCGATCAGCGGCAAGGCGGGGCTGATCACCGCCATTTCGGCGAACTTGTTGAAGAAGTGGTCATCGGGACCGAAGACCACCGACGGGCGGACGATCACCGCGCCGGGGAAGGCGTCGCGCACGGCGTCCTCGCCCATGGCCTTGGTGCGCGCGTACTTCGAGTCAGAGCCGGCGTCCGCGCCGATTGCGGAGATATGCACCAGGCGTGAGACGCCCGCGCCCTTGGCCACCGCGGCGATGTTGCGCGCGCCCATGGCGTGCACGCTCTGGAATTTCTGGCGGCCGGTCTCGTAAAGCACGCCAACCGCATTGACCACCGCATGAGCGCCCTCGACGGCGCGGCGGATGGAGGCCTCGTTGCGGATATTGGCCTGCACCACCTCGATCTGACCGACATCGCCCAGCAGCCGCATCTTGTAGGCCAGATGCGGTTGGCGCACTGCGACCCGCACCCGCCAGCCCTGCTTGGCCAGCGCGCGGACAACCTGGGCGCCGACGAAGCCCGAACCGCCGAAGACGGTGACCAGATCCTGCATGGGTTTCGCTCGGTTTTAGGTGGCTCTTGAAGCGCTCCGGATAGACGAACAGCCTCCGCGCCGCAATGCGACTCGAAAGAAGGTGCAGCGGGGGCGTTGACCGGGCCAGGGCGGCGCCCTAGAGAACCCCCCTCGCGCGATCCGGTGGATCGGGCCCAGGTGGCGGAATTGGTAGACGCGCTGGCTTCAGGTGCCAGTGGCTTAACGGCCGTGAAGGTTCGAGTCCTTTCCTGGGCACCATCCTTCTCCCTATAAGGGAGAAGGACCGTAGTTTGCGCCGGAGCGAGGCGACCTTGGCGAATCATCTGCACATCGGCGATTTACCCAAGGGCGTCTTCGCCGGCGCGACCTCGGTCGCGGTGGATTCCGAGACCATGGGCCTGCGGCTCGGCCGCGACCCGCTCTGCGTGGTGCAGATTTCCGACGGCAAGGGCGACGCTCACCTGGTTCAGCTGGACCGGGCCACCTACGACGCGCCGAACCTCAAGGACCTGATGACGGATCCGGCGGTTACGAAGATCTTCCACTTCGGCCGCTTCGACATCGCCATGTTTTATCTGCACCTCGGCGTCGTCACGGCCCCGGTCTACTGCACCAAGATCGCCTCGAAGTTGGCGCGGACCTATACCGACCGGCACGGCCTGAAGGACGTGTCCAAGGAACTGGCCGGCATCGACATGTCCAAGGCTCAGCAGAGTTCCGACTGGGGCGCCGCCAAGCTCAGCGACGAACAGATCGCTTACGCCGCCTCCGACGTCCTGCACCTGCACGCCCTGCGCGACCGGCTGGACGCCATGCTCGTGCGCGAGGGCCGCGACCACCTGGCGCGCGCCTGCTTCGACTTCCTGCCTCACCGCGCCCTGCTCGATGTGGCCGGCTGGGAAGAGGTCGATATCTTCGCCCACATGTGAGGGTCGGGTGACCACCGCCTTCGCCGATCAGAGCCACACCCCCTACAGCGCCGACTTCGAGCGCTGGCGGCGGCGCTCGCGCCTGGTGCGGCGGTTGCGGGTGCTGCTGCCGGCGGCGATCGGCGTGATCCTGCTGGTCATGGTGGGCTTTGTCATCCAGAGCACGCTCGCCGGCGCCAAGGACAAGCCCCAGGACGCCGACGCCCCGATCCAGTTGGTCAATCCCCGCTTTCTCGGCCGGGACGACAAGGGCCGCGCCTTTGTTCTGACCGCCAAGGTCGCGGTCCGCGATCCCAAGGACTACCAGCGCGTCATGCTCGACACCCCGATGCTGATCCTCGACGAAGAAGGGCCGCGACCCACCCGCATCTCAGCCAAGGCAGGGGTCTATCGGGAGGACAAGCGGGTGCTGAATCTGGAGGGTGGCGTGAAACTGAATGGTGGGGACGTGAATTTCGCCACCGCCACCTCCATCTTCAACACCGCGACCGGAGAACTCGAAGGCGCGGGCGAGATCAAGGGAGCAGGCGCGCTTGGCGAAATCATCGCGAAGTCCTATGGCGTGTACGACAAGGGCGAACGCATGGTGTTCAAGGGCGGCGTACACACACGCGTCGATTCACACTAAGCTTCGGACGGCATGGGCATGATCAGGCTAGCGAATATGAAGCAGTGGGCGGTGGGCGCATTCGCCTGCGGGTTGATCGCGGCTGGTCCGGCGGCGGCGCAACTGGCGCAGAACTCCGACGCCCCGGTGGATATCACCGCCGACGAGTTGGAGGTCATCAACGCCCGGTGCTTGGCGACCTATTCCGGCGGCGCCGAGGCCCTGCAGGATACGGTTCGGCTGCGGGCGGACGTCCTGAAGATCTATTACAAGCCCAATCCCTCGGCCAAGCCGGGCGGGACCGGCCAGGCGGGCGCCGCCTGCGGCAACCAGCTCGACCGCATGGAGGCCAGCGGCTCGGTCTACTACGTGACCCCACAGCAGCGGGTGCGCGGGGACGCGGCGGTCTATGACGCGGCGGCTGACACCATCACCATCACCGGCGACGTGGTGGCCGCCCAGGCCCAGAACGTGTTGCGCGGCTCCAAGCTGGTGATCAAGGTCGCCACCGGCGACACCCAGATGCAGAGCGGCGTGAAGGGGCGCAACAAGCCCGGCCGCGTGCGCACCGTCCTCTATCCCAAGCAGCAGGCGGGACAGCCTGCCGCGCGGCCCTAGGGTGAAACCCGAGAATTTCGAAGCTCTCCCCGGCTTGGCCGGCGAAGGGTTGGTGGTCGACAATATCGGCAAGTCCTTCCGGGGCCGCCCCGTTGTGAAGGGCGTCACCCTCAGTCTGCGCCGTGGCGAGGTCGTGGGCCTGCTGGGCCCCAATGGCGCCGGCAAGACCACCTGTTTCTACATGATCACCGGCCTGATCCCGGCCGACTATGGCGCGATCTATCTGGACGGGGAGAACATCACCGCTCAGCCCATGTATCAACGCGCCCGGATGGGCGTCGGCTACCTGCCGCAGGAAACCTCCATCTTCCGCGGCATGACCGTGGAAGAGAACGTCATGGCGGTGGTGGAACTGCGCGCCAAGGACATGTCCGAGGCCCGCGCCACCGTCACCCAGTTGCTCACCGACCTGCACATCGAGCACCTGCGCCAGGCGCCGGCCATCTCGCTGTCGGGCGGGGAACGCCGCCGGGTGGAGATCGCCCGGGCGCTCGCCAGCGAACCCTCCTTCATGCTGCTGGACGAGCCTTTCGCCGGGATCGACCCCCTGGCCATCTCCGACATCCGCGAGGTGATCGCCTTCCTCAAGAGCCGCGGCATCGGCATCCTGATCACCGACCACAATGTCCGCGAGACCCTGGACATCATCGACCGCGCCGCGATCATCCATGCGGGCGAGGTGCTGTTCGAGGGAACGCCGGCCGAGATCGTCGATGACCCCGAGGTTCGCCGCGTCTATCTGGGCGAACGCTTCGGCTGATCGCGCCGACCGTTATCCCCAAGAATAGGGGAGAAAAAACATGGTTAACCAAAAGGTCGCGGCCCGGTTAACCAATCGCTCGTGATTGCACGCCTAGCCTGTCCAGCAAGAAACAGGCCAGGAGGCGATTTTGGCGCTCGGCGCGCGTTTAGAGATGCGGCAAGGCCAGGGGTTGGTGATCACCCCCCAGCTGCAGCAGGCCATCAAGCTGTTGCAGCTCTCCAACATGGAGCTGGAGACCTATGTCGAGGGCGAGTTGGAGCGGAACCCGCTGCTCCAGCGCGACGAACGCGACTCCGAACCCGACGTCGAGGCCGGCCCTCGCGACGCCGAGGACTTCGCCGCCGACAGTATTCCCGAGGGCGCCGCCGAGGCGCACATGGACGTCACCCACGAGGCCGAGGCCTCGCCGGGGGAGCGCAACACTGGGGACGCAGAGGGCGCCGGTGAGGCGGGTGGCGCGGTGGACTGGTCGCGCGCCGGCAAGGGCGGCTCCTTCGAGGACGCCGACGACTTTGAACAGCGCCTGACCCGCGAGAAGACGCTCGCTGAACACCTCTACGATCAGCTGATGGTCGCGGGCTTCAGCGGCATCGAGTATGCGGCGGCCACCGTCCTGGTCGATGGCGTCGACGAGGGCGGCTATCTGCGGGTCGACATGGCCGAGACCGCCGGGCGGCTGGGCTGCGACCTGACCTTCCTGGAGGACGTGCTGCGCATGCTGCAGCGGTTCGAGCCGATCGGCGTCTTCGCGCGCGACGTGCGCGAGTGTCTGATGCTGCAGCTCAAGGAGCGCGACCGCTGCGATCCGGCCATGATGGCCCTGCTGGACAATCTGGACCTGCTGGCCAGGCGCGACCTCACGGCCCTGCGCAAGGCCTGCGGGGTGGACGATGAAGACCTGAAGGACATGATCTCCGAGCTGCGGGGCCTGACGCCGCGGCCCGGCGCGGCCTTTGGCGGCGAACCCAGCCAGCCGGTGGCGCCCGATGTCTATGTGCGCGAGGGCCTGGGCGGCCTGTGGCACGTGGAGCTAAATTCCGACACCCTGCCGCGCCTGCTGGTGGACCAGCGCTACCACGCCCGGGTCTCGGCCGGGGCGCGGACCGACCAGGAGAAGGTGTTCGTGGCCGACTGCATGGCCAGCGCCAACTGGCTGGTCAAGAGCCTCGACCAGCGGGCCAAGACCATCCTCAAGGTCGCCAGTGAGATCGTGCGCCAGCAGGACGGCTTCCTGGCCTATGGCGTCGAGCACCTGCGGCCGCTGAACCTGAAGACCGTCGCCGACGCCATCGGCATGCACGAGTCCACCGTCAGCCGGGTGACCTCCAACAAGTACATCGCCACCCCGCGCGGCATGTTCGAGTTGAAGTTCTTCTTCACCTCCGGCATCGCCAATTCCGACGGCGGCGAGGCCCACTCCTCCGAGAGCGTGCGCCACAAGATCAAGCAGCTGATCGACACCGAACGGGCCGAGGCCGAGGTGCACTCCGACGACCGGATCGTCGAGATTCTCAAGGAGACCGGCGTCGATATCGCCCGGCGCACCGTGGCCAAGTATCGGGAGGCCATGCGCATCCCGTCCTCGGTGGAACGCCGCCGGGTCCTGAAGCACGCCTAGACGTAGGGCGCCGAAAGGCCTTCCAGCTCGAAAGTCTCACGCACGGCCGGCCGGGCCAGCACTCGGGCCGCATGCGCCGCCAGCACCGGGAGATCCCGCGCCGGACGGGGCAGGGTGCGGCCCCAGCGGACCATCATCAGCAGGTAGAGGTCGGCCGCGGAGAACCCTGAGGCCAGCAGCCAGTCGCGGCCCTCAAGCTGGCCGGCGATGATCTCGAAATTGGCCATCATCCGCCTGCCCGCCGCGGCCTTGGCCGAGTCCAGATGGCTGGGGTGGGTCACGTACTCATGGGGGTAGAACCAGGACCGGAACTCGGCCTGGGTGGTGTTGGCCAGGTGGACCATCCATTTGTAGTAGTCGGCTCGCTCGGGCGCGCCCACCGCCGGGGCCAGGCCCGGGTGGCGGTCGGCCAGATGCAGGGCGATGGCGGCGGTCTCGTACAGGGGCTTTCCAGCCTCCACCAGCACCGGGATGCGGCCATGGGGGTTGAGCTTGAGGTAGTCGGCGCCGGCCTGTTCGCCCGCCTCCCGGTCCACCAGCTTCAGCGCGAAGGGGACGCCCAGTTCCCGCAGCATCATGTGCGGCAGCAGGCTGGCCGTGCCCGGCGAATAGTGAAGTTCGTACATCAGGGGACCAGTTCATAGAGGTTGAAGTGCGACTTGGCGCCGACCCGGTCATAGAGGGTCCGGGCACGGTAGTTGTCGTCGGCGGTGAGCCAGCGAACCGTGGCCCAGCCTCGGTTTCGGGCGACGTCGGCCACATGGCCGATCAGCCGTTCGCCGACCTTGTGGCCCCGGCAGGCGGGGTCGACGAACAGGTCGTCCAGGAAGCCGACCTCCGCGCCGTAGAGCGGCCGGGGCATGCGGCGGAAGTGGGCCAGGCCCACCGGCCGGCCGTCCAGCACCGCCAGCACCCCCTCCACCTCGTGGGCCGGATCGTTCAGCCAGGCCCAGACGGTGTCGAAGGTCTGGACCGTCATGGGGCGCTTGTAGAAGTCGCCATAGCCCTGGAACAGGGCTTGCCAGGCGCCCCGGTGCTGGGGCGCCTGGGGGATGGGGATGATCTCCAGCATGTCGGTCTCCGCGGAGGGATCAGACGGCATATTGTTCGGCGATCTGCACGGCGTTCAAGGCCGCGCCCTTGAGGAGCTGATCGCCGGCCAGGAATAGGGTCAGGGAGCGGCCGGTGGGGTCCGAGGCGTCGGCGCGCAGCCGACCGACGAGCACATCGTCCTCGCCGGACGCCTCGCTGGGCATGGGGAAGTGGTTGTTTTCGCTGTCGTTCACAAGACGAACGCCCGGCGCCTGCGCCAGCCAGCACGTGGCCGCGGTGGCCAACATCGGCCGAGCGAACTCCACCGTCAGCGCCATGGAGTGGGCGCGCAGCACCGGCACGCGGACGCAGGTGAAGGAGACCCGCATGTCGGGCGCGGCCAACAGCTTGCGGATCTCGTCCATCACCTTGGTCTCCTCGCTGTTGTAGCCGGTGGCGGGGTCGATGGCGGTGTTGTGGCTGAAGACGTTGAAGGCGTAGGGGTGCGGCAGGACCTTGGGTTCAAAGGCCTCGCCCGCCAGATAGGCGGCGGTGGAGAGCTCCAGTTCCTCCATGGCCGCCGCGCCGGCGCCCGAGGCCGACTGGTAGGTGGCGCCGATCACCCGGACGATGGGGTTGTGGGCGTGCAGGGGAGCCAGCGCCATCACCGCGATGGCCGCCACGCAGTTGGGGTTGGCGACGATCATCGGCCGGCCGTCCAGCAGGCCGCCATTGACCTCCGGCACCACCAGGGGCGTGGCCGGATCCATCCGGAAGGCCGAGGAATTGTCCACCACGACGCAGCCGGCGGCCGCGGCGATGGGGGCGAACTGGCGGCTGATGGCGGCGCCGGCCGAGAACAGGGCGATATCGACACCGTCGAAGCTGTCAGCGGCGAGGGTCTCCACCACCAGGGGCTGACCCTTGAACATCAGGGTCCTGCCGGCTGAACGGGCCGAGGCCAGCAGCTTCAGCCGCGCCACGGGGAAGTCGCGGCGCTCCAGGCAGCCGATCAGCTCGGCGCCCACCGCGCCGGTGGCTCCGACAATGGCGACGTTGCGCAGGCGCTGGCGGGCGGGAAGTTCGAGTTCAGCTTGGACAGACATGGTGGTTCTCCGGTTGGGACCGGAGGGCGGGCTGTCTTGCGCGTCTGCGAGACGTTCAGCACCCGACCTTCCGGCGGGGTGCTGGGGGTTGCTACGCGGCGTGCACGCGCGAACCCCCAGGCCCCAAGAGCCCGGTGGTTTTAATGGCGCGTTTAGTGACGGCGATCCGCATGATGGGCCTCCTAGCTGAAAACCAGCGTCGCTGTAAAGCGGGCGACAAAATCCGCCGTCGCGCGTTGTGCTGACGCCGCGCCCGGCGATATGAGACCGCATGCCCGACCGAGAGTTTCCGCAACACCTGAGTCTCTCGGCCCACATTCGCGCCCTCGGCGACCAAGCCGCCGAGAAGGTGACCCTGGGTGAGATCATCGACACCTTCGGGCGCCGCGCCTTCGCCGCCCTGATGTTCGTGTTGGCCATTCCCAACCTGCTGCCGCTGCCGCCCGGCTCCAGCACGATCCTGGGCGCGCCCCTGTTGCTGATTTCGCCGCAGATGCTGGTCGGCTTCCAGACCCTGTGGCTGCCGAGGTTCATCGACGACCGCCAGATGAGCCGGGCCGAGCTCGCCCGGGCGTTCAGCAAGCTGCTGCCCTGGCTGGAGCGCATCGAGCAGGTGTCGCGGCCACGCCTGGTGTTCATGTTCGGGCCGGTGGGTGACCGGCTGATCGGCCTGGTCTGCACCCTGTTGTCCTTCGTGCTGATCCTGCCCATCCCGCTGGGCAATCTGCTGCCCGCCCTGACCATCGCCGTGCTGGCGTTTTCGATGGTGCAGAGGGATGGGCTGCTGGTCCTGGTGGGCTACGGCCTGGCCGCAACATCCGGGGCGGTGCTGTTCCTCAGCGCCGGTGTCGTGGTGGCCGCGGTACACCATCTCGTGGGTTGGTTCGGAGGCGCTTGACACCATTGCCGGAGCGGCGTGTTGTTGGATCATGCAAGTCCTAGTATCCGGCAAGCATGTCGCCGTTGGAGAGGCCCTGCGTGAGCGGGTCACCCACGAAATCACCGGTTCTATCGGCAAGTACTTCGACCGTGGCGGCGCCGCGGACGTGGTCGTCAGCCGAGAGGGCCATTCCTTCAGAGTCGACTGCGCGTTGAAGCTGGCCACGGGCCAGGCGCTGCAAAGTCACGGTCTGGGCGCCGACGCCCACGGCGCCTTCGATGCGGCGCTGGCCAAGATCGAGACGCGGGTGCGCCGCTACAAGCGACGATTAAAAAGCCACTCACCGCAGGCCGCCGCGCGCGCCGCCGAAACCGCCTCCTATTTCGTCATCCAGTCGCCTGACGATGATGAGGCTGAGGATGCCTGGGACTTCGGCGCCGACGGCGAAACGTCGCACGACGCCCACGCCCTGCCCTCGGCCATGGTCATCGCGGAAACGGAAAAGGACATCAAGACGATGACCGTTTCCATGGCCGTCATGGAGCTGGACTTGACGGAATCCCAAACAATCGTCTTTAGGAACGCCGCTCACGGTGGTTTGTCCGTGGTGTATCGCCGACCTGACGGAAATATCGGCTGGATCGACCCCGAACGCACGAAATCGCTGAACGGGAACGGAGCGAACGGAACCTCGGCCTAGGCCGCGAATTTCCGGCACGGTCCGTGCGAACTGGCTTTGCACGGGCCGGCTTTGTTTTGATTTGGGCGTCACGACACGATGTTGATCGGTGAGATTCTGGAACGCGCGGCCATCGCGCCGCGTGTCAGCGCCCTCGACAAGCGCCAGGTCCTGGCCGTGGTCTCCGAGATCGCCGCGCGGCAGTTCGACCTCGACGCGGGCTCGATCCTCGACGCCCTGGCCGAACGGGAAGCCGCCAGCTCCACGGGCGTCGGCTACGGCGTCGCCGTGCCCCATGCCCGCCTGGAGGGCCTGCAGCGGATGCGCGCGGTGTTCGTGCGCCTGGACCACCCGGTGGCTTTCGAGTCGGTCGATGACCAGCCCGTGGACCTGATCTTCGCCCTGTTCGCCCCGCCCAACGCCTCGACCGAACACCTGCGGACCCTGGCCCGGGTGTCGCGCCTTCTGCGGCAGGCCGATCTGCGGGAACAACTGCGCCAGGCCCGCACGCCCGACGCCATCCACGCCCTGCTGGTGCAGGAAGCGCGTTCCAGCGCGGCCTAGAACAGGCGACCGCCCTTTCGATCCTCCATCGTCATCCTCGGGCTTGTCCCGAGGATCCATGATCTCAGAGGTTCAGGAGAGGGTGTGGCGGCGCGGGCGTGAACCTTTGCGGATTCACGGAGTGTATGGATCCTCGGGACAAGCCCGAGGATGACGAAGTGAGGGTTGTTCGGCCTGGGTCACGCCCGGATTGAGATGGGAAAGCGGGCCGGGCGGGGCGGCAAACAGACCCTCGTAGAGATCGTCCCAATTGGGATTGTCTCGTTCAATGAGATTGATCTTCCAGGCGCGATTGTAGCGCTTCAGGGACTTTTCCCGCTGGATGGCGTCGACAATCCCCTCGTGGCGCTCGAACCAGACCAGATGCTTCACGTCGTAGCGCGAGGTGAAGCCAGCCTTTGTCCCTTCGCGATGCTGACTGACGCGGACGATGAGGTCGCTGGTGACGCCGACATAGAGCGTGCCGTGCTTGCCGCTGGCCATGATGTAGACCGCATTTCTCGCGCTCATTCCTCACCCCCTTCGTCATCCTCGGGCTTGTCCCGAGGATCCATGATCTCAGAGGCTGAGGAAAGGGTGCGGCGGCGCGGCTCTGCGCGTCGGGCCGGCGCGGAGTCTATGGATCCTCGGGACAAGCCCGAGGATGACGGTTTCGGGGAGAAGCTTCGTGCCATCCACCCTCCCCATGAAGGGGAGGGAGTTCGGCTTTAGTGCACGGACACCGGGGCCAGTTCGTGGGCCAGGGCGGCGGCGACGGCGCTGTCCTTGTCGGTCATCACCGCCAGGCGTTCGCCATCGGCGCGGTGAACCGCGTAGAGGGTCTGGTCCGGATCGAGCTTGAAGCCCTCGATCTGGGCGGCCGGGGTCGAGGCGATGATTTCGGCGGCCTTGATCGGGCGCACATAGACGAGATCGGGACCGCCGAGGGCGGCGAAGGCTTCAGCTGTAAGATTGGGTGTCATCAGACCACCTCCTTGAAAAGGCAACGCGTACAAGAGCCGCTAGGTTCAGCCGGCCGTCTGGATGGGTATCCGCTTGATGAGCTTGTCGGGCTCGGGGCGGTCGAGATCGATATGCAGCAGGCCGTGCTCCAACAGCGCGCCCTCCACCTCCATCCCATCGGCCAGCACGAAGCTGCGGATGAAGCCGCGGGCGGCGATGCCCCGGTGCAGATAGGCGTCCTCGGCCTTGCCGGCGTCGTCCCGGCGGCCGGCGATCACCAGCTGGCGGTCCTCCATGGTCACCTGCAGGGTGTCGGGGGTGAATCCGGCCACGGCGAGCGTGATCCGCAGGCCGCCGCCCGGCCGCTCTTCCACATTGTACGGCGGATAGCTCTCGGCGGCCGCCTTGGCGGCGCGCTCGATGAGGCTGCGCGTGTGCTCGAAGCCGAGCAGGAAGGGTGAGTCAAAAACGATCGGCCGGTTCATCAGAGTCCTCGCAAATTAAGCGACTCTCCGGCGACCGCCCGAAATCGGCGCGGCGGCCGGATGACTCCTAGATGGGGCGGGGAGGCTGGGCTTTCAATGGCGGGGCCGTGGAGGGCCCTGTAGGAAGCCCGAGCGCCTGATCCACGTCGGTCGGGCCGCAGATCGCATTGGGACCCATCCATGACCGCCAGCAACCGCCGCGTCGTCTTGTCCAGCGACCACTCCGCCATCGCGCTGCGACAGGCCATCGCCGCCCACATCGCCGACCAGGGCTGGGAGGTGGTGGATATCGGACCGACGACGCCCGAAAGCACGCCCTATCCCGAGCACGGCGCGGCGGCGGCGCGGCGGGTCGCCTCGGGGGACTGCCGGTTCGGGATCATCCTGTGCGGCACCGGCCAGGGGATCATGATGGCGGCCAACAAGGTCAGGGGCGTGCGCTGCGGGGTCTGCGCCGAGACCTTCTCGGCCCGCATGATCCGCCAGCACAACGACGCCAACATGCTGGCGATCGGCGCGCGCGTGGTGGGGGAGGGCCTGGCGCTCGACATCGTCGACGCGTTCCTCGCCGCCCCGTTCGACGGCGGCCGGCACGCGCCGCGGGTGGAGATGATCATGGCGCTGGAGGGCGACGTCTAGACTCGTCGCGGCGGGACCACGTCCGCGAACATGGGGAAAGTCTTCCAGTCGGCCTCGACCATCGGCTTGTCGGCCTCCGGGGCGTGGACCGAGGGGGCGGTGACCGTCAGGGTCGGGATGTAGCGCGGGCAGTTGGGGAAGATGTCGCGGGGCGTCACCCGCACCAGGAGCTGGGCGCCGGGGATTTGGGCCAGCAGTGGGTCATCGGCCACGACTTCGGCGGTCCCGTTGACCCGCAGGCGCTGGGGCCGCTCGCCCACCGACAGGAACAGCAGGCCGACATTGGGATTGGCGGTCAGGTTGCCCAGGCTGCGGAACATGCCGTTGCCGTCATAGTCGGGGAAGATCAGCGTATCCGGCGCGATGACCCGCGCGAAACCGGCAGACCCACCCTTGAAGGAGCAGTCGGGGCGCCCCTGATCGTCAGCCGTCGCCAGGAAGAAGAAGCTCTGCTCGCCGATGAAGGCCGCGTCCCGCTCCGTGAATTGGTCGTGGCGCAGGGTCTCGTCCAGCCGGTCGGCCAGGGCGCGGCTGCTGAAGGCGTCCTGCAGGTCGCGTTGACCCTGATGGTACATGGACATGCTGGCTCCTCTCGATGGTGGAGAATAGCATCAGAAGGGCTGGGCTTGGAGCGACAGATATCACCCCTCCCGCTCGTCCCGGCGAAGGCCGGGATCCAGATTCACCTCCTCACGTCGGGGATGATCCACCGTTCGTGAGGTTCGTGAGGTTCGTGGTCAATCTGATGGGCCTCTGTGGCGTCACGGCCGGAAGAATTGGAACCACGAACCTCACGAACCACACAAACGGGGTCCTGATCGAAAGCCTGAGATGAATCTGGGTCCCGGCCTTCGCCGGGATGAGCGGCGTGGGGCGGCGATGCCGTGCGCCCTGACCGACACCCCCAAATGGAAACGGCCGCTTCCGGTGGGAAGCGGCCGTTATGGTGGAGCTTAGCGGAGTCGAACCGCTGACCTCTTGCATGCCATGCAAGCGCTCTACCAGCTGAGCTAAAGCCCCGAGGTCTCGGGTTTCTCCGGAGGCGGCTGAAAGGCCTTCCCCGAAGAGGCGCGGAACCTAGTCTGACAGTTCGCTGCGATCAAGCCCGCCTGCACAGGAAATTTGCAGGCGGGTTGTCGCAGAGAAAATCAGCGGTCCTCGACGTCGCCCTCCCCGGGCAGACCCTCGATTTCGGTGTCGTCGAAGTCGTCTTCCTCATCTTCCAGGAAGGGCACGTCGTCGGTGTCCTCCTCGAGGTCTTCCTCGTCCTCGGAGAAGCCGGCGAGCTCGTCCTCGGGCGTGGCGCCCGGTTCGGCGTCGTCGTCATCGTCGTCGCCGGGGATGATCGGGGCGTCGACCACTTCGTCGAGTTCCGGGGTGACGACCTCTTCTTCTTCCTCGTCGTCGTCGGCCTCCGACTTGCCGCGCACCTGGGCTTCGCCCTCCTCCTCGACCTCATGGTCGGTGGGGGCGACGCGCGAACGGCTCCGGCGGCTGCGGACAGCCTCGTCGGGGTCGAACTCGGTGGCGCATTTCGGGCAACGGGCGGGACGACGGGTGAGGTCGTAGAACTTCGCTTGGCAGTTCGGACAGATCTGCTTTGCGCCCAGTTCGGGATTGGCCAAGGGCTAAGCCTCTAAGGGGTTCGAATGAAGCCGGGTCCCTTGCCACGGGCCAGCGCCGCTGTCAAAAGCAAACCCCCTCGTGACAACAGCAGAGCCTTAAGGAGGCTTGGCATTCCCATGACGTCGGCAGGACTGACCGCGAAACGCGGCGGCCCGCTGCGGGGCCGCGTGCGCGCCCCGGGCGACAAGTCGATTTCCCATCGCGCGCTCATCTTCGGGGCGCTGGCGACCGGAACGACAGAGATCGAGGGTCTACTCGAAGGCGACGATGTGCTGCGCACTGCCCAGGCCATGCGGGCGTTCGGCGCGACCGTGACCCACCTGGGGGCAGGCGCCTGGCGCGTGGAGGGTCGGGGCGGGTTTTCCGAGCCCGACGACGTGATCGACTGCGGCAACGCCGGCACCGGGGTGCGGCTGATCATGGGGGCGGCGGCCGGGTTCCCCATCAGCGCCACCTTCACCGGCGACGCCTCCCTGCGCGGTCGGCCGATGAACCGGGTGATGAAGCCGCTGACGGCGATGGGGGCGAGCTTCGCCTGCCGCACCGGCGGGCGGCTGCCCCTGACCCTGCAGGGCGGGGGCCTGACGCGCATCGACTACCGGCTGCCCGAGCCCTCGGCCCAGGTGAAGTCCGCCGTGTTGCTGGCCGGGCTGCACGCACAAGGCGGGGCCGGTGTCATCGAGCCGGAGGCGACGCGGGATCACACCGAGCGGATGCTGCGGGCCTTCGGCGCGGTGGTCCACGTGGAGGACCGCGACGGCGAGCGCCACATCGACCTGCCGGGGGGGCAGACCCTGACGGGTACGAAGATCGTCGTGCCGGGGGATCCCTCCTCGGCGGCCTTCCCCCTGGTGGCGGCCCTGATCACGCCGGGCTCGGAGGTGACGGTGGAAGGCGTGCTGCTCAATGTGCTGCGCACCGGCCTGTTCACGACGCTGCGGGAGATGGGCGCCGACCTGACCATCGCCAACCTGCGCGACGAAGGCGGCGAGCAGGTGGGGGACGTCACGGCGCGCCACTCGGCGATGCGCGGTGTGGACGTGCCGCCTGAGCGCGCGCCCTCGATGATCGACGAGTACCCGATCCTGGCGGTGGCCGCGGCCTTCGCCGACGGCCCCACCCACATGCGCGGCATCGGCGAGATGCGGGTCAAGGAGAGCGATCGCATCGCCCTGATGGCGGCGGGGCTGGCGGCCTGCGGCATCGGGGTCGAGGAGGAGCCCGAGGGCCTGATCGTGGTGGGGGCCGCACGGGGCAACCATCCGGCGGCCGGCGGGGCCAGCGTGGTCACCCGGGGCGACCATCGGATCGCCATGTCGCACCTGGTGATGGGCCTGGCCTCGGACGACGCGGTCCGTGTCGACGAGCCGGGCATGATCGCCACCAGTTTCCCGGGCTTCGTAGAGATGATGCGCGGCCTGGGCGGGGACCTGGCGTGAGAAGATCGCCGCACCGCGAAACTCTTCTCCCCTTGCGGGCGCCCCTGCGGAGCAGGGGCGGATGAGGGGGCGAGAGGCTTCTCAAACAAACCCACGCCGTCATCCCGGCCGTAGCGAAGCGGAGAGCCGGGACCCAGGGGCGGTGCGCATGGCCCCTGGGTCCCGGATCGGCCTGGCGGCCGTCCGGGATGACGGGAATTATTCTGTAGAGTCAGCGCGACCCCTCATCCGACCGGTCTCCGACCGGCCACCTTCTCCCGTAAGGGGAGAAGGGACGCAGAACTGGACCGCGCTTTGAAACCTCCCTTCATCATCACCGTCGATGGGCCGGCGGCCTCGGGCAAGGGGACCATCGCTCACCGGCTGGGGGCGCTCTACGACGTGCCGGTGCTGGATTCGGGGCTACTCTATCGGGCGGTGGGGGTTCTCACCCAGCGGGCCGGCAAGGACCTGGACAGCGAGCAGGACGCCGGGGCCGTGGCCCTGAGACTGACGGCCGCCATGCTGGACGATCCGGCGTTCCGCACGCGGGGCGCGGGCGAGTGCGCCAGCCGGGTGGCGGTGCATTCGGCCGTGCGCCTGGCCCTGCGCGAGCTGCAGCTGGCCTTCGCGCACACGCCGGAAGGCGCGGTGCTGGACGGGCGTGACATGGGCACCGTCATCTGCCCGGAGGCGCCGGCAAAGCTCTATGTCACCGCCACGCCGGAGGTCCGGGCGCAGCGGCGCTGGAAGCAGCTGAGGGGGCAGGGTGAGCAGGTCGAGCTGGCCGAGATCCTGGCCGACATCCGCAAGCGCGACGAACGCGACGGGGGCCGGGCCGACAGCCCCATGGTGGCCGCCGCCGACGCCGTCTTGCTGGATACCACTGAAATGACTATAGAGCAGGCCACCGATGCGGCCCGCCGCACGGTCGAGGCGGCGCGAGCCCGGTGGGAAACTTCCTGACGGGCAATCCAAACGTTCCTTTCCCTCGATGGCTGCGGGCGAAATTCACCGCGCTGGGGTCCGCCCCGACGCCTTCGGTTTGCAACCCTTAACCCGACGCCGGGACTCCGAACGCGATTTGCGTGTCGGACCAGATCCGTTTCACGGACGGCGTCATCTGAAAGACGAAAGAATATTATGGCTGACGATATGAGCCTGTCCCCCTCCCGCGACGACTTCTCCGCCCTGCTGGACGAGTCCATGGGCGGCCGCGACTTCATGGAAGGCGTGGTGGTCAAGGGGATCGTGGTCGGGATCGAGAAGGATTTCGCGATCATCGACGTGGGTCTGAAGACCGAGGGCCGCGTGTCCCTGAAGGAATTCAACCAGGAAGGCGATGATCCCGCCCCCATCGTGGTCGGTTCCACCGTCGAGGTCTTCCTCGAGCGCGTCGAGAACGCCATGGGCGAAGCGGTCATCAGCCGCGACAAGGCCCGCCGCGAAGAGGCCTGGACCCGTCTGGAAGGCGTCTACGAGAAGAACGAACCGGTGATGGGCTCCATCGTCGGCCGCGTGAAGGGCGGCTTCACCGTCGACCTCGGCGGTGCCTCGGCCTTCCTGCCCGGTTCGCAGGTCGACATCCGCCCCGTGCGCGACGTCGGCCCGCTGATGGGCAAGGAACAGCCCTTCGCCATCCTCAAGATGGACCGCCCCCGCGGCAACATCGTCGTCTCGCGTCGCGCGATCCTGGAAGAAGCCCGCGCCGAACAGCGCACCGAGCTGGTCTCCCAGCTGCAAGAGGGCGAGATCCGCGAAGGCGTGGTCAAGAACATCACCGACTACGGCGCCTTCGTGGACCTGGGCGGCATCGACGGCCTGCTGCACGTCACCGACATGAGCTGGAAGCGCGTCAATCACCCCAGCCAGGTCCTGGCCGTGGGCGACACCGTCAAGGTGCAGATCGTCAAGATCAACCCCGACACCCAGCGCATCAGCCTCGGCATGAAGCAGCTGCAGTCCGACCCCTGGGACGGCGTCGAAGCCAAGTACCCGGTCGGCGCGAAGTTCACCGGCCGGATCACCAACATCACCGACTACGGCGCCTTCGTGGAGCTGGAAGCCGGGGTCGAGGGCCTGGTTCACGTGTCGGAAATGTCCTGGACCAAGAAGAACGTCCATCCGGGCAAGATCGTCTCCACCAGCCAAGAGGTTGAGGTCGTGGTCCTGGACGTCGATCCGTCCAAGCGTCGCGTCTCGCTCGGCCTGAAGCAGGCCATGGACAATCCTTGGGACGCGTTCGTCGCGGCGCACCCGGTCGGTTCGACCGTGGAAGGCGAGGTCAAGAACGCCACCGAGTTCGGCCTGTTCATCGGCCTGGAAAACGACATCGACGGCATGGTCCACCTCTCGGACCTCGACTGGACGGCGTCGGGCGAAGAAGCCATCGCCAAGTATCACAAGGGCGAAATGGTCAAGGCCCGGGTGCTGGACGTCGACGTCGAGAAGGAACGCATCTCGCTCGGCATCAAGCAGCTGGCCGGCGATCCGATGGTGGGCGACGGCTTCCGCAAGGGCCAGACCGTCACCGTCACCGTGACCGAAGTCACCACCGGCGGCATCGAAGTCCGCTTCGGTGAGGACGAGGCCCCGATGACCGCCTTCGTGCGCAAGTCCGACCTCAGCCGCGACCGCGCCGACCAGCGCCCCGAGCGCTTCGCCGTCGGCGACCGCGTCGACGCCCAGATCACCACCGTCGACAAGGCCGCCCGTCGGGTGGGGCTGTCGATCAAGGCTCTGGAAATGGCCGAGGAAAAGGAAGCCATCGAGCAGTTCGGCTCGTCGGACTCCGGCGCCTCGCTGGGCGACATCCTCGGCGCCGCCCTGCGCGAGAAGGCCAAGAACGACTAATCGTTCACGACCTTCGGCAAAGACCTGAGAGCGGCGGATCGGGAAACCGGTCCGCCGTTTTCTTTTTCGAAAATCGCACTATCCTGAGTTGACCGACGTCCCTCCCCCTCCGCGTCGGATGTCCAACAGCGAGCCTCGTCACGCCAGCCACCCCGTCAGGGCCCCGATTTGGGACAGGTCAGCCCAAGCTTTCGGTGCAGATGACCGTCACCGGGCCGTAAACCCTTTTCCTGCCTTGAACATCCTCAGGGACTCGACCATGTTCCGCAGCCGAACGACCGGAAGAAGGCATGATCAAGTCTGAGCTGATCGCCAAACTCGCTGAGGAAAACCCGCACCTCACCCAGCGCGATATCGAGCGCGTGGTGGGGGTGATCCTTGAGCGCATGATCCAGGCCCTGGAGAACGGTGGCCGGGTGGAACTGCGTGGCTTCGGCGCGCTGTCCGTCCGCTCGCGCGACGCCCGGGCCGGCCGCAATCCGCGCACCGGCGAGGCCGTCGAGGTCCGCGCCAAGCACGTGCCCTTCTTCAAGAGCGGCAAGGAACTGCGCGAGCGGCTCAACGCCGACGAATAGGCGCGTCCATGAGCATCTTCAGTGAATTCCGCGAGTTCATCGCCCGCGGCAACGTCATCGACCTGGCCGTCGGCGTCCTTGTCGGCGCGGCGTTCAACGACATCGTCAAGGTCCTGGTGGACCAGGTGGTGATGCCGCCCATCGGCCTGCTGCTGAGCGGGGTCGACTTTTCGCACCTGGAGCTGGTGCTGAAGCCGGACAATCCCCTGACCAAGGCCAACGAACTGGTGGCCATCCAGTACGGCGCCTTCCTCAACACCATGATCAAGTTCACGATCGTGGCCTGGGTGGTGTTCCTGATCGTCAAGGGCGTGAACACCATCCGCCGCCACGACGCGCAGGCCTCGCCGGCGGAAAAGCCCGCGCCGCCGCCGCAAGAAGCCCTGCTGATCGAGATCCGCGACCTGCTGAAGAACCAGGCCAAGTCTTGAATTCGAGGGCGCGATAGCCCTTATCGGCGGCATGACCCTGCCCACCAAGATCTGTGGCCTCTCCACGCCCGAGACGGTGAGCGCCGCCGTGGCCGGTGGGGTGAGCCACATCGGCTTCATGTTCTTCGCCAAGAGCCCCCGCAACATCGCCCCTGACGCCGCGGCGCGGCTGACGGCGGAGGCGCGGGCCAAGCACGTGAAGATCGTGGCGGTGACTGTGGACCCCGACGACGAGCTGGTGGACCGCCTGAACGCCGTCCTGAAGCCTGACCTGTTCCAGCTGCACGGCGCGGAGACCCCGGCGCGGGCGCGGGCTATCGCCGCGCGCACCGGGGCCGGGATCATCAAGGCGCTGTCGATCTCCACCGCCCACGACCTCTCGGCGGCCAAGGCCTACGAGGCGGCCACCGACCACCTGATGTTCGACGCCAAGGCGCCGCAGGACTCCGAGCTGCCCGGCGGCAACGGCGCGCGCTTCGACTGGACCCTGATGATGGGCCACCGGTTCCAAAAACCATGGTTCCTGGCCGGCGGCCTGGATCCTTGGAACGTCGTCGATGCGGTGAGGCTGTCGGGCGCGCCCATGGTGGACGTTTCCTCTGGCGTGGAGCGCGGTCCCGGCCTAAAGGACCCGGCCTTGATCACGGCGTTTCTTGAAGCCGTAAGCCGCGCCTGAACGTATTGCCTGAGCCCCGATCCCGAGCCGAGTGATAGTGACGTGAACGCGCCCAGCGCCAAGCCCAACGACTATGCCGCCTATCCCGACGCCAAAGGGCGGTTCGGGGACTTCGGCGGCCAGTATGTGCCCGAGACCCTGATGCCGCTGGTTCATGAGCTGGACGCGGCCTATGCGGCCGCCAAGGCTGATCCGGCCTTCCAGGCGGAGCTTTCCGGGCTTTTGACGCACTATGTCGGCCGGCCCAGCCCGCTCTATTTCGCCGAGCGGCTGACCGATCATTTTGGCGGCGCCAAGATCTATCTGAAGCGGGAGGAGCTGAACCACACCGGCTCCCACAAGATCAACAACTGCATCGGCCAGATCCTGCTGGCGCGGCGCATGGGCAAGACCCGGATCATCGCCGAGACCGGCGCGGGTCAGCATGGGGTGGCCTCGGCCACGGTCTGCGCCAAGTACGGCCTGCCCTGCGTGGTCTATATGGGCGCAGTGGACGTGGAGCGGCAGAAGCCCAACGTCTTCCGCATGAACCTGCTGGGCGCCCGGGTGGAGGCTGTGACCTCCGGCTCGGCGACCCTCAAGGACGCCATGAACGAGGCCCTGCGCGACTGGGTCACCAACGTCCACGACACCTATTACCTGATCGGCACCGCCGCGGGCATGCACCCCTATCCGGCGATGGTGCGCGACTTCCAGTCGGTGATTGGCCTCGAGACCAAGGCGCAGGTGATGGAGGCCGAGGGGCGCCTGCCCGACGCCGTGGTCGCCTGCGTGGGCGGCGGCTCCAACGCCATCGGCATGTTCCACCCCTTCCTCAACGACGAGGGCGTAAAGCTGATCGGCGTCGAGGCGGCCGGCGAGGGCATGGAGACCGGACGTCACGCCGCGGCCATCAACGGCGGCCGGCCCGGCGTCCTGCACGGCAACATGACCTACCTCCTGCAGGATTCCGAAGGCCAGATCACCGAGGCCCACTCGATCTCGGCCGGCCTGGACTATCCCGGCATCGGTCCCGAGCATTCCTGGCTGCACGATGTCGGCCGGGCGACCTACCTCACCGCCACCGACCTGGAGAGCCTTGAGGCCTTCAAGCTGCTGGCCGAACTCGAGGGCATCCTGCCGGCCATCGAGAGCGCGCACGCCATCGCCCGCCTGGGCGACGTGGCGCGTGAGGTCGGCAAGGGCGGGATCGTGGTGCTGAACTTGTCGGGCCGAGGCGACAAGGACGTGGCCACCGTCGCCGCTCACCTGGGGATGGCGATTTGACCAAGGCTCGTATCGACGCCCGTTTCGCCGCGCTCCGGTCAGAGAACCGCGCCGCCTTCGTGGCCTACATCATGGCCGGCGACCCCGACTATGATCGCGGCCTGGAGATCCTGAAGGGCCTGCCGGCGGCCGGCGCCGACCTGATCGAGGTGGGCTTCCCGTTCTCCGATCCCATGGCCGAGGGGCCGCCGATTCAGCGCGCCGCCCTGCGGGCACTCGACAGCGGCATGACGCTGTCGAAGACGCTGGCCATGATCGCCGAGTTCCGCAAGGGCGACCAGACGACGCCGATCATCCTGATGGGCTACGCCAATCCGTTGATCAATCGCGGCTTTGCCGCCTTCGCCCAGAACGCCGCGGCGGCCGGCGCCGACGGCCTGATCGTGGTGGATATCCCGCCGGAAGAAGCCGATCCCCTGGCTGACGCCCTGGACGCCGAGAACCTGTCGCTGCTGCTGCTCTCGACCCCCACCAGCGACGACGCGCGCCTGAAGGTGATCGCGCGGCGCACCTCGGGTTTCGCCTACTACGTCTCCGTCGCCGGCGTGACCGGGGTGAAGGAGGCCGATGCCGCCACCGTGGCGCCGCATGTGGCCCGGGTTCGGGCGGCCGGTGGCCTGCCGGTCTGCGTGGGCTTCGGCATCAAGACGCCGGAACGTGCGGAAGCGGTGGCGCGGGTCGCAGACGGCGTGGTGGTGGGCTCGGCCCTGGTCGAGGAAATCGCCGCGAGCCTGGCGATGAACGAAACCGTGACCACGCGGGTTCTTTCCAAAGTGGAATCCTTGGCTAAGGCTGTGCGCTTGGCGCGAGTCGCAAGCCCGACGGTGTAGTTCACATGGCGATGGCTGAGCACAAGAACGACAAGTCCCAGAAACCCCCGAGCGCACCGACGCCTCGGGAGCGGGGGGGGTGGCTGGCCAAGATCGCGCCGGGCGTCCGCAATCTGGTGGCCAAGCGCGAGACGCCGGAGAATCTCTGGGTCAAATGCCCCGACACCGGCGAGATGATCTACCGCTCGGACCTGGAGGCGGCCCTGTGGGTCACCCCGTCCGGCAACCACATGCGGATCGGCGCCAAGCAGCGCCTCGGCTACACCTTCGACGAGGGCGTCTATGAGCGCATCAGCTCGCCGACCGTGCCCGAGGACCCACTGAAATTCCCCGACGACCGCTCCTATCCCGATCGGCTGAAGTCGGCCCGCAAGGCCACCGGCGAGCAGGACGCGATGGTCATCGCCTTCGGCGCCATCAAGGGCCAGGACTGCGTGGTGGTGGTGCAGGACTTCGCCTTCATGGGCGGGTCGCTGGGCATGGCCGCCGGAGAGGCCTTCATCAAGGCCGCCCAGGAAGCCGTGCGCCGTCAGGTTCCCTTCGTGATCTTCACCGCCTCGGGCGGCGCCCGCATGCAGGAGGGGACGCTCTCCCTGATGCAGCTGGCCCGCACCACGGTGGCGGTGAACGAGGTCAAGGAAGCCGGCCTGCCCTACATCGTGGTGATGACCGACCCCACCAGTGGCGGGGTGACCGCCTCCTACGCCATGTTGGGCGACATCCACCTGGCCGAACCCAACGCCATGATCGCCTTCGCCGGTCGCCGGGTGATCGAGCAGTCGATTCGCGAGACCCTGCCGCCGGGCTTCCAGCGCGCCGAGTTCCTGGTGGAGCGCGGCATGGTGGACCGGGTGGTGACGCGCACCGAGATGACCACGGTGCTGGGCTCGCTCCTCAAGACCCTCATGATGGGACGCTCAGCTTCAAAAGCCGCCTGATCCCACACCGCCTGAACGATTCTTTGAGCTTGAGTGGGTTGCGAGCGGAAAACCGCTACCCACTTTTCCTCAACCCACTCCCGCCCTCTCCAGGCCAGACCCCATGTATGACGAGATCCGCGCCTTCGACGCGATGATCGCGCGCCTGCGCGATGAATTCCCCTCGCTGATCGACCTCTCCACCGGACGGGTCCTGCGCCTTCTCGACGCCATGGGCCGGCCGCAGGACAGGCTGCCGCCGGTGATCCACGTGGCCGGCACCAACGGCAAGGGCTCCACCACCGCCTATCTGCGGGCCATCGCCGAGGCGGCGGGCCTGAAGGTTCATGTTCTGACCTCGCCGCACCTGGTGCGGTTCGCCGAGCGTATCCGCATCGCCGGCGAGCTGATCGGCGAGGCGCAGCTGCGCGAGCTGATCGACACCTCCATCGCCGAGAATGACGGCGGCGAGATCAGCTTCAACGAGATCATGTCGGCCATGACCCTGAAGGCCTTCGCCCAGACGCCCGCTGACCTCTGCGTCATCGAGGTGGGGCTGGGGGGCCGCTTCGACTGCACCAACGTCTTCGACGCACCGGCGGTCTGCATCATCACCCCCGTCGACTATGACCATCTGGAGATGCTGGGCCCGGAGCTGACCAAGATCGCCTGGGAGAAGGCCGGCATCATCAAGCAGGGCCGCCCCGTGATCGTCGCGCGCCAGATCGAGGAGGCCTTCGAGGTCATCGAGCGGGAGGCCGAGAGCCTGGCCGCGCCGATGCTGGCCATGGGCCGCGACATCGACGCCTGGGAAGAGAACGGCCGCATGCTGATCCAGACGCCCGACCGGCTGCTGGACCTGCCGATGCCCGGGCTCTACGGCCCGCACCAGGTGGGCAATGCGGCGCTCGCCGTCATGGCGATGCTCACCTGGGGCGACCCGCGTATCGACGAAGCGGCGCTCGCCAAGGGTGTGGCGGGCGCGGTGTGGCCCGCGCGGTTCCAGCGGCTGACCGCCGGGCCCCTGGGCGAGGCCGCGGTGGCCCGCGGCGCCGACCTCTGGCTGGATGGCGCGCACAATCCGCACGGCGGCCGGGCCCTGGCCGACACCGTGGACCGCCTGGCCCGCGACGGCCGGCCGGTGACCCTGGTGGTGGCCCAGTATGCGCGCAAGGACTCGGTGGGTTTCTTCGAGCCTCTGAAGCGGCTTGGCGCGCGGGTGATCGCCACGACCTTTGAGTCCACCACCGCGCTCAGTCCCGAGGATCTGGCGGCGGCCGCGGCGCAGGCCGGGCTGACGGCGGAGACGGCGCCGGACGTGACGACGGCCACCACCATGGCCCTGGCGGTGGAGGGGCCGCCCCCGCACGTGATCATCTGCGGCGGCCTGCACTTCGCCGGCGAAGTCCTGGCGCTCAGCCCCGAGACCTGGCCGACGTAAGACTTTTCCTCCCCTGCGTCTGCCCTCATCCGCTCATCCCGGCGAAGGCCGGGACCCAGGTGAATCCCACTCCGATCTCACGCCGATCCCAACGGCGGGGAGATCAGATCTTGCCGCTCCGGATGAATCTGGGTCCCGGCCTTCGCCGGGATGAGCGGTGGTTTGACTTGCACAGCGGAGCTCTATCGTTCTAGGTTTGTTCTCGTATTGAGGGCCAGCCCATGACGTCCGTACTCGACCGCGCTCGCGACTTCCTGCTGCGCAATGGCCGGCTGCTGGAGCGCCGGCTGTTCGAGCATCATTTCGAGGGGGCCTCGGCCGAGCCGGTGGTGCGCTCCCTGGCCGCCTATCAGGGCCGCGACGGCGGGTTCGGCTCGGCCCTGGAGCCGGACAAGCGCGACCCGCACAGCCAGCCGGTGGACGTGCAGATCGCCTTCGAGATTCTCGACGAGGTGGACGCCTTCGATCCGCTGATGGCGGGCCGCGCCTGCGACTGGCTGGCCAGCATCGCCACGCCGGAGGGGGGCCTGCCCTTCGCCCTGCCCAGCGTGAACGCCTCGCCGCACGCGGTCTGGTGGAAGGTGGAGGGGGAACAGCCGCCGGCCGACATCAACCCGACCGCCGCCATCGTCGGCCTGTTGCGCAAGCACGGGATTGATCATCCGTGGGTGGGGAGGGGTGAGGCCTTCTGCTGGTCGGTGGTTGAGACTTCCGAGACCGAACAGTTTCACGATCTGATGCCGATGATCGCCTTCCTTGAGCACACGACCGACCGATCGCGCGCGCAGGCCGCGCTCGGCGTCCTGGCGCAGCGCATTCCAGGTCTCGTGGAACTGGACGCGGATGCCGTGGGCTATGTGAAGAAGCCGCTGGACTGGGCGCCGACCCCTGCCAGCTTCTGTCACCGCCTGTTCTCAACCGAGGTGCTGGGCCACCACCTGGCGGCGCTGGAGGCGCGGCAGGCGGACGACGGCGGCTGGCCGATCAGCTGGGAGACGGTCGGGCCGGGGCCGCAGCTGGAGTATCGCGGCGTGATGACCGTGGCGGCGCTGAAGACGCTGAAGGCCTATGGGGCGCTATAGGGCCCTTCTCCCCTTGTGGGAGAAGGTGGCCCTGCGGAGCAGGGTGGGATGAGGGGTTGATAGCCCTGTCCAAATGACCACCGTCATCCTCGGGCTTGTCCCGAGGACCCATAAACACCGTGGTGCTGTTGGCCCGCAGCGGCGACGTACGCGCGATCTGCGGAAGGACGGAGATCATGGGTCCTCGGGCCAAGCCCGAGGATGACGGCTGAGGAAACCGAGTGCGACCCCTCATCCGACCGGTCTCCGACCGGCCACCTTCGCCCGCAAGGGGAGAAGGGCCGCCCTATTCTAGATCCCGGCTTCGTTCAGCCACTCGACGATCTTCTGCTTGGGCATGGCGCCCACCTTCATGGAGGCCATCTGGCCGTCCTTGAAGAGCATCATGGTCGGAATGCCGCGCACGCCGTAGCGCGAGGGGGTGGTGGGGCTTTCCTCGATATTGAGCTTGGCCACGGTGACCTGCTCGCCCAGTTCGGCGGCGATCTGCTCCAGGGCCGGGGCGATCTGCTTACAGGGGCCGCACCATTCGGCCCAGAAGTCGACCAGCACGGGCTTGCTGGACTGCAGGACGTCCTTCTCGAAGGACTCGTCGGTGACCGCTACGGTGCTCATCAAAAGCTCCTTGTTACGCTGCGGCCTCAACGGATGAGCCGCGATGTTCGATCCGTCACATAGGCGGCGCCTGTCCTGGTATCAACCTGCGCGACCAAGCTCGGCAAGGGTTTGATCGATAAGTAATTCTGGGATCGCCATCAGCTTGGGCCCATCGGTCCACACCAGGGCCGCCTCGATGGCGCGCCCGGGGAAGACCTCGGCCAGGACGGCGGCATAGATCGCCATCTGCCGCAGATAGGCCGGGTCGGCGTCCTCGATGGCGTCCGGTGAGGGCCGGTTGGTCTTGAAGTCGGCCACCAGAACCCTGTCCTCCAGCACGACGAGGCGGTCGAGGCGCCCCGATATGGCGAGGCCCGCGGGTAGTCGGGCGGCGGTCCCGGCCAGGGCCACCTCGGCGCGGCTGCCCGGGCCGAACACCTCGGCGAAGCGGGGATCACTGAGCACGCCCAAGGCTGCGGCGGTCATTTCGGCGCGCTGGTCGTCGGTGAGATCGCGCTCCCGGGCCAGCAGCCGCAGGGCGGCGGCGGGGCGGTCGGCAACAGTGAGGTCGGGCAGGATCTGCAGAAGCCGGTGGATCAGGTCGCCGCGCCGGAAACGGCCCAGGCCCGCGACGGCGGCCAGGGGCGAGGCGGCCGGTGTGGCGGCGTCTTCCCCCAGCTGCGAGGGGGAGGCGTAGCGGGCGTGGGGCTCGGTGATCGCCTGGGCTTGAGTCCAGGCTGGCGCGGAGGCCTTCAGGGTCCCGGTGGCGGCCGTCTTGCCCAGGGCCACGGGATCGGGGCCGAAGCGCAGGAACTGGCGCTCGCCTTCCGACACAAGCCGCTTGTGAGGCGTGACCTCGGCATGATCGAAGGCGGCGGTGAGCGCGCCCCACCAACCCTTCAGGTTCTCCTCGCGAGCGTTGGCGGCGACCCGGCCGCACAACACCAGCCGGTCGCGGGCCCGGGTGAGGGCGACGTAGAGCAGGCGATAGGCCTCGTCCTCCTCGCGGGCGGCGCGGCGTTCACGGGCGGTGGCCGAGGCCTCACAGTCGCCCTTGGCCGAGGCGCACCAGAGGAAGCCGCCGTCCGCCGTCTCCAGCAGCGGCGTGCCGCGGGCGCCTCGGGCGAGGGTGGTCTCGGGCAGGAAGACGATGGGCGCCTCCAGGCCCTTGGCGCCGTGGGCGGTCATGACCCGGACTTCGTCGCGGCCGGCCTCCATCTCGCGCTTGACGGTGATGTCCAGGCTGGCGAAGGCGGCGGTCAGACTCTCCAGGTCCTCGATCCCCCGGCCCTCGGCGGCCAGGACCTGGGCCAGGAATTCGTCCAGAGCGTCCTCGGCTTCGCTCCCGAGCCGGCCCAGCAGGCGCTGGCGCATCGAGCGGCCCTCACCGTCGCGGGTCCCCAGCAGACGAGCGTAGAGTTCGAAGGGCCGGCGCTCGCCCGCCTCCTCCAGCAGGTGGGTCAGTAGGGCGTGGGCGGCGGTCCACTCGGGACGTTCTTCCGCGCGGGCGGTGAGCGTCTGCCAGAGGGTCAGCTTCCGGCCCTTGGCCAGGGCATAGAGGCTATCGTCGCTCAGGTCGCAGAAGGGGCTGCGCAGCAGGGCCGCCAGGGTCAGGTCGTCGGCGGGAAAGCGCGCGAAGCGGGCGACGGCGACCAGGTCGTCGAAGACGATGTGTTCGGAGAGCGCCAGGCGGTCGGCCCCGGCCACGGGAATGCCGGCGTGCTTCAGGGCCCGCAGAATCTCCTCGAACAGCGCCTTGCGGCGGCGGACCAGGATCAGCACGTCGCCAGGGGTGGCGGGGCGCCATTCGCCTTTCGGCCCGATGCTCTTGTCGAATACGCCGTCGCCGCGCGCCAGCAGGCCCGCGATCTCGCCGGCGATGCGGGCCGCCAGCCGTTTGTTGGCGCTGGCCTGTGTTTCCTGGTCGAGGGGGGCGTCCCAGGCCTCGCGGACGTCGCCCTTCTCCTCCCGCTCCAGGGGCCAGATGTCGACGCAGCCGGCATGATCGACGCGGCGAGGCTTATGGGTGATGGGTTCGGCGACCGCCCTGGGCAGGACGGCCAAGGTCAGTTCGGGCGGAGAGAAGGCGGCATCGACGAAGGTTAGGACCTGGGGCGTCGAGCGCCACGAATCCAGCAGGTCCACCTGCTCGAAGCGGAAACCAGCCCCCGTGGCGCGGTCCCTATGGAACTCGAACTGTTCCATCAGCAGCTCGGGCCGGGCGCCCTGGAAGGAGTAGATCGACTGCTTCTCGTCGCCCACCACGAACATGTTGCGGTCCAGGCGGGTGGCGGTGGGGACGCCCGCCCCGGAGAAGAATTCGCCGGCCAGCGATCGGACGATGGCCCACTGGTCGGGGGCGGTGTCCTGGGCCTCGTCCACCAGGATGTGGTCGATGCCGCCGTCCAGCTTGTACAGCACCCAGGCGGCCGCCGGGCTGTCAGCCACCAGGTCCCGCGTCTTCTCGATAAGGTCGGAGAAGTCCAGCGCGCCTTGGGAGGTCTTCTCGATCTGATAGGCGGCAAGATAGGCCGCGGCCAGGGTGAGGGCGCCTTCGGTGTCCACCGCCACCTGGGCGGCGCGGCGATAGGCGCGGGCCTCCTCCAGGGCCTCCTGATCGGCCAGCAGGCCCGAGCGCAGCGGTTCATGGGCCTTGAGGCCGCTGGTCTTGGCGACCCAGGCAGCCGGAGTTCCCTCGCCCTTGTCGGTGAACAGGCAGGCCAGCGCGCCCTGGAAGGTCGGCCCGGAGGCCAGGGACAGCAGGGCCGCGCCGTTCTTGGCGTCGGCCTTACCGCCCAAGGCCAGGACCCCGGCGGCCTCTCGCCAGGTGCGCAGGTTGAGTGCGGCGACAGCGTCCAGCTCGACGCGTTCCGGATCGACGGGCTCGGGAAAGCCGCAGACGTTCCAGACATCGGCCACGGCGCCCAGTAGTCCGCCGGTGCGGGCGAGATAGGCGGCCAGGCGCCCCCTCGCGTTCTCGAAGGCGCCGAACATCGACTGGAAGCTCTGGAAGTCCAGGGCCACGGAGAACCGGGCATAGGCCTCGGAGACCCGGCCCTCGCCCTTCAGGGCCAGGCGCGCGACGGCCTTGCGGGCGGCGTCGGCGATGGCGGCGCTGGCGGCGTCGTCCATCACCCGGAAGCCGGGGGAGACGCCGGCCTCCAGGGGGAAGCGGCGCAGCAGCTTCTCGCAGAAGGCGTGGATGGTCTGGATCTTCAGGCCGCCGGGCGTCTCCAGGGCGCGGGCGAAGAGGGCGCGGGCCTGGGAGAGGCGGATGTGGTCGTAGTCGGCCACGGGACGGCCTTCCAGGTCAGCCAGGGCCGCGCTGAGGCTGGCGTCATCGCGCACCGACCAGTCCCCCAGCAGGCCAAACAGCCGGCGCTGCATCTCGGCGGCGGCGGCCTTGGTGTAGGTGACGCAGAGGATGGTGGCGGGCTCGGCGCCGGCCAGCAGCAGGCGTGCGACCCGGTCGATCAGGGTCTTGGTCTTGCCCGACCCGGCGTTGGCGGTGACGAAGGCCGAGAGCCCGGGGTCGGCGGCGACGCGTTGCGGGTCGGTCTCGCGGGCTGGGAAGGGGATGAGCGTCATTCGCCCTCCTCGTCGCCGCTGGTGGACCACTCGAACACCCGGGCCAGGTGGTCGTAGTCGCTGATGTGGGTCTTCACGAACTGCGGGGCGCTACGGGACAGGTAGGGCTGGGCCGGGTCATCGAAACGGGCCACCAGCTTGCCGAGGCCATCGAGGGCGGCGCGGGCGGCCTCTTCGCTTTCCTCCCCGGCGGCGGCGCGGATCTCCTCGCGGCCGGCGGGCTTGCGGCCAGTGACCTCCAGATAGGTCAGGTCGCCGGGCATGGGGCGGCCCAGGGTGGGGAAGCCGCCATAGGCCAGGATGGCCGCGGTCAGGGTGAGCTGCGGCGAGAAGCCGGTGTCGACCACCTTCTGTGACGGCGCCTTGCCGGTCTTGTAGTCGAGGATGTGACCGTAGCCCTCGGGCGAAAGCTCGATGCGGTCGGCCCGGGCGTTGACCTTGAAGAGGCCGCCCGGCGCGTTGATCTCCAGCTCGCCCTTAAGCTCCACATGGATGGTGCGGCCGTCGGCGCGCCGGCGTCGTTCGAGATCGGCGACCCAGAGGGCGGCTTCACGGGCGAGCGCGCTTTCGCGGGCCAGGGCCTCGTGGGGCATGCCGGCCTCCTCCAGGGCGGTGACGTACATCTTCTCGAAAATCGTGGCCGCGTCGGGCGGCACAACCACCGGATGGGCCTCCGCGAAGCGTTCGAAGGCCTTGTGGATCGCGGTTCCCCGAGCCCGGGCCTCCACCGCCTCGTCGGGGCGTTCGAGGGGGTAGAGCCGCAGGATGTCGCGGGCCCAGACGGCGTAGGGGTCCCGCGTCAAGGCCTCGACCCGGGTGACGGCCATCTCGCGTGGGCGGTCGGCGACAGGCGGGCGTGGGGCGGGGCGCTTGGCGGGGGTGTAGTCGACAGCGGCGTCCAGGGCGCGGGCCCAGTCGAGGACATCCGGGCGGGTCGGCAGGTCGCTATCGGCGCCGCGCGCCAGGGTCTCCAGGCGCCAGAGCCAGCGGGACTTTACGGCCGGCGCGCCCTCACGGCGCTCGGCGTGCAGCAGGATGACTTCTGGCGCGCAGGCGGCCTGGGCGAAGTCGTGGGCGGCCAGGCCGACGCGGCGCTCGGGGGGCGGCAGGCCCAGGGCCTCGCGCATGGGCCGTGACAGGAAGGGATCGAGCTGCGCGCCTTGCGGCCAGACCCCTTCCTCCAGGCCGGCGACGATCAGCCGGTCGGCGCGGGTCAGGCGGGCCTCGATGGCGCCCAGGATTCTCAGGCGGGGATGGGTGGCGCCGCCGGAGCGGATGCTCTCGCCAGACATCAGCCGCGCGAGGAGGTCCGCGAACCCCCGGCGGCTGACGGCGGGCGAACCGTCGGACTCGCTCATCAGGCCCGACAGCAGCCGGCCGAGCGCCTCGCCGCCGTGGCCGGCCCAGAGGTCGCCGGTGTCGCCCCTCTCATCGGCCGCCAGCGCCTCCATGGTCTGCGCCAAGCTGCGGGCGGCCTCGGCGGGTCGCGCGGTGTCGTCGGCATAGGGCGTCTGCAGGCGGGTCAGCGCGTCGCGCAGCTGGGCGGCGAACCTGAGCGCTTCCTCAATCGCGCCGGGCTCGATGCGGGCGTCGGAAGCCTTGCGACGCAGGTGCGCCTCCAGGGCCTGCCAGGTGGTCTTGCGGGGGCCTCTCAGGCCATGCAGCTCCAAGGCGGCGCGGCGGCGGTCCAGGGCCTCGGGGCCTAGCCCCAAGCGCACGAAGGGGTGCTTGGCGATGGCCAGCAGGGTGACGGGATCGAGCGGATCGTTCGCCGCCTTGGCCACCAGGGCGGCCAGCCCCCCGCAGCGGCAGCCGGCCAGGGCCGAGCCCGCCGAGGAGTCGGCGCCAACGCCCCAGCGGGCCAGTTTGGCGGCCACCCGGCGGGCCAGGGTCTGGTCGGGCGCCACCAGGGCGGCGGTCTGGCCGGGGACCTCCAGGGCCTCGCGCAGCAGCAGGGCGGCGACCGTGGCCGCCTCCTCCTCGCCCCGGGCGGTGACCACGGAGAGGCCCTTCAGCCCTTCGGCGATAGGGTCGACGCCGTCGCTCCCCCCCTCGGCGCGCAGGGTCTCGATGACGGTCAGCCAGTCGGCCGTGGCCTCGGCGGGGCGCAGGGCCTCGTTGATCACCCGGCGCCGCCAGCGGCCGGCGGTGTCCAGGGTGTCGGAGGCCGGCCACAGCAGGACGTCGCGGCGAGCGACCCCGGCCCGCTCCAGCAGCCGCTTCATGGCGCCCTGCGGGTGCTGCTCCCCCACCTGGGCCCAGGCCTTTTCCGCCAGGCTCTCGTCGAGCCCCGGCAGGATGACGGCGCCCTGTGGCGCACGGGCGATGACGGTGAGCAGGTCGGCGGTGGCGGGCGCGGTGCCGGTGGAGCCGGCGGCGATCAGGACGCCCTCGGGCGGCCGGCGGTCCCAGGATTCCGCGAGCGCCCGCAGCAGGGCCACGCGGCGCTGGCTGACATCGACGACGCCCAACTCATGCAGGCGGGCGGGCCAGGCGGTGAGCGCGGTCTCCAGGAACTCGCGGCTGACCCGCCAGTGCTCGGCCAGGTCGGCGGTGACCAGGTCGGCCAGGCCGTGGCGGGCGCTGACCTCCTCGATCTGCAGGCTGTCGAGGAAGGACCCGAGCGCGTCGGCCAGTTCCAGGGCGGCTGAGGCGTCGAGGTCGCGACCGAGCTGCTTCTCGTGGCCCTTCACCAGGGCGATCAGCTCGAATCGGCGCCGCAGGGGGTCGATGGCGGCGGGCAGGTTGATGGCCAGCTCGCCGGGCTCGAAGGGCGGCTCGCCCTCGTCGAGATCGCCCAGCGGCCGGATCTGCGGCGGCAGCACCGCGCGGCCCCCGGCGGCGGCGATAAAGGCGTCGGCCAGCGCCCGCGCCCCACGCCGGGTGGGGGTCAGGACGACGGCCTGGGACAGGGCCTGCGGCCCCAGCGGCGCGAGGGCGTCAAACAGGCCCCGGGCCAGGTCATGGACGAAGGGGCGGTGCGCCGGGATGTTGAACCAGCGCGGCCCCGCGCCGGCCAGCAGCGGGATCACGTCAGCCTCGCTTCGGCCTCATCGCGGGCGGCGGGGTCGCCGACGTGGAGCCAGAAGGCGTCCATGGCCACCCCGAAGATGCGGCCCTCGTCCTGCAGCCGCCACCAGATAGGGAGGATGGAGAAGGCGCCCTGCGGCTGATCGTCCAGCAGTTGCGGTTTCATGATCTGGAATCCGACATTGGCGAGCGGCGCCGGATTGGAGTCATCGGCCATGTGGATGATGCGCCCGTCGGGCTCCTGGCGGAAGCCGCGTGGACCCTCTAGGCCGATACCCTGATCGCGCGGCACCAGCAGCAGCAGCATGTCCATCTTGTCCGGGTCCCAGGCGCGCTTCATGGCCTCAAGGGGTGGGACCTCGCCCCCGACCCAGAGAGAGTCGATATTGGCCACCAGGATCGGGTCGTCCCCCAGCAGATGGCGCGCGTTCTTGATGCCGCCGCCGGAGTCCAGCAGGCCGGCCCGTTCGTCGACGATCAGCACCTTGGGGTTGGCGCGGCCCGCCAGATGAGCCTCCATCTGGTCAGCGAAGTGGTGGACGTTGACGATGGCGGTCTCGATTCCCGCCTCGTGCAGGCGGTCCAGGACGTGGTCGATCAGGGCCTTGCCGTTCACCGTCACCAGAGCCTTGGGGCGGTCATTGGTCAGCGGCCGCATGCGGCTGCCGATCCCGGCGGCCAGGACCATGGCGGTCTTGATGGGCGTGCTCATCTGCGCGAGGCCGCCGGCACGTTGGCGTCGAACCAGGTCTTCAGATCGGCCATCTCCGGGTCGGCCAGGCAGGTGTCCAGATAGCCCCAGAGCCGGGGCATGAAGGCGGCGTAGCGGGGCTTGCCGTCGCGGGTCACCAGCCGGGCGAATATCCCCAGGATGCGGACAATGTTGAGAGCGCCTAGGGCGTGATAGTCGGCCATGAACTGCGCCTGGTCCAGCTCGGGCCGCAGCTTGAAATAGTAGGCCAGCGCCGAGGCCTCCCGCTGCGGGGAGACATCGCGCCGGGCGTCGTGCAGCAGCATGGACATGTCCCAGGCCGGATGGGCCCGGACGGCGTCCTGGAAGTCCAGCAGGCCGACACGGGCCGCGCCCTGGCGGTCGGGCAGCCAGATCAGGTTCTCGGCGTGATAGTCGCGGTGGCAGAAGACCGAGGCGCCCGCCGCCCCCCGCGCACGGATCGGCGCCCAGAGCTTGTCCCAGTCGGCGACGGCGGCCGCGCTGAAGCTGAGCTCGGGTTTCAGCCTCGGCAACCATTCGGGAAGGATGTCGCCGGCGGTCTTCAGGGCGACCTCGTCATAATCCAGCAGCGGCCAGGAGATGCCTGGCGCGGTGAGGGCCGCCGGCGGGACCACGCTGTGCAGTTTTACCAGCCCCTCGATAGCGGCGTCGTAGAGCGCGGTCTCATCGAGGCCCCCGGCGATCAGCACGGCGAAGAGGTCGTCGCCGAGATCTTCCAGAACCGCCAGGCCCTGGGCCGCGTCATGGGCCAGGATGGACGGCGCAGACAGGCCCTGGGCCTTCAGCCACTCGGCCACGGCGACGAAGGCGTCCACCCGACCGGCGGCGAGGCGGGCGAGCGCATTGTAGCCGGCCTTGGCGCGGTCCTCGGGCGTGGCGTCCGGATGACAGGGCGCGGTCTCGGCGTTCGGCGGCTGGTCCATGAAGATCAGGCTGGCGCCGGCCGCCGGATACAGCCTCTCATAGGCCCGGGTGGAAGCGTCGCCGCTCAGCGGCGCCCGGCGGGCCTCGCCCCAGCCGTGCCGGGCCAGGAAGGCGGACTTGATGGCCTCACGATCGGAACTCAAACTCACGTCCTTCCCAGGCGCCGCTGGGGGTCAGAAGCGCGTGGCGCCCGTCCCCGTCGATGGTGATCTCTATATCAAGCCGGTCTGGCGGCAGATGACCTTCCAGCCGTTCGGGCCACTCGATCAAGGCCGCCCCGTCCTCCAGGGCCTCATCCAGGCCGATCTCATAGGCCTCGTCGGCGCTGGTCAGGCGGTAGAGGTCGAAATGGGCCACCTTGAGGCCCGCTCCCTCATAGAACTGAACCAGGGTGAAGGTGGGGCTGGGCACGTCCTCGGCAGGGGTGGTCAGGGCGCGGATCAGGGCGCGGGCCAGGGTCGATTTCCCCGCCCCCAGCGCACCGGTCAGGCAGATGGCCTCGCCAACCTGGAGCGCTCCGGCCAGGGCCGCGCCCAGGGATGAGGTGGCGGCCTCGTCCGCCAGGGCGATCTCGCCGGCCGCTTGCCGGATCATGCGAAGGGCCGGTCGGGGTGGTGGGGTAGGACGCGAGCGATGTAGTCCTTCACCGCCAGGGTCGCGAGGTTGACGTCCGGGTCCAGATGCGCGGGCGCGATCGGCAGGCCCACGGTCAGGTCGAAGGCCCGGCCCCGCTTGTTCAGCAGCTCATGGAACAGGGTGATGTCCCGCAGCTCGCCGGAGAAGTCGTTGAAGAAGTGGAACAGGGTCGACCAGGGCCCGGCCAGGTGCATGGGCACGATGGGCGCCTCGTACTTGCGGGCGATGGAAAAGGCGCTGGGCATCCAGGGGGGATCCATCAGGGTCCCGTCCGGAGCCTTGCGGGCCAGGCGCCCGGCCGGGAAGATCGCCAGGGCGCGCTCGGCCTCCATGGCTTCCCGGGTGAGGTTGAGGGTCAGCCGGGTGCGCTCTCGGGTGCGCTTGGCCTCCACCCATTCCACGGGGATCAGCACCTCGCTGAAGGCCGGCGACACCCGGTGGGCGTCGGCGTTGGCGTAGAAGCAGAGATCGGGACGCAGACCCTTGACCGCGTCGTAGACCGCGATCCCGTCGGCGATGCCCGTGGGGTGGTTGCAGATCAGCACGACCCGTCCGTGGGTGGGAATCCGCTCGAGGCCGCGCACGCTGACCTTGACGTCCAGCAGGGCCGAGACGTGCTCCAGAGCCTGGCGGCCCGACATCTGGGCGATGTCGTCGGCCATGGTCCGCGCCTTGCGGTAGTCCAGCAGGCGGTAGAGCAGGGGCCGGATCAGCGGCCACGCGACCCCGCCCGAGAGCTTGGGCGCGCGCTCGGCGATCAGGGTGTCGACGATGTGGTCGTGATAGGCCCGCCGCGCCGGCAGGGCTTCGGTGGCGACACTGCTCATGGGCCCCAAGATGCCCCTGCCCGTGGGCGGGGTGCAAGAGCCTGGCCCCGCGCCCCTACCCACAGGGCCGATCCCGTCCTAGAACCTGGGGCATGCGCGAGATCACACACTTCATCGACGGCGTGTCCGTCGCGGGGACCTCCGGCCGTTACGGCGAGATCTTCAATCCCAATACCGGTGAGGTCCAGGCCCGCGTGGCCCTGGCCGCCCCGGCCGAGCTGGACGCCGCGGTGCAGGCGGCGATACGCGCCCAGGGCCCGTGGGCGGCGACCAATCCGCAGCGGCGGGCCCGCGTGATGTTCGAGTTCAAGCGCCTGGTCGAGGCGCGGATGCAGGAGCTGGCCGAACTGCTCTCCTCCGAGCACGGCAAGGTGGTGGCTGACTCGAAGGGCGACATCCAGCGCGGACTGGAAGTCATCGAGTTCGCCTGCGGCATCCCGCACGCCCTGAAGGGCGAGTACACCGAAGGCGCGGGTCCGGGCATCGACGTCTATTCGATGCGCCAGCCGCTGGGGGTGGCCGCCGGCATCACCCCGTTCAACTTCCCGGGCATGATCCCGATGTGGATGTTCGGCATCGCCATCGCGGTGGGCAACACCTTCATCCTCAAGCCGTCGGAGAAGGACCCGACCCTGCCGGTGCGGCTGGCGGAGTTGTTCATGGAGGCCGGCGCGGCGCTGGGCATGGACCTGAAGGGCGTGCTGAACGTCGTCCATGGCGACAAGGTCAGCGTCGACGCCATCCTCACCCATCCCGACATCGCCGCCGTCAGCTTCGTCGGCTCCTCGGACATCGCCTCTTACGTCTATTCGACCGGGACCGCGCACGGGAAGCGGGTCCAGGCCATGGGCGGGGCCAAGAACCACGGGATCATCCTGCCTGACGCCGACCTGGATCAGGCGGTGAAGGACATCATCGGGGCCGCCTACGGCTCGGCCGGAGAGCGCTGCATGGCCCTGCCCGTGGTCGTGCCGGTGGGCGCCAGGACCGCGGACGCGGTGCGCGAGAAGGTGCTGGCCGAGATGCAGACCCTGAAGGTCGGGATCTCGTCGGACGCCTCGGCCCAGTATGGCCCGGTCGTCACCGCCGCCCACCGCCAGCGGGTGGCCGACTACATCCAGATGGGGGTCGACGAGGGCGCCGAGCTGGTGGCCGACGGACGCGGCTTCTCGCTACAGGGCTACGAGAAGGGCTTTTTCATCGGCCCGACCCTGTTTGATCAGGTGAAGCCCACCATGCGCACCTACCAGGAGGAGATCTTCGGGCCGGTGCTGCAGATCGTCCGGGCCGAGACCTTCGAGGAGGCCGTCGCCCTGCCGTCGGCTCACCAGTATGGCAATGGCGTGGCCATCTTCACCCGCAACGGCCGCGCGGCCCGAGAGTTCGCCGCCCGCGTCAATGTCGGCATGGTCGGGATCAACGTGCCGATCCCCGTGCCGGTGGCCTATCACACCTTCGGCGGCTGGAAACGCAGCGCCTTTGGCGACGCCAACCAGCACGGCATGGAGGGCGTGAAGTTCTATACCAAGGTCAAGACGGTGACGGCGCGTTGGCCTGAGGGCGCATCCGAGGATTCGGCCTTCGTCATCCCCACCATGCGTTAAGTTGAGACCAACAGGGAGAAGGCCATGAAATACCGAGCCTGGGCGATCCTGATCCTCGTGGCGGCGCTGGCGGGCGCCGGAGCCTGGGCCTACTGGAACTATGACCTGCGCTGGCGGCCCCAGACCATCACCAAGCATCAGGTCGAGATCACCAAGATCCTGGAGAGCGCCGGCTGGGCTTCGCCCGGCCTGACCAAGGGCCGCCTCTACATGGTCTCGTTCCGGACCTGCCCCGATTGCCTGCGCTTCAAGGCCGAGGAGTTCCCCGCCCTGCACAGCCAGGGGATCGACACCCGGGTCATCGAGATCGCGCGCCGCGACAAGAACGGCCTGCCCAAGTCCACCCCCGTGGAACGCACCACGGTGGCCGAGCTTTGGATCCGCCACGGGACTCCCGGCGCCTGGCGCCTGATGGAAGCGTGGGAGTCCGTGGTTCCCGACGCCTGGACCGCGCCCGGTATTCCGCCCGCCGACGGCGACATCGCCCGCAGCGCGGTGATCGAGGCCGGGCGCAAGATGACCGAGGACCTGAGGCCGCTGCTGAAGGACAACGGAGTGGCCGTCAGCGACCCGACCGGCATCCGCTATCCCACCCTGGTCTGGTGGAACGCCAAGGGCGAGATGCGGGCCTGCGCCTGCGAGAAGCGTGAAACCTACCGCTTCGTCCGCAAGGAATTGGCGGAGGTTTCCAAACGCGCCGGAGCCGCTACGCCCGACCGCTGATGATATCCTTGGCGTGGGCGCGGGTCTTCTTGCCGTGCTCGCGCTCGGCGAGCGAGCCCTCGCGGTGACCGATGCCTTCCTGCAGCCCCTCGGCTTCCGGATTCAGCGCGATGTCCTCGGCGTCGATATGGCTCTGGGGCGGGCCGGCGGGGGAGAAGCTGCGCGGGTCTTGCGCCATGAAGGGCTCCTGTAGGTTGCTCGAAACCAACTGACCACGTTCCTCCCATCGCCTGTTGTGATCACGGCCTGCGCGGGCTAGGCGGGAGGCGATGGCCTCCTCCCTGCAAGCCGCCTACGACGCCCGCCTCGCCTCGGGCGCGATCCGTCCGGACCCGGCGCAGGCTGCGGGCCTGGCGGCCCTGCTGCGGCTGGAGGGGGACCTTCAGAGCGCTGAGCCCTCGGGCCTCACCGCCTTCTTCCGAAAGCCAGAGGCGCAGCGCGGCGTCTATCTCTGGGGGCCGGTGGGACGCGGAAAGTCCATGCTGATGGACCTGTTCTTCGAGGCCGCTCCGGTGGCGAAGAAGCGCCGCACCCACTTCCATGTCTTCATGGGCGAGATTCATCGGCTGATCGGCGAGTGGCGCTCTGGCGACGCCGCCGCCCGCAAGGCCCGGTTTGGCCAGCACAAGGGCGACGACCCGATCCCCGCCGTGGCCGATGTGGTGGCTGAGCGCGCGCGGCTGCTGTGCTTCGACGAGTTCCAGGTCACCGACATCGCCGACGCCATGATCCTGGGCCGGCTGTTCGAGGCCCTGTTCGCCCGCGGCGTGACCCTGGTGGTGACCTCGAACCGGGTTCCCGACGCCCTCTACAAGGACGGGATCAATCGACAGCTGTTTCTGCCGTTCATCGGAATGATCAAGGCTCGCCTGGACGTGGTGAGCGTGGCGGGCGGGCACGACTACCGCCTGGACCGCCTGCGGGCGGCCGGCCTCTGGTTCTCCCCCAACGATCCCGACAATTCGCGCAGCTTCGAGGCCCTGTGGCGCGACATGCTGGGCGGCGAGACCGAGATCGGCGAGACCCTGGAGGTGCTTGGCCGCAAGGTTCACCTGCCCCACGCGGCGGGCGGCATGGTGCGCGCGTCCTTCGCCAGCCTCTGCTCGGTGGCCCTGGGCCCCAACGACTATGTGGCGCTGGCCGAGCGCTTCCACACCGTGTTCCTGGAAGACCTGCCGAAACTTGGGCCCAACCGGCGCGAGGAGGCCCGGCGGCTGGTGATCCTGATCGACGCCCTCTACGAGGCCGACACCCGGCTGATCGTGTTGGCGCAGGCCGACCCTGTCGCCCTCTATCCGCAGGGCGACGGCGCCTTCGAGTTCGAACGCACGGCGTCGCGCCTGCAGGAGATGCGCTCGGCCGACTGGCTGGCGGAGAGCCTGGAGAGCTAGGCGCGCAGGCTTCGCACCAGGTCCTGCGCATAGGGGCGCAGGTCTGCGAAGCGGCGGACGCACAGGGTGAGGTCGCGGACCGCCCAGTCATCTTCCAGCTCGATCACCGACAGCGGCTTGGCCTGGGCGACGCGGGCGGCGGTCGATTGGGGCACGACCCCCACGCCCACGCCGGCCTCCACCAACCGGCAGACCGCGTCGAAGCTGCGGAGTTGGACCCGCAGGTTCAGGCTGGAGCCCAGGCGGGCGGCCTTGTCGGCCAGGAAGCGCTGCAGGGCGCTGGTTCGCTCCAGGCCCACCAGGTCGAAGGCCAGGACCTGGGCGAAGGCGACGCGGGCCTGCGCCGCCAGGGGGTGGTCCGCCTGCGCCACCACCACGAAGCGGTCGGAGCGGAAGGGGAAGGTCTCCAGGCCGCCCACGTCGACGGTGCCGGCGACGATGCCGATGTCGCCCACCCCCTCTGCGATCAGGCCGACGATCTCATCTGACAGCCGCTCCTCCAGATCGACCCGGACCTTGGGGTTGTCGGCCAGGAAGCGGCCCAGCGCCTCGGGCAGGAATTCGGTCGAGGCGTTGGTGTTGGCCAGCAGGCGGACCTCCCCTGACAGGCCGCCGGCATAGGCGCCGAGGTCTTCCCGCAGGCGGGCGCTCTGCTCCAGCATCAGGCGGGCGTGCTTCAGCAGGGTCTGGCCGGCCGGCGTGGGGACCACTCCCTGACGACTGCGGGTCAGCAGAGCCGCGCCGATCTCCTCCTCCATGGCCCGCACGCGGGTGGAGGCGGCGGCCAGGGCCAGATGGCTGCGGGCCGCGCCGTGGGTGATGGAGCCAGCCTCGACCACGTCGGCGAACAGCCTCAGATCCACGAGATCAAACCGCATCTTCGTCTCCGGCGAAGGATGTGTCCGTATAAGACGCATTGCGAGGCTTGTCGAAGCTGATCATCCTTCGCGCCAAGCGAACTTCCGGGATGCCATGCCGATAACCAACATCTTGTTCGTCCGCCGGCGCGCCGCGCGCGGCTTCGTTGACACTTGGCGCCCGGCGCTTAAAAGCGGAGCCGCTTCGTCCTCTCGGAAACAGCCATGACAGAGACCACCCAAGGGCCCCGTGAACGGCCGCTGTCGCCGCACCTCATGGGCTGGCGGCCGCACGCCACCATGGTGGGGTCGATCCTGCATCGCATCACCGGCTCGGCGCTCTATGGCGGCGCGCTGATCCTGGCCGGCTGGGCCCTGTCGCTGGCCGCCGGGCCCGACGCCTACCAGGCCTTCATGGAGCTGCTGGGCTCGCCTCTGGGCAAGCTGGTGATGTTCGGCCTGACCCTGTCGCTCTTCTACCACCTGGCCAAGGGCGTGCAGCACCTGTTCTGGGACAGCGGCAAGGGATTCCAGCTCGCTATCGCCAACATGGCGACCATCGCCTGTTTCGCCTTCGCCGTGGCCGCCACCCTGGCGGTCTGGGCCATCGCCTGGATGACGGGAGCGCTCTGATGGAAAATTACCGCACCCCCCTGCGCCGCGCCCGCGGCCACGGCTCGGCCAAGCACGGCGTCGGTCACTGGATCGCCGAGCGGGTCACCTCGGTGGCCCTGGTCCCCCTCGTCCTCTGGGCGGTCTTCGGGGTCATCACCCTGGCGGCCACCGACTATTACGGCGCTGTCGCCTGGATTTCGCAGCCGCTGAACGCGGTGCTGATGGTCCTGCTGACGGCGGTGTCCTTCCTGCACATGCATGCGGGCATGCGGGTCATCGTGGAGGACTATATCCACACGACCCTCAGCAAGTCGGCCCTGCTGCTGCTCAACCTCTTCGTCTGCGCCCTGATGGGCTCGCTGGCGGTGTTCTCCATCCTCAAGGTCGCGCTGGGAGGCGCTTGATCGGTCCCATGGCGACTTATGAGTTCATCGATCACAAGTTTGACGTCGTCGTCGTGGGCGCCGGCGGTTCCGGTCTGCGCGCGGCCCTGGGCTGCGCCCAGGCCGGCCTGAAGACGGCCTGTATCTCCAAGGTCTTCCCGACCCGGTCTCACACCGTGGCGGCCCAGGGCGGCATCTCCGCCAGCCTCGGCAACATGGGAGAGGATGACTGGCGCTGGCACATGTACGACACCGTCAAGGGGTCGGACTGGCTGGGCGACCAGGACGCCATTGAATATCTTTGCCGCAATGCGCCGGCCGCGGTCTACGAACTGGAGCACTGGGGCGTGCCCTTCTCGCGCACCCCGGAAGGCAAGATCTATCAACGCGCCTTCGGCGGCATGACGCGCAACTACGGCGAGGCCCCGATCCAGCGCACCTGCGCGGCGGCCGACCGCACCGGCCACGCCATGCTGCACACGATGTATGGTCAGTCCCTGGCCCACTCGACCGAGTTCTTCATCGAGTACTTCGCGCTCGACCTGATTATGGATGAGGGCGTTTGCCGGGGGGTGACGGCTTGGAAGTTGGATGACGGGACCCTGCACCGGTTCCAGGCCCAGCAGGTGATCCTGGCGACCGGCGGCTATGGCCGGGCCTATTTCTCGGCCACCAGCGCCCATACCTGCACCGGCGACGGCGGCGGCATGGCGCTGCGGGCGGGCCTGCCGCTGCAGGACATGGAGTTCGTGCAATTCCACCCCACCGGCATCTACGGCGCCGGCTGCCTGATCACCGAGGGCGCGCGGGGCGAGGGCGGCTACCTGACCAACTCCGAGGGCGAGCGCTTCATGGAGCGCTATGCGCCGTCGGTGAAGGACCTGGCGCCGCGCGACATGGTCAGCCGCGCCATGACCATCGAAATCCGTGAAGGCCGCGGCGTGGGTCCCAAGAAGGACCACATCCACCTGCACCTCGACCACCTGGACCCCAAGATCCTGCACCAGCGCCTGCCGGGCATTTCGGAAAGCGCCAAGATCTTCGCCGGCGTCGACGTCACGAAGCAGCCGATCCCGGTGCTGCCGACGGTGCACTACAACATGGGCGGCATCCCCACGAACTTCTTCTCCGAGGTGGTCACGCGCGAGGGCGACAATCCGGACAAGGTGGTTCCCGGGCTGATGGCGGTCGGTGAGGCGGCGTGCGTTTCGGTGCACGGGGCCAACCGGCTGGGGTCCAACTCGCTGATCGACCTGGTGGTGTTTGGCCGCTCAGCCGCGCTGCGCACGGCGGCGACCATCAAGGCCGGGGCGACCCAGCCGGAGCTCAAGAAGAACGAAACCGACGCCCATCTGGCACGGTTCGACAGGTTCCGGAACGCCTCGGGCGGCACCACCACGGCGGCGCTTCGCCTGGAGATGCAGATGGCCATGCAGGAGGACGCCGCGGTGTTCCGCACCAGCGACAGCCTGGCCTCGGGCGTGAAGCGCCTGGAGGCCGTCCAGGCCAAGCGCTCGGACCTGAAGGTCACCGACCGGGGCATGGTCTGGAACACCGACCTGATGGAGACCCTGGAGCTGGACAATCTGATCGGCCAGGCGGTGACCACGGTGGTCGGCGCGCACAACCGGACGGAAAGCCGCGGGGCCCACGCCCACGAGGACTTCCCCGATCGCGACGACGGCCAGTGGATGAAGCACACCCTGACCTGGTTCGACGACGCCACGGGCAAGGTGGCCATCGACTACCGGCCGGTCCACGACTTCACCATGACCAATGACATCGCTTACATCCCGCCCAAGGCGCGGGTGTACTGAGGCCGCGAGGCTCGATGGCGATCAAGGTTTCTCAGGAAAGCGTCTGATGGTTCAACTTACCCTGCCGAAGAATTCCCGCGTCCAGAAGGGCCGTCACCATGCGGCCCCGGCCGGGTCGGGCAAGACCAAGACCTTCAAGGTCTACCGCTACGACCCCGAGGGGACCGAGAACCCCCGGTGGGACACCTATGACGTGGATGTCGACAACTGCGGCCCCATGGTCCTGGACGTCCTGATCCACATCAAGAACACCATCGACCCGACGCTCGCCTTCCGCCGCTCGTGCCGCGAGGGGGTCTGCGGCTCCTGCGCGATGAACATCGACGGCCGCAACACCCTGGCCTGCACCCATGGCCATGCCGACCAGCCGGGCCACGAGTGCTCCATCGCCCCCCTGCCCAGCATGCCGGTGGTCAAGGACCTGATCCCCGACCTGACCATGTTCTACGCCCAGTACGCCTCGATCGAGCCCTGGCTGCACACCACCACGCCCGAGCCGCAGAAGGAGTGGATCCAGAGCCCGCAGGACCGCGAGAAGCTGGACGGCCTCTATGAGTGCATCCTCTGCGCCTGCTGCACCACCTCGTGCCCCAGCTACTGGTGGAACGGCGACAAGTACCTCGGCCCCGCCACCCTGCTGCACGCCTACCGCTGGCTGATCGATAGCCGCGACGAGGCCACCGGCGAGCGGCTGGACGCGTTGGAGGACCCCTTCAAGCTCTATCGCTGTCACACCATCATGAATTGCGCCCAGGTGTGTCCGAAGGGTCTAAACCCCGCCAAGGCCATCGCTGAGATCAAGAAGACGCTGGCCGAACGGGTCGTCTGACGATCCGAACTCTGTTCGGTAAGTTGACGGGGGCGTCATTTTTCTGCATGGGGCTGTCATGAGTTCATCGGACGCGCATGTGGTGGTTCTGGGCGCGGGGCATGCCGGCGGCACGCTCGTGGCCCTGCTGCGCCAATACGGCTTCGCCGGTCCGATCACCATGGTCGGCGACGAGCCGATCGCCCCGTACCAACGGCCGCCGCTTTCCAAGGCCTGGCTGAAGGGGGAGGCCGACGAGGACTCCCTGGCGCTGAAACCCCTGGAATTCTACGCCGAGAACCAGATCGACTTCCGCCCCAACATCTCGGCGGTCAGCCTGAAGCGGGCGGACAAGGTGGTCGAACTCTCCGACGGTTCGACGCTCAGCTACGACTTCCTGGTGATCGCCACGGGCATGCGGGCCAACAAGCTGCCCCTGCCCGGCGCGGAGCTCTCGGGCGTGCTGTCCCTGCGTAGCGCCGCCGACGCCGAGGCGCTGAAGGGCCATCTGAAGCCCGGCCGCCACATCGCCATCATCGGCGGCGGCTATATCGGCCTGGAAGTGGCCGCCTCCGCCCGGGCCCTGGGGGCCGAGGCCACGGTGTTCGAGCGCGAGGCCCGCATCCTGTCGCGCAGCGCCTGCGAGGTGCTCTCGACCTTCTTCACCGACTATCACCGCGCCCGCGGCGTGAGCTTCGAACTGGGCGCCCATATCGACAGCCTGGTGGGCGAAGGCGGCAAGGTCACCGGCGTGAAGATGGCCGACGGCCGCACCCTGCCCGCCGACGTGGTGCTGGTGGGGGTGGGCGCCAAGCCCAATGACGAGATCGCCGCCGACGCCGGTCTGGAGACCGCCCGCGGCGTGGTGGTGGACCTCGAGGCCCGCACCTCCGACCCCGCCATCTTCGCCATTGGCGACTGCAGCCACCGGCCCTTGCCGCTCTATGACCGGATGTTCGGCCCCGAGAGCGTGCCCAGCGCCCTGGAGCAGGCCAAGCAGGTGGCCGCCGCCATCACCGGCCGCCCGGCGCCGACGCCCGAAGTGCCGTGGAACTGGTCGGACCAGTATGATCTGAAGCTGCAGATCGCCGGCCTGCCCTTCGACGCCGACAGGGTCCTGGTGCGGGGCGACCCCGCTTCCGGCAAGTTCGCCATCTTCCACCTGAAGGGCGATCAGATTCAATCGGTGGAGGCGGTCAACGCCCCGCCGGAATACATGATGGGCCGCCAGCTCATCGGGAACCGCAAACCGGTCAATCTCGACAGGCTTGCCGATCCAACCGTTTCCATGAAAGAGGTCGCCGCTTAAGGCGGGCGAAGGGGAGTAAATGGCCAAGGTCACCTATATCGAGAACAACGGAACCGAACACGTCATCGACGTGAAGGCCGGCCTGACGGTGATGGAGGGCGCGGTGAAGAACAACGTCCCCGGCATCGACGCCGACTGTGGCGGCGCCTGCGCCTGCGCCACCTGCCACGTCTATGTGGACGCCGCCTGGGAATCCAAGACCGGGACCAAGTCGGCCATGGAGGAATCCATGCTCGACTTCGCCGAGAACGTGGAGCCCAGCAGCCGCCTGTCCTGCCAGATCAAGGTCAGCGACGAGCTGGACGGCCTGGTGGTCCGCATGCCGGAAAGCCAGCACTAGGCTTGGTTTTTCCTTCTCCCCTTGGGGGAGAAGGTGGCGGCGTAGCCGACGTATGAGGGGTTTCGCTCCCCTCCCAAACTCTTCACGTCATCCCGGACGCCGACAGGCGATCCGGGACCCAGGGGCCGAACGCGCCGCCCCTGGGTCCCGGCTCTCCGCTCCGCTGCGGCCGGGATGACGGTTGAGTTTACCCGACCCCGCAAGGGGACAAGGACATACTGAGACAGAAAAAAGCCGCCGCTGTCAGGACAGGGGCGGCTTTTCGGTGTTCCAGGCTCTAAACTCAAAGATGTAGAGCGCGCCGGGCGGGTTAACCGGGTTCCACTTAACCCTGGCGCGCTCTAGGCCTGCTCCGGGTCGGGGCCCTTTAGCTAAGCGGCCATCCGGGGCGCCGAGAGGCGGTCGAGGGTGTTCATCAGGGTGGCCATGGCCGACGACGGCAGGACATCATCCTGGTCATAGGAGCCCTCGGCCAGGATCAGGGCCAGGCGGTCGCGGGCGCGGCTGACGCGGCTCTTGATGGTGCCGATGGCGCTGCCGCAGATGTCGGCGACTTCCTCATAGCTCAGGCCGCCGGCGCCGATCAGGATCAGCGCCTCGCGCTGGTCGTCGGGCAGCATGGCCAGGGCGCGGCGGACCTCGTCCAGCTCCAGGGTGGCGATGGGGTTGGAGACCGCCACCAGGGTCCGCTCGGCGGTTTCCGGGTCGAGCTGGGTCGAGCGCCACGACCGGCGCTTGTCGGAATAGAACTGGTTGCGCAGGATCATGAAGGTCCAGGCCTTCATGTTGGTGCCCGGCTGATAGCTGGTGCGGTTGTTCCAGGCGCGCAGCAGGGCGTCCTGGGCCAGGTCGTCGGCTTCCACGGCGTTGCGGCACAGGGAGTGCGCAAAGGCCCGCATGTGGGGAATGAGGGCGGTCAGTTCGCCCATGAAATCCTTGTCGGCGGAGGTCGTGGTCGCGGTCATGAAAGGCCCTCTGAAGTCGTCTCGGAGGGGGCTGTCACCAACCCCCGTGAAAATCAAACGCAGCCGTGGCGATAAAGCTCCGCCGTTCGGAAAAGAATCTTGGCTGTGGGGCGGGCGCTAGAGCCCTCCCCCTCGATGGGGAGGGTTGGGTGGGGGTGCGCGTGCCGAGCCTGGGTTTGATCTCACGAGGCGCTGAGCCGGTCCTGGCCTTCACCCTCTGGCCCTGCCTTCACCCCCATCCCCGACCCTTCCCCCATCCGCCAACGGGAAGGGAGGGCGAGAAATATTGTTCTTATTTTGTTCTTATGCGACTCTGCTGATATTCTCAGCCCATGCATCCTCCCTATCCCCGCGCCGAGACCATGACCCGCGTCTGCGAGGCGGTGGAGGGGAGCTGGCGCCTGGAAGACCTGCAGACGCGGCCTGGGTTTCCGCACAGGACCACAATCTATGCCTGGGCGCGGCAGGACCCGCACTTCGCCCAGCGGCTGAAATACGCCCGGGAGTGGCGGCGCGGTATGAAGGTCAGCGCCACGGCGGGGCCGGTGTTCGACGCCGAGCAGGCGCAGGCCTTTCTGCTGGCGGTGCGGCGAGGGGGGACGATCGTCAAGCTGGTGCAGAGGCCAGAGTGGCCGGACCGGGTGCGCCTCAACCGCTGGAAGGCCGAGCGACCGGACTTCGCCGCCGCGCTGGCGGCCGCCGCCCTGGCCGCCCGCAAGACCGGGCCGCGCAAATGGGCGCGCTATGACGAAGACGTCGCCGACGAGATCATTCGGCGGGTGGCGTTCGGGGAGCTCATACGGGATATCGAGACCGACAGGACCGTGCCGGTCAGGATCGATCTGGCTCGCTGGAAGGCGATGCGGCCGGACTTCGCCGAGGCCCTGCGGGTCGCCAAGCTGAACGGTCAGTATCACCGCAGCCGCCAGCCGCGCCGCCTGACGCCGACGCTGTTTGATCACATCCTGACCCGGATGACGGCGGGCGCCACGCTGTTGGAGGTGTCTCGGGACCCGGGGCTGCCCAGCTACGCCACCCTGATGGCGTGGCAGCGGCAGGGGCCGGAGTTCGCGCAGATGCTGGCCTGGGCGCGGGAGGAGGGCCAGTGGGCGCGCGGGCTGGACGAGGTGGCGCGGGTGGATGCGCTGGCGGGAGTGGTCCGAAGATGCTCCACCTCTGGGGGAGCTGTCAGCGAAGCTGACTGAGGGGGACCTTGACCCTTGTTCCGCTGAAGTCGACGCCAACTACGTTGGTCCCCCTCCGGCACGGACCTGCGGTCCGCGCCACCTCCCCCACATCGGCGCTGCGCGCCTGGGGGAGGATCTACGACTTCACGGCATGTCGAACACCAGCAGGCCGGGCTGGTCCAGCGGCAGTTGGGCCACCACCTCGCCCTGCGGGTTCAGCACCGCCGTGGGGCCCCAGGCGACGCGTTCTCCGCGCTGGCCCGTGACGTCGGCGGAGATCAGCCACAGCCCGGTCTCGCGGCAGCGTTCGCCGCGGATGGGGTTGTGGCGGTCGCGCCAGGGCTCGGCGTTGGCGCGGCGCATCATGTTGTTGGCGCAGCAGACCAGCAGGGTGGCGCCGGTGTCGGCGACGGCCTGGGCGGCGTCCGGGAAGTTGGTGTCGTAGCAGATGTTGATCCCGAACCTGACGCCGCCGGCCTCGAAGGCGGGGCAGTCGGTTCCGGGGCCGAAGAAGGCCTCCCCGGCCAGCAGGTGGGTCTTGCGGTAGCGGCCCACGAGTTCGCCATGGGCGATGACGGCGGCGGTGTTGAAGACGCGGCCGCCCTCTTCCTCGATCAGGCCCAGGACGAGGGTGGGGGCGGTGGTCGGGAGGCGGGTGAGGATGGCCTCGAACTCTGGGGAGGTCAGGTTGAGGGCGTGGCGCCGCGCCAGGGGTTCGTCGGTGAGGTAGCCCTGGAGGTAGCCCTCCGGGAACACCAGCAGGTCGGCGCCCTGGGTGGTCGCCTCGGCGATGACGGTCAGGGCGTAGGCGAGGGCGGCATCGACGTCTTCGCGGAATTCCGGCGTCTGGGCGGCGGCGATGCGGGGCATGGGGGGTGCCTGAGAAATCCTGGCGGGGCGTCACCCCCATCCGCTCATCCCGGCGAAGGCCGGGACCCAGGTGAAACCCACTTAGGCCTCATGAGAAGCCTGGGCGGGGATAGGGATCATCTCTGACGGCCGGAGATGAATCTGGGTCCCGGCCTTCGCCGGGATGAGCGGAGTTGGGGGTGTGGCCTCACCGTCATCCCGGATCGCCTTCGGCGTCCGGGATGACGTCCAGGAGCTAGGCGCTCACCACCACGCGCTTGGCGTTCCGGGTGAGGACCTGTTCGGCTTCGGCCATGATGTTGGCCACCATGTCCTTGCAGGTGGGGATGTCGTGGATCAGGCCCTGGCTCTGGCCGACGGTCCAGATGCCGCCGTCGGTGTCGCCGGCGCCCATGACGTTGGTGCGGCCGCGGACGCCAGCCACCAGGTGGCGCACGTCCTCGATGGTCTTGGTGGAGTCCTGCTGGATGGCCACCACCTCTTCCGACACCGCGTTGCGGGCCACGCGGCTGGTGTTGCGCAGGGTGCGGTTGGTCAGCAGGGTGTCGCGCTCGGTGTTCTCGACGATCTTCTTCTTCACGTTCTCGTGGATGGCGCACTCCTGGGTGGCCATGAAGCGGGTGCCCATGTTGACCCCGTCGGCGCCCAGCATCAGGGCCGCGGCCAGGCTGCGGCCGTCGGCCATGCCGCCCGAGGCGATCACCGGGGTGTCGCCGAGCGCGTCCACCGTGGCCGGCAGCAGCACGATCAGGCCGACGTCGTCCTCGCCCGGGTGACCGGCGCACTCGAAGCCGTCGATGGAGACGATGTCCACGCCGTGGCGCACGGCGGTCACCGCGTGGCGGACCGAGGTGCACTTGTGGATCACCTTCACCCCGGCCTCCTTGAAGGCGGGCAGGTGGTCGGTGGGATTGCGGCCGGCGGTCTCGACGATCTTGATGCCGCTCTCGATGATGGCCTCGCGGTACTCGTCGTAGGGAATCTTGTTCAGCGACGGCAGCAGGGTGAGGTTCACCCCGAACGGCTTGTCGGTCAGGCTGCGGCACAGCTCGATTTCATCGAGCAGCTCCTGCTTGTTGTTGGAGTGGTGGGCGGTGATGAAGCCGAGCGCCCCGGCATTGGCCACGGCGGCCACCAGGCGGGCGTAGCCGACGCCGGTCATCCCCCCCATGATCAGCGGCGTCTCGACGCCGAACATCTCCGTGATCCTGGTCTTGATCATGTTTCGTCCCCTGCTGTGTTGTCTGGTTGGGACCAGACTAGCAGGGGAGGCGCGGCGGTTTCACCTGGTTCTTTGCAACCCCGATCCTCAGGGGCCTGGTGACGGGCCGCAAACCATCACGTCATCCCGGCCGCAGCGCAGCGGAGAGCCGGGATGACGGGGATTGTTCTGGGAGCCACCCCGCAAGAGGAGACGGACGGAAGGTCCGATATCCGCGCGAAATCTGGCTCTAGAAGCCCAACTCTGGATGTCCCGCCGCGCCCTGGGCTTCCTCGGGCAGGTGGCAGGTGAAGGTGGCGCCGGCGCCGGGCTCGCTCTCCAGGGCCACCCAGCCGCCGTGCAGCTCGACGAGGGACTTTACCAGGGCCAGGCCCAGGCCGGGCCCGCCGCGCTCGCGGCCGATGAAGCGGTCGAAGATGTGCGCCTGGACGTGGAAGGGGATGCCGCGCCCGGTGTCGGTGACCTGCAGCTGGATCTCGCCCAGCGCCCGGCGGGCCGAGATGGTGACGCTCCCCTCGGGCGGGGTCTGGCGGATGGCGTTCTCGGTGAGGTGGTCCAGGGTCTGGGCCAGGCGTTTCACGTCGCCGCGGATCAGGCCGATATCGTCGGGATACTCGACCTTGACGGTGACCTGGGCGGCGGCGGCCTCGTCGGCGCGCCGCGCGGCGGCGTCGTTGAGCAGCTGGGCGACGTGAACGTCCTCCAGGTCCAGCGCCATCTCGTCGGCGTCGATCTGGGCCATGTCCAGCACGTCGTCGATGGAGCGGGCGAGCTGGGTGGCGGCGCTGCGGACGGCGGCCGCGTGGCCGCGGCCGCGCTCCGACAGGTTCTCGCCTGAGCGCTCCAGCAGCTCCGAATAGCCGATGATGGTGGTGAGCGGGGTGCGCAGTTCGTACGAGACATTGCCCACGAAGTCGCGCTTCAGCCGCTCGGTCTCGGCGAGCGCCGCGGACCGGTCAGCCAGCGCGCTCTCCAGCTTGCGGGCGTCGGTGACATCCCCGAACGCGATCAGGGTGGCGCCGTCGGGCAGGGGGCGCGACTGGTAGACCACGATGCGGCTGTCGCTGGTCTTCACCTCGCCGGAGATGGGGGCGCGGGCCTGTGGGTCGGTGTCGGCCACCCGGCCCTTCAGCTCGCGCCAGAAGCCCATGTCGTGCAGGCGCGGCACGCAGAGCTCGACGACGCCCTCGAAGTCGTGGGCCTGGTCCAGCTGCTGGGGGGTGATGTTCCAGAACCGCTCGAAGGCGTCGTTGTGCAGGCGCAGGCGGCCATCGGCGCCGAACACCGCGACGGCGTCGTTGAGCTTGTCGAGGGTGGCCTGCTGCACCTGGATCAGGGCGTTGTACTGGGCCTTCAGCCGCAGCTCGCCGGTGATGTCGGAGAACAGCAGGACGATGCCGCCGAGCGGATGGACCTGGCGGCCGACCTTGAGCGTGCGGCCGTCGGGGATGGACCACATGTCGTCGGGGGAGGCGTCCAGGGCCTCGTAGCGGTCGAGCTCGGCGGCCTTCCACTTGGTGTAGTCGGCGGTCTCGGGCAGCCGCCGGCGCTGGCGCAGGCGGTCGAGGATCTCCGAATGGGTCGGGCGCTCGGCCAACCAGGCGGGCTCCAGGCCCCAGAGGTCGGCGAAGGCGGTGTTGTGGAAGATCAGCCGCTTGGTCTTGGAGAAGATGGCGACCGCGTCGGCGATGTGGTTCAGCGTCTCGTCGTGGGCCTCGACGTGGCGCTTGAGGGCCTCGCGCAGCTCCTCCAGCTCGGTGACGTCCTCGGTCCAGACCCCGACGCCGCCGCCCTCCAGGGGCTGGGCGGTGATCTGGAAGGCGCGCCGGCGGCCCGCGAAGCTGGACCAGCGCAGGGCCTCGCGCTTCTGGCCCAGGTTGGCGGCCTCGGCGGCCAGGGCGTCGCAGGCCTTGTCGAAGCTCAGCCCCTTGGCGGCGGCGTCGTCCAGGCTGGCGGAGTCGACGGCGGCCAGCCAGGCGGCGTTGACCCAGACCGGGCTGCCGTCGGCGGCGGCGATCCAGGCGGGCGTCGCGCGGGAGTCCAGGAAGGCGGCGAAGCGCGGGGCGGTCGGCAGGCCGGCGTCCTCCCCCACCACGGCTGACAGGCGCAGCCAGGCCAGGGCGCCGGCGGCGCGGCCCTCGACCGCCACCCGGCCGCCGGTCCCCTGGACCTCGAAGGCGCAGGCCTCGCCGCGCTCGAACAGGGCGCGCAGCCGCCGGGCGTGGTCGGGGTCGGCGCGCATCAGGGCGGCCACGACGTGCTGGGGATCGCTGTCGGCGAGACCGAGCGCCGAAATGCAGGCCGCCAAACTCTCTTCGCCCGAGGCCAGCAGGGCGTGACCGTCCTCGACGGCGAGCAGGGCGGAATCGAAGGCCTCCGCCGAGGCCTGGGCGGCTTCGGCCCCGGCCTCCAGGGTGGCGATCTGGGTCTTCAGGGCCTCGATCCGGGCGTCGGATTGCCGGCGCTGGGCCAGCGCCCAAAGGGTCGCGCAGATGGCCAGCAGCACGGCGCCGGCGGCGGCGGCCAGGATCAGGTCCAGCTCGCTCATCGCGTCACCTGGCGCGCCGGTGCTTTTGCCTGCCGAATCATCAGGATGAACATAGGCGTTCGCGTCCCGTTCGGCGATAATCCAGCCATGACCGCGATCCTCTATCCGGTGGCCGCCAATGTGGAGGCCGCCCTGCAGGCGCCGCTGGCCCGGACGGCGCGCGAACGCGAGGCCCAGGCCGCGGCCGGCCAGGCGGTGGTCTTCGTCACCGAGCCGCTGGGGCCGCCCTACGCCAGCCGCGAGGCGGCGCTGGACGCCCATGCCGGCCGGGTCGAGGACGAGCGGCCGGGCCGGAGCGTGTCGCCCGCCGCCGAGGACCGCTACTGCCGGCTGGCCGAGATCATCGACGGGCGGCCGCCGCCCCCGGTGGCGCCGGCGATGGCCGACGGCCGCCGCTGGCCGGCGCCCAAGCCCGCGCCGCGCACGGTTTGGCGGCTGCAGGTGAGCTATTGGCGGCTGGCCTCGGCGGCGAAGGCGGCCGAGGGCCCCCAGGCGCGCGACGCCCGCCGCAAGGCCCGCGAACCCCTGGACTATCAGGCCCTGCGCGACCTGGCCCGCACCCCCATGCGGCCGGTCAAGCCGCAGCAGCCGCTGGATATCGGTCTGTTCGAGACACGGCCCCCCGAGGCGCCGCATATCATCATGCCCGATGAGTAACCCCCCCGACGCCGGCGGCCTGGCCCCCTCCCTCGACGACCTCGCGGCCCTGGCGGAGCAGGCTTTCGCCGCCCTGCCCGACGCCTTCCGCCAGATGACCGGGGACGTGATCTTCCGGGTCGATGAGTTCGCCGCCCGCGATGTGCTCGACGAACTGGGGATCGAGGACGCCTTCGAGCTGACCGGCCTCTATCAGGGCGTCGACATCGGCCGGCGCACGGTGTTCGACCCCTCGCCGCAGCCCTCGATGATCTTCCTCTACCGCCGCCCGATCCTGGACGAGTGGGTCGACCGCGGCGACGTGACGCTGGCCGAGCTGGTCACCCACGTCCTGGTCCACGAGATCGGCCACCACTTCGGCCTCTCCGACGACGACATCGACGCCATCGAGGGTGCGTGACGCCGAACATCCGAACGGGGATCCTGATCCAAGGCCCTGGATGGATCTGGGCCCCGGCTCTCCGCTTCGCTGCGGCCGGGATGACGTAGGGTTTGGAAAATGACGACCCCGTCAACTTTGTTGACTCAGCCGCATTCGCGGGTGATCGTCGCTGCAAGAGGAAACCTGGGCGCAATGCGCCCCGACCAGGAGACGAGCCCATGGCCGCCGACGGCAACATCACCAAGGACATCATCTACGAGGCCGTGGCCCCCGACGACTTCGAGGCCATGCTGGATCTCGACCGCTACGGCGCCCGCTCGACGGCCTTCGACAAGATCATCTCGGCCACCCACGACCATTTCTGGGATCCGCTCGACAAGAAGTACATCGACTTCGACGAGCCCTTCGACATGGAGAACGAGATGCTCCTGCCGGAGGACATGATCGTTTCCCTGTCCACCGACTACGTCTCCAACCACCTCAGCGACTGGAAGACCCGCGTGCGGTTCGCCAACCAGTCGGCGCTGCGGTCGTTCTCCTCGATCCTGCACGGCGAGCAGGGGGCGCTGAACCTGTCGGCCAGCCTGTGCCACGTGCTGCTGGACCAGGGCGCCCAGGAATACGCCGCCAACCAGACCCGCGAAGAGGCCCGCCACGTCACGGCCTTCGCCAAGTACATCAAGGCCCGCTGGGGCCGCCCGGTGGAAGCCGGCCCGACGCTGAAAGCCCTGCTGATCGACATCATCGGCAGCCCGGAAGTCTACAAGAAGATCATCGGCATGCAGATGCTGGTGGAGGGCCTGGCCATGGGCGCCTTCGCCACCTTCTTCAACAATATCCGCGACCCGCTCGGCAAGAAGCTGATGCAGCTGGTGATGACCGACGAGGCCTTCCACCACAAGTTCGGGAAGATCTGGGCCGACCGCACCATCCCGCACCTGTCGGAAGCCGAGCACGAGATCATCGAGACCTGGGCGGCCCACTGCTTCCAGACCCTGCTGTTCAACCTGGTGGCCCCCACCCAGCAGCGCGACCTCTATGAGGAGTTCGGCCTCGATCCCGACCGCGTCATCGCCGAGATGGCCGCCAACATGAGCGACGAGACCCGCCGCGAGGCGATGAAGGAGCAGTCCAACATCTTCCGCGTGCTGGTGAAGACCCTGCTGAACGCCGGCATCATCACCGACCGGACGCGGGCCTTCTACGCCATCTATGTCGACCTCGACGAACTGAAGGCCGAGGGCGACCGCATGGTCGGCGACGACATCGCCGAGGAGGGCATCGCCTACCTGCAGGAGATCAACTTCAAGGACCGCGTCGCCCAGGCGGTGAAGATCGCCGCGGAATAGGTGGCCGCGTCTCCCTCCCCTTTATGGGGAGGGGAAGATCGCGAAGCGATCGGAGCGGGGACCTGCTGTCTAGATCCTCCCCCAGGCGCGCAGCGCCGATGTGGGGGAGGTGGACCGACGCGCAGCGGTGGGCCGGAGGGGGATCAACGTCGTTGACCCCCAAAGCCCCAAAACAAAAGTCAAAGTCCCCCTCAGTCGCTTCGCGCCAGCTCCCCCAGAGGGGGCGCATCTCGACGGCCCCCGCCCCTCGATCAGTCGAAGATGTCGAAGATCGAGCGCTTCTTGCGGTATCCGCCGTATTCGCCGCGCTCGCCGTACTCGCCGCGCTCCCCATATTCGCCGCGTTCGCCGCGCTCTCCGTAGCCCCAGGCCTGGGGCGGCGGCTGGGCGGGCGGCGGGGCCTGGCGGATCGCCGGCTGGGGCGAAGCGGCCGGGGCGTCGTCGACGGCGGCGGCCAGCAGCTTCTCCAGCTCGCCGCGGTCCAGCCACACGCCTCGGCAGGTCGGACACATGTCAAACTGCACGCCGGCGCGGTCCACCGTGGTCATCGAGCTGTTGTCGTTGGGACATAGGAGCAGGGGCATCGCGATTTCCTCATTGGGCGACGGAGGCGAAACCGCTTGGAGAGACGGGGCCCACGCCGGAACGTGTTGCGTCCGACATCACAACGCACAATGTGCGCCGCCAGAGGGGCCCGGTCCACGAGTCCCATATGGTGGGCGCGCGTGGCGATTCCAGGGCGCGCCCTGGCTGAGTTCGGCGAAGTGAGGATGTGATGATCGTGCTGGCCGACGTCCTGAGCGCCGCCGAGGTGGCTCAGATCACCGAGGCGCTGGCCGTGGCGCCCTATCGCGACGGACGGGCCACCGCCGGTCCCGACGCGCGACTGGTCAAGCTGAACGAACAGGCGCGGGGCGACGACCCCCAGGTGGCCGAACTGGCCGCCTTGGTGAAGCGCGCCCTTGCGGGCCATCCCACCTTCCAGGCCCAGGCGCGCCCGGCGCGGTGGTCGCGGCTGATGTTTTCCCGGTACGCCCCGGGCCAGCGCTACGGCCTGCACGCCGACGCCGCGACCATGACCGATGAGCACGGCTGGCCGCTGCGGACCGACCTGAGCTTCACCGTGTTTCTCTCCGACCCCGCCACCTATGACGGGGGCGCCCTGCGGCTGCTGGGACGGGACGGCGAGGCCAGCGTCCGGCCGGCGGCGGGGTCCGCCGTGCTCTATGTCACCGGACAGCTGCATGAGGTGACGCCGGTGACGGGCGGGATGCGGCTGGCCTGCGTGGGATGGGTGCAGAGCCAGGTCCGGCGCGCCGACCAGCGCGACCTGCTGTTCGAGCTGGAGCGCGCGCGCGACGACCTGCCCGAGGGCGACCCCCGCCTGCGCCTCGACAACGCCATCGGCAACCTTCTGCGGATGTGGGGGGAGGGTTAGGCTTGGCGGCGTCGCGGACCCCTGTCGGGAACCGGGCGCGCCGTTCGTCCTAGGATCAGAACACGCCAAGGAGGACGACGATGACCAAGCTCACCACCTGTCTGTGGTTCGACCACGGTGAGGCCCGCAAGGCCGCCGAGTTCTATGCCGGCCTGTTCCCCGACAGCCATGTCGGCGCCGTCGCCACGGCGCCCAGCGACTTTCCCGACGGCAAGGCCGGCCAGGACCTGACCGTGGACTTCACCGTGCTGGGCCGCCCCTTCATGGGCCTGAACGGCGGCCCCGCCTTCCAGCCCACTGAGGCCGTCTCCTTCGTGGTGGAGACCGACGGCCAGGCGGAGACCGACAGGTACTGGGACGCCCTCGTCGGCAATGGTGGCCAGGAGAGCGAGTGCGGCTGGTGCAAGGACCGCTGGGGCTTCTCCTGGCAGATCACCCCGCGCCAGCTGAACGAGGGCATGAGCGACGCCGATCCGGCGGCGAGGCAGCGGGTGTTCGAGGCGATGATGACGATGGGCAAGATCGACGTGGCGAGGATCGAGGCGGCGCGAAGGGGGTAGGGGGGCGTCCACGTGTATTTCCGCGGAGAACCGTCAGAGGTTGTCCCTCGCTCGCTTCATTGGCAGAGTAGGCTGTGCCGTATGTTGGGAGACGTCAGAATGAAATCCTTCCTGATTGGAGTGATCGCGGCGGCGATGCTCGTCTCGTCCGCCCAGGCCCAGACGCCAGACCCATCGAGCGCGGCACGCCTAAGCCTCTCGCGCCAGATCCTGACTGCCAATGGCGGCGCGCAGGCGGCGGAGGCCCAGATGCGCTCCCTGTTTGCAAGCATGGCGACGCTCGCAAAGGGCGCCATGCCGAGCGAGAACGCCAAGGCGTCCCAGGCCTGGCAGGCCGTGATGACCTACGTGGTCGAGGAGGAGATCAAGGCGATCCCTCAATTGATCGACCAAACAGCGATCATCTACGCCAAGACCCTCAGTGAAACGGAATTGCGCGACATGCTCGCGTGGACCCTAAGTCCGAGCGCGCAAGCGATACGCGCCAAGACCCCGCTCATGATGCAGGAGCTGATGGCGCAGCAGCAGCCGCTGATGAGGAAGATCATGACGGGAGCGGTGACCACAGCGGTTGATCGCGCCTGCACGGAAGCGAAGTGCAGCGAGGACGAGCGCAGGACGATGATCGCGTTGGCGCAGAAGAGTTTACCCACGCAGTAGGGCGGCGGCCCAGCAACCGGGCTCCGGTGACGCTGTACGAAATTCCCGTCATCCCGGACGGCCGACAGGCCGATCCGGGACCTAGGGGCCCAGCGCGCCGCCCCTGGGTGACTGCTTCGCGCCGCCGCTTCGCGGTCCCGGCTCTCCGCTGCGCTGCGGCCGGGATGACACGCCATGGGGAGCGTCTTGGGCCCTCTCCGGTCCGCGCCCTTGGCCCAGCGCGCCGCCCGCGCATCGGCGCCGGGCGGCTGGGGATCCGGGCGGCGCTTTCCGTGGTGGCGGGAGGCGGCTAGGGTCGGGGGCGGATTTCAGGGAGTTTCCCCATGCACCCCTCAGGGCGGCCTTCCGGACCGGGGATCGGGGGCACGATCCCCACCGACCGTGACTGGCGCGGCCACTGGGACGGGGGCGCGCCCCTGGCCGAGGACGCCCTGGCCCAGGTGGGGCGGACGGTGGGCGGACGGCCGATCAGCCCCGAGCAGATCGACCGGTTGACCGCCGCCATCGAGGACGCCCTGGACCTGCGGGCCTCCGACGTGCTGGCCGACCTCTGCTGCGGCAACGGGCTGATCACGGTGCGGCTGGCCAGGCGGTGCGCGGCGGTGGTGGGGGTCGATTATTCCCGCGAGCTGATCGCCGTGGCGCGGCGCGACTATGGCGCGGGGAACATCAGCTATCTCCAGCGCGGCGCCGAGGAGATCGGGCCGCGGGACTTTCCGCCGCCGGGCCTCAACAAGGTGGTGATGAACCAGGGGCTGCAATATTTCGACGAGGCGATGCTGCGGCGACTGCTCACCAACCTCGAGGCCTGCGCGGGGCGGGGCATGACCCTGTTCCTCACCGACATTCCCGACGCCGCCCGGCTTCGGGCCTTCTATGACACGCCGGAGCGCTGGGCGGAGTTCGAGCGGCGCCGCGCGGCGGGGCAGGAGGCGCTGGGGACCTGGTGGAGCCGTGACCACCTGCGCGGGGTGCTGGAGGACCATGGCTATGGCGTGGAATTCCGCGTCGATGACGCCCGGTTCACCGCCCACTACCGGTTCGACCTGCTGGCCACCAAGGGGTGAAGGCCGCCCGCCGGGGCGCCTTGCCGCAGAAGACGAGCGTTCTCCATGGCTCAGCTGCCGTGCAATGGTCCAATTCGTGCTGTTGAACATCAAACCTCCCGCGGTTCGCGCTGGGGGCGTTTCAGTTTTCACATTCGGCGGGTAACGATTAGCGATGATGACCATGCGTTCCTTGGCCACCCTTTTCGTCGCCACCGTGGCCCTGCTGGGCGCCGCGCCCGCCTTCGCGGGGCCCTCCCCGCCGGACAACCGCATCGAGCTGACCAAGATGACCGGCCGCTGGTACGAGGTCGCCCGCCTGCCCAACAAGACGCAGAAGGATTGCCAGGGCGGCACGTCGGACTGGGTGCGCGCCGGCGACGGCTATTCGGTGGTCCAGGCCTGTCACAAGGGTGCGCTGAGCAACCCGGCCACCGAGTGGAAGGCCAAGGCCAAGGTCATCGACCCCAAGACCAACGCCCGCATCAAGATGAGCTTCTTCGGCGGCATGCTGAGCCAGGAGTACTGGGTGCTGGATCACAAGTCCGACTGGCTGATCCTGGGCACCCCCAACGGCAACTATATGTGGCTGATGTCCCAGCGCCCGGTGCTCAGCGCCCAGGCCAAGGCCCAGGCGGTCGCCCGCGTGCGGCAGCTGGGCTACGATGTCAGCCGCCTGGAATTCCCGCAGCCCGCGCGCAACTGACGCCACGGCCCTTGATTCCGGAACGAAGCCGGAACAAGACTTGGCCATGGACGTCATCGTCACCTTCAGCCGCCCGGAGATCACCACCGCCGTCACCCGCGGGGCGGCGCGGCTGCTGGTCGACCTAGGCTATGCGCCCCTGGCCGAGGTGACCCTGCCCAACGGGCGGCGCGCCGACCTGATGGCCCTGTCGCGCAAGGGCCACATCCTGATCATCGAGGTGAAGTCGGGGCTGGAGGACTTCCGGGTGGACCGCAAGTGGCATGAGTACATGCCCTATTGCGACGCCTTCGCCTTCGCCGTGGCCCCGGAGTTTCCGCGAGACATCCTGCCCGAGGAGCCGGGCCTGGTGGTCTGTGACGGCTTCGGCGGCGCGGTGCTGCGCGAGGCGCCCAGCGTTCCCCTGGCCGGCGCCCGACGCAAGGCCCTGACCATCGCCTTCGGCCGCCTCGCGGCGCTACGGGCGGCCGGCGGCCAGGGCGCGCTGCTGGAGGCCTGAGTTTGCGACCACGTCATCCCGGCCGCAGCGCAGCGGAGAGCCGGGACCCAGGGGCGGTGCGCGGGGCCCCTGGGTCCCGGATCGCCTATCGGCGTCCGGGATGACGAAATAGGGAAGCGCCATGGAGCAGAGCTCTTACGTCTATATCCTGGCCAGCGGACGGAACGGCACGCTCTACACCGGCGTCACCGCGCACCTCTCCCGACGCATCCACCAGCACCGCGCGGGGCGAGTCCCAGGGTTCACTCAGACCTACGGGGTCAAGCGGCTGGTCTGGTACGGCGTCTATACAAGTCTCCACGACGCCATCCACGCCGAGAAGCAGATCAAGCGCTGGCGGAGGACCTGGAAGCTGGAGCTGATCGAGAAGATGAACCCACGGTGGTTGGATCTCTACGAGACCCTCAACTCCTGACCCACCACCCCGTCATCCCGGGCGACCGTAGGGAGACCCGGGACCCAGGGGGATTGATCGCGGCCCCTGGGTGACGGCTTCGCGCCGCCGCTTGGCGGTCCCGGCTCTCCGCTGCGCTGCGGCCGGGATGACGGCGGGGCCTCAGCGGGGGGCGCGTTTGGCCAGGATGCGCTGCAGGGTGCGGCGGTGCATGTTGAGGCGGCGCGCGGTTTCCGAGACGTTGTGGCCGCAGAGCTCGTAGACCCGCTGGATATGCTCCCAGCGAACGCGGTCGGCGCTCATGGGGTTTTCCGGGGGCGGGGGGCTCTCGTCCTTGCGGGCCAGCAGGGCGCGGGCCACGTCGTCGGCGTCGGCGGGTTTCGACAGATAGTCGATGGCCCCGGACTTCACCGCCGCCACGGCGGTGGCGATGTTGCCGTAGCCGGTGAGCATGATGACCTTGGCGTCGGGGCGGGCGTCGCGGACCGCCTCCACCACCTTCAGGCCGGTGCCGTCCTCCAGCCGCATGTCGAGGACCGCATAGGCCGGGGCGAAGGTGCGCACCGCGGCCAGGGCCTCGGCGACGCTGCCCACCAGTACGGGTTCGAAGCCTCGCTGTTCAAGGGCGCGGCCCAGTCGTGTTCGCAGGGGGGCGTCATCGTCGAGGACAAGCAGGCTCTTGTCAGGAAGAGCGGCGATATCGGCGGAGAGATCTGTCATTACGCAACCCCGGATAGTCGTGTTTGTCAGCGTCGCCCTCTGCGGCATCATGTCGCGTTCGTGCGCCTAAGCAAGCTCAAACCAAACCCTGTTCAGGCCAAGGGCGCCTCGATCTTGGCCCGCGTCCAGCGGGCGGAAACCACCGCGCCGCGCGGCCGTCCGTTCTGAAACGTCACCACCGCGCCGGTCCGTTCCAGCAGGGTCTTGGCGATGAAGAACCCCAGGCCCATGCCGATGTGGCCGGTGCGCGACCCCTCCGCGCCCGGACGGGTGGTGACATAGGGCTCTCCCAGCTTGGCCAGCACCTCGGGCGCGAAACCGGGCCCGTCGTCGCGGACCTCCATGGAGACGTTCTGCGCGTCGAAGCGGGCGGTGATCAGCACCTCCGAGGTCGCGAAGTCGACGGCGTTCTCCACGAAGGAGGTCAGCGCGTGCAGCACCTCGGGCATTCGCCAGATGTCGGGGGACTGGGCGCCGGCCGCGCCGCTGACGATGGCCTCGACCCGGACCCCCTTCACCCCGGCGTGGGGCTCGATCACCTCGTGGACCAGCTGCAGCAGGCTCATGCGCTCGTGGACCTCGTCGGAGGCCTCGGCCGGGGCGTCGGTGAGGCGGCGCAGGATCTCGCGGCAGCGGGCGGCCTGGGCCACCAGCAGGTCGGCGTCCTCCTTGACCTGCGCGGTGGGCGCCTCGCGGGCCATCTCCTTGGCGACGATGGCGATGGTGGCGAGCGGCGTGCCTAGCTCGTGGGCGGCGGCGGCGGCCAGGGCGCCCAGGGCCGAGAGCCGCTGTTCGCGCGACAGCACCGTCTGGGTGACGTCGAGGGCGAGCGCCATGCGGGCCGATTCCTGCGCGGCCTGACGCACGCTGCCCGCGATGACCGCGATGCCCGCCACATTGGCCGACGCCGCGCCGATCATGAAGCTCAAGGGGAGGTCCATGGCGACGCCCTCGGCCAAGGGCAGGGGCAGGTGCAGGAAGGCCAGGGCCATCGAGGCGCCCACCGCCGCGCCGCCCAGGATCAGCAGGGGGGTCAGGGGCAGGGTGGCGGCCGCCAGGGTCACCGGGGCGATCAGCATCAGGATGAAGGGGTTGGCCGTCCCGCCGGTCAGGAACAGCAGGACGCTGATCTGGGCGACATCGAAGCCGAGCTGGGCCGTGGCCTCCCAGTCGGCGATCATCCTCTGGCCTGGGGACGCCACCCCGGTGAGCAGGTTGATCCAGGCCGCCGCGCCGATCAGGCCGAAACAGATGGCGTAGGGCGCCTTGAGCCCCAGGAACATCCCGCCGATCAGCAGGATGGCGAGCTCGCCAAGGATGATGGTCCAACGCAGGGTGACCAGGGTGCGCATCCGCAGCCGGCCGTGGCCGGCGCCGCGCATATCCCAGGCCAGCTCGTCTTGCGCCTGGGCGGGGCTTTGCCTATCGAGGCCGGATGCCGGTCCCGACGGCGTCGTGGTTTTGACGGACGCCATTCGGGGTGGAGCATCAGCCAAGTCGCGCGCCGTGACGAGACAAAAGGTTCACCCATGACCCGCCGAAACCTGATCGTGATCGTGTGCGCCGTCCTCAGCCTGGCCATGCTGGGCGCGGTGGCCTGGAAGACCGGGGCGTTCAGGGCGCCGCAGACCGCCCTGGTGGGCGGGCCGTTCCAGCTGGTCAACCAGGCCGGCAAGCCGGTGGACGAGAGCGTGCTGAAGGGCAAGTGGAGCGTGGTGTTCTTCGGCTACACCTACTGCCCCGACGTCTGCCCCACCACCATGGTGGAGATGGCCCAGGCCCAGGAGCGGCTGGGGGCGAAGGCCAAGGACGTCCAGTTCCTGTTCATCAGCGTCGATCCCGAGCGCGACACCCCGGCCCAGCTGACCAACTATCTGTCCAACGACGCCTTCCCGAAGGGGACCATCGGCCTGACCGGGACGCCTGAGCAGGTGGCCGCCGCCGCCAAGTCCTATCGGACCTTCTACCGCAAGGTGGGAACCGGGACCGACTACCTGATGGACCACCCCACCCCGGCCTATCTGATGAACCCTAAGGGCGCCTTCGCCCGGGTGATCCCCTTCGGCATCGGCCCCGACGAGGTGGTGACCCAGATCAGCGCGGCGATGCGGGAATAGGGGCCACCGCGTCCCCACGCCGCAGATTGGAACCCAAGAGGGGTAGACTCTTTTAAGCCTCAGCGTGCATGCTGCATTGCACAACGGGACGATTGCGCATGCTCTATACGATGTATGAAGCCGGCTACTACGCCGCCTCGCCGCTGCGGTTCGCCGCGCGGGCCGCTCGGGGCTTCTGGTCCTCACCGCTGAATCCGGCCAAGGACAGCGACCTGGGACGCCGGCTGTTCGCCGGCGCCGACCTGTTCGCCAACCTGACCCGCCGCTACGGCCGCCCGGCCTGGAACATCAATTCGGTCCAGATCGACGGCAAGCCCGTCCGGGTCACCCAGACCGAGGTCTGGTCCAGCCCCTGGGTGAAGCTCACCCACTTCAGCCGCAACATGGCCGACATGCGCAAGGCCGGCCGCCGTGATCTGCAGCCGGCGGTGCTGATCGTCGCCCCGCTGTCGGGCCACTACGCCACCCTGCTGCGGGGCACGGTGGAGGCCTTCCTGCAGGACCACGAGGTGTTCATCACCGACTGGTCCAACGCCCGCGACGTGCCGCTGCACGCCGGCCGCTTTGATTTCCACGACTATCTCGACCATGTCCGCGAGATGCTGCGCCTGCTGGGCCCGCGCCCGCACGTGGTCGCCGTCTGCCAGCCCGGCCCCGCGGTGCTGGCCGCCGCCGCCCTGATGGCGCAGGACAATGAGGACTGCCGCCCCGGCACCATGACCTTCATGGGCTCGCCGATCGATGCGCGGCTGTCGCCGACGGTCACCAACAAGCTGGCGGAGGAGAGGCCCTTCGCCTGGTTCAAGTCCAACATGATCGACACCGTCCCAGCGCCGTATCCTGGCCTGGGGCGCCGGGTCTATCCGGGCTTCGTGCAGCTCTACAGCTTCATGTCGATGAACGCCGAGAAGCACCAGGACGCCCACAAGCAGTATCTGGAAGACCTGATGAAGGGCGACGGCGACGCCACCGACAAGCATCTGGAATTCTACGACGAGTACCTGTCGGTGCTGGACCTGCCCGAGGAGTTCTATCTGCAGACGGTGGACTATGTGTTCCAGTCCTACCTGCTGCCCAAGGGCGAGCTGACCCACCGGGGCCGCGCCGTGCAGCCGGCCCTGATCACCGACATCGGCCTGCTCACCGTCGAGGGCGAGAACGACGACATCTCCGGCATCGGCCAGACCCAGGCGGCCCACACCCTCTGCTCGGGCCTGCCGGCGGAATTCAAGGAAGACTACGTCCAGCCGCACGTCGGCCACTACGGGGTCTTCAACGGCCGCCGGTTCCGCGAGGAGATCTATCCCCGGGTCCGCGCCTTCATCCGCAAGTCGGAAGCCGGCTTCGAAAAGGCCCGCGACGCCGCCAACGCGGCTTAACGCCACCAAAGGCCGCGACCGGGCTCCCGCTGCGCGAAAAGCAGCTTAGATAGGGGTCATGTCCCTGTTCGGCCGCCCCCTGGCCGACGGCGACCGGCTGGATGTGGCCGGGGCCGTCGTCCGCCTGAAAGTCCACACCCGCGCCCGCCGCGTCTCGCTGCGGCTGGACCGCACGCGCCGCGAGGTGGTGGCCACCGCGCCCTCGGTGCGCCGGCTGAGCGAGGCCGCGGCCTTCGCCACCGAGCGGGCGTCCTGGATCGCCGAGCGGATGGCCGAGCTGCCGCAGAGCCAGTCCATCGCGCCGGGCCTCACCATCAGCCTGTTCGGCCAGGCCTGCCGCCTGGAAAGCGCCACCCATCCGGTGCGCTACTTCCCGGCCACGGACAGCGAGCCCGCCCGTATCGCCGCCCGCGGCGAGGGGGAGGCCTATGCCCGCGCCGTCACCCGGCTGCTGAAGAAACACGCGCTGACCGTCTTCGCCGAGCGCACGGCCTACTATTGCGAGAGGCTGGGGGCGAAGATGCCGGCGGTGAGCGTGATGGACGCCCGCGGCCGCTGGGGCTCGTGCCGGCCGGGAATCCCCGGCAAGCCGGCCTCGATCCGCTACAGCTGGCGCCTGGCCCTGGCCCCCTTCGAGGTGGCCGACTATGTGGTGGCCCACGAATGCGCCCACCTGCTGGAGCTCAATCACGGGCCGCGCTTCTGGGCCCATGTGAAGGCCCTGGTGGGGGACGAGCGCCCGCACCGCGCCTGGCTGCGGGCCCAGGGCGCGCGGCTGCACGCCTTCGGGGCTTAGCTCACATCCACAACGTCATCCCGGACGGCCGATAGGCCGATCCGGGACCCAGGGGCGGTGCGCATGGCCTCTGGGTCCCGGCTCTCCGCTGCGCTGCGGCCGGGATGACGGAATGAGCTAGAACGGAATGTCTTCCACCGGCGCCTTCTCGGGCGGGGCCTCGGTCCCGGGGCCGCTGCCCGACAGCAGGTCGCCGATGGGGTCGCTGGCCGGGGCCTGGACCGGCGGCGGTGTCATGACGCCGCCGGGGATGGCCTGGGTTTTCAGGCGCGGCAGGGCGGCGGTCATGAAGTCGCGCCAGATGACGGCCGGGGCGCCGCCGCCGGTGACGCCCTTCATCACGGTGTTGTCGTCACGGCCCACCCAGACGGCGGTGACGAAGCCGCCGGTGTAGCCGACGAACCAGGCGTCGCGGTAGTCGCTGGTGGTGCCGGTCTTGCCGGCGATGTCGAAGCCCGGGACCCGGGCCTTGGTCCCGGTGCCGCTGCTGATCACCTGGCGCATCATCTGGTTCATGTACTGCAGGGCCGGCGAGGTGATCACCGCGCGCCGGTCGCTCTTTTCCACGCCGTGGTCGTAGAGGACCTTGCCGCTGGCGGTGCGGATGCGCTCGATGCCGTAGCCCTTGGCCAGGAAACCGCCGTTGGAGAAGGGGGCGTAGGCCTGGGCCATCTCCATGGGACTGACCTCGACGGCGCCCAGCGCCATGGAGGGGTCGACCTGGATGTGGGAGGTGATCCCCAGGCGCCGCGCCGTGGCCGCCACATTGCCGGTCCCGACCTCGTTGGCCAGCCGCGCGGCGACGGTGTTGATGGATTGGGCCAGCGCCGTCTGCATGCTCATGGGGCCGAGGAACCGGCCGGTATAGTTCCGGGGCTCCCAGGTTCCGATCTTCACCGGCTCGTCCACCACCGGGGTGGCGGGCGTGCGCCCCTGTTCCATGGCGGTGAGGTAGACGAAGGGCTTGAAGGACGAGCCGGCCTGGCGCCTCGCCATGGTGGCGCGGTCGAACTGGCTGTCGGCATAGGAGGCGCCGCCGACATAGGCGCGGATCCGGCCCTCGCCGTCGATGGCCACCAGGGCGCCCTGGCCGACGCCCTGGCCCTTGGCGGCCACCACCCCGCGGCGCAGGGCCTGTTCGGCGGCGGTCTGGATGGGAAGGTCGAGCGTGGTCTCCACCACCAGGTCCTCGGTGGGTTCCCCCACCAGGGAGCGGACCTGGTCGTCCACCCAGTCGGTGAAGTACTGGGCGCGCTGGTTGGCCAGCACCGGGTTGACACGGACCGGGGTCTTGAAGGCCTCGGCGCGCTGTTCGGGCGTGATGGCGCGGGTGCGGACCATCTCGTCCAGCACGATGGTGGCCCGCCGGGCGGCGCGGTCGCTGGCCGAGACCGGGGAGTAGCGCGAGGGTCCCTTCATCATCCCGGCCAGCAGGGCGCTCTCGCCGATGGTCAGCTGGGAGGCGGGCTTGTTGAAGTAGCGCTGGGCCGCGGCCTCGATGCCATAGGCCCCCGCGCCGAAATAGACCCGGTTCAGATAGAGGGAGAGGATCTCCTTCTTGGAGAACTTGGCCTCCAGCCAGACGGCCAGGATCAGCTCCTGGGCCTTGCGGCGATAGGTCTGGTTGGCGGTCAGGAAGAGGTTGCGCGCCAGCTGCTGGGTGATGGTGGAGCCGCCGCGCAGGGGGCCGCCCTTGTGGCTCACATTATAAAGGGTGGAGCGGACGATGCCCCAGGGGTTGAAGCCGATGTGCCAGTAGAACCAGCGGTCCTCGATGGCGATGAAGGCTTTCGGCACGTAGGGCGGCAGCTTCTCCAGGTCGACGGGGGGCGCATACTGGCTGCCGCGCACCGCCACCAGGGCGCCGGAGCGGTCGAGGTAGGAGATCGAGGGCTGGCGCTTGACGTCGTAGAGCTTGGAGGTGTCGGGCAGGTCGACCGCGAACACCGCGAAGAAGGCCACCAGGAAGATCAGGCCCCAGACCCCGATCACCGCGCTCCAGTAGAGAACGGCCTGGGCGGGTGTGCGAGGGGCCCGGCGGGGCGACTGCGCATTGGCCATGGGGTGTTTGGTCCTGAAAGGGTCGTCCCGCTTGGGCCGACTGATAGCTCAGCCACACCAAACACGCGACAAGATTGACGCGGTATGAATGAGGCCCTGTCGGGGCGCCGTCATTAACCCCTGCAATTACGCATACCGGCGTTGCGAAAAAAGCGATTGCGGTCGATCTTAACAGTGTTATCTTAGCGTTGCTTAGTTCGGAGCGCGCTCAGGGTGGGGATACCCGGGGCGACTTAACGGTTCGCACGGCCAGGTTCCCTAAAGGATCTGTTTTCTCCCCGAAACGCTGGAGGGCTCTCATGAAGCTCCAAACCCTTTCTGCCGCCTGCGCGGCTGTCATCACTCTCTCCTTCGCCGGCGGCGCCCTTGCCGCCGAGCCGGTCACCGCCAAGCTGACCGCCCCTCTCGCCGCCAAGACCAAGTTCATCGCCGGCGGCGCCGTCTTCCTTTGCGAGGCCGACCTCTGCGTCGCCTCGGCCCCCTCCTCGCAGACCTTCGCCGTCTCGACCTGCAAGGCCGTGGCCAAGAATGTCGGCGCGGTCGCCGTCTTCGGCGCCAGCGGCAAGACCCTGGACGCCGACAAGCTCGGCGCCTGCAACGCCAAGGCCGCCTCGGCGACCCAGATGGCCGGCCGCTGATTTCTATTGGCGGGGATGGGCGGTTCGCCGCCTGTCCCCGCCGCCCCGGCTCGCGGCGCAGCCTCCCAGCCGCTCCAAATCTCTAGTCGAGCCTGAACTTCAGGGCGCCGGATTTCTCCGGCGCCCTTTTCTTTTGCGCGCGTCCGCTTATGAGAGCGCCCATGACCGACACGCTTCGCCAAGCCGCCGCCTTCCCGGGCGGCCCCGCCGCCGCGGCCTGCCTGCTGGAGCCCTTGCTGGCCGGCGCGGCCGGGGCGGGCGCCGAGCCTGTCTCCCTGACCCTCGACTATGGACGGGTCGTCGCCGCCGGCGACCCCGTCGTGGCGGAGGCCTGGATCGACCGGGCCACCCGCACCCTGGTCTTCGCCCACGCCCGCCTGATCACGCAGAACGGTGATCTCGTGGCCAGCGGCTCGGCGGTGTTCCGCCGTCAGGCGCCCGCCCCGGTGGCTGCTTAAATGGCTTACAGCGGTTCTATAGGGTCTGGTTTGGTTGCTGCCTGCAAAGTCGCGTGCTATCAGGCGCGCGGCTTCGGGCCAGGGGGTTCCTCAGGCTCCGACGGCCAATGTGCTTTTCCAAGCGCTTTCAAGCCTTTAGGTCGCGGTGAGGGACACCTCATTCGGGGCTTTCGACACGCACGGGCGGACATATAAGTGGCGGACGATTCCAGGACTTCGAATGTGGGCGGCAGATATGCTCAGGCCCTCTTCGATCTCGCGACCGAAGACAGGAACCTTTCGGCCGTCGAGGCCGACCTGAAGGCGCTCAAATCCATGCGCGCCTCCTCAAAGGATTTCCGCACCCTGCTGGCCTCCCCGGCCTTCAGCGCCGAGGAGAAGGGCCGCGCGATCGCGGCCCTGGCGGCCAAGGGCAAGTTCAGCAACACCACCAAGAAGTTCCTCGGCCTGATGGCCGCCAACGGCCGCCTCGCGGCGCTGCCGGCGGCGATCACGGCCTTTGAGGCCCTCTCGGCCAAGAGCCGCGGCGTTGTCGCGGCCACCGTCACCACCGCGGTCGCCCTGACCGCGGCCCAAGCCAAGGGCGTCGCGGCCTCGCTGCGCACCGCACTTGGCAAGGACCCTGAAATCGAGACCCGTGTCGATCCGTCCATCCTGGGCGGTATCAAGGTGCGGGTCGGCTCGCGACTGTTCGATGCTTCACTTCGTTCGAAGCTCGATTCCCTCAAGTTCGCCCTGAAGAGAGCGTAAGAATTCATGGATATCCGCGCCGCCGAAATTTCGGCCATCCTCAAGTCGCAGATCGCCAATTTCGGCGAAGAGGCTGACGTTTCCGACGTCGGCCAGGTGTTGTCCGTCGGTGACGGCATCGCCCGCGTCTTCGGTCTGGACAATGTCCAGGCCGGCGAAATGGTCGAGTTCCCGAAAGCCGGGGTGAAGGGCATGGCCCTGAACCTCGAACGCGACAACGTCGGGGTCGTCATCTTCGGCGACGACCGCGCCATCTCCGAAGGCGACGAAGTCCGCCGCCTCTCGGAAATCGTGGACGTGCCGGTGGGCCGGGGCCTGCTGGGCCGCGTCGTCAACCCGCTGGGCGAGCCGATCGACGGCAAGGGCCCGATCACCAACGTGGCCGAGCGCCGCCGGGTGGACGTGAAGGCTCCGGGCATCATCCCGCGCAAGTCGGTGCACGAGCCCGTGCAGACCGGCCTGAAGGCCATCGACAGCCTGATCCCCGTCGGCCGCGGCCAGCGCGAACTGATCATCGGCGACCGCCAGACCGGCAAGACCGCCGTGGCCATCGACGCCATCCTGAACCAGAAGTCGATCAACGCCGGCGATGACGAGAGCGCCAAGCTCTACTGCATCTACGTCGCCATCGGTCAGAAGCGCTCGACCGTCGCCCAGATCGTCAAGACCCTCGAGGAGCGCGGCGCGCTCGACTACACCATCGTCGTCGCCGCCACCGCCTCGGAGCCGGCCCCGCTGCAGTTCCTGGCCCCGTTCGCCGGTTGCGCCATGGGCGAGTGGTTCCGCGACAACGGCATGCACGCCGTCATCATCTATGACGACCTTTCCAAGCAGGCCGTCGCCTATCGCCAGATGTCCCTGCTGCTGCGCCGTCCGCCGGGCCGCGAAGCCTATCCGGGCGACGTGTTCTACCTGCACTCCCGTCTCCTCGAGCGCGCCGCGAAGCTCAATGAGGATAATGGATCTGGCTCGCTGACCGCCCTGCCGCTGATCGAGACCCAGGCCAACGACATCTCGGCCTATATCCCGACCAACGTGATCTCCATCACCGACGGCCAGATCTTCCTGGAAACCGACCTGTTCTTCCAGGGCATCCGCCCCGCGGTGAACGTCGGCGCCAGCGTGAGCCGCGTGGGTTCCTCGGCCCAGATCAAGGCCATGAAGACCGCCGCCGGCCCCATCAAGAGCGAGCTCGCCCAGTACCGCGAGCTGGCCGCCTTCGCGAAGTTCGGCTCCGACCTGGACGTCACCACCCAGCGCCAGCTGGCCCGTGGTGAGCGTCTGACCGAGCTCCTGAAGCAGCCGCAATACGCGCCGCTGACCGTCGAGGAGCAGGTGGCGGTGATCTATGCCGGCACCCGCGGCTATCTCGACACCATCCCGACCAACCAGGTCGGCCGCTTCGAGAGCGAGCTGCTGAGCCACCTGCACGCCAAGCATCAAAATATCCTCGACACCATCCGGACGTCGAAGGAACTGAAGGCGGACACCGAAGCCGCCCTGAAAGACGCGCTGGCCGCCTTCGTCGCGGCCTTCGCCTGAGACTGAGCTGATGGCCCCTGAGCCCAAAGCCCTGAGCGCCTGGTCCGGCGCGTTCGGCGACCGGTACACCGAGCGCAGCGGCGCCTCGGCCGGCGTCGTCCGCGGACGTGCGCGGGTGTGGGCTGAGGTGCTGTCGAAGATGGACGGCGACATGCCGGGAAGCGCCATCGAGGTGGGCCCCAATCTGGGCCTCAACCTCCTGGGCATCGCGGCGGTCTCGGACATGGAGCTTTGGGCCATCGAGCCCAACGCTTCGGCCCGGGAACGGCTTGTCGAGGACGGCGTCCTGCCGGCGGAACGGGTGATCGAGGGCTTCGGCCACGCGATCCCGCTCGCCGACAAGGCGGTCGACCTGGCCTTCACGGCCGGGGTCCTGATCCATGTGGATCCCAGCCTGCTCGAAGCGACGATGCGGGAAGTGCACCGGGTCGCCGCCAAGTATGTTTTTTGTTCTGAGTATTTTTCGCCGAAGCCGGAGGCCATTCCCTATCGCGGGGAAGAGGACCTGCTCTTCAAGAATGACTTCGGCGGACTCTATCTGGATATGTTTTCCGACCTCGTGCTGGTCGATTACGGCTTCTTCTGGAAACGGACGACCGTGATGGATAACAGCACCTGGTGGTTGTTTAGAAAGGTCTGAGGCGAGAAATGGCTAGCCTCAAGGAGATGCGCGACCAGATCAAAAGCGTGGAATCCACGCAGAAGATCACGCGCGCGATGCAGATGGTGGCCGCGGCGAAACTTCGCCGCGCGACCGACGCCGCCCAGAACGCCCGGCCCTACGCCCAGCGCATGGCCACGGTGATCGCCAACCTGGCGGCGGGCGTGTCCGGTGACGGGGCGCCGAAGCTGCTGGTGGGCACGGGCCGTCAGGACCGTCACCTGGTGGTGGTCACCAGTTCCGACCGCGGCCTGGCCGGCGGTTTCAATTCCTCGATCATTCGCGCCGCCCGCGACCGGGTGAACAGCCTGCTCGCCGAAGGCAAGGACGTGAAGATCATCACGGTGGGCAAGAAGGCGCGCGACCAGTTCCGCCGCGTGTTCGGCGACCGCTTCGTGGCGACCTTCGAGGCCGGCGTGCCCGGCCTGGCCTCGGCCCAGCCGGTGGCCGACAAGATCACCGAGCTCTTCGAGACCGGCCAGGTCGACGTCGTGACCCTGGCCTTCAGCCGCTACAAGTCGGTGGTCGTCCAGACCCCGACCCTGACCCAACTGATCCCGGCCCAGGTCGAAGGCGCCGCCGCCACGATCGACCTCAAGGGCGCGGCCTACGAATACGAGCCTGACGAGGAAGCCATCCTCGAGACCCTGTTGCCCCGGAACCTCACGGTTCAGGTGCTGTCGGCCCTGCTCGAAAACCAGGCCGGGTTCTACGCCGCCCAGATGGCGGCGATGGACAACGCCACGCGCAACGCGGGCGACATGATCGCCGCCCTCAACCTGAAGAAAAACCGTACTCGCCAAGCGCAGATCACCAAGGAGCTGATCGAGATCATCTCCGGCGCCGAAGCGCTCTAGAGGGTGACAGCCTGAAGTGGACCCCGGTTCAGGCGACCGTCACGCTCTAAACAAATGAGAACGAGCCTGTTCAAGGACAGGCTCCAGACCGAAAGAGTTCGACCCATGGCTACGACCCCGAAGAAGCCGGCCGCCACCAAGGCCGCCCCCGCCGCCAAGGCCGCCACCGCCGTCAAGGCGCCGGCCAAGGCCGCCGCGAAGTCCGCGACACCCAAGTCGGTGGCCCCGGCCGCTGGCGTGGCGACCGGCCGCATCGTCCAGATCATCGGCGCCGTCGTCGACGTCGAGTTCGAAGGCCACCTGCCGCCGATCCTCAGCGCGCTGGAAACCACCAACACCGACCAACGGACGGGCGCGCCCTTCCGCCTGGTGCTGGAAGTCGCCCAGCACCTGGGTGAGAACACCGTCCGCACCATCGCCATGGACACCTCCGAGGGCCTGACCCGCGGCCAGCCGGTGATCGACACCGGCCGCGCGATCACCGTCCCGGTCGGCCCGGCCACGCTCGGCCGGATCATGAACGTCATCGGCGATCCCATCGACGAAGCCGGTCCGATCGACTCCAAGTTCTTCGCCCCGATCCACCGCGATGCGCCGTCCTTCGCAGAGCAGGCGACCTCAGCGGAGATCCTGGTCACCGGGATCAAGGTCATCGACCTGCTCTGCCCCTACACCAAGGGCGGCAAGATCGGCCTGTTCGGCGGTGCCGGCGTGGGCAAGACCGTGACCATGCAGGAGCTGATCAACAACATCGCCAAGGCCTACGGCGGCTACTCGGTGCTGGCCGGGGTGGGTGAGCGCACCCGCGAAGGCAACGACCTCTATCACGAGATGATCGAGAGCAACGTGAACAAGCCGGGCGGCGGCGAGGGGTCCAAGTGCACCCTGGTCTACGGCCAGATGAACGAGCCCCCCGGCGCCCGCGCCCGCGTGGCCCTGACCGGCCTGGCCCAGGCCGAGTACTTCCGCGACGAAGAGGGCAAGGACGTGCTGCTCTTCATCGACAACATCTTCCGCTTCACCCAGGCCGGCTCCGAAGTGTCCGCCCTGCTGGGCCGCATCCCCTCGGCCGTGGGCTATCAGCCGACGCTCGCCACCGAGATGGGCAACCTGCAGGAGCGCATCACCTCCACCTCCAAGGGTTCGATCACCTCGGTCCAGGCCATCTACGTGCCCGCCGACGACTTGACCGACCCGGCGCCCGCCGCCTCCTTCGCCCACTTGGACGCGACCACCGTGCTCTCGCGCGACATCGCCGCCCAGGCCATCTTCCCGGCCGTGGACCCGCTGGACTCCACCAGCCGGATCATGGACCCGCTGGTGATCGGCGAGGAACACTACAACGTCGCCCGCCGCGTCCAGGAAACCCTGCAGGCCTACAAGGCCCTGAAGGACATCATCGCCATTCTGGGCATGGACGAGCTGTCGGAAGAGGACAAGCTGACGGTCGCCCGCGCGCGGAAGATCGCCAAGTTCCTGGCCCAGCCACTGCACGTGGCCGAGCAGTTCACCAACATGCCGGGCATCTTCGTCAGCCTGGAAGACACCATCCGCTCCTTCAAGGCGGTGGTGGACGGTGAGTTCGACCACCTGCCGGAGGCCGCCTTCTACAACGTCGGCTCCATCGAAGACGCGGTGGCCAAGGCCGAACAACTCGCGTCGGAAGCCTAAGCGCGATGGCCGGCAAGCTGCACTTTTCCCTGGTCTCGCCCGAGCGTGAACTGTTCTCGGGTGAGGTCGACCAGGTCGACGCGCCCGGGGCCGAAGGCGACTTTGGCGTGCTCGCCGGCCATGCGCCCTTCATGACCACCCTGAAGAGCGGTCGCGTGAAGGTCTATGACGGCGGCCGGATCGTCGCCTTCGACGTCGAGGGCGGATTCGCCGATGTGACGCCGGAGGGGCTGACCGTCCTGGCGGAGAAGGCGGTCGAGGCCGCCGTTTAGGCGCCGCCTCTTCGCCGCCGTATTCTCGCATTAGGGGGCTTGCGAGGGACGGCCACTTTGAGTCTGATAGACCGCAAGTCAGGGGACCCGCCTATGCGTACCGCCATCATCAGTCTGCTCGCCGCCGGCCTCGCCACCTCGGCCGCCGCGCAAACCGCCGCCCCCGTCGCGCCGACGGCTCCGACGCCGGACGCCGCGGCGGCGCCTGCCGCGCCGATGGCCCCCGCGGCCGCTCCGGCCGTCGCCCCGGCCCCTGAGCCCGAGAAGGTCTACGCCATTCCCACCACCGGTGAGATCGGCCAGATCATCGACGTGATCAACCGCATCTGCGTGCCCCTGGTGCGTGGCGGCGACATCTCCAAGCTCGCCACCAAGGACATGGGCTTCAAGTTCAACCGGCGCGACGCGACCTATACCCAGACCCTGCAGGCCAAGCCCTACACGCTGACGGTCTTCGCGCCGGGCTCCAACAAGGACGTCTGCCGCATCGCCCTCAACTACACCCTGGCCGGCGAAAAGCCGATCATCGTGGGCCTCAACATCTTCTCGCTGCTGCACCAGCCCGAGCTGCTCCAGCAGCGCAACGACTACGTGCCGGCCACCGACTACAAGCGCATCACCAACTCGTGGGAGTATTTCACCGACCATGAGTCCATCGGCCTGGTGTTCCTGCAGCTGAAGAAGCCCGATGGCTCCTCGGTCAACGCCAAGTGGGACATGGGCGAAGTGCTCTATTCGGAACGCAAGTTCTAGGATTCGAGCCCGCAATCCCCATATGAGGTCAGGCGCTGGAGACGACTCCAGCGCCTTTCTCTTTTCCGGGACGACCCGTACATCGGAGGACAGCCATGGCATGGCTCATCCTGTTCGTCGCCGGTCTGTGTGAAATCGGCTGGGCCGTGGGCCTGAAATACACCGACGGCTTCACGCGGCTGTGGCCCAGCCTGTTCACGATCACCAGCATGGTGGTTTCCCTGATCCTGCTGGGGGTTGCGATGAAATCGCTGCCGCTCGGAACCGCCTATGCCGTCTGGACCGGCATCGGGGCGGTGGGCGCGGTGGTCCTGGGTATTGTCCTCTTCAAGGAGCCGGCGACCGCGGCCCGCCTGATCTGCGTCGGCATGATCGTGACCGGCGTCCTCGGGCTGAAGTTTTTCAGCGCGGCCAGTACATAATTCAATTAAATCAATAAGTTAATATCGAGCCCCGCCTGGAGAACGACTTCAGGCGGCGCCTGAATCCGCCCGCGCCTCAACCCGCTCCAGCCAGTCCCAGGCCTGGGTCGCCACCTCCTGCCAGCCGGTCTCCCCCAGCAGCCAGTGGCTCATTCCGGCCAGCTCGACGTAGTCGGCGCCCAGGCGCTGGGCGGTCTGGCGGGCGGTCGTGGGCGGGTGGACCACGTCGCGTTGGCCTACCATCACCAGGCACGGAACACCGAGCCCGCCCGTGCCGACGCTGGTGGTCATGAACGGGTCGAGCCACCAGTTCAGCGCCTCCCAGAGCGCCCGGCCGCTCTCCGGGCGCAGCCGTGCGAGGGCCGCGTCTCGGTCGGGCCTGGGCATGCGATCGAGGCTGTAGGTGCGCATGAGGGTGCGGTCGGGGCTGATGCTTTGGGCGAAGGCCGCCCCCATCATCAGGCCAAGGGCGGTGACCGCCTCCTCCATGGAGGATCCGGCCACGCCCCAGGGCGGAGAGGGGGCCAGCAGGACCAGGGCCTTCAGCGGCGTCCGCTTGGCCGCCAGCTGGCACACCAGTCCGCCCAGGGAATGCCCGATGAGGATGGGCGGCTCCGGCAGGCTCGCGCATAGGGCCGCGATGTCCTTGGCGTAGTCGGTCATCGACAGGCCGGCGACGGATCCGCTCTCGCCATGACCCCGGAGGTCCGGCGTCAGCACGGCATGGCCGGCGGCCTCGAAGGGCGTGCGGAAGGCCTCAAAAGCCCAGCCGCCACAAAAGGCGCCGTGGACCATGACGATGGGCGCGGCCATCAGGCGGCGCGGCCCGGCAGGCCCGCGAAGTCGTGGAAGGCGGTGACGACGGCCTCGTAGTTGGCCTTCTTGAAGGGCACGACCAGGCCAGGGGCCTCGGAGAGCTTGCCCCAGCGCCAGGCGTCGAACTCTGGGTGGCCCTGACCGGAGAGGTTGATCTCGGTTTCCTCGCCATCGAACCGCAAGGCGAACCACACCTGGCGCTGACCTTTCCAGCCCTTGGCGATCTTGCTGCCGCTGTGGCCCGGGGGGAAGTCGTAGGCCATCCAGCCGTCCGTGCGGCCCAGCAGGGTGGTGGAGACCACCCCGGTCTCCTCCGCCAGCTCGCGCCTGGCCGCGACATAGAGGTCCTCGCCGGCGTCGACGCCGCCTTGCGGGAACTGCCAGTTATAGGGTTCCGGCGTGTTCAGCCGCCGCCCCAGCCAGACGCGGCCGTCCGGGTGGAAGAGCACCACCCCCACATTGGGGCGATAGGCGGTGAGGTCGTCCATGGGCGCGAAGTTACCTGCGAGTGGTCAGCGCCGAAGCCGGCGCCAGTTGGTAGCCCCTAGATTCCACGCTTTGGGCCCACTGCGCCACCTGTGTCAGCGTCACAGGATAGGCGAACCCCGACCCCAGGGCCTGGCCGTGCTGCAGGGCGCCGGCCTCAAGGGACAGCAGCTGCTGGTCGATCGCCTCGACCGAGAGCTGGTCATCGACGATGCGATCAGCCGAGGCCCGCGGCAGGCCGCCGCCACGGCGTGCGGCCGAGCCGTCGTCGATGAAGGCCAGACCCCGACCGCGCAGGGCTCCGGTGAAGGCGGTCATGGCGCCGTCGGAGCCGACGAAGCGGGACCCGAGGTAGTTGGTGACCCCGAAGTAGCCCGTGGCGCGGCTGAGCAGCCACTCCAGCTTCTTCACCGTTTCCGGGCCGGGCGCCTGGGCCATCAGGGTGTAGGGGCCCGGATCGTTGTCGGGATAGTCGACCGGCTCCATGGGCGCTTCCAGCAACACCTCATGGCCGTTCTGGCGCGCCAGATCGATCCAACCCTGCAGGCCGTCGGAATAGGGCACGAAGGACAGGGTGATCTCTGGCGGCAGGTTTTCGATGGCCTGGCGGGTGGCCGTGGCGTTGAGGCCGAGGCCGCCGATCACCAGACCGACCTTGGGCCGGCCGTTGCTGGCGAACGGTCGAGCATAGGCCTCGGCCGGGGTCTTGCCGCCCTGACCGATGATGGGCAGCAGGCCGCCGGAGCCTTGCGTGGTCAGGCCCGCGATGGGCGCGGGGGGCAGGGGATCGGCGGCGTGGAAGGCCTGGCGACCGGGGACGGTGATCACCGCCTGGCCAAAGGCCGCGTCGGGGCCGAGCGGGTTTTCCGACAGACGGAAGATGTCGGTGGACAGGGTCGTGCCGCCCGGATGATCGGCGGTCAGGGCCTCGCGCCAGCCGGGAGGCGCCGCCATGGCGGCCACCTTGGCCAGGCTGATCCGCACCACCGGGGAGCCGGCCTTGGGATCGCCCATCAGGGCCACGAGGATCAGGGCCGAGGACATGAACAGAAAGGCCGCCCCACCAGCCCCCACATAGGGGTTGGCGATGGCCTTGGCGAACATCTCCTGCGCATTGATCCCCGGGCTGGGAGCGGAGGCGACCGTGACGAGCTTCTTCTTGGAAAACATAGACATGACCACGCGCAAGGCTTCAGCCGGGAGCCTGCGCGATCATGGTTAATGAAGGGCTACTTTTTGCCGCGCCGCAGCACGGCGCGGGGTCGCAGGCGCCGCCGCCGGGGCGGAGCCGCCTGCTCCCTATTTGGCGAGCGGCTTGGGCTCAAGCTTCGGCAGCTTGGAAACCACCTCGGCCATCTTCGCGGCGGGCTTGGGAAGCTTGGGCGTGGCCGCCACCGACCCGTAGCGCAGGACGTCCTTGGCGCGGGCCAGCTGGAAGTCGCCGGTGGTGGTGTTGAAGCTCTCCGGGGGCGCCTCGGCCGGCTCGTGGGCGCCGACGCGAGTCTTGCCCTCCTCGGCGTTAAGCGCGTTGCGGAAGGAGGCCTCGCTGAACTGGAAGGCGCGGTTGGCGATGGCCTGAGCCTCGTCGCGGGTCTCGGCCACCTCAAGGTCCGGCTGGATGCCGGTCTTCTGGATGGAGCGGCCGGCCGGCGTGTAGTAGCGCGCCGTCGTCAGCTTCAGCGCGCCGTCCATGCCGCCGCGCAGGGGAATCACAGTCTGGACCGAGCCCTTGCCGAAGCTGGTGAGGCCCACCAGTTCCGCGCGCTTGCGGTCCTGCAGGGCGCCGGCGACGATCTCGGCGGCCGAGGCGGAGCCGGAATTGATCAGCACGACCATCGGCAGACCGCCGGTGGCGTCACCGGTGCGGGCGTTGTAGCGCTCGACATCGCGGGGATCGCGGCCACGCTGGGAGACGATCTCGCCGCCCTCCAGGAACAGGTCGGAGATGCCGACCGCCTGGTCGAGCAAGCCGCCCGGATTGTTGCGCAGGTCGAGGATCAGACCCTTCATCTTCGGATTCTTGGCCCGCAGGTCGGCGATCGCCGCCTCGGCTTCGTCCGTGGTCTTTTCGTTGAAGGTCGCGACCCGCAGATAGCCGTAGTCGCCCTCAAGCTTGGCGGTGGCCGACTTGGGCTTGATGATTTCACGGATCAGCTTGACGTCGAAAGGATCGACCTTCTCGCGCGCGATGGTCAGGGTGACCGGCTCGCCGGGCTTGCCGCGCATCTGCTTGACCGCGTCGTTCACCGACAGGCCCAGAACGCTCGCGCCGTTGACGGCGGTGATGAAGTCGCCGGCCTTGACCCCGGCCTTGAAGGCGGGCGTGCCGTCCATCGGCGAGATCACCTTGACCACGCCGTCCTCACTGGTGACCTCGATGCCCAGGCCGCCGTACTCGCCGCGCGTCTGATCGCGCATGTCGTCGAAGCTCTCGGGGTTCAGATATCCGGAGTGGGGATCCAGCGAGGTCAGCATGCCGTCGATGGCCGCCTCAATCAGCTTCTTGTCGTCGACCTCGGTGACATACTGACGCTCGACGGTGTCCAGCACGTCGCCGAACAGCTCAAGCATCTTGTAGGTCTTGGCCCGTGGCTGGGCCGACGCCAGGGCCTGCTGGCTGACATAGGCCATGGAGCCCGCCCCGAGGACGAAGGCCGAAACACCGATCAACAGATACTTGCGCATAAACCAGGCCCTAAGGCTCCCTTGCGGCGGAATTGAGCCGCTCAACCGCTTCACGTCCCCATCAGACCCCACCAGGTCCTAAAGTCTTCTTTCAGCCGACGGTCGGTCTCAAGCCGGTTCCGCCCTTCATCCAACGCTCCGGATCGACCGGCGCCCCGCGTTCCCGAAGCTCAAGATAGAGTTCAGGGGGCGATTGTCGCCCATCCGCCATCCATCCGACAGGCGCGCCGACCGCGACGGACTGTCCGACGCCGACGTTCGTCCGGTCCAGGCCAGCCAACACCAGATGGTATCCACCGGCCAACCTTAAGATCAAGATCACACCCCAGCCCTTCACGGGGCCCACATATTGGACAAGCCCGGCGTCCGGCGCCGCCACTTTCGCCCCAGAGGCGGTCTGAATGGTCAGGCCGTTCGCCTTGCCGCCGCCGGGCACGGCCTGTCCGAAGCGCCGGGTGACGGGGCCATCGGCCGGCGCCGTCAGGGCCTTGGGCGGGCTGACCTCGCCATTGTCGTCCGGCAGGGGGTTCTGGTCCCTCTGGCCGGGCGGCTGGACGAGGCGGGCCTCGGCGAGCTGGCTGTCGGAGGTGAACAGGGCCTCGCTGGCGACGGCGGCCAGGCGGCGCTGGCGGGCGATCTCGCCGGCCTCCGCCGCATAGAACCGCGCCCGGCGCTGCAGTTCCGGCGTGATGGCCTTGACCAGGATGGCGGCGCGGACGGCGGAAACCGCGTCGTCGGGGCTGACCAGCAGGGCCGGTGGGGGATCGCGCCGGAATTGTTCCAGCACGGTCAGCAGCCGCGCCAGGCGGTTGAGGTTGCGGCCCTGCTCGGCGGTGAGCACGGTCTCGCGGACATTGAGGCTCTGCAGCTTGTCGCGCTCGCTGGCCGCCGCCACGGCGACGATCCCCACCGCCAGGCTGGCGAGGGCGCCGATCACAAGGGCGGGGCGGAGGCTCGGCAAGGCGCGTCAGTCTCGGTGATAGGGGCCGCCGGCCAGGATGGTGACCGCCCGATAGACCTGTTCGGCCAGCATGGCGCGGGCCAGGGCATGGGGCCATGTCTGGGGCCCGAAGGCCAGCTTGCCGTTGGCCGCCGCAACCAGGGCCGGATCGAGGCCGTCGGCGCCCCCGATCATGAAGACCAGCCGCCGCACGCCCTGATCCCGCAGTTTCGCGATCTCGGCGGCGAAGTCCCGGGAGGCGCGCGCGCTTCCCCGCTCATCGCAGGCGATGACGTGGGCGTCGGTGAGGTGCGGGCGCAGGACATCGGCCTCGGCGAGCTTGCCGGGCTTTTTCGCCTCGACCTCCACCACCTCGACAGGGCCGAGCCCCAGGGCGCGACCGGCCGCGGTGGCGCGGTCCACATAGAGCTTCACCAGCTCGACCTCGGGGGAACGGGCCAGACGCCCGACCGCCAGGATCGTCAGCTTCAAGTGAAGGCGATGTGGGCCGAGTCCACCGACCAGATCTTCTCGATGTTGTAGAAGGAGCGGACCTCGGGACGGAACAGGTGGATGATCACATCGCCGGTGTCGATCAACACCCAGTCGCAGTGCGGCATGCCCTCGACGCGCACCTTGCCGTAGCCCTCGTCCTTGAGGGCGCGCAGCAGGTGGTCGGCCATGGCGCCGACATGACGGTGCGAACGGCCGGAGGCGACGATCAGGCCGTCGGCCACCGCGCTCTTACCCTTCAGGTCGATGAACACGACATCCTGGGCTTTATCGTCATCGAGACGCGCCAGGATCAGGTCTTCCAAAGCGCTGATGCGACTCTGGGGATCGGTGGAAACCTCGGCGGAAACCGGAGTTTCGTGCGCACTCGGCGCAGGGTCAGGGCTCAGCGGGGTAGCTCCTTTTTTGCCTCGCTAAAAGGCCTCATATCATGATTGCGCGGAAAGGGGCAGTCCGCCTGACATCACGATCTTGATCCCCCCATCCGCGCCCGCATGGCGGTGGACGAGAGGAAATTCAGGGGGCCGGTGAGGAACACCCAGCGGGGCGGATGGGTCGCCGCCAGGATGGGCCCCTGGCCGGCGGGGCGCCGCGCATGGCTGAACCTTTGGGCGGCGGGCGAGAAGCGGCTTCTCAGCGAAATCCAGGGCCGCGAGACCACGGCCACGGGGGCGCCGCCCATGATCTGCGTCCAGCCGCGCCAGCGGTGGAAGCTGGCCAGGCTGTCGGCGCCCATGATCCAGACGAACTTCACCCCCGGATGGCGGGCCTTCAGCACGCGCAGGGTGTCGATGGTGTAGGTGGAGCCGATGGCGGTCTCGGCGTCGGAGACGATCATCGCCCGGCCGCGGGCCACCTTGCGCACGCCCGCCATCCGTTCCGCCAGGCTGGCGGTCTCATGGCTGGACTTCAGCGGGTTCTGCGGCGAGACCAGCCAGATGACCCGGTCGAGCCGCAGCCGCTTGCGGGCGGTCTCGGCCACGTGAGCGTGGCCGGCGTGGACCGGATTGAACGAGCCGCCATAGAGCCCCACCCGCATACCCCGCGTGAGCGTGAAGCCCAGGCGCAGGGTCGCGGGCCGGCCGGCCTCAGGGACGCGCCGGGCGGGTCCCGCGAACCACATGGTCACTGCTCTGGATCAAAACCGCTTCGCCGTGTCGGGATTGCGGTCGAGGTTGAGGTCGGTCTGGCGAACCCGGGCGCGGACGGTGAACACCCCATCTCCGGCCAGGACCCCGCCGCGGGCGAACAGGCGGCCGTGCTCCCAGTTGGAGAGGCCGAGCTCAGGGCGATTGAGGGCATATTGGCCGTCCACCCAGCGGGTGAAGCCGTCGCCGGTGAAGGGGGCGTCGATGGCGGCGTAAAAACGCTCGTGGGCCTCGACGTCCTGCGAGATCAGGCTGGCGGCGAAGCGGGGGCTGTAGCGGTTGAAGAGGGCGACGGCCTGGCGGGCGTCCTCGACGATCATGAGGGAGACCTCAGGCGTCTCCTCCCATTCCCATTCGCGGCCCAGATCGCTCTCGGCCAGGCGTTCCACCAGGGGTTCCTCGCAATCGCCCTGCGCACGGGCGACGGTGACGCGGGCGTCGCGCCAGGCGGCGGGGATGTACCGTTCCGAGCCCTCGACGACGTGCAGCTTGGCGCCCCTGCGGCGCTGGCCGGCGGCGTCCAGGGCGGCCAGGAAGACCGGGACCAGGTCCTCGGCGCGCTCGCGGACGATGCAGCAGACATTGAGGGTGTTGCAGACCTTGCGGTCGAGGGAGTGATAGGCGGCCGCCTCGAAACGAGCGGCGTCGGCGGCGGTGTCGGCCACCATCCAGGCGCCGCCGGTGCCGTGCAGGCTGACAGGGGTCCCGGCCTGGCGGGCGATGGCGCCGAGCTGGGTCACGGCGGGGCCGGAGCCGCGCGCGACGGCCAGCGCCAGGCGCTTGTCGGAGAACATCGCCCAGCCGGCGGCGTGCTCGGCTGAGTCCACCAGGGCCGCTGCGCCCTTCGGCAGGCCCGCGGCGGCGAGCGCCGGATCCAGGGCGTGCGCGACGATGGCCCGCGCCGTGCCAAGGGCGTCGGAGCCAATGCGGAAGACCACCGTATTGCCGGTGCGCAGGACGCCGGTGGCGTCGGCGAAGACATTGGGGCGGCCCTCGAAGACGAACCCGGTGATCCCCAGGGGGGCCATGACCTGGTCGACGCTCCAGCCTTCGTGGGTGACGGTCTCCAGCACCTTGCCTCGGGCGGCGGGGGCGTCGCGCCAGGCCTGCAATCCTGAGATCATGTCGGCGCGCATGGCCGGGCTGACCGTCAGCCGGGTCGTGGAGCGGCCGCGGGCCTGAGCCCGGGTGACGTCGGCGGCGTTGGCCGCGCTGATGGAGGACCAGACCTCGTCGTCGGCGAGCCGGGCGGCGAAGGCGTCGAAGAAGTCGGTGATGGCCGCGTCGCTGACCTCACCCATCTGTTGAAAGGCGTCGTGGGCCTTGCCGACGGCGGCCTCAGCCAGGGCCTGGACGGCGGCGGGGACGTGCAGCAGGTCGCCGTTATCCTGCACGACCACCAGCCGGTCGCCGGCCTGGAAAGCGTCGGCGAGCGACTGGGACACATAGGCGACGCGGTCACCGCCATAGGGGATGGCCATGGCCGGAGCGAGCGCGGTCAGCCGACCGCGACCCGCCTCTGCCCCGCCTCTGCCCGTCGCGTCGTCCACGTCGTCCGCCATTTGCTCAAGATGAGCCTTAGTAAGCACCTTTCCCGGGGGCGGCAATTCACCGCGATGGCGCGACGGAATGTCCCGCCGATTAAGCCGCCGTTACCAGTCTGCCCCCTACGCTCCGGGCGAGGGGTGGGATCGTGGCGCCATGAAGAGAATCCTCAGCCTGGGCGCGTTACTCCAGGCCATCGCCGGGGTGATGGTGGCCTCACTGGTGATCACCTGCGGGGTGATGGCCCTGCGCGCCTATGAGCGCCAGCAAGCCGCCCAGCGCGTGCTGTTGGCCGCCGAGGTCTCCCGCGACCTGTTTCACGCGATGCAGGGTCTGCGGTTGGAGCGGGGCGCCGTCTCAATCGCGCTCACCAAACCCGGCGTCCCGAGCGCCGACGACTTTCGCGCGCTGAGAGACAGTCGGGCGGGCGCCGATGCGGCGATCAGGTCGGCCCTGGCCCGGCTGCAGCCGGGCCGGCTGGACAAGGTGGTGTCCGACCCCCCTGCCGTGCGGCGGCTGGTGGCGGAGATCGGCGCCCGGCAGGCGACGTTCCACCATATGCGCCAGGTGACGGACCGGGCTCTCTCGACCGCCGACGCCACGCGATCCGACGCCCTTCGCCAGGCCTGGCTAACCGCCGATTCCAACCTGGTGGACACGCTGGGCGAACTCTCCGGCCAGCTCTCGAACGAGGCGATCCAGGCCGACCCGTTCATCGCCCGGATGATGACCGTCAAACAGCTCGCCTGGCTGGCGCGCGAGGCCGCCGGCCTGGACGCGATGCTGGTGGGCGAGGCGCTGGGGCGCGGCCGCCCGCTGACAGCGGCCGAGCGCGAGGCGATGGCCAAGCTCACCGGAGCCGTGGACGCGCCGCACCGGATGATCACCGCGCAGGCGAACCTGAGCTTCAACCCGCCGCGCCTGAAGACCGCCATCGCCCAGGCCGACCGCCGCTATTTCGTGGAGTTCCGGGCCGCCCGGGCCGCCGCCCTCGCCTCGCTCGACACCGGGACGCCGGTCAATGCCGCGGCGCTCAACCGCGCCATGATGGACAGTCTGCAGAGCCTGACGGATGTCGTCGGCGCCAGTTTCGACCTGACCGCCGAGCACGCCGCTCGTCAGGTGAGAGCGGCCGAGCGCCAGGTGCAGCTCTCCATCGCCATGATGGTGATCGCCTGCGCCTTCGGGCTGCTGTCGGCCGCCTTCATCATCGGCCGGGTTGTGCGACCGATGGCCAGGATCACCCAGGCCATGGGGGATGTGGCGGCGGGCGACCTGGACAGCGAGATTCCCTTCGAGTTCCGCGAAGACGAGATCGGCCGCCTGGCCCAGGCCCTGGGGGTCTTCCGCCGCGACGCCCTGGAGCGGCGTGAGATGGAAGGCGTGCTCCTGCGCAGCCAGGTCGCCAAGGAGGCGGCCGAGAGCGCCAACAAGATGAAGTCCCAGTTCCTGGCCAATATGAGCCACGAGATCCGCACGCCGCTGAACGGTGTGCTGGGCATGGTCCAGGTGATGGAGCGCGAGGCCCTGGCCCCCGACCAGCGGGAGCGGCTGCACATCATCCGTGATTCCGGCGCAGGCCTGCTGCAGGTGCTGAACGACGTGCTGGACATCTCCAAGATCGAGGCCGGCAAGCTGGACCTGGCGCCGGTCGAATTCGATATCGAGACCCTGGCCAGCCGGGCGGTCTCCACCTTCACCGGCGCGGCGGCGGCCAAGCGCCTGGACCTGGAGGTCACCGTCGATCCGGACGCCGCCGGCGTCTGGCTCGGCGACGCCGACCGCATCCGGCAGATCCTGTCGAACCTGCTGTCCAACGCCGTGAAGTTCACCGATGCCGGCGCGGTGTCGCTGGAGGTCACCGTCCGGCCCGAAGGCCTGGACTTCATCGTTCGCGACAGCGGCATCGGCATGTCGGCCGAGGCCCTGCCGAAGCTGTTTTCCAAGTTCACCCAGGTGGATGACTCCAACGAGCGTAAATTCGGCGGCACCGGCCTGGGCCTGGCCATCAGCCGCGAGCTGGTGGAGCTGATGGCCGGGACCATCGAGGTCATCAGCCAGCCTGGCAAGGGCTCGGAGTTCCGGGTCAGTCTGCCCCTGCCGCGCGTCAGCGAGACCCCGCGCGCGCCGGCCCACCCCGCGCCGGGTGAGATCAGCCTGCCCCACGACCGACGCCTGCGCATCCTGGCGGCCGAGGACAATCCGACCAACCAGAAGGTGCTGGCGGCGCTGCTGGCCCCGCTGGACGTAGAGCTGACGGTGGTGGGTGATGGCCTGCAGGCGGTCTCGGCCTGGGCGACGGCCGACTTCGACGTGATCCTGATGGACATCCAGATGCCGGAGATGGGCGGGGTGGCCGCGGCGCTCGCCATCCGTCAGGCCGAAGCCGCGCAGGGCATCGCGCCGATCCCGATTATCGCGCTGTCGGCCAACGCCATGAGCCATCAGATCGCCGAATACATGGCCGTCGGCATGACCGCCTATGCGGGCAAGCCTATTGAGGTGGGCGTGCTGTACGAGACCATCGGTGAGGCCCTGGCCGGCGCCGAGGCCTTGCCGGAAGCGCGGGCCGAGGCGGTTTAGACCGTCGCTTCAGCCGGGGCGTGGCCGAGCGCCAGGTCGTCGGCGTGGATCACCGGGCCGGAGGTGTAACCCAGGGCCCCCTCGATGGCGTCGGACTTCAGGCCCAGGATGGTGACGGCGTCTGCGCTGTCGTAGCGGGTCAGGCCGCGGCCGATTTCACGTCCGGCCGGATCTCGGACGATGACCGCGTCGCCTTTTTCGAAGCGACCCTCGACGGCGCGGATGCCGGCGGCCAGCAGGCTCTTTCCGGTGGAGAGCGCGCGCGCCGCGCCATCGTCCACCACCAGGGTCCCGGCCGGCGCCAGGGTCCCGGCGATCCAGGCCTTGTAGGCGGCCTTGGCGCTGATGGCGGGCTCGATGACGGTGGCCCGCTCGCCGGCTTCCAGGGCCGCCAGGGGCGAGGGGCGACGGCCCAGGGTGATGACGGTGGCGCAGCCGGCCGACTGGGCCATGCGGGCGGCGGCGATCTTGGTGGCCATGCCGCCGGTGCCGACGCCCGCGCTGGCGTTCGCGCCGCCCGCCATCGCCTCGATCTCGGGCGTCAGGTGGCTGATGCGTGGCAGATGCCTTGCGTCGGGATGGCTGCGTGGGTCGGCGGTGTAGAGGCCATCGATGTCCGAGAGCAGAACCAGCACATCGGCGCCGATCATCTGGGCCACGCGGGCGGCCAGACGGTCGTTGTCGCCGTAGCGGATTTCCTCGGTGACCACGGTGTCGTTTTCGTTGACCACCGGGACCACGCCCAGATCCAGCAGGGTCTCGACCGTGGCGCGCGCGTTCAGCCAGCGGTGACGGACCTCGGTGTCGTCGCGGGTCAGCAGCACCTGGGCGGCATGGATCTCGTGGGGCTCGAGGGCTTCTTCCCAGGCGCGCATCAGGGCCGACTGGCCGGCGGCGGCGGCGGCCTGTTTCTCGGGCAAGGTCAGGGAGCGCTTGGCCAGCATCAGCCGGCGGCGGCCCAGCGCCACGGCGCCGGAGGACACCACCAGCACCTGCTGACCCCGGGCCCGCAGGCGCGCGACATCGGCGGCGAAGGCGGCCAGCCATAGGGTGTCGGCGGTCCCGTCAGGACCCACCAGCAGGGCCGAGCCGACCTTGATGACGACCCGGCGGGCGCGCTCGATCCCGCTCATGGCTTCCAGCCCAGTTCGTCCTCGCCGCCCTGGCCGACGGCGGCGGCGGCCTTGCGGGCGCGCACCAGGGCGTAGGCTTCGCGAAGGATATCGGTGACCCCCGTGCCGGCGACGGCGGAGACCAGGCGAACCGGCGCGCCGGCGGCCTCTTCCAGCGCCTCGCGCTGCATCGCCACGGTGCTCTCGTCCAGGGCGTCGATCTTGTTGAGGGCGATGATCTCGGTCTTGTCCCCCAGCTCCTCGCCATAGGCTTCGAGCTCGTGGCGCACCGTCCTCCAGGCCTCGACCACGTCGGTCTGGGTGGAGTCGATCAGGTGGATCAGCACCGCGGTGCGCTCAACGTGACCCAGGAAGCGGGTGCCGAGACCGGCGCCGTCGGAGGCGCCCTCGATCAGGCCGGGGATGTCGGCCAGCACGAAGCGCTCGCTGGGGGACAGGTCGACGATGCCGAGGTTGGGGTGGATGGTGGTGAAGGGATAGTCGGCGATCTTCGGCTTGGCGGCGCTGGCCGCGGCCAGGAAGGTGGACTTGCCGGCGTTGGGCAAACCCGCCAGCCCGACATCGGCGATCAGCTTCAGCCGCAGCCAGATCCACCGCTCCTCGCCCTCCTGGCCCGGATTGGCGTGGTAGGGCGCCTGGTTGATCGAGCTCTTGAAGCGGTCATTGCCCCAGCCGCCGTTACCGCCCTTGGCCAGCAGGAAGCGCTGGCCCGGCGTGTCCATGTCGACGATCAGGGTTTCCTTGTCCTCCTCCAGCACCTGAGTGCCGACGGGGACCTTCATGACGATGTCGGCGCCGGCCGCGCCATGGCGGTTGCGGCCCATGCCGTGGGTGCCGGTCTCAGCCTTGAAGTGCTGGCTGTAGCGGAAGTCGATCAGGGTGTTGAGGCCGTCCATGGCCTCGATCCAGACATCGCCGCCGCGGCCGCCGTCACCGCCGTCGGGACCGCCATATTCGATATACTTCTCGCGCCTGAAGGAGACGGCGCCGCCGCCCCCGTTGCCGGAGCGGACAAAGACCTTGCACTGGTCGAGGAATTTCATCGGGTCAGTATCCGGTCGCCCACGAGCTTGACGGTCGCGACGGCCAATAGGGTTTTCAAGAGGGCGCCCGGAAGAAAGGGCGCGACGCCGCCAGCGAAGGCGGCCTTGGCCCCCAGTCCGGAGGCGAGCCAGGCGAAGCCCAGCAGCAGGATGACGGCATGGGCGGTCAGGAAACTGGCGCTCAGCGGCAGCCAGTCGCGGCCCCCCCGCCGCGCGGCCAGCCAGCCCACCAGACCGGCGGCGGCCAGGAAGCCCAGCAGATAGCCGCCGGTGGGGCCGATCAGGGCCTCGATCCCGCTCGCCCCGCCGGCGAGAACGGGCAGGCCCATCGCCGCCTGGGCCAGCCAGACAAAGACGATCTCCAGCGACAGGCGCAGGCCCGACAGGCCGGCGATGACCAGCAAGGCGTAGGTCTGCAGGGTCATGGGCACGGGGTACATGGCCACCTCGGCCCAGGAGGACGCGGCCAGGAGCCAGCTTCCCACGAGGACGGCGCCGACCCGCCACGCCAAGGCGCGCCCTGCGAGCAGGGCGTCCAAGGGCGCTTTGATGGGGGCGGTGACGGTCAATAGCATACTCAAAGGAGGTTCGGCGCCCGCCATACCACGCGAGCGCCGCAAACTCACGCCAGCCAGACCATCATCCGTGAGGGGACGGCCTCGCCACGGGCGGCGGAGGGCGAGAGCCGGACCTCCCCGGTGTAGAGAAAGCCGGTCTTGCAGAGCACCGAGGCCGAGGCGGGGTTGTCGGAGAAGTGGCGCGCCAGGACGTAGCGTCGCTTCCATGTCCTGTTGGCCCACACCAGGGCCGCCTTGGTGGCTTCGGTGGCGAACCCCAGGTTCCAGAAGGGGCGGCCGATCCAACACTTCATTTCCGGGGCGCCGTTCTCGCTGTCGAAGCCCACCACCCCGATCGGGCCCTGCTCGGGGTGATCGATGACGAACATGGCCCGGCTCTCGGCGTCCTCGGCCTGGGCCAGATAGTCCTGGGCGTCCTCCAGCCCGTAGGGGTGGGGGATGGAATTGGTCATGCGGGCCAGCTCGCGGTCGTTGAGCAGCTTGGCCACGCGCGGGGCGTCGGTCATCCGGGGGCGTCGCAGCCGCAGCCGCTGCGTCTCGAGGACGGGTTCGATCTGGATGGAGCACATCTTGAACCTCCCGGGTCCTCTAACGGGACCCCTGAAACAGAAAAAGCGGGAGCCCGGCGTTCCGGACTCCCGCTTTTCGGGATTCTGTCCGGTCCGCCTGACTGATCGTCGGGGCGGAACCGGAGAAGAGAGGTTCCGCCTAGCTGGCGTTGGTCTCGGCAGCCACCACGTTCACATAGGTGCGGTCGTCGCGCTTGGTGACGAACTGCACAGCGCCGTCGGCGGTGGCGAAGAGGGTATGGTCACGGCCCATGCCGACATTCACGCCGGCGAAGAACTTGGTGCCGCGCTGACGGATGATGATGTTGCCGCCGACGACGGACTCGCCACCGAACTTCTTCACGCCGAGACGGCGGCCGGCCGAGTCGCGACCGTTGCGGGATGAACCGCCTGATTTCTTGTGAGCCATTGTGGTCTCCTAAACTTGTCTTGATCCGACGCTTATTCGGCGTCGGGCTTCTTGGCGGCGGCCTTCTTCGGCGCGGCGGCCTTTTTCTCGGTGGCTTCAGCCTTGGGCGCGGCGGCCTTCGGGGCTGCGGCCTTCTTGGCGGCGGGCGCGGCGGCCTTTTCGGCGGAAAGCGCGGCCTTGGCGGTGGCAGCTTCTTCCAGCTTTAGGTTGCGGGCGCGGGCGTTCAGCACGGCCTTGGTGGTCATGTCCACCACGCCGTCCCAGTTCTCGGTCTTGCCGGCGCCGGCCACCGAGGTCACGCGCAGGACGCTCTCATGCTGGCGATGGCCGCGGGTGCGGCGATAGCCCTGACGACGGCGCTTCTTGAAGATCTTCACCTTCAGGCCCTTGCGGGTCTCGATCAGGGTGGCGTTGACGGTGGCGCCTTCCACGATCGGAGCGCCCAGGGTGATGGTCTCGCCATCGCCCAGCATCAGGACGTCGCCGAAGGCCACATTGGCGCCCGGCTCACCTTCAAGCTTTTCGACGACGAGAAGGTCGCCCGCCTGAACCCGGTACTGCTTACCGCCGGTTTTGATCACCGCGTACATCGTTCGCGCCTTGGACTTTAGCAAAAAAGGATCACGCCCGCGGGAAGGTCCTGCGTGCGAAGGCGCGGACTTATACAGACGACCCCCGCCAAGTCAACGGAAGCCGCCGTGGATTCAGCGACCTCCGGAAGACTCTCCGGGGCGCAGGCTGGCGAGGGTCTTGCGAGCGTCGTCGCGCTCGCGCTCCCAACTGGTCACCACGGCCTTGGAGACCTGTTGCATGAAGGCCAGGCGAGCGGGCACAGGCTTGGTGGTTCGCTTCATCAGCACCACCACCGCATAGGAGCGGCCATCGGGGGCGGTGAGCACGGCGACGTCGTTGATGCCGATGGAGCCGCCCCGCCAGTCCTGGCCGGTGCCGGTCTTGTGGGCGATGGACCAGCCCGAGGGCAGGCCGCCCTTCAGGCGCCGCGGGCCGGTGCGGGCCTCGGCCATGGTGGAGAGGAAGGTGTCGGTGGATTCCTGCGACAGCAACTCGCCGCGCTTCAGGGCCACCAGGGCCGTGGCCAGGCCCGCCGGGGTCGCGCCGTCCAGCGGATTTTCGAGATAGGCGTGCATGGCGGCGTCACGGACGGAATCGGGCAGGCGGGCCCGCGCGTCCTTGAAATTGCCGCCGACGCCCATCTCCGGGCTCCAGGTCAGGCCGGCGATCTTGGCCTGGAGGTTCTTCTCGTCGGCGCCCATGCGGATGCCGGTCAGGTTCTTGCGGGCCAGCATGTCGGCCACCGCGTCGACGCCGCCCACCTCGGCCAGCAGTTTGTCGTTGGCGGCGTTGTCGCTCTCGATCAGGGCCCGCCGCACCAGGTCGCGCAGGGTGGTGGCGTAGCCGGTGGCGCCGATCTTGTGGGAGATGGGCTGGAAGAAGACGCTGCGGTCCTGCGGGCCCAGAAACACATCCTGGTCCAGGCTGAGCTTGCCCTGGTCGAGGGCGTCCATGGTGGTCATGGCCACCCACAGCTTGGAGACGCTCTGCTGCGGGAAGGCGTCGTCGCCGGCCACCTGGGCCATCCAACCCTCGCTGGTGTCGGCCACGGCGATGCCCACGGGCTCACGGTAGCTGGCGGCCAGCTCGTCCAGCCGCTTCTGCAGGGCTTCGGGGGGCGGGCCGGGCTTGGGACGCGGCGCGACATGGGGCCTCGGCGCGCCGGCGCCGGCGGCCAGGACCGTAGGTGGCGAGGCCTCGGCGGGGATGTCGGTCGCGACATAGACGCCGGCCAGCAGGGTCAGTCCCCCCATGACGGTGAGCGCGGAGGCGGGCCGCCAGCGGGCGGCCCAGAACATTCGGGTGTCGAAGAGAAGGTCTCGGCTGCGCTGAGGCCAGGCCGCGGCGTGGTCCTCGATCCAGGTCAGGGCCCGCAGGATCGTGACGAGCAGATTGACGCCAAGGTCGGACACACCGTCCAAGCCCGACCGGCCCCAAGCCCGTAGCTGCTCAAGCCCTTGATTCATCAGACCTTGAAAAGGCTGATCCGCGGACTCCGGTCAAGCGGTCGCGTGGTCGCGGACTTCCACAGTTACGTGACTTAGGCCCGCCAGGCCCGCCAGACGGGCGCGGTAGGCCTGGGGCGCCTGCGGATCGGTCGCGGCGAGGACGATGATGGCGGCGTGGTGGCCGGGGCCGAGGCGCCAGAGGTGCAGGTCCAGCACCCGCTCGCCCTCGCCCTCAAGCCGGCTACGGATCTCGGCGGTGAGCTCAGGGCTGGGATTGACGTCCAGCAGCACCGCGCCGGTGCGGCTGAGCAACCGCCAGGCGAAGTGGGCCAGCAGGCCCGCCCCCACCAGGGCGGCCAGGGGATCGGTCCAGGTCCAACCCAGGTAGCGGCCGGCGGCCAGGCCAAGGATCGCCAAGCCGGAAATCACGGCGTCGCCGGCCAGATGCAGGTGGGCGGCCGAAAGGTTCAGGTCGCCGTCGCGGTCGTGGGCGTGTCTCTGGCCGGGCTTCAGCAGCCAGACGCAGACCAGGTTCACGGCCAGGGCGACGGCCGCCAGCGGCAGGGCGCCGTCATAGGCCACGTCCTCCGGGGCCAGCAGGCGCTCGATACTCTCGATGGCGATCAGCAGGGCGGTGATCCCCAGGACCGCGGCGTTGGCGAAGCCGGCCAGATAGCCCAGCTTGCCCGTGCCGAAGGAAAAGCGCGGATCGGCGGCATAGGTCCGGGCCACGGCATAGGCGCCGGCGGCCACCAGCAGGGCGGCCACGTGGGCGGCCATGTGCAGTCCGTTGGCCACAAGGGCCATGGAATGGAAGACCAAGCCGCCGGTGATCTGGGCCGCCAGGGTGGCCAGGCAGATGGCCGCCACCAGCCAGGTCCGCCGCTCATTGCGGGCGTGATCGGCGCCCAGATAGATCCGGTCGCCCCGGAAGGCGTCCATCGGCTCGGAAACGGGGGGGTCGGCGGTGGTCACGAGCGCCTATATATAGAGTGCGGTGAGCGGGAGCGGAGAGGTGTTATTCTATAACACCTGTCGCAGGTCAAGCGATCACGTTCGCGCCGCCTGTTCCATCCCGCGCCGACAATGACTAGATGAGCCCCATGAACGCCAAGACCCCCGTCACTGTCCTCACCGGCTACCTCGGCGCCGGCAAGACCACCCTGCTCAACCGCATCCTCACCGAGGACCATGGCAAGCGCTACGCCGTGATCGTCAACGAGTTCGGCGAGGTGGGCATCGACAACGAGCTGATCGTCGGCGCCGACGAGGAAGTGTTCGAGATGAACAACGGCTGCGTCTGCTGCACGGTGCGCGGCGACCTGATCCGGGTGCTCGCAGGGCTCATGAAGCGCAAGGGCGGTTTCGACGCCATCATCGTGGAGACCACCGGCCTGGCCGATCCCGGCCCCGTGGCCCAGACCTTCTTCGTCGACGACGACGTGAAGGCCAAGACCCAGCTCGACAGCGTCACCACGGTGGTGGACGCCAAGCACCTGCCCCTGCGCCTGGCCGATTCCAAGGAAGCCGTCGAGCAGATCGCCTTCGCCGACCAGATCGTGCTGAACAAGACCGACCTGGTGACCGACGCCGAGCTGAAGTCCGTGGAGGCCGCGATCCGCCGGATCAATCCGCTCGCCCCCATCCACCGGGCGCAACGTTCGAACGTGCCGCTGGACGCCATCCTGGGCCGCGGCGGCTTCGACCTGGCGCGCATCACCGACATCAGCCCCGAATTCCTGAACCCCGCGCATGGCGAGGAAGGCCATGTGCATGATGAGGATTGCGACCATGATCACGCTCATCACGATCACGACCATGCTCACCACGATCACGGCCACGATCATGCGCATGAGGACCATGCGGCCGCGGCCGGTATCCGTGGGATCTCGCTGACCCTGCGCAAGCCGATCCACGGCCAGAGGGTCACCAACTGGCTGAACCAGCTGCTGGCCGACCAGGGCCCCGACATCCTGCGGGCCAAGGGCATCCTGGATGTGGCCGGCGAGGAACGCCGGCTGGTGTTCCAGGCGGTTCACATGATCCTGGAGGGCGACTTCCAGCGGGAGTGGAAGGACGGCGACGACCGTTTCAGCCGCATGGTCTTCATCGGCCGCAACCTGGACGAGGCTGCGTTGAAGGCCGGCTTCGAGGCCTGCGCGGCGTAGAGCCCCTGACCCACGAACGTCATCCTCGGGCTTGTCCCGAGGATCCATAAACACCGCGTCCGTTGCGAATACCCTGGCGGGCCGCCGAACCCTTTCTGAGCCTCTGAGATCATGGATCCTCGGGACAAGCCCGAGGATGACGTTCAAGGGTCAGGGGGAAATTCCCACGAAAAAGCCCGCCCGGGTTTCCCTGGGCGGGCTTTTCCTTGTCTTGGGTCGAGGACCTAGAGGTCTTCGTTGATCAGGGCGACCTGGAAGTAGCCGTTGCCCTGCAGGGCGTTCATCACCGACATGAACTCGCCGTAGCGCACCGTGCGGTCGGCGCGGATATAGACGCGCTCTTCGGTGGGGTTGGGCTTGTTCAGCGTGCGGGCCAGATCGGCCGGAAGCGTGTCGAGGGTGGTGGGCTTGTCGCCGATGTAGAGGCCGGCCACCTGGATGTTGATCAGGGTCGGCTCTTCCACCTTCGTGCCCGGGGGCGGCGGGATCGCCGGCGGCAGGTCGAGCTTGATCGACACCGTCGCGGCGGGGATCGACACCATGAAGATGATGAGGAGCACCAGCATCACGTCCACGAAGGGCGTGACGTTGATGTCGCTGTTTTGGCCGAGGTCGAACTTGCCGCCGCCCCCGCCGCCCAGCTTCGCACCCATATGCATTTCCTTCCCAAGGGGCGCGTATGACGTCGCGCCCATCCACAGTCCGGACACCCTTCGCCAATCAAATCGGGATTGTAAAGCCCGAACCGCCGTCCATCCCTGGCCAAGTCCAAGCGCTGCCTCAGTTGCTCTCGCCCCAGGCGAAATTTCCAGGCGCCCGATGGCTCGCCAAGACCGGTGTTAGGCGGCTAAGAGGCGGGGATGAGCATGTCCTACGACGCCTATGTCACCGCCGCCCTCTTCGACCGCCACGGCAAGGCGGCCTTCGCGCTCGGCGACGGTACGGTCCGATTCGAGGGCGGGGAGACCGCCGCCGCCCACAAGGGGGTGGCCCTGTCGGCCTGCCTGCATCCCAGTGGCGAAGGCGTCCTGACCGGCGGCGACGACGGGGCGGTGGTCTGGTCCCGCGGCGCGGAGGTCACCGAGATCGCCCGGATTCCCGGCCGCTGGATCGAGTCGGTGGCGGCGTCGCCTGAGTCGAAGCTGATGGCCTTCGCCGCCGGCAAGGAGCTGCATGTCCGAGACAGCGTCGACGCGGCGTTTTCCCGGGTGTTCGTGCATGAGAAGTCGGTGGCCGACGTGGCCTTCGACCCCAAGGGGCGGCGGATCGCCACGGCCACCTACAACGGCGCCTGGCTCTGGTACGCCCGGATCGCCGAGCAGAAGCCCACGGTCCTGAGGTGGGCCGGCAGCCACGTGGCCCTGGCCTTCAGCCCGGACGGCAAGTTCCTGATGAGCTCCATGCAGGAGAACCAGCTTCACGGCTGGCGCGTCGCCGACGAGAAGAACCTGAAGATGGGCGGCTATCCGGCCAAGGTGAAGAGCCTGACCTTCCTCTACAAGGGCCAGATGCTGGCGACCTCCGGCGCCAACGGCGCGGTCATCTGGCCGTTCACAGGCTCGGCCGGGCCGCTGGGCAAGCAGGCGGCCGAGGTGGGCTTCGACGAGAGCTCCATGGTCAATCGCGTCGCCGCCACGCCGGTGGGCAACCGGCTCGCGGCCGGCCTGGACGACGGCCGGGTCTGGGTCTGCGACCTGTCCAACCAGGCCATCGACATGCTGAAGGCCGAAAAAGGCCCGCCGATCTCGGCCCTGGCCATGACCGCTGACGGCAAGCGGGTGGCCTGGGGGGACGAAGAGGGCGGCGCGGGGGTGTTCGAGGTGGGGTAGCATTCAGCTTCCCCCACGCATGTGGGGGAAGTGTCACAAGGCTTGGCGAAGCCAAGACGCGTGACGATGGGGGTGAGACTCTGAAGTGCACAGGGTTGCAGACTCGCACCCCCATCGACCCTCCAGCCAAGCGGCTGTCGGGCCACTTCCCCCATAAAATGGGGGAAGCTGGGCTAATCGAAGCCCTTCAGCTCGCACCAGGTCTCGAACGGGTCGCGGGCCGAGCGCAGGGTGTTGATGGGGGCGGCATCGTCGCGCCAGCCCAGGGCCATGCCGGAGAACAGCATGTGGTCCTGCGGCAGGCCCAACAGGTCACCAACCGTCTTGGGATAGCGGGCCCAGTATTCCTGGGCGCAGGTGTCGAGGCCGCGCTCCGTGGCCAGCAGCATCACGGTCTGCATGTACATGCCCAGGTCCGACCACTGCGGCGGCCCGAGATTGCGGTCGAGGCAGAAGAACAGGCCCACCGGCGCGCCGAACAGCTCGCCGTTCCGGGCCAGCTGCCGCAGGCGGGCGGGCTTGTCCTCGCGGGGGATGCCGATGGCGGCGTAGAGGTCTTCGCCGTTCTGGAACCGCCGGGTGCGGAAGGGGTCCCACAGGCTCGGCGGATAGACGTCGTATTCCGGGGTCTCCCCGAAGGGGTTGGCGGCGACCTTGGCCTTGAGATCGGCGAGCGCCGCGCCGGCCAGGGCGTAGACCCGCCAGGGCTGGAGATTGCCGCCGGATGGCGCGCGCGCGGCCAGCTCCAGGATTTCGCGCACGGTGGCGGCGGGCGGGGCGTCGGGCTTGAAGGCGCGGATGGAGATTCGCCTGGCGACGGCTTCGGTGACGTTCATCTGCGCTCCAGAGGTGCGGCGGCTTGACCGGTTCCACGCCATCGCTAGCAGTGACACCCTAGGTCAAGGCAAGGACTCGCGCACTTGAGCGACACGAACCCCGACAAGGACGACGGCCTGCGCCTCACGCCGCAGGCGTCGGGCGGCTGGGAGGATTTGGCCAAGTCCTGGGACGACATCTCGCTCAATGAAAAGCCGCGCTCGGTGAACGACCGTGGCGACGCCCCGCCCATCGAGATCCCGCGGGACGCGTCGCGCAAGCGCGGCGTCTGGGGCCGGGTCGGCCGCACGGTGCTGAGCCTGGTGCTGATCTTCGGCCTGATCGGGCCCGTACTGGTGACCGCCGCCTATCGGTTCGTTCCGCCGCCCCTCACCTATCTGATGGTGGAGCGGGTGTTCGAGGGGCGTGGCTTCAATCGCCAATGGCGCTCGTTGGACGAGATATCTCCGCGCCTGGTGCGCTCGGTCATCGCGGCGGAGGACGCCAAGTTCTGCAGCCATCACGGCTTTGATTTCGGAGCCATGCAGAAGGCCTTGGCCCACAACGAGCGCTCCAAGCGGACGCGGGGCGGGTCGACCATCAGCCAGCAGACCGCCAAGAACATCTTCCTGTGGCCGGACCGCTCCTATGTCCGCAAGGGCATGGAGGCCTATTTCACGGTCCTGATCGAGGGGCTGTGGGGCAAGCGGCGGATCATGGAGGTCTATCTCAACAGCGTCGAATGGGGCCCGGGCGTCTATGGCGCGGAGGCCGCGGCCCGGAAGAACTTCGGCGTCAGCGCAGACCGGCTGACGCCCGCCCAGGCCGCGCGGTTGGCCGCGATCCTGCCCAGCCCGCTGAAATGGCGCGCCGCCAAGCCGGGACCCTATGTGAAACGCCGCTCGGGCCGCATCGACAAGGCCGCCGGAACCATCCGCCGCGAGGGGATGGCGAGCTGCGTCCTGGGTTGACGGGACAAAATTAAGCCCCCAACTCGTGCCCTAAGCGAATTAAATTCGCATAAGGGAGATCGATATGCGCGTAGGCGTGCCCCGCGAGATCAAGGCGGACGAGTATCGCGTGGGCCTGACCCCCACCGCCGTCCGGGAATATGTCGTCCATGGACATGAGGTGCTGGTGGAGACCGGCGCCGGCCAGGGCGCCGGCTATGCCGACGAGGCCTATGTCCGAGCCGGGGCCAAGATCGCCCCCGACGCCGACACGGTGTTTGCGAAAAGCCGGCTGATCATCAAGGTCAAGGAGCCCCAGGCGATCGAATGGGCGCGGCTGACGCCGGAGCACATCCTCTTCACCTACCTGCACCTGGCGCCTGATCCGGCCCAGACCGAGGGCCTGCTGGCCAGCGGCGCTGCGGCCATCGCCTATGAGACGGTGACGGACGCCAATGGCGGCCTGCCGCTGCTGGCGCCGATGTCGGAGGTGGCCGGGCGCATCGCCGTGTTCTCGGCCGGAGAGACCCTGCTGAAGCACAATGGCGGCATGGGCCTGCTGCTGTCGGGGGTGCCCGGCGTGCCCCCGGCGCGGATCTGCGTGCTGGGTGGCGGGGTGGTGGGCATGAACGCCGCCCGCATGGCCGCCGGCCTCGGCGCCGAGGTGGTGGTGGTGGAGCGTTCCATCCCGCGCATGCGGGTGCTGGACGACATGTTCCTCGGCCGCATCCTCACCCGCTACTCCACCCTCGACGCGGTGGAGGAGGAGGTGCTGAAGGCCGACGTGGTGATCGGCGCGGTGCTGACGGCCGGCGCCGCGGCGCCAACCCTGGTGCGCCGCGAGCACCTGTCGCGGATGAAGCCCGGCTCGGTGCTGGTGGACGTCTCCATCGACCAGGGCGGCTGTTTCGAAACCTCCAAGCCCACGACCCATCTCCACCCCACCTATACGATCGACGGGGTGGTGCATTACTGCGTGGCCAATATGCCGGGCGCGGCGCCGCGCACCTCGTCGGAGGCCTTGGGCCACGCGACCCTGCCGTTCGGTCTGGCGCTGGCGGACAAGGGGCTGGAGGCTCTGGCCGCCAACCGGCACCTGGCCAAGGGGCTGAATGTCCTGAAGGGCCAGGTCACTCATCCCGCGGTGGCGCAGGCCCTGGGCAAGCCGTTCAGCGATCCCTACGGGGCGTGGGCAACCTAATAAACCCGCTCATCCCGGCGAAGGCCGGGATGTGGACTCTCGTTCGAAGTGCAACACCCTGGAGAAGACCTCGGCTGGGGTCTGGAAGTCCAGGCATTGTCTTGGGGTGTGGTTGTAGGCCCTCGCGACGG
>JAGNIV010000027.1 GCA_018001015.1 Phenylobacterium sp. | reverse complement strand
CAGAGCAGGTCATCGCCGTCGCGAGGGCCTACAACCACACCCCAAGACAATGCCTGGACTTCCAGACCCCAGCCGAGGTCTTCTCCAGGGTGTTGCACTTCGAACGAGAGTCCACACCCCGGCCTTCGCCGGGGTGAGCGGGGATTTTAAGCCTTCGCCTCCGGCTTGCGCAGGCGGATCAGGCCCTCCTGGGTGACCGAGGCCACCAGCTCGCCCTTGGCGTCGTAGATCGAGCCGCGCACGAAGCCGCGCCCGCCGGACGCCGACGGGCTGTCCTGATGGTACAGGTGCCAGTCGTTGAAGTTCGACGGCTTGTGGAACCACATGGCGTGGTCAAGGCTGGCCGACTGCAGGCCCGGCGTCTGCCACTCGACCCGGTGCGGCCGCATGGCGGTCGACAACATGTTCATGTCCGACGCATAGGCCATGATCACCTGATGCATGTGGGGGTCAGCCCCGATCGGCGCCGTGGCGCGGAACCAGACGCTGTTCTCGGCGGGCTTGGGCCCCCGCGAGAAGGACGACGGGCCGACCGAGCGCATCTCGATGGGCCGCGGGCGCGACATCATCTTGCGCATCTCCTCCGGGGCCTTCTCCATCATCTTGCGCTGCTTGACGGAGTCGTCCTCCAGGTCCTCGGGACCGGGAACCTCGGGCATCGGGATCTGGTGCTCGAAACCGTCCTCCACCACTTGGAACGAGGCGGCGAGGTTGAAGATCTGCTTGCCGTTCTGGATCGCCACCACGCGGCGGGTGGTGAAGGTGCCGCCATCGCGCGAGCGGTCGACGTCGAAGACGATCGGCACGCGCGGATCGCCCGGCCGGATGAAGTAGCAGTGCAGCGAATGGCAGACCCGATCCTCGACGGTCTCGTAGGCCGCCAGCAGGGATTGGGCGATCACCTGACCCCCGAAGATGCGGCCCGGTCCCATGGACGGGCTGACGCCCCGGAACAGGTTCAGCTCCAGGCGTTCCAGCGACAGGGTCTCGGGCAGGCTCTCGGGGGTGTCCATTGTCCGTCTCGAAATATGCTGCAAGTGCGAAAGGCGCTGGATTAGGCCCATAGCGGCGCTCGGGCAAGGCGGTAGAATTACGCACGCCAATGGTCCAAAAGCCGCACATGTCCTTCGACGCCACCGTCCTGACCATGTTCCCCGAGGCCTTTCCCGGTCCGCTCGGCGTCTCGCTGATCGGCACGGCGTGGCGCGAGCAGGGGCTGTGGTCCTTGGAAACAGTGGACATTCGGGGATTTTCCAAGGATAAGCGCGGCTTCCTGGACGACACCCCCGCGGGTGGCGGCCCCGGACAGGTGATGCGAGCGGACGTCATCGCTTCCGCGCTGGACAGCGTGGAGCGGCGAGGACGGCCGCTTTTGTATATGAGCGCTCGGGGCAAGCCCCTGACCCAGGCGCGCGTAAAAGAGTGGGCTGACGGCCCGGGACTGATCGTCCTGGCCGGCCGGTTCGAGGGGGTGGACCAGCGGGTGCTCGACGCGCGCGGGTTCGAGGAGGTCGCCGTCGGAGACGCGGTGCTCGCCGGTGGCGAGGCCGCCGCCCTGGTGACGATCGAGGCGTGCGTGCGGCTGGTCCCTGGTGTGTTGGGACAGGCCGAGAGCTTGAGTGAAGAAAGCTTCGAGGACGGGCTCCTTGAAGGTCCGCAATATACCCGACCGCGGACGTTCGAAGGCCTGGATATCCCCGAGGTGCTGCTGAGCGGCCATCACGCCCTGGTGCGGAAATGGCGGACTGAGCAGCGTGAAGAGACGACGCGGAAGCAGCGGCCGGACTTGTGGGCGCGGCGAACCGCCAATCAACAGCCAAAGGGCGACTAAGCCCGAAGACCTAGAGGACCATCCGATGAACATCATCCAGCAGCTGGAAGACGAAGAGCGCAACCGCCTTCTCGCCACCCGCAAGATCCCCGATTTCCAAGCCGGCGACACCCTTCGCGTCAACGTGAAGATCAAGGAAGGCGAGCGCGAGCGCGTCCAGGCCTATGAAGGTGTCTGCATCGCCCGTCAGGGCGGCGGCATCAACGAGAGCTTCACCGTCCGCAAGATCTCCTTCGGCGAAGGCGTGGAACGCGTGTTCCCCCTGCATTCGCCGAACATCGAATCCATCGAAGTGAAGCGTCGCGGCGTCGTGCGTCGCGCCAAGCTCTATTATCTGCGCGATCGTCGCGGGAAGTCGGCCCGGATCGCCGAACGCTCCTACACCGGCGGCGCGGCCAAGCCGGAAACCGTCACCCCGGCGGAAACCGCCGAGGACTAAGGTCTTCCGAGTTTACGAGTTTCAAGCGGCGGCCCTGGCGACGGGGCCGCCGTTTTCGTTTCAGCCCTCGACCCACGCCTTCCACGCCTGCATCACCGGGACGAAGTCCGTGGGCTGGGTCTCGTACTGCAGCACGTCGTCGGCGAACCGCACCCAGGGCTGGGCGCTGGACACCCAGAAGGCCGAGACCGGATGCAGCCAGCTGGTGTCGTCCAGAGTCCCCGGCCGGACGGTCAGGGAATGCGGCCCGCCCGGCGGCTCTGTGAACACCCGCGTTCCGCAGTCGGGGCAGAAGCGCTGCGGGATCACCGTCCCCGAGGTCGCCTTGCGCGGCCAATTGGCTGGCTCACCCTGGGTGATCTCGAAGTCCCTGCGCAGCACCGGCATGGCCATGGAAAAGGCGCTGCCCGTCAACGACTGGCAGTCGGTGCAATGGCAGGTATAGACCGCGATCGGCGGGGCGTTCAGCCGGTAGCGGACGGCCCCACAGGCGCAGCCGCCCTCGATGGGAAAATCCGGCAGGCGGCCCATCACTTGCGCCCCAGATACTCAGCGAACCCCGCCCCCAGGTGGTCGAACATCAGCCGCATGCGGCGGCTGCCCTTGAGGTTCTCGTGCATGGCGATCCAGCATTCGAGTTCGAAGGAAAAGGCGTTGGCCAGCACCGGCACCAGGCCGTCGCGCCGGGCGATCTGGTGCTGGATTCCGCCGATGCCCATGCCCGCGCGGACCGCGGCGATCTGGGCGGCGTCATTGTCGGTGCGGAAGGCGAAGACGTCGCGGGTGATCGGACGGGGGAACTCGATCTGGGTGAGGGCCTCCAGGGGCGGCCGTTCACGGTCGAAACCGCAGAGGACATGGTTCTCCAGGTCCTCCATGCTCTGGGGCATGCCGCGCCGGTCGATATAGCCCTGGGTGGCGTAGAACCCGACCCCCAGCATGCCGATCTTGCGGGCCACCAGGGCGCCCTGGGTGGGCCGGGCCATGCGCACGGCGATATCGGCGTCGCGGCGCGACAGGTCCTCGATCTTGTTGGACAGCACCAGTTCGATGGCGATGTCGGGATGCTGCTCCATGAAACCGGCCAGGATCTGCGGCAGCACCTCGACGCCGACGATCAGGCTGGCGGCGATGCGGATCGAGCCCTTCTCGCTGTCGGCCGAACCGGAGGCGTCACGCGCGGCGGCTGAGGCGGCGGCGTGCATCTCCTCCAGGTGGGCCTTCAGGCTGACGGCCAGGTCGGTGGGGGTCAGGCCGCGCGGACTGCGCAGGAACAGCGGCGCCCCCAGCTGCTGCTCAAGGGTCTCGATATGGCGGCCGATGGTGGGTTGGGTCAGGCCACGGGACCGGGAGGCGGCCGACAGGCTGCCGGCCTGCAGCACCGCGTGCAGGCTCTGATACAGGTCCCAGGTCGGATCGCTCATGCGCACATGAATAACTGAGTCACGGATATCCGCAATTTCGTTTGAGGCCCCCGTCGTCGATCCTGGTCCCTCAACGGAGATGGCGATATGACGGCCTCAGATAAGACCGCCCTGGTGATTGGCGCGATGGGATCGGTGGGCGGCGAGGCCGCGGCGGCCCTGCTGGCCCACGGCTGGCGGGTGCGCGGCCTGCATCGCGATCCAGTTCGGGCGGCCCGCGAGGCCGTCGGCCTGGAGCGCATCGAATGGGTCAAGGGAGACGCCATGTCGCCGGCCGAGGTGACGGCGGCGGCGCGCGGCGTGACGGTGATCGTCCACGGCGCCAATCCGCCGGGCTACCGGAACTGGGCGGGGCTCGCCCTCCCCATGCTGGAGGCCACCATCGCCGCGGCCCAGGCCACGGGGGCGCGGATCATCTTCCCGGGCAATGTCTACAACTACGGCCCCGACGCCTTCCCCAGGATGGCGGAGGACGCGCCCCAGAACCCCAGGACCCGCAAGGGCGCGATCCGGGTGAAGATGGAACAGCGGCTGCGAACCGCCGGGGTGCGGACCCTCGTGGTGCGGGCCGGCGATTTCTTCGGGCCGGTCAGCGGCTCCTCCTGGCTGACCGAGGGCCTGGTGGCCAAGGACAGGCCGCTGAGGTCGGTGAGCTATCCCGGCCCGCGCGACATCCGCCACGCCTGGGCCTACCTGCCCGACCTGGCCCAGACCATGGCGCGGCTGGCGGAGATCGAGGCGACTCTGCCCGACTTCGCCGCCTACCAGTTCGGCGGTCACCAGCTCACCGGCGACGAGATGATCGCGGGCCTCGAACGGGTGGCCGGCCGCAGGCTCTCGGTGAAGCGGTTCCCGTGGCTGGCCCTGCGCGCCGTCGCTCCCTTCGTCGAGACCCTGCGGGAGATGCTGGAGATGCGCTATCTCTGGGACAATACCGTCCTGCTGGACAACGCCAGGCTGGTGAAAACCCTCGGCGCGGAGCCGCACACCCCCCTGGAAACCGCCCTTCGCACGGCGCTTGCGGGTCAAGGTTGCCTCCCGGTCGCCCAAAAAGCCGCGGCATGAGGCAAATTCTTGCGCGGGCAAGGGGGATTTCGTCGCGGGGCGCTGGACTTACGCCCCCCCGCGACCCTACATGCCGCCCATGTCCGGCAAGACCCTTTATGACAAGATCTGGGACGCCCACGTCGTTGCGGAGCAAGACGGCGAGGCCATCCTCTATATCGACCTGCACCTGATCCACGAGGTGACGACGCCCCAGGCCTTCGCGGGTCTTCGGGCCGCCGGCCGCCCCGTGCGCCGCCCCGACCGCACCCTGGCTGTGGCCGACCACAACGTCCCCACCGAAGGTCAGGCGCTGGGCGTCGGCGCGGTGGCCGACGAGGAGGCGCGCCTGCAGCTCCAGACCCTGGAGCGCAACGTCAAGGAAGCGGGCATCGAGTTCTTCCCGATGGGCGATATCCGCAACGGCATCGTCCACGTGGTGGGCCCTGAGCAGGGCCGCACCCAGCCCGGCATGACCATCGTCTGCGGCGACAGCCACACCTCGACCCACGGCGCCTTCGGGGCGCTCGCCCAAGGCATCGGCACCTCGGAGGTCGAGCACGTCCTGGCCACCCAGACCCTGCGCCAGAAGAAGTCGAAGAACCTGCGGGTGACCGTCAACGGGACCCCGGGTCCCGGCGTCGGCGCCAAGGACTTCGCCCTGGCCATCGTCGGCGCCATCGGCACGGCGGGCGGCACCGGCTCGGTGATCGAATATGCCGGCGAGGCGATCCGTGGCCTGTCCATGGAGGGCCGCATGACCCTGTGCAACCTGGCCATCGAGGCCGGGGCGCGGGCGGGGCTCGTGGCGCCCGACCAGACCACCTTCGACTACATGATGGGCCGGCCGGCCACGCCGAAGGGCGCGGCCTGGGAGATGGCGCTCGCCCACTGGAAGACCTTCTTCTCCGACGACGACGCGGTGTTCGACCGCGAGGTGGTGCTGGACGCCGCCGATATCGCCCCGACCGTCACCTGGGGCACCAGCCCCGAAGACGTGGTGGCGGTGACCGGCAACGTGCCCGCGCCGGAGAGCTTCGCCACGCCCGACAAGCGGATCTCCGCCGAGCGGGCGCTGGACTATATGGGCCTCACCGCCGGCCAGCCGATCTCCGAGGCCAAGGTGGATGTGGTCTTCATCGGCTCCTGCACCAACAGCCGGATCGAGGACCTGCGGTCCGCCGCCGCCGTGGCCCAGCACGCCTTCCTGAACGGCCGCCTGGTGGCGCCCCACGTGCGGGCCATGGTGGTGCCGGGCTCGGGCCTGGTGAAGGAACAGGCCGAGGAAGAGGGCCTCGACGCCATCTTCAAGGCGGTGGGCTTCGACTGGCGCGAGCCGGGCTGCTCGATGTGCCTCGGGATGAACCCCGACCGCCTGGCGCCGGGGGAACGCTGCGCCTCGACCTCCAACCGCAACTTCGAGGGCCGCCAGGGCCGGGGCGGGCGCACTCACCTGATGAGCCCGGCCATGGCCGCGGCCGCCGCCATCGCCGGCCACATCGTCGACGTTCGGGAGATGCTGAAATGATCACGGGGCTGGATCACATCGCGCTCGCGGTGAACGATCTGGACGCGGCCGTGGCCGGCTATCGCGCCCTGCTGGGCCGCGAGCCCAACTGGATCGGCGGCGACGGCGGGGCCCGCCACGCCTGGTTCCAGCTGCCCAACATGGCGCTGGACGTCATCACCCCGCACGGCGAGGGCGCCTTCGGAGACACCATCCGCAAACACTTGGCCGAGCATGGCGAGGGCATCTGGGCCATCGCCTTCACCGTCGAGAACGCGCAGGACGCCCAAAAGCTGGCCGAGCGCCGGGGCCTGCGCGGCACGGCGCCTGGTCCCACCCGCTCGACCCACGATGACGGCCGCAAGCGTTACTGGACCACCTCGGCGCTCAACGCCGCCGACACCGGGGGCCTCAACATCCTGCTGGTGGATCCGCCCCGCAGCGGCGAGCCCTGGCCCCTGTCGCCGCCCCTCGAGAGCGAGGCCTCGGCGGTCAGCGAACTCGACCACGTGGTGATCAACACCGCCAATCCCGACCGGGCGCTGGCCATCTACGGCGCCAAGCTGAACCTGGATTTGCGCCTCGACCGTTCCAACGACCAGTGGGGCGTGCGCCAGCTGTTCTTCCGCTGCGGTTCGGCGGTGGTGGAGATGGGTGCGAGCCTGAAGACACCGGTGTCTGACGCCCCCGACCGCTTCGGCGGCCTGGCCTGGCGCGTGCTGGACGCCGACGCCGCCCGGGCCCGCATCGCCGCGGCCGGCTTCGACGTCTCCGAGGTCCGCACCGGCCGCAAGCCCGGCACCAAGGTCTTTACGCTCCGGTCCGGCGTGCCCTCGGCCCCGGCCCTGATCATCCAGCAGAACGCCTGAGGCGACCCGATGAAAGCCTTCACCAAGCTCGATGCGCGCATGGCGCCCCTGACCATGGCCAATATCGACACCGACCAGATCATCCCCAAGCAGTTCCTCAAGACCGTGGAGCGCGAGGGCCTGGGCAAGGGCCTGTTCTACGACTTCCGCTTTGATGAGCAGGGCGTGGAGAAGGCCGACTTCGTGCTGAACCGCGCTGAGTACAAGGGCGCCGGCGTCCTGGTGGCCGGCGACAATTTCGGCTGCGGGTCGAGCCGCGAGCACGCCCCCTGGGCCCTGCTGGATTTCGGGATCAGCTGCGTGATCTCGTCGTCCTTCGCCGACATCTTCTACAACAACTGCTTCCAGAACGGCCTGCTGCCGGTGGTGCTGAAGCCCGAAGAGGTCCAGGCCCTGATGGAGGAGGCCAAGGGCGGCAACCACGTGGTCACCGTCGACCTGGAGGCCCAGACCGTGGTCTCGCCGTCGGGGGCAGCCTTCAGCTTCCAGATCGACCCGCAGCGCAAGGCCAAGATGCTGCAGGGCCTGGACGCCATCGGCGAGACCCTGACCGCCGCCATGGACATCGACGTCTATGAGAGCAAGCGCGCCCTGTCCGAGCCCTGGCTGGAACGGGCGTGACCGTCATCATCGCCGGCACGGTCCGCGTCCCGCCGGAGAACCTCGAGCGCTTCAAGCCCCACATGCTGGCCATGCTGGCCGCCAGCCGCGCCGAGGATGGCTGCCTGGAATATTCCTACGCCGTCGATGTCGCTGATCCCGGCCTGATCCGGGTCTATGAGGCCTGGCGCGACCAGGCCGCCATCGACGCTCACTTTCAGGCCCCGCACATGGCCGCCTGGCGGGCCGCCTGGCCGCAGTTCGGGGTTGGCGACCGCCAGCTCATCGCCTACCAGACCGCCTCGCAACGCCCCCTCTGACGAGACCCGACATGACCGACCTCCTTCTCCTGCCGGGTGACGGCATCGGCCCTGAAGTCACGGCTCAAGTTCGCCGCGTGGTGACCGCCCTCGCGCCGGATCTGAAGGTCGAGGAGCGGCTGTTCGGGGGCGCGAGCTATGAGGCCCACGGGACCCCGCTCACCGACGAGGCGCTCGCCACCGCCAAGGCCTCACGCGCCGTGCTGATGGGCGCGGTCGGCGGCCCGCAATGGGCGGGCGTTCCCCGCGACAAACGTCCAGAGGCCGGTCTTCTGGCCCTGCGCGCCGGCATGGAGGTGTTCGCCAACCTGCGCCCGGCCCTGTGCTTCCAGCCGCTGGCCGACGCCTCCAGCCTCAAGCGCGAGGTGGTCGAGGGCCTGGACTTCATGATCGTCCGGGAGCTGACCGGCGGCATCTATTTCGGCAGCCCCCGCTTCATCGAGGACCTGCCCGGCGGCGGCAAGCGCGCCGTCGACACCCAGGTCTACACCACCGTCGAGATCGAGCGGGTGGCCCGCGTCGCCTTCGAACTGGCCCGCGGCCGCCGCAACAAGGTGACCTCGGCCGAGAAATCCAACGTGATGGATTCGGGCCTGCTGTGGCGCCAGGTGGTCACCGACCTGCACGCCCGCGACTATGCCGACGTCGAGCTGGAGCACATCCTGGCCGACAACGCCGCCATGCAGATCGTCAAGAACCCCAAGCAGTTCGACGTCATGGTCACCGACAACCTGTTCGGCGACATCCTGTCGGACATCTCGGCCCAGCTCACCGGCTCGCTCGGCATGCTGCCCTCGGCGGCGCTCGGCGTGGCGGGCAAGCCCGGCCTCTATGAACCCATCCACGGCTCCGCGCCGGATATCGCCGGCCAGGGCCTGGCCAATCCGCTGGCCGCCATCCTCTCCTTCGAGATGGCCCTGCGCTGGTCGCTGGACCGCACCGACCTCGCCGACAAGCTCTACGCCGCGGTGAACAAGGCGCTGGAGAACGGCGCCCGCACCCGCGACCTGGGCGGCGCGCTCACCACGGTGCAAATGGGCGACGCGGTGCTGGCGGCGCTCTAAACGCGCCGGTACTCGATCCGCGAGCCGTCCTGCAGCTTGCCCCTCAGGGCGGTCCACACCCCGGCCTCGTCATAGAAGTCGTCGATCTCGGCCTCGCCGCGCACCGCCCATTGGCGGGCGCTGACCTTGCGGGCGGTGACCTTCAGCAGCTTGCCTTCCTGGGGGTTGAATAGGGGGCCTGAGAAGACCTCCGGGTTCCAGTGGGTGAAGGGGCGTACGCCGGCCGGGCCGGTGATCCTGTCCTTGGCGGTCTCGATGATCACGCCGGCCTCGGTGCGTCGCGCCGAGACCCGCTCGGCCTTGCCGCCCGAATCCGTGGTGGTCTCCAGGCTGGCGAAGCGGCCCCCGGTCCACCGCTCCACGGCGTGGTGCCGATAGCGGAACACCGGCACGGGCCCCAGCTTCACGACCATGCGCACATCGGTGGTGACCGTGGGGGAGGTGGGGTCGCCGGAGAAACTCATCACATGCTCGCCGATCTTCGTCCCGTTGCGCAGGACGCTGAAGGTCAGCCGGCGGGTGGCGGGCGTGGCGGCGAGGGCCAGGCCGGGCAGGGCGGCCAGGCCGCCGGCGAGCAGGAGGCGTCGATCGATCATGCCTGACCTACGGGGCGAAGGGCGGCCCGGATGCGCGCGCAGGGTCCGGCGCCGGCCCGCTTGCCAACCGCCGCCGTGGCCGGCGATATCGTCGGCAGACTCCAAGGGAATGCGCCGATGGCCCACTGGCTGATGAAGTCCGAGCCCAACAAGTTCAGCTATGACGACCTGGTCCGCGACGGCAAGACCGTCTGGGATGGGGTGCGCAACAACCAGGCGGCCCTCTATCTCAAGGCGATGAAGGTCGGCGATGAGGCCTTCTTCTACCACTCGCAGATCGGCCTGGAGGTCGTGGCGATCGCCAAGGTGGTGCGCGAGGCCTTCCTCGATCCCAGCGACCCGGCGGGCCGCTTCGTGGCCGTGGAGGTGGCCCCGGTCCGGGCTCTGAAGAAACCCGTCACCCTGGCCCAGATGAAGGCCAATCCGGCCCTGTCGGAGATGAAGATGTTCAAGCAGTTCCGGCTGTCGGTCTGTCCCGTCGAGCCCGCCGAATGGAAGGCCATCCTGGCGATGGCCGGCGAGGCGTAAGGTGGCCCGGCTCGCCTGCCGCCCCCGAAGCCGGGGAGGGGGCTAAGACTCCGCCGGCTTCTCCGTCAGCGACACCGTCATCTGGGTCTGGATGACGATGGCCACCAGCTTGCCGTCCTCGCCGGTGATGCGGGTCTGCCAGACGCTGGAGGAGCGGCCGACGTGCAGGGCGGTCGCCTCACCGGTCACCGTGGTCCCCTCCTTGGCCGAGCCCACGAAATTGGTCTTGCTCTCGATGGTCGTGGTCCGCGATCCGGCCGGCAGGTTGAGGAAGCCTCCCACCGCGCCCAGGGCGTCGGCGAACGCCATGATCGCCCCGCCGTGCAGGATGTGGCCGGAGGTGCAGAGGTCCGCGCGGACCAGCAGCTTTCCAATCACCCTGTCCTTGGAAGGATCGATGATCTCGACGCCCATCAGGTTGGCGAAGGGCATGCCGGTGTTTCGGGCCATGGGGTTTCCTCAGGTCGCGTGCGTTTCTTGGCGTGACCTTAGCCTGCTTCGCGCGCGGCAAAAGCGCCGTCCAGCTTGCGATTTGAGGCCTGCGAGCGTAACGGAACGCTCCGCTTGAAGATCAGGAGAGACCCCGATGGGCTATCGCGTAGCCGTCGTCGGCGCCACGGGCAATGTGGGCCGCGAAATGTTGAACATCCTTGAGGAGGTTCAATTCCCGATCGACAAGATTCACGCCATCGCCAGCCGCCGCTCCATTGGCGTCGAGGTGTCCTTCGGCGAGAAGATCATCAAGTGCCAGGACGTCGAGCAGTTCGACTTCTCCACCGTCGATGTCGTGCTGATGAGCGTGTCCGGATCCTTCTCCAAGGAGTGGTCGCCGAAGATCGGCGCCGCCGGCCCCATCGTGATCGACAACTCCTCGGCCTTCCGGATGGACCCCGACGTCCCCCTGGTGGTGCCGGAGGTGAACCCCGACGACGTGAGCTGGGCGCACAGGAAGAACATCATCGCCAACCCCAACTGCTCGACGGCCCAGCTGGTGGTGGCGCTGAAGCCGCTGCATGACCGGGCGAAGATCAAGCGGGTGGTGGTCTCGACCTACCAGTCGGTCTCCGGGGCCGGCAAGGAAGGCATGGACGAGCTGTTCGACCAGACCAAGAACGTCTTCGTCCTGGGCGCCACCCCGCCGAAGAAGTTCCCCAAGCAGATCGCCTTCAACGTCATCCCCTTCATCGGGTCGTTCCAGGACGACGGCTATACCGACGAAGAGCAGAAGATGTGGAACGAGACCCACAAGATGATCGACCCGGCCATCAAGCTGACGGTCACCTGCGTGCGGGTGCCGGTCATGGTCGGCCACTCCGAAGCCGTGAACATCGAGTTCCACGAACATCTCGACGAGGACGAGGCCCGCGACCTGCTGCGCGAGAGCCCCGGCCTGATCGTCATCGATAGCCGCAACGACCAGGGCTACATGACCCCCAAGGAAGCCCAGGGCGAGTTCCCGGTCTATGTCAGCCGCATCCGCAACGACACCACCGTCGAGCACGGCCTGAACATGTGGGTCGTGGCCGATAACCTGCGCAAGGGCGCGGCCCTCAACGCCGTCCAGATCGCTCAGCTGCTGCACGAGCGCGGCCTGATCAAGACCAAGGCCATCGCCTAGCCCCTTCCCCCACGTACGTGGGGGAAGTGTCATAAGGCTTGGCGTAGCCAAGACGCGTGACGATGGGGGTGAGGGTCTGGAAGCCGGAGCGTCTCAACTACGCACCCCCATCGACCCTCCAGCCACACGGCTGTCGGGCCACTTCCCCCGCAAGCGGGGGAAGCTGATCTGACCTGGGTCACAGGATTCCTGGTCCGATCCTCGCCACTCCGCTTGGGATTGGCTCTTGCGCCTGCTGGCGCCTACCCTAGTTAGACGCCCCCAAAGCTGACGCCTCGAAAGTCCGCCGCCGTGACCCAGCCCGCCCAGATCAACCGCACGGCGCTCGGCGCGGGCATCCTCTGCTACTTCATCTGGGGGTTCGTGCCCCTGGCCTTCCAGGCCATCGGCCAGCTCGGGGTCGGCCCCTGGGAGACCCTGGCCCACCGCACCATCTGGGGCGCCCCCACGGCCCTGATCTTTGTGCTGCTGGCGCGCCAGTGGGCCCAGGTGGTCGGTGTCTTCCGCCAGCCCAAGGTGCTGGCCTGGCTGGCCCTGTCGGCCGGTCTGATCGCGGTCAACTGGATGGTCTTCATCTGGGCGGTGAATTCCGGCCGGGTGCTGGAGTCCAGCCTTGGCTATTACATCACCCCGCTGATCAACATGGCCGCCGGAACCCTGCTGTTCCGCGAGCGCATGGACCGCATCGGCGTCGCCGCCATCGTCCTGGCGGTGGTGGGCGTGGTGATCCAAGCCGTGGCGCTCGGCCACCTGCCCTTGGTCTCCCTGGCCCTGGCGCTGTCCTTCGGCGGCTACGGCGTGGTGCGCAAGCAGGTGGCGGCCGACGCCCAGACCGGCCTGTTCATCGAGTGCCTGCTGCTGGCCGTGCCCAGCTTCTTCTTCGTGCTGTGGCTGGAAGGCCAGGGCGGCGGCCACTTCCTGGCCAGCCCCGCCACCGTCGCCTGGCTGATCGCCTCGGGGCCGATCACCGCGGTGCCGCTGGTGCTGTTCGCCTGGGCGGCGCGGCGGATACCGCTCTCCTTCATGGGCTTCCTGCAGTTCATCGGCCCCACCATCGCCTTCGCCATCGGCGTCAGCCAGGGCGAGGCCTTCACGCCGCTGCGGGCGATCTCCTTCGTGTTCATCTGGAGCGGCGCGGCGGTCTTCACCTACGGCGCCTGGCGCCGGTCGCGGACGCTGCCGACGCCGGTGGTGGCTTAGCCTCTCGGTCGCCGGGGTGAGCGGCGTTTACAAGGATCCGTACGCCGCCTCGATCAAGGCCCTCGCGCGGTGGTCGCCGATCAGGTCGGTGGACTGGCGGTTCATCACATAGGCCCCGGCCAGCCCGGTCTCCGAGTCGGCGAAGACGCAGGAGCCGCCCCAGCCGGCATGGCCAAAGGTCTGTTCGCCCGGCCCCCAGACCTTCACCGGGGCGTTGCGCATGAAGCCCGCGCCCCAGCTCACCTCGAAGGGCAGGACCAGGTCCTGGCCGCGAATGCGTTCCCGCGAGGCCTCGGCGATCAGGGCCGGCGACAGGATCACCTCGCCGTCCAGCCAGCCGTCGTTGGCCAGGGCCCCGAACAGGCGGGCCAGCGCAAGCGCGGTGGCGTGGCCGTTGGCCGAGGGGATCTCGGTCCGCCGCCACTCGGCCTGCCCGCGTCCGCCGGCCGAGGACCAGGGGGTGAGGAAGGCCGCCCGCGTGGCCGCGTTGACCTCGCCGAACTTGGCCGGACCACTGGGGCGTTGCATGTCGGCGGTGCGGCCATGCTCGCTGTCGGGCAGGCCGATCCAAAGGTCGAGATCGAAGGGAACCGCCAGGTCCTGGCGCAGGGCCACGCCCATCGTCCGGCCATCGACGCTGCGGAAGATCTCCCCGGCCAGGTAGCCGAAGGTCACCGGGTGATAGCCACTGGCGGTTCCGGGCGGCCACAGCGGCGCCATGGCCGCCAGCTTGGCGCAGATGGCGTCCCAGTCGAACCACAGGGACGGCTCCATGGGATCGGGGAAGCCCGAGAGCCCGGCCTGGTGGCTCATCACCTGCTCGACGGTGATCTCACCCTTGGCTCCTTGCGCGAACTCCGGCCAGAGGCTGGCGACGGTCTGGCCGTAGTCCAGCCTGCCTGAGTCCACCAGCCGGGCGATCAGCAGGGCGGCGATGGCCTTGGTGCTGGAGAAGATGGCGGTGAGCGTCGTGTCGCTGAAGGGCTGCGTGCGCTGGCAGTCCGCGAACCCGGCCCAGAGGTCGACCAGAACCTCGCCCTTGCGGACCAGGGAGAACCGCGCCCCAAGCTCCTCGCCCCTGGCGAAGTTGGCCTCGAAGGCCTCCCGGACCGCGTAGAAGGTGGGGGCGCAGGTTCCGAAGATCTCGGTCAGATCAGCCGCTCCATGCGCACGGTCGGCGAGGCGGCCTTCAGCCGCTGGGCCATGGCCACGACCGGCAGTTCGGCGGCGTTCCAGATCTGGGCGGCGCTGATGGTCTCGGCCACACCGCCGACGGCGCGGGCCAGGGCGTAGGAGGTGGTCAGCCCGTCGATCAGGGCCGCGCCGAACAGGGCCGACAGCAGGTCGCCGGTGCCCTTGGGCGCGCTATCGGCGCGGGGATGGGCGGCCAGCCAGGCCTCCTTCTTGTCGGCGTAGATCACCCCGATCTCGCTGCCGCGCTGCACCGAGGAGACCATCACCGGGCGGCCCAGCAGGCGGGCGGCGTGCAGGGCCTGGGTGGGGTCGCGGGTCTCGGCCCCGGTCATCCGCTGCAGCTCCCAGGCGTTAGGGGCGACGATGTCGGCGCGGGGGACCAGCTCGCCGATCACCGCGTCGGCGACATCGGCGGCGACATAGAGCCCCTTGCCCGCGTCGCCGATGGTGGGATCGACGATGATGATCGGCTTGCGCACGCCGGCCTCGCGCGGCGCGGCGCGCACGGCGTCGATGGCGCGGGCGGCGGCGCGGACCTGGGCGGCGGAGGCGAAGTAGCCGGTGAGCACCAGGTCGGTCTGGGCGAACAGGCCGTTGGCCTCGATGCCGTCCAGCATTCCCTCGATGGCTTCCACCGGCACCGACGCGCCGCCGGGGGCGCCCCAACCGGGATGGCGGCCATAAAGGACCGTGGGGACCACCATGGTGTCGATGCGGAACGGCGCCAGGGCCTGGGCCTGGGCGGTTCCGCCGACACGGCTGGCGGCGACATGACTGGAGATGACGAGCGCTAACGGCATGGTCTGTGTGTTAGCCGACACCAAACTGGGGCGCTAGCCGTACACATAAAACGTCATCCCCGGCGCTTGGGGGGCTCGGCGGACTGGAGATACGCCGCGCGCCGGGGATGACGAAGGTCGTGATCCTAGTACCGGTAGTGGTCCGGCTTGAACGGGCCGGCCTCGGGCACGCCGATATAGTCGGCCTGGTCCTTGGAGAGCGTGGTCAGCTTGGCGCCGAGCTTGCCCAGGTGGAGCATGGCCACCTTTTCATCGAGGTGCTTGGGCAGGGTGTAGACCTTGGTTTCGTACTTGGCGCCATTGGTCCACAGCTCAAGTTGGGCGAGCGTCTGGTTGGTGAAGGAGGCGCTCATCACGAAGCTGGGGTGGCCGGTGGCGTTGCCCAGGTTCACCAGGCGGCCTTCCGACAGCAGGATGATCTTCTTGCCGTCCGGGAACTCGACGTGGTGGACCTGATCCTTGATCTTGTCCCACTTGAAGTTCTTCAGGCCGGCCACCTGAATTTCGGAGTCGAAGTGGCCGATGTTGCAGACGATGGCGTTGTTCTTCATCCGCCGCATGTGGTCGACGGTCAGGACGTCCTTGTTGCCCGTCGCGGTGACGAAGATGTCGCCCTTGTCGGCGACGTCTTCCATGGTCTGGACCTCGTAGCCCTCCATGGCGGCCTGCAGGGCGCAGATCGGGTCGATCTCGGTGACGATGACCCGGGCGCCGCCGTTGCGCAGCGAGGCGGCCGAGCCCTTGCCCACGTCGCCATAGCCCAGGACCACGGCGACCTTGCCCGACAGCATCACGTCGGTGCCGCGGCGGATGGCGTCCACAAGGCTCTCACGGCAGCCGTAGAGGTTGTCGAACTTGGACTTGGTGACGCTGTCGTTGACGTTGATGGCGGGGAACGGCAGCTCGCCGCGTTCCGACATCTGGTACAGGCGGTGGACCCCCGTGGTGGTCTCTTCCGACACGCCCTTGCAGGCGTCGCGGATGCCCGAATAGAAGCCGGGCTTCTCCTTGATGTAGCGCTTCATCACCGCGAACAGGGCTTCTTCTTCCTCGTTCTGCGGGTTGGCCAGGACGCTGATGTCCTTCTCGGCCTTGGGGCCCAGCACGCAGAGCAGGGTGGCGTCGCCGCCGTCGTCGAGGATCAGGTTCGGGTAGCCGCCGTCATGCCATTCGAAGATGCGGTGGGCGTATTCCCAGTACTCCACCAGGTTCTCGCCCTTGATGGCGAACACCGGGGTGCCGGCCGCGGCGATGGCGGCGGCGGCGTGGTCCTGGGTGGAGAAGATGTTGCACGAGGCCCAGCGGACTTCGGCGCCCAGGGCTTCCAGGGTCTGGATCAGCACGGCGGTCTGGATGGTCATGTGCAGGGACCCGGCGATGCGGGCGCCCTTCAGCGGCTTGTCCTTGCCGAACTCGGCGCGCACGGCCATCAGGCCCGGCATCTCGGTCTCGGCGATTTCGATTTCCTTGCGACCGAAGTCGGCGAGGGTGATGTCTTTCACGACATAGTCGGTCATCAGGGCTTCCTGTCGGCGCAAATGCAATTGCGGGCTCTATAGCCGCGCCCGCACAAGCCTGCAAGAAAACATATAAAGATGTCTTTATATGATGCAGCTTACCGCCAGAAGGGCTTGGCGTCGGCCAGGGCCTTCATCTGCTTGGCCGCGGCCTTCAGGGCCTTGGGCCGCTTGGCCTCTCGGGCCGCCAGCAGGTCGCGGCCGCCATCGCTGTCCTCGACCGCCAGGCGGCTCATCAGCCGGGTGGCCACCGCGGCGTCGTTGAGGGCGCCCAGGGTGTCCTGCAGAGCCTTGAGTTTCTTGATCAACCGGCGGCCCGGCTCGGGCGCGAACAAGGGGGCGAGGCCCTCGGCGGCGTAACGCAGCTTCTTGGCGGCGATGCGCAGGGTGTGGCGGCGCGCGTCGTCCAGCGCCTTCACGTCGCGCCCCAGCTTCAGGACCTTCTTCCAGCGGCGGTCCAGGGCCTTGCCGGCGAAATCGCGGGCTGACCTGCGGCCTCGCTCGCGCTCGCGCCAGGCGCCGGTCTCCACCCAGGCGGTGGTCTCCAGCACCAGGTCGCGGAAGCGCTTGGACGCGACGGCGGCGGCGGCCTTGGCGTGCGCCAGGGCCTGGGCTTCGGCGACCTTGGGGGCGAGCGGCCCGCCGCCCGCGGTGATCTGCAGATTGTCGCTGGCGAACACGTCCAGGTCGCGGGCCTCGTCACAGGCGCCTGACAGCCATTTCAGCTCGGCCTTCAGGAACCCGACCCGGTCGTCCGCCACCACGGCCTGGAAGGTGCTCAGGGCGGTGCGCAGCCGGCGCACGGCGACGCGGAGCTGATGCAGGGCGTCCTGGCTCTCGGTCTCGCGCAGCACCACGCCGTTGGCGGCGATCTGCACCAGGGCGTTGCGGGCGACCGTCTGGAAGGCCTCCCCCGCCGTGCCGCCCCGCCGCAGCGGCGCCTTGTCGTGGCGGCGCGGCTCGTGCCGGGTCCCCGCCACCAGGGCCTGACCCTGGGAGGCCTTGCCGTCGAAGGACAGGTAGAGCGGCGCGGTCACCGAAAGTTGACGGGCCAGCGTGAACAGCGCCGCCGGGTCGCCGGATTTCAGCTCCAGCTCCAGCTCGCAGAGCGACCGCCGCTGGTCGCCGGCGGTGATCTCCCCCTGGTCCAGGGCCAGCTCGATCTCCGCGCCCTCATAGGTGAAGGTCCGCTGCTCGCGGGTGACGCGGACGGTGAACACCGGCGCCAAGGCCTTGCGCTGGGCGGGCTTCAGGGCCGCCTTCACCGCCGGCATGGTCAGGTCCAGGGCCTCGCCGGTGATCTTGGCCTCGTGCTCCTCACGGGCGAAGCCGTCGCCGCGCTTCAAGGTCTGCACCCGCTTGCCGGCGCTTTCCCGCAGGCGCAGCGAGATGTGGGCCGCCTTCAAGCGCCCATCTGGGGTGTCGAAATAGACGGCTGTGAGTTGCTTGCTTTCCGCAGCGCCCGCAGGCGCGGCGGCCAGCAGGGCGGCGACGTCCTGCGGCTCGCACAGGAACTTCAACTCGATCTCGTCGGCGCCCATGCGCTACATGCTCCTGCGGCCCGATTCAGAATGGGCGCCCATACGAGGAGTGCACCATGAACGCCCCCTTCAACGCCGTCCTTGATGAAACGCAACCGCGGCACGATTGGTCGCTCACCGAGGTGGAGGCGTTGTTCGAGCTGCCGTTCATGGACCTGGTGTTCCGCGCCGCGCAAGTCCATCGGATGTGGTTCGACCCTACCGAGGTCCAGCTCTCCCAGCTGCTGAGCGTCAAGACCGGCGGTTGCCCGGAGAACTGCGGCTATTGCAGCCAGTCCCAGCACTTCAAGACCGCCACCACCGCGTCCAAGCTGCTGGACGCCGACACCGTCATCGCCGCGGCTGCCGAGGCCAAGGCCGGCGGGGCGCAGCGCTTCTGCATGGGCGCCGCCTGGCGCGATCTGAAGGATCGCGACGTGCCCAAGGTGGCCGAGATGATCGCCGGGGTGAAGGCGCTGGGTCTCGAAACCTGCGCCACGCTGGGCATGCTGACCCGCGATCAGGCCCAGTCCCTGAAGGACGCCGGCCTCGACTACTACAATCACAACCTCGACACCGGGCCGGACTATTACGACAAGGTGGTCACCACGCGGACCTATCAGGACCGCCTCGACACCCTGGAGGCCGTGCGCTCGGTGGGGATGAGCACCTGCTGCGGCGGCATCGTCGGCATGGGCGAGACCCGCCGCGACCGCGCCGGCCTGCTGCACACGCTCGCCACCCTGCCGGCCCATCCCGACAGTCTGCCCATCAACGACCTGATGCCGATCCCCGGCACGCCGCTGGGGGATTCCACCCCGGTGGACGGCATCGAGTTCGTCCGCATGATCGCCGTGGCCCGCATCCTGTGTCCCAAGACCGTGGTCCGCCTCTCGGCCGGCCGCGAGCACATGAGCCGCGAGCTGCAGGCCCTCTGCTTCCTGGCCGGCGCCAACTCGATGTTCATCGGCGGCAAGCTGCTGACCACCGCCAACCCGGACAAGGACACCGACGCCGCCCTGATGGCCGACCTCGGCCTGCGTCCCATGACCATGGGCGTCTCGGCCTAGGACTTTGCAGCGGGCATGGCGGTGCTAGATTTGCCGCCATGCCCACGCCGCACCAGCAGGTCGAAGCCGAACTGACCGCCGACGCCCTGAGCCTGCCGGAAACCGACCTGGCGCCGGGCTGGACCGACACCCGTTATCTGCGGGTGCGGGGCAAGGGTTTCGCGGTGTTCGGCGCCACGGGAGAGGCCCACGACGCCCTGACCCTGACCTTCAAGCTGCCGATCTCCTACGAGATGGTCCAGGATCTGCCCTTCGTGCGGCAGGGCTCGCCCTGGTATCGGCGCAACAGATGGGCCATCGCCCACTTCGGCCCCGACGACGACATCCTGGCCGAACGGGACACCCTGAGGGGCTGGCTTCGGCAGAGCTATGTGGCCATGGCGCCCCAGGCGCTGATCAAGCTGCTGCCAGAATCCGGCGGCTGAACGACTATTCTCTTCGCCATGTCGGCGGACGGGCGCCCCATTCGTCCTGTAGACGAGCTTGACCCCCGGCGCGCCCTTATCTGGCGATGACCTCTGAAGGACCCGGAACCCGCGTGCAGTCGATCATATCCGTGAAGGGTCTCTCCAAGACCTATGCCGGGGGCTTCCAGGCCCTGAAAAACATCGACCTGGAGATCCGCCAGGGCGAGATCTTCGCCCTGCTGGGTCCGAACGGCGCCGGCAAGACGACGCTGATCAGCATCATCTGCGGCATCGTCAATCCGGGTTCGGGTCAGGTGCTGGCCGATGGCCACGACATCGTCGCCGACTACCGCGCCGCCCGCGGCAAGATCGGCCTGGTGCCGCAGGAACTGTCCACCGACGCCTTCGAGAGCGTCTGGGACACGGTGAAGTTCAGCCGCGGCCTGTTCGGCAAGGCCCCCAATCCCGCCTATATCGAGAAGATCCTTCGCCAGCTCTCCCTGTGGGACAAGAAGGGCGAGAAGATCATGGCGCTGTCGGGCGGCATGAAGCGCCGGGTGATGATCGCCAAGGCGCTCTCCCACGAACCGCAGATCCTGTTCCTCGACGAACCCACCGCCGGGGTCGATGTCGAGCTGCGCCGCGACATGTGGGAGATGGTCCGGGGCCTGCGGGAAAGCGGCGTCACCATCATCCTGACCACCCATTACATCGAGGAGGCCGAGGAGATGGCCGACCGCATCGGGGTGATCAGCGCAGGCCAGCTGATCCTGGTGGAGGACAAGGACGTCCTCATGCAGAAGCTGGGCAAGAAGCAGCTGACCCTGCACCTGCAGGAACCCCTCGCCGCCCTGCCCAAGGAGCTGGCCGACGAACCGCTGGAGCTGTCGGCCGACGGGGCCGAGCTGGTCTACACCTTCGACACCCAGAGCCAGGAGACCGGCATCGCCGACCTGCTGCGCCGGCTGGCCAGGCACGGCATCGACTTCAAGGACCTCCAGACCAGCCAGAGCTCGCTGGAGGAAATCTTCGTCAGCCTGGTGAGGGCCCCGCGATGAACCTCCACGCGATCCGCGCCATCTACCACTTCGAGCTGGCCCGCACCTGGCGCACGGTGTTGCAGTCGATCGCCTCGCCGGTGATCTCCACCTCGCTCTATTTCATCGTCTTCGGCTCGGCCATCGGCTCGCGGATGACGCAGATCGACGGCATCAGCTACGGCGCCTTCATCGTGCCGGGCCTGATCATGCTGTCGATCCTCACCGAGAGCATCTCCAACGCCTCCTTCGGCATCTACATGCCCAAGTGGTCGGGGACGATCTACGAGGTGCTGTCGGCGCCCATCTCGCCCCTGGAGATCGTCATCGGCTATGTGGGGGCCGCGGCCACCAAGTCGGTGATCCTGGGGCTGATCATCCTGGCCACGGCGCGGCTCTTCGTGCCCTTCACCATCGCCCACCCCTTCGTGATGATCGCCTTCCTGGCCCTGACGGCGGTCACCTTCTGCCTGTTCGGCTTCGTGATCGGCATCTGGGCCGACGGCTGGGAGAAGATGCAGATCGTGCCGATGATGATCGTCACGCCGCTGACCTTCCTGGGCGGCAGCTTCTATTCCATCAGCATGCTGCCGCCGATCTGGCAGAAGATCACGCTATTCAACCCGGTGGTTTACCTGGTCAGCGGCTTCCGCTGGTCCTTCTACGACAAGTCCGACGTCAGCGTCGGCGTCAGCCTGGCCGCCACCCTCGGCTTCATGCTGCTCTGCCTTGGGGCGATCACCTGGATCTTCCGCACCGGCTACAAGCTGAAGACGTAGTCTCAAGGTGGCGCCAGCTTGGCCGTCGTAGTGTGACCGCTGAGGCGGTAAGATGGACAACCCTTCTTTCGGCTTCGCCGAGCCGCGGGAGTTACTCGTCCTCGTCAAACCGGTTGGTCACCAGCTGTTCCAGGGCGTCCAGCGCCGCTTGGGCCTCGGCGCCCTCGGCTTCGATCTGGATCGAGGCGCCGGGGCCGGCGGCCAGCATCATCAGGCCCATGATTGAGCGGGCGTCGACGGTGTGGCCGTCCTTGGAGACCGTGACCTCGGCGTCGAAGGTCGAGGCCATCTTGACGAACTTGGCCGAGGCCCGCGCGTGCAGGCCCCGCTTATTGATGATCTCGACGCAGCGGCTCGCCGTCATTTCTCGCCGGCCAGCACGTAGGAGGCGACGGAGATGTACTTGCGGCCGGCCTCCTGGGCGTGGGCCACGCAGTCCTGCAGCGGCAGCTTGCTGCGCACGCTGGCCAGCTTGATCAGCATCGGCAGGTTCAGGCCCGCGATCACCTCGGCCTTGGTCTGCTCCATGACCGAGATGGCCAGGTTCGAGGGCGTGCCGCCGAACATGTCGGTGAGCAGGATGACCCCGTCGCCGGCGTCCACCCGTCCGCAGGCCGCCAGGATGTCCTGACGCCGTTTTTCCATGTCGTCCTCGGGCCCGATGCAGATGGCGGCCACCCCGGTTTGCGGGCCCACCACATGCTCCATGGCGAAGACGAACTCCTCGGCCAAGCGCCCGTGCGTAACGATCACGAGGCCGATCATGCCAACTCTCTCAACGGGAATCCCCACCCGGCTGCGGCGAAACGCCGGCCGCGAGGCCGCCTAGATACGCTCCTTCTGGGCCGCCTCCAAGATGCCGTAACGCGCGACTCAGTTTCGCAGGCGTCGAAGACTCAAGCAGCGCGAGAGTGACGCTCGGTATCTTCAACCCCGCGTAGTCGGCAAGGGCCGGTTCGGCGATGCGCTCGGGGGTCCCGGCGCGGACGCTGAGGCATATGCGGCTCCAAGCCAGGGCCGGCGCGGGCAGGACATCCAGGCCCCGGACTTCGATCCGGCCGGCCAGGGTTTCCGGCGCGCGGCCGTACAGCAGGCCGGTGCAGGCCCACAGCTCCACCCGGTCGTCGGCCACCAATCGGAAGCCCTGATCCAGGCAGCGCAGGGCCAGGTCGCTCTTGCCGGCGCCCGACGGCCCCTCGATCAGGACGCCGCGCCAGCCGCCCCCCATGAAGGCGGCGATCAATCCGGCGTGATGGATCACCGCCGCGCCTCCGGCAGCACGACGGTGAAACGGGCGCCCGCCACCTGGCCGTCCGCCCCGATCCGGTTATCCGCATGGATCGTCCCGCCCTGGGCGGCGACGATCTGGCGGGCGATGGACAGCCCCAGGCCCGAATTGCCGCCAAAGGCCGCGCCCTTGGGCCGCGAAGTGTAGAACCGCTCGAAGACGGTCTCCAGGTTGTCGGGGGGAATGCCGGGTCCGTCGTCCTCCACGGCGATCGTCGCCTCACCCCTGTTTCGCTCCAGAGCGACCCGCACCTCACCGCCCGGCGGGCTGAAGGACCGGGCGTTGTCCACCAGGTTGCGCAGCACCTGGCCCAGCGGCCCCTCGCGGCCCGAAACCATGATCGGTTCCAGCACGTCGGGCGGGGCATAGGTCACGGCGGCCTCTCCGGGCTTGGCGGTGTCCTGGTAGATCTGCACGACCTCACCGATCAGGTGGCCCAGGTCGAAGGCCTTGGGGTCCTCCCGCGACAGCTCGGCGTCCAGCCGGGAGGCGTTGGAGATGTCGGTGACCAGCCGGTCCAGTCGGGTGACGTCCTGTTGCAGGATGCTCAGCAGCCGCGCCTGGGCGACGGGATCCTTCACCAGTTCCAGGGTCTCCACCGCCGAACGCAGCGAGGTCAGCGGGTTCTTGATCTCGTGGGCCACGTCGGCGGCGAACCGCTCGATGGCGTCCATCCGTTCGGAGAGCACGTGGGTCATGTCCTGCAGCGACCGGGTCAGGTCCCCCAGCTCGTCGTCGCGCCGGGCGATGTCGGGCAGGGAGATGGAGCGCGCCCGACTCAGGCGCACCCGGTCGGCGGCGCGCGCCAGCCGGCGGACCGGCTGGGCGATCAGGCTGTTGAGCAGCAGGGAGGAGGCCAGCGTCACCCCGATGGCGATCAGGATGAAGGGGATCAGGGCCACCCGCTCGCGGGCGATGATCTCATCGACATCGCTGGCCTCCAGGGTCAGCACCCCCAGCACCGCCTGGACGTGCTGGATGGGGATGGAGACCGAGACCACCCGCTCGCCGTCGTCCCCCGCCCTCAGGCCCGACCAGTGCTTGCCGTCCAGGGCCTGGGCCACCTCGAAGGCCAGGGCCTTCTGAACCCCCGGCTGGGGCGGGGGCGGCTTGCGGGGCTGGTTAAGCTGCAAGGAGAAGCCCGGCGCGTCGTCGCGGGCGCGGGCGGGCGGCAGCACCTTCCACTCGACCCGGTCGGCCACCCAATAGCTGTCGGCGATCAGCCGGCCCTTGCTATCAAACAGCCGCGCCCGCTGGGTGCGCGGGTTGGAGAGCAGTTGCAGGATCTGACTGGCATAGGCGGCGTCCATGGCCGGCAGGGGTTCGCCCACCGTGGCCGCCTGGTCGATGATGGTGGCCATCAGCTCGCCCTGGGTGGTCAGGCTGTCGATCCGGGCGTTCACCAGCCCGCGCCGCAGCTCGTTCAGCACCAGGGCCCCGGAGATCAGGATCGTCAGGCCCAGCAGATTGAGCACGATGATGAGCCGCCCCAGGCGCGAGCCCGGCAGCCAACTGAACCACGAGGACAACCGTCCCAGGTCAGGTCTCGCGGTATCGGTATCCGACGCCATAGAGGGTCTCGATGCCGTCGAACTCAGGGTCGACCTCGCGGAACTTCTTCCGCATGCGCTTGATGTGGCTGTCGATGGTCCGGTCGTCGACATAGACCTGATCGTCGTAGGCGGCGTCCATCAGGTTGTCGCGGCTCTTCACGAAGCCGGGCCGCTGGGCCAGGGACTGGAGCAGCAGGAACTCGGTCACCGTCAGCTTCACGGGCTTACCCTCCCACAGGCAGTCGTGGCGGGCGGGGTCGAGGGTCAGCTTGCCGCGCTTCAGGGCGCGCGCGCCGGCGTCGCCGGGGGTGGCCAGCGCCTCCTCGGCGTCGGCGCCGGCCCGGCGCAGCACCGCCTTCACCCGCTCGATCAGCAGGCGCTGGCTGAACGGCTTATGCATGTAGTCGTCGGCGCCCAGGTTGAAGCCGAGGATCTCGTCGATCTCCTCATCCTTCGACGTCAGGATGATCACCGGCAGGTCCGATGTCCGGCGCAGGCGGCGCAGAACCTCCATGCCGTCCATGCGCGGCATCTTCACGTCGAGGATGGCGAGGTCCGGCGGATCGTTCTCCAGCGCGGCCAGGCCGGCGGCGCCGTCAAAATACGCCTTCACGGTATGGCCGTGGCTTTCGAGGGCGAGGCTGACCGACGTGACGATGTTCTCGTCGTCGTCCACCAGGGTGATCTTGGCCATGATCGGGATTGATTTCCTTGCGTAAGCGTCGGTGAAGCTAGTCGGCCTTGAGCGTGGCCTCAATGGGGCGGACCCGTGGACGAGCACGCGCCGTCATAACGCGTCAGAGGGCCACGGGCGCTTATTCGTCGCAGTAAACTGTTTTTAGGGATGTCGCGTCACAGTGTTCTCTCTTGGGGGAGTCATGGCTGGCGCACAGGTTCACTACGAGGTCTTCAGCAAGCGGACGCCTGCCGGCGGCTGGACGCTCGACCTCGCCACGGAGGACCGCGCCGCCGCGCTGTCCACCGCCAATGAGATGATGAAAGGGGGCAAGGTGGCCGCGGTCCGCGTCACCAAGGAAACCCTCGACGCCGAGACCCGCGAATTCCAGTCGGTCGGCATCCTGAACCTCGGCAACGCCGAGCCGCCGAAGAAGTCCAAGGTCAAGGAAAACAACGACCCGCTCTGCGTCAGTCCGCAGGACCTCTACACTCTCCACGCCCGCGACCGGATCGGCCGTCTGCTGGAGGGCTTCCTGGAGCGCAAGGGCGCCACGCCCTTCGAACTGCTGCACCGGGCCGACCTGGTGGAGGAGCTGGAGGCTTCGGGCACCGACCTGCAGCACGCCATCCAGAAGCTGGCCATCCCGGAGGCCCAGGCCCGGGGCCTGTCGGTCCATGAACTGATCCGCGTCTTCCAGGGCCTGGTGGAGCGCGCCATCGAGCGCCTGCTCAAGGACACCCGCAAGGGCGAGCTGCCCAACCTCGACAAGGAAGGCTTCGCCCGCGCCGCCGAGCGCGTGGCCCAGCATCCCGAGCGCGCCTACCTGCTGGGCGCCGGGGTGGCGGTCTCTATCGCGCCCGCCCGGAACTGGACCGAAAAGGTCACCCGCCTGCTCGACCTGGCCGATTCCGCCCCCCTGGCCGGCCCGCCCCGCGCCCTGGCCCTGGCGGTCATCGAGCAGCCCCTGGCCGAGATCCTGGGCTCCAAGTCCGGCCTCGACGACATCATCGGCAAGGATCTGGACCTGGGCGCGCGCCTGGCGGCCATGACCCGGCTGGTGGCCTGCGATCCCGTCGACGCCCTGATGCGCATCGAGCCGTCGGTGCAGCGGATGATGCCGCCCCTGTCGGAGACCGGCGAGCGGCTGGCCCGCTGGCTCTCCACCGAGGATTTCGGCGCCGTGCGCCTGGCCATCGCCAAGCGCGTCGTCCGTGACCTCACCGGTCCCCGCCGCCTTCGGCCCGGCGACGCCGAGGGTGAGATCTCGGTGATGCGGGCGCTCGCCATGGCGCTCACCTGCGCGGCCGGGACCATGATCTCCCTGGACGATGTGCAGGAGGCCTTCGTCACCCGCTCGCGGATGCTGGTCACCGGCGATTTCGTCGAGGGCTATCTGGGAACCAACCGCACCTCCCGCGCCGAGGTCGAGGCCCTGATGTGGCTGGTGGAGAACGTCATCGGCGCGGCCAACAAGCGCCAGGCCGGACGCTATCTCTCGTCCAATGTCAGCAGCATGCGTTTCGAGAGGGAATTTCGGCAGGGCCATGACAGCCCGGCCGTGAAGCTGGAGGTCCTGGCCAAGTTGCAGAAGCAGGCGGCCCGCGCCGGCCTCGCGCCCGAGGACTACGGTCCGATCCAGGCCAAGATCGGTGATGTCGGGGGCCTGGTGGAGGCCGACTCCAAGATCGTCGCCGTCGTCGCCAAGTCCTCCCAGGGCCCGGTCCAGCGGCTGATGACCCTGCTGCGCATGGCCATCGGCGACACCGCCCCGATCGGCCCCACCGCCGACCGCGCCCGCGCCGAGGCCCTGAAACTGGTTCGCCGCGACGACACCCGCGCCGAACTGGCCCGCGCGCCGGAACGCATGGGCCAGGTCCGCGAACTGCTGCAGGCCATGACCGCCGTCGCCGCGGCGGCCTAGACTCTTTTCCTCCCCCGCTGCGCAGGGGAGGAAAAGGGCGCTACAGACCCAGAACCTCAGACAGGGCAAGGATCACCCGGTCCACGTCCTCATCGGCCATGCCCGGGTAAAGCGGCAGCGACAGGCAGGTCCGATACCATTCCTGCGCTCCTGGCAGGTCGATCGGCCCGTAGCGGTCGCGGTAATAGGGCTGGGTGTGGACCGGGATGTAGTGGACCTGGGTCCCCACCCCGCGCGCCTTCAGGTCCTCCACCACCTGGCGCCGCGTCTTGCCCGCCGCCGCGAAGTCGATCAGGGCCACCATCAGGTGCAGCACCGGGTCGCTCCAGTCGGGCCGCGCCGCGGGCCGCACGATCGGCGCCAGCGGCGCCAGGGCTTCCAGGTAGCGGGCGGCCAGCGCCTTCCGCCGGGCGGCGAACCGGTCGAGCTTGGCCAGCTGTGAGAGGCCGAGCGCGCAGAGGATGTCGGGCAGGCGGTAGTTGAAGCCCGGCTCGGGCATCTTATAGATCCACGGGTCGCTGCCCTCCGGCCGCACCATGCCGTGGGTGCGCAGGGTCTTCAGGCGCTGGGCCAGCCGGTCATCATTCGTGGTGACCATCCCACCCTCGCCGGTGGCGATGGTCTTGACCGGGTGGAAGGAAAAGGTGGCCATCGCCGCGTGGCGGCCATCTCCGACCCGCTCGACCGCATCGCCGAACCGCATTGTGGAGCCCAGAGCGTGGGGTGCGTCCTCCACCAGCACCGCGCCAGCCTCCGCCGCCAGGGCCGCGAGCGCCGGCAGTTCGGCGGTGTCGCCCCGCAGATGGACCGGCAGCACCGCGCGCAGCCTGCGGTCGCCGACCCGGCTGATCGCCTCGGCCAGGGCGCCGGGCGTCATCAGGCCGCTCAGGGGATCGACGTCGGCGAACACCACCTCGGCGCCGACATAGCGGGCGCAGTTGGCGGTGGCGAGAAAGGTGATGGCGGGGACGATGCAGACCTCGCCCGGCTGCACCTCCAGGGCCAGCATGGCCAGGTGCAGGGCCGCCGTGCCGTTGGAACAGGCCACCGCGTGGCGCGCGCCGACCTTGTCGGCGAAGGCCGTCTCGAAGGCCTCCACCAGGGGGCCGGTGGTCAGGAAGTCGCCGCGCAGGGCCTGGGCGACGGCGGCGATATCGTCGTCCTCGATGGTCTGGCGGCCATAGGGGAGGATGGGCCCCGCCATCAGTCGGTGAGCCGCCGGCGCAGGGGCGGGGCCACCGGCGCGGGGTCGTTGATCAGCGCCATCAGCCCCTCGCCGGTCAGCCATTCGTCGTTGGTGTCGCTGGCGTAGCAGAAGCCGTCCGACGCGATCGGATGGGTCTTGGCGTAGCTCTCGCGGGTGTATTCCACGAAGGCCGGCTCGATGGCGTAGCGGTCGCCGAGATCAATGGTGGTCCGGGCGTCGTCCACGGAAATCATCATCTCGTGCAGCTTCTCGCCCGGCCGGATCCCGATCACCTTGATGGGCATGCCCGGCGCCATGGCCTCAGCGAGGTCAGTCATCTTCATCGACGGAATCTTGGGGACGAAGATCTCGCCGCCGCGCATCAGCGACAGGGACGAGAGCACGAAATCGACGCCCTGGTTGAGGGTGATCCAGAACCGCGTCATGCGCGGATCGGTGATCGGCAGTTCCGTGGCGCCTCGCGCCAGAAGGCGCTGGAAGACCGGCGCCACCGAGCCCCGCGATCCCACCACATTGCCGTAGCGGACCACGGAGAACTTGGCGCCGATATCGCCCGACAGGTTGTTGGCCGCCACGAAGGTCTTGTCCGAGGCCAGCTTGGTGGCGCCGTACAGATTGGCAGGGTTGCAGGCCTTGTCGGTGGACAGCGCGATCACCCGCTGCACCCGGTTGCTCAGGCAGGCCCAGACCACGTTCTCCGCGCCCATGATGTTGGTGTGGATGCACTCCGAGGGATTGTACTCCGCCGCCGGCACCTGTTTCAGCGCGGCGGCATGGATGACGATATCGACACCCCGCAGGGCCAGGGTGAGCCGCTCGCGGTCGCGGACGTCGCCCAGGAAAAACCGCATGCAGCCCAGCTGCTCGGCCGGGAATTTCTCGGCAAGATCGGTCTGCATCTCGCTCTGTTTCAGCTCATCGCGGGAATAGACGATCAGCTTTCGCGGCTTGGCGCGCAGCAGAACCGTCTCGATGAAGCGTTTCCCGAAGGACCCCGTGCCGCCGGTGACCAGGATCACCTTGCCGTCGAGGTCGAGAGAGGTTGGCGCGAAACGGCCCAAGTGGCGGCCTCCCATAACGAGCGTGCGAATCTTCGCCGCACTGTCGGCCGCCGCGCGTAAAGAGACCGCTAACCATAATGCGGCACACCGTCATGTCATGGATCGTCGCCACCTGATGAGTCTCGCCGCCCTCGCCGCCGCCCTGCCGGTAGCCGCCAAGGCGTCTGGGGGCGGGGAGAAGAGCGAAAAGAAGAAGGGCGGCGGGCTTTCCTACCTGCAGCTTCCGACCCTGACGGCCACCATCATGCGGGTCGATGGCCGGCGCGGTGTGCTCACCGTCGAAACCGGTATCGACATCCCCGACACTGCGCTGCGCGCCAGAGCCGAACTGCTGGCGCCCCGGTTTCGGGCCGGCTTTGTTCAGACCCTACAAATCTACGCCTCAGGTCTAGACCCGGCCACCCCCCCCAACGCCGACTTTATCGCCCGTGAACTGCAGCGGGAAACCGACCGCCTGCTGGGGCGGCCCGGCGGCAGGCTGCTGCTGGGCACGATCCTGGTGAACTAGTTCTTCAGGCCCGCATGGTGGGCGGCCTCGTCCATGAAGCTGGCGAGCGTCACGTCCAGGTCGGTGACGCCGTCGGCGTCGTGGGTCGCCAGGGTGACCTCGACCCGGTTGTAGACGTTGAACCACTCCGGATGGTGATCCAGCTTCTCGGCCATCAGCGAGACGCGGGCCATGAAGCCGAAGGCGGTGTTGAAGTCCGGGAACAGGTAGGTCCGGGTGATGGCGTCGCGGTCGCCCCCCAGCGCATTCCAGCCGGGCAGTCTGGCGAGCGCGGCGGCCGCGCCGATCTTGCCCGGCCGGCTCACGCGGCGACCTCGTCGAAAGTCAGTCCCGTGGCGGCGGCGAGTTGCGCCAGCGTCTGGTCGACATCCACCACCTTGATGGCTGTCATCCCGAGCGCCGCGGCCGGTTTGCAGTTGATGCCCAGGTCGTCGAGATAGACGCAGGCGCCGGGCTCAACCGACAGGGCCTCGCACATCATCAGGTAGATCTTCGGGTCGGGCTTGCGCACGCCGGCCTTGGAGCTTTCGATGATGTGGTCGAACAGCGGCATGATCTGACCCATGGCGCCGGCGGCTCGCTGCGGCGCATCGGCGCCCGGCGAGTGCATGCTGACCATGTTGTTGGTGATGCAGCCGACCTTGAACTGCGCCTTGCAGGCCTTCAGCGCGGCCACCATCCGCGGGCGCACGCTGCCGGAGAGCAGAGGCAGGACATGACTGCCAGGGATCGGATGGCCGAGCGCCGTGGATTCCTCCAGGAAGAGTCTGTCGAAGCCCTGGGTGTCGATCTCATTCCGCTCAAACAGCGCCCAGGCGTTGGTGTCGGGATTGGTGGAATTGACCCGGCGGATCAGGTCCTTGGGCACGCCGTTCTCGGTCTCATAGCGGGCGAAAGCCTCGAAGGGCGAGGAGGTGAACACCCCACCGAAATCCCAGATCACCGCCTCGATCGCCATTATCCGCTCCACCTTGAAATGCGGCGCGACGCTAGAGAGGCGCGGGCAGACGTGCAAGTTAGGGCGCATGTTTCTTGATCGTCTTCCGCGCCCACTTCGCCTGGCTCTCTACGGCGTGGCGACTCTCATCCTGCTGGCCATGTGCCTGGTCCCGCAACAGGACCTACCCTCGGCGCAGATGGGCGACAAGATCGAGCACACCATCGCTTGGTTCATCCTGACCGGGTCGGGCTTGATGCTGTCTCACCAGCGGCCCCTGGCGATCGGCGCCTACGCCATGGGTCTTGGCGTGCTGGTGGAGGTGTTGCAGGCGACCATGGGGTTTGGCCGCCATGGCGACTGGCGCGACCTCGTGGCCGACAGCCTGGGTGTCGCAGCGGCTCTGGCCGTCTACGCCCTGGTCCAGAGGTTCAGGCGCAGATGAGCCATAGGCCCTGGGAGGAGAGCGCCGACTTCAGCATCGGCCTATCGCCCATCGACGAGGCCCGTTGGCTGGAGGGCTGTGAGGCGGATCCCGCCGCCCGCAAGGACCCACTCCATGCCGAGCACGCCGATCTGGTGTGGGGTGAGATGCAGCCTTCCAGGCCCGGCCAGCGGGAGGCGGCGGCGCTGCTTGGGGTGTCGTCGTTCGGTGACCTGCCGCCGCTCTACGCCGCCGCGCGCACTGTGGCCGACGACCTGGTGCTGGTGGAGAAGACGGACGGTCTCTGGCGAGTCAGCGCCATCAGCCTCTCGGCGCCCACCTTCTTCACCGCCCGCGAGGTGCTGGGGAAGAGCCTGGCCGAAATCCACGGCCCGGTGACAGGTTTCAACGACCGTTTCCTGGCGCGGCTGGTGCGCATCTTCGACGGCCTGCGGCCGGGGCTGATCCTGCAGCGCCGCAACTGGTCGGTGGTGAACTCCGATCAGCCCTTCACCCCCTTCTCGGCGCCGGTCCGCGCCCGGATCGGCGAGATCGCGCCGGGGGATGTGGGCCAGGCTCTCTTCACCCGGGTGGAGCGCCAGACGGTGCGCCGGCTTCCCGACACCGGCGGGGTGCTGTTCACCATCCGGGTCTGGCTCACCCCTTTCCAAGCCCTCACCGAGAGCCCCGAACGGCTGGCGGCCTTCGCCCGCGCCTGGCGATCAGCGGCCCCCGGTTTCGCGGCCTATAAGGGTTTTCACCTCTACGCCGAGTTGGTGGAGGCCTTTCTTCGCGCCCACGGTGAAAGTCACAGCGTTAACGGCGCCTGATCTCCAACGGTTGGTCCGACTGCGGCTTTTGGGCCGCCGGAGGACCTCAATGCGCCTGCGCTCCCTCATTCCCGCCCTGGCCTTCTTCGGCCTCGCCGCCTGCGATTCCACCGGCGCGTTGAAGATCGCCCAGGCCCCCGCGGCCAAGCCCGCCGACTGCTGCTGCAAGCCGGCCCCGACGGCGGCCACCTGCCCGCCGGCCGCCGCGCCGACGCCGATCGCCGCCCAGCCGACGGCCATGGCGTCCGAACCGGAGCGGCCGGTCTATCGCCCGGCCGTCCATCGCCAAGCCGCGCGCCCGACCGTGCGCCGCGTCGCCTCTGTGCAGCGCGCCCAGATCGAGCGGGCCCAAGTCGAGCGCCATTACGGCGAGGTGCGTGAATACGCCTATGCCCAGCAACGGTCCTACGCGGTCCCCTCGGCGCCCGCCTATGACGACTATGTCGAAGTTCCCGACCGCCGCATCCACGGCGGCGTCATGAGCGTCGATGAGCGAGAGACTTCCGGCGAATACTATTCCGAGCAGTCGGAAGCCTACAGCTCGGGCGGCCGCCGCTACGCCGCCGGCTACGAGCAGCGCGGCGGCTATGACAGTCGCGGCGACGGACGGGATTGCGGCGGGTGCGCGCCGCGCGAGGCCGCCGGTCGTGACCGAAACGGCTTTCTCACTTGGCCTGGCAAGGTTCCGGCCCGCCCCTGAGGCTGGCCTGACGCTTGCCCTGACAAACCCTTGATGTCCCGTCACGGGACGACTGGGAGACCAAGATGCGATCGCCGAACGGCCCCCTCTTCAAACGCTACGAAATCCTGGCGGTGATCCTCTTTCTCACCGCCGCCGCCGCGCTCGCGAGCTTCAAGCTGGTCTACTAACGCCGGCGCTTGCGCTTCTCGCCCGCGCACCGGAAGCTGACGCCTTCACGAGAGCGTCATATGGCCAAGGCCCCATCGATTTTCCTGGCGACCCCCTGCTACGGTGGGCTCGCCCACATCCACTTCATGCGCTCGGTCCTGGACCTCCAGGTCGCCTGCGCCGCGCGCGGCGTCGGGCTGACCGTGGAACTCGGCGGCGGCGACGCCCTCATCACCCGGGCCCGGGCGGCCATGGCTGACAAGTTTCTGAAAAGCGGCGCCAGCCACCTGCTGTTCGTGGACGCCGACATCGGGTTCCGGCCGGAGCAAGTGTTCCGCCTGCTGGACGCCGACCGTGATCTTGTCGGCGGAGTCTATCCCATCAAGAGCATCGACTGGACCAAGGTTCGCCAGGCGGTCCTCGATGGGAAGCGCGACCTCATGGCCGCCTCGGTGGGCTATGTGGTCCGCTTCATCCCCACCCCGAACAACAGCGTCGAGGTCGATGACGACGGCTTTGGCCCGGTGGCCTATCTCGGGACGGGCTTCATGCTGATCAAGCGCACGGTGGTGGAACAGGTCGCCGCCGCCCATCCGGAGCTGAAAGCGCGGCTGGGGGACACCTCCGGCGGCGGGACCGCGGAGGCCGCGATGATCTTCGAGACCTTCATCGAGACCGAGACCGGCGAGCACCTCTCCGAAGACTACGCCTTCTGCCGCCGCTGGCGCGACCTGGGAGGCCAGGTGTTCGCTGACTTCCAGACGCGCCTGACCCATGTCGGCCACGCCGCCTATGCCGGCAGCCTGATGGACGCCCAGGCCCGCTGATCGCCAACGCGGCGCCGGCGATGTTGCGCCGCGCAAGTTGGCGGCGCCTCCCGCCATCTGACGCCTTTCTGCGCAAGGCAGGAGGTTGTCATTGCATTGCAGCAAATGAAGCTCATAACCCTGGTTCTTGCAGGGCGGGGCCGAGACCCCGTGAGTTTGAGCCACAGTGAGGCGATTTCGATGATCATGACTTCGATGCGTGTGTTCCCCAGCCTGTTCATCGGCCGCCGGGACCTGGTGGAAGCTGTCGCGATCGACCTCGACAAGACCTCCGACATCGGCGCGGCCTTCACCTGCGGCGCCTGCGACGAGGTGATCCTGGTCGGCCAGGACGAGGCCTCGGCCCGCGAAGTGGTCGTGAAGTGCCGCTGCGGCGAGTACAACCAGCTCTGACATCCGGCGCCTGACGGGCCGTCATACTCGCCGTCTAAGGTCATGAGCCTCATGGAGAGGCTCATGACCGATCCCCGTATCCTGCCCCTCGAAGGCGTCGAGAATTTCCGCGACTACGGCGGCTACGCCGTGGGTGGGGGCCGCGTCGCCTCTGGCCAACTGTTCCGCGCCGCCCATCAAGCTCGCGCCACGCCGGCCGATCTTCAGATCATGGCGGCCTTGAAGCTCGCGACCCTGGTTGACCTGCGACGGCCGCGCGAGCGTGACAATGATCCCAGCCTGCGACACGAGGGCTTCGCGGCCCAGGTGATCCAGTGCGATCTGGGCGACCATGCCGAGGCGCCCCACGTGGCCTTCCTGCGTGAAACCGACCTGACCCCGGAAAGCGCGCGCGCCTTCTTCCTCGACTATTACGACAAGGCGCCTTTCGAGCCGCGGCACCTGGAGCTGTTCGGTCGGTATTTCGCGGCCCTGGCGGCGGGTGACGGCCCGGTTCTGATCCACTGCACGGCCGGCAAGGATCGCACCGGCCTGCTGGCGGCGCTCACCCACCAGGTCCTCGGCGTCCACGCCGACGACGCGCGCGCGGACTATCTGCTGACCAATGTGGCGGCCCGGGTCGAGCAGCGGCTGCCGATGATCACCGAGGCGCTGGAAAAGTCGCTCGGCAAGCGCCCGTCGGCGACCGCGGTGCGCGCCTTTCTTGGCGTCGACGCCAGCTATCTGGACGCGGCCTTCGCGTCGATCACCAGCCGTAGCGGTTCGGTGGAAGCCTATCTTGATGGGATCGGAGCGGACGCGGCGACCCGTGAGGCCATCCGCGACCGTCTGATCGTCTAGAGCCCTTTCCGATCTGATTGACTCAATCAGATCGGGTAAAAAGGGCTCTAATTCAAAAGTTTAGAGCATTTTTCGATCCGATAACCGTTTCACACTTATCGGAAAATGCTCTAGGTCGCCTCTGCGATCAGACCGTCGGGTTCCGCGCCCGGCTGGCCGGCCGGCGCGGCCCTGGCGGCCCGCTCGCGGCGCAGGACCTGGAGCTGGAGCTGGGTCGCGTCGTAGCTCTTCCGGTTGATCTTGTAGCGGGCGTAGAAAAACACCGCGATCAGGCCCGGAACGGTGGCGATGGGCGCGTCCACCAGGGCCAGGTCCATCAGGGTCTGCCGATCGACCTGTCCCGGCTGGGCTTTTTCGGGGAAGGCCACGATGTCCAGGGCCATGCCGGCGAAGAAGTGACCGATGGCGGCGTCGATCTTGGAGAACAGGGCCCGGGTCGAATAGAGCACCCCCTCCTGCCGGTAGCCGTAGCGGACCTCATTCTCGTCGGCGATATCGGCCAGGGCCGACATGACGCTGATGCTCATGATGCTGGCCACGCAGGAGCCCAGGCCGGTGAAGATGATGATCAGCGGCAGCAGCATCGGCTGGCCCGGTTCGGGGAACAGGCCGAGGATCCGTAGGCTTGGCGCGATGGCCGGGATCGTCGCGAGCAGGACGCAGGTGACGATGATGGCGATCTTCTTGTCGAACCGCCCGTGCAGTCTGGCCGCGGTGGCGAACCCCAGGAAGTAGCCGCTGATGGTGCCGATCACGAACCAGCGGATCTGCTCGGATGTGAACTCCCAGAAGAAGGTGTTCATGTAGAGCCCCAGACCCTGGCGGATGCCGAGCATCAGGGACAGGAAGAAGTAGGCGATCAGCAGGTACACATAGTTCCGGTTGGAGAAGGCGCTGCCCATGTCCTTCAAGAACTCGAAGGGGCTGAAGGCCGGCAGGTCGTCCGGGGTCTTGGGCAGCAGCGGAATGCGGTCGCGGGTAAACCAGGCCGAGGCGAACAGCAGCAGCATGCCGGAGCCGGCCACCGCGAAGGCGAAGGGCGTATAGGCGTGGGGGTTCAGCAGGCCGCGCGGATATTCCGCGGTCTTGTGGAAGAAGAAGGTCAGCGCCACGAAACTGGCGCCCGCCGTGCCGATCATGCCCAGCAGGTTGTTCCAGCTCATGACCCGGCTGCGCTCGGTATAGTCGCCGGAGAGCTCGCCCCCCAGCGCCAGGTGCGGCACGTGGTACACGGCCATGAACACCCGCAGGGTGACGATGAAGCCCGAGAACCAGACGAACAGCCACAGGTGCGAGAAGGCGGCTGGGGGATTGAACAGGGCCACGATGCAGAGGGCCACCGGCACGGGCGCGAGATACATGTAGGGGTGTCGGCGGCCGAGCTTTCCGCGCGTGCGGTCCGACAGCGAGCCGACAATGGGATCGGCGAAACCGTCCAGCACCAGGCTGACGGTGATGGCCAGACCCGCCAGCGTCGCCGGCAGGCCCAGGACCTGATTGTAGTAGAACATCGCATAGCCGCCGACCGCGGCCAGGGTGATGCTCTCGGCGGTGGCGCCGAGGCCGAAGAAGAATTTGGTGCGAAGAGGTACGCGCGCGCCTGAAGTGTGCGCCGAACTGGCCATTATGGTTTCCTACAAAATGAACGCCGGTCGTAAAGCCGGATGAATCCGAACATCAGGGGGCCGGGCTTGCGGGGTGTCAATCGGCCTCGGCCTCAGGCCTGACGCGGTGAGGCTGGGAACGGCGAGCCATGATGCGGTCGTCGTGAAACACGCACCATCATGCAAAAAGCTGATTGGTCCTAGGCAGACTATCGCTTGGACATGGGCCCGCCTGTTCAAGGATAGGTGGGGATCGGACTAGCCCCAGGGATAAAGACCCGGCGGCCGGCGGGAGATTGAGAAGATGACCTTGCGTAGAGCCGGATCGACCCTGGCGGGCCTGAATGTGGCCGTGCTCGGGGCAAACGGCGTATTCGGCCGTCATCTCACGCCGCGCCTGGTGGCCGCGGGGGCTGTGACCCGCTGCATCGTCAGGCGTCCGGAGGCGGCGGCCCTGGCCCTCGCCTGCGGAGCCGACGTGCGGGTGGCCGACATCTTCGACCGCAAGGCGCTGATCGCCGCCGTTGAGGGCTGCGATGTCTGCGTCAACCTCGCCACCTCGCTTCCGGGCCCGAGCGGACGAGGCGACTATGCAACCAATGACCGGGTGCGGGCCGAGGGGGCGCCCAATCTCATCGCGGCCTGCCAAGAGGCTGGAGTTCCGCGCCTGCTGCAGCAGAGCATCGCGATGATGGGCGCGGCCGGCGATGAATTCGCAGATGAGACTACGGTGTTTGAACCGATCGGCGATGACCTGACCTCAAAGGCAATCAGGGCCTCGCTTGCCATGGAAAGCTCGGTGAAAGCATCCGGACTGGACTGGGTCATCCTCCGAGGCGCGCTTTTCTACGGACCCGGCACGGGTTTCGACGACGCTTGGTTCTCCCGGGCGACGGCTGGAAAACTCCAATTGCCCGGGGATGGAGACGCGTTCGTGTCACTCGTCCACATCGCTGACATGGCGAACGCGGCGATGGCCGCGCTCGGCCTCTGGCCATCGAAACAGACACTCATCATCGCCGATGACGAGCCGACGCGTTGGCGCGATCTGTTCAGCTATATCGCGCAGGTCACGGGAGGACCGCCTCCAGAGGGCGGGGGGCGGACAGGCTTCGCTTCGTTCCGCCTCACCAACGCCCGCGCCAAGGAGACCCTGGGATGGTCTCCGACCTATCGCGATTTCCGGGTCGGTCTTGTTCGGTAGGGCGGCGGTGGCTAGGGGGTCAGCCCCCAACGGCCAGCAAGCTCCGAATCCGACAAACTATTGAAAAGAATGGCGCACCCGACACGATTCAGAGGATCGCCGTTTTCGACCGTCTGACTGACGTTGTATTGGGGCTCTTCAAGATCGTGGTCGTCGGTCATGGGGAGGCGTTCTTCGTGGTGATGGTGGGCCGCCTCAGGCGGCGACGGTCTCTTCGGCGCCCTCGTTCATGGACCGTTTGACGCGCATGACGGTGGCCGTGGACATGCCGGTGGCCTTGGCGATCGTCCTGATGGACTGACCGTCTTCCAAGGCTCGTTTGACCTTCTCCAGACGGATCGGCGGGATGCTGGGCCTGCCGATCTTGATCCCGTTGGCGACGGCGCGTTTCTGCCCGGCCAGGATTCTGGACGTGATCATGGAGCGTTCAAACTCGGCGAAGACCCCCATCATCTGGAAGAGCATTCGGCCTGACGGGGTGCTGGTGTCGATGGCCTGTTGGTGCAGATACAGGTCACAGCCTTGGGCCTGGATATCGCCCAGGAAGGCCACCAGATTGCGCATTCCAGTGATCGTGGGCGCCTATTCCACGCGATGGTGGGCGCCTGTTCCACGTGATCGTGGGCGGTCTGGAGGCTGACCGACGGCGGCTATGGAGTCAGTCGTTGAGGTTGGCGTCAAGGG
>JAGNIV010000074.1 GCA_018001015.1 Phenylobacterium sp. | reverse complement strand
GCGGTCGAGACGGTCAGAAACTCGTCCGGCGTGATCTTGTTCAGGCCAACGCCCGTCCGCAGGCCCGAGCAGGCGCCCAGGGCGAACATCGAGGTGGTGAGGGTCAGAACGGCGACGGTGCGAAGACGCATGTTTGATATCTCGGTGCGGGGCGCCGGAAAGGGCGCGCGCGTAAACCCTACAGGAAGCGGCTGATTACGACTTTTCGGCGGCGAGGCCAACCTTGGCTTCCTGCTCGGCCCGAACGCTGTCGAGGATCAGCAGGATGACGCCGATGCAGATGGCGCTGTCGGCGACGTTGAAAATCCACGGGAAGTTGATCTTCATCGCGCCGAGGAAGAAGTGCGGGCCGGAGATGTCGAGAAAATCGACGACATAGCCGAAGCGGATCCGGTCGATCACATTGCCGAGCGCGCCCCCCATGATCAGGCCGATGGCGGTGATCAACAGGCGACGGTCGGCCTTCAGCGCCCACCAGCCAAGGATGCCGGCCACGGCGATAGAGAAGGCGCTGAGCATCCATCGGGCCGAGCCGTCGCCGAACAGGCCGAAGCTGACGCCGCGGTTCTCGACCCAGGTCAGGTTGAAGAGCGGCGGCAGGACCGGGATGTGACCCATCTCGCGCAGGTCGAGGCCGCCCATGATCCACGCCTTGGTCAGCTGGTCGAGGACGATGACGATGATGGCGAAGCCGAAAGCGGCGTAGGCGATGCGGGGGATTTTCATTCGGGTCGCTGAAATGTGAAGGGGGTCGGGTTAGCAGCCCTCGCGCCGCGCGCGAAGGGGCAATCGTGTCACGGAGGGGCGTCGGCGTCTCCGCGCTTGTCCCGACGGCTTTAAGGCCCCAATTACAACCTCCCCGCTGATCAAGCCCTTCCCGCATCCCTGGAGCGCCGATGCCGCATGCCGACAGCCTGATTCTCACCCTGGTCGGCGGCTTTGTGCTGGCCTTCGTGTTCGGCATGTTGGCGAACCGGCTGAAGTTGTCGCCGCTGGTCGGTTATCTGGTGGCGGGGATCGCCGTCGGCCCGCACACCATGGGCTTCGTCGCGGATACGGAACTGGCCCCGCAGCTGGCGGAGGTCGGCGTCATCCTTCTGATGTTCGGCGTGGGCCTGCATTTCTCGCTGGCCGACCTGATGAAGGTGCGGAAGATCGCCGTCCCCGGCGCCCTGTTCCAGATCGCTGCGGCCACTGCGCTGGGCTGGGGGCTGGGACGTCTGATGGGAATGAGCGATCTGGAGGCGACCCTGATGGGGTTCGCCCTGTCGGTCGCCTCGACCGTCGTGCTGCTCCGGGCGCTGGAGGAGCGCAAACAGGTCAAGGGCCAGGCCGGTCGTCTGGCCATGGGCTGGCTGATCGTCGAGGATCTGGTGATCGTCCTCGCGCTTGTCATTCTGCCCCTGCTGATCATCCAGCCGGGTGAAGCCCTGAACGGGGCTGAACTGGCGAAGTCCATCGGGTGGACGTTGTTCAAGGTCGCCGGCTTTGTCGGGGTGATGCTGGTGGTCGGGGCCCGGCTGCTGCCGTGGCTGCTGATCCGCATCGCCCATACTCGGTCGCGGGAGCTGTTCACGCTCGGGGTGCTGGCGATCGCTCTCGGCATCGCCTGGATCGCCTACTGGCTGTTCCACTCGTTCGCGCTCGGCGCATTCCTCGCCGGGCTGGTGCTGAACAGTTCGCCGCTGGGCCACAATGCGGCCGAGCGTTCCCTGCCGCTCCGGGACGCCTTCGCAGTGCTGTTCTTTGTCTCGGTCGGCATGCTGTTCGACCCGACCATTCTGGTGCGTGAACCGCTGGCCGTGCTGGGCGTGCTGGGGATCGTCATTGTCGGCAAGTCGCTGGCGGCGCTGGCCATCACCACGGCCTTCAAGCTGGACAAGGCGACCAGCCTGACGGTCGCCGCGGCCCTGGCCCAGATCGGCGAGTTCTCGTTCATTCTGGCGGCCGTCAGCGTCCAGCTGGGCGGCATGCGGCAGGAGACGCACGATCTGATCCTGGCGGCGGCCCTGCTGTCGATCTCGCTGAACCCGTTCGTCTTCGCCCTGATTGACCGGATGGGCGCCCGGCCGAAGCCGCCGCTCAAGGGTTCGCCCGAGGGCCTGATCCTGGCCGAAGAAAAGGCCGCCGCCGTGAATCCGGCGACGGCCTGATCTGTCAGAAGTGAGCTGGCGTCAGAGGACGCCGATCATCGAAGCGACCAATGGATGCCGGACGATGTCCTGCTCGGCGAGGCGAACCACGCTGATGTCCGGCACGGGCTCCAGTCGCTGGGCGACGTCCATCAGGCCCGAGATGCCGGGGAGCAGGTCGGACTGCTGCGGATCGCCCGTGACCACCATGGTCGAATGCCAGCCGAGGCGGGTCAGCAGCATCTTGAGCTGCACATAGGTGCAGTTCTGGGCCTCATCGACGACGATGAAGGCGTTGTTCAGGGTGCGGCCGCGCATGTAGCCGATGGGGGCGATCTCGATCAGACCCTCGGCCATCAGCGCCTTGACCCGCTTCATGCTGAGCCGGTCCGACAGGGCGTCATAGAGCGGGCGCAGGTAGGGGGCGAGCTTGTCCTCCATGTCGCCGGGCAGGAAGCCGATCGATTCGCCGGCCTCAACGGCGGGGCGGCTGAGGACGATGCGGCCGACCTTGCCGGCCTCGAGCGCTTCGACCGCCTTGGCGACGGCAAGATAGGTCTTGCCGGTGCCTGCCGGCCCGAGGGCGAGGACGAGGTTGTGGTGGTCGATCGCCGTCATCAGTTCGGCCTGGCCGTCCGACTTGGGCTTCAGCGTCTTCAGATAGGCCTGGTCGCGATCGTCGTTGGATGGATAGGGCGACCAGCCCGCGT
>JAGNIV010000049.1 GCA_018001015.1 Phenylobacterium sp. | reverse complement strand
ACATCCCCGTCTCGATCCGCAGCTGAACAAGCCGCCGATCTGGCCATCAAAACCTCAGGAACAGGGGGGTCATTTTTCGACGCCGATCTCCCCGAGATGGGGGTCAGTTTTCCACGCCGATTCACAGTTTGGCCTCTCAAATTCATGCCCAGGCCGAGCACGTCGCTGGCCGCAACGATGGTGAAGAACGAGAAGACGAGCCTCGGGTTGGTGAGATCCGCCCACAGCGCTTTGGAGGCGCGGGCGGCCCGCAAGCTGGTCAGGAGCACCAGCCAGGGAAAGGTAACGAGGTTGGCGCCGAACATCAGGTTCGAGACGCCGCGATGGCCCTCAAGGTAGAGCGTGTTGGAGATGATACCCGTGGCCATCACCAAGGCGAAATAGCCTGGGAAGAGCCTGCCGACCTGCCCGTCGAGCCAGGCCACCAACCGCTTGACCCTCTCATGAGGCGCGGTCTTCTCCCTGACCTGCGATGCCGACATCTTCGGTGGGCCTGATACAGCCCCTCATTGGGGGTAAGTTCAATCCTAGCGAACAACCGCGGCCGTGGCCAACGCCATGGGTGGACGGCGGTCCCGAGTTGGCGTGCCTCAATCTCTATACAGCGGGTTGCATGACGCGAACGAAGGATCGGACCGACGCGGGCCGCCTCACCCTAAACAACGCGCCCACTGATCCGATAGATCCTTGAGGAAAAGCATGCTGGAGAGCCCAGTAGGGTTCGAGTTGTACTCATTTCTATTATGATTTTGAACGAACCCGCCATAATCGAGCGCATGCTCATTGCGACTTTGATGCTCCTCCATGGCACCCACTACGCCGACGCCTAATCGATCTTGCGAAACGGAGAGTATGGAAAGATAGTGACTGATTACTATCTTTTGTTTATGTGGTTGCCAATGGCTCGTCAAAATCTCCCCGCCGCGCAACGCCGTGAAGTGACTGTGGAAGCGGTCGTTGACCTTGCCGCGACGCGCAATCCTGCCGAGATCACCACGGGCCAGATCGCTGAGCATATGCATCTGACCCAAGGGGCGCTGTTCCGCCACTTCCCGACGAAGGACGCGGTATGGGACGCTGTCATGGTCTGGACGGCCAGCCAGCTCACCCGACGGCTCGATCAGGCTGAGGCAAGAGGTTCGTCGCCTTTGTCCGCGCTTGAGCAGATGTTTCTGGCGCATGTCGATTTCGTGGTGGCCCGGCCTGGCGTCCCCCGCATTCTGTTCGGGGAGTTGCAGCGCACCGGTGACACGGCCGCAAAGCGAAGCGCACGGGCGCTGATCGGTGGATACCGAACGCGGCTGGTGAAGCTCCTTGATCGCTGCTGCGCCAATGCCGAACTGCCCGCTGATCTCGATACCGAAGCCGCCGCGACGCTGTTCGTCGGCACCATCCAGGGCCTGGTGATGCAAGCCATGATGACCGGGGACTTCCCGGCGATGCGGGCCATGGCCGGCCGGGTGTTCAGCATCTATCTCAAGGGTATCGGGGGAAGACTATGAAGCTCGCCCTGCCAGGCAATCGGCGGACATGGTTGTTGATCGCGGTCCTGACGCCGCTGATCGTGGTGTTCGCCTATGTGGCGCTGCGCTCAGGCCCGCTTGCGCCCGTGCCGGTCACCTTGGTGACGGTGGAGGAAAAAGCGATCTCGCCGTCGCTCTTTGGCATCGGCTCAGTTGAAGCGCGCTACACGCACCGTGTCGGCCCCACTGTCGCGGGGCGAGTGCGCGCCCTGCTGGTGGATGTGGGCGACCATGTCGTCGCCGGCCAACCGCTCGCTGAAATCGACCCGATCGATCTTGACGAACGCATTGCCGCGCAAGGGAGCGCGGAAGGGCGGTCCTCCGACCTTGAACGGGCCGCGCAGGCGCAACTTGCCGAGGCGCAGGCGCGAGCACGGCTGGCCCGGACGCAGGCCGGTCGAGCCGAACAGCTTCTCAAGGGGGGCTGGGTGACGCAGGCGGCCGTCGATGTCCGGCGTCAGGAGCTGCAGGTGGCGGAAGCCGGGACGGTGGCGGCTCACGCCAACGCCGCGGCGGCCTTACAGGATCGGGGGCGCACCGGCGCGGAACGGGCGGCGCTCGTGCGCCAGAAGGCCAACCTGCTCCTCGTCGCGCCCGCCAGTGGACTTGTCGTCCGCCGCGCGGTGGAGCCTGGAACCACCGTGGTCCCCGGACAAGCGGTCGTGGAAATCATCGACCCTGCCAACCTGTGGATCAATACGCGCTTCGACCAGCTTCAATCGACCGGCCTTCAACCCGGACTGCACGCCCAGGTATTGCTCCGGTCCCGCGCCGGAGCCCCGCTGGTGGGGCGCGTCATCCGCACCGAGCCGCTGGCCGACGCGGTAACCGAGGAAGTGATGGCCAAAGTCGGGTTCGAGACCCGGGACCTGCCGCCCGTTGGCGAGCTGGCGGAGGTGACGGTGACTCTCCCGCCCGCCAGGAAGTCACTCGCCGTGCCGAACGCCGCCATTCACAGGGTCAAGGGCAGGTCCGGCGCATGGATCGTCGAGGACGGGAAACTCCGCTTCCAGCCGGTCACGACCGGGGCGACCGATCTCAATGGGACTGTCCAGATCTTGAGTGGGCTGAAGCAGGGCGCACGCGTGGTGGTGTATAGCCAGCGCAGCCTGACCGCCCGCACCCGCATCCGGGTCGTCGACCAGCTTGCCGGCAGTGGACAATGATCAGCCTTGCTGGTCGCGACATCCTCCATAGCTGGGGGAAGTTCGTCTTCACCGGTATCGGCCTGGGGCTGCTGATCGGCGTCACCCTGACCATGGCCGGCGTCTATCGGGGCATGGTCGATGACGCCCAGGCGATGCTGGACAATAGCGGCGCTGACCTTTGGGTGGTGCAGAGAAACACGCTTGGCCCCTACGCCGAACCGTCAAGCATCAATGACGATGTCGACCAATCGATCCGCGCCATGCCCGGCGTCGCGCGGGCGGCCAATGTGACCTACCTGACAATGCAGATCGGCCATGCGGGACGCGACGTTCGGGTCATGGTGGTCGGCATCAAGGCCGCGTCACCCGGTGAACCCGGCCAGCCCCCCCATCTTGTTGCCGGGCGCCAGATCGTGCGCGCCCACTACGAGGCGGTCGCCGACGTTAAGACCGGCTTTCGTCTGGGCGACGTCGTGCAGGTGCGGCGCAACCGATACAAGGTCGTGGGGCTGACCAGCCGCATGGTGTCTTCAGGTGGCGATCCGATGCTGTTCATCCCCTTGAAGGACGCCCAGCAGGCCCAGTTCCTCAAGGACAGCGACGCGATCGTCCGTCAGCGGGCTCGCACGGCGCGGAATCCCGCGCTCAATCCCCCCGGCAATCCCGGCATGGTCGACGCCGTAACCGCCTCCCAGACCAGCAATCCCTATGTGAATGCCGTTCTGGTGCAGATCAAAGAGGGTTTCAGTCCTGACCAGGTGGCCGAGCCGATCCGGCGCTGGCAACGGCTCACGGTCTACACTCGGGCGGAGATGGAGGAGATTCTGGTCGACAAGCTGATCGCCACATCCGCGCGTCAGATCGGCATGTTCCTCGTCATCCTCTCCATCGTCAGCGCGGCAATCGTCGCCTTCATCATCTACACGCTGACGATGGGTAAAATCCGGGAGATCGCGGTGCTGAAGTTGATCGGCACGCGCAACCGGACCATCTCGTTCATGATCCTGCAGCAGGCGCTCGGACTTGGCCTGATCGGCTTTGTCGTCGGTAAGATCGCCGCCACCGTCTGGGCCCCGATATTCCCCAAGTACGTTCTGTTGCTGTCCAGCGATTCCGTGCGCGGCTTCATCGCGGTCATGGTGATCTGCGCGATCGCCAGCCTGCTTGCCATCCGCGCCGCGCTTCGGATCGATCCCGCGGAGGCCATCGGTGGCTGACGGCATCCGCATCGACAATCTCGTCAAGACCTACGGGGAAGGCGAAACAGCGGTCCATGCGCTGCAGGGCGTTGACATGCATGTCGGGCCCGGAGAGGTCGTCGGCCTCATCGGACCGTCGGGGTCTGGCAAGAGCACCCTGCTCAAATGTCTAGGGGCGGTGATCGAGCCAACGTCAGGGCGGATGACGATCGGCGAGCAGACCATTTACGACAACGAATGGAAAATTCCTGACCTGCGGGCGCTGCGTCGCGATCGGATCGGCTTCATTTTTCAGTCGCCCTATTTGATCCCGTTTCTCGATGTCACCGACAATGTCGCCCTGCTGCCGATGCTCGCCGGCGTCACCAACGCCAAGGCCCGCGCCCATGCGGTGGAATTGCTCACGGCGCTCGATGTCGCCCATCGCGCCAAGGCCATGCCATCTCAGCTCTCAGGGGGAGAACAACAGCGCGTCGCCATCGCCAGGGCGCTGGTGAGCCGTCCCCCCGTGATCCTCGCCGATGAACCGACAGCGCCGCTCGATGGGGAACGAGCGCTGGCGGTGGTCAAGATCCTGAATGACATGGCGGCCCGCTACCAGACGGCGATCATCATCGTCACCCATGACGAGAAGATCATCCCCACGTTCAAGCGACTCTATCACATCCGGGACGGCCGGACCCATGAGGAGGGCGGTCGAGTGGAGCCGGCATCTTGATCTCGACCAGGCGGCCGCGTAACGCACGTGCCGGTCTGAGGTCGAAAATCATCCCACATGACATGCGGAAACAAGAGCAAAACACGCACGTCGTAGGCTCGCTGAGGGAAACACGGGAGGCCAATCGCCCGCCGACTGGACCCGCGCCGCTCAGTCACAGGTTTTCGCTCACCCGATTTCTTGCGGACTCTACGAAGTGGCTTTCTGGGGTCGTGCCGCCCCACGCAAATCCAAACAGCCGGCGCTGCTCGCACCATGACAATGGAATTTCACCTACGGGGTAGGTGATCGGCTCGCCGGTCAGGATGGCGCGCTGAATGTCGGGCGCCAGAAACGCCAATCGCGCCAAGCGCCGATCACGGCCACATTTCGGCGCGCGGGTCTTTCGCAGCAGCGTCCGATCGAAGCCGTCCAGTTCGACGTTACACCCACGCAGAACAGCGTGGCCGGCGCGAAGGTCGTGGACCAGCTTCGGATCCGGTTGCCCTACGATGCCGCCTGAGTGGCCCTTCGGCGGAACCGGCCACTTCCGTCCGCCCCGGGCAACAAGCCTGACCGGTAGCGTGAGGCGGAGAAGGTTGAGATTGCCCGGATCGCAGCGGATCTCCTCGTCCGGCGACACAAGATCCCGCACGATATCCAGCGCTGGCCACCGCCTGCTCGACCTAGCGACACCGGCCGCACGGACCACCAAAACAACGCGCGATGAATGGATCTCCACGCGCGCGACGATGGATCTCACCTTCCGGGCTCCAACTTCCTCCTCCGCCGACGACATCGCGAGTTTGGCTACCCAGGATGTGACGAGGTCGTCGACAACCGCCGTGGGCACGCGACGGATGGCGCCATCGCGAAGATCGTCGGCGCCGTCGCCGGGCGCAGGCGTCGATGCATAGTAAGAATAGCGACGCTTGTTCGATCTCGCGAACGTAGGCCGCATTGCTGCGCCGTCGGTGTCGAACACCAATCCGTTTAGGAGGGTCCGACGAGCCTGGGTGACGCGGTCGCGGCGGCGTCGACTGATGTCTTTAAGCATACCCTGCACGGCATCGAACGTGCTGCGATCGATGATCGCCGGATGACGGCCCGGATAGACCATCTCCTTGTGACGGATTTCCCCCAGATAGGTCCGGTTCTGCAGGAGATAACGCAACGCTCCGCGGCTGAACGCATAACCACCGGCCAAGCGACCGGATTTCGTGATGCGGCGCTTTGAGCGGATGCCCTCTTCAGCCAGCCAGCGCTGCAAGGTGTGCGTGTTCCCAAGCTCCAGGAACTTGTGGAAAATCAACCTGACAGCCCCCGCCTCAACCTCGTTGGTAGTCAAGACACCCCGGCTTTCGCCCGCATGTCCGTCATAGCCCAAGGGAACCGCACCCCCCATCCACATGCCTTGCGCCTTGGAGGCGGCGATCTTGTCCCGGATCCGCTCGCTGGTGATCTCCCGTTCGAACTGCGCGAAGGACAGCAGGATGTTCAACGTCAATCGGCCCATCGACGTGGTGGTGTTGAACGCCTGGGTGACACTGACGAAGGACACGCCGCTGCGATCAAACGCGTCGACGAGTTTGGCGAAGTCGCCGAGCGCGCGCGTGAGGCGATCGACCTTGTAGACAACCAAGATGTCCACGGACCCGGCTGAGATATCGGCCATCAGCCGTCGGAGCGCCGGCCGACGCATATCGCCGCCAGAGTAGCCGCCATCATCATAAGGCTCGGCCGAGATGAGCCAACCCTCTCCGGCCTGGGACCGGATGTAGTCCTCGCAGGCACGTCGCTGAGCGTGGAGACTATTGAACGGCTGCTCCAGGCCTTCCTCGGTACTCTTCCGAGTGTAGATCGCGCAGCGGATCCGCCGGCCCTCATCCATCGGCGTTCCTCCGCCGCAGGCCGAAGAAGTGCGGGCCGTTCCATCTCGTGCCGGTGATCTCGCGCGCCACCTCGGACAGACTGCCGTACAGGGCGCCGCGATATCTCACGCCGCCAGGTTCGACCTCGACATGGTGCAAGACCCCCTTGTACTCGCGGGTGAGGCTCGTTCCCACTGGCGGTGGCGCTGCTCGTGGTGTTCCCTTGCGCAGAAGGCGCGCCTTGGTGTCACCATCCAGTCCGCCCCAGATTTCCGCCTGCAGGCGCCACGCGATCAGGAGCCGCAGCATTTGGGTGGACTGCAGCCGCGGCGACAATCCCCACCGCCGCTCCCAGAACCGGCGGAGGCCCTGTAATGACATGGACTCAACGGCCCTTATGGTCGCGTCGATATCGCCGAATGATGTTTCAGATGCGGATTGCACTGATGCCTCCCACTCCGGGCGGACAAACAGGATGGAATGACTTCGGGTACACCTATGGCACCTAGCCAGATGCTACCCATCGGCCCTAGTTATGTAGAATAACGACGTCGTGATGCGGATTCTATGCTATAAATCCGGAGACCATTGTCTTGTCGTCTGCTAGCACGACCAATCACTTTCCCGCCCCGGCGGGGCGTGTCTTTCCCCGCAATTGTTTCCATCTCACCCGCCGGCGAACCGCCGCGCGCTGCACCGCGTCGCAGGCGCCACTGCAGGCTTGGCCGTGGCGGGATGGGCTGCGACACTTTCCGAATCGTCAGGTGTCGGGAGATTCAGAATGGACGGCGCGGACCGCATGACCGACCGCGCGATGAGGCTCGCCGAGCGCGTCGACCTGGAGGGTCGTCTGGCGCGGTTCCAGATCGACGGATCGACCCAGACCAATCTGCGCCAGCTCAAGGTCCTGAAGGGCGGCGGGCTGGAGACCATCGTCGCCCACTTCTACGAGTACCTGCACCGGTTCCCCGAAACCCAGACCCTGCTCAAGGGCCACGACGAGGACCGGCTCCGTCACCGGCAGAAGGAGCATTGGACCCACCTGTTCAACTGCGAGTTCGACCGGCGCTATGTGCATTCCTGCCTGCTGGTGGGCCTGGCGCACTATCATGCGCGGGTCTCGCCCCACACCTACATCGCCGCCTACAGCTTCTTCCAGTCCGAGCTGCTGCGCGCCGCCATCAAGCTGCACACCCCCGCCGAGGTGGAGGCGCTGGCCATCTCGATCGGCAAGGTGATCATGCTGGACATGTCCATCGCCCTGAACGCCTACATCCTGGACGCGGTGTCGATGAAGCCGTGACGCCCTCGCCCGGCCTCCGGCGACAATGCGTCGCGGGCCGGCGGGCCTCTGCGGGCCTGGGATTTCCGAAGCGTTAACCGTCACGGCTCACATCTAGGACAGGCCGTGAGTCGATTTCTGACGGCCATCTGCAGCGAGGAAGTCCTATGCCAGCGTCCGGGGGTCTGCCGCTTGTCGGCGCCGAGCTGATCTCGATCATGGCCGGCGGTCAGCAGTTCGCCATAGACATCATGTCGGTGCGCGAAATCCGCGGCTGGACGGCCTCAACCCCCCTGCCCCACGCGCCCAGCCATGTACTCGGGATGATCAACCTGCGCGGCTCGATCCTGCCCGTGGTGGACCTGGCCTCGCGGCTGGGCCTCGGCATGGCCTCGCCGAACCAGTCTTCCGTCGTGGTGGTGACCCAGATTCATGACCGCGAGGTCGGCCTGCTGGTGGACGCCGTTTGCGACATCCTGACGGTCACCGAGAACATGCTGCACGAGCCCCCGGATGTGGGCGCCGACCAGGTGCGGGAATTCGTCGACGCCGTGATGTCGACCGACGAAGGCATCGTCAGCCTGCTGTCGCTGGACAACGTGCTGCCCAAGAGCCTGGCGCTGGCCGCTTAATCACTCCGTTCATCCGGGCCTTCGTCGGGACGAGCAGGTTTGGGTGGCCCTCCGCCCGAACTCAAATCTCTCCCCGCGATTGCACGGACTTCATTTGAACGAAACCCGTAGCCATATAGCCTAGAGCGACCTTCTCGCCTGGGAATCCCATGAAGCAGTTTCTGATCACCGCGGCCGGCGTCTTCGCAGGCCTGGTGCTGTTCCTCGTGGGCGTGCCGTTCCTGCTGATCGCGATGGCGGCCGGCGCCGCGCGGCCCGATGCGACTCCGGCCCGCGCCGTCTTGATGCTCGACCTGCGCAATTCCCTGTCCGACCAGGACCCCTCCAATCCGCTGGCCGCCTTCGGGCGCAAGTCGATGTCGGTGATGTCGGTGATCGAGACCCTGCGCCGGGCCGAGAGCGACGGGAAGGTCAAGGCGGTGCTGGTGCGGCTGCCCGAGGGCGGCATGGAGCCGGCCCAGGCCGACGAGTTGCGCCTGGCCTTCAAGCATTTCCAGGCGGCCGGCAAGCCGATCTTCGCCCACAGCCAGGGGCTCTATCCCTCCGGCGTGGTGACGGCGACCTACATGCTGGGCGCCTCGACCGGGAACCTGTGGATGCAGCCGGGCGCCTCGTTCCAGGTCACGGGCCTGGCCAATGAGGACGTGTTCTTCAAGCGCCTGTTCGACAAGTACGGCGTCAAGGCCGACTACGAGCAGCGCTACGAGTTCAAGAACGCGGTCAATCCTTACCTGCACGACGACTATACGGCGGCGCACAAGGCCGCGACCCTGGCCTGGATGGGCTCGGTCTATCGCACCGGCCTGACCACGGCGGCGCTCGACCGCAAGAAGAACCCCGCCGCCCTGCAGGCGGCCATCGAGGCCGGGCCGTACCTGGCCGAAGACGCCGCCAAGCTGGGGCTGATCGACAAGGTCGGCCAGGTGAAGGACGTGCAGACGGCCGTCCTGGCCGGGGCCGGCGACGGCGCCAAGCTGGTGGAATTCGACGACTACATGCGCGCCGGCCACGACCGTGCCGCCGGCTCGGGTCCCGCCATCGCGGTGGTCGAGGGCGAGGGCGCCATCGTCACCGGCAGGAATGGCGCGCGCAATCCGTTCTCCGGCGGCGCGACCATCTATTCCGACGACCTCTCCGAGGCGATCTACGACGCGGTGGAGGACAAGAACGTCAAGGCCATCGTCCTGCGGGTGTCATCGCCCGGCGGGTCCGACACCGCGTCCGAGCAGATCCTGGCCGCCGTGCGCGCGGCCAAGGCCGCCAAGAAGCCGGTGGTGGTCTCCATGGGGACCTACGCGGCCTCCGGGGGATATTGGATCTCGTCCCAGGCCTCGGCGATCGTGGCGCAGCCCACGACACTCACCGGCTCCATCGGCGTCTATGGCGGTAAGTTCGCCCTGGGCCCGGCGCTGTCCAAGTACGGCGTCGATGTCCGTGAGACCTCGGTGGGCAGCCCCTATGCCGGCGCGTTCGGCATCGGCCAGGAGTTCTCGGAGGCCGACCGGGCCGCCTTCGCCGGCTGGATGGACCAGATCTACACCAACTTCGTGGTGCGCGTGGCCGAGGGCCGGCGCCTGCCCGAGGCGCGGGTGCGCGAGATCGCCAAGGGCCGGGTCTGGACCGGCGCCCAGGCGCGCCAGCTTGGTCTGGTCGACGAGATCGGCGGCTTCTACCAGGCGGTGGACAAGGCCAAGGCCCTGGCCGACCTGAAGGGCGAGGTTCGCCTGAAGCGGATGACCCGGCAGAGTTCACCCTTCGAGGCCCTGGAGAGTGCGCTGGGGGTGTCGGCGACCTCGCTGCAGACCCTGGCCGCCGCGGCCTGGATCATGGGCGACCCGCGCGCCCAGAGCACCCTGGACAGCCTGGTGGACGAACGCCTCCGCAGCGGCGGCAAGGCCGCCGTCCTGGCGCCGCAGCCGTTCTAGCGTCATCGGTTGGGAGCGTGGGCGCTTTCATCCGTCATCCCGGGCGACCCGCAGACCTTGGACATAGGGATTGATCGCGGCCCCTGGGTCCCTGTGTATTGCGCTGTGTGTTGAGCCTTGGCTTGATGGGTGGCGGGCGTAGCTCGTTGGGTCCCTGGTTGAGAGACCGAGAGTCCGGCTAGGGCGCGTCCGCCAGTCAGCTTT
>JAGNIV010000073.1 GCA_018001015.1 Phenylobacterium sp. | reverse complement strand
CTCAGTCTTCACGGACTGGCGGGCGGGCAGGCAGTCAAGCACCTCATTGGCGATCAGGATCACCGGCGCGTCGGTCTCGATCCGGTCCAGCGAGGCGACCCAGCGCGGGTGGATGTCGCTGTCCGCCAGCATCCTCGCCTGGGCCTCGCGCAGTGGCGGGCTGGGCTCGATCAGGATCAGGTCGACGGCGCGCAGAAACTCGGGGTCCAGTCGGGCGGCGCGAAGGGCGTCGGCCATCAGGGTGCCGTCGCCGGGGCCGACCTCGACCAGCCGCACCCGCTCGGGCGCGCCCAGTCGTCGCCACAGCTCGACCGCCCACAGGCCGATGAGCTCGCCAAACATCTGGCTGATCATCGGGGCAGTGATGAAGTCCCCGGTCGCGCCGATGGCCGGGCGGGTGGCGTAGTAGCCGCCCTCCGGATCATGCAGACAACGTGTGACGTAGTCCGCCACCGTCATCGGCCCGGTCAGGACGATCTCGCGCGCCAGACGGTCTTTCAGCGACATGGGCTCAGGCGGCGACCGGCGGCCGGCTCCAGGCGCGCCAGATCAGCCAGGCGCCGAGGATCATCATCGGGATCGACAGCATCATGCCCATGGTCAGCCCCAGCGGCAGGTTCTCCATGCCGAAGTCGGGCTGGCGGAAATTCTCCAGCGAGGCGCGGGCCAGGCCGTAGCCGAACAGGAACAGGCCGGTGACATAGCCGGGCTTGGTCAGCAGCCGCCACTTCCAGACAGCCAGCCAGAGGATGAGGAACAGGGCGATGCCCTCGAGGCCGGCCTCATACAGCTGGCTGGGATGGCGCGGCACGTCGCCGGCCGGGCAGAAGCCGTACATCTGCTCGATGCGGGCGTTGCAGAACCGGATGGCCCAGGGGACCGTGGTCTCGCGGCCCCAGAGCTCGCCGTTGATGAAATTGGCCATGCGTCCGAAGAACAGGCCGAAGGGCGCGGCGGCCAGGGCCATGTCGCCGATGCTGAGCGTGCGCAGCTTGTTGCGCCAGGCGAAGATCACGACCGCAAGGGTCGTCCCGATCATGCCGCCATGGAAGGACATGCCGCCGTCCCACAGGCGGAACAACGCCAGCCGGTCGCCCCAGTCCGCACCGGTGAACAGGGCGCCGTAGAGCTCGGGCTTGTAGAAGAGGGCGTAGCCGAACCGGCCGCCGAGGATGATGCCAAGGGTGATCCACAGGATCAGGTCGTCGAGCTGGGTCGTCGAGATCGGCGGCTTGCCCGCCGGCCAGATGGCCGTGTTCCTGATCAGCTTCGACGCATACCACCAGCCCAGGACAATGCCCGCGACATAGGCGAGGGCGTACCAGCGGATATCCAGCGGGCCGATGCTGAACAGCACCGGGTCGAACTCGGGGAATTGCACGGGCGCTCCTGCGAAGGTGTTCGGATGCGGTTTAGCAAGCAGCGCGAGGCGCGTCCCTGAATTTTCGGCAAGGCGTCGCGCTGCGCCCAAATCAGGCCATAGGTCACATCGACAGCAAGGTTTCGTTCACCATATCGGGTGAACCTTCCTTAACCACGCCCGTTCGTCCGGGCCGGAGAGTGCCATGCAGACCCGCAACCCCCTTCTCGACGAGTTCGCCAAGTTGACGACCGGCGCCATGGGGCTGGCCCAGGCCGCCGGGGAAGAGGCGAAGACGGCTTTCCGCGCGGGCACGGACCGCATGGCCGCCGACCTTGATCTGGTCCGCCGCGACGAGTTCGACGCCTTGAAGGCCGAAATCGCCGCCCTGCGGGCCGAGGTCGCGGCGCTGAAATCGCCTGCGAAGACGGCAAAGAAGCCTGCCACGGGAACGTCCACAGCGGGTTCTCCCCCTCAGGACGCAGCCGGTTGAGCCGAATCTGCGAACCCGCCTACCGTCCGATGACAGGGCGTGAGTCGCGCCCGGAGAGTGCCTGATGGACATTGTTCGGCCCGAAGAAGTCGATGTTCCCTACGATCCGCTGGATGTCGTGGAGCACGTCCTGGTGGCTGAAAACCTGCCGTTCGACCGCACCGACGAAGGCGATCTGGCCTTCGCCCTGGCCGGCGACTGGAAGGACTATGAGCTGTGGTTCGCCTGGCGGCCCGAGGGCGACTGCCTGCAACTGTGCTGCGCGCTGGACCTGCAGGCGTCGAAGGCGCGGCGCGGCGCGGCCTATGAACTGGTCGGCCTGATCAACCAGCGCACCTGGATGGGCCATTTCGAGGTCTGGGCCGACGACGGCGAGATCGTCTTCCGCCATTCGCTTGCCCTGCCGATGGGCGAGCGCCCGACCCTGGCCCAGGCGGCTTCGATGATCGACGCGGCGGTCGAGGCGGCGGACCGCTACTATCCGGCCTTCGATTTCATGATCCGCGGCAACAAGAAGCCGCAGGAAGCGATCGACTCCTGCCTGTTCGAGACCGTCGGCACGGCCTGAGGCCATGAACACTTCTTCTGCAGCCGGAACCGTCGTCCTGGTGGGATGCGGACGACTGGGTTCGGCCATTCTCGAGGGCTGGCTGAAGACCGGCGCCTTGGTCGCGCCCGACCTGATCATTCTGACCCCGTCGGACAAGCCGGCCGCAGATGCGGCACGGGCGCAGGGCGCGCAGGTCAATCCGCCCACCGCGGTACTGGGCGAGGCGCGGACGCTGGTGCTGGCGGTCAAGCCGGCGAAATGGCGTGAGGCCCTCGGTCCGCTGATCGGGGCCCTGAACCCGGAGACCCTGATTGTCTCGGTCATGGCCGGCGTGGCGGCCGCGGATATCCGCGCCGTGGCGGATCGTCCCGTCGCGCGGGTCATGCCCACCACGGCGGTGGCCCAAGGGCGTGGCGTCGCGGCCTTGTGGTCGGATGATGCGATCG
>JAGNIV010000048.1 GCA_018001015.1 Phenylobacterium sp. | reverse complement strand
TGACTGGCGGACGCGCCCTAGCCGGACTCTCGGTCTCTCAACCAGGGACCCAACGAGCTACGCCCGCCACCCATCAAGCCAAGGCTCAACACACAGCGCAATACACAGGGACCCAGGGGCGGTGCGCTGGGCCCCTGGATCCCGGATCGCCTGTCGGCGTCCGGGAAGACGATTGGTGGGGGATTGGGGAGGGCAGGGCGCGCCGCTTTCTGTAAGAGACGGCGACTTCACCGCGTTTGGGGACCCGCATGAGCCACCTCTGGAGCGACCTGACCCACACGCTCTCGCCCTATGTGCCGGGCGAGCAGCCGCGCATTGCGGGCCTGATCAAGCTCAACACCAACGAGTGCCCGCTGCCACCGTCGCCCAAGGCGCTCGCCGCCATCGCCGCCGAGGCTGCCGAGACCCTGCGCCTCTATCCCGACCCCGAGGCGACGGAGCTGCGCCAGGTCCTGGCCGCCTATCACGGCCTCGAAGCCTCCCAGGTGTTCGTCGGCAACGGCTCCGACGAGGTCCTGGCCCACGCCTTCGCCGCCCTGCTGAAGCACGACGCGCCGCTGCTCTATCCCGACATCACCTACAGCTTCTATCCGGTCTACAGCCGCCTCTACGGGATCGACGCCCAGACCATCCCCCTGGACGAGGCCTTCAACATCCGCGTCGCCGACTACCGCCGCAGGGCCGGGGCCATCATCCTGCCCAACCCCAACGCCCCCACCGGCGTGGCCCTGCGGCTCGCCGACATCGAGACCCTGCTCGCCGACCATCCCGACATCCCCGTGGTCATCGACGAGGCCTATGTCGACTTCGGCGCGCAGACCGCCACCCCGCTGATCGCCCGCCACCCCAACCTTCTGGTGGTCCGCACCTTTTCCAAGAGCCGAGCGCTCGCCGGCCTGCGCGTCGGCTACGCGCTCGGCCACCCGAGTCTGATCCAGGCCCTGACCCGCGTGAAGGACAGCTTCAACTCCTACCCCCTCGGCCGCCCCGCCCAAGCCGGCGCCATCGCCTCGGTCCAGGACGAAGCCTATTTCCAGCAGACGCTGGCCACCCTCATCGCCACCCGCGAGCGGATGGTGGAAGGCCTCACCGCCCTAGGCTTCGAAACCCTCCCGTCGAGCGCAAACTTCGTGTTCATACGCCACCCGGACCACAGCGGCGCAACCCTGGCGGCGGCCCTGCGCGAACGGGCCATCCTGGTGCGGCGGTGGGACGCGCCGAGGATCGGGGAGCATTTGCGGATCACCGTGGGGACGGAATCGCAGACCGACAGCCTTCTTTCGGCCCTCGCCGAGACTCTCAGCGGCTAGGCGCCCCCAAGCCTACCCCCGCGCCTCATCCAAGGCCCCCCACATCTCCCCGCACTCCACCATCACCCCCTCCGCCATCGCCCGGTCGATGGCCATCACCGTCAGCCCCGCCTCCATGGCGTCATAGGGCGTCACCGGGAACACCGCCCCGGTCTCCAGCGTCGCCAGCAGGTCCCGCGCCATCGCTTGGTCCGCCCCGTTGTGCGAATCCGCCGTAACCCCGCCATAGTCGATCCGCTCCGGCTTCTGCCGGTTCAAGGTCGGGCGGATCATCAGCCTGTTGCGCACCAGATCGGCGATCATCGTGGCGTCCGTGCCGGCGATGTACCAGCGGCGCTCGGGCAGGCTGACGTGGCTGTTGGCGTGGAACGACAGCCGCACGCCGTTCTCATATTCCACCATGGCGGTCTGGTGGTCGGTGACGTCCATGTCGCTCTCGAAGGCGTCATTGGCGCCCATCCAGCCGGGGTTGGTGGCGACATAGGCGGGCGACCCGTCGTCATAGGTCCGCCGCGCGCCCGCCCGCTCTGAGGTGAACACGCGCCGCCCGCCGAAGCTCGCCACCTTGGCGGGCCGCGCGCCGGCGATCCGGCCGAAGATATCGAAGTCGTGGCACACCTTGTCGAGCAGGTAGCTCCCGCCCCACTCGACCTTGCGCCGCCAGTTGCGCGCCAGATAGGCGCCGTGCTCCACCGGCAGATGCTCGGTGGCGTCGATGGAGATGATCTCCCCCAGCGCCCCGCTATCCACGCGCCGGATCACCTCGCGCACGATGGGCATGGAGCGCATCACCAGGCCGATGAACAGCGGCGGCCGGCCGGGCTCGGCCAGGGCGCGGGCGAGGGCATAGGTCTCCTCCACCGTGCGCACGATCGGCTTCTCGGCGAAGATCGGATAGCCCGCCGCCAGGGCCAGGCCGAGGTGGCGCATGTGCAGGTGGTTGGGCGTGCCGATCATCACCAGGTCATAGGGCCCGTCATGCAGCAGGGCGCCGGGGGAGGGGTAGCTGACCCCCAGCGGGATCGCGGCCTGGCTAAGGATTGGCGCCCCCACCGGCCCCGGATCGACATAGGCCGCCACGTCCAGGCTCCAGCCGACCTCCTTCATGGCGGCCAGCACGTGGGCGATCCTCTGGCCTAGGCCGATGACGCCGATGCGGTAGGTTTTCATGGCCGTTTCCCCCGTACTTCCCGCTTGGCGCACGTCGCGGAATGCCGACACTATGGAAGCTCAAGCAAAAATCAAAAAACGCCGGGACGGAACATGCACTACGCGGAACTCAAGCAGGCCTGGGCTGAGCTGACCTCGCCGGGTCAGCCCTTCGAGATCGAGGAGATCGAGGTCCGCGGCAATTCGATCCGCGCCTTCAAGCACGCCCCGCCCAATATCCGCGCCATCTGGCTGTCCACCGCGGCCTTCGCCGACCGCACCTACATGGTCTACGAGGGCGAGCGCCTGACCTATGGCGAGGCCCACACCCGTGTGAACGCCATCGCCGCCTGGCTGTGGGCCGAGGGCGTGCGCCCCGGCGACCGGGTGGCCATCGCCATGCGCAACTATCCCGAATGGATGCTGCTCTACTGGGCCTGCGTCAGCCTCGGCGTGGCCGCCGTCGGCATGAACGCCTGGTGGGTGACCGACGAGCTGGAATACGCCCTGAAGGACTCCGCGCCCAAGGTGGTCTTCTGTGACGAGGAGCGCCTGGCCCGCATCCTGGAGCGCCCGGAAATGGCCGCCGATACCCGCCTCATCGTCACCCGGATGGCGAACCCGCCCGCCGGCGTCCTGCCGTTCTCCGAGGTGCTGGTGCGCGGCGGCGACATGCCCGAGGTCCAGATCGACCCCGACGCCGACGCCTGCATCTTCTACACCTCGGGCACCACGGGCTTCCCCAAGGGGGCCCAGCTGACCCACCGGGGCTGCGTCTCCAACCTGATGAACATGGGCTTCTCGGGCCAGGTCCAGGGCCTGGCGACGATGCGCGCCAACGGGGTCGACCCAGCCAGCGTGCCGGCGCCCAATCCGCCGGTCGGCCTGATCGTCACCCCGTTGTTCCACGTCACCGCCAACAACTGCGCCGCCTACGCCATCACCGCGGCCGGCGGGACCATGGTGCTGATGTACAAGTGGGACGCGGGCGAGGCCCTGAAGCTGATCGAACGCGAGAAGGTCACGGCGCTGAGCGGCGTGCCCGTGATGGCCCGCGAGGTGATCACCCACCCCGACTTCGCCAAGACCGACACCTCCAGCCTGCTCAGCCTGGGCGGCGGCGGCGCGCAGCTGCAGCCCGACCTGGTGGCCAAGATCGACTCCGCCGTCGCCACCGCCCGGCCCAACACCGGCTACGGCATGACCGAGACCTGCGGCATCATCACCTCGGTTTCCGCCGACTTCTTCGTCGACAAGCCCGACAGCTGCGGCCCGGCCATGCCCACCTTCGAGGCCCGCTGCGTGGACGACGACGGCCAGACCGTGCCGCCGGGCCATGTCGGCGAGCTGTGGGTCAAGGGCGCGCCGGTGATCAAGGGCTACCTCAACCGCCCCGACGCCACCGCCGAGAGCATCACCAACGGCTGGCTGCACACCGGCGACGTGGCCCGCATCGACGAGGACGGCTTCATCTTCATCGTCGACCGCAAGAAGGACATGGTCCTGCGCGGCGGCGAAAACGTCTACTGCGCCGAGGTCGAGGCCGCCGCCTACCGCCACCCCGCCGTGGCCGAGGCCTGCGTGTTCGGCGTCCCCGACGACCGCCTGGGGGAAGAGGTCGGCGCCGCCATCCTGCTGCGCGAGGGCCACACCCTGACCGGCGACGAGCTGCGCACCCACTGCGCGGCCATCATGGCCCGGCACAAGGCCCCCCGCTACGTCTGGTTCCTCGACGCCCCCATCCCAAGGAACGCCAGCGGCAAGTTCCTCAAGCGGGCGTTGCGCGAGAGCCTGAAGGTCGAGCACGCGGGGTAGGTTATTCGCAACAACTCGTCATCCCGGACGCCGACAGGCGATCCGGGACCCAGGGGTCCAGCGCACCGTCCCTGGATCCCGGCTCTGCGGCCCTCACGGGCCTTGGCCGGGATGACGTGGGTGTTTCGTCTGTGAAGCCGACGCGCCCGGACAGCTTTTCCCGCGGCGCAAGAACGGTGACGCCTCGCATACCCGTGCTATCCTCCCGCAAAACCCCTCCGGGAGGCCGCCCCATGAAACCGACCCTCGCCATCCTGGCGGTCGCCGCGTCGCTTTCCACTTCCGCGTTCGCCGGAGTCTATCGCGGGCCGGGCCAGTATGTGGCGGTCTACAGTTCCTATGTGATCGGCGGAAATGGCCAGGACGGCTACCAAAGCAAAACTTATCACGGCCCTATCGAGGGGCCCTTCGCCACCCGACAGGCCTGCGAGGCCCGGGTCGCCGAACTGAGAGAGCAGCAGAAGGCGCGCAACATCCTCGACGGAACCGCCCTCTTCATGTGCTACGCCCTCGACGCCCCCATGGCGGCCGACTCCGGGGTCTGGTGGGAGCCGCGGCGGAATCAGTAGGCTGCGGCGAAGGGCAGAACCGCCCGTCACGCCTCCGCCAGCACCAGCGCCCCGACCTGGTGCAGGTCCTGCGCAACGAGGACGCACAGGCCCGCCATCTCCTCGGTGGCCTCAAGCAGGTCCGGCACCATCACGGTCATCATCCCGGCCGCCGCCGCCGAGCGGACGCCGATGTGGGAATCCTCCAGGGCCAGGCACAGCTGGGGCGCGACCGCCAGCCGTTCGGCGGCCATCAGAAACGGATCGGGGGCGGGCTTGCCGTTCTCGTAGTCGCCTCGGCAGACGGTCTGGTCGAAGCGACCCATCAAGCCATGGGCGGTCAGGTGACGGTCGACACTCGATCGGGATGATGAGGTGGCGATGGCGCGCGGCAGCCGCAGCTGGTCGAGGATGTCCAGCAACTCAGCCACCCCGGGCTTAAGGGCCGGCCGATGTTCGGCGATCCGCCATAAGTGGCGCCGCCACTCCGCATGGAAGTCCTCGAAGCGGAAATCCTCGCCGAAGTGCGAGAGGAACAGCTCCCCGCATTGCGACCGCCGCAGGCCGGTGGACTGGGTGACGATCTCGCCGGGAACCTGGTGGCCAGCCTCGGCGGCGGCGGCCAGCAGGGCCTCGTTCCATAGCGCCTCGGTATCGAGCAGCAGGCCGTCCATGTCGAAGATCACGGCGCTCGGCCGATACGGCAATGGCATGCGACGGGCCCCTCCGGCGCGCAAAGCTCGCGGCTTCTCGGCGCCGCTTCAAGCAGGGTGTGTTCCGCAAAGTACTCGTATGACGGCGTCTTGCCAGTCTTTGCGCCTTGTCTCATTCTGCCGCCTTAAGGTGGAGCTTGTTCATGCGCGATCTGCTCGGTCTTCACGCCACGGCGCTCGCCGTCCTGGTCGCCTTGGCGCCCCTGGCCGTCGCTCACGCCGCGCCGGCCGCGCCCGCCAGCTGCCTGGCCCTGCAAACGGGCGCCAACGCCGCCCTTGGCGTGGCCTCCACCGTGGCCCTGGGGCCGGTCTCCTATCCGGGTCAGGCCGATGCGCCGGGCTGCACCATCACCTTCACCGGCTCAGGCAAGGTGTTCGGGACCAGCTTCCAGGCGGTGGCCGCCAAGCTCGACGCCATGATGCAAGGCCGCGGCTGGGCGCCGGACAACAACGCCGCCGCTGACGGCCCCACCGGCACGGCCATGGGCTACCGCAAGGGCGAGGCCGCGGTCGCCGTCAGCGTCAACTACAACACCGCGAAGGGCGTCTGTTCGCCGGACGCCCCGGTCGCCAGCTGCCACCCGACGGCGGCCCAGATGCGCTACGCCATCACCTTGGGGCTGACGCCGGCGTCCTGACCGCTCGACCATTTGGAGCCTGACGATGAAATACCTGCTGCTGGGGGCCACCCTTTTGGCCCTGACGACCGGATCGGCCGCCTCGGCCATGGGCGGGGCGGGGATCATCCTGGATCCCAAATGCCTGTCGGACGCCGCCTGGGCGGTGGACCCGACCGCGGGGCCCATCCGGTTCTTCGGCTGCCGGCCCGCCGCCGACATCCCGGCGCCCGACGCCGACGGTTGGACCACCTATACCAGGCCGATGGTCAACGGGACCGACGGCGGCTTCACCCGCGTCAAGCTGATCACCCTGAAGCAGCCCAACATCGTGGTCTTCCAGGTGCAGGACAACGGTGGCGGCAGCGGCACGATGTCGGTCACAGTCACCGGTGTCCCTGGTCCCGACGGGGTCATGGAAACCGCCGGCCTGACGGCGCAGTGATGGGCGCCCTGATCCTCGCCGCGGGGCTCGCGGCCGTCCTGCAGGCCGCGCCCTATTACGAGGGTGTCGCCCGCGACGCCTTCGCCGCCTGGTCCTTCACCTCCGGCGAAATCGCCACCCAGGGCACGGTGAAGACCACCTCGGTCCAGACCCTCTACGACACCCCGAGGGCCTTCCCCCCGAACCCGACCCCGGTGGCGTGGTCGATCCACAAGGTGGCCTTCGACTGCCAGGCGAAGACCGCCACCTTCATCAGCGGCGGCAACTACGCCCAGAGCGGGGCCCTGCTGTATCCGGCCAATCCCGCTGGGGCCACGCCGTGGACCGACTACACCACGGGCTTCCAGCAACTGGCGGCCGAGGTCTGCGCGATGCCCTAGATCATCGTCTGATGAGCGTGAGACGGAAGCTGATCAGGAGGCATGGTCGGCATCCTTTGCGACTGAGAACTGCACCTGCGGATCATGGCGATAAAGGTCGACCATCCGGGTCCGCAGGAGCGCGGCCAGTTCCCACGCCGGGTACGGCCCCAGCAACTCCGACCACGCCCACGGGCTGTCGGCGCCCTCCAGCCGCTTTCCCCCGATCACCCAGTAGCGCCCAACTGACCTCTCACTCCCGCCCGTGCCCATGGCCCTGCCTCACTGGCCCTGGCCGAGGCTGAAGCCTGGCTCGCCGTCGAAGGTGCAGAGGTGTTCGGTCTTGATAAAGTCCACGCCGCCCTCAGCGGCGCGGTGACTGAGAGCGACGATGTCGGCCAGGCTGACGGTCCCGCCGTCGTTCATGAACCGGCAGCGCCAGTGGTCCGTGCAGAAGGTCTCCGGCAGCCCGTCGGGCCAGACCTTCACACCGCGGTTGGTGATCATGGTCAGCGACAGGGGATCGGCGGAAATCGCCTCAAGCCGCCGCGCGAGATCCTGCGCGCCGCCGCGCCACTGGACGAAGAGGTCCACCCCGACCGTCGCCTTCACGGCCGGCGGGCGCCGGGGCAGGGGGGTAAGCGTCATCGGTGCGTTGCCGGCATAGCGCGTCGCCTTCAACGCCTTGGGCTCTTGGCCCAACCGAGCGATCACGGCGTCGGCGAAGGCCCTGGTCCCCACCTGGGTTTTCGACACGCCGGGTTGGTAGATATCCTCAGTGTGCACCCCGTCTTCGAGAGTCGTCAGCCAGGCGTTGTGCACACGCTCGGCCACCTGGGTCTGGCCGAGATGGCTGAGCATCATCACCCCTGCCAGCAGCGCGCCTGACGGGTTGGCCCGGTCCTGGCCGGCGAGGTCCGGCGCCGAGCCGTGGATGGCCTCGAACATCGAAACCTCTTCGCCGATATTGGCCGATCCGGCGAGACCCACCGACCCGGCGAGCTGGGCGGCGATGTCTGAGATGATGTCGCCGTAGAGGTTCAGGGTGACGATGACGTCGAAGTCTTCGGGGGTGTCCGCGAGCCGCGCGGCGCCGATATCGATGATCGCGTGGCTCTTCTCGATGTCCGGATAGGCCTCGCCGATTTCATCGAAGACCTTGCGGAACAGGCCGTCCGTCATCTTCATGATGTTGTCCTTGGTCAGGCAGGTCACCTTCCTGCGACCGTGGCTGCGCGCATACTCGAAGGCGTAGCGAATGATCCGCTCGCTACCCGGCCGGGTGATCAGCTTGAGGCACTGGAACACCTCGTCGGTCTGCCGGTGCTCGATCCCGGCATAGAGGTCCTCCTCGTTTTCCCGGATGATCACCAGGTCAAGCTTCGGGTGCCGCGTGGCCACGAAGGGGGCATAGGCCACGCAGGGCCGGACATTCGCGTACAGCCCGAGAGTCTTGCGGACCGTGACATTCAGCGACTTGAAGCCGCCGCCCTGGGGGGTGGTGATCGGCGCCTTGTAGAAGACCTTGGTGCGCCGCAGGCTGTCCCAGGTCGCCGGCTCGATGCCCGAGCTGCGCCCCCGCCGGTAGACCGCTTCCCCGATCTCCACGGTCTCAATGTCGAGCTGAGCGCCCGCAGCCTCCAGAATTCGCAGGCTGGCGGCCATGATCTCAGGTCCGATGCCGTCGCCATGCGCGACCGTGATGGGGGATTTCAAGTTCAGCGCCACCGGGCGGCTCCATGGGTTCAGGTTTCCTTGCCCACGGCTTAGCCTCCCGAAGTCCCGAGCGGCGGTTGATTGTGGTCATCCCCATCATAAGCATTGCTCATCATGACGGACGTGATTGCCGCGCCCCTGCATCATGAACTGTGCGGCCGGAGAGGCGTCAGCGCGCCTAGGGGACCGGCGACCAGAGCACCTGGTCGATGCGCGCCGCCCCGGTGGCCAGCATCACCAGGCGGTCGAAGCCGAGCGCCGCCCCGCTGGCCTCCGGCATGACCGCGAGCGCCGCCAGGAAGTCCTCGTCGATGGGATAGCGTTCGCCATAGACCCGCTGCTTCTCGTCCATCTCGACACCCAGACGGTCACGTTGCTGGTCAATGTCGGTCAGTTCCCCGAACGCATTGGCCAGCTCCACGCCGCAGGCATAGAGCTCGAAACGCTCGGCCACTCTTGGGTTTCCGGGTTTTGGCCGCGCCAGCGCCGCCTGGGCGATCGGGTACTCGGTGAGCAATGTCGGCCGGCCCATGCCGAGGTGCGGCTCGATCTTCTCCACCAGAATCCGTGACACGATATCGGACCAGGTGTCGTCCTGCGCCACCCGTACCGGCGCCTGGGCCGCCAGCGCCGAACGGTCGACTGTTCCATCCACGGCCACCGACATAAGCAGATCGACCCCCGCCCACCGCTCGAAGGCCTGCGCCACCGTCACCCGCTCGGCCTCGGCGAAGGGGTCGCAGGTGAGGCCCCGGTAGCTGAGGCGCTCGGCGCCCACGGTCTTCGCCGCCAGGGCCAGCAGGCTCTGGCAGTCCTCCATCAAGGTCTCGTAGGGCGCCCCGGCGCGATACCATTCCAGCATCGTGAACTCAGGATGATGCAGGGGGCCCCGCTCGCGGTTGCGCCAAACCTTTGCGAAATCAAAGATTTTGGTCTCGCCCGCCGCCAGCAGTTTCTTGCAGGCGAACTCCGGCGAGGTGTGCAGATAGCGCTGGGAGCGCTGCCCGTCCGTGGTGATCGCCTCGGTGGCGAAGGCGTGCAGATGGGCCTCATTGCCCGGCGAGATCGCCAGCGCCGCGGCCTCAACCTCGGTGAATCCCAGGTCCTCGAACCAGCCCCGGATGGCCTTCTGGATCGCGTTGCGCCCCAGCAGAAAGGGCCTGCGGTCCTGGTGGTTTTCGGGCCGCCACCAGGGCGAGGGCAGGGTGGAGGTCAAGTCTGGGCTCCAAGAGACTGGCGATCCTGGCCCGGATCGCTATAGGAGCGCAGGAACCTAGCACAACGCGCCGGCCATTGGCCGCCGCGACCAAAGGACGAATGACTTGCCGAAAGTAGCCGCCAGCTCCCTCCGCAAAGGCTCCGTCGTCGATATGGACGGGAAGCTCTACGTGGTGCTCAGCGCCGAGAACATCCACCCCGGCAAGGGCACCCCGGTGACCCAGCTCAACATGCGGCGCATCTCCGACGGCGTGAAGGTGTCGGAGCGCTACCGCACCACCGAGTCGGTGGAGAAGGCCTTTGTCGACGAGCGCGACCATACCTTCCTCTACCAGGACGCTGACGGGTTCCACTTCATGAACCCCGAGAACTACGATCAGCTCACCGCCAGCGAAGAGGTGATCGGCGACGCCGCCGCCTATCTGCAGGAGAACATGACGGTCCAGCTGTCGACCCACAACGACGTGCCGATCGCCATCTCCCTGCCGCGCCTGGCCACCTTCGAGATCGTCGACACCGAGCCGTCGGTGAAGGGCCAGACCGCCTCATCGTCCTACAAGCCCGCCGTGCTCTCCAACGGACTGCGCACCATGGTCCCGCCCTATATCGCACCGGGCACCCGGGTGGTGATCCTCACCGAGGACGGCTCCTACGTGGAACGCGCCAAGGACTAGGATCCTGATCCGGACGGGTGGCCGAGTGGTTTAAGGCAGCGGTCTTGAAAACCGCCGTGGGTGAGAGCCCACCGTGGGTTCGAATCCCACCCCGTCCGCCAGAACCTAAGTTCGCCAGCGTTTGCTGGCGTTCGACAACGCCCAACATTTCCTATATATTACAGTCAGGTAGATCGGTCGGGCTCTAGTAGCTTGTTCGCCGACGCGCGCGGTCGTTCGCCC
>JAGNIV010000072.1 GCA_018001015.1 Phenylobacterium sp. | reverse complement strand
ACCTGCCCTTCAGCGAGGGCGTCCACGTCAATGACGAACTGACCCAGGCCGGCTTCCGCCGCAGCCAGAACATCGCCTATCGCCCGGCCTGTGAATCCTGCGACGCCTGCGTCTCCGTCCGCCTGCCCGTACCTGAGTTCAGTTTCTCAAGATCGCAGCGCAAGGTCCTGAAGCGAAACGCAGACCTGTCGCGTGATCTGGTCGAGGCAGAGGCCACGACCGAGCAGTTCGACCTGCTGCGACGCTACCTGCACGGCCGCCATCCCGGCGGCGGCATGAGCGGCATGGGCTGGCTCGACTACGTCGCGATGGTCGAAGACACGGCCGTCCGCACCCATCTGATCGAATACCGCCTGCCCTCGCCCGACGGCGGCCCCGGTGATCTGGTCGGCATCTGTCTGACCGACCTGCTCGGGGACGGCCTGTCGATGGTCTACAGCTTCTTCGATCCGACGCTCGAGGCCCGCAGCCTCGGCCGTTTCGCCATCCTCGACCATGTACGTCAGGCCCAGGTCGTCGGCCTGCCCTACGTCTATCTCGGCTACTGGGTCCGGGGCTCGAGAAAGATGGACTACAAGTCCGGATTCCGTCCGATGGAACAGCTCACCAAACTGGGCTGGGCGCGGCTGGCTCAGCCGGCGACGGGCGTCGACGTCGACGTCGAATAGGAGTCGGCCGGCCTCTCAGCCCCGCCGGACCAGACACCCGGATCAATCCCGCCGCCGAACTTCACCAGTGCGTCGATCCGCTTCTGGATCGGCGGGTGGCTGGCGAACAGGCCTTCCAGACCCACGCCGTCCGGCTGGTTGTCGAGGAACAGCTGCTGCACCTCATCCGGCCCCTTCAGGCTGGACCGTCCCTCCACCTTGCGCAGGGCGGAGATCATCGCGTCAGGGTTCTTGGTCAGTTCGACCGCACCGGCGTCGGCGACGAACTCCCGCGTCCGCGACAGCATCATCCGGATCACGATCGCCAGGGCGAAGCCGACGGCGGCGAAGGCCAGGCCGATCAGGATCAGCGGCATGGCGTTTTTGTTGTCCCGCTTCCCGCCGCCGCGCGAGTAGATCAGGCCCCGAAAGACCAGTTCCGCGATCACGCTGATGATCCCCGCGAAGATCGAGGCGATCACCATGGTCCGCACGTCCTTGTTGATGACGTGGGTCAGTTCATGGGCCAGCACTGCTTCCAGCTCGTCGCGGGTCAGGGCGGCGACGAGGCCGCGGGTGACCGTGATGCTGTACTGGCCTTCATGCAGGCCGGTGGCGAAGGCGTTGAGGCTGTCGTTGTCGATGATGCGCAGCGTCGGCGTGCGCAGGCCGCGCGATATGGCGAGGTTTTCCAGCAGGTTGTAGAGGTCTGGCTCGGATTTCCTCTCAACCTTCCGGGCCCCGGTCATCATGTCGATCATGGCCTGGCTGCCGAAATAGGAGATGGCGAACCAGATGCCGGCGACGACGAAGGCGAGCGGGATCGTGCCGCCCAGCCAGGAGGCGGCCAGGGCCATGTCGTCGCCCAGCCCCCGCCCGGTCCCGGGCAGGAAGCCGAAGCCCATCAGGACCAGCTGCAGTCCGTAGATGATGAAGATCATCAGTACGGGGAAGGCGGCCAGCAGCAGGAGGGAACGGGTGTTGTTCGCCCAGATATGGGTCTGGAGCCCGACGGCGCCCATCAATGCGACCCCTTACGCCGTGAAGCTGACCTTGGGCGGCGCGGCGTTCATCGTGGCGCGATCGCCCTCGCCCACGTCGAAGAAGGGCTTGTCCGAGCCGAAGCCGACCATGCCGGCGAACAGGACGGTCGGGAACTGGCGGCGGACGGCGTTGAACTCGCCGACAGCGCTGTTGAAGAACCGGCGGGCGGCGGCCAGCTTGTTCTCGATGTCCGACAGCTCGCGCTGCAGCTCGAGGTAGTTGGTGTTGGCCTTGAGGTCCGGATAGGCCTCGGCGACGGCGAACAGCCTGCCGAGCGCGCCCGTCAGCATGTTTTCGGCCTGGACCTTGTCATTGACCGAGGTGGCGCCGGCGGCGGCGGCCCGGGCCTGGGTGACGGCGTCCAGCGTGCCGCGCTCGTGCGTCGCATAGCCCTTCACCGTCTCGACCAGATTGGGGATCAGGTCCTGGCGCTGTTTCAGCTGCACGTCGATGTCGGCGAACGACTGGTCCGCGCGCTGGTCCAGGGCGACCAGCCTGTTATAGGCGCCGACGATGATGAACAGCACCAGGGCGACGACGACGGCGATGACGATCAGGGTGACGATCATTTCGATTTCTCCAGCCTATTCCGCGATTATCACCCGCGACCGGTCGCCCGGATAGTGAAATCGCCGCAACCCCGACATTCCCCCCGACCGCGCAGCGGATTGATGCGCGTGATCGCGGCGGATAGGCTGCGGGCTGTCAAAGGGACCACCATGTTCGCACCATTCCTGGCCATCGCCTTCGCCCTCGCCTCGCCGCAGGACGCCGCTCCGCCGGTAGCGCCTTCTCCGGTGACGTCAGAGCGCTACGAACAGGCCATGAGCTGCGCGGGCGTAATGGCCGCCAGGTCATCGTTGCACGCCTTCACTGGCAATACAGAAGCCCAGGCCAGCGCCGACCGGAACGGCCGGGGCTTCATCGCCGCGGCGACCCTGTTCGCCCAGCCGCTCGGCCTGACCGAGACGCAGCTCGCGGAGGCCTTCGCCGCCAGCACCGCCCGGGCCCTCGGCACGATTACCCGCAATCCGGACCGGGCCGCCGCTGACGCCGCAATTGACCAGCTCAACGCGGATCACGACGCCTGCCTGCGCCTGGTGCAGCGCTGGATGGCTGAGGCTAACGGAACTTCCTGAGCCCGCGCGGTCCCTGACGCCCTGCCCCGGCCCGCTTGCCCAGCCAGTCTTTCCAGTCGGGCCAATTGCGCCGGCGTCCGCCGCCGTCCACCCACTCCGGACC
>JAGNIV010000071.1 GCA_018001015.1 Phenylobacterium sp. | reverse complement strand
GGCCTGCGCCTGCACGATCTCGCCCATGGCCGCGACGCCCGCGCGGTCAATCCCGGCCATGAGCGCAAGGGGATGAGCGCCGAGACCACCTTCAACGAGGATCTGACCTCCGCCGAAGACCTTGAGGCCGAGCTTTGGCCGCTGTGCGAGAAGCTGGCCTCCAAGGCGCGGCGGGACGGCGTGGCCAGCCGCGTGCTGGTGCTGAAGCTGCGCCGCACGGACTTCAAGATCGTCACCCGGCGGATATCCCTGCCCGAGCCGGTCCAGACCGCCCGCGCCCTGTTCGCCGCCGGTCGCGCGCTGATGGCGCCGGAGTTAGGTCAGCCCTACCGCCTGATCGGCATCGGCATGGGCGAGGTGGTGGACGCCGTTGATTCCCACGCCCTGTTCGAGACGGCCGAGACACGCACCCTGAAGACCGAGACCGCAATCGACCGGCTACGGGCGAAATTCGGCGCCAAGGCCGTGGTGGCCGGGCGCGCGCTGAAGGACTGACAGTTTCGCCAAGGAACCGTCACAGAAGCATGATGACCGCGGATCAGGGGCGGGTCATAAGCGGGACAGTCCCACCGGAGTCCCCATGCGCCCCCATCGTCGTGAGCTTATCGCCGGCTCGGCCGCCGCCCTCGCTTTCACGGGCCTGGCCCGCAATGTCGCGGCCCAGACGGCGGCGACTGAAGAGACCTATGTCAACGAGGTCCAGGGTTACGGTCCGCTTGTCCCCGATCCAAACCGCCTGCTCGACCTGCCGGAAGGCTTCTCCTACCAGGTCATCTCCCAGACCGGCGACACCATGGATGACGGGCTGTTCGTGCCGGGCCAGCCGGATGGCATGGGCTGCTTCCCGCTCGACGGCCCCCGCGTCGCCCTGGTCCGCAATCACGAACTGAAGGGTTCCAGCGCCCTGCACCGCAACCTCGGTCCCGGCGGATTTCATCAGGAGCGGCTCGGCCTGCTGGATCCGTCCAAAGGCTATGATACCTACAAGGACGGTCGACCCCTGCCCGGCGGCACGACGACGCTGATCTACGACCTCGAGACACGCCGTACCGTCAGACAGTACCTGTCGCTGGCGGGGACCAGCACCAACTGCGCCGGCGGCGCCACGCCCTGGGGCAGCTGGCTGTCCTGCGAGGAGACCGAGCAGACGGCCGCAAGCGCGGACGTGACAAAGTCCCACGGCTACATTTTCGAAGTGCCGGCCAGCGCCACCGGCCTCGTCGATCCCGTACCACTCAAGGCGATGGGCCGCTTCGAGCACGAAGCGATCTGCGTCGATCCGGCCACGGGCATCGTCTATCTGACCGAGGACAAGCTCGACGGCCTGTTCTACCGGTTCATTCCGACCACGCCCGGCAAACTGGCGGAGGGAGGCCGGCTCCAGGCCATGGCCCTGAAGGGCAAACCGGGCGCCGACACGACCAACCACGAGGCCCGCGAGTGGGGCGTCGGCGAGACGCGCGAGGTCGTCTGGATCGACATGGAAGACGTCGAATCCCCCAACGGCGACCTTCGCCAGCGCGGGCATGCCGCCGGCGCTGCGCTTGTCGCGCGTGGCGAGGGCATATTCTGGGGCGACGGCGAACTGTTCATGACCGCAACCGCGGGCGGCCCGCTCAAGCGTGGCCAGATCCTGCGATACGTCCCGTCGCGGATCGAGGGCCGCCGGGGCGAGAGCCTCCTGCCCGGACGGCTGGAGCTCTTCTTCGAGAGCGCCGACATCCGGACGATGAACATGGGCGACAACATCGTTGTGGCGCCCTGGGGCCATCTGATCGTGTGCGAGGACAACTATTCAACCGACCTGCGCAACCACCTCAAGGGCGTCACTCCGGACGGCAAGGTCTATACGTTTGGCCGAAACGTTTTCACGGGCAACAGCGAATTCGCCGGCGCCTGCTTCTCACCGGACGGGTCAGTGATGTTCGTCAACATCATGTACCCCGGGATCACTTTCGCGATCAGAGGCCCCTGGACCTCGGTCCGGACGTAAACAGCCGCGCCTGCGAGCGCCGCACCAGCCACAGATTGATGGTCGTTGTCGCCAGCACCAGCGCGGCGCCTGCCTGGTGCAGGGCGCCGAGCCAGAGCGGCGTGCCGTGCATCAGGGTGGCGATGCCCAGCAGCGCCTGCAGCCACAGCGCCGCCGCCACCACGAACGCCGCGGCGCCCAGCCCCTCGGCCAGCCGCCAGCGCCAGGCCTGCACGGCATAGACGGTCCCGCCGATCAGCAGGCCGTAGGCGCCGAGCCGGTGATTGAACTGCACCAGCGCCTGATCGTGCAGGAAGGCCAGACCGCCCTTGCCCCATTCCACAGGCGGCAGGACAGACCCGTTCATCAGCGGCCAGTCGGTATAGACGAAGCCCGCCTTGGCTCCGGCAACGAGCCCGCCCAGCAGACACTGGATGAAGACGGCGCCCAAAAGCACGGCGGCGCCGCGGCTCCACCCGACCGGAGACCGGCTGTGCGATTCTCCGTTCCAGGCCTCAAGCCCGGTCCAGATCAGGCCCATGAAGATCGCCAGGGCCAGCCCGAGATGCGTCGCCAGCCGCTCGGGCGCGACATCGACCCGCTCCGACAGACCGCTGGACACCATCCACCAGCCGATCAGCCCCTGCAGTCCGCCCAGCGCAAGCAGGACGCCGCACCTGACGATCAGCCGCCGGGGCAGGCTGCGAAGGATGAGGAAGACGATGAACGGCAGGGCGAACGCAGCCCCGATCAGCCGGCCCAGCAGCCGGTGCGCCCACTCCCACCAGAAGATGCCCTGGAACTCGGCCAGGCCCATGCCAGCGTTGACCTGGGCATACTGGGGAATGGCGCGGTATTTCTCGAACGCCTCGTTCCAGTCCGCCGCGCTCATCGGCGGCAGGGCGCCCATGATCGGCTTCCACTCGGTGATCGACAGGCCGGAGCCGGTCAGACGGGTGATGCC
>JAGNIV010000070.1 GCA_018001015.1 Phenylobacterium sp. | reverse complement strand
GAAATGTGATGAGGGCGCGATCTCGACGCCCGCGCGCGCCGCATCACCGCCGCCCCTTCCGCCGCCCGCCCACCTGGGCCGCGCGCGCCATTTCCCACGACTGTTCGGTGCCCACCGAATATCCTGGGCGCAATCTGCCCATGTCACCGCGCGGTAGATCCGGCGCGGCAGCAGCGGACAGACTGCACGGCGCACCGGCAGTACCGGTGAATCGCGGGCGGTTACCGCCCGAATTTCTGGAACTTGATCCGGTGCGGGATCAGGCTCTCGACGCCCAGGCGACGCTTCTTGTCTTCCTCATAGGCCTCGAAGTTGCCTTCGAACCATTCGACGTGGCTGTCGCCCTCGAAGGCGAGGATGTGCGTCGCCAGACGGTCGAGGAACCAGCGGTCGTGGGAGATGACCACGGCGCAGCCGGCGAAGCCTTCCAGGGCCTCCTCGAGGTTCTGCAGCGTCTCGATGTCCAGATCGTTGGTCGGTTCGTCGAGCAGCAGCAGGTTGCCGCCGGTGGCCAGGGTCTTGGCCAGGTGGACGCGGTTGCGCTCACCGCCGGACAGCTGGCCGACCTTCTTCTGCTGGTCGCCGCCCTTGAAGTTGAAGCTGCCGACATAGGCGCGGGTGTTGATCTCGCGCTTGCCGACCATCATCACATCGGTGCCGCCCGAGATGACTTCCCAGATGGTCTTGTTGGGCTCGAGGTCGTCGCGGCTCTGGTCGACATAGGCCAGTTTGACCGTCTCGCCGACGCGGATCGAGCCGCCGTCCGGCTGCTCCTGGCCGGTGATCAGGCGGAACAGGGTCGACTTGCCGGCGCCGTTCGGGCCGATGACGCCGACGATGCCGTTGGGCGGCAGCTTGAACGACAGGTCCTTGAACAGCAGCTTGTCGCCATAGGACTTCTCCAGCCCTTCGGCTTCCAGCACGACATTGCCGAGGCGCGGGCCGGGCGGGATCTGGATGACGGCGTGGGTCTGGGCGCCGCGCATCGTTTCCTGCTCGTCGACCATCCGCTCATAGGCGGCCAGGCGGGCCTTGGACTTGGCCTGACGGGCCTTGGCGCCCGAGCGGACCCATTCCAGTTCGCGGGTGAGGGCGCGCTGGCGGGCTTCGGATTCCGACTGCTCCTGCACGACGCGCTTGGTCTTGGCTTCCAGCCAGCTGGAGTAGTTGCCCTCGTGCGGATGACCCTTGCCGCGGTCCAGCTCCAGCGTCCACTTGGTCACCAGGTCCAGGAAGTAGCGGTCGTGGGTCACCAGGATGACGCAGCCCGGGAAGGCTTCCAGGTGGTGCTGCAGCCAGGCCACCGACTCGGCGTCCAGGTGGTTGGTCGGTTCGTCGAGCAGCAGCATGTCGGGCTTCGACAGCAGCAGCCGGGCCAGCGCCACGCGGCGCTTCTCACCGCCGGACAGGTTCGTGGTTTCCCAGTCGTCCGGCGGGCAGCGCAGGGCGTCCATGGCCATTTCGATGCGCGCATCGATGTCCCAGACGTCGCCGGCGTCGATCTTTTCCTGCAGGGCCGTCATCTCGGCCATCAGCTCGTCGGTGTATTCCTCGGCCATTTCCATGGCGATGGCGTTGAAGCGGTTGACCCACTGCTTCTCCTCGCACCAGGCCTCGACGTTCTCGCGGACGTTCAGGCTGTCGTCGAGCTGGGGCTCCTGCTCCAGATAGCCGCGCTTGATGCCGTCGGCGGCGCGCGCCTCGCCGGTGAACTCGGTGTCCAGCCCGGCCATGATCTTCAGCAGGGTGGACTTACCCGAGCCGTTGACCCCGACGACGCCGATCTTGGCGTCGTTGTAGAAGCTCAACCAGATGTTTTCGAAGATCTTCTTGCCGCCGGGAAAGGTCTTGGTCAGACCCTGCATCTGGAAAATATATTGCTGCGCCATGAGGTGCGGTGCGCCCTGTCGTCTGGAGGTGTCGGGAAGTTGGCGCGGGATGTAGCCGCCGCGCCGCCGTTCGGCAAATGTCTAGACCCGGGGGAGGGCGGATTGATGGCCCTTCAGGCGTAGTTGAAGCTCACCGATATCCGCTCGCTCTTCGCGGCGTTCGACGGCACCTCGTGGCGCAGCCAGCTTTCCCACATCAGGATCGTGCCCGCGGCCGGAGCCAGATAGACGAACGGCTTCTCCGCTTCCGGCACATCGGCGTGCACGCCCGGGCGGGCCATCATCATCGGCAGGCGGGGGTCTTCCAGCTTCAGCGCCGACGCGCCGTCGGGGACCTCGACATAGATGGTGCCGCTCAGGAAGGCGTGCGGGTGGATATGGCCGGTATGGCCGCCGCCGGGCTTGAGGATGTTGACCCACAGGCTGTCCAGGCGCGGTTTGCGCGCCAGATCGAAATTCAGCGCCTTGGCATAGGCCTGCGCATGCTTGTCCAGATGGCGCTTCAGCTCGGCGAACTCGGGCAGGCGGTGGGGCAGGTCGGTCAGGGAGCCGTAGGAGGTGTAGCCGCGATAGGCATTCTCGCGGCACCATGCCCGGCCGGCGTGGTCCTCGATCGCCAGCATGCGGCAGGCGTCGGCGAGGCTGGCGTTGAAGGCCTCGAAGCCGGGCGAGGCGGCCAGGGAGGCCTCATAGACCTGGGTGACGAAGAGGGGGCGCAGGGACATGGGGGTGGCATAGACGGTCGGGCGGGGCCGCGAAAGACAGTGGCCGACTAGTGGCTAGTGGCTAGTGGCTGGCCGCCGCCTGCGCGATGGCGACGCCCGCGCTGCCCTTCCGCCGACAGTTGAGCGACAATCACTGGCCACTAGCCACTAGCCACTAGCCACTAGCCACCAACCACCAACCACCAACCACCAATCACCAGCCCAACCCCGCCTCGCCCCTCAGGATCGCCTCCGCCTCGGCCGTATGCTTGGCGCCGGAGCGGTCATGCAGCACCAGCGGCGGCAGAAGCCTCAGCGGCGCCTTGCCCGTCTTGATCGCCTGCACCAGCAC
>JAGNIV010000010.1:24648-129717 GCA_018001015.1 Phenylobacterium sp. | reverse complement strand
CCGCACCCGGCAGATCTAGGACGTATGTCGCAGATGCTCCCCCTCTGGGGGAGCTGGCGGCGAAGCTGACTGAGGGGGACTTTGACTCTCGTTCCGGGTCGAAGGCGTCGACGACGTCGTTCCCCCTCCGTCACCCGCCCTTGGCGGGCGTCACCTCCCCCACATCGCGCTGCCCGCTGGGGGAGGATCTGGCCCCTTCCCGCAACTTTTCGAAAACAAGCGTGTGTGGCTTGGCTAGACTCGCCGTGTCATGAAGCGCGCCGCTTCGTGACCCGGGACCTCCGATCCATGCCGATTCCGTTCATCGACCTTCAGGCCCAACGGGCGCGCCTCGGCCAACCGCTGGAGGATGCGATCCTCAAGGTGGTGCGTTCGGGCGCCTACATCATGGGCCCCGAGATCGCCCAGGTGGAAAAGCAGCTCGGCGAATTTGGCCAGGCGCCCTTCGTGCTGTCCTGCGGATCGGGCACCGAGGCGATCCAGCTGCCGCTGATGGCGTGGGAGATCGGTCCCGGCGACGCGGTCTTCTGCCCCTCCTTCACCTTCGCGGCGACCGCCGAGGTCATGCCCCTGGTGGGCGCCTCGCCGGTGTTTGTCGACGTCCTGCCCGACACCTACAATCTCGACGCCGCCAAGCTCGACGCGGCGATTGAAGCGGTGAAGGCCGAGGGTAAGCTTACCCCGCGCGCGGTGATCGCTGTCGACCTGTTCGGCCAGCCCGCCGACTATCCGGCCATCGCCGCGGTGGCGAAGAAGCACGGCCTGAAGCTGATCGCCGATTCCGCCCAGGGCTTCGGCTGCACCCTGAACGGCCAACACCCGATCGCCTGGGCCGACGTCACCACCACCAGCTTCTTCCCGGCCAAGCCGCTGGGCTGCTACGGCGACGGCGGCGCGGTGCTGTGCAAGGACGAGCGGCTGCACGACCTGCTGGTCTCCCTGCGGGTCCACGGCCAGGCGGTGAAATCCGACATCGCCGGCAAGACCTTCGACCACGACCCCAAGTACCTGAACATGCGCATCGGCATGAACGGCCGGATGGACACCCTGCAGGCCGCGGTGCTGCTGCAGAAGCTGACCATCTTCGAGGATGAGATCCGTGCCCGGAACGTTGTCGCTGACCGCTATGCGGCGGGGCTGTCCGACGTGGTGCGCACGCCCAAGGTGATCGCCGGCGGGGTCAGCGTCTGGGCCCAGTACACCATCGAGACCGAGGACCGGGACGGTCTCGTCGCCCACCTGAAGGCCGCCGAGATCCCCAGCGCCGTCTACTATCCGATCCCGATCCACCGCCAGCAGATCTATTCCCGCTACCCCGCCCCCGGCGGCCTGCCGGTGACCGACGCCGCGGCGGAAAAGGTCATGAGCCTGCCCATGCACCCCTACCTGACCGCCGACCACCAGGACCAGGTGATCGCCGCGATCCGGGCCTTCGTGAAGCGGAACGGGTAAAATCCGCGCCTCCCGGCGAAGGCCGGGATCCAGATTCATCAAGTGCGATCGAGGTTGTCCCGCCGGGGGACCAGCGCCTATGGCCGTGGGCTTCCCCTGGATCCCGGCCTTCGCCGGGACGAGCGGATGGGGTGCTACCCCGCCCAGGCCGCCTTTAGCGCTTCCGCCTGGGCCAGACCCTGGGCCAATCCCGCGCGCGCGGCCGCGGCTCGTTTGCGGAAGTCCATCAGGTTCAAGCCCATGGCGGCCTGGCTGCCCTCGTCGGGGCCGATCAGCACCACCTTGGCGCCGGCCTGGCGCAAAACATCCAACTCAGCCTCGACGCGGGCGGCGGTGGCCTGGGCCGCCGCGCCGGCGGTGGCGCCGCCGCGCACCTGGACCACCACCACCAGGTCATAGCCGGTCGCCTGGTCAGCGTTGAGGGTGGAGCGCATGCCGCCGTCGATATAGCGGCGGCCTTCGAGGGTGACGGGGGGATAGACGCCGGGCACGGCGCAGGACGAGGCCACCGCGCGGGTGACGCCGACCCCGGAGTCCTTGGTCCACATGCGGAACTCACCGGTGATCGCATCGACCGCCGAGCAGGCGTAGCCCCGCTCGGGCCAGGCGTCATCAGGCAGGCCCGCGAAGGACCGGCCGAAGCTCTGGATGAAGGTCGCCTCGTCCGGGGTCTGGGCGGCCAGGGCGAAGGCGCCGATCTCGGCGCGGACCTCCTGGGGATCGCGGACGCCGCCCTGCGCCTCGGCCATCATCTTCGCCAGGACGGAAAGGTCGGCGGCGGGCGCAGCCGAGGCCGGCCTGGCCTCACCCGCGGGACGCGGCGCCGGCGGCGGCTCGTTGAGGATCGGGTCGGCCAGGGTGGCGGCCTCGGCGCCCAGGGCCAGGCGGGCCCCCACGAAAGAGCCGGCCGAGGTGCCCATGATGAAGTCGGCCTTGCCGAGATCGACCCCGCCTTGCGCCAGCCCCTGGATCAGGCCCGACTCCCAGGCGATGCCCACCGGCCCGCCGCCCCCCAGCACCAAGGCTTTCGTGGTCATGGTGGTCTCTTCCCTGCACGCTATCGTTGGAGACAGCCTCGGACAGGGCTCTGACGATGTCCATCAAAAGGACGACAGGCGTGGCCGCCGGGGGGTGGCCACGCCTGTCTGGAGATCCGGCCGGTAACTCCCCCAAGCCCAGCCGTTCCGCCCGTCCCGAAGGACGGACGACGGGCCATCTCCGGGCCCTTTCCGTGCGTCAGGGCCTGGGCCCTAGCGAAGCTTGGTCATGGTGTCGTAGGCCACCTGGGCCCCGATCAGCTGCGGGGTCTGACGGCTGGGGGCCGCGCGCTTCTCAAAGCCCGCCCCGTTCACCGCCACCCACTTGGCCTCGCCGCGCGGCGGATTGCCCGAGGTGGTGAACTGGGCCCGCACCGTGGAGGTGGGCAGGTGGGTGACCTTCACCGTGAAGGTGACGCCGGTGGGCGAGGAGGCGTCGTCGTCGGGCAGGATCTCGATCAGGTACTGGATGCCCTGGCCCATGGCCAAGGTCTCCAGGTACTGGATGTCCATCCGGTCCTCGCGGCTCTTGCTGGCCGAGACCTTGCGGATCACCGCCTCGCGGTCGACGATCCTCGCGCCGGCCGACAGGAAGGTGTTGAGGATCGCGCTTTCGACCCCACGGGTGAAGTTGTTGCTGCGGAAGCCGTAGCTGGAGTCGGTCATCCGCTCCTGGTACTGGCGGCTCTCGCTGGCCGAGGCCGCGACGCCGCTCGACGCGCTCGCCGCCCAGCCCCGGCCCCGCACCGCGGCGGCTTCACCCATGGCGACGCCGGCCGACCGCGTGGTCTGGACGCTGTCATACTGGCTGGTGGCGTCCTCGATCAGCTGTCGGTTCCAGAACATCAGCATGGTGGGCCGCCCGGCGCCGGCGTACCAGCGGGCGAAGCTGGAGGACGACGCGTAGTTGCCGGCGTCCGGGTTGGCGCTTGGCGGCGGGGTGTTCACGTCGGGCATGCCTTCGCGATAGGTCACCGCCGGCGCCTGGGGCCGGTACTGCTGTTGGGCCATGGCCGGGCCGACGACCAGGAGGGCCGCCAGCGCCGCGAGCTTCATAGGGTGGGGCATTTGACCCTCCTGATCCTGAGGCGAGGCCTACTCGGCGCCGCGGATTTCGACGTAGTACTGGGCCGAGTTCAGGCGGGCCGAGTTCTGCTCGAAGGTCACCATGGCGTTGGGCTGGACGAACAGGCTGGTCCAGGCCTGGGCGCCGTCCGTGGGCACGCCGTTCTGATCGTACCAGCTGGCGCGGGCCTGCAGCGGCAGGGCGACATTGGTCTTGTTGCGGATCTGGACGGTGATCTTCTTGAAGCCGGTGGGACCGGTGGAGACGTAGGCGCCCTCGGTGTCCAGCAGGCTGTCGACCTTGAACTTGCGGCCGACATACTTGGCCAGGGTGTTGTCGATCACCCGCACCGAGTTCAGCTCGGGACGAATGTTGTTCTGCTGGTCGATGCGCACGCCGCCCTCGGGCGGGGTGGTCTCACAGGCGGCAAGGCCAAGGCCCAGGGCGGCGGTGGCGGCCACGATCGTCAGGTGCTTGCGGAAGGAGGTCATGGGTTTTTCCGTTCTCTCTTAGTGAGCGCGCACGAGGCACAGCTGTTTGCGGTTGGCGTCGGTGGCGCAGGTGATGGGCTTTTCGGCCACCGGCGCGCCGGCCTTGAGGAAGTTGGCGGTGAGGTTGGGCGTCCCGCCGCCGGTCCCCAGCGTCAGGACGTGGACGGTGTCGGGCAGGGAGCTCCAGGTGCGCACGTCGGCCTGGGGCTTGGAGCTGGACGAGACGATCAGCAACACCCCCGACAGCACGCCGACGGCGGCGACAGCGTCGCCGTACTGCCCCCCCGCGCTAAAGGCGGCGTTGTTCTCCGAGAGGGCGACCGTGGTGTCGGAGAGGAAGCTGCCGATGCCGCCGGTGGTGGCCTTGAACTGGGCCTTGCCGGCCAGGATCTTGTCGATCTCCCGGCCGCCGCGGGTGGAGGCCTGGTAGTAGATGTCCTCCATCGGATAGGCCTGCATGGGCGCCGCGCCGTTCAGCACCTGGACCTGGTTCTCCAGGATCGGCTTGCCGCGCCGGTAGACGAAGAACGAATGGCTCGCCCCGTCCCCCAGCTTGCGCGGAGCCAGGCCGGTCTCCGCCAGGACCAGGGTGTCGTCCTTTTCGCCGATGCCGCCATAGGTGGGGCGCAGCTTCTTGAGCTGGACCATGGTCTCGTCGCGCAGGTCGGTGTCGCCGTTGAGATGGCTGGCCCAGGCGTCGAGGAACAGCAGCAGGGCGAAGTCGGACCGGTTCTGGTCCTCCTCGGCGAAGGCGTCCTGCATCAGCCCGCGCCGGAAGGCGGCCCGGGCGTTCTCATAGTCGGCGTCGTGCAGGTAGATCAGGCCACGGTACATGAAGACCATGGCCCGCTCGTAGGGCTCGCCCTTGAAGTCCTTCGAGCCCTCGTCGTACCAGAGCTTGCGGGCCTTGGCGGCGTTGGCGTTGTCGGAAAACACCGAGTCGATGCGCATGATGGCGTCGTCCAGGGCGGGCTTGGCGGTGGCGTAGTCGGCGCGCCAGAAGGCCCGGGCGCCGATCTCCATCTGGTTCAGCACCCGGTTGCCCGGAAGGTCCGTGGCCAGGCGTCCGACGAAGGTCTCCGGACCCGCGTCATAGGGCACGGGCGGCAGGATGGGCGGCGCCGCGGCCTGCGCCGCACTGGCGGCGGCGAGGGCGAGCGCCCCCGAAAGGGCTGCGAGTTTCATCGTCGGGCCTAGCGGTAGACGACGTCGTCGCGGTTCTCTTTCTTGAACTCGTACAGGTTCGACCAGATGATCTCGCCGTACTCCATGTCGAGCAGCTCGAAGGTGTACTGGCTGAACCGCGAGGTCGTGCCCGTGCGGGTGTCGATGGCGTCCCGGGTGCCGATGCGACCCACCAGGCGATAGTCGGCGCCGGCCTGGGCCCGCGTCCGTCCCGTGGTGCCGACGTCAACCTTCCCGGCGTCCTTCAGAGCACGCTCCTCCTCCACCGCGCCGGCGTATTCGCGGCCGATGAAGCGCATGCGACCACCGGCGGCGCGCAGCAGGTTGACCCGGATGCGGTCGGTGATCAGGGCCTTGTCGATAATCTCGGAACTCTCGTTCCGGAAGTATTTCGGGTCGACGATGATCCGCGGCGGGGTCGGGCGGTTCATCAGTTCCGGCACGTTCAGCAGATCGCGGAACATCGCGTCGGCCATGGAGACGATGTCCTGGCTCTCGGTGCCGATGCCCTTCACCCCGTCCGAGGTGGTGGTGTCGCGATAGACCGTGGCCGAGCCCTGCGGCTTCAGCTTCGGCGCGGCCAGGGCCGGACCGGCGGCCGCGAGGCCGAGTACGGCCAGCAGGCCGAGCGTGGTGGATTGAATGCGCATGATCGCCCCCTTGGCGTGGACGGCCCTTGGGGTGGCCGCCTCAGAATTTCGCAGGGTCATCGGCCGCGTCGACACGCGGCCGATCCCCGTGTTTGGCGTGTGGCTACTTGCCGACCGAGGCGCTTTGCAGCGCCGGCAGATAGGCGGTCTGGAAGTCCGGGTAGATCGCGTAGGTCGCGTCCAGGATCTTCTGGTACTCCGGGTTGGTGGAGTAGTTGACGTACATGAAGAGGGCCATGTCGTTCAGCGAGTTGAAGGACAGGTCCGTCGAGGAGCGCAGGAACTCCTCGCCGCCGATGGCCTTCAGCGCGACGCCCCGGCCCACGGCGGCGCCGGCCTTCTTGCCCAGGAAGCCGCCGACGAAGGGCACCTGCTCCATGGCCTTCTGGCCGGCGTAGTTGCCCGCCATCGAGCCGATCTGGCCGGCGGCCTTGACCTGCATCGACTTGGTCACCCAGCCGGCGGTGACGCCGTCGGAGGTGAAGGGGGAGGCGTACTTGCCGGCCGAGCCCTCGATGGGGGTGGGCGCGGTCAGGGCGGTCGGCGCGGCGATCTGCGGCGCGCCCCAGGCGGTCAGCATCAGAGCCCCGGCGACGACGACGGGAATATGGATCTTCTTCATCTTGGTTGGCCCCCCAGCCTTTTGAATTGTGGGTTCACGGGTGATCGTCCAGCTCACCGACGGACGCTCTCCAGGTCCGCCGATAAGCCGCCCCCGCGAGAGGTCCAGGCCCTGTCGCTCGGGTCCGCGCGCCGGGTTCCGGCGGCAGGCGCGGTCGCGCCTTGGACATGATGACAGGATACTCGGTCGACCCTTGGGGGTAGGTCTTTAGAGTTCGCAAACCCTGTCTGACGGCTCGCGCCCGTCTCCGCATGATCCAAACGGACTATGCGCCCCGATTTGGGGGCGGCGCGCCTCAGGCCGCGGCGCGGCGCAGGACCTCATCCCAGTGCTTCAGCGCCATCAGGTGGCCGATGCCGGGGACGACCCGGACCTCCCGCGGCTTGTCCCCCAGATAGTCCAGCAGGTCGGCCAGCGGCGCGAAGACATCCTGGTCCCCGTGCCAGACCTCAAGGGGACAGGTCAGGTCGGCGACGGTGAGGTTGCGGGCGCGGCGGAAGGCCTTCACCTCGTCGGCCGCCCCGCGGCTGGTGCGGGCCAGGGCCTCGCCCACATAGGTGGCGATATAGCCGGCGACATGGGCGTTCTCGTCGAAATAGGCGGCGTCACCGGGTGAGCCTCCCACCGAGCCGCGGACGATGCGCTCCACCAGCTGGGTCGACATCCGCAGGCGCAGAATGGCGTAGAGGGTTTCGATCACCCACGGATTGCTCTCGATCCGCGAGCGGAAGAGGGTGAGCGGATTCTTGTTGTGGGCCTGGCTGACCGGCCGGGGCGGACGTCCCGAGCACAGCAGCACGCTGGCGGCGCGAGGCCCCAGGCGGATCGCGGTCTGGAGCGCCGACGGCGCGCCGGAGAGGATGGCGCCGATACGGATCTCGGCCAGACCCAGCTGGTCGCACAACTCCACCATGTCCTCGGCGACGCTGTCGAAGCTGTAGTCCGGGCTGGGGTCGGATTGGCCGAACCCCGGCCGCTCGGCGCAGATCAGCCGCAGGCCAAGCTCACGGGCCAGGCCTTGCGCCCCCGGCGGCAGCAGGCTGGACCCCAGGCCCTCGTGGAAGATCAGCACCGGACGGCCGGCGGGGTCACCATAGTCGCGATAGGCCAGGCGGCGGCCGTCCGGCAGGGTGATCGCCACCACCGGCGGGGCGTCGGCGCTGGCCAGGGGGATCATCCCCGGGCTCTGGATCTCAATGGCGCTGGCCACCGAGGAAAGCTGGGTCAAGGCCCTGATCAGGTCGCTTTGCCGCTTCAGCCCCATCTTGTCGAAGATGGCGCGGAGCTGATTGCGCAGGGTGTTGACGCTGACATCCAGTTCGTCAGCAGCCTCCTTCAGCGAGCGGCCATCCCGAAGCTTGCGGGCCAGGCGCAGCTCGGCGGGCGTCAGGCCGAAGCTGTCCCGGATGGACGACCACAGCTTTCCGGTCTCCTCCACCGCCGGAAAGATCAGAGCATAGGCCTGGTCGTCGTCGGCCAGCTCGATGGCGGCGGCGTCGGCGACGCCGGGCAGGGCGCGGGCCGGCGCCACATAGGCGAAGCAGGGACCGTCATCCTCGCCACGATCCAGCCGCAGGATGGTCTGGCCGCTGGCCTGGGCGCGGGCCTGCGCCAGGGCTCGGGTCAGGGTCTCGGCGTTGCCGGGATCGTTGAAGCCAAGCTCGGCCCCGATGGTCAGCCATCCAAGACCCTGGGCCATCATCTCCCGAGCCAGGTTGTTGGCCGCCAGCACCTTGCGCCGCGACGACAGCACGATCCAGCCGATGTCGTTGCGCCCGGCGGGCGTGGGCCCGTCCTCGGGCCGGGCGGTCAGGCGGGCGACGTCCTGGCTGCGGGCCATGTCGGCGACCGCCTCGGGGGGCATGTCCTGCAGGTCGCCGGCGTCGGCCAGGGCGCCGATCAGCTGCTGCCAGGAGTCAGGATTGGCGGCGACCTGGTACATGGTCTCGATCACCAGGGCGACATTGGCGCTCTTCGTATCGTCCATGACTGAAGCTGATTCCCCCCGCGCCCCGCACTCTAGCGAACGCGTTCGAGGAACGGCAAATTCTCAGTGCGTTTCGAGGGTTCCCACGATGGAGGCGCGCTGGGATATCTCGATCCAATTGCCGTCGGGATCGCGCACCATGGAGATGCGCGCCGTGGTCCCCAGCGTGGTCGGCGGCATGGCCTGACGCCCGCCGGCTTCCAGGATGCGGGCGTGCTCCTCGTCGACCTTGAACACCTGGAAGGTGATGTAGCGCCAGCCCTTGCCCTGCATGCCGGCGTCGGCGGGCGCGTCGGGCCTCTCCTCCAGGATCAGCAGGGTCTCGCCGGCCCGGAATGCGCCGGGCGACTCCTCGGTCAGACCCAAGCCCTGGGTGTAGAATTTCCGATGGGCGGCGAGATCGCGGACGGCCAGCCGGACGCCGATCTGGGTGACGCCCTCGTGGCCGGGCGGAACCAGGGTCACGCGGTTGCCGTCGGGATCGGTGAGGCTCTTCGGCGCCGTCAGGCCCGGCCGGGCGACGATGAGCTCGCGGTAGCCGGCGGGCGGGGTGTCGGGCAGGGGATCGGCGTGATGATTGATCTTCAGCACCGAACCCAGGGCGTCATGACGGTGCTGGTCCTGGCCGCGCCGGATCTTCAGCAGATGGTCGAAGGGGATGCCCGCCTCCTCCTGCCAGAACCTCAGCATGGGTTGCAGGTCATTGGTGGACAGTCCGATATCAACTCTCGGCTTCGCCAGTTCCAAGACGGCTCTCCTACCTTTAGATTTCCTCGACTTGCCTAGTCAGCTTGGGCGTGAGACCTAAGTCAAACATTTGTTTTAATTCATTAGGAGAGTCCCATGAAGGCTGCGGTCTATTACGAGAACGGCGGGCCCGAAGTCCTGAAATATGAGGACGTTTCGGATCCGCAGTGCCACCCCAAGGGTGTGATCATCGCGGTCGAGGCCATCGCCATCGAGGGCGGTGACGTCCTGAGCCGCTTCGGCGGCCAACTGGTCACCAAGCCGCATGTGGTGGGCTACCAGGCCGCCGGGACCATCATCGAGGTCGGCCCCGAGGTCGAACATCTGAAGGTCGGCCAGAAGGTGGCGACGCTGATGAACTACGGCAGCCACGCCGCCCTGCGCGCCGTCGCCGCCCGCAACTGCTGGGTCATCCCGGACGGCTACGACGTGAAGATGGCCGCCGCGATTCCGGTGACCTTCGGCACCGCCGATGACTGCCTGTTCGAATTCGGCCGCATGAAGAAGGGCGACACCGTCCTGATCCAGGCCGGCGCCTCGGGCGTGGGCGTCGCCGCCATCCAGCTGGCCAAGCGGGCCGGCGCGGGCCTGATCCTGGCCACCGCCTCCTCCGACGAGCGCCTGGAGAAGCTGAAGCGCCTGGGTCTCGACCACGGCATCAACTACACGAAGCACGATGTCGCCAAGGAGGTCCGCCGCCTGACCGACAACAAGGGCGCCGACGTCGTCGTCGACTCGGTCGGCGGCTCCACCCTGCAGGGCTCGATCAATTCCCTGGCCTATCGCGGCCGGGTTTCCCTGGTGGGCAATGCCGGACGCGAGCCCATGGTCGTCGACGTCGGTTCACTGATGGGCGGCAACCGCTCCGTCTCGGGCGTGTTCCTCGGCGCCGAGATCGGCACCGACCGCGTGCACGACAACGTCCAGAGACTGATCAACGACGCCGCCAAGGGCGAGCTGGAAGTGGTCATCGACCGGGTCTTCCCCCTGTCGGAAGCCGCCGCCGCCCACGCCTATATCGAAAGCCGCGCCGCCGTCGGCCGCGTGGTGATGGTGCCCTAAGCAGCTCATCTGTCATCCCGGATAGCCGCGCGAGCGGCTTGTCCGGGACCCAGATGCGCGGGACTCTCGCGGGACTCTACGGAAAAATCGGTGAGTATGGGTCCCGGTCTTCCGCCTACGCGGAAACCGGGATGACACTTAGGGAGAACATCCATGCCCAAGGCCAAGAACGGCGCCGTGGCGATCGAGTACGAGGTGTTCGGCTCCGGCCCGGAGACCATCCTGCTGGTCAACGGCCTGGGTTCCCAGATGACCCGATGGCCCGAAGCCTTCTGCGCCAAGCTGACCGCCCAGGGCTTCCGCGCCATCCGCATGGACAACCGCGACACCGGTCTCTCCACCTGGTTCCAGCCGGGCCAGGCCTACACCCTGTCCGACATGGGCGACGACGCCATGGCCGTGCTGGACGCGGTGGGCGTGGACAAGGCTCATATCGCCGGCGTCTCCATGGGCGGAATGATCAGCCAGGTGATCGCCATCGAGCATCCCGACCGTGTGCTGTCCCTGACCTCGATCATGTCGGCCAGCGGCGCGCCGGGCACCCTGGACCCGACGCCGGAGGCCGGCGCGGTGCTGACCGTGGCGCCGCCCGATCCCGAAACCGACCGCGAGGGCTTCATCGCCCACGGCGTCGCCAACGCCGCCACGATCGGCAGCCCGGGCTATCCCTGGCCCGAAGGCGCCCTGCGCGAGCGGGTGATCGCCGAGCATGGCCGCGCCTTCAACCCCACGGGCTCGGCCCGCCAGATGGCCGCGATCCGCGCCTATGGCGACCGGACCGAGGCGCTGAAGAAGCTCAAGGTTCCCACCGTGGTCCTGCACGGCGCCGACGATCCCCTGGTGCCCCTCCGCGGCGGCGAGGCGACGGCCGCCGCCATTCCAGGCGCCGAGCTGCGGGTGATCCCCGGCATGGGCCACGACCTGCCGCCGGCCCTCCATGACATCGTCGCCGACGCCATCCTGGCCGCGGTGGCCAAGAGCAAGTGACCAACCCCGTCGCCCTGACCCTGGCGGCGGTGCTGACCGCCATCAGCCTTCTCCACTTCGCCTGGGCGGCCGGGATCTACTGGCCGGGCAAGGACCCGGTGTCGCTGTCGGACAAGGTGATGGGCGCGCGTCCCGGCGCGGGCCTGCCGCCGACCTGGCTGACCGTCCTGGTGGCCAGCGCCATCCTCGGCGGCGCCCTGACGGTGCTGATGTTCAGCGTCGAGGCCTGGGACGGCCCCTGGCGGCCGGCCTTCGCGCTCGCCTATCTTGGCCTGACCTTCGTCTTCCTGGCTCGCGGGGTCGCGGGTTATGTCCCGGCCCTCTGGCGCCGCGCCCGGGCCACCAGCTTCTACCGGCTCAACCGCCTCTACTATTCACCGCTCTGCCTGCTGATCGCGGCCGGGCTGGTGGTCAATTTCATCCTCGGCTGAGGCCGGGCAGCATTCAGAACAAAGGAATTCCCATGGGACGTCTTTCCGGCAAGAGCGCCATCATCACAGGCGCGGGCTCCGGCATCGGCCGCGCGGCCTCGGTCCTGTTCGCCCAGGAGGGCGCCAGCCTGGTCCTGGCCGACAAGATGGACACCGTCCACGAGACCGCGAAGATGGTCACCGACGCGGGGGGCAAGGCCGTCTCGGTGGCGGGCGACGCCGGGGACGAAGCCTTCGTCGCCAGCCTCGTGGCCAGGGCCGTCTCGGAATACGGCGGTCTCGACGTGGCCTGGGCCAATGCCGGCATCTCCGGCGGCTGGACCGGCTTCGACGATCAGGACGGCGCCTTCTGGAGCGAGATCCTGCGGGTCAACCTGATCGGGGCCTTCCTGCTGGTGAAGCACGCCAGCCGGGTGATGATCCCCAAGGGCAAGGGGTCGATCATCTGCACCGCCTCGGTGGCGGGCATCCGGTCCGGTGCTGGCGGCTCGCCCTATTCGGCGTCGAAGGCCGGCGTGATCAACCTGGCCCAGACCTCGGCCAACGAGTTCTACGGCACGGGCGTGCGGGTCAACGCCATCTGCCCTGGCCTGATCGAGACTGGCATGACCCAGCCGATCTTCGATGGCGCGCGAGCGCGCGGCAACGAGGACAAGATCGGCCAGCTCAACCCGATGACCCGCGGCGGCGTGCCCATCGAGATCGCCAATGCGGCGCTGTTCCTGGCCAGCGACGAGGCGTCCTACGTCAATGGGCAGGCTATCGTGGTGGACGGCGGCCTGTCCTCCTCTCACCCGGTCGTGCGCCGCAAGCGGTGATCTATCTCGTCCGTCACGGCCAGACGGAGTCGAACCTGGCGCGCCGCTATCAGGGCGCGTCGGACTCGCCCCTCACCGCGCTTGGTCAGGCCCAGGCGCGGCGGATGGGGGAACTGCTGAACCGGCTGGTCCCCGACACCACGGGCTGGCGGATGGTGGCCAGCCCGCTCGGCCGGGCCCGGCAGACGGCCGACCTCATCCGCCAAGCGATGGGGGGAACCCTGACGCCCAGCCTCGACCCGCGCGTAGCCGAGGTCAGCATGGGGTCCTGGGACGGCCTGCTGATCGATGAATTGGAAGCCCGGCGACCGCAGGACGTCCCCTATCCGGACCGCTACTTCCAGTCGCCCGACGGGGAGAGCTTTGAGGTCATCTGGGACCGGCTGGCGGCCTGGCTGGCCTCGGTGGAGGGTGATGAAAACATCATCCTCGTCTCCCACGGGCTAGCGGGCGGTTCCTGCGGGGCATCTACGGCAAGCTGCCGCGGGCGGAGCTGCTGACCCTCCCGGTCCCGCAGGACGCGATCTACGCCCTCAGAGACGGGGCGATCCTTCAGATCGACTGCGAGCCGGTATGACCCCCGACAACGCGCCTTAAACCCGGCGCAGAATAACGCCGCCGTCGTTGGCGTCGTCCAGCTGGCGCAGCAACACCATCACGCCCACGCCCACCAGGACGCCCAGCAGGAACGTTCCGAACATGGCGCTCGACGCGGCCACCGGGCCCAACCCCGTCCGACGCGACTCCTTGCCGTAGACGAGGGATCCGTCCCACGCCTCGGCATAGTCGCTCATCGGTTCGTACTGTTCTTTCATGCCACTCAAACCCTTCGAAATTGGGGAGGTTCCTCCCCCGCTGGCCTTCCTCGCCCCCTGGCGTTAGAAGCCCTCAACCCAACAAGAACCGCCTGAACGAGAACAACAGACCACATCATGGCCGGACATTCCAAGTTCAAGAACATCATGCACCGCAAAGGGCGCGCCGACGCGGTGCGTTCCAAGCTGTTCTCCAAGCTGTCGCGCGAGATCACTGTGGCCGCCAAGTCGGGCCTTGCCGACCCCACCATGAACGCCCGCCTGCGCCTGGCCGTGGCCAACGCCAAGGCCGAGTCCATGCCCAAGGACAACATCGACCGGGCCATCAAGAAGGGGGCGGGCGGCGACGCTGAGTCCTATGACGAAGTGCGCTACGAGGGCTTCGGCCCGGGCGGCGTGGCCCTGATCGTCGAAGGCCTGACCGACAACCGCAACCGCGCCGCGGCCAACATCCGGTCCACCTTCTCCAAGAACGGCGGCAATATGGGCGCCACCGGTTCGGTGGCTTTTATGTTCGATCGCCTGGGCCAGATCGTCTATCCGGCCAAGGTCGGCAGCGAGGACAAGGTGATGGAGGCCGCCATCGAGGCCGGCGCCGAGGATGTGGAGTCCGACGAGGAGGGCCACACCATCTTCACCGCCTACGAGTCTTTCGCCGAGGTGGCGGCCGCGCTTGAGGCCAGCCTGGGCGAGGCCAAGTCCACCAAGATCATCTGGCGCGCCAAGGGCGGCACGCCGATCAGCGGCGACTCCGTCGGCACGCTGATGAAACTGCTGGACGCCCTGGAAGACGACGACGACGTCCAGAGCGTCTATGGCGACTATGAGATCTCCGACGAGGATCTGGAGAAGTTCGGCTAACCCTGCCGGGTAGGGCTGGTCGCTGATTCATCCTGCACAAGAAACAGGGTGAACGCTGCCGCCCCTGACCTGACTATCCTCCTCGGCCCGTCCGCCAGGATGGGCCAAAAGGGGGAACCATGGCTTCTAGATCCCGCGGCGACGCGCCCAGCCGGCGTGACCTGCTGGCGCGCTCGGGCCTGGCGCTGGGCGCCGCCGCCCTGGCGCCCGTCGCTCTCGCGCAGGAGACCGAGGCCCCCACCGATCCCGACTTCGCCGATGGCGAGCCGCATGCTCCTACCGCCCCTGAGGCCACTTCGCCGCCCGCGCCGGGGACCGTCGACTGGACCTGGGTGCGCGGCCAGTGGGCGCTGGACTGGGGCGAGGTCGATCTCTCCGCAATGCTGTTCGCCTCGAACCCCAAGCCGGTGCGCGACGCCATCGACCGCCATCGCCGAGGCCTGGACGCCAATCCGGTACGCTATCTGGAGAGGAACAACCGGCCCCTGCAGAACGCCGCTCGCGCCGCCGCCGGGACCTATTTCGGCGTGCCAGCCCAAAACGTCGCTCTGTGCGAGAGCACCACGGCCGGCATCGGTCTGCTCTACAACGGCCTCGGCCTCCGCTACGGCCAGGAAGTCCTGACCACCACCCACGACTACTATGTCACCCACGAGAGCCTGCGCCTGGCCGCCCTGCGGGGTGGCGGCACGGTGCGCAAGATCAGCCTGTTCGACCGCGTCGAGACCGTGACCGTCGAGCAGATCGTCGGGCGGATCGTGGCCAATATCGGGCCTCGAACCCGGGTGTTGGCCCTGACCTGGGTCCATTCCTCCACCGGCCTGAAGATGCCGATCCGCGCCATCGCCGACGCGCTGATCCCCATCAACGCCGGCCGCGCGCCGCATGAGAGGGTGCTGTTCTGCGTGGACGGGGTGCACGGCTTCGGCGTTGAAGATACGAGCCTGCCCCAGCTCGGCTGCGACTTCCTGGTGGCGGGTTGCCACAAGTGGCTGTTTGGGCCGCGGGGCACCGGGGTGATCTTCGGCACCCCGCTCGGCTGGTCGCGGGTCGAACCGACTGTTCCGAGCTTCCTGGCGGAGGGCGCCTACTCCGCCTGGCTCGGAGGCTACGATCCTGGGCCCACAACCGGAGCGCGGATGACGCCCGGCGGCTTCAAGGCCTTCGAGCATGTCTGGGCCCTGAGCGAGGCCTTCGGTTTCCACCAGCAGGTGGGCAAGACCAATATCCGCAACCGCACCGTGGAGCTGGCCGGCCGCCTGAAGGAGGGCATGGCGCAGATGCCGCACATCCGCCTTCGCACGCCGCGCGACCCTCGGCTCTCGGCCGGTATCGTCGCCTTCGATGTCGATGGCCTGTCCTCCGACGGAGTCAGCCGGCGGCTTCGGACCTACAGGATCATCGGCTCGGTCTCGCCCTACGCCGAACGCCACGTCCGTCTGACGCCGAGCTTCCGAAACACGGTGGAGGACGTGGAGGACGCGCTGAACGCCCTGCATGTGATCCGCGCGGGGTCGCCAGCGCGCCCAAAGCGCTGATCCAGCCTACCGCTCGTCCCGGCGAAGGCCGGGATCCAGGTGAAACCCACGCCACGCTCAAGGCTGACCGAAACGCCGTCTCACGATCATATCCGGTCGCCGGAGATGCATCTGGGTCCCGGCCTTCGCCGGGATGAGCGGGTTTTTATCAGTCCATCATCCGCACGATCACCGACTGGCTGGCGGTGGCCATCAGTTCTCCGTCCTGCGCGAACAGGTTCATCACGCCGTGGGCGAAGCCGCCGTGGATGCCGGTGATCTGGATGTCGCAGAGCACCCACTGGGTGGGCACGATCCGGCGGATGCGCAGGGTGTTGTCCAGGCTGTTGCCGCCGCCGGGCTTGCCAAGCGCCGCGCCGACGCCGGAGGGCACGTAGTCGGCCATGATCGCCAGCATGCTGGCGTCGACCTCGTAATCCTCCACCGGCTTGATCCACATCACCAGGCGGCCATCGGCGCTGAGCTGGCCGGTGCGCGGGCCCTCGCCATAGCGGCCCTTGGCCATGCGCACGTCGAGGCGGCCGTTGAGGTTGTCCTCCTGGTCGCCCCAGAGCACGGAGCGCTCGCAGTCCTCCGGCGGCGGCATGTCGGGCATGCTCACCCACTGATGGGAGACGGTGCTGGGCCGCGCGCCGAGGGCCGCGTTGACGGTGAAGATCTCCTGGTCGCCGACGTGGCCGATCACCCGGGCCTGGCTGTTGTATTTGCCCTGCACGGGCACCCGGACATCCAGATCCACCACCGAGCCCGGCCGCGCATAGGAGAGATACTGGGCCGTGGCCCAGATCACCGGCCGCCCGCAGGTCCGCTCCATGGCCGCGATGGCGCTGGCCAGGCCGATGCCGCCGTACATGAAGAGGCTGTCGGGGGGCCCCACGCAGACGGCCGGCGTCAGGGGCATGAACCAGCGGTGCGGGTTATGGGTCGGCTGCAGGTCGAAGAAGAGCTCGGTCATGGCGGGCCGATACGCCGCCCTGCCCCGTCTGTCCTCTATTTTCAGACTGCGATGGCGGTGTCGTCCTGCCCCAGCAGCCGGGCGATCTCGCCGATCAGGGCGCCGACCGCGATCGGCTTGGCCACCACCCCGTTCATGCCGGCGGCGCGATAGGCTCCCTGCTGGTGGGTCATGACGTTGGCGGTCAGGCCGATGATCGGGGTCTGGGCGGCGCTCCCCGGCAGGGCGCGGATCGCCCGCGTGGCCTCGATGCCGTCCATGTTGGGCATCTGCACGTCCATCAGGATCAGGTCGTAGGCGCCGTCGCGGGCGGCGGCCAGGCCGATCAGCCCGTCCTCGGCCTCGTCGACCTGAGCGCGCAGCCGGGTCAGCAGCGTGCGGGCCACAAGGCGGTTGGTGGGGTTGTCCTCCACCAGCAGGATGCGCACGCCCTCCAGCAGGCCGTCATCCATGGCCGGGTCCACGACCGGAGCCGCCGACGGAGCGTCGAAGTCCAGCCGGAAGGTCGACCCCTGGCCTTGGGTGCTCGTGAACGAAATCTCCCCGCCCATCATCCGCGCCAGCGCCTGGGTGATGGATAGGCCGAGGCCAGACCCGCCGAACCGCCGCGCGGTGGAGCTCTCCGCCTGACGGAACCGCTCGAACAGGAAGGGCTGGGCGTCCGGCGCGATGCCGATTCCCGTGTCCTCGACCTCCAGCCGCACATGCCGCCGACCGTCGGCTGCGGGGGTCACAGCCAGGCGCGCGGTGACGTGGCCCTGATGGGTGAACTTGATGGCGTTGCCCAGCAGGTTGAACATCGCCTGGCGCAGGCGCACCGGATCGGCGGCGATCCACAGGTCCTGTCCGGCGGTCTCGCGGCGCAGCGCGACCCCCTTGGCGCGGGCCTGGCCGCCCAGCAGGGCCATGACGGCGTCGAGCGCCTCGCCGACGTCCATCGGCTCAGGCGTGAGGTCGAGCTGTCCGGCCTCGATCTTGGAAAAGTCCAGCACGTCGTTCAGCAGTTGCGACAGCATCAGGCCCGCGTCGGCGGCCTGGCGCATCAATTCGCGGCCTTCGGGCGAGATCGGCTCGCTCTCCAGCAGCTGCAGGGCGCCCAGCACCCCGTTCATCGGCGTGCGGATCTCGTGGCTGATATTGGCGAGGAACTCCGCCTTGGCGCGGGTGGCGCTCTCGGCCTCGGCCTTGGCCTCGCGCAGGGCCGCGTCCTTGGCCACCTGCTCGGTGATGTCGCGGCTGACGTCGATGACGCCCACGGGGACGCCGTGCTCGCAGACCAGCTTGGCGTGGGTCTGCAACCAAACCCAGTGGCCGGCCTTGTGCCTGACACGGGTGGTGATCACCTCGCGCCGATGGACGTCGGCCATCATCCGCTCGACGGCCGCCCGCGCGCTGGGATGATCCTCGGAATGCACCAGGTTGATACGCGCCACCCCGACCAGTTCCTCCGGCCGATAGCCCAGCACGCTCTCCACCGCGGGCGACAGGTAGGTGTGGACGCCCTCCAGGTCGGTGCGGGCGATGATGTCGGTGATGTTGTCGGCCAGCACCTGGTATTGATGCAGGCTGTCATTGACCGCCCGCTGCTGTTCCTGGGCCGAGGGCGTTTCGATAGCCCGGCCGGCGACGAAGATCATCGCGAGCGTCAGGGTCATGATCACCGGCGCCAGCTGCAGCCAGGTCTGGGCCTCGGCCTGCGCCAGGATGATCAGGGCGAACATGGCGGGGGCGGCGCCGGTCGCCAGGAACATCACCGGCGTGGAATAGAAGAGCAGGATGGTGACGGCCACCAGGCTCACCACCAAGATCGCGGCGCAGGTCCGGCCGGCCAGGGTGTCGGAATTCCAGAACATGATCCCCAGCGCCAGCCACCACAGGCAGATTGCGCCAAAACTCACCGCGAAGTTGGCGCGCGCCCGATGCCGGACCGCCCCCCCTCCGGCCTGGGATCGGGTGGCGATCCACAGCCAGGTCTCCAGGGCCATGCTGACGGCGAACCAGCCCGCGGCATGGCTCCAGGGCACAATCAGTCCGGCGGTCAGGGCGGCGAACAGGCTCACGCCGAGTCGCGGGACCGTGACGCCGCGCACGGCGACGGTGGCCTCGTCCAACCGCATGGATAACGGCGCGCTCACCTCAGTCTGACTCCGGTCGTGGTCTGAGGGATCTCCCTCGCGATTCAGCCCTGAGCTACGCTGGCCTGGATGAGAAGACTGCTAATCGGCGCTGCGACACATTGGCTCGGACACGGTTTGCGCAGGCCGGGCTTGCTTTCTGCGCGCCGTTCAGGTGTCTAGCCGCCCTGCCGAGCGCTTCGCCGAACCTGACCCGCGACATTCGCGGTGGGCCCGCCGCCTCGCCCCCAAAGACCCCAGGAAGGCCGCGCCATGCAAAGCTCCACCTCGTTCACCCGTGAAACCGTCCAACTCGACGGCGAGACGTTCCACGACTGCGACTTCCAGAAGTGCCGCCTGGTCTATGCCGGCGGCGAGGCCCCGGTGTTTCAGGACTGCCGCTTCGAGGACTGCGACTGGAAGTTCGAGGACGCCGCGGCTCGCACCCTCGACCACATGAAGGCGGTCTGGAACGCCGGCGGAAAGCCGCAACTCCAGGCGCTGATCAAGGACATCACGAGCGGCGGGGCCGCACGGTCGTAAGCAACAGGTAGGTCACCGCGGCCACGACCAAGGCCGGCAGGGTGGCCCCGAGACCGGGCGCCAGCCGCGTCACCGCCTGATAGGCCGCGATGCCGACGATCCACGCGGCAAGGCCACGCGCGCTGAACCCGCCCTGGAACCAGTAGGCGCCGCCCTTGAGGTCAATGTCATCGGCCTCGACGGCCCGGCGGCGCACGATGAAGTGGTCGGTGAGCAGCACCCCGAACAAGGGCGCGAACACCGACCCGATCAGCAGCAGGAAGCCCTCGTACCGGGCCAGCGGCGCGGCCACCGCGATGGCGGTGCAGATCAGGCCGTAGCCGATCGCCAGCCTCGCCGGCCGCGCCCGCACCAGGGTGGCGGTTGAGACCGCCGCCGAATGGATGTCCGCGAAGGTGTTGTCGGTCTCGTCGATGAGGATCATCAGCAGGGCGACGCCGCCGCCCGCCGCCGCGAGCGCGCTCAGCAGCATGCCGTCCCCGCCGCCGGAAGCCAGGGCGTAGCAGGCGCCCAGGCTGAAGAACCAGATATTGGCCAGCAGGTAGCCCGCCGCCGTGCCGCGGAACATCTGGCGCGGCGAGCGGCCAAACCGCGAATAGTCGGCGATCAGCGGCAGCCAGGAGAGCGGCATGGCCACCACCAGGTCGACTCCGGCGCCGAAGCTCATCTCGCCGGTCCCCGCCTTGGCCATCAGGGCCCGCAGATCGTAGTCGGCCAGCAGCTTCCAGCTCAGCCAGGCCGCGCCGGCCAGCAGCAGCCACAGCCCCCACGCCCGCAGGAAGCGGCGCACGAAGGACACGGGCCCGATCACGGCGAGGGCGGTGGCCAGGGCGCCGAACAGCAGGGTCCAGGCCAGCGGGTTGGAGACCCCGAAGGTCTGTTTGGCCAGGGCGTCGGCGGCCTCGCGCATGGCGATGATCTCGAAGGCGCCCCAGCCGGTGAGCTGGACCGCGTTGAGCACCGCGGGGATCGCCGCGCCGCGCACGCCCAGCGCCGGCCTCAGGCTGGCGATGGCCGAGAGCCCCGTGTCGGCCCCCACCACGCCCGCCAGCGACAGCAGCAGCACCCCCAGCAAAGACCCCACCAGGATGGCGGCCAGGGCCTGCGGCAGGCTGAGGCCGGGGACCAGGAAGGCGCCGGCCTGCAGCACCAGCAGGCCGATCCCCAGACTGAACCACAGGGAGAAGGCGTCGCCGGTGGCGAATATCCGCCGGATCGCCGGCACCGGTGTCAGGGGATCGTAGGAGTCGTCGGGGGTGGCCATGGCCAAGGTGTAGCAGGCGTGAGCGGCGCGACCAGCCCCGCTTGGGCCGCGCCGGGCTCTGGGCTAAACTGCGGGCCATGAGCACCCTGCGCCGCCTGATCGACCTGCCCGGCATCGCCGACCTGGAATTCGCCTCCGTCATGAAGCCCGCCATGCGCGAGCCGGGCGCGCAGGCGGAGTTTCCCAAGTTGGACGAGGTCAGCCGCGCCAATTTCGGCCTGACCCTGGACGAGGCCGACGCGGTCCCCCTGCCCGCCGACTGGGACAAGATCGATCGCAGGCCGGAGCGAGATCAGGTTGAGGCCTTCGAGGCCGCCGGATGGGACGTCACCGACAAGCGCCGCCCCCTGAAGATCCTGCCTCAGTTCAGCCTGCAGCTCTGGCTCGCCATCCGGGGCGTGGCCGGCAGCCTGCCCTACCAGGCCGAGGCGGACGATGAGGCCAGGATGCAGTCGTCGCTGGCCGCGGACGCCGCCAAGTTCCGGCGCGACCGGTAGGGCCTATCTTTCAAATCCTTTGCTCCGGTATGCTGCGCGCGACGATCGCAAACCGGCCAAGGAAACGCCCATGCCCCGCTCTCCCGACTATCTCGGCGCCACCGGCATCGGGGTCAGCGACCTGGCCCGCTCGACGGACTTCTACACTCGGGTCCTGGGCATGAAGCAGGTTCAGACCTTCAAGCTGGACTATATGGACGAGGTGGTGGTGGCCTTCGAGGGCCGCACCGCGGTGGTGCTGATGCACTACACCGACGGCTCGGAGCGGAACTACAAGGACAACCCCATCAAGCTGGTCTTCTACGTCACCGACCCCAAGGCGGTGAGCGACCGCATCAAGGCCGACGGCCTGACCATCATCCGCGAACCGGCGCCCATCGCGAGCCTGGGCGGCGCTGTGGTCGGCCTGGCCAAGGACCCCGACGGCTACACCATCGAACTGCTGCAGGCGCCGCCGCCCAAGAGCGAGGCGCAAGCTTCCGCCACCACGTCTTCCCGGGCGTAGCGCAGCGAAGACCCGGGACCCAGGGGCCGCGGCAATCCCCCTGGGTCCCGGATCGCCTATCGGCGTCCGGGATGACGGATGTTGTGCGAACGGTCCGCCTAGGCTCTCGGATAGAGGATGATCTGGGTGCAGCGGAAGGCGGCCATCAGCTTGCCCGTGGCCGCGTCCGTCAGGGTCGCATCCCAGACCTGGGTGGTGCGGCCGCCGTGCAGCATCTGGGCGGTGCAGATCACCGCGCCCTCCCGCAGGGTGCTCATGAAGTTGCACTTCACCTCGGCGGTGGTGAAGCCTGAGGCCCCCTCGGGCCAGACGGTGGAGACCCCGTAGGCGCAGAGGATGTCGGCCACCGACAGCAGGCAGCCGGCCAGCAGGAAGCCGGTATGGGCCACCAGGTCTGACCGCACCTCGAACCGCCCCACCACGCGGCCGTCCGCGACCTCGGTGACGGTGAGGCCCAGATGACCCGGCAGCTTGCCCTCATTGGCGCGGTTCAGGTCCTCGACGGACGTGTTGTTGCTGGTGTTCGCCATGCTGATTTCCCCTCTTTCACCCATCTAGCCGAACGCTGGGGCCCTGTGTCAGGGTCGGCGCTGAAAACGTGCGGAGGGTCAATGGCCGGGATGGATCTGAGCGAGGTGGCCGAGCGCCTCGCGGCGCGCAGGCCCGCGTCAGGAACCTACATCATCGGCGTCACAGGCGCGGTGGCGGCGGGCAAGAGCGTGTTCGCCGCCGACCTGGCTGAGCATCTGGCGGGGGCGGGGGAGAGGGTGGAGCTGGTCTGCACCGATGGATTCCTGTTCTCCAACGCCAGGCTGACGGAGCTGGATATCCTGAACCAGAAGGGTTTCCCGCCCTCCTATGACCACGCCGCCCTGCGCGCGGCCCTGGAGAGCGTGCGCCGGGCGCCCACCGCCTTCCCCGGCTATTCCCACGTCACCTACGACATCGACCCGGCGCTGGCCCGCACCCTCGATCCGCCCGCGATCCTGGTGATCGAGGGCCTGAACCTGATCCCCACTCACGGCCCGTCGCTGATCGACTGCCTGATCTATCTGGACGCCGAGGAGGCGGACCTCGAGGCCTGGTACGTCGCCCGCTTCCTGGGTCTGTGGGAGGCGGCTGAGCATGACCCCGCCTCCTTCTACGCCCGCTTCCGGCACATGAGCCGGCCCGAGACCGAGGGGCTGGCGAAGATGGTCTGGGAGAAGGTCAACCTGAAGAACCTCCACGACCACATCGCCCCGGCCCGCGACCAGGCCGACCTGGTGGTGCGCAAGGGGCCGGGCCACGAGATCGTGGCGGTGGAGGCGAGGGCCCAGAACACCCTTCCTTAACCCGGAAGGCCGCTGTATCACCGGAACATATCCCGAACGCGCCTTGAGTCCCGTCATGACCGCCATCCGCATCCTCGGCCTCGATCCGGGTCTTCGCCGCACCGGCTGGGGCGTGATCGAGATCGACGGCGCGCGGCTGACCCACGTGGCTCATGGCGTGATCGCACCCAAGGACTCCCTGCCGTTTTCCGAGCGCCTGTTGGCCCTGTTCGAGGGCATCAGCGCCATCGTCGCCGAGCACGCGCCGCACGAGGCCGCGGTGGAGGAGACCTTCATGAACAACAACGCCGCCTCGGCCCTGAAGCTGGGGCACGCGCGCGCCATGGCCCTGGTGGTCCCGGCCCGCGCTGGCCTGCCGGTGGCGGAGTACGCCGCCACGGTGGTCAAGAAATCGGTGGTGGGCACAGGGGCCGCCGACAAGACCCAGGTCGCCTTCATGATCGCCCGCCTGCTGCCCAAGGCCGGGCCCGCCAGCGCCGACGCCGCCGACGCCCTGGCCGTCGCCATCGCCCACGCCCATGCCCGCAAGGCCCGCAAGCTGGGAGCCGCGGCGTGATCGGGCGGCTGCGGGGCCTGGTGGCCGAGGTCGGCGAGGAAGACGCCCTGATCGACGTCGCCGGCGTCGGCTATGTGGTGCGCTGCGGATCGCGCACGCTCGCCCACCTGCCGGCCCTGGGCGAGGAGGCGGTGCTGCACGTCGAGACCCAGTGGTCGGAGGCCACCGGCATGCGGCTCTACGGCTTCCTCGGCCGCGATGAGCGCCGCGCCTTCGTGGTGCTGCAATCCATCCAGGGGGTCGGACCCAAGGCGGCGCTGGGGGTGCTGGATATCCTGTCGCCCGCCGAACTCGCCCAGGCCGCCGCCCGCGAGGACAAGGCCGCCGTCGCCCGCGCCAACGGGGTCGGACCCAAGCTCGCCCTGCGCATCGTCACTGAACTGAAGGACAAGCCGCTCACCGATGGCCCGGCCGCCGCCTTCCACGCCACGGCCATGTCGCCCGCCCCGCTCGCCCCGTCGGCCACCGGCGAGGCGGTCTCGGCCCTGATGGGCCTGGGCATCGCCGAGGTGAACGCGCGCCGCGTCGTCGAGCAGGCCGCCCTGCGCCTGGGAGATGAGGCCACCGTCCAGGTGTTGATCAAGGCCGGCTTGCAGGAACTCGGCCGATGACCCGCCTGGTCTCCGGCGAGGAAGTCCCCCTCGAAAGCTCCGACAAGGCCCTCCGGCCCCAGACGCTGGCGGAGTTCGTCGGCCAGGAGCAGGCCAAGGGCAATCTCTCGGTGTTCATCGAGGCGGCCAAGGCGCGCGAGGAGGCCCTGGACCACGTCCTGCTGTTTGGTCCGCCGGGCCTGGGCAAGACCACGCTCGCCCAGATCGTCGCCCGCGAACTGGGCGTGAACTTCCGAGCCACCAGCGGCCCGGTGCTGGCCAAGGCCGGCGACCTGGCCGCGATCCTCACCAATCTCGAACCCCGCGATGTGCTGTTCATCGACGAGATTCACCGCCTGCCGGCCAATGTGGAGGAGATCCTCTACCCGGCGATGGAAGATCATGTCCTCGATCTGATCATCGGCGACGGCCCCTCGGCCCGCTCGATTCGCATCGACCTGGCGCCCTTCACCCTGGTGGCGGCGACGACGCGGGCGGGCCTGCTGGCCACCCCACTGCGTGACCGCTTCGGTATCCCCCTGCGCCTGGAATTCTATACCCACGGCGAGCTGCAAAAGGTGCTGACCCAGGCGGCGCGCAAGATGAACCTGGAGCTGTCGCCGGACGGCGCTCTGGAGATCGCCGCCCGCGCGAGAGGGACGCCCCGCGTCGCCGGCCGGCTGCTGCGCCGGGTCCGCGACTTCGCCGCCGCCGATGGCGCGACCCTCATCGATCAGAAGGCCGCCGCCAAGGCTCTGGCCCGCCTCGACGTCGACGAGGCCGGCCTGGACGCCCTGGACCGCCGCTATCTACGCGCCCTGATCGAGAACTATGGCGGCGGCCCGGCCGGGGTCGAGACCCTGGCCTACGCCATCGCCGAGGCTCGCGACGCGGTGGAGGACGTCATCGAGCCGTTCCTGCTGCAACAGGGCTTCATTCAGCGGACGCCGCGCGGACGCATGGTCTGCGCCAAGGCCTACACCCACATCGGCCTGACCCCGCCGCCACAGATCCAGGCGGGCGGACAGGCGGGGCTGTTTGCGGAGGAGTGAGCGGGCATTGGCCCTCGACCCCATCGGGTCGCCCCAGGCATAAGGGACTGATGCGTACCCTTTCCCTGATCCTGCTGGGCGCCGTGCTCTGGTTCCTGGCCGCGGCGTTCATCCGGCTCGCCATGCCCTGGGGGGTGTTCAGCGGCGGGTACGCCACCGCGATCCTGTTTGGCCTCACCGCCCTGCTGGCGCCGGTGCTGTTGAGCAGCGTCCACCGGCTGACCGCCGGAGGCCAGACGCCCCGCCTGCCCACCGCCGCCATCATATCTCTGGTGGGGGCGCTGCTGGACGCGGCGGCCATGACCTGGTCACCTGAACTCTACACCTCGAACCCCGCGCGCCTGGTGAACGGCGCGGCCTGGCTGCTGTTCGGGGTCGGCGCCCTCCTTACCTCGGCCATGCTGCAGGACCGACGCCAATGACCGAACCCTATGCCGGCGAGATCGTCGGCCGCGAACACCAGTTGCCGGTGCGGATCTACTATGAGGACACCGACTTCACCGGCGTCGTCTATCACGGCCAGTACGTGCAGTTTTTCGAGCGCGGCCGCAGCGACTTCCTGCGGGTGGCGGGCATCGGTCACGCGCAGCTGCTGGACCGTCCCGACCCGGCGGCGTTCACCGTCGTGCGGCTGGAGATCGACTTCAAGGCCCCGGCCCGCATCGACGACGCGCTGCTGGTGCGCACCACCTACGACCGGATGGCGGGCCCGCGCCTGTTCATCGACCAGAAGATCACCCGTGGCGAGCAACTGATTGCCCAGGCCGTGGTGGAGGCCGCCTGTATCGATCTGACAGGACGGCCACGAAAGCCGCCTAAAGAACTCATAGCGACGCTTCGGCCTCTCTTTTGCTAGGGCTTGGCCATAAGTTCGACACTGCGCCGTCCCAAGCCAATCCTGGCCGGACGCAAACCACGGAGCCCAGGCCGCATGGACCCCGCAGTCCCCGCCGCGATCACCCCCGAGACCTTCTCCTTCATCTCCCTCTTCATGCGCGCCGACTGGGTGGTGAAGAGCGTGATGACGGGCCTGGCGCTGTCGTCGCTGTGGTCGTGGACGGTGATCATCGACAAGTTCTTCCGCTTCAGCGTGCTGAACGGCCAGGCTGACAAGTTCGAGAACCAGGTCTCCTCCGGCCGCAGCCTGGAGGACATCGCCGCCGAGGCCGGCGAGCGGCCCAAGCACGCCCTGCCCCGCATGCTGCAGGGCGCCCTGCGCGAGTGGCGCGACGCTCGCGGCAAGGGCCTGTCCACCGATAGCCAGGCCGCCTTCCTGATCCAGCGTATCGACCGGGTGCTGGACACCACCATCGCCCGCGAGGCTCAGCGGGTGGAGGACGGCCTCGGCTCCCTGGCCATCGTCGCCACCGCCTCGCCGTTCATCGGCCTGTTCGGCACCGTCTGGGGGATCATGAACGCCTTCCAGGAGATCGCCATCCAGAAGAACACCAACCTGGCCGTGGTCGCCCCCTCCATCGCCGAGGCCCTGTTCGCCACCGCCATTGGCCTGATCGCCGCCATCCCGGCCTATGTGGCCTACAACAAGTTCTCCACCGACGCCTCGCGCTATACGGGCCGCCTAGAAGGCTTCGCCGACGACCTCTCCACCGCCATCCAGCGGCGGCTGGCGGACCGGGCCTGAGCCATGGCGATCTCGAGCCACGACGCCTTCTCAGCCTCCGGCGGCGGCGGCCGCAGGCGCCGCCGTGGCGGCCGCCGGGGCGCCCTGTCGGAGATCAACGTCACGCCCCTGGTGGACGTGATGCTGGTGCTGCTGATCGTCTTCATGATCTCCGCCCCGCTGCTGACCGTAGGGGTTCCCGTGGAGCTGCCGAAGACCGAGGCCGGCTCCATGCAGGACCAGTCCGAGCCGCTGACGGTCACCATCCGCGCCGACGGCTCGCTGTTCGTGCAGGAGGAACCCGTGGTGTTCGCCGGGCTCTCGCCGCGTCTGCGGGCCATGGCCGGCGACACCACCAAGCCGATCTATGTCCGCGCTGACGGCCGTGCCTCCTATTCGATCGTCGCCCAGGTGATGGCGGCGCTGTCGACCTCCGGCTTCACCTCGATCAACCTCATCACCGATACCGGCGGCCCCTCCTCCGGCGGGACCCCCGCCCCGGACGCTCCGGCGGGTTGAGGCCGGCATGACCCGCACCCGGCCGGATTTCTCCGCGGCGATGATCGTGTCGGTGCTGTTGCACGGCGGCGTGATCGTGGCCGCCCTGATCTCCTGGCCGCAGGAACCGACCCAGGTGGGAACCACCGTGCCGGTGAACATCATCTCCAACGCCACCTACACCGACCTGCGCGCCGCCGCGCAAGCCGCCCAAGAGCAGATGGCCACCACCGAGCAGCCGGTCCCCGACGCCCCGCCCGAGGCCGCCGTCGAGGCGCCCGCGCCCGAACCTCTGCCCCCGGCGCCCGTCCCCGCGCCCAGCCCCGTCAAGCCCGCGCCGGCGGCGGCCAAGCCCACGGTCGACCCCACCGCCAAGGGCGTCCAGAAGCCCGCCGCCAAGCCACAGAAAGCGCTGGATCTCGACGCCCTGTCGGCCAGCATCGCCAAGTCCCGCCCCGCCGGGGGCAAGTCCTCATCCGCGGCCAAGGGGCCCACCCGTCAGGAGACCGCCCTTGAGGCCCGCGCCGCGGCCGGCGCCGGCAAGGGGGTCTCGGCCAGCGCGCTCGCGGGCCTCGTCTCGCAGATCGAGCGGCGCTGGAACCCCAACTGCGAGGTCGAGGGCGGCCGCGACGTGCGCGTGCGGGTCACCTTCACCCTGTCGGCCACCGGCCAGGTGGTGGGCGCCGTCGAGGCCGGGGGGCAGGAGTCTTCCTCCAACCCCGTGGTCCGGGCGGCCGCCGAACGCGCCATCCGCGCCGTGCGCCAAGCCGCCGCCGACAAGGCCCTGCCTCGCGAAGTCTACGGCCAGGCCTGGGCTCCCACCTTCAACGCCCAGGAAGCCTGCCAATGAGCGCCCTAAAGGAGACCCGTCCGATGCGACTGAAGGCCCTCTGCCTGGCTCTCGCCAGCCTCATGCTCGCCACGGCGTCGGTGGCCACGCCGGCCGCCGCCCAGATCGAGATCGATGTGAACAAGGGCGAAGTCCAGCCCCTGCCCATCGCCATCCCGGCCTTCGGCGGAACCCGCGGCGCCGACATCGCCCAGGTCATCACCGGCAACCTGGAACGTTCAGGGCTCTTCGCCCCCATCGGCCAGCAGGCCTATATCGAGAAGGGGCTGAACGTCGCCGTGCAGCCCCGCTTCCCCGACTGGAAGGCGATCAACGCCCAGGCCCTGGTCAACGGCCAGGTGACCGTCGAGGGCGGCCGACTGCGCGTCGACTTCCGCCTGTGGGACATCTATTCCGAGCAGCAGCTGCTGGGCCTGCAGTTCACCTCCACCCCGGAGAACTGGCGCCGCGTGGCCCACAAGATCTCCGACGCCGTCTATGAGCGGCTGACCGGGGAGAAGGGATACTTCGACACCCGCATCGTCTTCGTCTCCGAGACCGGGGGCCGGATCAATCGCACCAAGACCCTGGCCATCATGGACCAGGACGGGGCCAATCCCAGCTATCTGACCGACGGCTCCTACATCGTCATGTCGCCGCGCTTCTCGGCCACCAGCCAGGAGATCACCTACATGACCCTGCGGCCCGAGGGCTCGGCCATCTACCTGTTCAACCTGGAGACCGCCCGGCGCGAAAGCATCGGCCAGTTCCCGGGCATGGTCTATGCGCCGCGCTTCTCGCCCGATGGCGGCCGCGTCGCCTTCTCGGTGGAACGCGGCGGCAACAGCGACATCTATGTGATGAACCTGAAGAGCCGCGCCTCGGCCCGCCTGACCTCCGACCCCGGCATCGACACCTCGGCTTCGTTCTCGCCGGATGGGACCAAGATCGCCTTCAACTCCGACCGAGGCGGCTCACCCCAACTCTACATCATGAATTCAGACGGCTCTGGGGTTCGTCGTATTTCCTACGGATCGGGCCGCTATACCACACCGGTCTGGAGCCCCGTGGGGGACTTCATCGCCTTCACCAAGCAGACGGGCGGCGAGTTCCACATCGGGGTCATGCGTCCGGACGGTTCGGATGAGCGGCTTTTGACCACCAGCTATCTCGACGAGAGCCCCACCTGGGCGCCGAACGGGCGCGTGCTGATGTTCAGCCGTGAAACGTCAGGCGGGCCTCCGCGTTTGTGGACGGTGGATGTAACAGGTCGGATCCTGCGGCCGGCGCCCTATCCGGGCTCCGGCTCAGACCCAGCCTGGTCTCCGCTGCTCAACTGATGAGAGAATTCAGGTGTAACGTTTGCATAGTGGCGGTCTTTTGAAATGTCCGGCACGGGAAAATGCAGGTACAGATTAGTGAATGGCGCGGTTGGCGCCGGCGAAACCCAGCTTAAGGAGAAGCGCGACATGAGCTTCAGCACCAAGCACGCCCTTCGACTGGCGCTTGTCACCACCGCGGCTCTGTCCATGGCCGCCTGCGCCAGCAAGCCCAAGCCCGGTCCGGGCGTCGGCCCTGGTCCCGGCCCTGGCTACCCCTCACAACCGGGCTCCGGCCCTGGCATGGGCGCCGTGGTCCCCGGCTCGATCCAGGACTTCGTCGTCAACATCGGTGATCGGGTCTATTTCGACTTCGACCAGTACGACATCCGCTCTGACGCCGGCCCGGTGCTGGACGCCCAGTCCCAGTGGCTGATGCGCTATCCCAGCGTTCAGGTCCGCATCGAGGGCAATGCCGACGAGCGCGGCACCCGTGAATACAACCTGGCCCTTGGCGCCCGTCGCGCCAACTCGGTCCGGGAGTACCTGGTGAGCCGCGGCGTTTCGCCGGCGCGGATCTCCACCGTGTCCTTCGGCAAGGAACGCCCGATCGATCCGGGCACCAGCGAGGACGCCTATCAGCGCAACCGGAACGGCCACACCGCCATCACCGGCGGCGCGCGCTAAAGTCTAAGTACCAGTTCGAGGAGAGTGCGAGAGGGGTCCCCCCAACGGGACCCCTCTTTGCGTTCTGGACTAATCCTGCGGACAGGCCCCAATTTGGCCCACCCGACCTGAAGATGATGATCGCATGACCCTTCGCCGCCTCGCCCTCGCCTCCGTCGCCGTCCTAACCCTGGTCAGCGCCACGCCCGCCTTGGCCCAGATCCCCATCGATCCCCTGGACGCCCGCGACGCCCGTCGCCTGGACCGTATGGAGCAGGTGTTGCGGGAACTGCGGTCCATCGTCTTCCAGGGCCGGGACTCCGGAAAGCCCGTGGTCGTGCAGCCCGCTGAGACGGACTACCAGCTGCAGGAACTGACCCGGCGCATCGCCGACCTGGAGCAGGCGCTCACCCGGGTGAACGGCCAACTCGAGACCACCAACCACGACCTGCAGCTGGCCAAGCGCGACGCCGAGGCCCTGAGGCGCGATAACAAGGCGCTCGCCGACCGATTGGGCGGAATGGAGCAACGGCAGGCCGCCCCCACGTCGGACGCCCCGTCCCCTGATCTCGCCGGGGGATCAGCCTTTGCGGCCCCGCCCGCGCAGACCGCCACCGAGGCCTTCACCGCCGCCCGCCAACTGATGCTCGGCGGAGATTATACCGGCGCCGAGGAGGCCTTCCGGGACTATGTCGGTCGTTATGACGACAGCGCCAAGGCGCCGGAGGCCCGCTACTGGCTGGGCAAGACGCTCGCCGCGCGCGGCGCCAACGCCGACGCGGCTCAGGCCTATATCGGCGCCATCCGCGGCTGGCCCGCCACCAGCTGGGCGCCCGACGCCACGGTGGAACTGGCCCGCTCGCTCGTGGCGATCAAGAAGCCCACCGACGCCTGCCAGATCCTCGGCGAGTTCGACCGCCGCTATCCCAAGGCCGCCGCCGCCGTGAAGGGCCGCGCCACCGCCGCCCGGACCCAGGCCAAGTGCGCGGTCTGACCGCCGCCGTCCACGAGGTTCTAGACCGCCGCCTGCTGAACGCCTCGCCCGCGCCCATCGCCGTGGCGCTTTCCGGCGGCGGGGATTCCCTGGCCCTGGCGCTGATTACCGCCGAGTGGGCCAAGATCCATGGGCGGCCCCTGCTGATCTTGACCGTGGATCATCGCCTGCGGCCGGAGAGCGTCGCCTGGACCAAGGCTTGCGCCACCGCCGCCGGCCGCCTCGGTGCGACCTTCCGGGCGCTGGCCTGGGAGGGGGAGAAGCCGGCCGTCGGCCTGCCCGCCGCCGCGCGAACCGCACGTCACGGCCTGATCTCCGACGCGGCCCGCGCGGCCGGGGCCAAGGTGGTTCTCATGGGTCACACCGCCAGCGACCGGTTGGAGGCCGCCGTCATGCGCGGCGCCGGGTCCACCACGCCCAGTCCGCGCGAATGGGGCCCGTCTCCGGTCTGGCCGGAGGGTCGCGGCGTCTTTCTCCTGCGCCCCCTGCTGACCCAGACCCGCGCCGACATCCGCGCCTGGCTTACCGCGCGCGGGGAGACCTGGATCGAGGATCCGGCCAATGGCGACCCCCGCTTCGCCCGAGCCCGCGCCCGGGCCGCACTGACGGGCGACGAGACGGACACGGTCATGCCGCCGCAGGACCTCGCCGGCCTCGCCCGCGCGGCCACAGACCTGGCCGGCGGCCTTTGTTTGCCCCGCCAGGCCCTCCAGGACGCGCCCCAGGCCTTCCTCGCCGCCGCCAGCCTCTGCGCTGGCGGGACCGCCCGACCGCCGCGGAGCGACCGCCTGGAGCGCCTCGCGGAGACCCTGAGGCGCGAGACCTGCCTGACCGTCACCCTCGCGGGGGCGCGGATCGAAGCGGATGGCCGTGAAGCGCGGTTCCTGCGCGATCCCGGACGCCGGGGGTTGGAGACCATGGCCCTGGCCGCCGGGCAGACCGCCGTCTGGGACGGTCGGTTCGAGATCACCACCGATCGGCCGGTCAGGGTCCAGGCTCTGGCCGGGCATGCGGCCAGCCTGCCGCCATCGCAACGCGCGGCGCTTCACCGGCTGCCGGCCGGCGCGCGCGGAGTCTTGCCGTTCATTGAGGGCGAGGGCTCGCCGGTCCTGGCGCCGATCCCTGGCGTGGTGGCGCATCCTCTCGCCCTGCCCCGGCTATGGGCGGCCTGTGGCGTGATCGACCGGGAACCCGCCTAGAGTCCTTTCCGCTCTGATTGAATCAATCAGAGCGGACGAAAAGGGCTCTAATTCGAAAAGTTAGAGCATTTTTCGATCCGATAACCGTTTCACACTTATCGGAAAATGCTCTAGCCGGGCAGGCTGCGGCGCTCGTCCAGCGCCTGCTCTCGCCTCATCTGCAGAAGGACGTCGAGGTCGAAGACCTCGCGACTGAGGAACAGCCCGTGGCCGGGAGGCCGCGGGCTAACCTTCCGCCATCACGTGCTCGATGCCCAAGATGATCGGGTCGGCGAAACGCTTACCCAGCAGGGTCGAGTGGTTGGCGCCGACGATGTTGGCGACATAGCCACGGGCCGAGGCGTGCGCCGGGGCGGCCTGGATGGCTTTCAACCCCGCCGGCAGCCGTGTGGCGCCGGCATTGACCACCGCCACCGGCAGGTCCGGATGATAGTGGCCGATCTCGCGGCCCTGCGCCGAGGTCGCCGCCCAATGGAGCACCTCCTCCGCCGACCAGCGGGCGTGACTGGCCAGGCCGTAGATGCGGCGCTTCTCGGTGGAGGCCTCGCCCTCCAGACCGATCTTGTCGCCGACCACCAGGGCGAAGGGCTTCATGAAGCCGATCCCCGACCAGCGGCCCACCAGCTTCATGGCGTGGCGGAATCCGTTGATGGCGCGCGCGGCGACCGGGCTCTCGATGGTCTCCGGCGTGACCGCGTCCACCAGCACCACGCCGGCGACCCGGTCGTGGTTGCGGCCGACGAACACCCGCAGCAACAGACCGCCCATGGAATGGCCCACCAGGATCAGCGGCCCCGCCTCCCCCACATGGCTCAGCAGCGCCTCCAGATCGGTGGCGATGGCGCGGCCGTCGCGGGGCCGGGGGCCGGGATCGGAATAGCCGAGGCCGGCCCGGTCATAGGCCAGGCTGCGCAGGCCCTTTTCGGCGAGGCGCTGCTGCACGACCGCCCAGTCGGCGGCGCAGCCGAAGGCGCCACACTCCAGGACGATCAGCGGCCGGACGGTTTCAGGGCCCGCCCGAACCACGCGCAAACGCCGCCCGCCGATGTCGACGAGCTCTCCGCGCGTGGGATGGAAACCCGCCGTGGCCATGGGCGAGACCTAGGCGCGGGCCAAGTCTCACGCAAGGCCGGTTTGGGGCTATTTCCAGACGACCGTCTGCGGCGCCTCCGAGGAGCCGTAGTCGATCTCCACCCGGGTCACCGCCTTGGCCCCGGCGGGTACGTCGAAGGGCGCGCGGGGGGTGGTGGGCTTGAAAGTCACGGGCGCGCCGCCGTCGAAGGCGACCCGCACATTTCGCACCCCGGTTTCCGGGTGGGCCAGGAAGCTGGGCTGGTCTGCGGCCGCGCCGGTCTCGGTGACCACGAAGAAGCGCTTGGTCTGGCTGGCCCCGGCATACCAGGTGATGTTGAGCTGCTGACCGCCTACCCGCCAGTTGGGGGTCATGGCCAGGTTGGCGACCGAGCCCTTGGTCTTGATCTCGATGCCCTGGGCCGGAAGGACGCCGTGGGCGCCCTCGGCGGTGGATAACGCCAGACCGGCGGGAGCGGCCGGAGCCGCAGGTTCGCTCTTCCCGCAGGCGGCGAGAGAACTGCTCAGTAGAAGGACGGACGCGAGCGCAAGCCCGCTAAAGCCTGAACGCATGGGTCGTTTCCTCGTTTTTATGACATGAGGATGGGCACAAGCTTGGCCACGCACAAGACCGTGCGTGGAACCCTTACAGGGGCTAGGTTTGCGACCCCAAGAAGAGGGATTCGACCATGCTGCGGCTGATTCTGGCGGTGATTCTCGGGCCCTTGATCGGGCTTGTCGTGCTGGGCGCCATAGACGGCGCGGCCAACATGATCTTCCCGCCGCCGGCCGGGGTGAATCTGACGGATCCGGCTGCGATCCGCGCGGCCACAGCCGTCCTGCCCTTCGGCGCCCAGGTCGGCGCCATCCTCGCCTGGCTGCTGGGGGCGCTGGCCGGCGCCTGGAGCGCCAACCTGATCGCGGGACGCCGGGCCCTGGCCGGCCGTATCGTCAGCGGCCTGTTCCTGGCCTTCGCCGCCTGGACGATGGCCACCACCGCCTACCCATTGTGGACGCGCGCGGGGCTGGTGATCGCCGTATTGATCGCGGCGGTGGCCGCGGACCGCGCCTCAGGCAAGGCTAGGAATTAGCCGCGAAGGTCAGGGTCTCTCGGACCCGTTTGCCCTTCCTGGACGTCTTGCCCTTGCCGGCCTTGGCTTCCATCAGCGCCTTCTTGCTCTCCGGGATCTCGGAGACCGTGGCCAGGCGCACCCGGGGCGAGACATGGGCGCCCAGCTTGATGGGCAGGTCTTCCTTGGTGGCGAACTCGCGGTTCAGAAACACCAGCGGGTTCAGCGGCTTGCCGTCCTGGCGAATCTCGAAGTGGACGTGGGGCCCGGTGGAGGTGCCGCTGGAGCCCATGCGCCCCACCGTCTTGCCGGCCTCGACATAGGCCCCGCGCTTCATGCCGCGCTCGATCTTGCCGAGGTGGGCGTAGAAACTGGTGAGGCCAACGCCGTGCTCAACCTCGACATAGCGGCCATAGGAAGGGCTTTCGCCCGCGCGCTTCACGATGCCGTCGGACACCGCCACCACACGGGTCCCGGTGGGACCGGCGATATCGACGCCCTCATGCAGGCGGCCGTGGTCTTCCCAGGGCAGGCGGCGCAGACCAAAGGGGGAGTTGATCTTTTCGCCGGGGACAGGATTGCCACAGTCGAAGGCCGGCGGCGGGGCCGGGGGGGCCGAGTCCTCAACCGGGGCTTCGGCGACTGTCGGCGTGATCGCGGGCTTGGCGACATTGGGCAGGGCCGCATAGGCGACCGTGGCGAGGCTCAGGGCCAGGGCGCCGGCGAAGGCGGCCTCCAGGCCGAAATGGCGCACGCGATCTTTTGTCGGCAAGGACTTCGAAGACAAGCGGAACCTCTTCCAGTACAGTCGAGCTTAAAATGTATCCGCTAGAGGTGTGCGGATCAGCTTCGACTATTTCCCACGGATGTGCGTGGGCTAGATGCCGGGGCTTTTGGACGAAAAGACGGCAGGGTTAATGATTTACCTTCGACCTATTGTCGCGGCGGCGAATGAAGCGCCACCATAGAGTCCACTGGTAAACGGTGTTCTTACAAACCTGCGGCAAATTGGCAGGAAGGCGCCGCCGGGTCCTTGCGAAGACTCCGGCGGCCTGGAATTCCCAGGGGCTCAGAGGCCCTTGAGGATCCCCTCGACCATCTTCTTGGCGTCGCCGAACAGCATCATGGTGTTGTCGCGGAAGAAGAGCTCGTTCTCGACCCCGGCGTAGCCGGAGCTCATGCCGCGCTTCACGAACAGCACGGTGCGGGCCTTTTCGACGTCCAGGATCGGCATGCCGTAGATGGCGCTGGTGGGGTCGGTCTTGGCGGCCGGGTTGGTGACGTCATTGGCGCCGATCACGAACGCCACGTCGGCGCTGGCGAATTCGGCGTTGATGTCCTCCAGCTCGAAGACCTCGTCATAGGAGACGTTGGCCTCGGCCAGCAGCACGTTCATGTGTCCGGGCATCCGGCCGGCGACGGGGTGGATGGCGTACTTCACCTCCACGCCCTCTTCCTTAAGCTTGTCGCCCATTTCGCGTAGGGCGTGCTGGGCCTGGCTGACGGCCATGCCGTAGCCGGGGACGATGATCACCTTCGACGCGTTCTTCATGATGAAGGCCGCGTCCTCGGCCGAGCCCTGCTTGACCGGCCGGGTCTCCACCTGGCCGCCGCCGGCGGCTGCGGCGTCATCGGCGCCGAAGCCGCCGAGGATCACGGAGATGAAGCTGCGGTTCATCGCCTTGCACATGATGTAGCTAAGGATCGCGCCGGACGAGCCCACCAGGGCCCCGGTGATGATCAGGGTGACGTTCTCGAGCGTGAAGCCCAGGGCCGCCGCCGCCCAGCCGGAATAGCTGTTCAGCATGGAGACCACGACGGGCATGTCGGCGCCGCCGATGGGGATGATCAGCGTAACGCCGATCAGCAGGCTGAGACCAGCGATGGCCCAGAAGGCCCAGATCGCCTGGCCGCCGCTCATCACCAGCACCACCACCAGGGCGACGATGGCGAGCGCGATGACGATGTTCAGCAGGTGGCGGGCCGGCAGCATGATCGGCGCGCCGCTCATGTTTCCGTTCAGCTTCAGGGCCGCGATGATCGAGCCGGTCAGAGTCACGGCCCCGATGGCCAGGCCGAGGGACAGCTCCACCAGGGAGTTGACGTGGATCGTGCCGTCTTCGCCGAGAATGCCGTAGGCGGCCGGCGTGTAGATGGCGGCGACCGCCACCAGACAGGCCGCGGCGCCCACCAGGCTGTGGAAGGTGGCCACCAGCTGCGGCATGGAGGTCATGGCGACCTTGCGGGCGATCACCGCGCCGACCGTGCCGCCGATGGCGACGCCGCCGATGATCAGGCCGAGCGTGAGCGTGTCCAGCGCCTGTTGGCCCCACAGGGTCAGCAGGGTGGTGCCCACGGCGATGGCCATGCCGATCATGCCGTTGCGGTTGCCCGCCTGGCTGGTGGTGGGGCTGGAGAGGCCGCGCAGGGCCAGGATGAAGAGGACGCCCGAGACGATGTAGGCGATGGCCGCGAGATTGGCGTTCACTTCGCGGCTTCCTTCTTTGCGGGCTCTTTTTTCTTGTACATGGCCAGCATCCGCTGGGTGACCAGGAAGCCGCCGAAGATGTTTACCGCCGCGAAGGCCGCGGCGATGGCGCCGGCCCCCTTGGAGATCATGACGTTCTGGGTCAGGCCCGCATCCGCGCCGCCACTGGCGGCGGCGGCCAGCAGGGCGCCGACGATGATCACCGAGGAGATGGCGTTGGTCACCGCCATCAGCGGGGTGTGCAGGGCGGGTGTCACGCTCCAGACGACGTAGTAGCCGACGAAGATCGCCAGCACGAAGATCGCCAGGCGGAAGACTGTGGGGTCGACGGTGTCCATCGGTTCCTCCTTGGGATCTAGCTGTTCAGCGAGGGGTGGACGACCTTGCCGCCCTGGGTGACCAGGGCCGCCTTGAGGATCTCGTCCTCCAGGTCGGGGGCCAGCTTGCCCTCCTTGTCCAGCAGCAGGCCGGCGAAGGCCAGCAGGTTGCGGGCATAGAGGGCCGAGGCGTCGGTGGCGATGCGGCCAGGCAGGTTGGCGACGCCGAGGATTTTCGCCCCATTGGCGGTGACCGCCACCTCGCCCAGCTTGGCGCCGACAACGTTGCCGCCCTGCTCGATGGCCAGGTCCACCAGGATCGAGCCGGGGCGCATGGAAGCCACCTGTTCGGCGCTCACCAGCTTGGGCGCCGGCCGACCTGGGATCAGGGCGGTGGTGATGACGATGTCCTGCTTGGCGATGTGGCTGGAGACCAGGGCCGCCTGCTTGGCCTGGTACTCGGCGCTCATCTCCTTGGCGTAGCCGCCGGCGGTCTGGGCGTTCTTGAACTCCTCGTCCTCGACCGCCAGGAATTTGGCGCCGAGGCTCTCGACCTGTTCCTTGGTCGCCGGACGCACGTCGGTGGCGGTGACGACGGCGCCGAGGCGCCGGGCGGTGGCGATGGCCTGCAGGCCGGCGACGCCGACCCCCATGACGAAGACCTTGGCCGCGGCGACGGTGCCGGCGGCGGTCATCATCATCGGCATGGCCCGGCCATAGGCCTCGGCGGCCTCGATCACCGCGCGGTAGCCGGCGAGGTTGGCTTGCGACGACAGGGCGTCCATCACCTGGGCCCGGGTGATGCGCGGCACGAACTCCATGGCGAAGCCGGTCGCGCCCTTGGCGGCGATGGCGTTCAGCGCATCCTTGTCCATGTGCGGGTTGAGCAGGGCCACGACGATGGCGCCCGACTTGAGCGCCGCGATCTCCACGGCCTCGGGGGCGCGAACCTTGAACAGGATGTCGGCCTTGCCGATGGCGGCCTTGGCGTCCTTGGCGATCTCGGCGCCGGCGGCCTGATAGTCGGCGTCGGGATAGGCCGCGGCCGTGCCGGCGCCGCTCTCCACCACCACCGAGAACCCGGCGGCGATCAGCTTCTTCACCGTCTCGGGGACGGCGGCGACCCGGGTCTCGCCGGCGCGGCGTTCAGTGGTGACGGCTATGACGGCCATGCGCCTGTTTCCCCCAAGTCAGCGTTGGGGCGGACCATACGGGCGGTGGCGTCAGCTTGTCCAGCGATGCACGGGACGAATTCGAACGTTTGTTTGAATCATTGCGAAGGCTCACCGCGCTCTTGGGCGGCGAGCCGACGCTCCGCGCCGACCTAGTGGGCGGCGTCGGGCTTTTCGCGAAGGAAGAGGACGCCCAGCACGGTCAGAACCGCGGCGCTGATGAAGCCAGCCAGGAAGCCCGCGGGGGTGCAGAACCAGACCACCAGCAGGACCATCAGGGCGGCGATCGACAGCGAGCCCCACTTGGTCAGGCCGTTGAACAGGTTGAACGTCGCAACCTGCTCGGAAATGTCCATGTCGCCGCGGTGATATTCGGAAGCCATAGAAGGGCGTCTCTCAGACTGATGCGAAAGTCGAATGCGGCGGACGTACACCGTCGGCCGCCATGGCTCAAGAGCGCCTTGCGTCTCAGCCCGGCCAGCGGGCCAGGAGTCCCCGCAACGCCGCGATGAGGGCCAAAGGCTGGTCGACCATGATGTGGTGGGCCGAATCGGGGATGGCGATCTCCAACATGTCCTTGGGCAGGGGCGAGGGGCGGTCTTCGCTGATCCGCGACTTCACCACCGAGCGGTCGCCATAGATGTGCACCAGGGGCACGGTGACCTTGGGCGGGCCCTCGGCCGTCATGCCCATCATCACGCTGCGGTCGAGCTTGTTCCACATGGCCGGGTCGAACCGCCAGGTCCAGCCTTCGCCGCCGCCGTCCGGCAGCGGCGCGCGCTTCAGGGAGCGGCGAGCGATGAAGTCGGCGATGAACAGGTTGCCGGCCACCTGGGGCGGCATGAAGCGGAAGCGGGCCAAGGCCGCCTCCTCCGTCGGATAGACTCGAGCGGCGCGGTCGGCGGTGGGGATGTTGCGCACCTCCTGCTCGCGCATGCGCTGGGCCTCGGGCGAGTTGGGTGGCGGACCGCCGAAGCCGGTGTCCACCAGCACCGCCGCGCGCATGCGCTCGGGATGGGCCGCGGCGGCGAAGAACACCTGACTGCCGCCGAAGGAGTGGCCGATATAGATCGGCTTGCCCGCCTCGTAGAGGCCGGTGGCGCGGGCCACGGCCTCGGCGTCCTCGGCGAAGTCCTGGAAGGCGTAGCTCTCGCGCCAGTCCGAGGCGCCCATGCCTGCCAGGGACATGGAGGTCACGCGGTAGTCCTGGGCCAGATAGGGGGCGATGAAGCTCCACCAGTCCGCGTGGGCCGAATTGCCGTGAACCAGCAGCAGGCCGGGCTTGCCCAGCTCGCCCCAGGTCAGGGCCTCGATCTGGGTGCCCAGCGAGGTGACGAAGCTCCGCTCCGGCTCCTGGGCGATGGCGTCCAGGAACCATTCGGGCGCGTCGGGATGGCGGCCACGGAACGGCGCCAGCGGCGCCTGCACCTGGGGCGGCAGGCTGCCGGGCTCGGAATGGATGGGGCGGTCGTCGTAGCCGACGGGGGCGCCTTCCTTGATCGCCGGATCCAAAGCCATCAGGCGACCCCTCTTGTTTCGCGATAACCCGCCTTGCGCGAGATGGAGCGGATACCCTTGTAGACGCCGGTGCCGGTGATCAGGGTGCGCTCGCCGCACCAGATTCGGCCCCGCACGGTGAACACGTCGTCCTGCTCGGTGATGATCTCGCTGGTGCCCTCCACCCAGTCGCCCATGTGGGCGCCGGAGAGGAAGTCGGTGGTCAGCCGGACGGTCACCCAGCCGATCTCGCGCTTGTTGGACACCACCCGCCCCCAGGCCATGTCGGCGAAGCTCATCAGCATGCCGCCGTGGCAGTTATTCATGCCGTTGGCGTGGTGCTCCTCGACCCGGAAGGCCATTACCTCGTCGCCGGTCGCGGCGTCGCGGCTGGAATAGAACGGCCCGACCGTGCGGCCGAACCCTCGGTTCCAGAGGTTGATGACAAAACCATCGGGGACGATGGCGGTCTGGACTTCGGTCAGATCATCGGACATCGCGCAGGGAAATGAACGGGCGGTCGCCGAATGGCAAGCCCTTGATGACGCAGCCGTGGGTTCGCAGCGCCACCGTGCGCACTCAGGGCTTCATGGTTTGCGCAATGAGTTCCGCCGTTCCGTGCAGGATGGCGTCCTCCGCGGAGGTCGCCAGCGCCACGGCGGCCGAGCCCGCCGCGATCTTCCAGCCCGGCAGGGTCGCGTCGTAGTTGGCCAAGAGTCTCGCGTCAGCGGCCACGGTCACGCGGCGGGTCTCGCCGGGCTCAAGCCTCACGCGGGCCCAGCCGATCAGGCGCAGGGAGGGCTTGCCATCCGAGCCGGTCACCGTCGCATAGACCTGGGGGGTGTCGGTCCCGGCCATGGCCCCGGCGTTCTTGACGTCGAAGCTGGCGGTGATCGTCTCGCCGCCTGAGACCTCAAGCTTCGCGTACTGGAAGTGCGTGTAGCCAAGGCCGAAGCCGAAGGGGAAGAGGGTGGCCGCCCCGGTTTTGGCGAACCAGCGATAGCCGACATCGGCGCCCTCCGGGTGCTCCACCGAGAAGCGGCCCTTGTGCTGCTGCACGTCGGGGCGGGTGGTGGGAAGGGTGGCGCCCTCCACCGGCGGGCCGAAGATCTGGCCGGGAATTTCCGGACGCACCAGGTCCTCCACGCCACGCGGGAAACTCATGGGCAGGCGGCCCGACGGATTGACCGCCCCGAACAGGATGTTGGCGATGGCCTCGCCGCCGCGGGTGCCGGGATACCAGGCCTCCAGCACCGCGTTGACCTCCTCCAGCCAGGGCATCAGCACCGGGGTCCCGGTCTCCAGCACCACCACAGTCCTGGGATTGGCGGCGGCGACGGCGGCGATCAGGGCGTCCTGGCCGCCCGGCAGCGACAGGCTGGGCAGGTCCTCGGCCTCGGTGGCCCACTGGTCGGCGAAGACGATGGCGACGTCGGCGTCACCGGCCAGGGCGGCGGCCTCGGCGTGGTCCGCGCCGGAGACGAAGGTGACGGCGGTGTTGCGGGTCAGCTCGCGGATCGCCGCCACGGGCGACGACGGGTGGTAGGTGACCTTGGCGAAGGCCCCGGCCAGGCCGGCCACCTCGATCTCATGGCCCGGCCCGCCCACCGGGATCACCTGGGACGAGCCGCCGCCGGACATCACGCCCTTGTCGGCGTGGGCGCCGATCACCGCGATCTTGCGGATGCTGGGCGCCAGCGGCAGGAGGCCGTCGTTCTTCAGCAGCACCGTGCCGGCCTCGGCGGCGGCCTGGGCCACCTTGGCGTTGGCGGCATAGTCGGTTGCGCGCTTGGCGGCGGGATTGTCGAAAACCCCCTTGTCGAACAGGCTGCGAAGGATGCGGTGGACCATGTCGGTCAGCCGCTCGAAGGGCACCTCGCCCTGCTCAACGGCCTCCTTCAGGGGCGCGCCGAAATAGACCTGCTTGTCGAGTTGCTCGCCGCTTTCCTGGTCGAGGCCCGCCATCACCGCCTTGGCCGTGGAGTGGACCGCGCCCCAGTCGCTCATCACCCAGCCGGTATAGCCCCAGTCGCGCTTCAGCACCTGGTTCAGCAGGAAGTCGTTCTCCCCGGCCCACTCGCCGTTGACCTTGTTATAGGCGCACATCACCGAGCCGGGATCACCGCGCTCAATGGCGATCTGGAAGGCCAGCAGGTCGCTCTCCCGCAGCGCGCCCTCGTCGATCCGGGCGTCCACCACGTGGCGGCAAGTCTCCTGATCGTTGAGCGCGAAGTGCTTCAGGGTGCAGACGATATCGTTGGACTGGGCGCCCTTGATGGCCTCCCCCACCAGGACGCCGGCCAGCAGCGGATCCTCGCCGAGATATTCGAAGTTTCGTCCGCAGCGGGGCTCACGGGTCAGGTTGGCGCCGCCGCCCAGCAGGACGTTGAACCCCTTGTCGCGGGCCTCTGACCCCACCATCGCGCCGGCCGCATAGGCGAGTTCCGGATCCCAGGTCGAGGCCAGGGAAAGGCCCGAGGGCAGGCCCGTGGCGCCGTCGCCCTTACGCACCTGGCGTGGGTTGGCGATGCCCAGGCTGGCGTCGGTCTCATTCAGCGGCGGAATCCCCAGGCGGTCGACGCCGGGGATGTAGCCCGCCCCCATGGCCGCGTCGGCGGGGGGCGGATTGACCATGGCGGGCATCGGACCGTGCACCAGGGAGATCATCTCATCCAGGGTCAGCTGCGCGATCAGCAGCTTCGCGCGGGCGTCGGGGGACAGGGTCTTGTCCATCCAGGCCTGGGTCATCTTAAGCGTCCTCCCGTTGTTGGTCGTGAGCCTAGTTATTTTAGTCCAATTGGGCAATAATGATCGCATGACCGCCGTAACCACCCGTCCCAGAGGCCGCCCGGCCCGCACCGCGCGGCCGGTGGAGGAGACCCGCAGCGCCATCCTGGACGCCGCCCTCAAGCTGTTCTCAGAGCGGGGGTTCGAGGGCGCGGCCATGCGCGACATCGCGGCCCTGGCAAGCGTCGAGCACAGCCTGCTCCGCTACCACTATTCCGACAAGGCCACCCTGTGGCGCGAGGCGCTGTCACGGCTGATCACCCACATGAACGCCCACATGGCCACCGGCTGGCGGGCCACCGAGGGGATGCCTGTGGTGGAACGGTTCAAGGTCATCTTGCGCCACTATGTCCGCTATTGCGCGCGCCATCCCGAGCACGCGCGCATCATGGTGCAGGAGGCGGTGGGCGATTCCGACCGCGTCGCCTGGATCGCCGAGCAGATCGTCAGGCCCCAGCACCGAGGGCTGGCGCGCCTGCTGCAGGGGCTGATGGACCAGGGCCACCTGCCCCGCCTGCCGATCCGAAGCCTGATCTACATGCTCTCGGCCGCCGCTCAGTCACCCTTCACCCTGGCCGGCGAGGTACGCCATGCCTATGGCGTCGACATGTCCGACGCGGCTGAGATCGAGCGCCACGCCGACGCCCTGATCGCCCTGCTGATCCGGGACGAGGTCGCCGGACCGGAGCCCGGTCCATCCTCGGCGCAAAGGGCCATGGGCAAGACGATGCTAGGACTCTAGGTCGCATATCGTGGATCTCAAAACCGTTGAGCATTCCGCCAAATCAGCGCACCTCGCGGGCGCCGCCGGCGCGGTGGGCAAGGATACGGGATGAGCGAGCAGATCGAGAGCATCGACCGTCGCCGGCTGCTTTCTCGCCTGGCCGGCGAATATCATGTGAACACCGCCCGACGGGTCGCCCGGTCCATGAGCCGCGACCTCGTCACCGATATGACCATCCTGGCGATCACTCGCGCCAATGTCCGCGAGACAACCGCGTCACCAGAGCCCGTCACCCATACCCATGACGGCGTGCCGGGCGTGCCCGCCGACACCCTGCGCATCCCGGTCAGCGTCTACGCGATCGCCAAGGACCTCGGCCTGCCCTACGAGAACATCCGCCGCCGGGTGAAGAAGCTTCTGGACGCCGGGGTCTGCGCCACCGTCGAGGGCGGACTGGTGGTCCCCGGCGCCACGATGATCCGTCAGAGCAACCTGGACCTGATCGGTGAAATCCAGATCGCGACCGAGGCCTTCGTCGCCGAAGCTGGCCGCTTCGGCGTCTCGGCCGCCGAACACTATCGGCCGCCGACCCCCGACCTACCCAGGCAAATCATTCGGCTGGCGATGAACTTCTTCCTCGACGCCACCCTCTATTCGGCCAAGGTGATGCAGCTGGACGTTGTTGGGGTGCTCGTGCTGAGGGCCATCAACATGGCCAATGTCAGCCACCTCACTCACGATCCGGCGCTCGCCGTCACCTATGCGGGAATTGAAGGCGTCCCGCCGGACTCCGAGCGGCGGCCGGTAAGCGTCTATTCGATCAGCCGCTTTCTGCTCCTGCCCTACGAGACGGCCCGGCGGGCGATCACGCGGCTGGAGGCTCGCGGGCTCGTGAAGCGTGGGCCCAGGGGCCTGACCGTGGGCGCCGACGTGGTCACCCGACCGGAAGTGGTGTCAGGCATCCTTCAGCTCGTCGCCCTCACCGAGACCTTCCTGGCGGACCTGGCCCGCGCCGGGGTCGCCTATCGGCCTAACCCCGCTCCCGACTGACATCGCGCGAGCGCATCCACTCCAGCACGATCCAGGCGGCGAAGGCCCAGGTGGCGCCCAGGCTCCAGCCGGCCAACACGTCGCTGGGCCAGTGCACCCCGAGATAGACGCGGCTGAACCCCACGCCGATGGTGATCACCACCGCCAGCACATAGATCAGGATCTTCGAACTCGGCCGCTTCTCAACGCTGGCGATCAGGGTGGCGAGCGTCAGGAACACCGCCGCCGCCAGGGCCGAGTGCCCGCTCGGGAAGCTCTGGGTGTAGACGAAGCTGCCATGCGGCACGAGGCTGGGCCGGGGCCGATCGTAGAAGGTCTTCAGAACCTCGCTGGACACCTGGGCCCCCAGCACCGTGCCGGCCAGGATCCAGGCCTGCCTGCGCTTGCCGTGGAAGCTGAACAGCAGCACGGCCACGATGGTGGCGATGGTCAGGAAGGTGAAACCGCCCAGCGCGGTGATGTCCCGCAGCGCCTCCTCGACCCAGGGCGGGCCGATGGGGTCGCTGAGGTCGCTGGGCCGCCGCAACATCAGCAACAACTGCTGATCGACGATGTCGGCGTCGCCCTCCATCACCTCTCCGGCGATATTGAAAAAACCCCAGATCGCGCCGGCGCAGGCCAGCCAGATCAGCAGGGCGCGGGTCTCGATCCGTCGGGCGACAGAGATCAGAACAGGCGGAACAGCGGGCTTGGTCATGCGGGCAGAAACGCGCAGCGTCGCCGTTCGATCAGACCAGTTCCTCGAAGGCGTCCACCAGCCGCTCCATCTGGGTCATGCCGGCGGTCCAAAAGGCTTTCTCCCGGGGGTTGAGGCCGAAGGGGCGCAGGGCCTCGACATAGGTCCGCGTGCCCCCGGCCGCTAGCAGGTCTTCGTAAAGGGGCGCGAAGGCCGCCGGGTCCTCGCGGCGCTTTTCCATCAGGCCACGCACCAGCAGGTCGCCAAAAGCGTAGGCGTAGACGTAGAACGGCGCGTGGGCGAAATGGCTGACATAGGCCCAGTAGTGCTCGTAGCCCTCGTTGAGCTTGATGGCGGGCCCCAGGCTCTCGCCCATCGTCTCCAGCCAGATCGCGCCGATCTGCTCCGCTGAGAGTTCACCCTCGAACCGCGCTGCGTGGAAACGGTTCTCGAACCGGTGGAAGGCGATCTGCCGGATCACCGTGTTGATGCCGTCCTCGATCTGGCCGGCCAGCAATCCCAGCCGCTCGGCCTTGGTGGCCCCGGCCAGCAGCCGCTCGAACACCAAGCCCTCACCGAAGATGGACGCCGTCTCCGCCAGGGTCAGGGGCGTGTCGGCCAGCAGGGTGCCCAGGGGCTGGCACAGGGTCTGGTGGACGGCGTGGCCCAGCTCGTGGGCCAGGGTCAGGACGTCGCGGCGCTCGCCCATATAGTTCATGAACACATAGGGGTGGCGGTCGGCGGTCACCGGGTGGCTGAAGGCGCCCGACTGCTTGCCGGCCCGGGGCCGCGCGTCGATCCAGGGCTGATCGAAGAAGGTCTTGGCGGTGTCGGCGAACTTGGGCGCCAGGTCGGAGAAGCTCTCCAGCACCATGCCCTGGGCCTGCTTCCAGTCGTAGGCGCGCGGCTTGGCGGTATCGAGGGGGGCGTTGCGGTCCCAGTAGTCCAGGGTCTTGCGGCCCATCAGCTTGGCCTTCAGCGCGTAGTAGCGGTGGCTGACCCGCGGATAGGCCTCCACCACGGCGGCCTCCAGCGCCTCGACGGCGTCGGCGTCCACCTCATTGGCGATGTGGCGGCTGGCGGCGGGGGTCGGATACTTCCGCCAGCGGTCCTCCACCTGTTTCTCGAAGGCGAGCGTGTTCATGGACAGCGCCAGTTCCGGCGTGCGCGCCTCCAGGGCCTTGGCCAGGCCTTGGGCGGCGGCCTTGCGCCGGGTCACGTCGGGGTCCGACAGCCGGTTCAGCACCTCCGGCAGCGACAGGCTCTCCTTGCCCACCTTGGCGCTCAGCTTGGCCAGGCTCTCGTCATACAACCGCACCCAGTTGGCCACCGCCGGCGATCGGTCAATCAGCAGCCGCTCCAGGTCCGGCGACAGCTCGTGCGGCCGCGACAGCCGCACCCGGCGCATCCACGAGCGCCAGCGGGCGGCCGGCGGATGGGCCTTGAAGGCCATCTCGATCTCGTTGTCCTCAAGCTGGTTGAGCTCCAGGGTGAAGAACAGGCTCTCGGCCCCGATCTGGGAGGATCGGGTGCGCAGGTCGCCCTCGAACTTGGCCCAGGCCGGGTCGTCCTTGGCCACCGAACTGGCCAGGGCCGCATAGGCGCCGACGGCCCAGAGCCCGTTCACCGCGCGCTCATAGAGGCCGATCCCGTGGTCCAGAAGTTCGCCCAGGTGCAGCGGATCGGAACGCAACTGCACGAACCGGCCCTTCAGCTTGACCAGCTCGTCATTGGCCGCCTTGGCCGCCGCCAGATCGGCCTCGATCTTCGGGTCGTCGCGCCCGGCATAGAGGTCGGAGAGCTGCCACTCGGGCAGGGCGTCAAGTTTCACGGGCGCGTTCATGGGGAGGGGTTTAGCGCGCAGGTCGGGTCGGGACTAGGGCGGGAGATCGACAGAAGCCAACAGACGGCCGAACCTTCGATTGCACAAGGCCAGACTTCTGGTGAAGGTTGAGACATGAAGAATATCATCATCTGGGCGGTCATCGCCGCCTTCGCGCCCGCCTTCGCCCATGCAAGCTACATGTCTGGCCGCGCCAGTTGGGACCAGCTCGATCCCGCCAGCAAGGCTGCCTATGCCATGGGCGTATACGACGCCTCGAACATCCTGTTCGCGAGCGACGACGAATACACCCGCGCCATCAAGAAGGGACGGATCAACTGCCTCGCCGACGAAGCCCTGCCGTCCGACCGCCTCGCCACCCTGGTCGATGAGGCCTACGAAACCGATCCGGGCCTGGCGTCTCAGGCGCCGAGCAAGGTCCTTATCCAGCTGGTCACCGCGCGGTGCGAACGCCAGATTCGCGAAGAAGGGGCCAAGCTCAGCGCGCCAATCTCAAAATAGGTGTTTGCCCGGCCCCCGCACCGGATGCCCCTCGAACGGCTTGGCCCCGTCGCAGATCTCATACCAGGCCGGCTTCTCGGCCACGAACTCGTGGAAGCGGTTGCGGACGCCGGGGTCGCTGTCCAGGCAGTTGGCGGCGATGGGGAAGGAGTCGGCAAGCGACAGGCTCTCGCCCAGGGCCGTGCCGCAGCGGCGGCAGAAGCAGCGGGCGAACCGATGGGGCGGATCGGGGTCACCGGTCTCCACCATGTCCTCGCCCGCCACCCAGCGGAACGACGCCCGCTCGACAAAGACCCTCGGCCTAGCGCGAGAGCCGGGTATAGGCGGCCATCGCCGCGGCGCGGGCCGGTGAAATCTCGGGCTCCGCCGGCGGCACGTGTGGTGGGGTCCCGGCCAGGTGCGCGCGGGCTTCCGGCGACAGGCTGACGCTGTCGGTCTTGCGCGGCTGGGCGGCGTCGAGGTCGGCCTGCAGGCGCTGGCGGTACTCGGCCGGAGAGCCGTAGGCCGGGGCGCCGGCGCTATCGACCTGCAGGCCAGCGACGATCTTCTGGTCTTCCGCCGACAGGCCGTCGAAGGCCCCGAGCAGCCTGGCCTGCGGCTCCGGCGGGACCGCGTGCGGCCCGGCCCAGGCGGCGCGGGTGAAGGCGTTGAGGGTCGATTGAACGCGCTGGCCGAAGGGGGACTCGGTCAGCGCCTTGGCCAGGGCCTGGCGGTCGCCGGAGGGGGCGGCGCGCCAGCGGCTGGCCAGGTCCTGATAGGCGCCCAACTGCTGGTCGAGACTCTTCGCCCCGCTGCGGTCGTGCAGCACCAGGGTCGCGGCGGCGACCGAGTCTGGCAGGGCGGGCGACGGGCCCGCCAGGGTGCTGGCGATCTGCATGGAGCCCTTGCAATGCCCCGCCGGCGCTGAATTCGGCGTGAAGGAACACCCCTAAAAGCGCGTTAGGAATACCTCTGATCGGGGTCAGCGGCGCCGAGCAGGCCTTGGTTCGGGTGCTCCATGCGCATTCAGATCCCATCCTGGGCGCCGTGAAGCAGGCCCCCTCATCGGCCTGACGTCATCGCCATCTCGATGGTGCGAAGGCGAAGACGGTCGGCGCTCCGCCGGGTGCTTCTCCCCTTGCAGGCCAAGCTTGGGGCCGTGTCTTATCTGACCCGGTCTCGACGGGGACCGTCCGACCGAGGAAAGACGCATGTCACGCACCGACGAAGGCCGCTATCGCATCCTGGGGGGACCCGGCTCGCCCTATTCGCTGAAGCTGCGCGCGGCGCTTCGCTACCGGCGGATCGCCCACAACTGGATCGTGCCGCCGGGCTATCTCGGCGAGGGCGGAGAGCTGAAGGCGGCCGACAAGGGCATGATCCCGGTGCTGCAACTGCCCGACGGGCGGTACTGGGCCGACTCCACGCCGATGATCCTGGAGCTGGAGAACCGGCATCCCGACGAGCGAAGCCTGCTGCCGGCCGACCCCGCCGATCGGTTCCTGGCCCTGCTGGTGGAGGACTTCGCCGACGAGTGGCTGGTGCTGCCGATGTTCGACTACCGCTGGGACGCCGAGGTCGACCAGGCCTTCTGCGCGCGGCGTCAGATGGCCGGCTGGATCGGCGCCCTGCCCCAGCCGGAATTCGACGCCATCATCGAACGGTTCAGGGCCCGACAGACCGGGGTGCTGTCGCGCCTGGGGGACCGCGACGCCAACCGCCCTCTGCTGCGGGCCACCTATCCGGAGGTCCTCGCCGCCATCGAGGCCCAGCTGGAGGTCAGCCGGTTCCTGTTCGGGGGTCGGCCCTCCATCGGCGACATCGGCCTGTTCGGCCAGCTGTCCCAGTGCGCCATCGATCCCACCGCCTCGGCCATCATGCGCTGTGACGCGGTGCGGACCTTCCAGTGGGTGCACGACCTGGACGACGCCTCCGGGATCGAGGGCGACTGGCGAGATCCCGCCGCGCCGCCCGGGCCTGGCCTGGAGCGCCTGCTGGTCCTGATCGGTGAGGTGTTCCTGCCCTATATGGCCGCCAACGCGCGGGCCGTGGCCGCCGGCGAGCCCACCGTGTCGGTCCAACTGCGCGGCCTGCCGATGGTGGCGCGTGCCAACGGCTACAAGGCCAATTGCCTGGGCTGGCTCAAGCTGGCCCTGGCCGACGCTCTCGCCGCCGGCGGGACAGGCCTGGAGGCGACCCTGCGCCGGCATGGCTGCTGGGAGCCGCTGCAGCTCGCGCCCGGGGAACGGGAGACGATCCCGGTACTCAGCCCGGAGTCGACGGGCCGTCGGACGGGTGTGTTCTGAGGCGCCCCTTGGGCTCCAGATAGCCCCGCCGCTTCATCCAGCTCAGCACCAGGTCCGGCCAGGCCGCCGCCGGCTTGCCGACCGCGAAGCGGAGGCCGAAGCCGTGGCCGCCCTCCTCGAAGAGGTGCATCTCCACCGGGACCCTCAGAGCCCTCAGCGCCTCGAAGAGTTGCAGGCTGTTCTCGACCGGCACGCTGGCGTCGTCCACGGCGTGGACGAGGAAGGTGGGCGGAGCGTCGGGCCGGACGCTGGTCTCCAGGGACCATTCGGCGATGGCGGCCGGGGTGGGAGCCTCTCCCAGGAGGTTCTTGCGCGAACCCGGATGGGCGAAGGGCTGGGCCATTGTCGCCACCGGATACATCAGCACTGAAAAGTCCGGCCGCGCGGAGGCCAGGTCGGCGGCGTCGACTGCGGGATAGACAGCCTTGTCGAACTTCAGGGTCAGGACGCCAGCCACATGGCCGCCCGCGGAGAAGCCGATGACCCCGACCCGGCCCGGATCAAGACCGTAGTCGGCCGCGTGGGCCCGGATCAGCCGCAGCGCCCGCTGGGCGTCCTGCAGCGGCGCGGCGGGGCCGGCGCTCCAGCCCTCGTGGGGCAGGCGGTAGGTCATCACGAAGACCGTGACGCCGGACCTGGCGAACCGCTCGGCGGCCTCATAGCCCTCCTTGTCCATCACCACCCAGGCATAGCCGCCGCCGGGCGCCATCAGCAGGGCCGAGCCGTTGGGATGTCTGGGCCGGAAGGCGATCAGGGTCGGATGGGTCACCCCCTTGATGATGCGGTCGCGGAGAACGGCGGCGTCCTTGGACCGCTCGACGATCTCCTCCCGCGCGGTCGCGTGTTCGGCGCCGGGCGGCCCCTTGGGCCACAGCGTCATCACCTCGTGGCCGGGACCCGCGGGACTATCCTGCGCCATGGCGGAGGTGGCGAGGCCCAGGGCCAGGCCCGCGGCAAGGAACAGCGAGGAAACCGGTGTCATGACCCAGGCTAGCGCGGGATCGCAGCCATGGCGATCCCGCGCTAGCCTGGCGTTACTTGGCCCCCTGCGCCTTGGCCGGTTCGGCGCCGGCCTGGGCGTTGCGGGCCTCGGTGATGACGTAGGCGCGGATGTCTTCAGCGTCCTTGGGGCTGAGGAAGCGGGCGAAGCTGGCCATGCCCCGCTCCTTCAGGGCGCCGTCGATCACCACCGACTTCCAACTTTCGGCGGCCAGCAGCATCTGCGACTTCTTCAGATCGGGCAGGTAGGCGCCCGACGCGCTGGGGCCGTGACAGACCTGGCAGTTGTTATGGAAGAGGGCGAAGCCCGCCTTCGCGTCGCCTGCCGAGCTGAGGTCCGTGAGATCGAGATCGGGGACCACCGGGATGTCGTAGGGCTTGGCCTGGACCTTGCCGCCCAGTTTGAAGACCATCAACCGGCCCGCCAGCCTCGGCCGCTCGCGCAGCACCGCAGAGGCCGAGACCGGCGCGCCGCCGCCATAGCCCACCATCAGGGCCACATACTGCTCGCCGTCGATCTCGTAGGTGGAGGGGGCGGCCACCACGCCGTTCTCGGTCTTGTAGCTCCATAGCCTCTTGCCGGTGGCGGCGTCATAGGCGACGAACTCGCCCAGACCGTCGCCCTGGAAGACCAGGCCGCCCGCCGTCGACATGATGCCGCCGTTCCAGAAGTAGGGATGCTGCACCGTCCAGCGGGCCTTCTGGGCCACCGGATCCCAGGCGATCAGCTGACCCTTGAACATCGATTTCAACCCGGCCAGCGCCGCCTTGTCGGACGGGAAGGCGTTGGCCAGGAAGTCGGCGCCGAGGTTCCAGGCGCCCTGGCGGTGCTTGTAGTCCTTCTCGTTGGTGTAGGCGAAGGGGTCGAGCTGGGCAGGAATATAAACGAGACCGGCCTGCGGGCTGTAGCTCATCGGGTGCCAGTTGTGGCCGCCCAGGGGGCCGGGGAACTGCAGGGACGGCGCCTTCTGATAGCGGGCGCCGAGCGTTTCGACGGGGCGGCCCGTCTTGAGATCCACCTCGGTGGCCCAGGTGACGGGGACATAGGGCTTGGCCGAGATCAGCTGGCCGTTGGCGCGGTCCAGCACGTAGAAGAAGCCGTTCTTCGGCGCCTGCATGATGACCTTGCGGGGGGCGCCGGCGACGGTGAGGTCGGCCAGGATCAAATGCTGGGTGGCGGTGTAGTCCCAGCTTTCGCCGGGTGTGGTCTGGTAGTGCCAGACATAGGCGCCGGTGTCAGGCTTCAGGGCCAGGATCGAGGACAGGAAGAGGTTGTCGCCCTTGTCGTCCGACCGCTTGATCCGGTTCCAGGGCGAGCCATTGCCGACGCCGATATAGAGGATGTCGAGATCGGGGTCATAGGTCATGGAGTCCCAGACCGTGCCGCCGCCGCCGGTCACCTTCCAGCCGTCGCCGAACCAGGTGGCCCCGGCCTTCTCCTTCATGATCTTGTCGCTGGCCGCGCCGTCCGGCTGCCCCTTGGCGTTGGGCGTCGTGTAGAACCGCCAGGCCATCTTCCCCGTCTCGGCATCGTAGGCCGAGAGGTAGCCGCGCACCCCGTACTCGGCCCCGCCATTGCCGATCATCACCTTGTCCTTGATGATCCGCGGCGCGCCGGTGATCGTGTAGGGCTGGGAATTGTCGGTGGTCTGGGTGCTCCAGACCGGCTTGCCGGTGCCGGCGTCCAGGGCGATCAGGCGGCCATCGAGCGTTCCGAAATAGACGCGGCCCTTCCAGACCGCGACGCCCCGGTTGACCACGTCGCAGCAGGCGTCGAAGCCCTTGGATCCGTCGACCTTGGGGTCGAAGGACCACTTCTGCGCGCCGGTCTTGGCGTCGAAGGCATAGACCTTGGACCAGGCCGTCGTGGTGTACATGACCCCGTCCACCACCACCGGCGTCGCCTCCTGACCGCGGTCGGTGTCGAACTCGTGGTACCAGGCCAGGCCGAGCGTCCCGACGTTCTTGGTGTCGATCCTGGTGAGCGGGCTGAAGCGCTGCTCGTCATAGGTCCGGCCGACGGACATCCAGTCGCTATTGCCCGACGCCGCGGTCAGCCGCTTGGCGTCCACATTCCCCGGCTTGCTCTGTCCGCAGGCGCTGACCAGCGCGGCGAACGCCAGGATGATGGCGAGCTTGGATAGCTTCATGATGTCCTCCCGACCGTGTCTTCCGGCCCTGTCGTCACTATGCGCGTGGTGTTTGTCACCGCAACCGGTGACGTGGCGTCAGACCGCCCTGCCCCGCCGCTCCACCAGGGCGGCCAGGGCCGTGGCGACCAGGTAGGAGGCGATGGCCGTCGCGCCCAAGCCCACCGGATCGGGATTGGCGGGCAACAGCAGACCCACGATCTGCAGCGCCAGCAGGAAGCTCACAAAGGCCAGGACCGGCCACAGCGACTGGTTGAGGGTCCCCCGCCGCCAGGCCCAGGCCGCGGCGGCCAGGGCCAGCAGCCCGATCGCCAGGGCCTGTTCCGGGACCGGGTAGTTCCAAAGCCCCAGGCCCACCTTCTCGCCGCCGAACCACAGCTCCAGGTCGGGCCGATGGACCAGGAAGTCGGCGATCCAGTGGGAGAAGACCACCAGGCCGACGAACACCGCTGCCCGCCAGGGCAGGCGCAGGATCAGCTTGGCGAGGATGACGGCGCCCACCGCCCAGGCCAGGGCGCCGGGCAGGCTGTGGGTATAGGGCATGTGCTCCAGCACCAGCGCGCTGCCCGGCAGGCTGTGATCGACGCTCAGCCGTTCAGCCCCGGTGATGATCAGCCCGCCCCAGGCCACGTCCACCAGTTGGCAGGCCAGGACATAGGTCCAGAGCGGTCCCCGCGGCTCGGCGCTCTTGGCCGCCAGTGCCGCCGCGTAGTGGCCCACGAACATCGGCGCGTCCTCCCCCGTTTTGCGGGAAGTGAGCGCCCAAGCTTGGCCGTGCGCAAGCCCCGCCGTTAACCCCCGACTCAGGACTCCGAAACGCGTCCTTTACCCAAGGCCTGTATCAATCCGGGTCAACAAGAGGCCTCGTCCATGTGGCGGCGCCCGGTTCTGGTGGGTGTTTTCAAATGACCAAGACGGTCCTAGTCGTCGACGATGATCCGACCCAGCGCCGCCTGATCCAGGCTGTGCTGGAGCGGGAGGGCTTCGTCGCCGTCCACGCCGAGAACGGCGACCAGGCGATCGCCCGGCTGCAGTCCGGCGCGGCGACCGACCTGGTGCTGCTGGACCTGGTGATGCCCGGCATCACCGGCCAGGATACGCTGAAGGAGATGCGGGCCCGGGGTCACAACCAGCCGGTCATCGTCATCACCGCCACCGGCGGCATCGACACCGTGGTGGCCGCCATGCAGGCCGGCGCCTGCGACTTCTTCGTCAAGCCCGCCTCGCCGGAACGGATCATCGTCTCGATCCGCAACGCCCTGAACCTGGGCTCGCTGAAGAGCGAGGTCGAGCGCCTGAAAAAGCACGCCACCGGCCGCGCCAGCTTCGCCGACATGGTGGGAAATTCCCCGGCCATGACCATGGTCAAGCGCCTGGGCGAACGGGCCGCCAAGTCCTCGATCCCGATCCTGATCACCGGCGAGAGCGGGGTCGGCAAGGAAGTGATCGCGCGCGCCGTTCACGGCTCGTCGGACCGCGCCGGCAAGCCCTTCGTGGCGGTGAACTGCGGCGCGATCCCCGAGAACCTGATCGAGAGCATCCTGTTCGGTCACGAGAAGGGCAGCTTCACCGGCGCCACCGACAAGCACCTGGGCAAGTTCCAGGAGGCCAATGGCGGCACCCTGTTCCTCGACGAGGTGGGCGAACTGCCCCTCGACATGCAGGTCAAGCTGCTGCGGGTGCTGCAGGAGGGCGAGGTGGACGCCATCGGCTCCAAGCGCTCGCTGAAAGTGGACGTCCGCATCGTCTCGGCCACCAACCGCGACCCCGCCCAGGCGGTGAAGGACGGGCTGTTCCGCGAGGACCTGTTCTATCGCCTCAACGTCTTCCCCATCGAGGCACCGGCCCTGCGCGAACGGCGCGAGGACATTCCGGCGCTGGTGGAGCACTTCATCCGGCGCTTCAATATCGAGGAGGGCAAGTCGGTCACCGGCGCCTCGGCCGAGACCCTGGCCTTCCTGACGGCCTTCGACTGGCCGGGCAATGTCCGCCAGCTGGAGAACGCCGTCTATCGCGCCATCGTCCTGGCCGACTCCCCCTACCTGCAACCGTACGACTTCCCGGCGATCTCCGGCGTCGCCGCCCCGCCGCCGGAAGCCGTGTCGCCGACCTCGCTAATGGCCGCGCCGCCCAGCCTGCCCACCGCCCAGCAGCTGATAGACGATATGCCCACCGACGCCCCGGTGCGCATCCTCGACGGCCGCGGCCACCTGCGGACCCTGGAGGAGATCGAGCGCGACCTGATCCAGCTGGCGATTGAGATCTATGCCGGCCACATGAGCGAGGTGGCGCGGCGCCTCGGCATCGGCCGCTCCACCCTCTATCGCAAGGTGCGCGAGCAGGGCCTGGAGGGGATCCTGGAAAAGGACGCCGGCGACGATTCCGCCACCGCGGCGGCCTGAAGTCACTATTCCGGCAGCGCCGGCGTCTCGGAAACGGCGGGCATGGCGGCGCCCCACATGACGTGGAACCAGAGGGAGAGGGCAAAGGGCAAAGGCATGATGAACTCCTGTCACCCTTCCTTACGTCTCCGACGCGCCTGAGGTTCCGCGACCCGCGTTCGGCTAGTGGCCGCCCTCCACCCAGGGCAGGCCGGCTTCGCGGAAGACCTCGGCCAGGGCGGCTTCCAGTTCGATGGCCTCCCAGCGACGCAGCGGATTGAGATGCTCCACCACCTCGGGCAGCAGGCGCACGCCGAAGCGGTTCACTTGGCGGCTCGCCTTGTATCCGGTCTTGTGCTGGTCGAACCGCAGGTCGGGATCCCGCGAGGTCTCGCCGACATAGAAGCCCCAGGGCGGGGACCGGCGGCGATCCTCCAGCAGCACGACATAGAGGGCATGCTTGGCCCGCCCCTGCCGATGGGTGGTGGCCTTCAGGGTCAGGGCCGCCCGGCGCGCGCGGGCCACCAGGGCCGGCAGGGAGTCCTCGTCGATCACGGGGGTCAGTCGCCCTTGGTCTCAGGCTTGCCGCGGCGCTTGAAGCCGCCGCCGCGCTTGGGCGGGAAGCGGGGCTCGCCCTTGGCCTTGGCGACAATCTCTTTCAGCTTGATGTGCTGCATCACCGAGAAGGCTTCGCCTGCGCCGCCCTTCTCGGGATCGGCGAAGGCGCGGCCGTAGGTCTTCACCCGCTCGGTGACGGACTCCAGGAACTCGCCCTCCCAGTCGGAGAGCTTGACGCCCGCCTTGTCGGCCGCGCGCTGGGCGCGACGCAGGGCGTTCAGCGCGGCCCGCTGGGCCTGCGCCTTCCGATCTGGCGGGCCCTGCTTCAAATCACTCCGAGCGCGGAGAGGTAGAGATCCAGGATCGCATCTTCTTCCTGGCGCTTGGCGGCGTCCTGCTTGCGGATGCGGATCACCTTGCGGAGGATCTTGACGTCGAAGCCGTTGCCCTTGGCCTCGGCGAAGACTTCCTTGATCTGCTCGGCGATCTCCGACTTCTCCTGCTCCAAGCGCTCAATGCGCTCGATGATGCTCTTCAGCTGGCCCTGGGCCGTCTGGTTCAGGATGTCAGCGTGGGAAGCGTCGTCGGCCATGGGAGCTCGCGGAAAGGAGAGGCTGGAAAGCGGCGGACACTAGCCTCGGGGCTGGCCCCTGTCATCTGCTCTGAACCTTCGCCGGGGTGATCGGTTGAGGCGGGACACCGCGGCGGTCCCCATGACCTGTCCTCCCAAACGCGCGAGCGCGGCGCAGGTCGCCGGATCAGATGGTCTTCGACCCGGCGGGTGACGAACCACTCGCCAGCATGCATCCAAGTCGCGGTTCAGCAGTTGAGCTTGCCAGCTTCCGTCGACGCCCGACGGGGCCGAACCTTGAATGGAGAACTTGATGCGCACGACCCTGATCATCTCGGCCGCCGTCGCCAGCCTGGCGCTCGCCGCCTGCTCGCAGAAGACCGAAAACCATGCGGCCGAAGCCGCCGACCAGGCCGGCGCCGCTGCCGCCTCGGCCGCCAATGACACCGCCGCGAACGCTGACGCCGCCGCCGCCAACACCGCGGTGGCGATGGACAACGCCGCGGCCAATACCGAAGCCGCCGCCGGCACGGTCGCCCGCAAGGCCGACGCCGCCGCGGACGCGGCAGCCAACACGCAGTAGGCTTCGAGGCCCGGCTCCCGCGAGCACGCCGGAGCCGGGCCCTGTTGCTAGTTCAGCGTCTTCTTCAGGGCGCTGATGGAGTCGTGGTCGGACTTGATGTCGGCGAAGGCGCGGCTGACCACCTCGCGGACCGTGGCCGGCAGGTCATCCTCCGCCAGGGCCTTCTCGAACTTCGCCTTGATGAAGTCCTCGCCGCGCTCGACCTCGTTGACGATGGCCTTCTCGTCGTGGCCGAGGACGGCGGCCTTCAGATCGACGAACATGTTGTGGGCCTTGCCGAGCACGGACTGGTCGTCCTCCGGTTCGCCGCCGAAGGTGCGGACCTCCTGCTGCAGCTCACCGGTGATCTTCATGCGCTTCAGGGAGCGCTCGCTGAACATGGTCTTGTACTGGCCGTCCTGCGAGCTGTGCGCGGCCTCCTTGTAGCCGTTGGCGCTGTCGAGGGTGGTTTCGATCAGGCTGTTCAGAACCTTCACGGCGTGTTCGTGGGGGGTGCTCATGGCGAGCTCCTCGGGGATGGGACCGCTTCACAACATCCGCCGGGGCGGAGGGTTCCGAGCCTAGAGCAGGCCGCGCGCCTCAAGCGCCGGCCGTAAAGCCGACGGATCGGTGAAGTGCAGGGTGTCGATGCCGAAGGCCCGCGCACTCGTCACGTTGGCCAGGCTGTCGTCGATGAAGAAGATGTCCTGCGGCGCTAGGCCGAAGCGTTCGCAGGTGAGCGCATAGATGCGGGGGTCGGGCTTGATCATCCCCTCGCGGCCCGAGACCACGATGTCGGCCAAGCGTCGGAAGGCCGGGCTCATGGCCATGGTGCCCTCGAAGGTCTCTTCCGACATGTTGGTCAGGCCGTATTGCGGGACGCCGGCGGCGTGCAGGGCCTCGATGGCCGCCTCGCTCTCGGGGATGGTCCCGGAGAACATGTCCCACCAGCGGGTCTCCCAGGCCTCGATCTCGGCTCGGAATTCCGGGTGCTGTTCGATCAAGGCGACGCGATTCTCGGCGAAGGTGACGCCCAGGTCGTGGTTCACGTGCCAGATCATCGTGCAGACCGACGACAAAAACCGGTCGCAAGCGACCGGCTCTGGAAAAATCTGAGAGTAGAGCGTGCGCGGATTCCAGCGCACGACCACATTACCAACGTCCCAGATGACCGCCTTGGGCATCTGGGAAACCGGCGGCCTTAGCCTTGCTTGGCTTTGAAGCGCGGGTTGGTCTTGTTGATGATGTAGACGACGCCCTTGCGGCGCACGAGCTTGCAGTCGCGGTGACGCGTCTTGAGCGACTTGAGCGAGCTTCGAACCTTCATGACCGTATCTTCTTAAAGACCAGGCTCTCGCCCGGGGGTGTCTACAAGAGCCGGCGCATATACGAGGCGCTGGCGGGTGAGTCAACGGCGCGGAGACATCCGGGGCCTGCGCGCCGGATGGCGCGCGCGCTCCGCTCTCAGCACCACACCCCGTCATCCCGGCCGTAGCGAAGCGAAGCGCCGGGACCCAGGGGCCGCGACCAATCCCCCTAGGTCCCGGGTCTCCCCTGCGGGTCGCCCGGGATGACGAGGAAATCCATCGGATCGGTCATCGATCGCCCTACAGCTCGATCATGTCGAACTCGGACTTGGCGGTCCCGCACAGGGGGCAGATCCAGCTGTCGGGGATCTCCGACCAGCGGGTTCCCGGCGCCAGTCCCTCGCCGGGATCACCGTACTCTTCCTCATAGATGTAGCCGCAGGTGCGGCACTGCCAGGTCTTGAAGGGCATGGGCGCCGACCGTCCTCAGTGCATCTTGAAGCGGATCGGAACCGACTTGGGTCCGCAGACGAAGCTGGCCGCCATGTTGCGCGGGGGGCCGTCCAGCTCCACCGACTCCAGGCGTGCGAACAGCTCCTCCCAGAGGATCCGCATCTCCATCCGCGCCAGGTGCTGGCCCAGGCAGACATGGGCGCCGTAGCCGAAGGCCACGTGCTTGTTGGGGGTGCGCTCGACGTCGAACTTAAAGGGATCGGTGAACACCGCCTCGTCGCGGTTACCCGACGGGTAGGACAGCATCATCCAGTCGCCCTTGGCGATCTTCTTGCCGGCCAGTTCGGCGTCGGCGGTGGCCGTGCGCATGAAGTGCTTCACCGGCGTCACCCAGCGGATCGATTCCTCGATCAGGCCGGGGATCAGGGCCGGGTCAGCCTTGACCTTGGCGAACTGCTCGGGGTTCTCGGCAAGCGCCCAAAGGGCGCCGGCCGTCGTGGACGAGGTGGTGTCGTGGCCGGCGGTGGCGGCGATGATATAGTAGCTCATCGCCTCCAGGTGGCCGAGCGGCTGGCCGTTGACCGTGCCGTTGGCGATGACACTGGCCAGGTCACTTCGGGGATTGACCCGCCGGTCCTCGGTGATGGCGTTGAAATAGAGCATGAAGTCCATCACCACCGACTGGATGGAGTCGACCCCCTGGTCGGTGGTCTGGGCCGCGCCGCCGCTGCGGCTCAGCTCGGGATCGGCGCTACCGAAGAGTTCCTGGGTGAGTTTCAGCATGCGGGGCTCGTCTGACTCCGGCACCCCGATCACCTCCATGATCACGTGCAGCGGATAGAGGAAGGCCACGTCGCGGGCGAAGTCGCACTGGCTGCCGTGGGCGGCCATGCGATCGACGAAGCCGCGGGCGATCTCGCGGATCCGGCCCTCCAGGGCCCGCAGGTTCTGCGGCACGAAGGAGCCCTGGGTCAGGCGCCGGTAGGCCATGTGGTCGGGGTTATCCATCTGCACCAGGGACCGGACGAGGTGCGGGCTGCCCCCCATCATCTCGCGGACCTTCTTGTCGGCCTCGATGGTGGTGAGCACGGTGGAGCGGTCGCCGTTGTGGAACAGTTCGTTCTGGCGTTCGACCTCCAGGATGTCGGCGTGGCGGGTGACCACCCAGAACGGATCGAAACCCTCAGGCTGGGCCTGCTCCAGGGGAGCCTCGCGCCGCAGCCAGGCGAAGGCGTCGTCCACCTGCTTGCCGTCGGCATAGGCGCGGGGGTCGATGATGGTCTGGGCGATATCGGAAGGAATGGTCATGCGCGTTTCCCGGCCGGTTTCCGGAGCCGCGTCGTTCGCGCGCAGCTCACTTGTTAGTTGTCCAACAACTTTCTAGAATTCGCAACATGGTCACGACATTGACGCAGATCAAAGCCCGCCGAAGCCAGGCCGACCGCCGCGACGAATCCGAGCGCCGCCTGCTGGCGGCGGCCGCCGAGCTGGTGGTGGAACACGGGATGGGCGCGGCGACCTTCGAGAAGATCGGCGCTCGGGCCGGCTACAGCCGCGGCCTGGTCACCCAGAGGTTCGGATCCAAGCGCGGCCTGATCGAGGCGCTCATCAACCAGCTGCAGGGCCGCCTGGGCGGTTTGCTGGAGGATCGCCGGATCGAGGAGCTGAACGGCCTCGACGCGGTCCTGACCTATGTCGAGGTCTTCCTGTCGGCCCTCGACCGCGACGGCGAACTGCGGGCCTATTTCGTCGTGCTGGCCGCGGCCGTGGCGGATGTCTCGGAACTGCGGGCGCCCTTCGCGGAGGCCCACAAGCAGGTGGAACTGGCCCTGGAGGCCTTCTTCCTGCGGGGCCAGGCCGAGGGCGTGGTGCGCCCAGGCATGGACGCCGGCGCCGCGGCCCTGATCACCGGCGCCCTGCTGTTTGGACTGTCCATGCAGCTTCTGCTGGACCCCGACATGGACCTAACGCCCCTGCGGGACACCAGCCTCACGACGCTTAGGCTCAGCTTCGCGGCGTGAGCCGGCCCCAGCCTCCGCTCGCCCTTGACGGGCTTGTGATTGAGAACGGCGGCTCCGACCGTTAAGTTGGCGGCATGGATCGTCGCGTCTTCCTCGTCTTGCTCTTGGCCGGCTGCGCCGACCCCTCCACCAATCTGGTGCCGGTGGTGACGCCTGCCCCGCCGGCCCCCACGCCCCAGGCTCCGGCCCCGGTGACCCCGCCGACCGTGTCGGGGGACCGCAGCTTCGACGACTGGGCCCGCGACTTCTACACTCGCGCGGTCAAGGCGGGCCTGCCGGCCAGCCTCCTGGACCGCGAAATGGCCGGGTTGACCCCCGATCCGCGGGTCAACAGCCTCGACACCCGCCAGCCGGAATTCGCCAAGCCCTTCGGCGACTACATCAAGGGCGTGGTCAGCGAGGACCGGGTGGCCATCGCCGCCCGCCGCAAGCCGGCCATGGTCTCGACCCTGACGGACATCGAGGCGCGCTACGGCGTGCCCGGCGACATCCTGTTGGCCATCTGGGCCATGGAGACCGGCTTCGGGTCGGTGCTGGGGGACTTCGACGTCGTGCGCTCGATGGCGACGCTGGCCGCCCAGGGCCGCCGCCAGGCCTTCGCCGAAGACCAGCTGATGGCGGCGCTGCGGATCATCGGGTCCGGTGAATTCCCCCGTAGCAAGCTGCGCGGCTCCTGGGCCGGGGCCATGGGCCAGACCCAGTTCATTCCCACCAGCTTCCTGGCCACCGCCGTGGACGGCGACGGCGACGGGCGGCGCGATGTCTGGAGCTCCAGCACCGATGCGCTGGCCTCGGCCGCCAACCTGCTCGCCAAGGGCGGCTGGCAGCGGGGCCAAGGCTGGGCGCGCGAGGTCACCGTGCCCGACGGCTTCGACTACAGCCTGACCGAGGGCCCGCGCGAGATTCCCGACTGGTGGGCCCAGCACGGCGTGCGCCGCTCCGACGGCCTGCCCTGGAGCAGCGCCGACGCCGGCGCCAAGGCCATGCTGATCACGCCGACCGGCGCGCAGGGCCCCGCCTTCCTGCTGTTCCCCAACCACTTCGTGATCCGCAAGTACAACAACGCCACCACCTATGCGCTGGGCGTCGGCCTGCTGGCCGACCGGTTCGGCGGCATGGACGGGGTGATCAAGCCGTGGCCCTACGAGACCGCGTTGTCCATCGGCGACCGCATCGTCACCCAGCGAGCCCTGGCCCAGCTGGGCTTCGACCCGGGCGCGCCGGATGGGGTGGTGGGGGTCAATACCCGCAACGCCCTGCGGAGCTGGCAGAAGTCCCGGGGGCTCACGGCCGACGGCTACCTGTCCCTGGACATGGTCCGTCGCCTGAAGACCGAGGCCAACATCCTGTAAGCCGACGTCGGGTCGAGGTTAGAGCGAACCCTCGTCGCTCTTCTCCAGGGTCGCCATGGCCGAATCGGCCAGTGTGGCCGGCTTGGGATCGGCGTTGGCCAGCTGCGGGTTCTTGAAGGCGTAGACCAGCATGGCCAGCATCATGACCATGTTGAGCACGAAGGGCGCGGCGTGGACCTTCTCGTACAGCAGCACGAAGAGCGGCGCCAAGACCACGTTGACGCCGTTGACCGCCGCGATGGCGCCGGCGGCCCGGGCCTGCTCGTGCATGCCGACCGCCAGGGAAGAGCCCGCGGTGAAGCCGGGACGCGCCAGGCCGAAGCCCAAGCTTGAAATGGCGTAGCCCGCCACCACGGCGGCGTAGGTCGGCTGGAAGGCGACGATCAGGTTGCCCAGGGCGGCCACCGCCACGCCCCAGCGCAGCAGCTGTCGCGGGGTCATCTCGAACATGCGGATGATGCCCCACTGGGAGAGCAGGCCCGCCATGGCGCCGAACATCATGGCGATGGCGATGAAGCCCTGCGCCTCGGTCGGCGACTTGCCGAGCTTGTCGATGATCAGGAATCCCAGGGTCTGGCCCTGGGCGGTCTGGCAGACCGCGACGATGAAGCCGTAGATCAGGAAAGGCTTCAGGCGCGGGTCGCGCCACATCGGCTTTTCCTTGGCGTCGCCCGTGGCGCCGGGGGCGGGATCCATCTTCACCGGCTGGACCGGCATGTGGGCGCTCTCGGGCAGGTATTTCCAAACCACGAACAGCATGGAGAGGGCGATCACCGAGAACATCGCCATCGGCCCGGCCAATCCGATGAACGGCAGGATGAACAGCGGCGCGAGGAACGGGCCGATCACGGTGCCCAGGCCAAAGGCCCCGGCCAGGCTGGACATGGCCGTGGTGCGCTCAGCGGGCGGCGTGTGTTCGGCCACATAGGCCTGGGTCGCGGGGTTTGAAGCCGCCCCAAACAGGCCAAACAGGGCCCGCGCCAGCAGGAAGAGCACAAAGATCACCATCCAGTGGGCCAGGTGATTCAGCCCGGCGCCGACGACCATGGCGCAGGCCGCCATGGAGACAGCGAACCCGATCAGGCCGATGATCATCAGCGGCTTGCGGCCGTGCCGATCGGAAGCGCGCGCCCAGAACGGCGACGATCCCGCCCACAGCAGGGCCGAGAGCGAGAAGACCCCGGCCACCAGGAAGTCGGGAATGCCGATGGAGCGGCCGATCGCCGGCAACACCGAGATCATCCCGGTATTGCCCATGGCGGTCACCAGGGAGACCCCGAAGATGATCGCGAACGACGACTTGGGCAGGCTCACGGCGACAGGCGCGGACTTGGGCATGGCCGGCTGTTACGACGCGCCGCCGGTGGGTGAAAGCCCATAAATCCTCACCGGGCATTAAGCATTAACGGGGATGCTCCGGACAATTCGTCCCAGGACCCGTCTCGCATGTTTCAGATCATCGGCATTGTGCTGCTCTTCGCCACGGTGTTCGGCAGCTACCTGTGGTCCGGCGGCAACATGGCCGTCATCATGCACGCCCTCCCCCACGAGATGATGGCCATCGGCGGCTCGGGGATCGCCGCCTTCCTGGTCTCCAACTCGATGACGGTGGTGAAGGGAACCGGAGGCGGCCTGGCCAAGGTTTTCGCCGGCCCCAAGTGGAAGGCGTCGGACTACCGCGACCTGCTGTCCCTGCTGTTCCTGCTGACGAAGACGATGAAGTCCAAGGGCGTCATCGCCCTGGAAAGCCACATCGAGAATCCCAAGGACTCCTCGATCTTCTCGCGCTTCCCGAAGGTGACCAAGGACCACTTCGCCGTCGACTTCATCTGCGACACCCTGCGGATGATGACCATGAACCTCGAGGACCCTCACCAGGTCGAGGACGCCATGGAGAAACAGCTCGAAAAGCACCATCACGAGGCCCTGGCGCCCGCCGGCGCCCTGCAGGCCCTCGCCGACGCCCTGCCGGCCCTGGGCATCGTCGCCGCCGTGCTCGGCGTCATCAAGACCATGGGCTCGATCACCGAGCCCCCGGAAGTCCTGGGCACGATGATCGGCGGCGCCCTGGTGGGCACCTTCCTCGGCGTGTTCCTCGCCTATGGCCTGGTGGGGCCGTTCGCGGCCCGCCTGAAGGAGATCATTGAGGAAGAGGGCGCGTACTACCGCATCATCCAGTCGGTGCTGGTGGCTCACCTGCACGGCAACGCCGCCCAGATCTCGGTGGAGATCGGCCGCGGCAGCGTTCCCTCCGGCGCCCAGCCCAGCTTCCTGGAGCTGGAAGAAGCGCTCTCGGCGATACCGAACGAAGCCTAGCCTCAGCGCCGCTCCGGCAGGAGCAGGCTTACCCGGTTCACGTGGCCCATCTTGCGGCCGGGCTTGGCGTCGCGCTTGCCGTAGAGGTGCAGCCGGGTCTCCGGTTCACCAGCCAGCTTCAGCCAACCTTCGGCCTCGTCGCCCAGCAGGTTCAGCATCTCAACCCGCAGAATAGCCGCCGTAGGACCTAGCGGCCAACCGGCGATGGCGCGGATGTGCTGCTCGAACTGATCGACCTCACAGCCGTCCATGGTCCAGTGGCCGGTGTTGTGGACCCGGGGCGCGATCTCGTTGACCAGCAGCCGACCGTCGGAAAGCTCGAAAAGCTCAATCCCGATCACGCCAACATAGTCCAGGCCGGTGAGCACCTGGGCCGCGATCCGTTCGGCCTGCTGCGCCAGAGCCGCGCTGACCATGGCCGGGGCGACGGAGCGGCGCAGCACGCCGTTCTCATGATGATTCTCGGCCATGGGATAGATGGCCAGCTCCCCGTCACGGCCCCGGGCGGCGATCACCGACAGTTCGCGGACGAAGTCGGCAGGGGCCTCGAGGATCACCGGCTTGCCCCCCAGCGATTCGAAGACGGCGGCGGCGTCCGCCGCGTGCTCGACCCAGCGCTGACCCTTGCCGTCATAGCCCTCGCGGCGCGTCTTCATCAGGGCCGGGGCGCCGATCTGGGCCATGGCGGCCTCGGCGCTCTGCGGACTGTCGGCGGCGGCGAAGGCGACGGTGGGGACGCCGATGGAATTGAGGAAGCTCTTCTCCTCCACCCGGTCCTGGGCGACGGCGAGCGACCGGGCATTGGGCGCGACCTCCACCTCCTGGGCGGTCAGTTGGGCCACGGCGGCGGCAGGCACATTCTCGAACTCGAAGGTGACCAGACTGGCCACGGCGGCCAGAGCCTCCAGGGCGCGGGGCTCGTCATAGCCGCCGCGCACCGTGTGGGCCGCGACCCGGCCGGCCGGCGCGTCGGGGGCGGGCTCCAGGATGGCCACGTCGAAGCCCAGCCGCGAGGCGGCCTGGGCCAGCATCCGGCCCAGCTGCCCTCCGCCGAGAATTCCGATGGTTTCGCCAGGCGCCAGGGGGAGGATGGCCATGGGAACCTAATCCTCAACGGTTTCGGAAACGGCCTGGGTGTGGCGCGCGCGGTGGTCGGTCAGGCGCTGAGCCAGGGCGGGATTGGAAAGGGCCAGGATCTGGGCGGCCATCAAGCCGGCGTTCCTCGCGCCGGCCTCGCCGATGGCCATGGTCCCAACCGCGACGCCCGCCGGCATCTGGACGATGGAAAGCAAGCTGTCGAGACCGCTCAGCGATTTCGACTGCACCGGCACCCCCAGCACCGGCAGCTCGGTCATGGAGGCGGTCATGCCCGGCAGATGCGCCGCGCCGCCGGCTCCGGCGATGATCACCTTGAACCCCGAGGCCTTGGCCCCCTTGGCGAACTCGTACATTCGCTGCGGCGTGCGGTGGGCGGAGATCACCTTGGCCTCGTAGGCCACCCCGAGCGCGTCCAGGATTTCGGCCGCGCCTTTCATTGTCGGCCAGTCGGAACGGCTGCCCATGATGATAGCGACGGGCGCTGACGTGGCGCTCATGAAGCAAAGGCCCCTGCGAAGAGAAGGCGCGGAGTATAGGCGCCGCCTTTGCGCCCGCAACCAAGGACGTTTAGGATTCTTAACGTCGACAAGACCTCGACGATTCGAGTTCTCTGAAAGTCCGTTGAAAACCACATGAAGGTCACTGGCGCCCGCAACGAGCCGTTTTCGGCCATCCGAAAGCGCGCCTTGGCTCAGGCCGGGGCCCATTTCACGGCCGGCGCGGCGCCGCCGGCGGACAAGACCGCGTTTCTGGGCCTGACCGAGGCCGACCTGACGCCCGCCGTCCAGAACGCCGTGAAGACCTTGCTCACCGAAATCGACGACCTGAGGGGCGAAGTTTCGCGCCTGAAGTCGAAACTTTCGGAGGCGGAGGCCCTGGCCGACCGCGACCCTTTGACGCCCCTGTTGAACCGCCGGGCCTTCGTCCGCGAGCTCGGACGCATCCGCACCTTCGCCCAGCGATATGGCTCCCCGGCCAGCGTGGTCTATTTCGACCTGGACGGCTTCAAGAGCGTCAATGATCGCTTCGGCCACGCGGCCGGCGACGCGGCCCTGCGCGCGGTGGCCGAACGGTTGGCGGCCAATGTCCGCGACAGCGACATCATCGGCCGCATGGGCGGCGACGAATTCGGGGTGATCCTGGTCCAGGCCGACGAGGCCACAGCCCTCGCCAAGGCCGAATCACTGGCCCAGGCCATCGAAGCCTCCCCCATCGAGTTCGGCGACTGGTCGGCCCCGCTGCACATCTCCTACGGCGTGCGCGAGATCACCGCCGATATCGAGCCTGAAACCCTGGTGGCGGAGGCCGACGCGGCCATGTTCGCCGCCAAGCGCGCCCGCAGCGCCGCGCTCCCGATCGCCACCGGCGGGGCCGCGGGCTGATCTGTTGGTCTGGATTGGGTAAGCGCTGGCTCCCAGCCGGATCATCCCGGCCTTCGCCGGAATGTGCGGGTTGGGTTAGGCGATGATATCGGGGGTCAGTTGATCGCGCAGACGCTCGATCTCGTCCTTCAGCAGCAGTTTCTTCCGCTTCAGCCGGCTGATCACCATCATGTCGGGCAGGGGCGAGAGCATCAGGGCCTGAATCGCAGCGTCCAGGTCAGAGTGGTCCAGGCTGACCAGGGCCAGGCGGGCGCGCACGCTCTCCTCCTCCCGGCCTTCGCCTTCATCATCATTCATACGCACGCCCCACCCATTGACGCCGATGATGCGCATCAGCGCGGCTCACGTCTAGATCACGATGACCGGGGATCGAAGCGATCCCAGGTCATGAACGTGATCGATTCTTGGAGTTAGAGCGGGATGCGGGCGGAAGACCGGTTCCCACTTTTCCTCACCCCGCTCTAGCTCAACGCGCGCGCCAGGACGGCCAGGGCGTCGTCCGGCGCGGGCTTGCCCCAGGCGGCTGAGGCGGCCTGCAGGGAGGCCAGGGCGCCATGCCCGCCGCTGGAGGCGCCGGCGAGGCCTTCCAGGGTCTCCATCAGCACCCGTTCGGCCCGCAGCTCGGCGGCCTTGATGTCCTCCCGCAGGCCTTGGCGCGCGCCGTCATCCACCGGCGGCTGGCTCAGCTTCAGTGCGCGCCGGACCTGACGGATCGGGAGCAGCACCGTGGCGTCCCACGCCTTGGCCGCGGCCGCCGCCTGGCCGAGGGCCTCCGGCGCCGGCCCCTCGGCCCAGACCGCCCAAAGCAGGAAGGCGGTGTTCTGGCCGTGCGTGTCCTGCAGGGCCAAGGTCGCCTCGGGCACACCAGCCAGGCCATAGGCCTCCAGAGTCCAATCCCAGAGCGACATCACGCATCCCCCGATAGCGGGCCGACATCCTGGCCCCAACGCTTCACAGGCCTCCAGGAGAGGCCAAACAGATCCAGCGCCCGCCCGACCGACTGGTCGACCATCTCCTCCAGGCTGGCGGGCTTGGCATAGAAGGCCGGCAGCGGCGGGGCGATCACCGCCCCCATCTCGGCCAGCTTCACCATGGTGCGGAGATGACCCAGATGCAGGGGCGTTTCGCGCACCATCAGCACCAGGGGGCGGCGTTCCTTCAGGGTCACATCGGCGGCGCGGGTGAGCAGGGACGAGGTCACCCCGGTGGCCACCTCGCTCATGGTGCGCACCGAGCAGGGGGCGACGATCATGCCGAGCGTCGGGTAGGAGCCTGAGGCGATCGAGGCGCCGACATCGCCGACCTTGTGGGCCACATCGGCGCGGGCCTGGACATCGGCGACCGACAGTTCAGTCTCCTGAACGATGGTCAGGGCCGCGGCGCGACTGAGGATCAGGTGGCTCTCGACACCGAGATCGCGGCAGGCGTCCAACGCCCGCAGGCCATAGGCGACGCCACTTGCCCCGGAAATGCCCACCACGAGGCGCGGACGATCGGTTTTTGTCATGCCACAGGGTCCCCGCGCCCGATTTCAAGGCGCCTGTTCCGTCCGCTCACGTGCAAACATATGTGATCTGACAGAGCAGACCAGCGGGTGTTCAGTGTTGGCATCGTTCCAACACAAGGAGACGACCCGTCATGGCCGTTGAAGCCCGCATCCGTGAACTCGGATCCCGCCATCACTCTCTCGATCAGGCGATCCAGGACGAGCTTAACCGACCAGCATCAGACGAGGCCCGACTTAAGGAACTCAAGCGCAAGAAGCTCAAGCTGAAGGAAGAGATGGAGGCCCTGCGCGCCCGGGCTCACTAGAGCCTGAGGCCCGGAGCCTTCTGGAGGGGGAGGCCCTGGGCGGTCACTTGTGTCCGCCCAGGGCTCCGACCTGATCAATCCTCGGCGTCGTCGTCGTCGTAGCCCGCGTCGTCGGCGACGTCCTCGACCTGGGCGGCGCCCGTGACCGAGGCCGACTCTAGGGTCGCGCCGTCGGGCTCGACGATACCGCGCTTGGCGTCGTCCTTGGCCTTCTTGTCGGCCGCCTTGCGCACCACCGCGTCCAGTTCGAGCTGGGTGGAGAGGCCAAGCGTCACCGGGTCCACCGGCTTGATGTTGGCCGCGTTCCAATGCTGACGGTTACGCACCTGGTCGATGGTGGCCTTCGTCGTGCCCAGCAGGCGGGCGATCTGGCTATCGGCCACTTCCGGGTGGTTGCGGATGAACCAGGCGATGGCGTCGGGGCGGTCCTGGCGGCGCGACACGGGTGTATAGCGCGGAGCCTTCTTCACCGGCTTCAGCAACTCGGCGTGGCGGCTCTTCTGGGCGACCATGCGGTATTTGTCGCTGGCCTGGGCGGCGTCGAGCTGTTCCCGGGAAAGCTGGCCGTTGGCGATCGGGTCGGCGCCGCGGATGTCGCGCGCCACTTCGCCATCGGCGATGCCCTTCACTTCCAGGGGGTGAAGGCCGCAGAAATCGGCGATCTGTTCGAAGGTGAGCGAGGTATTGTCGACCAGCCAGACGGCGGTCGCCTTCGGCATCAGAATGTCGGTCATGACGGACTCCGAAAATGACGGCGCCCGGCCTTTCGGCCGGGCGGTGCATAAGTAGCAGAGCGTCATATAGGCGTGTTCCGCCGCCAAGAAAACGACAATCGCGAGCTTGGACACGCCCGAGTTCCTTTTAAATCAGGACCTTCGCAGATCGCCTCGGCGGCAGGCCGCCTCGGCCTACGGCAAGGCGCGCTGCGGCGCCCGGCGCGGCGGCGGCGTCGCGGTCACAGCTTAGGCGTGCAGGCCCTCATTCTGAGGTGGTCCGCCCCCCCGTTCGAGCACTTTTGTCTCAAGAGAAGCCCCTCTCGGCGGGAGGATGGCTTTTTTGCCCCAGGCTGGAGAGCGCGAGCCTGCGACCGCGCTCACTCAGAACCCTGTGAGTGTCGAATCCCCTAACAATATCACACGCCTGCACCGCACCTGACCCGACGAAAGACCAGTAATTGGCCAGCAACAAGCCGGAATCGTTAAGTTCTATTAACTATAAAAAACCCAATTCGGGTCGAAAAAGTACAGGTTCTGAAAGAATTTAGAGGCGATAAATATAGCCCACATGAGACGATCTGTCGCAAATCCAGCCAACGAGGCGCCGCGTCGCTATCGCCCCCCGGGCGCGCCGAAAACAACCTATGAACGTCATCCGCAAACTGCTCTTGCAGCACCGATCCGAAGTCCAGGCTCAGATGGTCGCCGCCCGAGCCAAGGTCGCCGAGCCCTTCGAGAGGGAGTTGCGCGCGGTCAACATCGCTCTGGCGGCCCTCGACGGAGCGCCTCTCATCGAGGCTGAGCCCGACGAGTCGTCCCCCGCCACGCCCAAGGTCGAGCCCGTCCGCAAGAGCGGCCTGACCCGTGGCCGCATCAAGCGCAGTCTGCAGGACATGATCCTGGCGGCCGTGCGCGCCCACGACGAGGGCGCCGACACCGGCACAATCCTGGAGTCCCTGGAACGGCGCTGGAACCGCGGCTTCCAGGAGTCCCGCGTGGTCGAGGAGCTCCGCCGCCTGGCCGCTGAGCGGACCATCGTCCTGGACCGCGGGCACTGGCGGATGACCGTGCCGCCCGACGCCCGGGCCGGCGAAACGTCCGACCGGCACGTCGCCGCCTAGATCACGATGCGCTTAGACGGAATCGTCTGAGCGTTGAATCGTGATCTAATTTCAGAGTTATGGAGCCGGATTCAGGCTTCGAGAGAAGCCATCCGGCTCTAGGCGCCTCAGGGCGGGGTGAAGCCGGCGAACCGGCCCGCGGCGTGGCCCTAGTCGAGCGGCTTGCGGCCGACGATGCGCAGGCCATAGCCGCCGGAGCCCGGCAGGACGGTGGCGGAGTTGGACAGCAGGGTCATGTCGCGCACCCCGAGATCCAGCAGGATCTGGGCGCCGACCCCGTAGTCGCGCAGGACATTGGCTCCGTGATCGGTTCCCGGCTCGGCGCCGTAGCGCTCAGACAGCCAGGCCGGGTTGGAGTCCCGGATGAACACCGCGACGCCGGCCCCTTCATAGTCGGCGATGGCCTGCAGGGCGTGGGGCACATAGTCCCGGCGCGCCTCGGTGTGCCCCAGCATGTCGGCGGCGAAGTCGACGCGGTGCATACGCACCAGGGTCGGCTTGTCCGGATCGATCTTGCCCTTGGTCAGGACCACATGCTCGGTGGCGTCCAGGATGTTGCGGTAGATCACCATCCGGAAACGGCCGCCGTAGGCGCTGTCGAAAGGCGTCTCCAGCACCCGTTCCACCTGCCGCTCGGTGCGGCGGCGGTAGGCGATGAGGTCGGCGATCGTGCCGATCTTCAGGCCGTGCAGCTGGGCGAAGCCCACCAGGTCGGGCAGGCGCGCCATCGACCCGTCGTCCTTCATGATCTCGCAGATCACCCCGGCCGGGTTCAGGCCAGCCATACGGGAGATGTCCACCGCCGCCTCGGTGTGACCGGCGCGGACCAGCACGCCGCCGTCGCGGGCCACCAGCGGGAAGACGTGGCCGGGTGAGACGATGTCGTCCATGCCCTTGGTGGGGTCGATGGCGACGGCCACGGTGTGGGCGCGATCATGGGCCGAGATGCCGGTGGTGACCCCCGTCGCCGCCTCGATGGAGACGGTGAAGGCGGTGCCCATGCCCTCGCGGTTCTCCGCCGCCATCGGCGGCAGGCGCAGCTGGCGCGCGCGCTCGGCGGTGATCGACAGGCAGATCAGGCCCCGCGCGTGCTTGGCCATGAAGTTGATCTGGTCGGGGGTGGCGAACTGGGCCGGGATGATGACATCGCCCTCGTTCTCCCGGTCCTCGGCGTCCACCAGGATGTAGGGGCGGCCGTTGCGGGCATCCTCGATGATGTCCTCGATCGGCGAGATCGCGGATTCGTGGGCCTCTTCGCCACCACCACCACCACCGTCGGAGGCGGAAGAGGAGGAACCGGGCTGGACGAGATAGGGACGCTTCATCGGGCGGCTTTCAGCAGGGCGAATTCCAGGACCTGTTCTCCCACCGTGGCGAGTTGCCAGGCGTCCTTCGGGTCCACGCAGGCGCCTTCGGCGTCGAAGGAACCGGAATTGGCGTTCAGGGCCGCGCCGAAGGGTGTCGGCCAGCCCCTCAGGGCATGTATGATCGATCGCAGCGTGGTCAATGTCGTGCCGGCGGCCTGCCAGCCCTCGGCGGTGATGACGCAGCCCACGGCGCGGCCGGTGAAGTAGGGGCGGGCGTCATCGCGCAAGCCCTCCAGGGTGTCCAGCGCGTTCTTCACGACCCCGGAGATCGAGCCGTGATAGCCAGGGCTGGCGACGATCACGCCATCGGCCTCGCGCACCGCGTCGGTGAGAACCTTCTGCTCAGGCGTCGGGCCGCCCGGTTGGGGATTGTAGATCGGCAGGCTGGCCAGGAACTCGCCACCCAGCAGGCGCGTCTCGCCGCCCCCCGCCTCGACCGTCGCCAGCGCCACCTTCAGCGCCTTCTCGGTGGAGGAGTTGGAGCGGATGGTGCCGCCGATCCCGACGATCAGCGGCTTTCGCGCCAGAGAACTCATGCCTACTCCTCAAACACCTTTTTCAGCTCGGTCTTGAGGATCTTGCCGTTGGCGTTCCGGGGCAGGGTTTCGGGCCAGAACACGACCTTCACCGGGACCTTGAACCCCGCCAGCCGCGCCCGCACCCAGGCCCGCAGTTCGGCTTCGGTCGCCGTTCCCCCGGGTTTCAGATGCACGATGGCCGCCGGTTCCTCACCGAGCGTCTTGTGCGGAACGCCGACCAGGGCCGCGTCCATCACGTCGGAGTGGTCATACAAAACATTTTCGACTTCGACACAGTAGATGTTTTCACCGCCACGGATGAGCATGTCCTTGGCCCGGTCGATGATGAACAGGAAACCCTCCTCGTCGATGCGCGCCAGATCGCCGGTGCGCAGCCAGCCGTCGACGAAGGTCTCGGCCGTCGCTTCCGGCTTGTTCCAGTAGAGCTTCACCACCTGCGGACCCTTGACCCACAGCTCACCGACCGCGCCTTCGGCCAGGACGGTGACTCCGTCGGCCGGGTCGCGGATCTGCATCTCGCCCACGGGCGCAGCGGGGCCGGCCGAGTCGGGACGCGCCGAGTAGTCCTTGCCCAGGTGGCTGGTGAAGGTGGCGGTGGTCTCGGTCATGCCCCAGCCGTTGCCGGGCTGGGAGGCCGGGAACACCTCGACGATCTTGCGCACCAGTTCCGGCGCCGAGGGCGCGCCCCCGTAGGAGACCGCCACCAGGGACGACAGGTCGTACTTGGCCCGCGCCGGGTGCTCGATGAGCTGCCAGGCGATGGTGGGAACCCCGCCGGTGGAGGAGACGCGCTCGGCCTCGATCAGCTTCATGGCGGCCTCCGGCTCCCAGCGGCGCATCATCACGATCTTGCCGCCGGCGTTCATGCTGGGGCTGAGGTTGGCCGACAGGCCCGTGGCGTGGAACATCGGCACCACCAGCAGGCTGACCCGCTGGGGCAGCTTGTGCGGGTCGCTCTCCGGCAGGGGCTGGCCGGCCCGCAGGAAGTTGCGTGCCGCCGAGATACCGCTGGCCATGATGTTCGACGTCATGTTGCGGTGGGTGCCAAGCGCGCCCTTCGGCTTTCCCGTGGTCCCGGAGGTGTAGAGGATGGTGGCGTCGTCCTCGGGCTCGATCGCCACGTCGGGCAGGGGCAGGTCGGCCAGCGCCGCCCAGTCGTTGGGCTTGCCGATGACCTCCCCCAGGCGGCGGACGCGCGCGTCCCCGCGGGCCTCGTGAAGTCGGGAGACGTAGACCCGCTCCAGGTCGGGCAGGGCCTTCAGGTGATCGGCCAGGCGCTCCAGACGTTCATCATCAACGAAGGCGACCTTGGCGCCGGAATCGGCCAGGCCGTATTCGAGCTCCGCGCCCGTCCACCAGGCGTTCAGCGGGGTGACGATGGCGCCCAGCAGGATCCCGGCCCAGAAGGCGACGGGCCATTCCGGCAGGTTGCGCATGATGACGGCGACCCGGTCGCCCTTCTTTACCCCGTCGGCGGCCAGCCGATGGGCGAGCGTGATCGTCGCCCGGGCGTAGGTCTCGTAGCTCACCCGCTCATCGTCGTTGATCAGGAATTCGCGCTCGCCGAAGGCCCGACCGTTGAGGAAGACGTCGCGCAGGGTGGGCGGCGCGTTCTTCCAGACGCGGGTCGCGACCCCCCGGATGACCTGCTCCTCCATCTCAAACCTCTGGCCAGGCGCCGTCAGCTGGGCGTGGGCCGCTTGGATGGACATCACGGGCCAGGCGGGAGCGTCGGTCATGAAAAGCCTCGGTCTTGGAAATGGAGCGTTTGAAATGTGGGGACATGCGAAGGGCGGTCCCCGCTAAGGAACCGCCCCACATTGTCGCGCCTTCCCGTCGGCGGGAAGGGCTGGAACCCGGAAACCTTAAGCGGTTTCCTTGGCCGCGCGCAGGGCTTCGTAGCCCTTCTTCAGGTCGGCCAGTTCGTCGGCGTACTTCTCCTGGGCTTCCTCGCGGAGGCGCGGGATGTGGTACTTCGGGAACAGGTCGTTGTCGGGCCGGTAGTCCTTCAGGACTTGCTTGGCCAAGGTCACCTTGTGGACCTCGGTCGGACCGTCGGCGATGCCCATCACCAGGGAGCTGGTGACCATGTGCATGAAGGGCATTTCATTAGAGACGCCGAGCGCGCCGTGCAGGTGGGCGGCCTTGGTGGCGATGTCGTTATAGACCTTGGGCATCATGACCTTGATGGCCGCGATGTCCTTGCGGACCATGTTGTAGTCCTTGTGCTTGTCGATCAGCCAAGCGGTCCGGAGCACCAGCAGGCGGAAGCTCTCCAGCGCGATCCAGCTGTCGGCGATGTCGGCCTGCACCATCTGCAGGTCGGCCAGCTTGCCGTCGCGGGTGTTCCGCGAAGCGGCGCGTTGGCACATCAGGTCGAGCGCGTGCTTGCAGGAGCCCACCGTGCGCATGGCGTGGTGGACCCGGCCGCCGCCCAGGCGGACCTGGGCGATGACGAAGGCCGCGCCGCGTTCGCCCAGCAGGGCGTCGTAGGGAACGCGCACGTTGGTGTAGCGGACATAGCCCTCGGTGCCGCCGCCGATTTCGCCGCCACCGCCGACACCGACGTTACGCACGATCTCGACGCCGGGGGTGTCGGTGGGCACGAGGAAGATCGAGGTGCGACGATACTGGTCTTTCGCGTCCGGATCGGTGACCGCGTACAGCACCAGGACCTTGGAGAAGCGGGCGTTGGTGGAGAACCACTTCTCACCGTTGATCACCCATTCATTGCCGTCCAGGACCGCGCGGGTCTTGAAGGTCAAGGGGTCGGAACCGCCGGTGGGCTCCGACATCGAGAAGGCCGAGCGGATGTCGCCATTGAGGAGCGGCCAGAGATACTGCTCCTTCTGCTTGTCGGTGCCGTAGTGGGCGATGATTTCGGCGTTGCCGGTGTCGGGCGCCTGGCAGCCGAAGACGGTGGGAGCCAGGCCGTTGCGGCCGAGCTTCTCGTTCATCAGGCCGAGCTTCAGCTGGCCGAAGCCCTGACCGCCCAGTTCGGGACCCAGGTGACAGGCCCACAGGCCCTGATCCTTCACCTTCTGCTGCAGAGGCTTGATGAACTTCTCGCGGCCCAGCGGGCCGTGGGCGGCCATGCCCAGGTGGCTCAGAGGTTCGACCTCCTCGCGCATGAAGTCCTCAATCCAGTCCAGCTTCTTCTGGAACTCCGGGTCGGTTTCAAAATCCCAAGCCATCTATGGCCTCCCATGGCGCCGCCGAGCGCGGCCTATTTTTCCTAAATCCGGTATGGCGCAGAGCGGCGCCAAACCAAAAATCCGCGACGCGACAGGCTCTTAGGCCATCGGTCTGGTTTCCATTATCAAACGCTTGTTCGGCTTACGCAACGTCGCCTTTACGTCAGATGCACGAAATTCTTCGGTTGAGCATCTTGAGGCCGGAGCACCCGGCGGCGTCGCGGCCCGCCCATGGGTCGCGCGCGCCGCCCGGTGCGGATAGGATCAGGCGATGACCGCGCCGCTGACCCGCCAACGACTGTACGACCTGGTGTGGGCCAAGCCCCTGGCCGCCACCGCCCGCGACCTGGGGCTGAGCAGCAGCGGCCTGGGCAAGATCTGCGACCGGCTGCTGATCCCCTGCCCGCCTAGGGGCCATTGGGCCAGAGCGCAGGCCGGAAGGGCCGCCCCCGCCCCGCCCTTGCCGCCCGCGCCGGAGGGCGCCGGTGAGGTCATCGTCATCGCCGGCGGGAGGGCGCCGTCGCGCCGCCAGCGGACACGCTTCTCCACCGAGGCCCGGCGCGAGCAGCTGATCGAGGCGGCCGCGAGTCTGATCGCCGCCGAGGGCCTCCCCGCCGCCTCGATGAAGGCCGTCGCCCGCAGCATCGGGATCAGCGAGGCCCAGGCACACAACTATTTCCCCAAGCGCCGCGACCTGCTGCTGGCGCTCGCGCGGCGGGAACTGCACGCCATGGAGACTCAGCGGAGGGCCGAGCTGAGCCGAGGCGCTGACCGCTACACCCGGGTGATGCTGTCGACCGTGACCTATCTGCGCGAGGTCGCCCAGCGCGGCGCCCTGATCCAGGTTCTGACCCAGAGCGCCGAGGTTCGCGAGGGGCTGCGGGAGGAGCGGCGGGTCACCCGCCGCTGGGACACCCGCCGGGTCGCGGAGGACCTGAACCTCAGCTACGGGCTGCCGCCGGAGCTGGCCTTCGGCGCGACGGCGGTGCTGACGGCCCTGACGCGGCGGGCGGGGCGGCTGCTGGCGGGGGGCAAGCTGAGCCTGACGAGCGCTGAGCGCCTGACCCTGGCCATGGTCACCGCCGGCAACCGCGAACTCGCCCGCGCCTATCGGCCCAAGCCGGACTGATATTCAGGCCGGGCGCAGGCCGGCCAGGGCCGCGGAGGTCAGCCGCCGGCACAGCTCCAGGCCGCCCTGCGGTGAAAGATCGCCCTGCCAGACCAGGCGGCCCGCGTCCTCGGGGATGGTGGTGGCCAGGGTGAGGGCGGCGACGGCCTCCTCGGGCGGCAATCCCAACTCGCCGCGCACCCGGCGCGCCAGACGGCGCGCGACGCGGTCGCGGATCGCGGCGACCTTCGCATCCACCCGCCCGGCCATGTAGACATCGCGCAGCACCACGTGGATCACCGGGCCCCGGGCGCAGACGTGGCGGAAGTAGAGCTCAGCGCAGTCCAGGGCCGCAGCCTCCAGGGACGTAGCCTGGGAGGCGACCTCCAGCCCCGCGGCCTCGAGGGCCGAGAATTCATGGATCAGCACGGCGTTGAACAGTTCGTGCTGGTCGGGGAAATAGCCGTAGACCAGCGCCTTGCTGACCCCCACGGCCCGGGCCAGCCGCTCGGGCGGCAGGGGCAGATAGCCCTGCGCCACCGCCAGCCCCGCAGCCGCCTCGACGATCTGCCGGCGCCTCACCTCCGCCGGTCGACGTCCCTCCGCCAAAGCCGCCCCCATGTTGCTGGAAGCGTCATAAGGCCAAACGTCCCTCACGCGAAGGGCGGCGGAAAAAGGCGTGACCCCGGACCAGGCCCGGGGTCACAGGCAGACGCCGGGAGGGCGATCAGGCCGGTGCGAAGGCCTTCAGGCCCATCATCTCCTCGAAATTCCGGCGGTAGAACCGGTCCTTCGCATCCTCGTCGATATCCGCCATGGTCCGCTCGAAGCGGCCCAGCGGGTCGTTGGTCCCCTCCGGGTGCGGGTAGTCGCTGGAGAACATGAAAAGTTCGGCGCCGCCGTCCTTGATCATCCGGCCCACGTCCTCACCCGGGAAGGGCGTGAACTTCACCGCCCGCCGGATGTACTCCGAGGGCTTCATCGTCATGGCCTTCAGGTAGGGATCGGTGCGGCCGAAGCTCTTATGGGCCAGGTCCAGCTCACGCAGGAATTCCGGAGCCCAGCCGGCGCCGGCTTCGATCACCCCGCCCTTGAGGTTGGGGAAGCGCTCGAAGACTCCGTCGTAGATGAGAGCCGTCAGGAAGATCTGCGGGGCGTAGGCCAGCATCACATAATCGGCGAACCGCAGGTTCTCGCCGCCGCCGTGCAGATCCGGCGCGCGTTCGCGGCCATTGTTCCGGAAGGGCTTGGGCTGGGTCTGGGTGCCCGGTCCGATGTGCAGGACGAAGGGGACGCCAGCAGCCTCCAGCCGCCGCCAGATCGGATCGTAGTCAGGGTGGCCCGGCGACTTTTCTCCGGCCGCGCCGGCCGAGACCCAGATGGCGCCCGCGCCGGCCTGCAGAGCGATCTCGGTCTCCTCCAATGCCCGGTCGGCGTCGTCGAGGGGCACATAGTGGACACCCAGCAGACGGCGATCCGTTCCGCAGAAGCCGGCCATGGCTAGGTTGTGCGCCCGCGCGCCCGCATAGAGCGCTTCAGGCGCCTTGGCCGCCAGGGCCGGCGCCAGGGACGAGGTGGCGAACACCAGCTGGCTGGAGAAGCCGAAGAGGTCCAGCACCCGCTTGCGCTCGTCGGCGTCGAAGGCGCCGGCGGCGGCCCAGCCCTTGGGGCCGGCGATGGGATTTTCGAAGGCCTTCTCCATGGCCGCCGCGTCGGTCTTCCGCGCCTTGGCCCCGTCCAGCAGGTCGTCGATGCGGTTGCGCTCGCGGCCGTAGAGCGGCTTCAGCGCCCCTTTGACAGCTTCGGCGATGAAGGGCTCGAGCCACTCCCGCGTTTCCATGACGTGACTGTCGGCGTCGTGAATGACTCGCCCGCTGGCGTAGGTCATCAGTGCTTCCTCCCGCTTCTGACAACAACACCAATAGTGATCCGCGCCATCGAACGCAACGGCGTTTCGCTTGAAATCCGGCCCGCCCTTGGCGACGGTGTCCGCCTTCAAGTTTCAGAGGATTGTCGTCCATGACCCGGCCCGAAAAACTCGGCTTCTCCAGCGAACGCCTCGGCAAGCTCGACGCCTTCCTGCAGGCCCTCTACGTCGAGCCAGGCCGCATCCCCTGCGCCCAGGTGCAGATCAGCCGCCGGGGCGAGCTGGTCCACGAGACCCTGCTGGGTCAGGCCGACCGCGAGCGCGGCAAGGCCGTCGACACCGACACCCTGTTCCGCATCTATTCGATGACCAAGCCGGTCACGAGCGTCGCCTTCATGATGCTGGTGGAGGAAGGCCTGGTGGCCCTGGACGATCCGGTGAGCCGCTTTATCCCGGAGTGGAAAAACCTCGGGGTGTTCGCCGCCGGGATCACGCCGCAGTTCATGACCACGCCCCCCACCCGCCCCATGCAGATGGTCGATCTGCTGCGGCACACCTCGGGCCTGACCTACGGCTTCCAGAACCGCGGCAATGTCGACGCCGCCTACCGCAAGCTGAAGATCGCCGACACCCACGGCCTGGATTTCGACGGCTTCGTCGCCGAGTTGGCCAAGCTGCCCCTGGAGTTCTCGCCGGGCGAGGCCTGGAACTATTCGATCTCGACCGACGTCCTCGGCGTCCTGGTGGAGCGCATCTCCGGCATGCCGTTCCAGACCTTCCTCAAGACCCGCATCTTCGATCCGCTGAAGATGACCGACACCGGCTTCCAGGTGCGCGAGGACCAGCGGTCCCGCTTCGCCGCCTGCTACAACGCCACCCCGACCGGCGGCCTCACCCTGCAGGACGACCCTGAGACCAGCCCCTATCTGACCGCCCCCAGCTTCCACTCCGGCGGCGGCGGCCTGGTCTCGACGGCCAAGGACTATATGGCGTTCTGCCGGATGCTGGGGAACGGCGGGGTGCTGGATGGTCAACGTCTGCTGGCGCCCAAGACCCTGAAGCTGATGGCGTCCAACCACCTGCCCGGCGGCCAGGACCTGACCAAGCTGTCGCGCTCGCTGTTCTCGGAGGCCACCAACGCTGGGGTCGGCTTTGGCCTGGGGTTCGCGGTCACCTTCGATCCGGTCAAGGCCATGCTGACCTCCAGCCCCGGCGAGTACTACTGGGGCGGCGCGGCCTCGACAGCCTTCTGGGTCGATCCGGTGGAAGACATCCAGGTGGTGTTCATGACCCAGGTCCTGCCGTCCAGCGCCTACCCGATCCGCCGCGAGCTGCGAACCCTGGTCTATTCCGCCCTCGTCGAACCCTGAAGGGCTTCAAGCCTAAGCCTTCGAGGACGCCAAGGGCTGGCCGCCCTCGGCCACGGCTTCAGAGGCCTCGCTCTCCTCCAGCCCGCCGGGCGGGCTGAGGCCGGTGGAGGGTGCGTCCCCATGCGGGCTGAACTTCATCAGGCGGGCGTTGCGCCATGGGCCCCATCGATACCAGGACGCGGCCAGGATGCAGGAGGTGATGCTGCCCATGGGGAAGCTCCACCAGATGGCGTCCGCGCCGATATAGGGCATCAAAAGGTGGGCGAAGGGCACCCGGACGATCCACATCGAGATGATCATGGCGAACAGGGGCGGCCAGACCGAGCCCGTGGCCCGCACGATCCCAGACAGCACGAACGACACGCCGAAGGGAATGAAACCCCAGAGGGCGAACATGTTGATGCGCATGGCGATGGGGTGGGACGGGCTGCCCATCGGGAGGAACAGGTGCAGGATGACCGGCTCGATCAGGTAGATCACCACCACCGGCCCGGCGCTGAGCAGGGCTGCGTAGAGCGAACCGATCCCGGCGATCTTGTCCACCCGATCCATCCTGCCCGCGCCCACGTTCTGGGCGGCCATGGATGAGACCGCAGCGCCCAGGGCCATGGCCGGCATCTGCACATAGGTCCAGAGCTGGGTCGCCGCCCCGTAGGCCGCCGCAGTGTGCGACCCATAGGTGTTGACCATGGTGATCATCAGCACCGCGGAGCCGGAGATCACCAGCATCTGGAAAGCCATGGGCATGCCCTTGACCACGATGGTCTTGAGGATCTCCCATTCGGGCTTGAGCAGCCTCCACTCGTCGCGGCGCAGCACCAGCACCGAGTTGGTCCGGTAGAGATAGACCAGGATAATCCCCAGGGTGATGGTCTGGCTGGTGAGGGTGGCCATGGCCGAGCCGGCGATCCCCATGCGGGGCGCGGGTCCGAAGCCGGTGATCAGGATGGGGTTGAGGATGACGTCCATCCCGACCGCGAGCAGCGAGAAATAGAAGGGCGTGCGGCTGTCGCCCGCCCCGCGCTGCGCCATCATGACGAAGGAGAAGAAGTACATGAACGGCATGGCCAGGAAGATCACCCGCAGATAGGTGATCGCGTCTTGGACGGCGTCCGCAGGCGTGCCCATGGCGCGGAGGATGGCTGGGGTGAAGACGTAGCCGCTCACCCCCACACCGATCGACAGCACGAGGAAGAAGGTGACGGCGGTGCCGATCACACGCTTGACCATCGGCAGGTCGCCGGCGCCGACCGACTGGCCGATCAACAGGTTGGCCGACATGCTGACCCCGAAGGCCGCCCCCAGCATCAGGAAGAAGATGATGTTGGCGTTGGAGGTGGCGGTCAGGGCCGCCTCCCCCAGGACGTGGCTGACCCAGATGGCGTTGGCCGTGCCGTTCAGGGACTGCAGGATATTGGAGCCCATCACCGGCAGGGCGAAGGCGATCAGGGTTGGGCCGATGGGGCCGGTGGTCAGGTCCTTGCCGCCGAAGCGCCCGCCCGGGCCGCCGGGACCACGAGGCCCGCCAGGCGGAAAGCTGGGCCTGGGCCCTGCGTCGGGGGCCGCAACCACCCCATCGTCTGAACTCGAAACCACAGCCATCCCCAAGGCGCGACGCGCGCCACCCGCCTTCGACTGGTCCCCGAAAATGCGGAGGCGCGGCGTGTTCCCCGAAAATGCGAGGAGCGAGTTGAAGCGACTGTAGGCGCCCCATCCGGACGCCTCAAGCGCGGCCCGTACGAAAAAGCGCCACGCGCCACACGAATTGAGCCGAGCGCGATCTCCTGTTAGAGGCAATCCCTGCGGGAATTGACGTGGCAAGACCGCCGCCATCGCTTACGAAAGACTCCATGAAAATCCTTGTTACGGGCGGCGCCGGGTTCATCGGGTCGGCGGTCGTGAGACGGGCCGTGGCGGACGGCCATGAGGTGGTCAACCTCGACGTCCTGGCCTACTCGGCCAATCTGGAGAATGTCGCCGAGGTCTCGGCCTCGCCGCTCTATGCCTTCGAAGAGGCCGACATCTGTGACGCTCCGGCGGTGAAGGCGATCTTCGCCCGGCATCAGCCCGACGCGGTGATGCACCTGGCCGCCGAGAGCCACAACGACCGCGCCATCGACGGTCCGCTGGACTTCGTTCGCACCAACGTCATGGGGACCGCCGTCCTGCTGGAGGCCGCGCGCGCCTACTGGCTGGGCCTGGCTCCCGACAGGAAAGCGGCGTTCCGCTTCCACCATGTCTCCACCGACGAGGTGTTCGGGGCGCTGGGCGAGAGCGGCAGCTTCACCGAAGAAACCCCCTACGATCCCAATTCGCCCTATTCGGCCAGCAAGGCCGGCGCCGACCATCTGGTGCGCGCCTGGAACCGGACCTTCGGCCTGCCGGTGGTGATCACTAACTGCGCCAACAACTACGGCCCGTTCCAGTTTCCCGAAAAGCTGATTCCCACCGTGGTGCTGCGCGCCATGGAGGGCAAGACGATCCCGGTCTATGGCGACGGCCGCCAGGTGCGCGACTGGCTGCACGTGGACGACCATGCCGACGCCCTGCTGACCGTGCTGCAGAAGGGCCGGCTGGGAGAGACCTATTGCGTGGGCGGCGACTCGAACCTGCGCAATCTCGAGATCATCAAGATCCTCTGCGCGCACCTGGACAGGCTGGCCCCGGCCAATGTGCCCCATGCCGAGCGGATCAGCTTTGTCGCTGACCGACCGGGCCACGACTTCCGCTACTCCATCGACGCTTCCAAGCTCGCCAATGAACTGGGCTGGGCGCCGCGCACCGATCTGGCCGCCGGCCTGGAGGACACCGTGCGCTGGTACGTCGAGAACCGCGCCTGGTGGGAAGCCATCCGCGAGCGCGGCTTTGAATCCGAGCGCCTGGGTCTCGCCAAGGCATGACCACCACGATCCTGCAGTTCGGCGCCACCGGGCAACTGGCCCGTGAGATGCTGCTCCGCTCAAGCGGCGGGGTGACGATCAAGGCGTTGTCGCGCGCCGAGGTCGATGTCACCGACGCCGAAGCCGTGGCCCGCGCCATCGGCGAGACCCCGGACATCGACCTGGTGTTCAACGCGACGGCCTACGCCGCCGTGGACAAGGCGCAGAGCGAGCCCGACCTCGCCCATGCCGTGAACGCCAGGGGCCCCGCGGCCATGGCCCGGGCCTGCCAGGCCCGCGGCGTGCCGCTGATCCACATCTCCACCGACATGGTGTTCGACGGCGAGAAGACCGGGCCTTACGTCGAGACGGATGCCACCAATCCCCTGCACGTCTACGGCGCCTCCAAGCTGGCGGGCGAGCAGGCTGTGCTGGAGCACTGCGACCGGGTCCTAGTGGCGAGGGTTTCCTGGCTGTTCTCGGCCTTCGGGCAGAACTTCCTGCAGATGATGCTGCAGCTGGCGGACACCCAGCCGCTGCTGAAGGTGGTGGACGATCAACGCGCCCGGCCCACGGCCAGCGGCGACGTGGCCGGCTTCATGCTCAGCCAGGCGCAGCGCCTGTCGCGCCTGCCGGCCGGCGCGCCGGAGTGGGGCCTGCTGCACCTGGTCAATGACGGGGTGGCCACCCGTTTCGAGATGGCCCAGGCGATCTTTCAACTGGCCCGCCCCGGCCAACCCCTGCCGCCCATGCAGCCCGTGCCCACCAGCGCCTTCCCGACCCCGGCGCGGCGGGCATTGAATTGCGAACTGGACACGGTGAAGCTCCGGGGCGTCTTTGGTCTGACCCTGCGGCCGTGGCGCGAGGCGCTGGAGGACACTATCGAAGACCTGAATACAGCCTCGGTGAACGCATGAGACGCGGCATAATCCTGGCGGGCGGCTCGGGCACGCGCCTGCACCCGCTGACCCTGGCGGTCTCCAAGCAGCTGCTGCCGGTCTATGACAAGCCGATGATCTACTATCCGCTGTCGGTCCTGCTGCTGGCTGGGGTACGCGAGATTTTGATCATCACCACGCCCGAGGATCAGGCGGGCTTCCAGCGCCTGCTGGGCGATGGCTCCCAGCTCGGCGTGCGGTTCGAATACGTCGTCCAGCCGACGCCGGGCGGCCTGGCCGAGGCCTATATCCTGGGCGAGGACTTCGTGGGCGGCGAGCCCAGCGTGATGATCCTCGGCGACAACATCTTCTTTGGTCAGAACTTCAGCCAGATGCTGCGCTCGGCCGACGCCCGCACGCAGGGCGCCACGGTCTTCGGCTACACGGTGCAGGATCCCGAACGCTATGGCGTCGTGGAGCTCGGCGCGGACGGCCGGGCCCTGGGGATCGAGGAGAAACCCGCGAACCCGAAGTCCAACTACGCGGTGACCGGCCTCTACTTCTATGACGGGCGCGCCTCGACCTTCGCCAAGACCCTGGAGCGGTCGGCGCGGGGCGAGCTGGAGATCACCGCCCTGAACCAGATCTATCTCGACGAGGGCGATCTGCACGTCGAGTTGCTGGGGCGGGGCTTCGCCTGGGAAGACGCCGGCACCCACGACAGTCTGATCCAGGCCGGCGAACTGATCCGCACCTTCGAGCAGCGGCAGGGCCTGCGCATCGGCTGCCTGGAGGAGATCGCCTTCCACCAGGGTTGGATCGACCGCGCCCAGCTCCTGAAGCTCGCCGACCGTCTGGCCAAGAGCGAATACGGTCAGTACCTGCGCCAACTCGCCGACCGGCCGCAGGGCTTCGACGAGCCGGCCGAGTAGCCGTCAGGCCAGACGGCTCTTCACCCGGCCGTACAGTAGGTAGACCAGGACGCCGATCATGTTCCAGACGGCGAAGAAGACCATCGTCTTGGCCGACAGGCTGGTGAACAGGTAGACGCAGCCCAGCACGCCCGCCGGGCCGATCAGCCAGACCAGCGGCGTCTTGAAGGTCCGCGCCAGGGCCGGCGCCGAACGGCGCAAGGCCAGGACCGCGATGCTGGTGGCGATGAAGGCCGCCAGCGTCCCGGCATTGGCCAGGGACGCGATCTCCGACAGCGGCATGACGCCCGCGATCACCGCGGCGATCACACCGGTCAGGATGGTGACACGGTTGGGCACTCCGCGCGGGGTGACCTTCGCCAGCCAGCGGGGCAGCAGGCCGTCGCGGGCCATGGCGAAGAACACCCGGCTCTGACCGAACATGAAGACCATGATCACCGTGGGCATGGCGATCACCGCTGCGCCGGCCACCCAGGCCGCCGCCTGACCTTGGCCGATCTCCCTCAGGACAAAGGCCAGGGGCGCGGGGTCCTTGGAGAAGGCCTCATAGGGTGATGCGCCCAGGGCGGCGGCGGCCACCACCATGTAGATCAGGGTGCAGATCAGCATGGAGCCGACGATGCCGATGGTGAGATCGCGGGCCGGGTTCTTGGCTTCCTCCGCCGCGGTCGAGATGGCGTCGAAACCGTAGAAGGCGAAGAAGATGATCGCCGCGGCCCCCATCACCCCGTACTTCTTGCCGTCGATCTCCTCGCCTCCGTAGCCGAAGGGGGCGAAAGGGGTGAAGTGGCCGGCGTCGAAGTGCGGCAGGGTCAGGGCCACGAAGGCGGCGAGCGCGACCAGCTTCACGCAGACCAGGATGAAGTTGACCGTGGCGCTCTCGCGGGTGCCCACCAGCAGCATGGCGGTGACCACCAGCGTGATGAAGACCGCCGGCAGATTGACCAGTCCGCCGACCTCCGGACCGGCGAGCAGCGCCGGTGGAATGGGCCAGTTCGCCTGCTGGATGAGGCCCGCCGCATAGCCGGACCAGCCCACCGAGACCGCGCTGCACACCAGGGTGTATTCCAGGATCAGGCTCCAGCCGATCACCCAGGCCACGCCCTCGCCCAGGGTCGTGTAGGAATAGGCGTAGGCGCTGCCCGCATGCGGCATGAGGCTGGCCATCTCGGCGTAGCAGAGTGCCGCGCAGGCGCAGACGGCGCCGGCCACCGCGAAGGACAGGATCACCGCCGGACCGGCCAGGCCCGCCGCCACGCCGGTCAGGGTGTAGATTCCGGTGCCGATGATGGCCCCGATCCCCAGCGCCATCAGGTGGGGCCAGCTCAGGGTGGCCTTCAGCTTGTGGTGGCCGTCGTCCGGATGCAATTCCAGCGCGATGGGCTTGCGCCGCGTGAGGAAGCTCATGGGGGTCTCCCTGACCTGAACAGCGCTTGGACCATGACGCGGATCGCGGGCGGGCGGCAAGGGCTTGGCAGGCGTCGCCCCCGGCGCCAGCTTGTCCGCCTGTCGGAAGGACGATCCCCATGCGCCGCCTGCTGCTCGCCCTCGCCATGCTGCTATTGGCAGGACCTGCCCTAGCCGACGACATGCCGCTGGACAGGCTGGTGGCCGAGTATGAGGCCTATGCCCTGGCTGACGATCCGATCACAGCCGGCGGCGAAGGCGATCGCGCGGCCCTGTCGCGCCTGCCCGACGTGACGCCGGCCGCGGACGCGGCGCGGACCAAGGCCCTGAAGGCATTCCAGGCTCGGCTGGCGGCCATCGACGACGCCGGACTGTCGCAGGACGCCCGCCTGAACCGCGCCTTCCTGGCCTGGACTCTGGATCGCCAGGTCCGGAGCCTGGCCTTCGATGAGGCACGTATGCCGTTCAACTCCGATGGCGGCTTCCATTCGACCCTCGGCTACCTGGCCGCCACCACGCCGGTGCGCTCGGCCGCCGATGCGCGGGCCTGGATCGACCGGCTGAACGCCATCCCCGCCTATTATGCCGCCAACATCGCCAACGCCCGGCGCGGCGTGAAGTGGGGCTTCACTCAGCCCCGCACCACCAACGACCAGGTCCTGGCCCGCGCGAAGGAGATGGTCGCCGCGCCGGTGGAGACCGACGTCCTGCTGACCCCGCTCCAGACCCTCCCGGCCTCGATCCCGGTGGGAGGTCAGGCGGCGCTGCGGGCCCAAGCGCTGGCGGTCGTGGCCGACAAGGTGCGCCCGGCGCAACGCGACTTCGTGGCCTTCCTGGAGACGGAATACCTGCCGGCCAGCCGCAAGTCCCTCGCGGCCCGCAGCCTGCCCGACGGCGAGCGCTATTACAGCTGGCTGGTTTCCGACCATACGACCACCACGCAGACCCCCGACGCCATTCATGCCGCAGGTCTCGCCGAGGTGACGCGGATCCGCGCCGAGATGGAGACGGTTCGCGCAGAGACCGGCTTCAAGGGTGACTTCAAAGCCTTCCTCGCCATGCTTCGGTCCGACCCCAGATTCTACGCAACCTCGCGGGAGGACCTGCTGGAAAAGGCCTCGCGCATCGCCAAGCGGATCGACGACAAGCTGCCCGGCTGGTTCGCCACCCTGCCCCGCCTAACCTATGGCGTGCGGCCCGTGCCCGCCGACATTGAGGCCAACTACACCACCGGCCGCTACTTCTCCGGCAGCCCGTCCCAGGGCGTGGCCGGCGGCTACATGGTCAACACCGCCAAGCTGGACCAGCGGCCGCTTTACGAACTGCCAGCCCTCACCCTGCACGAGGCGGTCCCCGGCCATCACCTGCAGATCGCGCTGTCACAGGAGCTTCCGGGCGTGCCCGCCTTCCGCCGCAACGCCGGGGTCACCGCCTTCACCGAGGGCTGGGGCCTCTATGCCGAGAAGCTGGGGGGCGAGATGGGCATCTACCAGGACCCCTATGAGCGGTTCGGCCGGCTGTCCTACGAGATGTGGCGCGCCTGCCGGCTGGTGGCTGATACTGGCATCCATTGGCGGGGCTGGAGCCTGGATCAGGCCCGCGGCTGCTTCACTGACAACACCGCGCTCTCACCGCTCAATATCGAGGTCGAACTAGCCCGCTACGTGTCCTGGCCGGGCCCGGCCCTGGCCTACAAGACCGGGGAGATGAAGGTCGTCCAACTGAGGGCCCGCGCCCAGGCCGAACTCGGTGATCGATTCGACATCCGCCGCTTCCATGACGCCGTCCTGCTGGCGGGCCCCCTGCCCCTCGACCTGTTGGAAAGCCGCATCGATTCCTGGGTGAAAGCCACACCACCCTGACGAAACCTTTTGCTTGGAACTCGCGTTGGATGGGTGACACTTCGTCACTGTTTCACTCACGAAGAATCGGTGCCACGCTCAAGCTTAGCTGCCTCCCCCCGAACCGAACGGCAGCAGCGGAGGAAATGAGAATGTCCTTAGCTTCCCTTGGCCCCATGGGCCGCAAGGGTCGACCGAGTCTCTACAGAATGGCCCTGGTTGCGGGCTTTCTGAGCCTCAACGCCGTGTTCTGGTATCTCGCGATCAAGGCGATCGCCTTCCTGGGTTTGCTGGCGACCCTTTAGATCTCCGGCCTAATCGGGCCAGAGTTCCTGCACGTCACCCTTGCGGTTGAGGACCCGCACAGCCCGCTTGACCACAGTCAGCAGCCGCTCCTTGCGAGCCGGCTCATCATAGGTCATCGCGCCCTTGGCCAGGCCCTCCAGCAGGAAGCGGCCCAGATCGCGGCTGGTCTGGAAGCGTGGGTCCTCGCCGGCCTGGGCGAGCGCCAGGAAACGGTCGCCCACCTGAGCGCGGTCGAAGGCGCTCTGGGCGGCGGCGAGGCGGGTCCGCAGCATCGGCTCGGTGCGGGCGGCGGTCTCCAGCTCGGCGAAGGCCACGAACGGCACCTCGTGCAGCAGGGCCCAGTAGGCGTCGATGGCGTGTTCGGAGGCGTCGATTCCCGGGGCGGCGGGCGCCGAAGCCGCCTGCTCAAAGAGCCTGGCGCGCTCCACCTCGATGTAGGTCACCGCAGCCTCCACCAACTCTTCACGGCTGGCGAAATGGTAGAGCATCGCTCCGCGCGTCAGGTTCGCGGCATCCGCGATCATGGCGTTGGTGGCGGCGTGATAGCCGACGTCGGCGAACAACCGCATGGCGGCGTCGAGGATGCGTGCTCGGGTACGCCGGGACTTCGGCGTCTCCTTCGCAGGATAGGTACGGGCGTCCATCGGGACCTGATTTTGGGTGACCGGGGGAGGGTCGGCCTAGGAATCCCTTACCCCGAAAGGCCCTGCTTCGAAAGGGGCGCCATCAGTTTCATGAGAATGACATGCAATCAGCCTAACCGGCAGGCGTTGGTTGCTCGCCAAGAGGCCCTTGATGTCCGATTTCGGAATCCGGCGTTATCGCACCGTGTTCATTTCCGACGTTCACCTGGGCACCAGGGGGTGTCAGGCGGAACTGCTGCTCGATTTCATCCGCCACGTCGAATGCGACAACCTTTTCCTGGTGGGCGACATCATCGACGGCTGGAAGCTGCGTTCGGGCTGGCACTGGCCGCAGAGTCATAACGACGTGGTTCAGAAGGTCCTGCGCATGGCCCGTAAGGGCGTCAACGTGACCTATGTCCCCGGCAACCATGATGAAGGGGCCCGGGAATTCATTGGCGTCCACTTCGGCGGGGTCGTGGTGGCCCGGGACGCGATCCACGAAACCGCCGACGGCAAGCGCTTCCTGGTGACTCATGGCGATGAGTTCGACGGCGTGGTGCAACATGCCCGCTGGCTGGCCTTCGTGGGCGACTACGCCTACCGGGCGCTGATCGCGCTCAACACCCTGTTTAATCGCGCGCGGCGGCGCATGGGCTTCGGCTATTGGAGCCTGTCGGCTTACCTGAAGACCCGGGTCAAGAACGCCCTGCAGTTCGTGGAGAACTTCGAGGCCGCCGTCGCCGATGAGGCTCGCCGGCGCGGGGTGGACGGCGTGATCTGCGGCCACATCCACAAGGCCGAGATGCGCGACATCGATGGGATCGCCTACATCAACGACGGCGACTGGGTGGAGAGCTGCACCGCCCTCGTCGAGCATGGCGACGGTCGCCTGGAGATCCTGGAGTGGGCCAAGATCCGCTCATGGTCCGCCATCGATCGGAAAATGCCCGTGCTCGTGCCGGCCACCGCGGCGGCGGCGTAACCGCGTTTTCTTGACAGCCCCGCCGAACTGACGACAGTGCCGCTGTCATGACCATGCCCCCCACGCGATACGTCTCCAATCTGCGCGATCGCCAGAAGGCCGAGACCCACGACCAGATCCTGCGCGCCGTGGCCACTCGCCTGGAGTCGGGCGGCCTGGAGGAGTTGAGCTTCGCCGAGATCGCCGCCGAGGCGAAGGTGGGCGAACGCACGGTCTATCGTCACTTCCCCACCCGCGAAGCCCTCATGGGCGCCTTCTGGGCCTGGTTGCAGACCCAGGCGCTGACCCCGACCCGGCCCTCTCGCACCCGGGTGCGGGACGCCATCATCGCCCCGCGTGACAGCCTCAAGCCCATGCGCATCATGGTGGTGACCGACGCGTGGGAGCCGCAGGTCAACGGCGTGGTCCGCACGCTCACCCGCGTCATCAAGGAGATGCGGGAGATGGGCCACTCGGTCGAGGTGATCAGCCCCGACCAGTTCAAGACCTTCCCCCTGCCGACCTATGCCGAGATCAAGGTGGCGGTGGGCACCTACGAGCCGGTTCAGGAGCGGTTCAAGGCCTTCGAGCCCGAGGCCATCCATATCGCCACCGAAGGCCCTTTGGGTCTGGCGGCGCGGCGCATCTGCGTTGAGTGGAAGCTGCCTTTCACCACCAGCTACCACACCCGGTTCCCGGAATACGTCTCGGCCCGTCTGCCACTGCCCCTGGCCGCCGGCTACGCCTACATGAAGTGGTTCCACAAGCCGTCAGGCCGCCTGATGGTGGCCACGCCGACGATGCGCGATGAGCTGGAGCATCATGGTTTCCGCAACATCACCGCCTGGTCGCGCGGCGTCGACACTGAGGCCTTCCGCCCCCGGATGCCTGACGAGCCCGACGTCTATGAGGGCCTGGCGCGACCGGTCTTCCTGTCGGTAGGCCGGGTGGCGGTGGAGAAGAACATCGAGGCCTTCCTGGGCCTCGATCTGCCCGGCACCAAGGTGGTGGTGGGCGACGGCCCCCAGACCGAGGAGCTGAAAGCCAAGTACCCGGAGGTGGTGTTCCGCGGCTTCAAGATGGGCGACGAACTGGCGGCCCACTTCGCCTGCGCCGACGTCTTCGTCTTCCCCTCACTCACCGACACCTTCGGCCTGGTGATCCTGGAGGCCATGGCCACAGGCACGCCGGTGGCGGCCTATCCGGCGCCCGGCCCCATCGACATCATTCCGGGCAGCAACGCCGGTGTCCTGGCCGGCAGCGCCACCGAGGGCCTGCGCGAGGCCTGCCTGGAAGCCCTGAAGCTGGACCGCAAGCAGGTCCGCGCGTTCGCCGAGGGCTTTTCCTGGCGAGCCTGCGCAGAGGATTTCGTCCGCAACCTGCAGCCCTATCCCGAACCCGAGAAGACGCGGTTCTGGCGCAAGCTTCGCCGGCTGGCGCGGGTGCGTCGACGCCGCCCCGAGCCGGCCTGATCCCCAAAAGAAAACGCCGCGGTCCCGGGGGACCGCGGCGCTCTAGGCGTGCCGGATTGAGGGGGCTCAGGAGGCCGGGCGCGCCATGGGGGTCAACTTCTGGGCGGCGGCCTGCTGGCCGTCGTGCTGGCCGGCCGGCAGCGGGATCAGGCCGCGGCTTTGCAGATAGCCACCGCGCCCTGTGGCCGCGTCGGAGACGAACTCATTGAGGTAGTCCTGGAGACCCTGCGTCACCCCAATGTGGGACTTCTTCACATAGATGTAGAGCGAGCGGGCCAAGGGATAGGAACCGTCCGAGATTGAGCCCGCAGAAGGCTTCACCCCATTGATGCTGGCGCCCTTGATCTTGTCCATGTTCTCTTCGAGGTAGGACCAGCCGAACACACCCAGCGAGCCCGGCGTCTTGGTGAGGGTGCCGACGATGGCGTTGTCGTTTTCACCGGCGTCGATCCAGCCGTCCTTGCGCATCGGATCGACGAGTTCCTTGAACTTCTTCTCGTTGTTCGAACGCAACTCGTCGGCGGTGGGATACTTGCGCGCGCCCGCTTCGATGGCCAGTTCGACCCAAGCGTCCCGGGTGCCCGAGGTGGGCGGCGGGCCATAGACCTGGATGCGGTTGCCGGGCAGGCCGGCGCCGATCTCGTCCCAGGTCGTGTAGGGGTTCTTCACGAACTTGCCCTGGCGCAGCACGTTGGCCGACAGGCCGAGGTAGAGATGCTCGGTCTTGAAGTTGTAGTCGGCGCCGTCCTTGTCGGTGGCCACGACGATGCCGTCGAAGCCGATTTTGATCTGGACGATGTCCTTGACGCCCTTGGCGACGCAGGCGTCGAACTCGGACTTCTTCATCGGACGCGAGGCGTTGGCGATGTCGGGGAAGGCGTCGCCGACGCCGCCGCAGAACAGCTTGATGCCGCCGCCGGTGCCCAGGCTCTCAACCTTGGGGGCCTTCTTACCGGTCTTCCTGGCATAATTTTCCGCAACGCGGGTGGAGAAGGGGAACACGGTGGACGAGCCGGCGGCCCAGACATAGTCCCGGGCGGCCCAGGCGGGCGCCCCGGCGCCCAGCAGGGCGGCGGCGGCGACGCAGCCCAGCAGGGTCTTAACTTGAACGGTCTTCATCTGAATTCTCCTCATTTTCTCGGCTTAGAAGTCGAGCTGAGCGCGCATCTGGAAGGTGTCGACGTCGACGTCGCGGCCGGCGCCGGGGTTGTCGATCTTCGAGCGGGTGTAGTTGGCCTGCAGGCGGGCGTAGCCGGTGGGGTAGTAGTTGGCCCCCAGCGTCCAGGCCTTGTACTTGCCGGCGTCCTGGCTGAGCGTCCGGCCAGCCGCGGTCGAGGCGGTCGAGTAGGCGTCGGTCAGGTCGGCGTAGTCGTAGCGCAGGGCCAGTTCAACTCCGCCCATGCCGCCGGCGGTGACCGGGTTCAGGATCTTCGGACGTCCGAATTCGCCCTTGGTGGCGTCGTAGTTGCGCTGTTCGCCGGTGGGCCAGAAACTGATGAAGGCGTAGCCCACCTTGATGTCCGGGTTGCCGCCCGGCTGGACGGTCTTCAGACGCTCGACCTGGATGGCGGAGTACTCGCCCTGGATCGAGAAGTTGTTGTGGAGGTAGGCCGCCTCGAGACCAATGGTCTTGTCGGTGTCGCCGATGGCGCCGGTGCCGATATAGCGGCCGGAGTCGCCGTAGGCGGTGTTGGGCCGGGCGGCGTAGTTGAAGGCGCCTTCGTCACCATGGTTGCGGTACCGGCCGAAGGCGGCGATGTGCAGCTTGTCGACATCGGTCAGGATCGGGGCGTAGGAGACGCGGCCGGTGAGGCCGTTGCGCTCCCGCGAGCCCGGATTGGCGCCGGCGGTGTTGTTGACGTCGGCGCTGTTGATCGAGGCGCCCTGCAGCGCGCCGGTGGCGGTCCAGTTGTAGCCGTTGACCTTCGCCACCAGGGACAGGACGTAGCTGTCGGGACCCATGTCGCCATAGGGACCGCGGTCCATGAAGGTGGTGAAGCGGGTTGAAGTGAGGTTCTCCAGACCAGCGGCCTTGATATTGCCGACCATAATCGAGGTCATATCGTTGGGCTTGTACTCGAGCACCACGTCGTCCCAGGCCCAGGCCCCACCGTTCACGGCGCCGCCCTCGGCCTTGTAGGCGATGTAGCTGTTGAGCTTGCCCTCCACGCCGAGGAAAGCCTGGCGGCCGCGGACGTTGCTGGTCTTGTAGTCGGCCAGCGGGGCGTCCCGCTTCACGTCCTGATAGACGTAGTCGATGAGCAGGCGGCCCCGCACCTTGAATTGGACGTCGTCATTGGTCCACTGCGGTGCGCCCTTCCAGGCGGCCGTGGTGTCCTGGGCGCTGGCGGCGCCGGCCGCCAGCATGGCGACGCTGAGCGCAACACCGGCGCAGAGCGAGGTCTTGAAGGTCATATCTTCGGATCCTTGTGGAGCTTATCCCCGTGCCTGTTCAGGCTAGGGGCGGCTTAACGAGGTCCTGTGACGCTTGGGCCAAGCTTGCGTGACGGTCTGACGCCGAAACGATGACAGCCAGGCTTTGGATTTGTGACAGACGCTCCGTAGGCGGAGCGAACTACAGCAGGCGGGCGCGGATCGTCTGGCTGAGCATGTCGATCAGGGTGACCGCCACGACGATGACGATGGCGATGGCTGCGACCTGGGAATAGTTGAATCCATTCAGGGATTCGAACAGGGTCTGGCCAATCCCGCCGGCACCAATCAGGCCAAGCACGGTGGCCGAGCGGGAGTTGGATTCGAACCGGTAGAGAGCATACGAGCTCCAGAGAGGCGCGACCTGGGGGATGACGCCCCAGACCACTTCCTGGAGCGGCGTCGCACCGGTGGCGCGCACGCCTTCGACGGGACCGCGGTCGATGGACTCCACGGCTTCCGAGAACAGCTTGGCCAGGACGCCGCCGGTGTTCAGGGCCAGAGCCATGACGCCGGCGAAGGGTCCCAGACCCACCGCCACGATGAACAGCAGACCCAGCACCAGATCCGGCACCGAGCGCAGCAGGTTCATCGCCAGGCGCATGGGCTGCTGCAGCCAGACCGGGGAAATGTTACGGGCGCAGACCAGGCCGAATGGAATGGCCAGGAACACCGCCAGGCACGTGCCCCAGAGCGCGATCTGCACCGTCAGCCACATCTGGGCGACGTAGAGCTTCCAGTTGGTGAAGTCCGGACGCAGCAACTCGCGACCGAACTGCTGCATGTTTTCCGAATTGGAGAACAGCATGGGCAGCCGGCTGATCTCCACCGGGCCGAAGCTGACGGCCAGGAAGGCGATCACCCCGCCCCAGACCAGGATGTCGGGAGCCCGCTGGGCCAGGGTGCGGCTGGGCGGCCGGGGGACGCCCGCCATCTTCGGATCGATAAGGGTCATCAGACGTCCGGATTGACCGCGCGGCGCTGGGCGGCCTTGGCGCGGATTTCGTCAAAAGCGGTCTGGGCTTTGGCGATCTTGGCGACGTCGCCGCCGCGCTTGGCGTCGGCCAGCGCCTCGGAGGCCTCCATCTCGCGGATCGGATCGAGATAGCTGTCATCGGCCGGGCGGAAGCCGCCATAGGCCAGGCCCTTGAGCACCTCGCGCTGCTTGTCGGCGCGCGGTCCGGTCCCCGTCCCATAGGTCAGGAAGAACTGCCGCATCTTCTCGCGGATCGCGGGATCGAGGTCCTTGCGGGCGACGATGGAGGACTCCGGCAAGGGCGGTGAATTCCAGATCACCTGAATCTTGGCGGCGACCTCAGGGTTCTCGCGGGCCGCGAAGACCAGGCCGACGGAGTTGTTGGTGGCCACGTCGAGCACGCCGTTGGCGACGGAGAAGACATTGGTCTGGTGGCTGGCCGAACGGACGCCCTTGAAGCAGGCTCCCGGCTCAATGTCGCGCGGGGTGAACAGATAGGTCATGGGGGCGAGCGTGCCCGAGGTCGACTTGGCGTCGCCGATCCCGAAGGAGTAGCGCTTGCCGCACTTCAGAACGTCCTCCAGCGTGATGCCGCTGCCCTTCTTTACGATCAGCACCGAGGTATAGGAATCGGCGCCGCCGGAGTCGATCACCCGGCCCAGCACCTCTCCGTCGGCGCGGCGAACGGCCTCCAGGGCCGGCAGGGCGGAGAACCAGCCCACCTGCACCTGGTTGAAACGCATGGCCTCGATCAGCGAGGTGTAGTTGGTGGCGAAGTAGGGCTTCACCTTGACGCCGATCTGGGCGGACATGTCGTCCAGGAGCGGCTGCCACAGGGGCTGCATCGAGGCCTGGTTCTCGGCCGAGAGGATCGAGAAGGTCAGCTCCTTGGGCGCGCCGGTCTTTTCTGCGGGCTTTTCGCCGCAACCGGCCAGGGCCACCGCGGCGGCCAGGGCGGTCAAAACTTGGCGACGGATCATTTCGGCGCTCCTTCCCAGAAGGCGTCTTCGAATTCGGGACCGTAGATGTCGATCAGCCGCTCGCGGTCGAGGCCATCAATGGGGCCGTCATAGACCACCTTGCCGGCCTTGAGCGCCACGACGCGCTTGCAGTAGCGCAGAGCGTAGTCGACCTGGTGGAGGGTGACGACGACGGTCAGGCCGTCAGAGGCGTTCAGGTCGCGCAGCAGTTCCATGACCTTGCGCGCCGACACCGGGTCGAGGGAGGCGACGGGCTCGTCCGCCAGGATGATCTTGGCTTTCTGGACCAGGGCGCGGGCGATGGCCCCGCGCTGCTGCTGGCCGCCCGAGAGCGTATTGGCGCGTTGGCCGGCATATTCTGCGACGCCGACGCGGGAGAGGGCGGCCATGACCGCGTCCTTGGTTTCCTGCGGCCAGGCTCCGAAGGTTCCGCGCAGCATGGGAATGCGCCCCAGCGACCCCAGGGCAACGTTGGTGAAGAGCGTCAGGCGACCCACCAGATTGAACTGCTGGAAAATGAAGCCCACCCGGATACGGGTCTCGCGCACCTTGCGGCTGATCTTGCCGGCCGACTGCACCGGGCCGCCGAAGGCCTCGATAACGCCGGGGCCCTGGTCGATGGCCTGCAGGCCGCTGATAGAGCGCAGCAGAGTCGACTTGCCTGAACCGGACGGACCGATCAGGGCGATCATCTCGCCGCGGGAGACATTGAGGGACACGCCGTCGAGCGCCTTGCGAGGGCCAAAGCTCTTCGAGGCGTTCCGTACGGACAGAACGGCGGCGTCAGGCATGAATGCAGAAGCTTTCCAGGTCGGCGCGGGCAAGGGCCGGAGATGCGTCATCGCCGACCGTCGCGACGACTTCATGACACGGCGCCCGCCGTCCGGTCCAGCACCCGTTAACGCCTCAAGACGCCGCAGGCGTACAGGCGCCGCAAATGGCCCCGGGACGCGCAAAATCCTGCCTTTGGGACTGTCACAAAACTCGTCGCCGTGGCCCCCTCGCAAGCCTTTGTCCCGTTTGGGTTTGCGCGCGATTTACCGCACCGGAGTCAAACCGCTTTACACGGGGGTCATATGCCCCTATTTCACCGCGCTCCGGCGGACCCGAAGTCCTCAAAAGCGCTGCTAACGCCGGCTAGGTTCAACAATCCATTGGGGGTTACGTGAATTGCACACGTATCAAACGCCCCTGGACCTGGTCCGTCAGCGGTCCCCGGAACGTCCTGTCGCAATAGCGCGACCGGACGCGGTGGCCACGGCGGCGCGCTGGTTCCAGGAAAATTTCCGAGGCGATGTTTTCTACGCGGTCAAGGCGAACCCTTCGCCATGGGTCATTGAGACCCTCGCGGCGAATGGGGTCACCTCCTTCGATGTCGCTTCGATCCCGGAGATCGAGCTGGTCAGCCAGTTCGCGCCTGGCTCGCGCATGGCCTTCATGCATCCGGTCAAGAGCCGATCGGCGATCTCCCAGGCCTATTTTGATCACGGCGTCCGCACCTTCGCGCTCGATACGCACGAGGAACTGGCGAAGATCCTCGACGCCACGGGCGGCGCGAAGGACCTGAACCTGATCGTGCGCCTGGCCGTCGCCGCCGAGGGCGCGGCCTATTCCCTGTCGGGCAAGTTCGGGGTCGACACCTTCGAGGCGCCGGGCCTGCTGCTCGCCGCCCGGCGGGCGACCCAGGATCTGATGGGCGTCTCCTTCCACGTCGGCAGCCAGTGCATGCGTCCCACCGCCTACCAGGCGGCCATGACCCAAGCCTCGCGCGCCCTGGTCCGAGCCGGCGTCTTCGCCGACGTGGTGGACGTGGGCGGCGGCTTCCCGTCGATCTATCCAGGCATGGTCCCCCCCGAGCTCGCCGATTACGTCGACTCCATCGACCGCGGCTTCGCCGAGATGATGGTCCACGAGACCACCGAGCTGTGGTGCGAACCCGGCCGGGCGCTGGTGGCCGAAGGCTCCTCGATCCTCACCAAGGTCGAATTGCGCAAGGGCGACGCCCTCTATCTCAACGACGGCTCCTACGGCTCGCTGTTCGACGCCGCCCACACCAAATGGCCCTTTCCGGTCAAGCTGATCCGCAGCGAGGACGGCGAGACCCGCGAGGTCGAAGGCGCCCTGAAGCCCTACCGCTTCTGGGGTCCCACCTGTGACTCCCTTGACCACATGCCCGGCCCGTTCTGGCTGCCCGAAGACATCCGCGAGGGTGACTATGTGGAGATCGGCATGCTGGGCGCCTATGGGGTGGCGATGAACACCCGCTTCAACGGGTTCGGCGACGCCGAAACCATCGAGGTCAATGACGCCCCCATGGCCTCCATGTTCGGCCTGGCCAAGCGCTCGATCTCGGTGCCCAAGTCCGAGACCCAGAACGTGGTGAAGCTGTCACGTGCCCGCGGGAAGAAGCGTCGGCGGAAATAACCACCGCGCTCAGGTGTTGATGGTCCAGCCGGTCGCTCCGTCCCGGCTGGGCTCCTTCTTTTCGGACGGGCGCTCAAACTCCTGAGGATCAAGAGAATGAACGCTGACGTTCAGAACACCAACCGCAAGGCCGAGCTGCTCTCGACCACCGTCGAGCATGTGAGCATCGACCAGTACGACGCCCGGCCGATCATCGACTCGATGCGGCAGATGAGCTTCACCAGCCGCGACACCGCGCGCGCCGCCGACATCCTGACCATGGCGCTCGAAGACCAGGGCTGCTCGACCTGGCTGACGCTGGCCGGCTCCACCAGCGCCGGCGGCTGCATGCACATCTACCGCGACATGCTGAAGTTCGGCCTGATCGACTGCGTGGTCTCCACTGGCGCCTCGATCGTCGACATGGATTTCTTCGAGGCCCTGGGTTTCAAGCACTACCAGTCCAAGCCCCAGGATCCGGTCGATGACCGCGACCTGCGCGCCCTCTATATCGACCGCATCTACGACACCTATATCGATGAGGAAGAGCTCCAGAACTGCGACGAGGTGATCTTCCAGCTGTGCAACATGCTGGAGCCGCGTCCCTATTCGAGCCGTGAGTTCATCTGGGAGATGGGCAAGTGGCTGGCCGACGGCAACGCCAAGAAGAAGGGTTCGCTGATCGAGACGGCCTACGAGCTGGACATTCCGATCTTCTGCCCGGCCTTCACCGACTCATCGGCCGGTTTCGGCCTGGTGAAGCACCAGGTGGAGAACATGAAGGCGGGCAAGCCCTACCTGACCATCGACTCCGTGGCCGACTTCCGCGAGCTGACCGACGTCAAGATCGCCGCGGGCACCACCGGGCTGTTCATGGTGGGCGGCGGGGTTCCGAAGAACTTCGCCCAGGACACCGTGGTCTGCGCCGAAATCCTCGGCCACGAGGTCGACATGCACAAGTACGCCATCCAGATCACGGTGGCCGACGTTCGTGACGGCGCCTGCTCGTCCTCGACGCTGAAGGAGGCCTGCTCCTGGGGCAAGGTCGACGTCACCTGGGAACAGATGGTGTTCGCCGAGGCCAGCACCGTGGTGCCGCTGATCGCCTCGGACGCCTGGCACCGGGGCGCCTGGAAGACCCGTGAAAAGCCTCGCTGGGCCAAGCTTTTCCAGAAGATCGCGAAGTAGCCGACGCGGCCGTCGTCGCACCAGCGGTGACGGCCGTCAGGACCGCTCGTCGGAGATTCGCGGCTGACGGCGCGTCTCAGCATCCGGCTCGCCATCACTCAGGGCGATCATAACGCGGCCCAGATTTAACATCACCGTCGCCGGGTTGATCCGGAAGGGCCGGGGCAGGAAGACCGCCACGCCGGCCACCAGCAGCAGGGCCGGTGACAGCACGATCAGCACAGGCATGAGCGGCAGCCAGGGATTGAACCGCCGCTGGCCGGGCTTGCGCACGCGCGGCACGACCCGCCAGCGCAGCATTTCGGCGCGAGCGCGCATCAGCGCAAGCTGGCGAGGCGCCTTCTCACGAGGCGGGTTGGCCACTTCGGAGGGCGAAGCTGGGGTCGGAAGCGGATCCACCTGTCGGCCTTGTGTTTCGGGGACCCTAGCCCAAGACTGCGCGCCCACCCACGTCAGAAAGCCTTGCACAGCTTGAAGATTGCTTCCCGGGCCTGCATGCGCATGATGACCCCGAGCGAACAAGGGAGCGGAATATGCGCCGTACACTGATTGGTCTGAGCCTGACGGGGGCCCTGGCCGTCGCCGGCATCGCCCTGGCCCAGCCGGCCTCACCCCCCAGACCCCTGCCCACCGGCTACCTCACCGCCCAGACCTGGCCCGCCGCCGCCGAGATTCTGCCGCCGGCGCCCACCACGGGCTCGGCCCGCGAAACCCAGGACCAGGCGGTGTACAAGGCCACCCGCGCCCTGGAGGGCTCGCCGCGCTGGTCCCTGGCGCAGAACGACGTGCCTTCTTTGCCGGCCAATATGCTGAAGGACTTCAGCTGCGCGGTGGGGGTGCAGATGACCCCCGAAGCCACGCCCAAGCTGCTGGCCATGCTGTCGCGGATGGGCATCGACGCCAGCCGTCAGGTCTCCAGCGTCAAGGACGTGTTCAAGCGCCAGCGGCCCTACCTGATCGCCGGCGAGGGAAACATTTGCACCGCCAAGAGCGACTCCCTGGCCGCCAGTCCAGACTATCCCTCGGGCCACGCGACCTGGGGCTGGGCGGTGGCCATGTTCCTGACCGAACTGGCGCCGGACCGGGCGACCCCGATCCTGGTGCGCGGCCGCGCCTTCGGCGAAAGCCGGGTGGTCTGCGGCGTCCACAGCGTCAGCGCCATCGAGGCCGGCCGGGTCAATGGCGCCGCGATCGTGGCCAGCTGGCGCGGCAATCCCGATTTCCGCGCCGACCTGGAGGCCGCCCGCGCCGAGCTGGAGGCGGTGCGCAAGACCGGCGCGAAGCCCGATGCCGCAATGTGCAAGATCGAGGCGGAGCAGTCCGCCAAGACTCCCTGGTAGGCGGCGTCAGATTCCGGCGTACCACTCGTAGCCGCGGTCTTCCCAGAAACCGCCCTTGCCGGCCCCCAGGTGGGCGAAGTCGGCTACGGCTTCGATGCGCATGACGTACTTGGCGTGCTTGTAGCCGAGCTGGCGCTCGACCCGCAGGCGCAGGGGCGCCCCGTGGGCGACCGGCAAGACGGCGCCGTTCATCTCGTAGGCCATGATGGTCTGGGGATGGTAGGCGTCGATCAGGTCGATGCTCTCATAATAGCGCCCGTTCGGCCCTCCCCCGCCCAGGCTGTCGGCGCAGTGGAAGACGATATAGCGGGCGTCCGCCTTCAGACCGGCCAGATCCAGCAGCGGCCCTAGTCTTGCGCCCTTCCATTTGCCGATGCTTGACCAGCCCTCGACGCAGTCGTGGCGGGTGATCTGTGTGCGCGATGTCAGGGCGCGGACCTGGGCGAGCGTCAGAGACAGCGGCTTGTCCACCAATCCGTCCACCACGAGGCGGTAGTCGGCGAAGCCCCCCATCAGCAGCTTACGATAGTCGGCGTCCCCCGGACTGATCGAGCCGTTGGCGCGGAAGTCGCGGCTGATGTCGGCGTCGGTGAACTCCGGCGCCAGCGCCTTTCGGCTGATCAACAGGCGTTGGGCCCGGCGTGTCAGCCCCTCGGCGCTTTGCAGGGTGGCCTGGACCTGGGGGTTGTCATTGACCTTGTTGCAGGCCGTCAGCCACAGGCCCGCGGCGCCGGCCGCCGCGCCCTTGAGCCAGCCACGGCGGGTGTCGGCGGCGTTCATCTGGCGTCTCCCTCGACGTCTATGGCGTAACGGCCGGTGACCATGGACCGCAGATTGTTCCAAACACCCGAGAGCAGGACCATGGCGACATGGACCAGGACGAAGGTTGTGATCAGGCCCGCGCAGATGAAGTGGATGGTCCGCGCCGACTGGCGGCCGCCGAACACCACCGGCAACCAAGGCTGGCCCGCGTTGACGGCGGGCGACATGGTCAGGCCCGTCAGCACCATCAGCGGCAGGACGACCAGCACAACCCCGCCATAGGCCAGTTTCTGCAGGGTGTTGTAACGGCGCGCCTCCTCGCCCCTGGCGAACCTCAGGCGCGCATGGTCGAGGATCTCATGCCAGAGGTGGCGTGGGGCCAGTTCATTCCGGGTGGGCAGCAGATCGCGGCGGATGTGACCATTCAGGCTGTTGGCGGACAGGTAGACCAGACCGTTCAACACGAAGACCCAGGCGAAGAAGAAATGCCAATGCCGACCGTCAGCCAGGTTGCGGTAGCCCGGCGCCGTCGCCCAGGCCGGAAAGCCGCGCGTCTCGTTCCCCGAGAACCCGAACAGGCCGGTGGTCTCCAGGGTTAGCGGCCCCACCTTGGTCAAGCCGATCATCTTGTCGCCGCGCTCGACGGCGGTCAGGGCGACCCAGGGCTCGGCAAAGGTGGACTTCTGACCCCAGTACAGCGCCGGGTGGGCGTTGAAGATCTGCAGACCGCTCATCAGCAGCAGGGTCAGGGCCACCACATTGATCCAGTGGGTCAGCCGAGTGACCACGCTGTGGCGATAGATCAGGACCTTCATCGTCGGTGGCATGTGGCGGTCTTCCCCCGGAGGCCTCAACTTCGCACAAGGGCCCTACGGCGGCGATAGCCTGCCGGACGGCCGTGCTTGGAGAGGATTTCGGCGCCCGCCCCCTGTCGGTTACAGGCGTCCTCCAATAAGTTCCCGACAGTAGGCGAGGGATGATTGCGTGATCGAGATTTGGGGCGGCGGGGTCAACACCTGGGAATGCGACGAGATGGGGCACCTGAACGTCCGGTTCTGGGTGGCCAAGTCCTTCGAGGGTGTCGCCGGACTGGCCGCCCAGCTGGGCATGCCGCGCGCCTTCACCGCCGGAGCGGAATCCACCCTGGTGGTCCGCGAGCAGCACATCCGTTTCCTGCGCGAGGCCCGCGCGGGAGCCGGCTTGATCATGACCGGCGGTGTGGTGGAGATGGGCGAGACCGACGCCCGCCTGCTGCTGGTGATCCGGCACCTGTCGGGGGAACCCGCCGCCACCTTCCAGGTGGTGGTCTCCCACGTCACCCGCACCGATCTGCGCCCCTTCCCCTGGCCGACCCGAATCCGCGAGGCGGCCGAAGCCCTGAAGGTCGCGATCCCAGCCTTCGCCGCGGCGCGCGGCCTCGACCTGAGCCCCGTTGTTCCCATGGCCAGCCACGCCAAGGCCCTGGAGCTGAATCTCACCCGCATCGGCCTGGGGGTCATCCAGCCGGCGGAGTGCGACGTGTTCGGGCGTATGCGGGGTGAGATGTTCATCGGCCGGGTGTCGGACGGCGTGAACCGGCTATTCGGCGAGACCCGACCCGGCCCTGAGCCGGTTCCCGGAGAGGCCCCCAGGAACATCGGCGGGGCGGTCCTGGAATACCGAGTGCTGCACCTAGACTGGCCGCGGGCCGGCGACTCCATCGAATTGCGGTCAGGCTTCGCCGGCGTCGAGGCGCGCACCCGCCGCGTGATGCACTGGATGGTGGACCCTGTCAGCGGCCGGGCCTGGGCCAGCGCCGAGGCCGTGGTGATCAGTTTCGACCTGGACGCCCGCAAGGTCGTCGACATTCCGCCCGCCGCCCAGGCGGCCTACCGCGCTCAGCTCACTCCGGGTCTAGGGCTCTGACGCCGCGGCCCTGAGCGCGCTCGCCACAATGTCGGGCCGTTCCATGGGCAGGAAGTGGGTCGTGCCCGGCACGGTTTGCAGGGTGATCCGGCCCGAGGCCGTCAGGTCCTGCTCTTGCCCCTCCACCCGGCAGGTCGAGCCGGTCTCGGCGCGGAAGATGGATATCGGCGCCTTGGAGCGGGCGAAGGCGTCCCAAGTGTCGTGGGCCTGGGAGGTGAAATTCGAGGCCTCCCACTCCGGGGCGCAGGTCAATTCCACCTGGCCGTCGGGCCGCTCGCGAAAGCCGTCCGCCACGTAGCCAGCCAGCATGGCGGGCGTCCAACTCTTGAAGGCGCCCCGGCCGGTATAGGCCTCGATCACGGCCTGATGGCTGGGGAAGACCGCCCGGCGGCGCAGCGCGCCCTGGACCAGGGGCGATTCGACGCGCTCTCCCCCCCTGTTCGCCGCGATCACCTCAGGCGAGAGCACGACGGGATCAAACATCACCAAGCTCTTCACCCGGCCGGGCGCCTCGGCGCTCGCCAGGATGCTGGCTGTGCCTCCCATGGAATGTCCGCCCAGCACCACGTTCTTCAGGTCGAGCGCCTCCAGCAGCGCCACCAGGTCGTCGCGCAATCCGTACCAGGACGTGCGGCCCTCGATCTGAGGCTTCAGGCCTGAACGGCCGTGGCCGCGCTGGTCGATGGCCAGGATGTGGAAGTCGGCGGCCAGGGGCGCCAGGATGCTGGCATAGGCGCGGGCGTTGAAGCCGTTGGCGTGGGTGAAGACGATATCCACCGGCCGCTCGGCCGGCCCGAACTCGAGCGCCGCCATCTCCCCGCCCCGGCTAGGCAGGCTGATCCGCACCGCGCGAGGCTCGCGCATGACCGCAACATCCATGGGAACTCTCCTCCGACGCTCCATATAGCCGTCGAAACGGTGTCGCCACACAGAAGGCTTCACGGCGGGCGTGATCGCCAAATCGGGGAATTTCAAGGGGTTGAGGGGATTCATGCGAAAAGTGATCACGAGAGCGTGAATTAAACCCTTGCCCTGGCCGCGAACCACGGCATATTCGTGCCTTGCGCTTGCGACGTTCCCATCCGGGGACGAGTTGGGCGCTTCTTCACCTCCGTTTCCTAGGGGACCAGCATGACCTCCGAACTCCTTCGCAAGCTCCTCGTCGCCGGCGCCGCCGTCGCCGCCATCTCCGTCGCCGCCTGCGGCAAGCCCGCTGAAAAGGCCGACGCCGCCGCTGCTGAAGCGACCGACGCCGCCGCCACCGCGACCGACGCCGCCGCTGCCGCGACCGACGCCGCCGCCACCGCGACCGACGCCGCCGCCGCCGCTGCTCCGGCCGCCGACGCCGCCGCCGCTGCCGCGCCGGCCGCCCCGGCCGCCGACGCCGCCATGGCGCCTGCCGCTCCCGCGACGAAGTAAAACGTCTCGAGCGCACTGCGTTCTACGAAGGGCCGTCCCTTGGGGCGGCCCTTTTGTTTAGCCTGATCAAGTTCTGGTGAAGCTGAGCCTTGCCCTCGCCGCGAACCCAGGCATATTCCCCCTGTTGGGGCCTTCCCGTAGGGGCGCGCCTCGTTGGGTGCTTTCACAACTAATCTAAGGATCTGGGACATGACCTCCGCCATTCTCCGTAAGCTGCTCGTCGCCGGCGCCGCCGTCGCCGCTCTGACCGCCGCCGCCTGCTCCAAGCCCGCCGAAAAGGCCGCTGAAGCCCCGGCCGCCGCCGAATCGGCCGCCACCGCCGCCGACGCCGCCGCCACCGCGACCGACGCC
>JAGNIV010000010.1:0-24548 GCA_018001015.1 Phenylobacterium sp. | reverse complement strand
CGCCACCGCGACCGACGCCGCCGCCACCGCTGCTGACGCCGCCGCCGACGCCGCTGCTGCTCCGGCCGCTGCTGACGCCGCCGCCGCCGCTGCTCCGGCCGCCGCCGCCGCCGCCGCGCCGGCCGCCGCCGCCGCTGAAGCCGCGAAGCACTAAGCTTCTCGACGCATCTGCGTTTACGAAGGGCCGTCCCCGTTTGGGGGCGGCCCTTTTCGTTGGCTGATCCTGATGAGCGATCAAACTCCATCCTCCCCGCTTCTTTGGGCCGATGACGGCCAGCCGCGCTCCCGGCTCTACGGGGACGTCTATTTCTCCACCGAGGATGGCCTTGCGGAATCCCGCGCCGTCTTCCTGACCGGGTGCGGCCTGCCCGCGGCCTGGGCCGGGCGCGATCGGTTCGTGGTGGGCGAGCTCGGCTTCGGCACCGGCCTGAACATCCTGGCCCTGCTCGACCTGTGGCGAACGACCCACGAGCCCGGCGCTCACCTGCACATCTTTTCCGTCGAGGCCCATCCGCTGAGCGCCGACGAGGCCCGCCGGGCCTTAGCCGCATGGCCGGAACTGGCCGATCTCGCGCGCCTGCTGACCGACCGCTGGCCGGGACAGGCGCGAGGCCTCCACCGGGTCGAGCTGCCCGAGGCCTCCGCCACCCTCGATCTGGCTGTGATGGACGCCCACCATGGCCTCGAGGGCTGGCAGGGTCGTGCCGACGCCTGGTTTCTCGATGGCTTCTCTCCAGCCCTCAATCCAGACATGTGGGATGAGGCGCTGCTGGCCCTCGTGGCGGCGCGTTCGGCGCCGGGGGCGCGAGCGGCGACCTTCACGGTGGCCGGCGCCGTGCGGCGGGGCCTGCTGGCCGCCGGGTTCATTGTTGAGAAGCGTCCCGGTCATGGCCGCAAGCGCGAACGCCTTGAAGCCAGCCTGCCCGGCGTCCACCGCGCGACGACGACGCCCAGGGTGGCCATCGTCGGCGCCGGGATCGCCGGCGCCGCCGCGGCGCGCGCGCTGCGCACCCTGGGCTGCAAGCCCATCCTGATTGAGGCGCAGACGGCGGGCGCCGGAGCGTCCGGAAATCCAGCCGCCTTGGTGACGCCGCGTCTCGACGCGGGCCTGGGCCCCCTCGCGGCCCTCTTCGCCCAGGCCTATGGCCGAGCCTTACGGCTCTACGAGGGGATTCCGGACGCCATCTTGTCGCGCGGCGTGCTGCAGTTGGCCGACCGTGAGCGGGATCTTGGCCGCTTCGCGAAGATCGCCGCCGCCGATCTGTTCGAACCTGGCGCTCTGCTAGTACGCGACCTTGATGAGGCGAGCGCGCGCATGGCTGAGCCTGTCCCCGCGGCCCTCGACATGACCGGCGCCCTGGTCATTTCGCCGGCCGCCGTACTGGAGGCCTGGTGCGGCGAGGTCTTGCGAGCGACCGTCGCAGGCCTGCACCGGTCCGATGGCGTCTGGCGCCTGAGCGACGCCGACGGTGGGACCGTCGCACAGGCTGAGGCGGTGATCCTGGCCACCGGCCACCAACCCCTATGGTCCCAGCCAGAGATTCGGCCCGTGCGGGGTCAGGCCAGCTGGACCCGCGATGGCGCCGCTATCCCCGCTGCGGCCTGGGGTGGCTATGTGCTGCCCACGCAAGACGGCCTGCTGTTCGGCGCCACCCACGACCGCGACGACGTCGGCAGCGACGTGCGCGAGGCCGACCACGACCGCAACCGCGCCGCTCTCGCGGACGCCCTCCCCCAACGCGCCAGCCGGCTGGAGGGCCTATCGCTGGAAGGCCGCGCCTCGGTGCGCGCCACCACGGCGGACCGGCTGCCTCTGGCCGGCGCCGCGCCACAGGCCGACGCCGGGCTCTTCCTTCTGGGCGGGTTCGGATCGCGGGGCTTCTGCCTTGCCCCGCTCCTGGCCGAACATGTGGCGGCGCTTGCGCTTGGCGCGCCCTCGCCGCTGCCGGCAGGCCTGACGGAACTGGTGGATCCCGCGCGCTTTCTCCGCCGCGCGGCGCGGCGCGGCGGCGCCTCTATCCCGGCGCCCGCGCGATAGGGGTCGCCGTGAGGCTCGCGAGATGAGCAGATTGGCGCCGCAGGAGGCCGCCCTCCCGCCACCTTCCGAGAGCTCCCCATAAAGATGGGGCGCCATCCGGCTGGACGGCGCCCCTCAGTTGCGTTGGGAAAGTCCGGCGGCGGAACATCCGCCGCCGGCAGTATCGTGTCTTAGAAGGACTTCTTCAGACCAACCTTGAAGACGCGGCCCAGCGGGTTCCCGTTGGTGACGTCGTAGTTGTAGAAGCTCTGGGCGAAGGGCGGGTCGGTATCCAGGATGTTCTGGACACTGAGGGTCGCCGTGGTCTCCCAGGGCAGATCGACCCGCAGGTTCAGGTCGTGCTGCCAGAAGTCGTCCAGCTTGCCGACGCTCTGATAGGTGCCAGTGGCGTAGTTGTAGCGGCAGTCGGCCGTGGTGCCGGCGCCCGCGTCACCAGGGCAGACAGCGGCCGCGATGGTCGTGCCCTCGCGATAAAGCAGCTGATAGCGGAGGTTCCACTTCTCGCCCGCGACATTGATGAAGGCCGAGGCGCGGGTCTTCGGGAACGAGTAGAACTCGCCCGTCAGGTCGTGCTTGCCGGCCCGATCAATCGCCGGAGCGATGGTGATCGAGGGGTCTTCCAGCAGGGTGGTCGCGCCGCGCTTGTATTCCTTCGTCAGGGTGGCTTCGGCGCCCACGGTCACCTGGGTGTCGTAGAAATCCATGCCGAAGAAGTTGTCGAAGTCGTACTGGCCGCGAAGGTCGAAGCCGGAGGTCTTGGTGTCCTGACCGTTGACGATCTTGATCGTCGCCTGCAGCACATTGGTTTGGGTGGTGCAGACCGCAGCGCCGCCGACATTCACGAAGCGCGCCGCGAAGGCGGGCTTGGCGCAGTTGGCGGCATTGAGGGCGCCGAGCAGTTGGCCGGCGTCCTCGACGATCAGTTCCTTCTTGAAGTCGAAGGTCCAGTAGTCGACCGAGGCGCTGAAGCCGCCAGCCGTGACGATGACGCCCAGGTTACCGGTGGTCGCCGTTTCGGGTTCAAGGAACGGGTTGTTCTCCGTCACGACGGCGCGGTAGGAACCCGCGATATTGCGGACACCCTTGCTGCTGCCCGGCGTCAAAGCCGCCTGGCCCGGCGCGCGGAAGGTGGTGCCGGCCGAGCCCCGGAAGGCCAACCAGTCCATCGCCTGCCAGCGCGCGGAAATCCGCGGGTTGGTGGTGGAGCCGACATTGCCGCCGAAGTCTTCGTGACGCACCGCGCCGCTGACCTCAAGGGTGTCGAGGATCGGAAGCTTGACCTCGGCGAACACCGCGCCGACCCGGCGATCAACGTCGTTGTCCTTCTGAGCACCGAAGAACACGAAGGGACCGGTTGGGTTGGCGCATAGGCCCTGCTGGCCGTCGATGGAGTCGACGCACGGCGTGGCCTGAACGTCGCCCAGATCGGACCAGTCGTCGAGGTTGCGGTCGAAGCGATACTGCGCCCCCGCCGCCCAGGCGATGTTACCGCCCCCCAGGGCGATGTTGGTCTCTTTGTTGATCACCGCGTCGAACACCAGGATCTGGTTGGTCGCGACGTTGGTGTAGGTGCCGTAGAGCCAGGCCTTCATCGCGGGGTCGTTGGCCACCGCGGCGTTATAGTAGGGGTTGGCGTTCCCGTTGATGGCGCTGGTGGCGATGCCGTTGCTGAAGGGGTTGAGGTATTTACAGGCCCCGACGCCCGGCGTGCCGGTGTTTTAGTTGCAGCCCGCGCCGCCCAGGCCGTTGAAGGCCCGCTGGATGCGGTTCACCAACAGATCGTTGGTGGTGACGATGCCCTTGTTCTCCATGAAGGTCAGGGCGGTGTCCCAACCCATGCCATCGAGGAGGCCGCCGTTGAACCTGCCGTTGAACCCGGCGGAAACACGGTACTGGGTCTGTTCGATCTGCTGATAGTCGGCGCCGTCCGAATTCAGCGGATGGCCTTCGACGCCGATCAGGCGCCAAGACGTCTGGCTGGTGGCGACGCCGCCGGCCATGGCCGCGCACTGCGCCGCGGTCAGGGGCGCTGCGCAAGCCGTACGCAGGGCGATCAGACCGGGGTTGGAGGCCGGCACGAAGTAGCGCGTCTGATTGTTGTAGCCGGGCGTCGCCGTGGACCCGGAGGTGTTGGCGGTCGGGAACTGAGTGGTGAGGTTCGCCGGCGAGAGGCGCTGATCGGGCACATCGTTGCGATTCCAGGCGATTTCACCGTGGAACCGGATGTCGTCGCTCAGGTCGAAGTTGACCTCGCCGTAGAGCTGGTAGTGATGCTCTTCGTTCACCAGGTCGTTGAAGTTGCTGAACTGGTAGCGGCAAAGGGCGCCGCCGGAGGTCACGGGCTTCAGCGTGCCGGACAGTTCCTGGGAGCCGAGAACGTTACAGCCATTGTCCCGGAAGATGGGGGTCGTGCCAGCAGCGTTAGTATACACGCCCGGGCTCGCCGAACCCGACCACCCGCCGTAGAAGACCGATTCGAACGGGCGCACCGCATAGTCGCGATCCTGGGCGTCGAGCCGGCCACGGGCGCGGTAGCCTGCCGTCAGCAGGAGGTTGCCGTTATCGAAGATCTTTCCGTAGGCGATGCTGGCGTCGTAGTCGCCGCCGTCGGAGTCCTTGATGAAGGAATAGTTGCCATTGACCTCGAAGCCGTCGAGGTCCTTGCGGGTGATGAAGTTCACGACGCCGGCGACGGCGTCCGAGCCGTAGGTGGCGGCGGCGCCATCCTTCAGGATTTCAATACGGCCGATGGCGGCCGTGGGCATGAAGTTCAGGTCCTGACCGCCGCCTTGATAGGCCGCGGCAGTGGTGTCGGCCAGGCGTCGGCCATTCATTAGAACCAGGGTGCGGGACGAACCAAGGCCCCGCAGGTTGATCGAGGCGGTGCCCGCGCCGCCGTTGTAGCGGTTGCTCTCGCCGAGCGAGGACTGCGCCGAGGTCAGGGTCTTGACCAGCTGGACGACGCTGGGCGCCCCTTGCTTGGCCAGTTCCTGCACGCCGATGACATCGACCGGCTGCGCAGCCTTCTCAGACGTCCCGGCGATGAACGAGCCGGTGACCACGACCTCTTCGACAACGGTGCTTTCCTGGGCGAAGGCGGAGCCCGCTCCCAATGTCAGCGCGACGGCCAGAATGGACCCGCCGCAGAAATATCTGCTCTTCAACATCAATTCGTTCCCCCTCGAGTGCCGCCCTTGAAACTGGGTTTGGGCGTTTTGTCTCATGCGAAGAAAATATCATCCGACGCCACCGTCGACAGCGCCAGGAATTTTTCCGTGAGGAAACAGAACGACGTTATGTGCTGCAGCGCACCCATTCAGCTAACTGATCGCTGATCAGGAAGTGGTTGTTTGCAAAGGACTTGCGCGTGTGGAAGTCGCCTCAGAAGCTCCTCAAAACGAGATTTCCCTTATGCAACAGTAGGGGGCACGCTTCGGAGACCCTAGATATGCCACTTCTGGATGCACACTAACTTTGACAAATGCGTCAAAAATGTTCGCGTGCTGCGCCGCACTCTGGGGAAACGAGGCGTTGCATGAAAGACACGGCGAGCCGCAGATGTTGTTGAGGCATGCCGCAAGGGAACTCCGGCGGCGTGCCAGGCCTGCGGCGGGGCCAGCTTCATAACCTCGCGCCGCTCGATCGACCGCCGCGACCGCGCAAGCCGAGGACAATAGAAAAACGCCGCCCCCGCGAGGGGGCGGCGCCAGTCTTGGCCGATGGACTTGAAGCCCGTTCGGCTATCTAGAAGCGCTTCTTCACGCCGACCGTGTAGACGCGGCCGAGCGGGTTTCCGCTGCCCGGATCGTAGTTGTACTGAGTGCCGATGGCGAACGGCGGATCCTCATCGAGGAGGTTCATGACCGAGAGGGTCAGGGCCGTATCCCAGGGCAGTTCAGCCCGGTAGGTCAGGTCGTGCTGCCAGTACTCGGCGACCTTGGTCGTCGACTTCACCGCCGCGGCGATGTTGATCGAGTTCGGTTCGACCTGGGTCGTCGACGAGACGTGACGGATCTGCCAGCGCAGGTTCTGACCACCCGACGCCCAGTTCACATAGGCGTTGGCCCGCAGGCGGTTGTAGCCCGTGAAGAGCGACGCGCGGTAGGTGCCCGCCCGCTTGATCACACCGCCGGCCGAGGTAGGCAGGCCTTCGATCTGATAGCCGCTATCGTCGTAGTTCAGCAGGTAGGTGCCGTCGAACCCGGTGCTCAGGTCGCCCCCGAACACTTCGCCGACTTGCAGGTTGGCCTGGAAGTCGACGCCGTCGGTCTTCACCTGGCCCCCGTTGATGTACTGGGTGCGATAGGAGAGCACGGAGGGTCGGCCCCCTGCGCAGCCGGCGGCGTCAAAGGTGAATCGGGCCGCCAGGGCGGCATTGCCGCACTTGTTCGGTCCCGCCGTCGGGAACATCAGGTTCAACAGGTCAAGCGTGGCTTCCGAGGTCAGCTGGTCCTTGAAGTCGAAGTTCCAGTAGTCGACCGTGGCGTTGAAGTCGCCAATCTTGACGATGGCCCCTAGGCTGTAGGTGAGCGCTGTCTCCGGTTCCAGGTTCGGATTGCCGTACAGGTCGTTGGCCCGATAGGTCCCCGACGCATTGGTCAGGCCGCGTGAGAAGTTCGTCGTGGTGATCGTGGCGGCCGCCGCGCGGTAGGTGGTGCTGACCGACCCGCGCAGGGCCAGCCAGTCCAGAGCCTGCCAACGCAGGGCGGCCTTCGGATTGAAGGTCTCGCCTTGGCCTTGATAGTACTCGTAGCGCCCCGCCAGCGAGCCTTCGAGATTGTCGGTGATCGGCAGGCGGACTTCGAAGAAGCCCGAGCCGATCTTCCGCTCCACGTCATAGGGACGCAGGTTGGCGTTGAACAGGAACGGGCCGTTGGCCGTGGTGGGGCAGTAGGGCGAGCCATCACCAAACGGGGCGGAGTCCACGCAAGGGGTCGCGTTGGCGTCGTAGACGACGTCCGGATCCTGGATGCGCCGGTCGTAGCGGAACTGTGCGCCCGCGGCCCAGGAGATGTTGTCCGAACCCCAGAGCTTGAAGGAGCTCTCGCCGTTGAAGATCAGGTCGGCGACGAACAGCTTGTCGGTGATCTCGTTGCGCTGCTCTTCCTCCATCCAGTTGAAGACGGCGCCGCGGTTGGCGACGGCGTCGTTCAGGCCGGCGATCGTCGAGCTCGACCCCACATAGTAGGGGTTGGCCGGGACGTTCGAGAGGCTCTGCTGCATCGCGTTGGTGAAGGGGTTGAAGTAGAAGCAGCCCAGGGCGGCGTTGCCGGCGTTGGTGGTGAAGTTCGCCGTTTCCGCCGCGGTGCACTGGTCAGCATTCCCAGCCCGACTGCCGTAACCGCGCAGGGCCAGTTGCAGGCGATTCACCGACGTGTCCTGCAGATTGTAGTTGAAGTCCTGTTCCTGGTACGTCAGGCCCAGTTCCCAGTTCACACCATTCTCAAACCTGCCCCTGAAACCCCCGGCGACGCGCAGGGTGTCGATCTTGTAGGAGTAGTGGCTGTGCCGGTCAGAGGTGTAGGGATTGCCGGCGAAGCCAAGCGGTCGCCAAGCCGTCTGGCTGCTGGCCACACCATAAAGCGCGGCGTTGGCGGCCTGGCTTTGCGCGGTCGCCAAGCCTGTGGCGCAGCTCGCGGCGTCAACGCCGTAAGGCAGCACGGCCCCTGAGCAGTTCGCCGTGGCGATCTGGCCAAGCAGGGCGACGAGGCCCGGGTTGGTGTTCGGGATATAGAAGCGGGACTGTTCACCCGTGCCGCTGGCCGGGATCGGGGAAGAGCCGCCTCCGGGGGAGGCGCCCGACGCCAGGATCGGTGCGGGATACTGGTTGGGGCCGGTGATCGCCCAGCTCTGTAGCGGCGTGTTGTGCGAGGCCCAGAGAACCTCGACATTGCCTTCGATATTGTCGGTGATGTCGACGTTCAGCTTGCCGTAGAGCTGGTAGTGGTCTTCGTCCTCGATCAGGTTGTCAAAGGCCGTGTACTGGAAGTTGCACGAGGTCGGGCTGACGATGGTGGTGGTCAGGACGTAGGGCGCGCCGCCGTTGGCTCCGCAGCCGATGTCCGGCAATGACCCGGCGAAACTGGCCGCCGTGTAGCCCGTATTGGGCGAACCGACGGGCGCCGTGGTCGCGGTCTGATACTGGCCCGGGTTACCGGTGCCAGCCCAACCGCCCAGCGGGTTCTCAAGATAGCCTTCAGGACCTGTGCGCAGGGCCCAATCGCGCTCCTTGACCGACATTTCCGAACGGTGGCGATAGCCGGCCGTCAGCAGCAGTCTCGCGCTGTCGCCCCTGTAGCCGTAGGCGATGCTGCCTTCATAGTCGCCGGGCGAGCCCGAGATGCCCTGATAGTTGGCGTTGAGCTCGAAACCCTCCAGATCGGTGCGGGTGATGAAGTTGACCACGCCGCCGATGGCGTCGGAGCCGTAGGTCGCCGCCGCGCCGTCCTTCAGGACTTCCACGCGGCCGATGGCGGCGGTGGGCAGCAGGTTGATGTCGACCGACGAAATCGCCTGGGGCGAGGTCGGCAGACGGCGGCCATTGAACAGCACCAGGGTGCGCGAGCCGGTGACCGCCGAGTTGAGATTGCGAAGGTTGATGGTCGCCGCGCCCGAACCGGAGCCGAAGCGGTTGTTCTCACCGATCACCGCCCCGGACGACGGGATGGTCTTGATCAACTGGACCATGGTCGGCGCGCCGCGGTTGGCGAGCTCCCGAGAACCGATCACGTCCACCGGCAGGGCCGCGTCTTCAGGCGTGCCCGCGATGAACGAGCCCGTCACCACGACCTCTTCGACCACGGTCGCGTTTTGAGCCGATGCGGCTCCCGCTAATCCGAGGGTCAACGCCAGCGTCAGCGCGGAGCCGCTGCAGAAATAACTGCCTTTGAAGATCAACTTAAATTCCCCCTTGAGAATGTCCTTAGAGCGGACGAATTTCTGACTCTCACGAATAAAAGATCATCCGATGAGGGCGCGGATGACGCCAGAAATTTCTCGGTAGCGACACATAACGCCGTTCCGTGCTGCGGCGCACAGCCAGCGTTTCGGTGATCGTTGATCAGATTTGTCTTTGCCGACAATGGATTGTCGTATCCGGAGCCGTGAAGCTCGCTAGCTGGGAATGTCGTTTCCCTTACGGCACATGGCCTCGCGAATGTTGCAGAGCGCCGTTATTCGGACTTTTTCGCCACGCCGCGCGCCCGGCTGGTCCGGCGTCCCTCACAATGCTGCGACGCAACATTCTCGCGAATGGGCTGTTGCAAGAAAGACGCGCCGTCAAAACGATATTTTCCCAGGCTGCGCCCTAGGGGTTCCTGGGGTGGACGTAGCGTCAACCTGGCCCGACCGAGCGGCTGTCCCTGAACAGAAAACGCCGCCCCCGTGAGGGGACGGCGCCAGTCTTGTCCGATGGACTTGAAGCCCGTTCGGTTATCTAGAAACGCTTCTTGATGCCGACCGTATAGACGCGGCCGAGCGGGTTTCCGCTGCCCGGGTCGTAGTTGTACTGGGTGCCGATGGCGAAGGGCGGCTCGGCGTCCAGGACGTTCATGACCGAGAGGGTCAGGGCCGTATCCCAGGGCAGTTCGGCCCGGTAGGTCAGGTCGTGCTGCCAGTACTCGTCGATCTTGGCCGTCGACTTCACCGCATTGGCGATGGCGATCGGAAGCGCCTCCACCTGGGTCGTCGACGAGACGTGGCGGATCTGCCAGCGCAGGTTCTGACCGCCCGACGACCAGTTCACATAGGCGTTCGCCCGCAGGCGGTTGTAGCCCGTGAAGATCGAGGCGCGGTAGGTGCCCGCACGCTTCGCGGTACCGCTGGAGACGGCGAAGCCCTCGATGGTGTAGGGGTCCTCGTCGTAGTTCAGCAGGTAGGTGCCGTCGAAGCCGGTGCTCAGGTCGCCGCCGAACAGTTCGCCGACTTGCAGGTTGGCCTGGAAGTCGACGCCGTTGGTCTTCACCTTGCCGCCGTTGATGTACTGGGTGCGGTACGACAGCAGGTTCGCACGGCTGCAGGCGCCGGCGAAGGTGAAGCGGGCCTGGACCGCCGCATAGGCCGCTTGGCCGCAACGCGTTCCGGGGTCGGAGGCGCCGCCCGGGAACATCAGCAGGATCAGGTCCGCCGTGGCTTCCGAGGTGAGCGCGTCTTCGAAGTCGAAGTTCCAGTAGTCCACGGTGGCGTCGAAGCCGCCGATCTTGACCACGGCGCCGACGCTGTAGGTGAGCGCCGTTTCCGGATCGAGGTTCGGGTTGCCGTAGAGGTCGTTGGCCCGGTAGGTGCCGCTCGCATTGGTCAGGCCACGCGCGAAGTTCGTCGTGGTGATGGTGGCGGCGGGCGCCCGGTAGGTCGTGGAGATCGATCCGCGCAGGGCGAACCAGTCCAGAGCCTGCCAACGCAGGGCGGCCTTCGGATTGAAGGTCTCACCCTGGCCTTGGTAGTACTCGTAGCGGCCGGCGATCGAACCTTCGAGGTTGTCGGTGATCGGCAGGCGGACTTCGAAGAAGCCCGAGCCGATTTTCCGCTCCACGTCATAGGGACGCAGGTTGGCGTTGAACAGGAACGGACCGTTGGCCGTGGTGGGGCAGTAGGGCGAGCCGTCACCATAGGGCGGGCTGTCAACGCAGGGAGTCGCGTTGGCGTCGTACGTCACGTCCGGATCCTGGATTTGACGGTCGTAACGGAACTGACCGCCGGCGGCCCAGGAGATGTTGTCCGAACCCCAGAGCTTGAAGTCGGTTTCACCGTTGAACACGATGTCGGCGACGAACAGCTTGGTGGTGATCTCGTTGAACTGCTCATCTTCCATCCAGTCGAAGACGGCGGCGCGGTTGGCGACGGCGTCGTTCAGGCCGGCAATCGTCGAGGAACTGCCCACATAGTAGGGGTTCGCGCCGACGTTCGACGTGCTTTGCTGGATCGCGTTGGTGAAGGGGTTGAAGTAGAAGCAGCCCAGGGCGGCGTTACCGGCGTTGGTGGTGAAGTTCGCCGTTTCCGCCGCGGTGCACTGATCGGCGTTGCCGGCGCGGCTGCCGTAGCCGCGAAGGCCGAGCTGCAGGCGGTTCACCGAAGTGTCCTGCAGATTGTAGTTATAGTCTTGCTCTTGATAGGTCAGGCCGAAGTCCCAGCCGATACCGTTCTCGAACTTGCCCTTGAACCCGCCGGCGATGCGGAGCGTGTCCACTTTGTACGAGTAGTGGCTGTGGCGGTCACCCGTATAGGGGTTGCCCGCGAAGCCCACCGGGCGCCAGGCGGTCTGGCTGCCGGCGACGCCATAGAGGGCGGCGTTGGCGGCCTGGCTCTGCGCCGTGGCGAGACCCTGGGCGCAGGTGGTGGCGTCGACGCCGTAGGGCAGCACCGGACCCGCGCAGTTCGCCGAGGCGATCTGGTTCACCAGGGCGAGGAGGCCCGGGTTGGTGTTGGGGATGTAGAACCGCGACTGTTCGCTGGTGCCCGTGGCCGGGATCGGCGAGACGCCGCCGCCGGCTGAGGCGCCGGACGCCGCGAAGGGCGCCGGGAACTGGTTGGGACCGGTGATCGCCCAGCTCTGGTTCGGAGTGTCGTGCGAGGCGTAGAGAACCTCGACATTGCCTTCGATATTGTCGGTGATGTCGACGTTCAGCTTGCCGTAGAGCTGGAAGTGATCTTCGTCTTCGATCAGGTTGTCGAAGCTCGTGTACTGGAAGTTGCACGAGGTCGGGCTGACGATGGTGGTGGTCAGGACGTAGGGCGCGCCGCCGTTGGCCGCGCAGCCGATGTCCGGCAGGGCGCCGGCGAAGGTGCCGGCCGTGGCCGCCGCCGCCGAGGTCGCGGTGTTGTACTGGCCCGGGTTACCGGTGCCGGCCCAACCGCCCAGCGGGTTCTCAAGATAGCCTTCAGGACCGGTGCGAAGCGCCCAATCGCGCTCCTTGACCGACATTTCCGAACGGTGGCGATAGCCGGCCGTCAGCAGCAGGCTCGCGCTGTCACCCTTGTAGCCGTAGGCGATGCTGCCTTCATAGTCGCCGGGCGAACCCGAGATGCCCTGATAGTTGGCGTTGAGCTCGAAGCCCTGCAGATCGGTGCGGGTGATGAAGTTGACCACGCCGCCGATGGCGTCGGAGCCGTAGGTCGCCGCCGCGCCGTCCTTCAGGACTTCCACGCGGCCGATGGCGGCGGTGGGCAGCAGGTTGATGTCGACCGACGAAATCGCCTGGGGCGAGGTCGGCAGACGGCGGCCATTGAACAGCACCAGGGTGCGCGAACCGGTGACCGCCGAGTTGAGATTGCGAAGGTTGATGGTCGCCGCGCCCGAACCGGAGCCGAAGCGGTTGTTCTCACCGATCACCGCCCCGGAAGACGGGATGGTCTTGATCAGCTGGACCATGGTCGGCGCGCCGCGGTTGGCGAGTTCCCGAGATCCGATCACGTCCACCGGCAGGGCCGCGTCTTCAGGCGTGCCCGCGATGAACGAGCCCGTCACCACGACCTCTTCGACCACGGTCGCGTCCTGCGCGGCGGCGGCTCCGGCCAGTCCCATGGTCAGGGCCACGGCCAGAATCGAACCACCGCAGAAATAACTGCTTTTTGACATCAATATTTCCTTTCCCCCTCAAACGACCTGTCTCCAGTTTGAAATGCCTGGGAGCTAAGCGGTCGCAGAGTGGCGCGATAATCGTGCGTCTCGCCGGGGAGCGCCAGAGCGGGGTTTGGAATGTTTCGAGTTCGAAATGAGCTTGATCTAACGCTAAGCTTTTGACATAACTGACAAATACTTCCTCGTGCGACATACCGGAAACTGGAAAAGTTTCGCGGCCAACCCTGGGAATATTTAGAGACCTGGTTTTGCAGGCGTTTTCTGGGGGGTAATTTCTCGTAACGCCGTTCGCATCGTGCCGGTACTTCGAAAAAACCGGCCGGTCGGTCGGGACTTGGCGTCGAAGCCAGGAAAGGCACTGTTGCAACGCGGCCTCACCTCTCGGAAAAAGGCTCCGGTGCGGAAAGGCGCCATGACGCTGGGTCAGGTGAAGAGGCGCTTTGCCCCTCGCCGCGGCTCTCCCGCGGGGCCGCGTCAGGACGAAGCTGGCCCCGCGAACAGCCCGAAATCCGTGAGAATGTAACCGAGGCCCAGCTTGGTGGCCTCGGCGAAGGCGTCGTCCGCCGTCTCAACGATCGGCACGCCAGGGCCATTGAAGGAGGTGTTCAGCAAAACCCCAGGCGCCCCGACCGCGGTCATCGCCAGGAGCAGGTCGTACAGCAGCCCGGTTTCGGGACCCACGTGCTGCAGGCGCGAGGTGTGATCAAAGTGGGTCACCGCCGGCAGAGCCTGGGTCCGGCTGCGATAGTTGAACAGCATGTAGCGCGACTCCGCCGGGCCGCGGTCGAAGTAGGCCGCCGACTCACTCTGCAGAACCGCCGGCGCGAAGGGGCGCCAAGGCTCCCGGCGCTTCAGGCGATTCACCGCCGCCCAACTGCCCGCCGAGGCCGGATTGGCCAGGATGGAGCGATGCCCGAGCGCCCGGGGCCCCACCTCGCTGCGGCCCGAGCAGATGCCCACAGCCTGGTCCCCCAGCAGCAGGGCGCACGCACGCTTCACGGGATCGACATCTTCCACCCGACGCCAACCGTGGCGCTCGGCCGCCGCCAAGACCTCCGGCTGCAGAATGTCGGCGCCCAGATACACGGCCTCCGCATAGTTGGCGGGCGCCGCGGGATAGACGCCGTGGGCGTCGAAATAGGCCGCGACGGCGGCGCCTATCGAAAGGCCTTCGTCGTTGACCGCGGCCGGAACCACCACCGGGACGTCCTGGATCACCGAGAGATTGCTGTTGGCCGGACAGTTCAGCGCCAGCCCGCCGGTCAGGACAATCTGCTCGTACTGGAACCCCGCCCGCCTGGCTATCGCCTGGGCGGCCCGCAGGATCGCCAGGATATTGTGCTCCAGCAGCAGTTGCGCCGAGGCCGCGATGTCCGCCACGAGGCTCGGCGGCGTCTCGTCGAACGGGTTCCAGGCGACCAGCTTGGTCGCATCGATCTGTTGCCGCGCGAACCACCTTTGAACGAGGTCGCGCATACCGACCCTGTACTGGTCGGTGACCTGCCGCCGCGTTCCCACCAGTCCCGCGTCAAAGTAGAGCGGGCGGCCATAGGGCGCGAGGCCCATGAGCTTGCCCGCGCCGCCCGAGTCGCCAAGGCCGAGCATGGACGCAACGGTGTCGTAGAACTCCCCAAGCCAGCCATCGGTGGGCGTGATCGCCTGCAGCTTCTGGCCCGGGGTCCAGAAGTAGACGCCGCCCCCCGCGAAGGACGGGCCAACCCCACCGTCGGCGCTGATCACCAGCGCGGGGCGGTCGGGACTGACCGCATAGGCCGCGTACTGAGCATGCAGGTAGTGGTGCTGGTAGAACCGCGCGCGATAGGTGCGGCCGTCAAGGTGGAGATCGCCGTCGATCTGCATGGCTCGAGCCAGGGCCGGCGTCTGGCCACCGACCATCCCCATGGCCTCGTAGGATTGATTGAACCCCTCGTTGGCGGCGCTGTAATAGGGGAAGTTCTCCCGCACCAGTGTTCCGCCCTGGGTGAGGAAATCGGACCGCCAGGTGATCAGCCTGCGATAGTGGTGGTCGGCTGGGATGCGACCGAAAAAGCTCTCCGCACCCATCGCCTCGCCGCTCGCCATGACGATCTCGACGTCGGCGTCATGGAACATCGGGACCAGCTGGGTGGAGCACAGACCCAGCAGGACATCCGCCGCCGCGCCCTCAAGCAGCTCGCGGAGGTCGTCAGACGACAGGCCCAGCGCATGCTTCACCCGGGAGCGGCGCTCCTTGTTGAGGAATCGGGTGAGCCCGCCTTGATCCAGCACCGCGCCGCTGGCGTCGTGGCCGAAGTGCAATCCGATCGCCTGCATTATACTGCGCCCGCCTGATTTGGGGGACCTGTCTCGCCGAACCCGTCACGGCTGGCAAGGCGCGCGGCCAAGGGCCGGGACAATGGCGATCTGCTGGGAAGTGATGGTGGACGTGACAGGGATTGAACCTGTGACCCCCTCGATGTCAACGAGGTGCTCTCCCGCTGAGCTACACGTCCAGACCGTCAGGTCTCCCTTTCGGGAGCGGAGGCGGCGGTATAGTGGAGCGCCGTTTCCGGCGCAAGCGCGGCTTTAGGCGGCCGCCATCATGCGTTCGACCTCGGTGACGATCTCGCGCAGGTGAATGGGCTTGGACAGCACCTTGGCGCCGGGGGGGGCGCTCTCGCCCGCGGCCAGGGCCACAGCGGCGAAACCGGTGATGAACATGATGCGCAGGCCAGGATGTTTCGCGGCGGCCAGGCGGGCCACCTCGATGCCGTCCATGCCGGGCATGACGATGTCGGTGAGCAACAGATCCCAGTCCTGGTCCAGGACGGCCGCGGCCTCTTCGCCATCGGCGCAGGCGGTCACGTCGTAGCCGGCGCGCTCCAGGGCGCGGCTGAGGAAGCCACGCAGGGAATCATCATCTTCGGCCAACAGGATCCGGGGCATGGGTGTTCCGCGCGAGTGGTCAAGAAGCTCACATCATAGTGGGTCAGATGTAAACTCGCGGTGAACCCCCTGGGATGCGCCGCTCCTGATCGTTTGACCGCTCCCGGGCGAGGCCTTCATATGAAGGCCAATGATCGCCATCGAGCCCCTTGTCGCCGACGACGCCGCGCCGAAGCCGGCGCCGTCCTTCGACATCTGGCGCGCGAGCCCGGACGGCCAGCCGGCCCCGACGCCCCTGGTCTTCGCCTCCCCCCATTCCGGCAGACTCTATCCCCCTGACATGATGGCCGCCACGGCGCTGGACGCCATCGCCATCCGCCGCTCAGAGGATGCCTTCGTCGATGAGCTGATCGAGGCCGGACCCGGTCTGGGCGCCGCGGTGATCGCCGCTCGCCTCGCGCGCGCCTACATGGACGTCAACCGTGAGGCCTTCGAACTTGACCCGGCCATGTTCGCTGACGAACTTCCGGACTTCGCCCGAGGCCGCTCGGCCCGGGTGGCGGCAGGCCTGGGCGCTATCGCCCGGGTGGTCTCCGAGGGCCAAGAGATCTATGCGCGCAAGCTCACCTTTGCGGAAGCTCGCGGACGTATTGAACTGGCCCACGCGCCCTATCACGCCGCCCTCGCACGGCTGCTTGGGGAGGCCCACGCGGCCCACGGCTTCGCGATCCTGGTGGATTGGCATTCCATGCCGGCCGCGGCGGCCAGGTCGGCGGGCGGGGCCTGCGACATGGTTCTTGGCGACCGCTTCGGCGCGGCCTGCGCGCCGGTCGTAACCTATAAGGTGGAGCGCGAGCTCGAGGCCATGGGCTATCGCGTCGCCCGCAACGCCCCCTACGCCGGCGGTTACACCACCGAACACTACGGCCGCCCCGCCCGCCGGACCCATGCCCTGCAGATCGAGATCAGCCGCGGGCTCTATCTCGACGAGGCGCGCCTGGAGCCCACCGAGGGCTTCGCCAAGCTGAAACGTGATCTGCAGCAGCTTACCGCCATGCTAGCGGCGGCCGACTGGAGCGGTCTGAAAACCGCTTAGGCCGGCCTTGCGCCACCGTTTCTTCTCCCGCCCAGGCGTCGGGCCAAAAAAAAAGCCGGACCCGAAGGCCCGGCAGTTCATTAGGGAGGAAACGCCCAGGAAGGGCAGAGGCGACAGGGCCGCCTCACAGGATTACAAGTACAGTGCGGCGCACAAAACTTCAAGGACCAAAGCGCTCAGAGCGTAGGTTTTTTTGTCGCATACGATAATTATCGTTATTTTTCAATGATATGAAATTTGGCAATGTGCGGTATAGGACTTGCTGCATCGCACAACAGCTCAACCCTATGGTCGGCGCCCGCGACGAGATTGCGCTGGCGAAAGCCACCGCGCTCGCTTACAAGCCGCGCGCCCTTCCCGAGATAAGAATTTAAATGTCCCTCCGCAACATCGCCATTATCGCCCACGTCGACCACGGCAAGACCACGCTCGTCGACCAGCTGCTCGCCCAGTCCGGCGTCTTCCGCGCCAATGAGGCGACGGTCGAGCGCGCCATGGACTCCAACGACCAGGAGCGTGAACGGGGGATCACCATTCTGGCCAAGTGCACCAGCGTGCTCTGGCATGGCGAAGCCGGCGAAACCCGCATCAACATCATCGACACCCCCGGCCACGCCGACTTCGGCGGAGAGGTCGAGCGGATCCTGGGGATGGTGGATGGCTGCGTCATCCTCGTGGACGCCGAAGAGGGCGTCATGCCCCAGACCAAGTTCGTCCTGGGCAAGGCCCTGAAGATGGGCCTGAAGCCCATTCTCTGCCTCAACAAGGTCGACCGGCCGCACGCCGATCCCGACCGCATCCTGAACGACGCCTTCGACCTGTTCGCCGCCATGGGCGCGACGGACGAGCAGCTGGACTTCCCGCACATCTATGCGTCGGGCAAGAACGGCTGGGCCACCCTGGACATGGCCAAGCCCAACGACAACCTGGCCCCTCTGTTCGACCTGATCGTGCGCCACGTGCCCGAGCCGAAGGTCGTCGAGAACAAGGACAAGCCGTTCCAGATCCTGTCGGTGTTGATCGAGAACGACCCCTTCCTGGGCCGCCTGCTGACCGGCCGCATCCAGTCGGGCAAGGCCACGCCCGGCATGGCGATCCACGCCCTGTCGCTGGACGGGACGGAAGTCGAACGCGGTCGCATCACCAAGGTGCTGGCCTTCCGCGGCCTGAAGCGCCAGCCGATCGAGGACGCCGAAGCCGGCGACATCGTCGCCATCGCCGGCCTGTCGAAGGCCACCGTGGCCGACACCCTGTGCGCGATGGACGTCACCGAAGCCCTGCCTGCCCAGCCGATCGATCCCCCCACCATCTCCATGACCGTCTCGGTGAACAACAGCCCGTTGGCGGGCCGTGAAGGCGACAAGGTGCAGAGCCGCGTCATCGCCGCGCGCCTGCTCAAGGAAGCCCAGTCCAATGTCGCCATCCGGGTGACCGAGACCTCCGACAAGGACGCCTATGAAGTCGCCGGCCGTGGCGAACTTCAGCTCGGCGTGCTGATCGAGAGCATGAGACGCGAGGGCTTCGAACTGTCGATCAGCCGGCCTCGCGTGGTGTTCCAAATCGACCCGGAGACGGGCGATCGCCTGGAGCCGATCGAGGAGGTCATGATCGACGTCGACGACGAGTTCACCGGCATCGTCATCGAAAAGCTTTCGGCCCGCCGCGCCGAGCTCAAGGACATGGGCCCGTCCGGCGCTGGCAAGACCCGCATCAGCCTGATGAGCCCGTCACGCTCGCTCATCGGCTACCAGGGCGAGTTCCTCACCGACACCCGCGGTTCGGGCGTACTGAACCGCGTGTTCAGCCACTATGAGCCCTACAAGGGCGTCATCGACGCGGGCCGCAAGGGCGTGCTGGTCTCCAACTCCGACGGCGAGACGACGGACTTCGCCTTGTGGAACCTCGAGGACCGCGGTTTCATGTTCGTGGGCGGCGGCGAAAAGACCTACCAGGGCATGATCATCGGGGAGAACTCGCGCGCCGACGACCTGGACGTCAACCCGATGAAGGCCAAGGCGCTGAACAACATCCGCGCGTCCGGCAAGGACGAGGCCGTGCGCCTCACCCCGCCGCGCCGCATGACCCTCGAGCAGGCCATCGCCTATATCGAGGAGGATGAACTGGTCGAGGTGACGCCGAAGTCGATCCGCCTGCGCAAGCAGGTGCTGAACCCCAGCATGCGGAAGCGCCGCGCCAAGGAAGAATAGGGCCGCGCCAGCGCGGTCCCCTAAAGCGCCAATTCCATGAAGACGTCGGCCCTCGCATAGGGGGTCGGGCGGGCCGGCAGCTGTACGAAGCCGGCCGCGCGGTACAGGGCCAAGGCGGGCGCCAGGGACGAATTGCTTTCCAGATAGAGCCTCGGCGCGCCCGCTGATCGCGCATGGTCGATGCAGGCGGCCATCAGCGCCTTGCCCAGGCCGGTCCCTCGGGCGGCCTCGCTCACCGTCATCTTGGCCACCTCGAAGCCGCCATCGGCCAAGGCGATCAGGCCGACGCAGCCCACCGCCTCACCGTCCCGATGCGCCATGAAGATCGCACCACCCTTGGCCAGGATAGTCCCGGCCGGGTCGTCCAGCACCTCGCGGTCCTTGGGTTCGATGGCGAAATGCTGGGCGATCCAGGCCTCGTTGAGCCGCTTCCAGGCCTCGGCGTGGCGGGGTTCGAAGGCGGTGATCTGCATGGCTGGCATCTTGGCGCGGAAGCTGTGCTAGGCAAATCCCCGCTCAGGAGCGCGCCATGGCCCACCCCGTCTTCGCCAACCTTCCGACCACCGTGTTCGAGGAGATGTCCGGCCTTGCCCGAGAGCTGGGCGCCATCAATCTGGGCCAGGGATTTCCCGACGGTCCGGGCCCGCTGGCGATCCGCCAGAAGGCGGCCGACGAGGTGCTGAACGGCTACAACCAGTACCCGCCGATGGCCGGCCTGCCAGGGCTGCGGGAGGCGGTGGCGGGACACTATCGGCGCAGCCAGGGCCTGGACCTGGACTGGAAGACCGAGGTCACCATCACCTCGGGCGCCACCGAGGCCCTGGCCGCGAGCTTCCTGGCGCTGGTTCGGCCGGGCGACGAGGTGGTGGTGTTCCAGCCGGTCTATGACGCCTACCTGCCGCTGATCCGGCGGGCCGGCGGAGTCCCGAAACTGGTGCGGCTGGAGCCGCCGCACTGGCGGTTCGACCGGGCCATGCTGGAGGCCGCCTTCACCGAGAAGACCCGCTTCGTGGTGCTGAACAACCCAATCAATCCGGCCGGTGTCGTCCTGCCCCGCGAGGACCTGGAGCTGCTGGCGGAGTTCGTCATCGCCCATGACGCGGTGGCCATCTGCGACGAGGTCTGGGAGCAGGTGGTGTTCGATGGGGCCCGCCACATCCCCTTGATGTCGCTGCCGAATATGGCTGAGCGGACGGTGAAGATCGGGTCGGCGGGGAAGATGTTCGGGTTGACCGGCTGGAAGGTCGGGTTCCTGTGCGCGGCGCCGGATCTGACCCACGCCCTGGCCCGCGCCCACCAGTTCCTGACCTTCACCACCCCGCCCAACCTGCAGGCGGCCGTGGCCTTCGGGCTGGACGATCCCGGCGACTGGTTCACCGCCATGCCGGCCGGGCTGCAGCGGTCGCGGGACCGGCTGGCGGCGGGGCTGACAGCCGAGGGGTTCAAGGTGCTGCCGAGCCAGGGGACCTACTTCCTCAATGTCGACCTGGCGGCCTCGGGGGTCAGCGAGCCTGACCGGGCCTTCGCGCTGCGGGCGGTGAAGGAGGCGGGGGTGGCGGCGATCCCGGTCTCGGCGCTCTATGAGCAGGACCCGGTGACCCGCATCCTGCGGCTGTGCTTCTCGAAGGGCGACGCGACCCTGGACTCAGGGGTTGAGCGGCTGGCGCGGGCGCGGGAGCTGTCGCGCAAGGCGACCGGCTAGCCCACATGTCGGCCGTCGTGGATGGAAGAAAGCGGCTTTGCGCACGCGGGGCCGCCAAGCCTTGCCAGGCCTGGGTTTGCGGGCCGCCAGACTGACCGACATGTGCCGACAGGTGGCCCTCGAGGTCCCGCTCAGTCCCCCTGGAACCGGCCCGGGCGCTTTTCAAAGAAGGCCGCCACGCCCTCGCGGAAGTCGGCCGAGCGGCTGGTGAGCAGGTACTGGTCGCGGTCCATGAAGGTGGCCGCATGGGCGCCCCCGGCGACAGCGGCGTTGACCGCCTCCTTGGTCATGCGGACCGGCAGGGGCGGCAGGGCGGCCAGCCGGGCGGCCCAGGCCCGGGCCGCCGCCAGGGCCCCGCCGGCCACCGCAACCTCGTCACAGAAGCCCCAGGCCAGGCAGGTCGCCGCATCGGTCGCCTCGCCGAACATCACGAAGCGCTTGGCCCGCGCCGGCCCCACCAAGGCTGTGATGCGCGGCAGGCTGCGCCAGCTCATATTGATGCCCAGGGGAACCTCCGGCAGGCGCAGATAGCTACCCTCCCCCATGATCCGGAAGTCGCAGGCCACGGCCAGGGCGCAGCCGCCGCCGATGCAGAAGCCCTCGATGGCCACCAGGGTCACCGCCTCGATGGCCTCCCAGGCCTCGCACATGTCGGGGCCGGCCATCACCGCCTCGCGGGTCTCCAGCAGGGTCGGGCGCGACCGCTCCCCCTGACTGGCCAGGTCCGCGCCGGCGGAGAAATAGCTGTCGGCCCCGGTGAGGATGACGGCGGTGAGGTCGCTGCGCCGTCGCACCGACCGCGCGAAGGCGGTCAGTTCCTCCATCAGGGCGGTGTTGAGCGCATTGCGGGCGGCGGGGCGGCTCAGCGCCACCTCGGCCACCGCGCCCTCGCGGCGGACGCTCAGGTGCTCCCAGGCGTGGGCGAATGGATCCATGGCGGCCTCCCCTTTGGGCGAGGATCGCGCGGCGGGCCGGGGGGCGCAAGGCGGGGCGAGAAGGTGGGCTAAGCGGTCTTAAGGGGCGGTGGGCAGATGATAGGCGACGCTGGCGCCCGGCCCCACGGGGATCTCCAGGGCGACCCAGGCGGCCGTCAGGGCGACCCCGCCCAGATAGAAGGCCGCCGCCAAGGGCAGGGTCAGGGCCAGCAAGGATCCCAAGCGGAAGTCCGGCGCCCAGCGGCGCGCGAAGGTGAAGGTCAGAACGAAATAGGGGTTCAACGGCGAGATGAGGTTGGTCACGGTGTCGCCCAGGCGATAGGCCGCCGTGGTCATTTCCGGCGACACGCCGAGCAACATCATCATCGGCGTCGCGATCGGCGACATGGCCGTCCACTTGGCTGAACCTGAGGCGATCAGAAAATCGAGCCAGGCCGACATGGTGGCCAGCAGCGGCAGCAGAAGGGCTGGCGGTGCGTTCAGGGCCCGAAGTTGCTCAGCCCCCAGGATGGCGGCGATCGGGCCCAGATTGGACCAGGTGAACATCGCCACGAAGTGGGCGGCGAAGAAGATCAGGACAAGATAGGGCAGCATGCCCTCCAGGCCCTTGACCATCATCTCCACCACGTCGCGATGGGATCTGATGGAACCGGTCGACGCGCCATAGGCCCAGCCCGTCGCGACGAAGAGCAGAAACAGTCCGGCGGGCAGACTGCGAAAGAGCGGCAAGAGCCGCTGACCGCCTGTGGCCGCGGCGTCAAGGAAGGGCGAATATCCAGGCCAGAAGGTCAGGGCGGCGAACCCGCCAATCACCGCCAAGGCCGCCAGACCGGCCATCTGAAGGCCGCGGCGCTCGGTGGCCGTGACAACCGTGGCTGCCAACTCGCCGCTCGTCACGCCCCCGGTCCAGGGTCCCAGGCGCGGCGCCAACACCTTTTCGACGATGACCCAGGCCAACCCGGTGAACAGCGTCGCCACGGCAAGGCTGAACCACCAGTTTCCAAGGGGATTCATCGTCCAGCTCGGCACGATCAACCTGGCCCCGATCTCGGTGATGCCAAGGATCAGGACGTCATACTGACCGGGGATCAGATTGCCCGACAGCCCGACCGCCGCGCCTGAAAACCCGACCACCAGGCCCAGGACAGGGTGGCGACCCGCGCTGGCATAGATGACGGCGGCCAGCGGCACATAGACCAGATAGCCAGCATCGATCGCATGGGTCGTCAGCATGCCGACGAGGAAGACGATCGGGGTCAGATAGTGTTTCGGCACCCCCGCCAAACTGCCGCGCAAGAGGGTTGAAAACAGGCCGCTGCGTTCGGCGATCCCCGCCCCCAACATGATGGTCAGGGCCAGGCCGAGCGGCGTGAAGCTCGTATAGGTCTTCGGCATCTCCATGAAGAGCTTCTGGATGTTGGCCTCAGAGAGCAGGCTCTGGGCGACCAGCGCCTCGCCCGACACCGGGTTGATGGCGGACCAACCCGCAGCGGCCCCGCAAACCGAGACCCCCACCAGAATTCCGATAATGCCGATGAAAATGAACACCGGATCCGGCAGGGCATTGCCCAACCGCTCGACGGTGTCGAGAAACTTGCCGGAACCTGGGTTTCGATCCTGAATATCAGCCATGGCCAATCCAATCATCGCCCCGGAGGCGTGTCGAGCGGTGCGCTCTGGAAGATCGGGTCGAGGCCAACCTGCTCGATCCGCAGCCGCGGCCGCCGATCAGCTGAGCTGGGCCGGACGATAGCGCCCCGGCGTGACCCCGAACTGCCGGCGGAAGGCGGTGATGAAGGCCGAGGGGCTGTCATAGCCGCAGTCCAGCGCCGCCCCGGTCACCGAGCTTCCGGCGCACAATGCTGCGACCGCGTGGATCATCCGGGCCTTCCGCCGCCAGGCCTCCAGGGACAGCCCGGTCTCGCGGGGGAAGATGCGCTGCAGGGTGCGCAGGGAGGCGCCGGCGGCCCGCGCCAGGCCCGGCAGGTCCGTGCGGTCGTCAGGCGCGGCCTGGACCTGTTGCGCCAGGGCCAGGGCGCGGGGATCGATGGGGAGCGGCAAGGCCAGGTCCTCGCGGGGCGCGGCGGCGATGACGTCGATGAGCACGCCCGCCAGGCGCCCGTGCTCCGGGACCGCCGGGTCCAGCATGCCCAGGGCGAGGATGTGCAGCACCAGCTCCCGCAGCAGGGGCCCCACCTCCAGGACGCAGGCCTCATCGGGCAGGGGCCCAGCGACCTGTGGCGCGATATAGAGGGTGCGCATGGCCACGGCTCCGGACATGCGGATCGAATGGGGCCGCAGGGGTGGCAGCCAGACCGCGCGGGTGGCCGGCGCCAGCCAGGCGCGCCCCGCGGTCGTCACCCGCATCACCCCGGTGCGGCCATAGACCAGCTGGCCCCAGGGATGGTCGTGGTCGGCCAGCACCATGCCGTCCGGGTAGGTGGAGGCCAGCGAGCGGACCAGGAAGCCGTCGCCGGCCGCGCTCACGGAAACACGCCGGCGTCGTACTGCATGGCGCCGAGGATGTTGCCCTCCGGGTCCTGGAAATAGATCAGGTCGCCGACCCCCTCGATGCGGACACGGGGCATCAGGATCTTCGCGCCCGCGGCCTCCAGGGCGGCCAGGGTGGCGGCGAGGTCCTCGACGGCGAAGGTGGTCTCCAGCGCATTGGTCTTCACGCCGGGGCTGAGCTCGCGGCGACCCTGCAGGGCGCCGATGACGCCCTCGCCCACATCGCGGGTCTGGTAGAAGTTGGGCGGCCCCCAGGGGGTGAAGCTCCAGCCGAACACCTCTTCGTAGAAGCGTTTGGCGCGGGGCACGTCGTCGGCGTTGATGGCGAAATGGCGCAGCGTGGCGGTCATGGGGCTCTCCCTGTCGGTGAGGCAGGATGACTCCGAACGGCGTGGCGCGCTTGCGTGATTATGACGAATTATATCGCTGACGCGCCAAGGCGCTCCCTTCATGGGGCGAGGCGGTGGGGCGGACGGCTTGATCGTCAGATGCTCCCTCGCTGGGCTACGGGATTCACACAACTGCGTCGGCCTTGGCGATGATGAAGCCGGTGAGTGTTGCTGCGAAGCGTTCCCAGCCCTTGGCCATGGTCTTTGGTCCTGGAGGCTTGCCGTAGCA
>JAGNIV010000009.1 GCA_018001015.1 Phenylobacterium sp. | reverse complement strand
TCCGTCACAGCCCAAAGGGCTCGGGGGATAACGGCCCCTCCACTGACAGTCCGCCTGGCGCGCCAACGCCAGGCGGACGTCCCGGAAGACATCCGCAATCTACCACCAGCCCAACAGACAAGGGGGACCAACGAAGTTGGCCGGTTGCCGGTAAGACTCTTTCACGTGAAACCCCCCGCCCCTTCCGCTATAGGAACCCCCCGCCCATATGGCGCGGAAGCGGAGTTTGCGCGTGACCTCCTGGGACGTGATCATCATCGGCGGCGGCCATGCGGGCTGTGAAGCCGCGGCGGCCTCGGCGCGGTTCGGCGCGCGGACCCTGCTGCTGACCCACAAGCTCGAGACCATCGGCGAGATGTCCTGCAATCCGGCCATCGGCGGCCTGGGCAAGGGCCATCTGGTGCGCGAGATCGACGCCCTGGACGGGGTCATGGGCCGGTTGGCGGATGTGGCCGGCATTCAGTTCCGGCTGCTGAACCGCTCCAAGGGCGCCGCCGTGCGCGGCCCCCGGGCCCAGATCGACCGCAGGCTCTATCGTGAGGCCATGCAGGCCGAGATGGCCGCCACCCCGAACCTCACGCTGAAGGCCGAGGCGGTGGAAGACCTGTTGGTGGTGGATGGCCAGGTCACCGGTGTCGTCGGCGCAAGCGGTGAAATCTATCCCGCCGGCCGCGTGGTCCTGACCACCGGCACCTTCCTGAAGGGCGTGATCCACCAGGGCGACCAGCGCATCCCGGCCGGCCGGGTCGGCGAGGCGCCGGCCATCGGGCTGGCGGACCGCCTCTACAGTCTTGGCCTCGACATGGGCCGCCTCAAGACCGGCACCCCGGCGCGGCTGGTGGCCTCCACCATCGCCTGGGAGAAGCTGGAGATGCAGGGCGCCGACGAGGTCCCCTCCCCCTTTTCCTTCCTGACCCAGGCGATCACCACGCCGCAGATCGCCTGCGGGGTCACCTACACCAACCCCCAGACCCACCAGATCATCGCCGATCGCCTGACCGAGTCGGCGGTCTATGGCGGCCGGATCAATGGTCGCGGCCCCCGCTACTGCCCCTCCATCGAGGACAAGGTGGTCCGCTTCGCCGACAAGACCGCTCACCAGATCTTCCTGGAGCCGGAAGGCCTGGACGACGACACCGTCTATCCGAACGGCATCTCCACCTCGGTGTCGGCGCAGACCCAGGACCTGTTCCTGCGCACCATCGTCGGCCTGGAGAACGTCCAGGTCCGCCGCCACGGCTATGCGATCGAGTACGACTATGTCGATCCGCGCGAACTGTCGGCCACCCTGGAGGTCAAGCGGCTGCCCGGCCTCTATCTGGCCGGACAAATCAACGGCACCACCGGCTATGAGGAGGCGGCCGCGCAAGGGTTGGTGGCCGGGCTGAACGCCGCCCGCGCCGCCTCCGGCGCCGAGCCCGCGGTCTTCGGCCGCGACGAGGCCTATATCGGGGTGATGATCGACGACCTGGTGACCCGGGGCGTCACCGAGCCCTATCGGATGTTCACCAGCCGGGCGGAGTTCCGCCTCACCCTCCGCTCCGACAACGCCGACCAACGCCTCACCGCCAAGGGCATGGCCCTGGGCTGCGTCGGTGTTTCACGTGAAACCGCCTATAATTCAAAAGCCAAGGCGCTGGCCGAGGCCCGCGCCCGCGCCGCCGACCTGACCCTGACCCCCGACAAGGCCGCCAAGGCCGGCCTGCCGGTCAAGGCCGACGGCCAGATCCGCGACCTGACCCAGCTGCTGGCCTACCCCACGATCTCCTTCGAGGACCTGACAACCATCTGGCCCGAGATCGCCGCCTGGGACCCCCAGGTCCGCGAGCAGGTGGAGATCGACGCCGCCTATTCCGGCTATCTGGGCCGCCAGGAAGCCGACGTCGCCGCCTTCCGCCGCGATGAAAACCTGCGGCTGCCGGCCGAGCTGGACTATTCGGGCGTCGGCGGGCTTTCCAATGAGGTCCGCGACAAGCTGACGGCCATTCGTCCCCTGACCCTGGGCCAGGCCGCGCGGATCGAGGGCGTGACCCCCGGCGCGCTCACCGCCCTGCTCGCCCATGTCCGCCGGCGGGCCGCTTGATGACCGACACCCTGCCGACCGAGGTCACGCCCATTGAGGTCGAGACCGCCGCCGATTTCGCCATGGCCACCGGCGCCGACGAAAGCGTCATCGCCGACCTCCAGCAATACCGGTCATACCTGGAGGACTGGAACCAGAAGATGAACCTGGTGGGCCCCTCCACGCTGGAGATCTTCTGGTCGCGTCACGCCTGGGATAGCGCCCAGATCCTGCCCCTGGAGCCCGAGGCCCTGACCTGGGCCGACCTTGGCGCGGGCGCAGGTTTGCCGGGCATTGTGCTGGCGATCCTCCAGAAAAACCGCCCCGGCTTCCACATCCATCTCGTGGAAAGTATGGCCAAGCGCTGCCGCTTCCTGACCGAGGTGGTGACCGCCCTGAAGCTTCCGGCGACGATTCACAATTCACGTGCGGAGGACTTGTCCCTGACTGTGGATATCGTCACCGCCCGGGCTTGCGCCCCGATGACCCGGTTGCTTGGGTATGCCCAGCCCTACCTGAAGCGCGGCGCCACCGCCCTGTTCCTCAAGGGGCAGGATGTCGCGGCCGAGTTGGACGAGGCTGCCAAGTCCTGGACCTTCGATGCCGAAGTGCTCCCCAGTTTCAGTGATGCGCGCGGGCGCATCGTACGGGTTAGGAAGTTGCGCCGTGGCCGTTGATCAGACACCGCATCGGGCGCTCCGCGTCCTGGTGGTCGCCAACCAGAAGGGCGGCGTGGGCAAGACCACGACGGCCATCAACCTGGGCACGGCGCTGGCCGCCGTCGGCGAGCGGGTGCTGCTGATCGACTCCGATCCGCAGGGCAACGCCTCGACCGGCCTGGGCATCCCCCATTCCAAGCGCAAGACCACCCTCTATGACGTGCTGATGGGTGATTCGCCCCTCACCGCGGCCATCGTCCCCACCGACCTGCCCGGCCTCGACATCGTCCCGGCCCACGCCGACCTCTCCGGGGTGGAGCTGGAGCTGGGCCAGCAGGCCCGCCGCTCCTTCAAGCTGCGCGACGCCATCGACCCGATCCGCCAGTCGGGCGCCTATACCTATGTCCTGATCGACTGCCCGCCGTCGCTGAACCTGCTGACGGTCAACGCCATGGCCGCCGCCGACGCGGTGCTGGTGCCCCTGCAGTGCGAGTTCTTCGCCCTGGAGGGCCTCTCGCAGCTGATGCGCACGGTGGAGCTGGTGCGGGGCAGCCTCAATCCGAACCTGGAGATCCAGGGGGTGGTGCTGACCATGTACGACCGGCGCAACAGTCTGTCGGAACAGGTGGCCAAGGATGTCCGCGCCCACTTCGGCGGCACGGTCTACGCCACCGTGATCCCGCGAAACGTCCGGGTGTCCGAGGCGCCCAGCTTCGGCAAGCCGGTGCTGGTCTATGATCTGAAATGCGCCGGCAGCCAGGCCTATCTGAAGTTGGCCCGCGAAGTGGTGCTGCGTGAGCGTGATCGCCGCGCCAAGGCCGCCTGAGGAACTGATGATGGTCGAGAAACGCGGACTGGGCCGGGGGCTATCGGCCCTGCTGGGCGAGGTCGAGGAAACCCCGGTGGACGCAGGCGCCGCCGGCGGGCTGCGCGACATCCCCATCGAGCTGATCCATCGCAACGAGAAGCAGCCCCGCTGGGTGTTCTCCGAGGAGGAGATCGAGGAACTGGCCGCCTCGATCCGCGAGAAGGGCGTGCTGCAGCCGATCCTGGTGCGGCCCGCGCCGGACATGGACGGCCACTTCGAGATCGTCGCCGGCGAGCGCCGTTGGCGCGCCAGCCAGAAGGCGGGGCTGCATGTCCTGCCGGCCCTGGTCCGTGAGTTGGGGGACGCCCAGGTCCTGGAGATCGGGGTCATCGAGAACGTCCAGCGTTCGGCCCTGAACCCCATCGAAGAGGCCAGCGCCTATCAGCAGCTGGTGGAGATCCACGGCCGCAGCGCCGCCGAGGTGGCCGACGCGGTCGGCAAGAGCCGCAGCCACGTCGCCAACCTGGTCCGCCTGCTGGCCCTACCCGATGCCGTCCGGCAATACCTGATGGGCGGCCAGATCACCGCCGGCCACGCGCGCGCCCTGCTGGGCGCCGAGGATCCCCTGGTCCTCGCCGACCTGGTCATCGCCAAGGGCCTGTCGGTGCGTGACACCGAATCGCTGGTCCGCAAGTCGGCCGGCGGCGGGGTGGCGGCGCCCCGGCCCGCATCGCCCAAGCCCTCCAAGGACACCGACACCCAGGCCCTTGAGGTCGACCTGTCGGAAGCCCTCGGCCTCACCGTCGAAGTGATGGACAAGGGCGGCGTCGGCGAGCTGCGGGTGAAGTACGCAACCCTCGAACAGCTCGACGAGGTCTGCCGGCGGCTGACCCGGGCCTAGGTCCGAAAATCGCCAAACCAAAATCGGCCCTGTGGCGCACAGCGGGTCGGCGATCCGTATCCCTGGACGGCCTCCGCGCGCGAGCCTGTGGACGGTTTGCGGCAAACCTCGCCTAAGCGATTGATTTAACGCCGATAATTCTAGTTCGCGGGCGCCGGCGCAATTGCTGGATTCTCATCGCTTTTCGGCAGGGCCTTGCCGCGCGCCTTCACGATCACCTCAGAGATCGCCCCGATGACCACATCGGGCTTCTCGCTGTGAATATTGTGGCCGCTGCCCAGCACCAGACGATTGGAGCCACCGGTCGACAGCGCCGCGGCCTCGTCATGCATCCATGACCACAGCCCGGCCACGGGGGCCTGATCGGCGACCGGGATCGAGGGATCCCTGGACGTTCCCTCGGCGGTCAGCACGATGAGGGGGATATCCCCCAGGCTGGTCTTGGCGGACTCGACCTGGGTGGAGTTCGGCTCGGCCACGCTCTCGATCTCGGAAAGACGCTGTTCGGCCAGGGCGGGATCGGCGCGCTGGGCGATGACGCGGGTGCGCAGGGCGTCGGGCCACTCGGCGGGGGCGCCGCCGACGCAGGTCGCCCAGCCCTCGCCGCCGGGTTTCAGGGTTCCAGCCTTGGCGAGGGCGGCGCAGCGCCGGCTGGCGGTGATCTCGCCCTGGGTCACGGCGGCCACGGTGGGAGACACCGTGGCGAACCGCTTGTCCTGGTGCGGATTGGCCGGGTCCACCAACACCATGCCCACGACCTGGTCGGGATAGCGCGACGCATAGAGGCGCATGTTCATCCCGCCCAGGGAGTGGCCCACCAGAATGTAGGGGCTGGGGAACGCCGGTGTCTGCAGGGCCGCATGCAGGTCATCGACGATGGAGGCGGTGTCCCGCGGCAGCGGGCCGGGGCTGCTGAAGCCCATTCCCGCCCGGTCCATGGCGCAGACCCGGGTCAGGGTGGCCACCTGGGGCTGGACGCTGCGCCAAGCCAGGCTGGACGCGCCCCAGCCGGCGTCGAGGATCACCAGAGGCCCACCGAGGCCCGAGCAGTGGAAGTGCAGCTTTCGGCCGTCCGGCAGGGTGACCAGGGTCTGCGGGGTGGCATAGGCCGCCAGCAGATCCGTCTGCGCGGCGGCCGGCGTGGCCAGCAGGGCGGCGGCGAGGAGGAGTCCCCGCATTAGAGGCCCAGCCGCTTGGCGCGGCCGGCGATCTGCAGGGCCAGGCGTTCGGCGATCAGGGCGTCGGGGGAGCCGGCGGTCTTGCAGGCCTTGTCGGCGGCCAGCACCTCGGGCTGGATGCGGTCGAGCTCGGGCAGGGTCCAGGTGCGGGCCTGGCGCAGGAACTCCCGCTCGCTCTTCCAGAACACGCCCGAGGCCTTGGCGGCCTCCTGCAGGCCGGCGCCGGACTTGGCGAGGGTCAGGGTGCGGCGCATGCGGCCGAGATACATGCCCAGCGCCCGGACGGCGGCGGGACCGCCCTCCCCTTCAGCGGCGGCGCGGCGCAGGCCGGCCTGGGCTTCAGCCAGGCGTCCGCCGAAGGCGTCGGCGGCGGCGTCGGAGAGCGAGGCCTCCGGCTCGACGCCGAGGAAGTCCTCCAGATCCTTGGGCGTGGCGGTCATGCCGCTGCCGGGGCCGAGAAACAGGGCCAGCCGCTCGATCTCCTGGCGGGCGACACCGCGCTCCTTGGGCATGCGGCCGACGAAGACCTGCAGCGCCTCGCTGGTCAGCCCTACCCCGTCCTTGGCCAGGGCTTCGCGCACCAGGCGGGCGATGTCGCCGGGCTCGTCCTCGTAGCAGGGGATGGTCGCCGCGCCCGGCGCCTTCTCGGCGGCCTTGCGCAGGGCGGAGTTGCGGTCGAGGTTTCCCGCCTCGATCAGCAGGAAGGCGTCGGGGTTGAGTTCGCCTGCCGCGTGGCGGGTCAGGGCCTCGGCGGCCATCTTGTCGAGCGCCGCCTTCTCGGTGGCGAACTTCAGCCGCACCAGGCGGCGGCCACCCATCAGGGACTGGGCCGCCAGTTCCCCCTCCAGCCGCGCGCCGTCGCCGTCCAGGTCACCGTCGGTGAGCAGGGCGACGTCGAAGGGGTCGTCGGGGCGATCGCAGACCTTTTTCGACAGCTGGTTGGCGCGCTCGCGCACCACGCCCATGTCGCGGCCATAGATCAGGGCGGCGCGGATGGTCTTGTCCGGCGACCCCAGGAAGCGCTCGATGTCCGGCCGCTTGGCGAGGATCATCGCGCCAGCCCTAGGATTTGCCGGCCAGCCAGGTGGCGAGCTCGAGCTCGATCTTGCGGGCCGCTTCGCCGGCGGCGCGGTCCTGGGCGTCCTGCTGGGCGGCCACCGAGGCATAGGGCTGGTCAGCCGAGTCGTAGGTCACCTCGACCCGGACGCGCCCCACCTTGGCCGTCATGTTGGTGGCGGTGGACACCAGGGTGTAGGCCGCCGTCAGCACGTATTCGTAACGGGTGGCGACATTGTCGACCCGGATCCCGCGGGGATAGCGCTGCTCGGAGATCTGCAGGTCCATGCGGTACTGCGGCTTGAGGCCGGCGTCGCGGGAGAGCGCGTCGTCCAAGTGCTCGCGCATCAACTGTCCGGCCCGACCCGTGGGCGCCGAGACCTGCACGGAGGACAGGGTCGTTCCCACACCGGGGCGGCCATAGAGCGGCGTGAAGCCGCAGCCCGCCAGGGCGAGGGCGGCGAGCGCCAGGGCGCCGATGCTTGCGATGCGAGCCATGTGCCTCAGCTTGCCACGATGTTGACGATACGGTCCTTCACCACGATGACCTTGCGGATGGTGAGGCCCTCAAGGCGCCGTGCGATCTCCGGATCGTCAAGCACCATCTTCTCGACGTCGGCCGGTTCGGCCCCTGCGGGCGCGGAAATCTCGCCCCGGCGCTTGCCGTTGACCTGAACCGGCAGGATGCGGACGGCGTCCTCGGTCAGGGCCGGATCGAAGTCGGGCCAGGGGGCGGAGACCACCATGCCGTCCCCACCGATGCGAGCCCAGGCCTCCTCGGCCAGGTGGGGCGTGAAGGGGGAGACCAGGCGGGCGAAGACCGACAGGGCCTCGGAGCGGGCGGCCAGCAGGGCGGGCGAGGCGCCCTCCGCCGGAGCGGCCTTCAGGGCGTTCAGGAACTCGTACAGGCGGGCGATGCCGGAGTTGAACCGGAAGCCCTCCACGGCCTCGGTGACCGCCTTGACGGTGCGGTGGGTGATGACCCGCAGGGCCACGGCCTTGGGGTCGGCGGCGATGTCGGCCGCCGCGACCGTTTCGGGCTGGGCGTCGAACTCGGCCCAGACCCGGTTGACGAAGCGCCAGGCGCCCTCGACCCCGGAGGCGGACCAGATGGAGTCCCGCTCGGGCGGGCTGTCGGACAGCACGAACAGCCGCGCGGCGTCGACGCCGTAGACCTCGAAGATATCCCCCGGCGCCACGGTGTTGCGCTTGGACTTCGACATCTTCTCGATGTCGCCGATGATCACCGGCTGGCCGTCGGAGATGCGCACGGCGCGGCGCGTATTGCCCTCCGTCGTGATCTCCAAGTCCTTGGGCTCGACCCAGTCGCCGTTCTGCAGGCGATAGGTCTCGTGGGTCACCATGCCCTGGGTGAACAGCCCCGCGAAGGGCTCCTTGGCCTCCAGCATGCCGGCGTCCGACAGGGCGCGGTTCAGGAAGCGGGCATAGAGCAGGTGCAGGACCGCGTGCTCGATCCCGCCGACATACTGGTCCACCGGCATCCAGTAGTCGGCGGCCGCCTTGTCGATGGGGTCGGCGGCGGTGGGGTCGGTGAAGCGGGCGAAATACCAGGACGAGTCCACGAAGGTGTCGAGGGTGTCGGTCTCCCGCGTCGCGGGGCCGCCGCACTCGGGGCAACTCGTCTCTTTCCAGGTGGGATGGCGCGCCAGGGCGTTGCCGGGCTTGGAGAAGTCCAGGTCCTCGGGCAGGGCCACGGGCAGCTGGCTTTTCGGCACGGCCACGACGCCGCACTTGTCGCAATGGACCACCGGCACCGGGCAGCCCCAGCCGCGCTGGCGGGCCACGCCCCAGTCGCGCAGGCGGAAGACGGTGGCGCCCTGGCCCAGGCCCTGGGCCTCAATCTTGGCGATGGCCGCGGCCTTGGCGGCCTCGATCTCCAACCCGTCCAGATCGTCGGAGTGGAAGATGACGCCGGGGCCGGTATAGGCCTCAGTGTCCACGCGATAGGTCTCAGGATCCTCGCCAGGGGGCAGGACCACCGCGGTGACCGGCAGGTCGTACTTGCGCGCGAAATCCAGGTCGCGTTGGTCGTGGGCCGGGCAGGCGAAGATCGCGCCCGTGCCGTAGTCCATCAGGATGAAGTTGGCGATCCAGACCGGCAGCCGCCAAGTGGGATCGAAGGGATGGGCCACGGTCAGGCCGGTGTCGAAGCCGATCTTCTCGGCGGTCTCGATCTCGGCCTCCGAGGCGCCGCCCTTGCGGCAGGCCTCGATGAAGGCCGCAGCCCTGGGATCGGCGGCGGCGATCTGCTGGGCCAGCGGGTGATCGGGCGCCACGCCGACAAAGCTCGCGCCGTAGAGGGTGTCGGGACGGGTGGTGTAGACCTCCAGGCCGGCGTCGAAGCCATCGGGCGCGGCGTCGGCGAACTTGAAGCTGAACTTCAGGCCCTTGGAGCGGCCGATCCAGTTCTCCTGCATCAGCCGGACCTTGTCGGGCCAGCGGTCCAGGGTCTTCAGGCCCTCCAGCAGGTCGTCGGCATAGTCGGTGATGCGCATGAACCACTGGTTCAGCTTGCGCTTCTCCACCACCGCGCCCGAGCGCCAGCCGCGGCCGTCCACCACCTGCTCATTGGCCAGGACGGTCTGGTCGACCGGGTCCCAGTTCACCACGCCCTCGCGGCGATAGACCATGCCGCGCGCCATCAGGTCGATGAACCAGGCCTGCTGCTGACCGTAATAGGCCGGGTCGCAGGTGGCGAACTCACGGGACCAGTCGATGGACAGGCCCAGCTGCTTCAGCTCGGCGCGCATCTTGTCGATATTGGCGTAGGTCCAGGCGCGGGGATCGACGCCGCGCTCCATGGCGGCGTTCTCGGCGGGCAGGCCAAAGCCGTCCCAGCCCATCGGGTGCAGGACGTTGAAGCCCCGGGCGCGCTTGAACCGGGCGTTGGCGTCGCCCAGCGTGTAGTTGCGCACATGGCCCATGTGCAGGCTCCCCGACGGATAGGGGAACATCTCCAGCGCATAGTATTTCGGACGCGCGTGATCGATCTCCGCGCGGAACACGTCAGCGTCGGCCCAGGCCTTACGCCACTTGGGTTCGACTTCTTTGGGATTGTACCGGGCCATGGCGGGGGCTTAGCGCGCTTTCACTGGGGAAGGGAAGCGGCCGGACACGCCGAGAGCGCGCCGACCTGATGTGTTCGGCGCGCCCGGTATTTGTCAGATCCCCGAACGCGTCGGAGGCGTCAGCCTCGGATGTTCGAGAGCTTAAGCTGACGCGCCTTGGTCAGGATGGCGTTTTCGATGTCGGTCTCGGTCTGGCTGGCCGAGGGCGCATCGACCCAGGTCCCCGAGGCGTCGCGAGTCTGCTTGAAGACCGCCACGTTCAGGCCGTCGGCGCGCAGGCGCGCATCCAGGATATAGACCGTGCACTTGAAGCGCTCGTCGGCCTTTTCCGGATTGATGTACCAGTCGGTGATCACCACACCGCCGTAGGGGTCGGCCGAGGCGAGGGGCATGAAGGCCAGGGTGTCGAGGGTCGCCCGCCACAGGTAGCCGTTGACGCCGATGGTCGGCTGCTCGGCGGCCGCAGCCGACTTAGAGCGTCCGAGGCCGAACACGCCGCCGCCCTCTTCCTGGGTCTGGAAGGTCTTCGGGCCACTACTCGAGCAGGCCGCGAGCGCCGAAAGGCTGAGGGCCAAGACCCCCGTCGCCACGCCACGCATCCAAACTCCACGCACAAACGGCATATATCCGCTCCCAGTCGCTGTTTCGCGTCGGTATCTCGCCGCGTCGCCGCCCCCGCGCCGGATGCCTCTATAGCAACGCCCAAAGCGGCGCCAAACAGGAATCGCGTGGCTCTGCCGCCACAGGCGCCAACCATCTGCCCACAGAGGCGGCCTGCGGCGCCTTGGCGTGTTGACCTCACTCACAGGGCGACTTTAATCGCATCAACGGTCTCGCTCTTCATGGCGGGGCCGGGGCTTAGGGGCCATATAGGTGGTTATGTTCAATCGGACGGTCATGGCGCTGGTCGGCGCGGCTCTCATCTCGAGCGCCGGATCGATGGCTCATGCCCAGACGACGAAGAAGACCACCGACTTTTCCGTGCGTAGCGAGACTTCGGCGCTGGCGTCGCCTCAGGCGGCCAAGGCGTTGAAGTTCGATGCGCGCAAGGGGCGCTGGGGGGTCACGCTCAACCTGCAGGAACCGGATGGCCGCGACCGGCAGTGGAACGATGTTCAGGCGGGCGCCTATTTCCGTGTGACGCCGTCGCTTCGGGTGGGCGGCGCTGTCGCCCTCGGGGAGAAGGAAACCCCCATGTACAAGAAGACTGAGCCGCAGGAAGGCGCCCCGCGCGTCCGCCTTGAGACCGCCTTCAAGTTCTAAGGGTTTTCATCCTCCACCAAATGAGCCGCCTTCGGGCGGCTTTTTGATTCCGGCCGCCCCTACCTCTCTCCCCTACGCTTCGCCAGAGGGGAGGAAAGAAACACCTCCACCCCCGCGATCCCCACGACGCCTGTGGCCAACAGCCGCGCTGCGGTGGCCTGGTTCACACCGCCGAGGGCATAGACTGGCGGCCCGCCTAGACGGACAATCTGCGCCAGCCGCATCGCCCCTAGGGGCCTTCCCGCCGAGGGGCTGTTCGATGGGAAGATCGCCGAGACCACGACGGCGTCGACCGGGGCGCGGGCCGCGCGGGGACTATGGGCGGCGGCCGTGATCAGCCAATTCGGACGACGCGCGCCGATGCGAGCGGCTTGCGCGGCCGAGCGCTCGGGCAGGTGGACGCCATCGGCGCCGACCCTTGCGGCCAGCGCCTCGTCCGCGCCGATCAGTAGCTTGAGGCCACGCCGGCGCGCGATCGCCTTCAGGCGCAGGGCCACGGCCTCAGCGTCCGCTGCGCCAAAGGTCCGGTAGACGATAGCCGAACCCCTGGGCAGTCGGCCTGCGACGGCCTCAGGATCGGGGGTGCGCACCGGATCGGTGAAATAGAGCAGGTGGGGCAGGGGCTTTCGCGTGAGCGCGCACCGCCGTAAGCAGGCCCCCGTCCGCGCCACTGTCCAGAACCCAGCTATGACCCGCTCCTTCGATCCCGCCGCCGCCCGCGCCGACATTCTGGCGCGTATCGCCGCCGCGGCGAAGGCCTGCGGGCGTGAACCCGGGGATGTGACCCTGGTGGCGGTGTCCAAGCAACAGCCCTGGGAGCGGGTGGCGACGATCCTGCGGACCGGCCAGGCGGTGTTCGGCGAGAACCGCGTGCAGGACGCCATGGCGGCTTGGGGCCCTCACCGCGAGGGCGTCGAGCTGCGGCTGATCGGGCCGCTGCAGACCAACAAGGTCAAGGAGGCCGTGGCCTTCTTCGACGTCATCGAGACCCTGGACCGTGAGAAGCTGGCCGCCGCCCTGGCCGAAGAGATCGCCCGGCGGGGCAAGGCGCCGCGCCTCTATGTGCAGGTCAACACCGGCGAGGAAGATCAGAAGGCCGGGGTGATCCCTGCCGAGGCCGACGCCTTCATCGCCGCCTGCCGCGACGTCCATGGTCTGACGATCGAGGGCCTGATGTGCATTCCGCCCGCCCAAGAGCCGGCGGGGCCGCACTTCGCCCTGCTGGCCAAGATCGCCGCCCGCAACGGGGTCGAAAGGCTGTCCATGGGGATGAGTGATGACTTCGAGACCGCGGTGCAGTTCGGGGCCACCAGCGTGCGGGTGGGCTCGGCCCTATTTGGACCGCGGGGTTAGGACGTTCAGGGTCGGTCGCGTCGGCTTTCGCGCCTCGTCCATCTGTTCCATGGCGTCCAGGAACGGGTGCGGATTGACGTCGACGATGGAGACCGCCGATCCCGGCTCGGCCTTGCCGATCAGCTCCAGCACGTCCCAGGCCTGCAGCGCGACGCAGCCCTCGGTGGGCTCCCAGTTGGGCCGCGCCACATGCAGGAAGATGGCTGAGCCCACCAGCGGCACGACTGGATCGTCGTTGTGGGCCAGGACCAGGATGAAGTCGTAGACCTTGTCCTCCCGCCAGAGGGTTTCGGCGCTGGCCGGGTAGGGCAGGGCGACGGGGCGGTTGTAGTTGGGATCGCCCGGGGCGTCGCACCAGCCGTCATTGGGCTTGAGAGCCTGGATCGGCAGGCGGGTCGCCGGCTGCGGCATCCTGTCGGGCCGGTACAGGACGTGGCGGATCGGCCAGACCCCGAGCGGCGAACAGCCGTCCCCCTCGCGCTTGTCGGCGGCGGCGATCACCCCGCCCTTGCCCAGCGCGCATCGGGTCTCGCGGCCCGCGAGATCGAACCGGCCGTCTGACATCGCCGTGAACAGCACGCTTCATTCCCCTGAGCGGTTGGCGCAGGACGCCAACACGGTGCATGTTCGCGTCCATGGCCCAACGCAAGACCCTACTCGTCGTCGATGACAATGATGATCTGCGCGGCGAACTCGCCGAGCAGCTGGAACTGCACGAAGAATTCTCCGCCATCCAGGCAGCCACCGCCGGGGACGGGGTTCGGCAGGCGGTGGAAGCGCGCCCGGACCTGATCCTGCTGGATGTCGACCTGCCCGACATGGATGGCCGCGAGGCGTGCAAGCAGATGCGCGCCAAGGGGGTGACCTCGCCGGTGATCATGCTGACCGCCGCCGACACCGACGACGACGCCATCCGGGGGCTGGATTCCGGCGCCAACGACTACGTCACCAAGCCCTTCAAGTTCGCCGTCCTGCTGGCCCGCATCCGCGCCCAGCTGCGCAGTCATGAGCAGTCGGAGGGGGCGGTCTTCCACCTGGGCGCCTACGAGTTCCGGCCGTCGGCCAAGATGCTGGTGGACGCCAACCAGAAGAAGATCCGGCTGACCGAAAAAGAGACCAACATCCTGAAGTACCTCTACCGGGCCGGCGAAAAGCCGGTGAGCCGCGAGGAGCTGCTGGCCGAGGTCTGGGGCTACAACGCCGGGGTCACCACCCACACCCTGGAAACCCACGTCTACCGCCTGCGCCAGAAGATCGAGCCCGATCCCGGCAATGCGCGGCTGTTGCTGACGGAAGCCGGCGGCTACCGACTGGCGCCTTAGAGCCGGATGGCGTCTCTCGAAGCCTGAATCCGGCTCTCGGACGTTGAAATTGGATTGCGATTCAACGCGTAGACGATTCCGTCTAAGCGCATCGTGACCTCGTCCGCGCCTTAACGCTTTGAATTAGAGCCCGAAGTCCGCGCTGACCGGCGCGTGGTCGCTGGGGCGTTCCCATTCCCGCACGTCGTCGTGGACCCGGGCTGCGGCGGCCCCTTGCCGGAACGCGGCTTCACGTAGGCCCGGCGAGATCAGCACGTGGTCCAGGCGCAGGCCGCGGTTCGACGCGCGGAAGTCGGCGGCGCGATAGCTCCACCAGGAGAACAGCTTCTGCGGATCGGGGATGGCTTCCCGCACCAGGTCGGTAAATTGGCCCGCGGCCATCAGGTTGGCGAAGGCCTCCAGCTCGATGGGGGTGTGGCTGACGATCTTCGACATCTGCTTGTGGCTCCAGACGTCGAACTCGCCGGGCGCGACATTCAGATCGCCGACGACGGCCAGGGGCGCCTTGGGGTCGCGGCGCGCCATCTCGGCGGTGAGCTTCTCGTAGAAGTCCAGCTTGTGGTCGAACTTGGTGTTGATCGCGCGGTCGGGAAGGTCACCCCCGGCCGGGATGTAGAAGTTTTGGATCTCGACGCCCGCCACCTTGGCCGAGACGCAGCGCGCGTGGCCCTCGCGGCAGACGTCCAGGGGCGCGACCTCCTCGAAGGGCAGGCGCGAGGCGATGGCGACGCCATGCCAGCCCTTCTGGCCGGCGATCTTGAGGTGCGGCAGGCCCATGTCGATGAAGGCCTGGCGGGGGAACTCGCCCTCCTGGCACTTGATCTCCTGCAAGGCCAGGACATCGGGCGCCTGCTCGTCCACGAAGCGGGCGACCTGCTCGGCGCGCAGGCGGACGGAGTTCACATTCCAGGTGCAGAGACGGAGGCGCATGCGCGGGACTTAGAGCGCGTCAGGGTGAAGTGGAAGCCCCGCCCGACGCGCTCCAGCACCTTGGGGGAAGACCCTTTGAGGGGATCCGATTTTCGGCCGATCCGAAACGGCTCTGGCGGGCTTGCGGGGGAAAAGAAAACGCCCGGGCACTGGAGAAAGCCCGGGCGTAGTGATGTCTCTCATGCCGCCGCCGGGAGGGGATAGGTTCCGGCACGGAACACGCCCGCTCGCACAGGCGTCATGCGTGTCATTAATGCAACGACGAACAGAAATGTCAACCAGATTCACGAGGCGGGTTGCCTGTTGTCTGATTGTCACATTTTGGCACGGCCAACGGACTTGGGCCGAGGGTCGTTGAGCACGAACAGGGTGGGCGCGAGGCCGGGTGCGCGCTGCAGACCGGTAAGGCGGATGCGGGTCGCCTGTCCCTGGGCGTCGCTCACGGTCCAGCCGATCAGGGCCATGGGGCTGTTGGAGAAGGTGAGAGTGATCTGGCCCTCCGCCTGCTTCTTGCCGTCCCGGGCGGTGATGGTGAAGCCGTCGGCCAGGCGGGTGACGTCGCTGATCACCACGCCCCGGTCGAGCTTGATCTGACGCGCCAGGAAGATGGAGAGCGGCGTCGCCATCAGCGGATAGCGGTCGAAGGTCTTCAGGCGCGAGTCGGCCACCGACACATTGGCGCCGTCGGCCACCACCAGCAGGCCCGAGGGGGCCTCATAGGCGAAACGGGCCTTGCCGGGGCGCTTCAGATAGACGGTCCCCTGGGTGCTGACCCCTCGGGCGTCCGTCTGGACAAAGCGTCCCTTGGCTTCGGTCAGCCCCTGCAGATAGGCCGCGGCCTTGTCCACCAGCAGGCGGTCGTCGGCGGTCAGCGGCGCTATGGCCGGGCGCGCGGCGAGGGCCGGCAGCGGCAGGGCGGCCAGGCCCAGCGCCAGGGCGCGGCGGGTCAGTCGGGTCATCAACCAGGCTCCATTTCGCGCAGAAACCTATAGGCCGGGCGCGGCGTCAATAGGGCGGAAGAACGGCGGCGGAGCCTGGTCGTTCCCTCAGGTGACGGGGGTCTCGGCGGCGCGATTGGGCCACTCCGACAGCACGGCCAGCAGGCGGGCCGGTTCGATGGGCTTGCCGAGGTGGTCGTCCATGCCGGCGTCGAGGCATTTCTGGACCTGATCGGGCAGCACATTGGCGGTCATGGCGATGATCGGCAGCCCTTTCAGGTGCGGCAGATCCAGGGCGCGGATGGCGCGGGTGGCGGTCAGACCGTCCATCACCGGCATCTGCACATCCATGAGCACCAGATCGAAGGCCTGGTCCTGGACCTTGGCGAGCGCCTGTTCGCCGTTCTCGGCGGTCTCGATGGCCACGTCGAAGGGGCGCAGCAGGGCGGCGATCAGCTCGCGGTTCACCGCCACGTCCTCCACCACCAGCAGGCGCAGCGGCTCCTCCAGATCGAGGGTCTCCAGTTCGGCCTCGGTCTCGTCCTCCAAGACGTCGGTGCGCGGCAGGACCAGCTCGAACCAGAAGGTGGAGCCCTGGCCGGGAGCGGAGTTGGCCCCGATCGTCCCGCCCATCAGCTCGACGGTGCGCTTGCAGATGGCCAATCCCAGACCCGTGCCCCCGTACTGGCGAGAGACCGAGGCGTCGGCCTGGGTGAAGCGCTCGAAAAGCTGTTCGATCTGCTGTGGCGTGACGCCGATCCCCGTATCGGCCACCTCCACCCGCATCCGGCCGCAGTCGTTATCGGCCTCCTGCTGGAGCAGGGTCAGGGTGACGCCGCCCTCCGCCGTGAACTTGATGGCGTTGGAGACGAAGTTCAGCAGCACCTGGCGGATGCGCGAGGCGTCCCCCAGCAGGGGCGCGACCTCGCCGCGGGTCTCGACGGCCAGGGTCAGGCCCTTGGCCCGCGCCTGCTCGGCCATCAGCTCGGCGATGGCCCGGAGCGGGGTCTCGGGATCGAAGGGCCGGGCCTCCACCTCGACGGCGCCGGCCTCCAGGCGGGAGAAGTCCAGCACGCTGTTGACCAGTTCCAGCAGGGTGGTGCTGGCGTCGTGGATCAGAGCCGCATGATGGGCGTCCTCCGCCTCCAGGCGCGGTGAGCGACGCAGGATCCCGGAGAACCCGACAATGGCGTTGAGCGGCGTGCGCAGCTCATGGGTCATGTTGGCCAGGAAGTCGGACTTGGCCGCAGCCGCGTCCTCGGCGCGCCGGCGGGCCTCCACCAGCTCGGTCTCCAGGGCCTTGCGGGCGTCGATCAGGCGCGACACCGAGATGATCTGGGTCGCGTCGCCGACCTGGATCAGCCCGAAATTGGTCTCAACCCATACCGAGTGTCCGTCCTTGTGGACGATGCGGTACTGAAGGGTCATCTCGCCGCCACGCTGCACCATGGCGTCCAACTCGCCGGGCACCCAGGCGGCGTCGTCAGGGTGCAGGAAGGTGTAGTTCTGGGTGGAGAACAGCTCTTCGACCGAATAGCCCATGGCCCGTTCGATGGATGGCGAAAGATAGAGCCGCCGGCCGTCGAGGTCGTTCAGGGCGATGACGTCGGTAATGTTGTCGGCCAGCACCCGGTAATGAACCTCGGACGTCCGTAGGCGGGCGACGGCGTCCTCGAACTTGCGACGGGCCGCCAGGGTGCGGACCACCGCGTCGCTGGCGAAGGCCAGGGACATGATCATCAGGCCGAACACCGGGAACTTGGGCATGTTCAGCGGATTGGGGGCGAAGGCCAGGCACCAGATCAGGATACCGGCGCCGGGCAAGGCGCCCCCCACCACGAAGCCCAGGGGAGACTGGTAGGCGTGGCTCTGGGCGAAGAAGATCACCGATAGCCACAGCGTCATCCCGGTGACCGCGCCCGCGGCCGTGCCGCTGCTCCACAGCAGGGCGCCCAGCGTCATCCAGGAGATGCAGCCGAAGCCGACCGTGGAGAGTTGGAGCAGCCGCTGCCGGGGGCTGGCCTTGAAGCCCAGGAACTGCCGGCGCGAGGCCAGCAGGCAGACCCCCTCGGAAATGGATTGGGCGAGGAGGAAGAGCGCGCAGGCCTGCCAGGCCAGCAGGTTTGACGCCAGGGCTGCGACGATGGCGGTCGTGGCCATCCGCTGGGGAAACCCCTGGTAGGTTTTGGCGGCCAGCTCATCGAGGCCGTCATCGAGCAATGCGCGCATGTGAGCCCCGAATCCTCGTATATTCCTATACTTAGGCCCCTTTCAGCGGAGTTACCGGTCGCAAACGGTCACGCAAGTTGAATTGCCGCATGGTCTCCCAGGGACCATGGCTCGATCATGAGCCGGATCCATCCCACCGCCGTCATCGCCTCGGGCGCGCAGATCGCCGCCGATGTGGAGATTGGCGCCTATGCGGTGATCGGGCCGCAGGTGCGACTGGCCTCCCGCAACGTGGTGGGGCCGCACGTGGTGATCGAGGGCGCCACGGAGATCGGTGAGGCCAACCGCTTCCTGCAGTTCTGCGCCATCGGCGCCGGGCCCCAGGTCGATGGCTGGGCGGGTGAGGCCGGCGCCCTGGTGATCGGTTCGAACAACATCTTTCGCGAATTCGTCACCGTCCACGCCTCGACGGGGCCGGAGCCCACGAAGATCGGGTCGCGCAACATGATCATGACCGGCGCGCACGTGGCGCATGACTGCGCTCTGGGGGACGACATCCGGCTGGCCAACGCCGCGACCCTGGGGGGCCATGTGGAGATCGCCGACTTCGCCCAGGTCAGCGGGCTGACAGCCATCCACCAGCACAGCCGGATCGGAACCCACGCCTTTGTAGCCGGAGGCTCCATCGTCACCCAGGACGTGCCGCCCTACTGTCTGGTGCAGGGGGATCGCGCCCGTCTCGCGGGATTGAATTCGGTGGGCCTGAAGCGGGCCGGGTTCAGCGCCGTCGAGATCGCAGAACTGCGGCGGGCCTATCGGACGCTGTTTCTCGGGACCGGTCCCATGGCCGATCGCCTGGCCGCCGCGCGCCTGGGCGCGGGCGCGCGCACGACAGCCCTGGTGGCGTTCCTGGAAAGCTCCGGCCGGGGGTGCATCTCGACATCCCGCAGCCGCCCCAAGATGGCCGCCTAACCGACCGCCGGAACCACCTGCGGGTCCTGTTCGGCGGCATAGTCGACGCCGGCCAGGCCAAACCCGAAGATCTTCAGGAAGTCGGACCGGAAGCCCGCCAGGTCGGCGAGATCCGGCAGGGTTTCGGTGGAAATCCGCGCCCAGCGGCGCTTGACCTCGGCCTGGACAGGCTCCGACAGCTCCCAGTCGTCCAGCCGCACACGACCGGCGTCGTCCAGATCCTCGGGGCCGGGCAGGACTGCACGGAACAGGCGGTCGATCTGCTCGATACAGCCCTCGTGCAGGCCCATCTCCTTCATCACCTTGAACAGCACCACGCCGTAGAGCGGCACCACCGGGATCGCCGAGGAGGCCTGGGTCACCACCGCCTTGAGGGACACGACCCGAGCGGCGTTGGCGCCATGGCCGGCGCGGATCGCGGCCGCGGCGCGGTCGAGGTCTTCCTTGGCCTTGCCCAGGGTGGCCTTCCAGTAGATCGGCCAGGTCAGTTCCGAACCGATATAGGTGTAGCTCAGGGTCTTGAAGCCGGGGGCCAGGACGCCGCCGGCCGACAGCGCGTCGATCCACATCTCCCAGTCCTCGCCGCCCATGACCGCGACGGTGCCCGCGGTCTCTTCAGGTGTGGCGGGCTGCAGTTCGGTCTCGAAGACCTCGCCCTTGTCGGTGTTGAGCGTCTTGACGGTGACCGGGGCGCCCAGGGGCTTGATGGCCGAGCGGAAGGTCTCGCCGGTCTTGGGATGGGTGCGGACCGGCGCGGCCATGGAATAGATCACCAGGTCCACCTGGCCGAGAATGTCGGCGATCGCCTTGATCGTCTGCGCCTTCATCTCGTCGGAGAAGGCGTCGCCGTCCAGGGTGACCGCCTTGCGGCCGGCCTTGGCGGCCTCGGCTTCGAAGGCGCGGTTGTTGTACCAGCCGGCCGAGGCGGTCTTGGTCTCGCTGGGCGCCTTCTCGAAGGAGACGCCGACCGTGTCGGCCCCGCCGCCGAAGGTCGCCACGATCCGCGAGGCCAGGCCGTAGCCGGCCGAGCAGCCCAGCACCAGGACCCGCTTGGCCATGCCCGGGACCTCGCCCTTGCCCGCCACATAGCCCACCTGCTGGTGGACGTTCATGGCGCAGCCCTCTGGATGGGCGGTGGTGCAGATGAAACCGCGGATACGGGGCTCGATGATCATGGGCGCCTCTTTTCGTGGAGGCGGAAGATACACGGGCGCGCGGTGAGGGAAAGCGGCTGTCTGATCAGCGGCGGTCTGTCCCCCGCTCGTCCCGGCCCTCGCCGGAATGAGCGGAGTTTAGGGCGGCGGGCCGGCCAGGACTTCGCGCTTGCCGGCGTGGTTGGCGGGGCTGACGACGCCCTCGTTCTCCATCCGCTCGATCAGGGACGCGGCGCGGTTGTAGCCGATCTGCAGGCGGCGCTGGACGTAGGAGGTCGAGGCCTTCTTGTCGCGGGTCACCACGGCCACGGCGCGGTCGTAGAGATCGTCCCCCGAACCACCGCCCTCGTCGAAGCCGCCCTCGTCGCCATCCTCGTCGTCGGCGCCGGCGGTGACTTCCTCCAGGTACTGCGGCTGGCCCTGCTCGCGCAGGAACTTGGCCACGGCCTCCACCTCGCCGTCGGAGACGAAGGGCCCGTGCAGGCGGGTGATGCGGCCGCCGCCGGCCATGTAGAGCATGTCGCCCTGGCCCAGCAGCTGTTCGGCGCCCTGCTCGCCCAGGATGGTGCGGCTGTCGATCTTGGAGGTGACCTGGAAGGAGATCCGGGTGGGGAAGTTGGCCTTGATGGTGCCGGTGATGACATCCACCGAGGGGCGTTGGGTGGCCATCACCAGGTGGATGCCGGCGGCCCGGGCCATCTGGGCCAGGCGTTGCACCGCACCCTCGACGTCCTTGCCGGCCACCATCATCAGGTCGGCGACCTCGTCGATGATCACCACCAGATAGGGCATGGCCTCGGGGTTGATCTTCTCGCTCTCGTAGATCGGCCGGCCGGCGTCATCGAAGCCGGTCTGGACGGTGCGCTCAAAGTGCTCGCCCTTGGCGGCGGCCTCGCGGGCGCGCTCGTTGTAGGAGGCGACGTTGCGCACCCCGATCTTCGACATCCGCCGGTAGCGGTCCTCCATCTCGCGCACGGTCCACTTCAGCGCGACGATGGCCTTCTTGGGGTCGGTGACCACGGGCGCCAGCAGGTGCGGGATGCCGTCATAGACCGAGAGTTCCAGCATCTTCGGGTCGATCATGATGAACCGGCACTGCTCGGGCGGCAGCCGGTAGAGGATCGACAGGATCATGGCGTTGACCCCCACCGACTTGCCCGATCCGGTGGTCCCGGCGATCAGCAGGTGAGGCATCTTCGACAGGTCGGCGATATAGGGCTCGCCGCCGATGGTCTCGCCCAGCGCCATGGGCAGGGCTGAGCTGGTCTTCTCGTATTCGCTGCTGCCCAGCAGGTCGCGCAGATAGACGGTCTCGCGCCGGGCGTTTGGCAGCTCGATGCCGATGGCGTTGCGGCCGGGCACCACGCTGACGCGGCAGGCGGCGACGGACATGGAGCGCGCGATATCGTCCGACAGGGCCACGACGCGGGCCGATTTCACACCTGCGGCCGGCACCAGTTCATAGAGGGTGACCACCGGACCTGGGCGAATCTGATCGATGGCGCCCTTGACCCCGAACTCGGCCAGCACGCTTTCCAGCAGCTGAGCGTTCTGGCGCAGGGCGCCCTCGTCGAACTGGCTGGCGCGGGGCTTGGGCTTGGCCAGCATGGAGAGCTCGGGCAGGGCGAAGCCGCCGGTCTTGACGAAGTCGAAGGCGCCCTGGGCCTCGCGCAGTTCGCGGCCGGATTCCTTGGGCGCCGCCTTGGGAATTTTCACGGCCACCGGGGCGGCGAAGGGTTCCGGGGCGATGACCGGCATGGGCTCCGGGTCGGGCAGGGGGGCGACCTTAGGGGCGCCGGGCAGGGCGGCGGCGGGAATCCGCTCCTCAGGCGTCGCCTTGGCGTTGGCGCGCCGGGCCACGGAGGGGCGCACAGGCTTGGGCTCGGGCTGGGCCTTGGGCTGCAGGGCGACCGCCAGCCATTGGGCGGTGGCGCCCAGGTCCAGGCGACGCAGGCCGAAGGCATAACCAAGGCCCCCGACCGCGCCCGCGGCCAGCAGCAGGGCGGCGATCAGGGTCGCGGCGGGCAGGCGGGCGAAGGCCAGGACCCCGGCGACGCCGTGCAGCAGGCCGTCACCCCAAAATCCGCCCAGACCCTTGGCGAGCGGCCAGGCGGCGGGGGCCGGCGGGGCGGCCAACAGGCCGGCCAGGGCCAGCAGGCCGAGCGTTCCGATGGCGGCGCGAAGCCGGACCTGGCCGCGAGTCTCATCCGGCCGCGCGGAAACCGCGCGATAGAGGCCAAACAGCACCATCAGCAGGGCCGCGACCCCGGCGGCCAGGCCCAAGGACTGGATGCCGATGTCGGCGGCGGTGGCGCCGGGGCCGCCGAGGGCGTTGGTGGCGACGAAGGGCGAGGCGGCGTTGAGGCTGGGGTCGGCGGCGTTGTAGGTGGCGAGCGCCACGGCGAAGGCCGCGCCGGAGGCCGCGATCACGCCGCCTCGAAGGCGTGCGGTGGTCGGATGAGTCCAGGCCAGGCCCGCAATGTGCAGCCCCAACTCCAAACCCGTCTTTCGCGCCGCCCGCGCCATACGCCTACGCTCCCATTCTGGAAGTGTCAGTCTATGGGCGTCAGGTGGTTAAGAGGCGTTTACCTCGGCTGCGACCGATCGCGATTTCCGTGGGCGAGGCGCGCGCAATCGCAATTCCACTTTCGGGCGATCCGCATTAGGACGTTGCGACATGTGGAGCATGCCGCGCAGCGTCTTGAGAGTTGTGGCCGTGATCATCGGCCTCTGCGCCGTCAGCGGCTTTGTCCTGGGCGTGCGTGGCGCGCCGGAAAAGGCGCGATTGCCGGGCGAGGGCGCCCCGGGCGCGGCGGCCGGTGTGCAGCTGCAGGCCACCGAAGCCAAGCCCCTCGACGACACGGCCCTGGCCCCGCCGCCCCCCGTGGTGGTCGAGAAGGCCGAGGAAGAGAAGAAGCCGGAAGAAAAGAAAGCCGCGGCCGATCCGCTGGACCTCGCCGCCGACCAGGCCCCGCCGGTCGCCGTGGCCACCGTGACCCCGGCGAAGCCCGCGCCGCCGAGGCCGGTCACCCCGCCGGTGGCCGAGGACCGGGTCGGTGACCTGCTGGACGGCATCATCCCCGCCGACGAACCACCGCACTAGCTCCTGTGGGGGCTAGTGCGCGCCAGGGTTAAGTGGAAGCCGGTCAACCTGTCCTGCGCGCTATATCACTTTGAATGAGAGCCCCGGGTCAGATGATTCCATCTGACCCTAGAGGACCCTAGGCCGTGGGCTTGAAGGCCTTCGGCTTAACCCCGTGGGCGGCGAAGTGGGCCAGCATGCGCGACCAGGCATCGGCTGCGGCCTTGGGGTCGTAGGAAGCGCGGTAGTCGGCGTGGAAGCCGTGCTGGCTGTCCGGATAGACGATAATCTCACTCCCCTTCTTCCGGGCCGCCAGCAGGGCCGCGCGCATGGCCTCGATGTCAGCCAGGGGGATGCCCGCGTCCTTGCCGGCGTAGAGGCCGATGACCGGAGCCTTCAGGTCGCCCGCCAGCTGGATCGGCCATTGGCGGCCGGGCTCGCCCAGGAACTCGGTGGGCTTGGGGGCCGAGAGCCGACCATACCAGGCCGCGCCGGCCTTGAAGTCCTTGCGGCGCTCGCAGGCCAGCCAGGCCACCGCGCCACCCCAGCAGAAGCCGGTGATGCCCATGTGGCCCTTGTCGGCGTACTTCTGAGCCTTGAGGAAGGCCACGGTGGCGTCCAGGTCGCCCATGACCTGACCGTCGCTGGCGGTGGAGACGATGCGGCGGATCTCGGAGAAGTCGCTGACCTTGGAGGCGTCGCCGGCGCGGACGAAGAAGTCCGGGGCGATGGCGACGTAGCCGAGGCGGGCCAGCCGGCGGCAGGTGTCACGGATGTATTCGTGCACCCCGAACACCTCGCAGACCACCACCACCACCGGGAAGCGGCCCTTGGCGGCGGGGCGGGCGACGAAGGCCGGGATCGCGCGGTCGCTGGCCGCCACCTGGACGGTCTCGGTGACCAGGCCGTCGGCCGGGGTGGTGATGGGCTCGGCGCTGGCCGACAGGGCATAGACCGCGTAGCCGCCGAACACGGCGCCCGCCAGGGCCCGGCGCGACAGGTTGAGGTCTTCGGGCTTGGTCCCCTCGGGACGAGTCAAGGTGATCATGGATGCTGCGTCTCCCACGCCGTCGTTCCAGGTGATTAAGCGGCTCGCCGCGCGAGGAGTCAAAGCGGCTCGCCGCACGAAGAATAGGCCCATCGACCGGAAAATCGATCTGGACCAAGCGCCAATGCAGACCATGTCGTTCGCGCGGAAAGACACCCTACCCGAGTTGAGTATAGAGCCTACCCGATCCGTGTACATAAGCTACTCGATTCGAGTATAGTCCGGGTCACATGAATGTATATTCCCACATCGACGTTATATTAACTTCCGCCGTAGTACGTCATCTGTACAACGCGAGCCTCCATTCGCCAGTGCAGGACAGAAGATGAATATCCGCATCGCCCAGGCCACCCGCATCTTCGGCGCTTTCCTGATCATCGCCGTGCTGGCCTTGGCCGGCGCCGCTTGGGTGGCCATGGACCATGTGCGGATCGGCAGCGCCGCCTATGACGAAATCCGCCAGCAGTTGGACCTGACCGCAGATGTGCTGCCGCCGCCGCTCTATCTGGTGGAGGCGCATCTGCAGAGCATGGAGTTGACCAACGACCCCGGGGCCCTGGCCGAGGTGCAGCCGAAGCTCGACGCGCTGCACAAGGCCTACGACCAGCGCATGGCCCACTGGAAGGCCGCGCCCCTGGACGCCCAGGAAAAGGCCATGCTGGTGGAAAAGGTGGACCCTGCGGCCCAGGCCTTCTGGGCCGCCATCGAAGGTCATCTCTATCCCGCCCTGGCCTCCAACGATCCCGTGGCGCTGAAGGCGGCGGAGGATGCGATCGATACCGCCTACGAGCAGCAACGCGCCGCCGTGGACGCCTTGATTCCTCTTATGGACGGGAAGACCAAGGCCGCCGAGCGCGCCGCCGAGCAGAGCGTTGTGTTCAACCGGGTCCTGTTGCTGGGCGTCGCCGGGCTGATCGGCATCGGCGCCCTGCTGGCCCTGCGCCTGCTGACCGGGCGGGTGGTGACGCCCATTGAGGCGATCTCCAACTACATGGAGAAACTGGCCACCGGCGAGTATGAGGCCGAGGTTCCCTTCACGACGCGCCAGGACGAGATCGGGGACATGGCCCGCTCGGTGGAAATCTTCCGCCAGGCTGCCCTTGAGCGCAGGACCCTGCGCGAGGAGCAGGAGGCCAGCCGCCGGGAGGCGGAAACCGAACGCGGCCGCAACGAGAACGAGCGCCGGCTTGCCGAGACGCAGCGGGCCGACGTCACCCGGCGCCTGGCCCATGCCCTGGCCGAAGTCGCCGAGGGCCAGCTCTCAACCCGTCTCTCGGAGGCCTTCCCACCGGAATACGAACAGCTGCGCCACGACTTCAATGGGGCGGTCGAGGCCCTGGATTCCGTCGTCGGCGCGATCGGCTCCGCCATCTCCAGCGTTGACGTCGGCGCCGGTGAGATCGCAGGCGCCGCTGACGACCTGTCGCGCCGCACCGAGCAGCAGGCGGCCAGCCTGGAGGAAACCGCCGCGGCCCTCGACCAGCTCACCGCCACGGTCCGCCAGACGGCGGGGGGCGCCAAGGAGGCCCGGCAGTTCGTCGCCAGCGCCCGTGACGGCGCCCAGGAGTCCGGCGATGTGGTGCGCCAGGCGGTGGAGGCCATGGCTCAGATCGAGCAGAGCTCCACCCAGATCAGTCAAATCATCGGGGTCATCGACGAGATCGCCTTCCAGACCAACCTGCTGGCCCTCAACGCCGGGGTCGAGGCGGCGCGCGCGGGAGAGGCGGGCCGGGGCTTCGCCGTCGTCGCCTCCGAGGTGCGGGCCCTGGCCCAGCGCTCCGCGGATGCGGCCAAGGAGATCAAGGCCCTGATCAGCGCCTCTTCGGCCCAGGTCGGAACCGGAGTGGCTCTGGTGGGCAAGACCGGCCACGCCCTGGGCGGCATCATGGAACAGGTGACGCGCATCGACGAGCTGGTGGGGGGCATCGCGGCCTCGGCCCAGGAACAGGCCACCGGCCTCTCCGAGGTCAATGTCGCGGTCAACCAGATGGATCAGATGACTCAGCAGAACGCGGCCATGGTCGAACAGACCACCGCGGCGGCCCACGCCATGCGCGGCAACGCCGGCGAACTGGCCGGCCAGATCCGGCGCTTCAAGACCAGCGCCCTGGCGCCGTCCCGCGCGACGGCCCCAGCCAAGCCGGTGGCGCAACTCCGAACGGTGGGCGGCCGCCAGGCCGCCGCCGCGCCTTCCGTCGCGCCGGAGGGCTGGGAGGAGTTCTAGATCACGATGCGCTTGGACGGAGTCGGCTGAGCGTTGAATCGTGATCTGATTTCAAAGTCATAGAGCCGGATTCAGGCTTCGTGAGAAGCCATCCGGCTCTAGGCGGCGCGTCTCAGGGTCAGATTGAGCCGCCCGCCGCCAGGGATCAGGCGCGAGGAGCCGGCCAGGATGCGGTCGACCCCGTGATGGAACAGCCGCGCCTCACCGGCCAGGACGCAGACATCGCCTGATGACAGCCGCAGGGAGCGGGTCGGATCGTTGCGCTTCAGGCCACCCAGCCGGAACACCGCGGTGTCGCCGAGCGAGACCGACAGCACGGGGAAGGAAAAATCGGCCTCGTCCCGGTCCTGATGCAACCCCATGCGGGCGTCGCCTCGGTAGAGGTTGACGAGGCAGGCGTCCGGCGGCGTGCTCGGATCGGCCAGTTCCGCCCAGAGGTCCAGCAGCCGCTGGGGGATGGCTGGCCAGGGCAGATGGGTCTGTGGATGGGTGGCCTGATAGCGATAGCCCGCCGCGTCGGTGAACCAGCCCAGTGGTCCGAGATTGGTGGTCTGCACGCTCATGGCCTTACCGCCCGGCGCGATCGGCTTATAGAACGGCGCGGCCTCGCTCAGCGCCAGCACCTCGGCGACCAGGGCCGCCTGGCTCTCGGCGCTGAGTTTTCCGGGCCAGAGCCGGAAGCCTGTGGTCGTCGAAACGGTCATGACCCGCCATATAGACCCGATGGACCTTCCCGCACCCATGCGGCCCGGCGCTTTCCGGACCTTGACGGCCGGCGAGCGACGCCTGGCCCACGAGATGTTCGGTGAGACCCTGGATTCGGCTCGGGTCTGGATCTTCGCCATTCCGGTCTGGCCCCGCGCCTTCGTCCCCGGCGGACGGCTGTTGGTCTGGCCGGCGGGGCAGGCCGCACGCGATTTCAGCCAGGCGTCGCTCATGCTCCAGGGTGTCTTCGTCCACGAGCTCACCCACGTCTGGCAGGCCCAGAGCGGCGTCAATCTGCTGGCCGCCAAGCTGCGCGCGGGGGACGGCCGGGAGGCCTATGCCTACGAACTTTCAGAAACCTGCGATTTCTCAAGGCTCAATATCGAGCAGCAGGCCATGGTCGTGCAGCACGCATTCCTGGCCGCGCGGGGCGGCTCCGCGCCCTATGACGGTGAAGCTTATGCAAGGATATTAGAGACTTGGTGGGCGGCAGGCGCCACAAGACCCCGCACACTTTAAGGGCATTCGCCCTTGCGGGGACGCGCCGCCATCCCATATCGCGACTCGACGGCGGTTTCCGCACAGGTTAACCGCCCGAGACCCTGATCGAACCGGGGACGGTGACAAAAGAAGTCGGGCGCTTGGCAACGAGGCCCCTTAAGCACCGTCCGCCACTAGTGGAGCGAGCAAGAGACTCGAACATGAGCAAGATTATTGGCATCGACCTCGGCACGACGAATTCGTGTGTTGCGATCATGGACGGCAAACAGCCGAAAGTTATCGAGAACGCCGAAGGCGCGCGGACCACGCCTTCCGTGGTGGCCTTCCTGGAAGACGGGGAGCGGCTTGTCGGCCAGCCCGCCAAACGCCAGGCCGTCACCAATCCCACCAACACCGTCTTTGCGGTCAAGCGTCTGATCGGTCGTCACAACGACGATCCGCTGGTGGAAAAAGACAAGAAGATGGTGCCCTACGAGATCGTGAAGGGTCCCAATGGGGACGCCTGGATCCGGGCGCAGGACAAGGACTATTCGCCCCAGCAGATCTCCGCCTTCATCCTGGGCAAGATCAAGGAGGACGCCGAGCGTCACCTGGGCGAGAAGGTCGAGAAGGCGGTCATCACCGTCCCGGCCTATTTCAACGACGCCCAGCGCCAGGCCACCAAGGACGCCGGCCGGATCGCCGGTCTCGAGGTCCTGCGCATCATCAACGAACCCACCGCCGCGGCGCTCGCCTACGGGCTTGAGAAGAACGACGGCAAGAAGATCGTGGTCTACGACCTCGGCGGCGGCACCTTCGACGTGTCGATCCTCGAGATCGGCGACGGCGTCTTCGAGGTTAAGGCCACCAACGGGGACACCTTCCTCGGCGGTGAGGACTTCGACCTGCGGATCGTCGACTACCTGGCCGAGGAGTTCAAAAAGGAAACCTCCGTCGACCTCCGGAAGGACAAGCTGGCCCTCCAGCGCCTGAAGGAAGAAGGCGAGAAGGCCAAGAAGGAGCTGTCCACGACGACGCAGTACGAGGTGAACCTGCCCTTCATCTCGATGAACGCCTCGGGTCCGCTGCACCTCAACATCAAGCTGTCGCGCGCCAAGCTGGAAGCCCTCGTCGAGGACCTGATCGCCAAGACGGTCGGTCCCTGCGAAATGGCCCTGAAGGACGCCGGCCTGAAGAAGTCCGACATCGACGAAGTGATCCTGGTCGGCGGCATGACCCGCATGCCCAAGGTCGTGGACACCGTGAAGGAGTTCTTCGGTCGCGAGCCCCACAAGGGCGTGAACCCCGACGAAGTCGTGGCGCTGGGCGCCGCGGTGCAGGCCGGTGTTCTGCAGGGCGACGTCAAGGACGTGTTGCTGCTGGACGTCACCCCCCTGACGCTCGGCATCGAGACCCTAGGCGGGGTGTTCACCCCGCTGATCGAGCGCAACACGACCATCCCCACCAAGCGCTCCCAGACCTTCTCGACCGCCGACGACAACCAGTCGGCCGTGACCATCCGGGTGTTCCAGGGCGAGCGGCCCATGGCGCACGACAACAAGATGCTGGGTCAGTTCGACCTGGTGGGGATTCCCCCGGCGCCGCGCGGCGTGCCGCAGGTCGAGGTGACCTTCGACATCGACGCCAACGGCATCGTCAACGTCTCGGCCCGCGACAAGGCGACCTCGAAAGAGCAGTCGATCCGCATCCAGGCCAACGGCGGCCTGTCGGACGCCGACATCGAAAAGATGGTTCGCGAAGCCGAGAGCAACAAGGCCGACGACGAGAAGCGCAAGGCCCTGGTGGAGTCCAAGAACCAGGCCGAGGCGGTGGTCCACTCCACCGAAAAGGCCATGGCCGAGCACGGTGACAAGATCACCGGTCCGGACAAGGACGCCATCGAGGCGGCCCTGGCCGATCTGAAGTCCGCCCTGGAAGGTGACGACGCCGAAGGCATCGCCGCCAAGACCCAGACGCTGATCCAGGCTTCCATGAAGCTCGGCGAAGCCATGTACGCCGCCCAGCAGGGTGGCGAGGGTGATCAACCCGACGACGCCTCGGGCGGTGACGACGTTGTCGACGCCGAGTTCGAGGAAGTCAGCGACGACGACACCAAGAAGTCCGCGTGACGTTGCGCCCCATGGCGGTTTCCTGCAGCCCTTGCGGGGAATCGCCGTGGGGTTTCGCACCTTCGCGGGCGAACGCCCCCTCGGCCCGGCGCGACTGGCGCAAGCCTTGCAGCCGGGGCAGGGTGTTCCCACCTCAGTTTAAGATCAATTTGAACGCCTGATGATTTGATGCGGGACTATTACGAGATCCTGGGCGTGACCCGCGGCTGCGACGAAGCCGCGCTGAAGTCGTCCTTCCGCAAGCTGGCCATGGAGCACCACCCCGACCGCAATGGCGGTTGCGAGGAGGCCGAGGGCCGGTTCAAGGAAATCAACGAAGCCTATTCAATCCTGTCGGATCCGCAGAAGCGCGCGCGCTATGACCAGTTCGGCCACGCCGGGGTCAATGGCGGCGGTGGCGGCGGGGGCAACGGCCAGTTCCACGACGTGAACGACATCTTCAACGAGGTGTTCGGCGACGTCTTCGGCGACATGTTCGGCGGCCGACGCCAGCGTGGCGGTCCCGCCCGCGGCCAGGACCTGCGCTACGATCTCGAGATCACCCTGGAGCAGGCCTATGCCGGCTCGGAGGTGGAGATCGTGGTTCCCGCCTCCATCCAGTGCGAGGCCTGCGAAGGCTCGGGCGCCAAGCCCGGCACCAGCCCCACGGTCTGCGGAACCTGCGGCGGGGCCGGTCGGGTTCGCGCCAGCCAGGGCTTCTTCTCCGTCGAGCGGGCCTGCCCCCGCTGCGGCGGCTCGGGTCAGCTGATCCTCGACCCCTGCGTCGAGTGCCGCGGTCATGGCCAGCTGCGCAAGGAACGCACCCTGCAGGTCCGGATCCCGGCGGGTGTCGACGACGGCGCCCGCATCCGGCTGGCCGGCGAAGGCGACGCCGGCGCCCGGGGCGGCCCGCGCGGCGACCTCTACATCTTCCTGTCGGTGAAACCGCACGAGCTGTTCGACCGCGATGGCCTGGACCTGCTCTGCACCGTGCCGGTGCCGATGACGGTGGCGGCGCTGGGCGGAGACATCGAGGCCCCCTGCCTGCTGGGGGGCGAGAATTGCGACGGCAATTGCAAGATCGAGGTCAAGGTGCCGGAAGGCTCTCAGACCGGCCGCACCGTGCGCCTCAAGGGCCGCGGCATGCCGTCCCTGCGGTCCCGCGAACGTGGCGACCTGATCGTCGAACTGTTCGTCGAGACGCCCACCCGGCTCAGCGCCCGGCAAAAAGAGCTGATGCGTGAACTCTCGGACCTCTGCGGCGAGCAGCAGCACCCGAAGTCCGCCAGCTTCATCGGCAAGGCCAAGCGCTTCTGGGAAGACGTGACGGGCGTCTAGATCAGAGCGCTGATATCCGGCCACCTGTAGCTGACCTCGTACATCAGCCCGCCGGGACCCGGCTCCTTGCGGGGCGTGTCGGCCTGCCCACCCAGATGTTCGTAGAAACCGCGCGCCGGGAAGTTGTCGCGCAGGACCGAGATCATCAGCGACCTGGCGCCCTGGTCGGCGAAGACCCGCGCCGCTCCCGTCAGCAGGCGCCGCCCCAGGTCATGGCCTTGGTGCGCGCGCAGAACGTAGAGGGTGGTGATCTCCGCCTCGCCCGTCAGCCGGGTCCGCGACGCGCCGCCGGCCGCGTAGCCGACAATCCCCGAACGGTCGGCGGCGGCCAGCGTGATCTCGTGCTCGGCGGGGCTGACCAGGGACTTGGAAAACCGCCGGGCGGTCACCGGGACGCTCATCCGGTCCAGGAAGCTGTCGGGCAGCAGGCCGCGATAGGTCTCCCGCCAGGAGGTCACATGAACCTCCGCCAGGGCCTGGGCGTCCCGGGGGCCGGCGGGGAAGACGACATGCATGGGCGGACCTCCCGAACTTAACCACAGCTTGGACCTCGCGGGCATTTGTTCAAGAGGTCCGTGGGGATGACGCGGGCGGCGGGCGCCGTTAACCTCTCGCGCGAGCATGAACGCCCAGATCCCCACCCCGCCTGATGCGGCCGCCGGCGCCACGCCGGTCATGGCCCAGTATTTCGAGGCCAAGGCCCGTCAGCCGGACGCGCTGGTCTTTTTCCGCATGGGCGACTTTTACGAGCTGTTCTTCGAGGACGCCGAGAAGGCGGCCGCCGCCCTGGGCATCACCCTCACCGCGCGGGGCAATCATGGTGGCGCGCCGATCCCCATGTGCGGGGTGCCGGTCCACGCCGCCGAGGCCTACCTGGCCAAGCTGATCCGCGCAGGCTTCAAGGTCGCCGTCTGTGAGCAGATGGAGGACCCGGCCGAGGCCCGCAAGCGCGGCTCGAAATCCATCGTGCGGCGCGACGTGGTGCGGGTGGTGACGCCGGGCACCCTGACCGAGGACGGCCTGCTGGACGCCCGCGGCGCCAACCGCCTGGCCGCCGTGGCGGTGCGGGCCGGGGCGGCCGCCGTGGCCAGCGTCGAGCTGTCCACCGGTGAGGTGGAGTGCTGGGCGGTGGCCCGCGAGAACCTGGCCTCGGCGCTCGCCGCGCTGGGTCCCTCCGAAATCCTGGTCCCGGACCGCCTGTTCGCCGACGAGGGGATGAACGCGGCCCTGCGCAGCGCCGGCGGAGTGGTGCAACCCATGCCCTCGGCCCTGGCCGAGCCCGCCGCCTCGGAGGCGCGGCTGAAGCGGCTCTATGGCGTGGACACCCTGGACGGTTTCGGGACCCTCTCGGGGGCCGAGATCTCGGCGCTGGGCCTGATCGCCGCCCATCTGGAAACCACCCAGGCTGGACGCCTGCCGGCCCTGACCGCCCCGCGCCGGGCCGGTGAGGCCGATGTCATGGCCATCGATCCGGCCACCCGCACCAGCCTGGAGATCGACAAGAGCCTGTCGGGCTCCCGCGAGGGCTCCCTGCTGGGCGCCATCGACCGCACCATCACCGCGCCCGGCGCCCGGCTGCTGGCCGCCCGGCTGGCTCGCCCCCTGCTGGACCCCGCCGCTATCGAGGTCAGGTTGGACGCCGTCGGTTGGTTCGTCGAGCGCCGACCCCTGCGCCAGAAGTTGCGCGAGGAACTGAAGGGACTGGGGGACATGGCGCGGGCCCTGTCGCGCCTGGCGCTGGGCCGGGGCGGTCCCCGCGACCTCGGCTGCCTGCGCGACGGTCTGGCGCGCGGCGAGGCCATCGCCGGACTGTTCTCCGGCGCCCCGGCCCCGCTGGAGCCGCCGCCCCCCACCGAGGTGAAGAGCGCGCTGGCCGTCCTCCACGCCGACGACCATTTCGCTCTGGGCGCCTTCCGCCAGATGCTGGCCGAGGGGCTGGGGAACGAGCTGCCGGCCCAGGCCCGCGACGGCGGCTTCGTGGCCGCGGGTGTCCGCTCCGAGCTGGACCAGGCCCGCGCCCTGCGCGACGATAGCCGCCGGGTGATCCTGCAGCTGGAGGCCCAGCTGCTGGCTGACTCGGGCGTCGCCCTGAAGATCCGCCACAACGCCGTGCTGGGCTACTTTGTCGAGTGCACGGCCAAGGCCGCCGAGCCGCTGATGGCCCCGCCGCTGAACGCCACCTTCATCCACCGCCAGACGCTCGCCAACCAGGTCCGCTTCACCACCGTGGAGCTGGCGGAGCTGGACGCCAGGATCGCCCAGGCCGCCGAGCGCGCCCTGGCCATCGAGGTCGCCACCTTCGAAGCCTGGCGGGAGGCCGCGATTGGCGTGGCCGCCGCCATCCAGGCCGCCGCCGAGGGCGCGGCGCGCCTGGACGTGGCCGCAGGGCTCGCCGAATGGGCCGACGATGTCGGCGGGACACGGCCGATCCTCGACCGTTCCACCGCCTTCGAGGCCGAGGCCGCCCGCCATCCGGTGGTGGAGGCCGCCGTCAAGCGCACCGGCCAACCCTTCACCCCCAACGACTGCCGCCTGGACGGCGCGGGCGCCGTGGGGCCGCGCCTGGCGCTGGTGACCGGGCCGAACATGGCCGGCAAGTCCACCTTCCTGCGGCAGAACGCACTCCTGGCGGTGCTGGCCCAGGCCGGCTGCTACGTGCCGGCCAAGCGCCTGCGTCTCGGTGTGGTGGACCGGCTGTTCAGCCGAGTGGGCGCGGGCGACGACCTGGCCCGGGGCCGCTCGACCTTCATGGCCGAGATGGTGGAGACCGCCGCCATCCTCACCCAGGCCACGCCGCGGTCGCTGGTGATCCTCGACGAGATCGGCCGGGGTACGGCCACCTATGACGGCCTGGCTATCGCCTGGGCCTGCGCCGAGGCCCTGCACGAGACCAACCGTTGCCGGGGCCTGTTCGCCACCCACTACCACGAGCTGGCGGTCTTGGAGGGCCGGTTGGCCCATGTCGCCAACCTGTCGCTGAAGGCCAAGGAGTGGAACGGCGACCTGATCTTCCTGCACGAGGCCGGGCCTGGCCCCGCCGACCGTTCCTATGGCGTCCAGGTGGCCAAGCTGGCCGGCGTGCCCGCCCCGGTGGTGATCCGCGCCCGCGAGGTGCTGGAGCGCCTGGAGCGGGAGACCGGCGCGCCGGCCCATCTCGACGACCTGCCGCTGTTCGCCGCCGCCGCGCCGGGCGTCGCCGAGCGCTCGGGCCCCAGTGCGGTGGACCTCGCCGTCGCCGAACTCGACCCCGACAGCATGAGCCCTCGCGAGGCCATGGCGGCGCTCTACAGGCTGAAGGGCCTGGTGACATGACCTGCGGCGTCCTGCCGCAGGCGGAAATTGTGCGACGCAAAATGTAAACCATCGCGCTGCACAATATTTTAAGCGCGGACGTACAAAAACAGCTCCGACGAGCGCGGCCCTCTCCTCCCCATTTTCCCGCGCCGCTGGAGATTAGAACATGATCCGCATCGCCCTTATCGCCGCCGTCGCCGCCTTCGCCGCTTCCTCGGCCAGCGCCTCCGAAGTCCGCGTCTCGCTGGTGGGTAAGTCCGCCGACCAGATCAACGCCGACATCCAGCACGCCGCGCGCACCGTCTGCGCCAAGGACGTCGTCGGCGAGACCATGATCCTGGGCGCTTACGGCCGTTGCGTGCGGGATACCGTGCAGGTCACCCAGCAAAAGCTCGCCTCGCTCTAAGAGCCGAACTTTCGACCAGACGACGAAGGCCGGGGCCCCAGGCGCCGGCCTTTTTCTTTGCCTGCGCCAACCTGCGGGCTTCGCGCCCAGGACGGCGCGGCCCTATATGGCGGGGACCGGTTTCCGAAGGTTTCCCATGCCGCCACGTCTGCGCCCCACGCGCCTGGAATATGTCGTCGATGGCATCCGACTGCGCGCCCAGCTCTCGGCCGCGGCCCTGGACGCCGCGGGCGACGAGGCCGAGCAGCGCAGGCGCGCCCTGGACATCCTCAAACAGGCCCTGTTCCGGGGCCGGATGATCGCCAAGGAGCGGTTGGAGAACGGGGCCGGCGGTATCGAGACCACGCGGCTCCTATCGGGCGTGACCGACGAGGTGGTCACCGCCCTCTATGACTTCACCACCGTCCACGTGTTCCGCGCGCGCAATCCCACCGAGGGCGAGCGCCTGGCCCTGATGGCGGTCGGCGGCTACGGACGCGGCACCTTGGCGCCCTTCTCCGACCTCGATCTGCTGTTCCTGCGGCCCTACAAGCAGACCGCCCACGCCGAGAGCGTCATCGAGTACATGCTCTATGCGCTGTGGGATCTGGGCTTCAAGGTCGGCCACGCCTCGCGCACGGTCGAGGAGTGTATCCGGCTCTCCAAGGAAGACTTCACCATCCGCACCTCGATCCTGGAGGCGCGGCGGCTGTCCGGCGATGAGAAGCTGGCCGACGAGCTGACACGGCGGTTCGCCGCCGAGGTGGTGAAGGGCTCCGGCGCCCAGTTCGTCGCCGCCAAGCTGAAGGAACGCGACGAGCGCCACGCTCGGGCCGGCGCCAGCCGCTATCTCGTGGAGCCCAATGTCAAGGAGGGCAAGGGGGCCCTGCGCGACCTCAACACCCTGTTCTGGATCGCCCAGTACCTGAACCCCTCCGCCCAGGCCCGCATGGACGGCATCGTCCACCTGGAGATGTTCGAGCGCCGCGAGGTGGCCGCTTTCCTGCGCGCCTTCGACTTCCTGTGGGCGGTGCGTTGCCACCTGCACTTCGCCACCGGCCGCCCCGAAGAGCGCCTGACCTTCGACCTGCAGCCGGAGATCGCCCGGCGCATGGGCTATGGCGACCGCGGCGACGCGCCCGCCGTCGAGCGTTTCATGCGGCGCTACTTCCTGATCGCCAAGGAGGTGGGCGCGCTTACCCGCGTCTTCGCCGCCAAGCTGGAGTCCGAGCGGGTCAAGCAACAGCCCAAGGGCATCTCCCGCCTGCTGCCGGGCCGGGGCAAGCCGCGCAAGACCCTGCTGGAGGCCGGCTTCCATGAGGAGGGCGGGCGGCTCAACATCGACACCCCGGAGATATTCCAGGCCGACCCGATCAATCTGCTGCGTCTGTTCCGCACCGCCGACCGGCGCGACCTGGACCTGCATCCCGACGCCTTCACCGCCGCCACGCGGTCCCTGCCGCTGATCACCTCGAAGACCCGGCGCGATCCCCGCGCGGCCAAGGTGTTCCTGGACATCCTCGCCCGGGGGCGCGACCCGCAGCGGACGCTCACCCTGATGAACGAGGCGGGCGTGCTGGGCCGTTTCCTGCCGGAATTCGGCCGGGTCGTCGCCCAGATGCAGTTCAACATGTACCACTCCTACACGGTGGATGAGCACACCCTGCGGGCGGTGGGCGTGATCGCCGAGATCAAGGCCGGCCGCTTCGCCGAGGATCATCCGCTGTCGACGGCGATCATGCCGCTGATCGATGATCCGGAGGCCCTGTTCCTGGCCATGCTGCTGCACGACACCGGCAAGGGCGGGGCGGGCGGCCAGGAAAAGGCCGGGGCCCGCGCCGCGCGCCAGGCCTGCGAACGGCTGGGCCAGGACCGCAAGCGCATCGAACTGGTGGCCTGGCTGGTGGAGCATCACCTGGTGATGAGCGACTACGCCCAGAAGCGCGACGTGTCGGACCCGCGCACGGTGGTGGACTTCGCTCGCATCGTGGAGACGCCGGAACGCCTGCGCCTGCTGCTGGTGCTGACGGTCGCCGACATCCGCGCCGTCGGCCCGGGCGTCTGGAACGGCTGGAAGGGCCAGCTGCTGCGCGAACTCTATGCGGCCACGGAAGCCGTGTTCCGCGGTGGCCGGGGCTCGGACGCCGCGGCCGCCGTGCGGCGCTATCACGAGAACGCCGCCTATGACGCCCGCATGCGGCTGGTGGCCGCCGATCCGGCCGCCACCGCCTGGGCCCAGGCCATGGAAGACGCCTATTTCACGTCCTTCGCCGAGAGCGAGGTCAAGGGCCACGCCGCCCTGGCCCGCCGCGCCGAAGAGAGCGGCGCCGCCGCGGAAGGGCACATTCGACCCGGCCTCAACGCGTCGGAGGTGGTGGTGGCCGCCCCCGACCGGCCCCGCCTGTTCGTGGATATCGCCCAGGCGGTGACCGCCGCCGGGGCCAATGTCGTGGGCGCCCGGGTCTTCACCTCCCGCCAGGGCCAGGCTCTGGACGTCTTCTACGTGCAGGACGTCACCGGGGCGGCCTATGGCTCGGACAATTCCAAGGCCCTGACCCGCCTGGCCGCCGCCCTGGAGGCCGCCGCCCGCGGCGAGCCCCTCAAGACCGAAGCCAAGCGGTTGAGCGATCTCGGCCGCGCGGCGGCCTTCTCCATCATTCCCACCGTGATGCTGGATAATGACGCCTCGGAGGTCTCGACGGTGGTGGAGGCCTCGGGCCGCGACCGCCCCGGCCTGTTGGTGGCCCTGGCCCAGCCGATCTCGGACGCCGGTCTCTCGATCCTCTCGGCCCATATCGACGGCTATGGCGAGCGCGCCGTCGACGCCTTCTATGTGGTCAACGCCGAGGGCAAGAAGCTCACCGATCCCAAGGCCATGACCAGCCTGAAGGCCGACCTGATGCTGGCCCTGGACGAGGCCGAGGCCTCGGCCTCGTCGAAGTCGCGGTCCAACCTGCAGCGGGCCCGGGCCAGCGTCGCGCGCTGATCGCTTGACGGCGCGCCCGGCCCTGCCCACAGAGCGAGCGTGAGCGAACCCGCCGTGCCCCCGACGCCCGTCCCCGCCAAGTCCGGCGGGATGATCCGCTCGTCGATGATCTATTCGGCCCTGACCCTGGTCAGCCGGTTCATGGGCCTGGCGCGGGATCTGGTGATCACCGCGCGGCTGGGGGGCAGCAGCAACATCGCCGCCGACGCCTATTTCACGGCGCAGGCCTTCCCCAACCTGTTCCGCCGCATCTTCGCCGAGGGCGCGTTCGCCGCCGCCTTTGTGCCTGACTATTCGCGCCGGCTGGCCAGCGACGGCAAGGAGGCCGCCGACGCTTTCGCCGCCGACAGCCTGGCGACCCTGGCCGCCGCCACCGTGGCGGTGACGGTGCTGTGCCAACTGGCCATGCCCTGGCTGATGATGGCCTACAGCCCCGGCTATATGAGCGACCCGGCCAAGTTCAAGCTGGCGGTGCTGCTCACCCAGATCACCATGCCCTACCTGGTCTGCATCTCGATCGCCTCGCTGTTCGCGGGCATCCTGACGGCGCGGGGACGGTTCGTGATCTACGGCCTCTATCCCACCATTCTCAACCTGGTGATGCTGGTGGCGGTGCTGCCGCAGACCGACCCCACCCGGGCGGCCTTCGCGGCCTCCGTCGCGGTGCTGGTGGCCGGCGTCGGCCAGGCCGCCATCTGCTGGTGGGGCGCGCATCGCACCGGCGCCCGGGTGCGCCTGAAGGCCCTGCGGTTCACGCCGGAGATCAAGGCGCTGGTCAAGCGCGCCGTGCCGGGCGTGATCGCCTCGAGCGCGGTGCAGATCAACCTCTTCATCTCCGCCATCCTGGCCTCCCAGGTGGCCGGCATGCGGGTCTGGCTGAACGTCGCTGAGCGGTTCTACCAGTTGCCGCTGAGCCTGGTGGGGGTCGCCATCGGCGTGGCCCTGTTGCCGCGCCTCTCCACCGCCTTCCAGCTGAAGGATCACGAGGACACCCAAGGGGCGATGGACCAGGCCATCGTCTTCGCCCTGGCCCTCAGCCTGCCCGCCGCCGCCGCCTTGATGGCCATGCCGGTCTACCTCACCGACGGCCTCTTCGCCCGCGGCGAGTTCACCTACGCCGACGCCGCCTCCTCAGGCGCGCTGCTCTTCCACTACGGCTGGGGCCTGCCGGCCTTCATCCTGATCAAGATCCTGCAGCCGGCCTTCTTCGCCCGGGGCGACACCAAGACCCCGATGCGGTTTTCGCTGATCTCGGTGGCGGTCAATATCGTGCTGGGGGTGGCCCTGTTCTACACCATCGGCTTCCCCGGCATCGCCATCTCCACGGCTATCGCCTCCTGGGGCACCGTCGCCCAGATGGCGCTGTTGCTCTGGCGCGAGAGGATCTATCGCCCCTCGGCCAGGGCGACCGGCAAGATCGCGCGCGTCATCGCCGCCAGCGTGGTCCTGGGGGTCCTGCTGGCCCTCGCCACCCACTTCCGCGCGCTCATCGAAGCGCCGCTGGCCGGCATGGGCGGGGCCAAGGAAATCACCGTCCTGGCGGTCTGCCTGGTGGGGGGCCTGCTCTACCCGGTGCTGCTGTTCGCCTTCGGCGGCGTCACCCCGTCCGAGGTGCGCGGCGCGTTCAAGCGGCGCAAGGGCGATGTGGCCGTCTCCGTCCCCGATCTCTGACGGACTTGCCCAATGGCGCCTGGCGGACTATTCGCATCGGCCATGGCTTGTCTCGGACGCAACTCCTGGCGATGGCGCAGCGCCTGATCCCGCTCCAACGGCGCGCGATGACGCGCCCCCACGTCCTCTGTTTCAAAGCCTGATCCCATGACCGAACAAGCTGCCGCCGCCTATGCCGGCCAACGACGCGTGCTCTCCGGCGTCCAGCCCTCCGGGGCCCTGCACCTGGGCAACTATCTCGGCGCCCTGGTGAAGTTCACCCGGCTGCAGAACGAGATGGAGACCTTCATCTTCGTGGCCGACATGCACGCCATCACGGTGTGGCAGGACCCGAAGCTCCTGACCTCCCAGGTCCGCGAGATCGCCGCGGCCTATCTGGCCTCGGGACTGGACCCGGCCAAGGCCACCATCTTCCCGCAGTCGGCGGTGCCCGAGCACGCCCAGCTGGCCTGGATCTTCAACTGCGTCGCCCGCCTCGGCTGGCTCGACCGGATGACCCAATTCAAGGACAAGGCCGGCAAGCACAAGGAACGTGAGAGCGTCGGGCTCTACACCTATCCGGTGCTCCAGGCCGCAGACATCCTCATCTACAAGGCCACCCACGTGCCCGTGGGGGAGGATCAGCGCCAGCACCTGGAACTGACTCGCGACATCGCCGCCAAGTTCAACCACGACTTCGACGCGCCCGGCTTCTTCCCGCTGCCCGAGGCCCTGACGGAGGGGCCGGGCGCGCGGATCATGTCCCTGCGCGATGGCTCGGCGAAGATGAGCAAGTCCGATCCGTCGGACAATTCCCGGCTCAACCTGATGGACGACGCCGACACCATCTCGCAGAAGATCCGCAAGGCCCGCACCGATCCCGATCCCCTGCCCGAGACGCTGGAGGAGCTGAAGGACCGCCCCGAGGCCCTGAACCTGATCGGCATCTATGCGGCGCTCGCCGAACGCACCGCCGCCGATGTGCTGGCCGAGTTCACCGGCCAGGGCTTTGGCCAGTCGTTCAAGCCGATGCTGGCCGACCTGGCGGTGGCCAAGTTCGGCGCCATCAGCGGTGAGATGCGCCGCCTGATGAGCCAGCCTGACGAGATCGACGCCATCCTGGCGGCCGGCGCCGAAAAGGCCCGCGAAGCCGCGGCCCCCACCCTGGCCGAGGTGAAGAAGATCGTCGGCTTCTGGGGCGCGTAATCCCCCGTCGCGGAGTTGGCTTGCGTCCGCGTGCGAGGCAAGCCACCGTCCGCCCATGAGCCAACGCAAGTTCCTGGTCATCGCCGACGACAGTCCGGAGTTTCACGCCGCGCTGAAGTTCGCCTGCCGCCGCGCCCGCTCCACCGGTGGGCATGTGGCCCTGCTGCGGGTGATCGAGCCGGCCGTCTTCGAGCACTGGTCGGGTGTGCGCGAAGAGATCGAGCGCCAGGCCCGCGAGGAGGCCGAGGCCGCGCTGCAGAAGATGGCCGAGTTCGTCATCGCCGAGACCGGCATGGCCCCGGAATTCATCATCGAGCATGCCGACAACACGCGCGCGGCCCTGCGCAAGGTGATCAGCGAGGACTCGGCCATCAAGATCCTGGTCCTGGCCGCCGCCGTGGGGGGGCGGGGCGCCGGCCCCCTGGTGACGGCCATCGCCAAGGAGGGGCTGAAGTGGGGCGACCGAAAGGCGCCGGTCACCATCGTCCCCGGCGATCTCACCGACGACGAGATCGCTGATCTGGCTTAAGCCGCCGGTGGGGATGAGGGGTTTTCCATGGACCGCAAACTGGCGCTGATCACCGGGGCTTCGGCCGGGATCGGGGCGGCCTTCGCCAAGATCTACGCTCGCCATGGCTATGACGTGGCCCTGACCGCGCGGCGCGCCGACCGCCTGGAGCGCCTGGCCGAGGACATCGGCCTGCGCCACGGGGTGGAGACCCTGACCTTCGCCGCCGACCTGGCCGATCCCGCGGCGCCGGCCGCGATCCTGGATCACCTCGCCGCCCATGGCCGGGGGGTGGACGCCCTGGTCAACAACGCCGGCTACGGTCAGCCCGGAACCTATGCCGACACCACCTGGGAACAGCAGGCGGCCGTCCTGCAGGTGATGCTGACGGCGCCCAGCGAACTGGCGCACAGGGTGCTGCCGGGCATGGTGGATCGCCGGTTCGGGCGCATCGTCAACGTCGCCTCTCTGGCGGGCCTGATTCCCGGCTCCGCCGGCCATACCCTCTACGGCGCCACCAAGTCCTACCTGGTGAAGTTCTCCCAGAGCCTGCATCTGGAGAACCTGGCCACCGGCGTCCATGTCAGCGCGCTGTGCCCCGGCTTCACCTATTCCGAGTTCCACGACGCCAACGGCACGCGGGAGAAGATCAGCGCCTCCACCCCGCCCTGGCTATGGCTGGGCGCCGACGAGGTGGCCGCGGCCGGCTATGAGGCTGTGGAGGCCAACCGCGCGGTGGCGGTGCCGGGCGCGCCCAACAAGGCCATCGCCGGGCTGGTGAAGCTGGTTCCGGACGAGTGGGCGCTGGCCCTGATGGCCGCTCAGGGGCCGCGCTTCAGAAAGATCTAGTGGGCGTAGGGCGCCGCGGCCTTGCGCAGGATGACGTCGTGGGTGCTGTCGGCGATGCCGATCATCACGAACTGCACCGCCAGGGCGCAGAGGATCAGCCCCAGCACCCGGACCACGATGGTCAGGCCGATCTTGCCCAGCATCCGGGTGATCAGCGGGCTCGCCCAGAAGGCCAGCATGGTGGAGAGCGCGGTGGCCGCGATGACGCAGACGCCGACCGCGGCGCCCACCAGGCCGAAGCGTTTGGCCTCGCTGGCGTAGATGATCACGGTGGAGATGGCGCCCGGCCCGATCAACAGGGGCATGGCGAAGGGCACGATCATCCGCTCGAAGCGCTTGCGGGCGTGGGCGCGGCCCTCGCCGGCCACGGTCTCCTCGTCGGCTTCGACGCTGCCCGCCATGGTGCCGCGCACCATGTCGAGGCCGAGCAGGAACAGGATGATGCCGCCGGCCATCCGGAAGGCCGGCAGAGAGATGCCGAAGAAGGCCAGCAGAGACAGGCCCGAGAAGTAGAAGAAGGTCAGAAAGAACAGGATGAAAAAGGCGATATAGACCGCGATCAGCCGCGAATCCTTGCTCTTCACCCCCACCGTGGCCGCCGCGAACAGCGGCACCGTGCCGATCGGATCGATCAGGGCGAAAAGGGCGACGAAGAAGTTGACCGCGAAGTCTGCCGGGCTCATTGCAGCGTCTTAGCCCAATTCGTTTCCCGCGCCGACCTCTGTGAGAGGGCCCGCGCGCCTGCCCGGAGCTAAGCCATGTCCAAGACCCTGGTCAAAGCCGATCCTCGCCTGATCATCCCGCTGGACTTGCCCACCGTGGCCGAGGCCCGCGCCATCGTCGAGGCGCTCTCCGACACCGTCAGCTTCTACAAGGTGGGGCTGGAGCTGTTCGCCACCGGCGGCGGCATGACCTTGGCCGGTGAGCTGAAGGCCAAGGGCAAGCAGGTGTTCCTGGACTGGAAACTGCACGACATCGGCACCACGGTGCAGCGCGCGACCGCGGTGCTGGCCGATTCGGGCTGCGACTTTCTCACCGTACATGGCGAGCCGCAGGTGATGGAGGCCGCCGTGCGCGGGAAGGGCCGCTCCAACCTCAAGATCCTGGCGGTGACCGTGCTCACCAGCCTGTCGGACCCTGACCTCGTTGAGATGGGCTTCTCGGAGACCGCCCGCTCGCTGGTGGAGCGCCGCATCCACCAGGCGGTGGCGGCCGGCTGCGACGGGGTGGTGGCCAGCCCGCACGAGGCGGCCCTGGCGCGGTCCATCGGCGGCAAGGGCTTCCTGGTGGTGACGCCCGGCGTGCGCCCCGACTGGTCGGCGAAGAACGACCAGGCCCGCGCCGCCACGCCGGCCGACGCCCTGAAGGCGGGCGCCTCGCATCTGGTGGTGGGTCGCCCGATCACCGCCGCCAACGATCCCCGCGAGGCGGCGATCCGGGTCGCCGCGGAGATGGCGGGCGTAATCTAACGTCTACCTGTGCCCGCCGTAGCCGCCCTTGTAGCCGCCGCCACAGGTATTGCACCCGCCGCCGCCGCCGCCCTTGTGGCCACCACCGCCCCGGCCGATATTGATGCTGACGTGGCTGCTGGCGCTGGAGCTGGCCGTGGCTGAGGCCCGCGCGCTGGCGCTGGCGCTGGCGCTCCCGCTGGACCCGGACCCCGCGCCGGCGAACCTGCCCCCGGCAACGTAGCCGCCACCGCCGCCGCCATAGCCGCCCTCGGGATAGGGACCGACGCCGCCGTCGTAGCTGAAGGCGTTGGAGAGGATCAGTTCGCCGCACTGACGGCACGTGGACCCACAGCGCGGTTCGCGGCAGGGGGGCGGGCCGCGATCATCGTAGCGGTCGGCATATTGATCGTCATAGCGCCGGTCTTCATAGGCGCGCTCGTGCGCGAAGGCGGCGCATTGGCCGCAGGCGGGCGAACCATAGTGCTGGGCCACGTCGCCATAGGTGCGCAGGCTGTAGCCGCCGCTGTAGCTGGACCGGGCGTCACGATAGCCGTCGCCGCGGCCGTCGCTGCAGGGGTTCGGGCATCCGGCCAGGGCCGCGCTCGCACTGAAGGCCAGGGCCAGACCCAACAGGGCTCGTGTTAACCAGGACATCACGCTCTCCGCCACACGTCGTGGGCGGAAACCTAGGCGGCATAAGCGGTTGCGGCGACACCTCACCCCTCAGGCGCGAAAGCTCCCGCGCCGAAGGTTAACAGGCTGGGCCATGTCAGAAGTCGACGGCGATGCCCTTGCGTTCCCAGTCGCCAAAGCGCGTGGGCTCGAGGCCGGCGGGGCCGCCGTTCTCGGCCGCCAGCTGGGCCTCCTGTTCGGCGGCGTGACGGGCGGCGGCTTCTTCCAGGGCGCGGCGGGCGGCGGCCGTCAGCGGCTTGCCAGGGGCGGCGTTGGGGGGATCAGCATCTTCCATCCCCTGAATTTACGCGCGCGCGGCGTCCGGCGCCAGTTCGGACCAAGGGTCGCCAGGGTGAGCCGCCCATTTCAGGCCTGCGGATCTTCGGCGTCACCATCTTCAGCGTCGCCCGCTCGCCGACTCTGGCCTGAGGCGCGCGGTGACGTCGGGGCTTGCCTAAGGGACGGTTTGCAGGCACGCCGCCCGCGTGACCGACCTTTCAGCCCCTGACGCCGCCGGCTTGCCTGCGCGCCGCGCCGCCCTCGACCTGCTCACCGCGGCCCTGAACCGCCGCTCGGGCTTCGACGAGGCGGCCGCCACGCCGGCCTTCCGCAACCTGGAGCCCCGCGACCGGGGTTTCGCCCGCGCCCTGGTGCTGGCCACCCTTCGCCATCTCGGTCCCATCGACCGGGCCCTGGATGGCCGCATCTCCCGCGAGCCGCCCGAGGTGGTGCGCAACATCCTGCGCCTCGGCGCCGCCCAGGCCTTCGTGCTGGGCACGCCGGCCTTCGCCGCCGTGGGAACCAGTGTCGATCTGGTGGCCGAGTTGAAGGAGGGCCGGGCCTTCAAGGGCGTGGTCAACGCCATCCTGCGCGGCCTGACCCGCGAGCCGCCGGACATGACCGATCCGGAGCTGTTGGCCCCCCCCTGGCTGTTCAGCCGCTGGTCGGCGGCCTTCGGCGAGCCCGCCGCCCGCGCCATGGCCACCCTGATCGCCGCCGAACCGGCCACCGACCTCAGCCTCAAGGCGTCGTCGCCCGACCTGACCGTGGCCTTGGAGGCCGAAGAACTCTCCGGTGGGACCCTGCGCTCGGCCCTGCGCGGTGAGATCTCCACCTGGCCCGGCTTCGCCGACGGCGTCTGGTGGGTGCAGGACGCCAGCGCCGCCGTGCCCGCGCGACTGCTGGCCGTGCAGCCCGGCGAGAGCGCTCTGGACCTCTGCGCCGCCCCCGGCGGCAAGACCCTGCAACTGGCCGCCGCCGGCGCCTCGGTCGTGGCCGTCGATCGTTCGGCCCCGCGCCTGGTCCGGGTCGCCGAGAACCTCGCCCGCATGGGGCTCACCGCCGAGACCGCCACCGACGACGCCGGAAGCTGGCCCGATCAGCGCACCTTCGACGCCGTGCTGCTGGACGCGCCCTGCAGCGCCACGGGCACCTATCGTCGCAACCCCGATGTGCTCTGGGCGGCCAAGCCCGGCGACGTCGCCGCCCTGGCCGGCGTCCAGTCCCGGCTGCTGGATTCCGCCGCCAAACGGGTGAAGCCGGGCGGTCGCCTGGTCTATTGCGTCTGCTCCCTGGAGCCGGAGGAGGGCGAGGCCCAGACCCCCGGCTTCCTGGCCCGCAACCCGGAATTCGCCCTGGCGCCCATGACGCCCGGCGAAGGTGGAGCGCCGGAGGCCAGTCTGCGGTCCGACGGCACGCTCAGAATCCTGCCACATCACCTTGTGGGCGGAACGGACGGCTTCTTCGTCGCCCGCTACATCCGCCAAGTCTAGAGGGGGGTGAGGAAAGGTGGGAACCGGCTTTCCGCCCGCATCCCCCTCCAAGTCCAAGGTCTGCCTTGTCCCGGCCATCCGGCGCCGCTAAGTCGGGACCATGACCGCGCGCACCCCGATCATCGCCCCGTCCATCCTGGCGTCCGACTTCGCCAAGCTGGGGGAGGAATGCCGCGCCGTTGAGGCGGCGGGCGCCGACTGGCTGCATATCGATGTGATGGACGGCCACTTCGTGCCCAACATCACGCTCGGTCCCGACATCGTGAAGGCGCTGAAGCCCCACGTCTCGATCCCCTTCGACGTCCACCTGATGATCGCCCCGGCGGACAACTACCTGGAAGCCTTCGCGCAGGCCGGCGCCGATATCATCAGCGTCCATCCGGAGAGCGGCCCGCACCTGAACCGCACGCTGAAGCGAATCCGCGAACTGGGCTGCAAGGCCGGCGTGGTGTTCAACCCGTCCACCTCGCCCTCGGTGATCGAGTGGATGATGGACGAGATCGACCTGATCCTGGTGATGTCCATCAACCCCGGCTTCGGCGGCCAGAAGTTCATGCATTCCCAGCTCGCCAAGATCGCGAAGCTGCGGGAGATGATCGGCGACCGCGACATCGACCTTGAGGTCGATGGCGGGGTGACGGTGGAGACCGCGCCGCTCTGCATGGCCGCCGGCGCGACGGCCCTGGTGGCCGGGACCGCGGTGTTCAAGGGCGGGCCCAGCGCCTACGCCGCCAATATCGCCGCCCTGAAGGGCGGGTAGGGCGAGCATGGCGGGCGGCCTTCCGGCTTTGTCACGCCTGCCCGGCCGAGTCTTCCTTCTCGCGCTTGCCCAAGGCCTGAAGCGCCAGGCGCGCCGCGAGTGGGCGGGCAACCCCCTGCATCGCTGGCTGCTGGCGCGTCCTCGGCCCGAGGGCCTGGCCGCGAGTCCGCGCAATCCCCGCCCGGTCAATCCGGAGGCCGGCCGCCGCATCCTGGACGGCCGCTTCGTGTTCGGCGGCGCGACCCTGGAGACGGGAACCCGCGGCGATCCCTGGGACCGGCCCAGCCCGACCCGCCGGTTCGCCGCGATCCTGCACCGCTTCGACTGGATGCCCGACCTGCTCTCCACCGGGGAGGCCGGCGCGGCGGAGGGTCTGCGCCTGACCCTCGACTGGAGCCGGGTGTTCGGCCGCTGGAACGGGTTCTCCTGGGCGCCGGAGGTGCTTGAGCGGCGAACCTTCAACCTGGCCTGCGCGGCGAGGACCCTGTGTGCCCAGGCCTCTGACGCCGAGGTCGCCCTGATCACCCTGGATATCGCCCGCCAGGCCCGGCACCTGCTCGACAGCATCGACGGTCCGGTGCGGGCCGCCGAACGCGCCGTGGCCGCAACCCTGGCCGGGACGGTCCTGTCCGGTGAAGCCGGGGAAAAAATCATCGATCATGGGCTCCTGCGCCTCGAACGCGCGCTGCCCGTGACCGTCCAGCCCGACGGCGGCCACGCCTCGCGCAGTCCGCGGGCGGCGTTGGAGCTGCTGCTGGATTTGCAGGCCCTGGACGAGGCCCTGGTGCAGCGTGGCATCGCGGCGCCCGACGAAATGATGCGGGCCATGGACCGGCTGACCGGCGCCGTGCGCTTCTTCACCCTGGCCGACGGCTGTCTGCCCGACCTGCAGGGCGGGGAGGCGGCCAGCCGACACTATGTCGCCGCCGCCCGCGCCAGCGAGGCGTCGGTCCAGCGCGCGCCGGTCGCCCGCAACGGCTATCAGCGGCTGGAGGGCCGTAGCCTGCAGATCCTCGCCGATTGCGCCCCGCCCGCCGAAGGGGCCTGGAGCGTAACCGCCTGCGCCCAGCCGCTCGCCATCGAGGTGCTCGCGGCGGGCCGCCGCATGATCGTCGCCTGCGCCTGGTCGCCGGAGGCCAACGGCCCCCAGGCCCTGCGCCTGGCCGACGCCAGTTCGACGGTGGGGGTTGGGGACGCGTCCTGCGGTGAACCCTTGCGCGGTTTCCGGGCCAACGCCCTGGGCCCGCGCCTGGTCGACGCCTATGACGCGGTCGCCGCCCAGCGCCACGAGACGCCCCAGGCCCTGTGGCTGGAGATGTCGCACGAGGGTTGGGTTCCACGCTTTGGCCTGCGCCACGAGCGCCGCCTGTTCCTGGACCTGGCCGCCGACGAACTGCGGGGCGAGGAGCGGCTGACGCCGGTGTCCGAGCCCGGCGGCGACCCGGAAGCCCGCCGTTTCACGCCCTTCATGGTCCGCTTCCACGTCCATCCCGACGTCCGCGCCAGCCTGGCGCGGGACGGCAAGAGCGTGCTGTTGCGGGCCGAGGGCGATGAGACCGGCTGGTGGTTGCGCAATGATGCCCAGGAAGTGGCCGTGGAAACCTCGGTCTATTTCCAGGAGGGCCTGCCCAAGCGGACCCACCAGATCGTGCTGCGCGGCAACGCCCGCCTGGACGCCGGCGCCCGGGTGCGCTGGAAGCTCGCGGCCGCCGAGGCCTGGCCCCCGCCGCATTGACGAAATCTCGCCACGGGCCTACAGCCACCGCGACCTGCGTGACTGGCGAACTGAGGTGGGAGACCACCGGGGAGCGCGGGGTCCATATGCCGCTCGCCTGGGCAAATTCCTGAAACGATGAAGGATTTGCCGTGCCCGCAGCCCCCGACTTCCCCAAACCCGCCGACCACGCCCCTATCCGGCGCGCCCTGATTTCCGTCTCCGACAAGACCGGCCTCATCGACGCCGCCAAGGTTCTGGCCGAGCTTGGCGTCGAACTGGTCTCCACCGGCGGCACCCGAGCCGCCATCGCCGCCGCCGGCCTGGCGGTGAAGGACATCTCCGACCTCACCAGCTTCCCTGAGATGATGGACGGCCGGGTCAAGACCCTGCACCCCATCGTCCATGGCGGCTTGCTGGCCGTTCGCGACGCCCCTGACCACGCCAAGGCCATGGCGGACCACGGCATCGGCGGCATCGACCTGGTCTATGTGAACCTCTACCCCTTCGAGCAGACGGTGGCGGCCGGGGGCGACTTCGAAACCTGCGTCGAGAACATCGACATCGGCGGGCCGGCCATGATCCGCTCGGCGGCCAAGAACCACGGCTATGTCTGTGTCTGCACCGAGATCGCCGATCTGCAAGAGGTGCTGGCCGAACTGAAGGCCACCGGGACCACCAGCCTGGCGCTGCGCAAGACCCTGGCCGCGCGGGCCTATGCCCGCACCGCCACCTATGACGCGGCGATCTCCGCCTGGTTCGCTCAGGCGCTGGGCGACACGGCGCCGAAGCGCAAGGCCATCGGCGGGGAGCTGGTCCAGACCATGCGCTATGGAGAGAATCCCCACCAGTCGGCCAGTTTCTACCGCTTCGCCGATCCGCGTCCGGGCGTGGCCACCGCCAAACAGCTCCAGGGCAAGGAGCTCAGCTACAACAACATCAACGACACCGACGCGGCCTTCGAGCTGATCGCCGAGTTCGACCCCGCGAGCGGTCCTGCCTGCGCCATCATCAAGCACGCCAATCCGTGCGGCCTGGCCACCGGCAAGACCATGGTGGAGGCCTATGAGCGGGCCTTGGCCTGCGACCCCACCAGCGCCTTTGGCGGCATCATCGCCCTGAACCAGAAGCTGGACGCCGCCACCGCCACCGAAATCCTCAAGCTGCTCACCGAGGTGGTGATCGCCCCGGACGCCGACGCCGACGCGGTCGCCCTGTTCGCCAAGAAGAAGAATGTGCGCCTGCTGACCACCGGCGGCCTGCCCGATCCCCTGGCGGCCGGGACCACCTTCAAGTCGGTGTCCGGGGGCTTCCTGGTGCAGAGCCGCGACGACGCTCGCCTGACCGCGGCCGATCTCAAGGTCGTCACCAAGCGCGCGCCCACCGACGACGAAGTCCGCGACATGTTGTTCGCCTTCACCATCGCCAAGCACGTGAAATCCAACGCCATCGTCTATGCCCGAGCGGGCCAGACGCTTGGCGTCGGCGCCGGCCAGATGAACCGCAAGGATAGCGCCCGCATCGCGGCCCTGCGCGCCGCCGACTTCGGCCTGGACCTCAAGGGCTCGGCCTGCGCTTCGGAAGCCTTCTTCCCGTTCCCCGACGGCCTGATCCAGGCCGCCGAAGCCGGCTGCACAGCCGTCATCCAGCCGGGCGGCTCCATCGGCGATCAGAAGGTCATCGACGCCGCCGACGAGCGCGGCATCGCCATGGTGTTCACGGGCGTGCGCGTCTTCCGCCATTAGGGCGGGCGACGTTGGGTGCAAGCCGCCCCCGGCTTTTGAGAGGGTCAGATGACGCCATCTGACCCTGAAAGGCCTTAGGCGCCTGGCGTCTCGTGAGCCATGGCGGCGGCCGCGAGCTCGGTCCCGGTGGTCGTCCCCTCGGCCGCTTTGCGTTCGCTGTAGCGGTCCACCAGATAGTCGGCGCGGTCACGGGTCAGCAGGGTGAACTTCATCAGCTCTTCCATGACATCGACGACGCGATCGTAGTAGGCCGACGGCTTCATGCGGTCGTCGTCGCCGAACTCCGTGTAGGCCTTGGCCACCGAAGACTGGTTGGGGATGGTGATCATCCGCATCCAGCGACCCAGCAGCCGCAGGGTGTTGACGGCGTTGAACGACTGGGAGCCGCCGCTGACCTGCATCACCGCCAAGGTGCGGCCCTGGGTCGGCCGCAAACTGCCGACTTCAAGTGGAATCCAATCGATCTGCGCCTTCATCACCGCGCTGATCGCCCCGTGCCGCTCAGGGCTGCACCAGACCTGGCCCTCCGACCACAGAGAAAGCGCGCGCAACTCCTGCACCTTCGGATGCGAAGCGGCGGTCGCGTCGGGCAGGGGCAGCTCGCGGGGATCGAAGATCTTGGTCTCGGCGCCGAGCCTTTGAAGAATGCGCGCCGCCTCCTCCACCAGGAGCCGGCTGAAGGAGCGCTCCCGCAGCGATCCGTAGAGCAGCAGGATGCGCGGAGCATGCCGTGATCGCCCGGAGGGCTCGAGGAGGGCGTCATCGGGCGCGGCCAGGAACCGCGGCTGCAGGGCGGGAAACTCGGACATCGGCACTGAACTCTCACATGTCTTCACACTGTCGTATATTTCCGCTACTTTTGAAATATGGAAATCAAGACCGCCATCGCCAGCTTGTCCGCGCTCGCGCACGAAAATCGCCTGGCGACCTTTCGCATGCTCGTTCAAGCAGGTCCGCAGGGCCTGCCAGCGGGCGAGATCGCCCGGCGGCTTGACGCTCCGCCCAACACCCTGAGCGCCAATCTGAAGGTGCTCAGCCACGCGGGCCTGCTGACATCTCGGCGGGACGGCCGCTCGATCATCTACAGCGCGCGCTTCGACCAGATGAGCCAGCTGCTGGGCTATCTGATGGAGGATTGCTGCGCCGGCTCCCCCGAGATCTGCGCGCCGTTGGCCGAGGTGCTGGCGCGAACCGCCTGCTGCGTCCCCGAACCTCTCCACGCCTAGGGATATCTGACCATGGACACCCCGTTCAACGTTCTCTTTCTTTGCACCGGCAATTCGGCGCGCTCGGTCATCGCCGAAGCGCTGATGAACAAGGAGGGGGCGGGTCGCTTCAAGGCCTATTCGGCCGGTTCGATGCCGACGGGGCGGGTCAATCCCCATGTCCGGCCCATCGTCGAGAGCTGCGGCTTCCAGCTGACCGACTTTCGATCGAAATCCTGGGAAGAGTTCGCCAAGCCCGGCGCGCCGGCGCTCGATTTCATCTTCACGGTCTGTGACAACGCCGCGGGCGAAGTCTGCCCGATCTGGCCCGGCCAGCCGATGACCGCCCATTGGGGCGTGCCCGATCCTGCCGCGGTGGAGGGCTCGGAAGCCCAGATCGGCGCCGCATTTGCTGAAGCCGCCCGCCTGCTTGGCAACCGCATTCGGCTCTTCCTCAACCTGCCCCTCGCGTCGCTCGACAGGATGTCGCTACAGGCCAGGCTGCGCGAGATCGGCGAGCGCGCCGACCAGGCCAGTTCCGCTCAATGACCCCCCAGCCGCCCGCCCCGGCCGTGGCGCCCATGTCGCGCTTCGAGCGCTTCCTCACCGTCTGGGTGGCGCTCTGCATTGTCGTTGGCGTGGCCCTGGGTCATGTCTTGCCGACAGCATTCCAGGCCATCGGCTCGGCGGAGATCGCCAAGGTCAACCTGCCCGTGGCGGTGCTGATCTGGCTGATGATCATCCCCATGCTTATGAAGGTCGACTTCCGGGCCATGCGCCAGGTCGGCCGCCACTGGCGCGGCATCGGCGTCACCCTGTTCGTCAACTGGGCGGTGAAGCCGTTCTCCATGGCGGCGCTCGGCGCCCTCTTCATCGGCTACCTGTTTCGGCCCTACCTGCCGGCCGGAGAGATCAACAGCTACATTGCCGGCCTGATCATCCTCGCCGCCGCGCCGTGCACGGCGATGGTGTTTGTCTGGAGCAACCTGACCCGAGGCGAGCCGAATTTCACCCTGAGCCAGGTGGCGGTCAACGACGCCATCATGGTCGTGGCGTTCGCGCCGATCGTCGGGCTGCTGCTGGGTCTTTCGGCCATCTCCGTGCCCTGGGAGACCCTGCTGCTCTCGGTGGGCCTCTACATCATCGTGCCGGTGATCGTGGCGCAGCTGCTCCGATCCGTGCTGATGAAGCAAGGTGGCGAGCCTCGTCTGCAGAGTGTTCTGACCCGTATCGGGCCGGTCTCACTCACGGCCCTGCTGGCGACTCTTGTCCTGCTCTTCGGTTTCCAGGGGCAACAGATCGTCGCCCATCCCGCGATCATCGCGATGCTCGCCGTACCGATCCTGATTCAGGTCTATTTCAACTCCGGCCTGGCCTATCTCCTCAACCGGATGACGGGGGAAGCCCACTGCGTGGCCGGACCTTCCGCATTGATCGGCGCCAGCAATTTCTTCGAGCTCGCCGTGGCGGCGGCCATCAGCCTGTTCGGCTTCACCTCCGGCGCCGCCCTGGCCACCGTGGTCGGGGTGCTGATCGAGGTGCCGGTCATGCTCTCTGTCGTGGCTATCGTGAACCGGTCCAAGGGCTGGTACGAGCGCGGCGGCGCGGTTCAACGGGTCGCGGCCCGGCCGGCGCCGGTCATTCGGTGATCCCCATGCCAGGGGCCGCTTTGAGCTAGAGGGACGAGGGTTTTCGCGTCCCCAGCCACCGCCAGAAGGCGGCCGCTCCCCAGAAGATCTCGATGAGTCCGAAGGGCCAGGCGCCCTCGGCGAAGCCGTAGCCGGCGGCGGCCAGATTGGCGAAGACGAAGCCCAGGGTCCACCAGGAGCTCCGTTTCTCCATCGCGTAGCAGAGCAGGCTGGCGCTGACGGCGCCGAGGCCAAACAGCGACAAGGCGTCGAATTCAAATCCCATCAGGGGGCTTTAGCAGCTTTCCGCAGGGTGGGGCTGTCCAGATCCAGGTCGGCCGCCGGGATCACCTCTAGATCAGGCCGCCGCGCCTTCAGGCCTTCGGTGAAGCCCTTGGCGTCGCCGGCCACGATCACGCTGACGCCGGCCGGATCGAGCCTCGTGGCCGCGAAGTCCTGCACCTGGCCGCCCGTGACGGCCTCGACCTTGCCGGTATACGCATTCATCTCGCTCAGCGGCACGCCGTAGAGGGCGAGGTTGCCCAGGATGTCGGCCAGGCCTTCAGTGGTCTCAAGCTCGCGACCAAAGCCTCCGATCAGCACCGATTTGCGCGCCTTCAGTTCCTCGGCGCTAGGCGGCGTGGTGGTCAGGCCCTTCATCTCGGCCAGGATCAGGTCCAGCACCTGGGGCGCGGACTCGTTCTTGGTCTGGGCCGCGGCGCGGAACAGGCCGGTGGTCTGACGCGGCGTGAGGGAGGATGACGCGCCGTACGACAGCCCCCGCTTGATGCGGATCTCCTGGTTCAGCCGGGCGGAATAGCCCCCGCCCAACACGGTGTTGGCGACGATGCCGGGATAGTAGGCCGGGTCGTCCCGGGCGATGCCGGGCTTCAGCACGCTCACCGCCGCCTGGCCGGTGCCGGGCAGGTCGATGGCGATGGCGCGGGGCTTCGCCGAGGGCGTGATGGTGGGGGCGGCCGGGGTCGGGCTGGCGGGCGTCTTCCAGTCGCCGAAGGTCTTCTCCGCCAGGGCGAAGCCTTGGGCCGGGGTGATCTTGCCGGTCAGCACCAGGACGGCGTTGTCGGGCCGGTAATAGGCCGCGTGCAGCTTCACCAGGTCGCCGACGGCGAACCGGGCCACCGACGCCGGGGTGCCGCCGGCCACATGTCCAAAGGCGGTGCCGGCGAAGATCGTGGGCCCGGCGGCGAAGGACGCCAACTGGCCCGGCTCCTGATAGGCGACCGACAGGCCGTCCAGGGCCTGGGCGCGCTGGCGCTCCAGCTCCTCGGCGGCGAAGGCCGGGTTCTTGGCGACGTCGGCCATGATCGCCATGGCGGCGTCCAGGTTGCCGGGCATGACGTTGAGGGTGACGGAGCTGCTCTCCTGGCCGCCGCCCGAGGCGAGCGTCGCCCCGAGCGCTTCGGTCTGCTGGGCGATCTCGGGGGAAGTGCGGGTCTTGGTGCCCTCGGTGAGCATGCCGGCCGTCATGCCCGCGACGCCGGCCAGGCCGTCCGGATCGGCCCAGGCGCCGGTTTTCACGGTGAGGTCGGCGGTGACCAGGGGCAGGGTGGTGGACTGGGCCACGATCACCCGCAGGCCGTTGGCCAGGGTCTTCTCGGCGGGCTTGGGCAGGACCGGGCTGACCGGCTCGGCCAGCGGCGGCGGGGCGACGCGCTGCCCCTCAGGGGCCAACTCGGTGATCGGGCCGGTGTATTTTACCGAGGCCACCACGGGGGCGGTCACCGCCGTGGCGGCCTCACCCTGGGGGCGGTCGCTCTCAGCCAGGTAGCGGATGGTCATGCGGCGGTCGTCGGGCAGGTACTTGGCGGCCACCCGTTGGACGTCGGCGGCGGTGACGGCCTGCAGTTCCGCCAGCTCCTTATTGGCCTGGGCGGCGTCGCCCTCGGTGCGCAGGGCGTAGCCCAGGGCGAAGGCGCGGCCGTCGATGGTCTCGCGCTCCCGCAGCTTGCCGGCCACCAGCTCGTTCTTGGCTTCCGACAGCTCTGCGGCGGTGGGCGGAGCGTCGCGCAGACGCTTCACCTGGGCCAGCAGTGCCTTCTCGCCCTCGTCGATGGTGTGGCCCGAGGCCATGATCGAGCCCACCGCGAACATACCCGGCTGCTCGGGCAGGTCGGCGCTGGAGAGCACCTGGGCGGATATCTGCTGGTCGTAGACCAGGGCGTCGTAGAGCCTGGCCGACTTGCCCGAGGACAGGATGGCGTCCAGCACCTTGAGCGCCGAGGCGTCCGGGTCGGCGGCCTTCGGGCCCAACCAGGTGATGGCCACGGCGGGCAGGGGCACATTGGGCCCGTACCCGGTAAAGACGCCTGGCCCGGCGCGGGGCGGCTCGACGGCGGTCACCCGCCTCAGCGGCTCGGCCGGCGCCTTCAGTGGGCCCATGTATTTGTCGACCCAGGCGTCCAGCGCCTTCTGGTCGAAGTTCCCCACCACGATCAGGGCGGCGTTGTCGGGGCGGTAATAGGCGGCGTGGAAAGCGCGCACATCGTCGATGGTGGCGGCGTCCAGCTCCTCGATGGAGCCGATGCCCGGGCGCTTGTAGGGGTGGGTCGTGTAGCTGGCCTGGGGCAGGTAGAGCGCGAACAGGCGGCCATAGGGGCTGGCCAGCACCCTTTGGCGCAGTTCCTCCTTCACCACGTCCCGCTCGGACTTGAAGGTGGCCTCATCGACGACGAGGGACCCCAGCCGCTGGCTCTCCACCCAGAGCAGACGCTCCAGGTGATTGGCCGGCACCACCTCGTAGTAGTTGGTGAAGTCGTCATAGGTCGACGCGTTGTTCACCCCGCCCACGTCCTCGGTGAAGCGGTCGATGCTCTCGGAGGGAAGGTCCTTGGTGGCCTTGAACATCATGTGTTCGAAGAGGTGGGCGAAGCCCGAGCGGCCCTGGGGGTCGTCCTTCGACCCCACCCCGTACCAGACCTGCACCGTCACATTGGGCGTCGTCCGGTCGATGGACGAATAGACCTTCATGCCATTGGCCAGGACCCGCTCCTTGTAGGCGATCGGCGGAACCAGATCGGCGGCGAAGGCGGGGGCGGCCGTGGCGATCCCCAGGCTGAGGGCGGCGGCGCAGGCGAAGGTGCGGAACATGGGCGCGTCTCGAAGGGCTGGGTTGGGTCGAACCTAGCACCCGTGACGCGGGAAGGAAGCTTACGGGATTGTCATGCGGCGGCGGCGTCCTCCCCCGTGCCGCGGGGGAGGACAGGTCACAGCCTAGTCGGCCAGCTTCACAAGCATCTTGCCGGCGTTGAGACCATTTAGCAGGCCGATCAAGGCCGCCGGAGCGTTCTCGATACCGTCCAGCACGGTCTCCTGATACTTCACCTGACCGCTCTTCAGCCAGCCGGCCATGTCGCGCTGGAAGTCGCCATACATGTGCATGAAGTCCGTGCCCACGAAGCCCCGCAGCATCACCCGGGAATAGATGATGTTGGACAGGTTGGAGACGCTGGAGTGGCCGGAATTGTAGCCGGAGATGAAGCCACAGACCGGAATGCGGCCCAGTGTGTTCATGCGGCGCAGGGCGGCTTCCAGGTGATCGCCGCCGACATTGTCGAAATAGACGTCGATGCCCTTGGGGGTGGCGGCCTCCAGCTGGCCGCGGATCGGAGCGTCCTTGTAGTTGATCACCGCGTCCAGCCCGACCTCGTCCTTCAGCCAGGCGGCCTTCTCGGCCGAGCCGGTGGAGCCCACGACATAGCAGTTCTTGATCTTGGCGATCTGGGCGGCGATGGAGCCCACGGCCCCGCCGGCGGTGGAGACGAAGACCTGCTCGCCCTCCTTCAGGGCCCCGATGTGGAGGATGCCGCCGTAAGCCGTGAAGCCGGTCATGCCCAGGGCGTGCATGTGGGTGGTCAGCGACAGGTCCGGATCGGGGGTGAGCTTGGTGAGGCCCTTACCGTCGGAGGTGAAGTATTCGCGGAAGCCGAGGCGGTTGGAGACCAGGTCGCCGACGGCGTAGTCACTATTCTTGGACTGGACCACCCGGCCGAGCGCCCCGCCCATCATGGCCACGCCCAGGTCCTGGCCGGCGGTGAGGCGCGGCCGCATGGCCGGATCCACCGACATGTAGAGGTTCTGCACCAGCACCTCGCCGTCGGCGGCGTCGGGCACATGGGTTTCGACAATCTGGAACTGATCGACGGTGGGCATCGCCTTGGGGCGCTCGATAAGGTGGACTTCGCGGCTGACGGGCATGGCGCCCTCCCATTTGGAATTTGAAAAACAGAATTCTTTATCGCCGGCCCGGAAATGCGGTGGGTGGCGGTTCCTGTTCTCTCATGGCGGCCGCACCCTAGGGAAGGGCGTCGCCCCAATCGAGCCGCCGCGCCCAGGCATAGGCGGCCTTGTCGCGACGCGGCACGTCGGCGAGTTCGGCGGTCCCCGACGGCGTGCAGAGCTTGAAGGTGATGGCCGGCTTGGCGACCCGGGGCGGCGCCAGGATGCGCGAGGTCCGGCTGAGCGTCGGGATGTCGGGCCGCACCGCCACCAGATAGCTGAATTTCTCGTCCTCGAAGGCCAGGTCGGCGCCCTTGGCCAGGCGATGATCCCGCGACCGGGGCAGGCGTTGGACGAAGTGGCACCAGTCGGGCGCGATCAGGGGGCAGGTCAGGGCGTGGGGGCAAGGGGCTAGAACCTCCGCCCCAGCCGCGATCAGGGTCTCGCGGGCGGTCAGGATGCGCCGGTAGCCGTCCGGCGTGCCGGGCTCGATCAGGGCCAGCACGCCATCGGTGGCGGCCCACAGCGCCTGGACAGTCGCCGATTGCCTGGCCGGCGCGATCTCGGCCAGGGCGTAGCTGGCGGTGACCAGGTCGGCCTGGGGCCAGTCGGTCGAGGGCGCGGTCAGGTCGCCGCGTAAAAGATTGGCGTTTTGCAAGGCTGGCCCGCCCTCGGCAGCCAGCCTGGCGGCCATGGCCAGGAAGGGGCCGCTGGAGTCCAGCAGGGTCGCGGTCGTGATCCCGGGCCAGGTCTCCAGGGCCGCCCAGCTGGCGCCGCCGGGACCGGCGCCGGCGTCAAGCAGGCGGGCCGGCGCGAAGTCCGGGGCCATCCGCTGGGCTTCGGCCAAGACGAAGGCGTCGGCCGCATAGGTGGCCGGCAGGCGCGACAGCACATAGGCCACCGCATCGGCCTCGTCGGTCACAACCATGCGGGAGGTCTCCCCGCCCCGGTAGCCGCTGGAGATCTTCGCCGAGCGCTCCGCCAGACCCTTGCGGGAAACCCCCTCCAGCAGGCGGTCGGCGGCAAGGCGAAGGGGGGCGGGCAGGTCGGGGCTCATGGGCGAGACCCTTAGCGCGGAGACGCCGTCCGCGCCAAACTCTCCCGTTTGAGGGCGGCCATGGCCAGGGCCACGTCGCGGCGGATCACCAGCCGGGCTAGGCCGCCCGGCACGGCATAGGGGCTTGCGGCCCGGCTCTCATAAACGACCCGGGTGGCGCGGCCGTCCCGCACCGGGGTCAGTCGCCATTCGCCCTCCAGCACCTTCAGGTCACCGTCGATTCGCCGGAAGCGCAGGCGGCGCGGGGCCTCGAAGTCGCTGCGCACCACGCTGCGGAAGCGCGGCATCAGGCCGGGACGGGAAATTTGTTCGCGGATATCCCAGCGCCCCGCGGGATCGCGCTCCAGGATGCGGCAGCTCTTCAGGCTGGCGGCCAGGCGCGGGGCGAGTTCGCAGTCAATCAGCAGGGCCCAGACCACCTCGCTCGGCGCGGCGATCTCCTCGACGGCGCGGATCAGGCCAGAGGCGCCGGCCGGGTCGGGTCGAACCTCGACATAGGCCTGGCCGCGCCTCAGGCCTGCCAGCACTTGGGGATCTGGCTCCCACGCCCAGGCGGGGCTGGCCAGCAGCAGGACGGCGGCGAAGGCCGCGACCCTCACCACGGTCTCAGCCGCCGATGCGGTTCTTCACCAGGTCGTCCACCACCGAGGGATCGGCCAGGGTGGAGGTGTCCCCGAGGTTCGACAGGTCATTCTCGGCGATCTTGCGCAGGATGCGGCGCATGATCTTGCCCGAGCGGGTCTTGGGCAGGCCGGGCGCGAACTGCACCACGTCGGGAGCCGCGAAGGGCCCGATCTCCCGGCGCACCCAGCCCTTGAGCTCGGCCTGCAGGATGTCGGTGGGGGTGACGTCGGCCTTAAGGGTGACGAAGCAATAGACGCCCTGGCCCTTGATATCGTGCGGGAAGCCGACCACCGCGGCCTCGGCCACGTTCTCGTTGCTTACCAGGGCGCTCTCGATCTCGGCGGTGCCGAGGCGGTGGCCGGAGACGTTGATCACGTCGTCCACCCGGCCGGTGATCCAATAGTAGCCGTCCTCGTCCCGGCGGCAGCCATCGCCGGTGAAATACTTGCCGGCATAGGTGGAGAAGTAGGTGTCGAAGAAGCGCTGGTGGTCGCCGTAGACGGTGCGCATCTGGCCCGGCCAGCTGTCGGTGATCACCAGGTTGCCGCTGGTGGCGCCGTGCAGGGTCTGGCCCTCGGCGTCCACCAGCTCGAACTTGATCCCCGGCAGGGGCTTGGCGCAGGAGCCGGGCTTCAGCGGGGTGGCGCCCGGCAGGGGCGAGGCCAGGCAGGCGCCGGTCTCGGTCTGCCAATAGGTGTCGACGATGGGGCAGCGGCCCTCGCCCACTACCCGGTGGTACCAGAGCCAGGCCTCGGGATTGATCGGCTCGCCCACCGTGCCCAGCAGGCGCAGGGACTTGCGCGAGGTCTTCAGGACCGGCTCGTCGCCGTCGCGCATCAGGGCGCGGATGGCGGTCGGGGCGGTGTAGAAGGTGTTGACCTTGTGCTTGTCGATCACCTCCCAGAAGCGGGAATTGGTGGGATAGTTGGGCACGCCCTCGAACATCACCGAGGTGGCCGCATTGGCGAGCGGGCCGTAGACCACATAGGAGTGGCCGGTGACCCAGCCCACGTCAGCGGTGCACCAGAACACTTCGCCGGGCTTGTAGTCGAAGACCAGCTCGTGGGTGTGGGCCGCCCAGACCAGGTAGCCGCCGGTGGTGTGCAGCACGCCCTTGGGCTTACCCGTCGAGCCGGAGGTGTAGAGGATGAACAGCGGATCCTCGGCGTTCATCGGCTCGGGCGCGCAGGTGTCGGAGACGCTCTGCTTGAGGTCCGAATAGAAGGCGTCGCGGCCGGCCTTCATCGGCACGTCGGCGCGTGTGCGGCGCACGACGATCACGTCGGTGACGCTGGGGCACTGTTCCAAGGCCTCATCGACATTGCGCTTCAACGGCACGATCTTGCCGCCGCGCAGGCCCTCGTCGGCGGTGATGACGATCTTGGAGTCGCAGTCCTGGATGCGGCCGGCGATCGAGTCCGGCGAGAAGCCGCCGAAGATCACCGAGTGGACCGCGCCGATCCGGGCGCAGGCCAGCATGGCGACGGCGGCCTGGGGGATCATCGGCAGGTAGATGGTGACCCGGTCACCCTTCTGGACCCCACGCGCCTTCAGCACATTGGCCATGCGGCAGGTCTCGGCATGGAGCTGGCGATAGGTGAGGTTGTCCCAGGGCTCGCCCTCGTCGCTCTCCCAGATGATGGCGACCTGGTCGCCGCGCGTGTCCAGGTGGCGGTCCAGGCAGTTGACCGAGACGTTCAGCACCCCGTCGGCGTACCAGCGGATGTGGAAGGGGTGCTTGTGGAAGGAGGTGTCCTTCACCTGGGTGAAGGGGGTCATCCAGTCCAGGCGCTCGGCGACCTGGGTCCAGTAACCGTCGGGGTCGGTCTCGACCTGGGCGACCGCGGCCTCATAGGTCTGCGCGTTCATCTTGGCCCGCTTGGCCCAGGCCGCGGGAACCGGGAAAACTTCACCCTCGCTCACCGATCACACTCCCATCAAAACTTGGCTGCGAGTTATGCGGAGGGCGCCCGCCGGGCGCAACAGGCTGGACCAGAAATCGGCGAGTTCAGGCGCCGGCCATGAGGTGGCGGTTCAACAACGGATCACCCTGCGGCCCCGCCTTACGGGCGGCGCCGGAACCGACTATGTGGGAAGAGACGCTGCTCTTCCCGCCTAGAGCATTTTCCGATAAGTGTGAAACGGTTATCGGATCGAAAAATGCTCTAAACTTTTGAATTAGAGCCCTTTTTACCCGATCTGATTGAGTCAATCAGATCGGAAAGGGCTCTAGGACGCCACCATGCTGCTGCACCTTTCCACCTGGCCCGAGATCGAAACCTTCCTCACCCGTTCCAAGACGGTGGTGATCCCGATCGGCTCCAATGAGCAGCATGGGCCGACCGGCCTGCTGGGCACCGACTGGCTGTGCCCGGAGATCATCGCCAACGAGGCCCAGAAGACCGGCGACATCCTGGTGGGACCGACCTTCAATATCGGCATGGCCCAGCATCACCTGGGCTTTCCGGGCACCATCTCCCTGCGCCCCTCGACCTTCATCGCCGCCATCGGCGACTGGTGCCGGTCGCTCGGCCACCATGGCTTTGAGAAGATCTATTTCCTCAATGGCCACGGCGGAAATACCCACACCATCGAGGCGGCCTTCTCCGAACTCTATGCCGAGGCGAGCTTCGCCGGCCGTCCGCGCGGCTTTTCGATGAAGCTGAAGAACTGGTGGGAGCTGCGGGGGGTCATGGCGCTGGCCAACCGCCAGTTCCCGGTGGGTCACGGCAGCCATGCGACCCCCTCGGAGATCGCGGTGACCCAGTGGGCCTATCCGGGCGCCATCAAGACCGCTGACTACGCGCCGCAGATCGCGCCGACCGGCCCGATCCGCGAGGCGCTGGACTTCCGCGCCCGCTATCCCGACGGCCGCATGGGGTCCGATCCGGCCCTGGCCACGCCTGAAAAGGGCGGTGAGCTGGTGGCGACCGCCGCGGCGGGCCTGATCGAGGATGTGAACGCCTTCTCGGCGGAGGTCGCGCCGGGCTGAGCCATCGTTCCGTCATCCCGGGCCTCCCTTGCGGGTCGCCCGGGATGACGAACGATGGGATTGGCGGGTCGAAACCCGAAGCCGTTTAGCGCTTGGCCTAGAAGCTCGAGCCGGGCATCGCCAGGCGCGGCGGGCCCTTTTTCTTGGGCTGGCCGGTCCAGTCGAGGTCTTCGGCCTTCAGCAGGGCGCCGGCGTCACGGGCGGCGTCGGCGACGGTGACCAGGGCATCGGCCTTGACGGTTTCCGATTGGGGCGAGCCGGCCGGCGTGTGGCCATCGGCGCCCTTGGGCGCCTTGGTCAGCACGGCTTCCTCGACCGGCAGGGCTTCCTGCAGATTGTCCTTGGCCAGGGAGGCCTCGATCTTCGGGGCGGTGGCGTACTTGTCGAGGGCGGCGATCTGCATGCCCTCGGCCTCCGTGCCGAGATACTTGCCGGAGAAGGCGGGGGGCAGGCCCGAGCCGCCGGTCCAGCGATAGAAGATGTGGGCGCCTATGGTCCCGACCTTGACCAGGCTCGGGCTCCAGTACGCCGCGACATAGTTGGCGTGATAGTGGGTGGCGGTGCCGACCTTTTTCATCACGAAGCCGTTCAGGGCCGCCGAGGCGACGCTGCGGGCGCGCAGCCAGGTGGCTTCCTGCGGCTGGCGGTTCATCGAGCCGTCGCAGGTGAAGCTGAACTGGCAGCCGGTGGTGCGGTTGGAGCCCTGGAAGACCACGCCGCAGACCGTCTTGGGGAAGGCCGGGTGGCGCATGCGGTTCAGCACGACCTGGGCCACGGCGCGCTGGCCGTCGACGCTTTCCCAGGCGGCTTCGTAATAGATGGCCGCGGTCATGCAATCGATGGCCCGGGCTTCGTCCAGCATGCCGCCGGTCTTCAGCTTGAAGGGCCGGGCCGCCGGGTTGGGCAGGGTCGAGGTGGGATTGGCCAGGTTCCAGGCGCGGGCCTGGTCGGGGTCGAGGTCCTGCAGGCGGATGACGGCGGCGTCGACCGCCGCGCCTTCGGGCAGGCTTGCGGCGTCAGACGGGAGCACGCCCTCGCTCGCGGGAATCAGGCGGCCCATGCGAGGCTCGACGCGGCTGGCGAGGGTCAGCATCGCCGGGTCCATGCCGGCCTTCAGGCGGGCGAAGGCCTCGGCCGAGACCTCGCCCTTGGTCAACCGGGCCAGGCGTTCATTGCGGCCGTCCGGCGCGGCGGCGGCGGCGATGCCGGCCGTCAGGACCCCCACCAGGGCAAGCTCCACGGCCACGAGATGAATCGCATCGCGTCGCGGCAGTCGCTCGGCGGCGGTCTGCAAGATGTGACGGACGCGGTTCAGCACGGCGATGTTCTCTCCCGGGACAGTGCACTGCAGCAATAGCAATCCTCACGCCATAACCCCGAATTGGGGCGGGCGCTACCTTGAATCATTCATTTTGGATTAACTATGGCCGGTTCGGCCCGCCAAACAGTCAGCCCACGCCCGGGAGTCCCGGGGCGGGCTCAGAGAGCAAGGGCTCAGCAGAGCTTGGCAGTAATCAGCGCGGGATTTCTTTGATCTTGGTCAAGGCCACCTGGCGGTAGACCGCGGTTATGTCGAAATAATGCCGGAAGACTCCGTGGAAGTGATCGACGGCCTGCTTGACGCCCGGACCCCCGATCTCGCTCTCGTGGTGCCAGTAGTCGTCCAGCACCATCATCCCGCCGACCTCCAGCAGGGCCGCGCAATAGGCCAGGTCAACGCCCACGGCCCAGGCGGTGTGAGATCCATCAATATAGATCAGGTCGTAGGTCTCGCCCCGCTCCAGCATCCTGGGCAGCTCATAGGTCGAGAAGCCCTTGTGGGTGGTGAGCTTGGAGAAGCCGAGCTTGGCGGTGTTGCGGGCGAAGCGCGGCTCGACCGCGTGGTACTTCTCCTCCGGGTTCAGGTCCTCGTCGAACCAGGGATCGATCACCGTGACGTCCAGCTTGGCCGGCAGCAGCCAGTCCATGAAGGCCAGGTTGCGCCCCTCATAGGCGCCGATCTCCATATAGCGGACCGACCCGCGCTGGGCGGCGAAGTCGCGCAGCAGCGGCGAGACGAAGGGGATATTCTGGTCGGCCCAACCCTCGGTGAACTCGAAGTTCATCGCCTTGCAGTGGGCGGCGAAGGCGGCGGCGTCCTCGTCGGCGCGCGGCGTGGCCAGCATGGTCTTGGCGAACTGCGGGGCGAACCGGTGGTTCATGGTCGCCAGGGCGCGAAGGGCGTCAGCCATGACAGGCTCCTCTTAGGTCTCGAGGACAAGAGGCTTAGCCTTGGCGGGTTAAGGAAGAGTCAGGCCGTCAGGACTTCGCCGTCCACCACCGCCACGGCCCAGGGGCGCAGGTGGTCGTCGGCGCAGGGCCCGGCCACGCAGAGGCCGTCGGCGGGGCGGAACATCGCCCCATGCGCGGCGCAGATGATCCGGTCGCCGCCGCGCGTCAGATAGCGGTCGTCCATGATGGCCAGCGGCCAGCCATTGTGCGGGCATGAGTCGACATAGCCGGTGACGGCGTCGCCCTGCCGCACCAGGAAGCCGGCGAACAGGGCGCGCTCATGGCGGAACCGGAAGCCCTTGGCGCCGGGATCGGCCAGGTCGGCGAGCGCGCAGAGGCGCAGGCCGGCGGCGGGCCTGGCCGGATTGTCGGGCTCGTCCCGGTTCACAGGGTTCCGATGGTCGCGCGGAAGGGCAGCACCTGGACGCTCTGGAAGAGGCCCGCCAGGGTATAGGGATCGTCGCGGTTGAAGGCGCGGGCCACCTCCTCGGTCTCGCCCTCCATCACCAGCAGGGAGCCGGCCATGTCGCCCTTGTCGTCCAGGATCGGTCCGCCCAGCTTCACGACGCCGGCAAAGGTCCCGGCATAGGCCAGGTGGGCCGGCCGGGTGGCCATCCGCAGGTCCAGGGAACCTGGCTTGTCGAGGCAGATCAGTACGAAGAGGGCCATGGGCGGTTCCTTCAGAATTCGGTCTTGATGGGGCGTGACAGCAGGCCGGCGATGGCGGTGTCGATATCGGCCTCGCCGGCCAGGATGGCGGCCACGGCGTCGCAGATGGGAATCTCCACCCCGTGCTTGGCGGCCAGGCCGCGCACGGCCGGCGCCGAGGCGACGCCCTCGGCCACCGCGCCGCCGAGGCTGGCCAGGGCCTCGTCCAGGGTCATGCCCTTGCCGAGCGCCAGGCCGACGCGGTTGTTGCGCGACTGGGCGCTGGAACAGGTGAGCACCAGGTCGCCCAGGCCGCAGAGGCCCGCGACCGTCTCGGCCTCGCCCCCCAGGGCCTCGGCGAGGCGGGTGAGTTCGGCGAAGCCCCGGGTGATCAGGGCGGCGTGGGCGCTGCGCCCCAGGCCGCGGCCCTCGACGACGCCGCAGGCGATGGCCAGTACGTTCTTCACCGAGCCGCCGATCTCGGCGCCGATCATGTCGGTGGCGAGATAGGGCCGAAACAGCGGGCTGGCGATAGCCTCTGCCAGGTCGCGCCCCAGGTCCTCGTCGGGACAGGCCAGGGTCACGGCGGTGGGCAGGCCGCGCGCCACCTCGCCGGCGAAGCTCGGCCCCGACAGCACCGCGGGGCAGGCGTGCGGCAGGGTCTCGGCCAGCACCTCGGTCATCAGCTTCAGCGACCCCTGCTCCACCCCCTTGGCGCAGAGCAGGATCGGCACGCCCTTGCGCGCATGAGGGGCGAAGGCCGCGAGGCTGGCCCGCAGGTGCTGGGCCGGGGTGACGTTGAGGATCAGGTCGCAGGACGCCAGGTCGGCCATGTCGCCCGTGGCGGCGACGGGGCTGTCGAAGGTGACGCCCGGCAGGAAGACGCTGTTCTCGTTTCGGGTGCGGATGGCGTCGACCACCTCGGGCTCACGGGCCCAGAGGGTGGTCTGGAGACCGGCGCGGGCGCAGACCAGGGCGAGCGCCGTGCCCCAGGCCCCGCCGCCGATCACGCCTGCTGTCGTCATGCTCATGCCTTGGCGCCCTTGCGTCCGAATGCGTGGGTAGGATTGGACAACGCGGCGGCGGCGTCCAAGGGCCAACGCGGCCGCGCGGGGGCGTCCAGCGGGTCGGTCATGCCCAGGGCCAGCCGCTCGGCGCCGGCGAGCGCGATCATGGCGGCGTTGTCGGTGCAGTAGGCGAGCGGTGGGGCGTCGAAGGAAAAGCCGCGCGCCTGGGCGGTCTCCATCAGCTTGGCCCGCACGGCGCCGTTGGCCGCGACGCCGCCGGCGACGACGAAGCGCAGGCCCTGGTTTCCTCGCGCCAGGGCATAGGCGGCCATGGCCCGGTCGGTGCGGTCCGAGAGTTGGCGGGCGATGGCGGTCTGGACGCAGGCGGCGAGGTTCTTGCGCTGGGTTTCGGTGGTGACGGTCTCGGCCAGCCGCGCGGCGGCGGTTTTCAGGCCGGAGAAGGAGAAGTCGCAGCCGTCGCGGCCCAGCAGGGCGCGGGGCAGGGTGAAGGCGGTGGGATCGCCGCCGACCGCCAGCTTTTCCAGGGCCGGACCGCCGGGATAGGGCAGGCCCAGGCTCTTGGCGATCTTGTCGAAGGCCTCGCCGGCGGCGTCGTCGATGGTGGAGCCCAGGCGGGTGCAGGCGCCGACGCCCTCAACGGCGAGAAGCTGGCAGTGGCCGCCGGAAACCAGCAGCAGCAGGAAGGGATAGGGAATATCGGCGGCCAACCGGGCGGAGACCGCGTGGCCCTCCAGGTGGTTGACGGCGATCAGCGGCAGGCCGCGCGCCAGGGCCACGGCCTTGCCGAAGGACAGCCCCACCATCACCCCGCCCACCAGGCCTGGCCCGGCGGTGGCGGCCACGCCGGAGAGGTCGCCATAGGTCACGCCCGCCTCGCTCATGGCCTGGGCGGCGATGGCGTCGATGGATTCCACATGGGCCCGGGCGGCGATCTCGGGCACCACGCCGCCATAGGGGGCGTGGGCGGCGATCTGGCTGGCGATGACGCTCGACAGCACCTCCACGCGCCCATCCGCCGCGCGGCGCAGCACCGAGGCGGCGGTTTCGTCGCAGCTGGTTTCGAGGCCCAGGAGGATTAGGTCGGTCATCTGCGTTGCGGCTTGGGGTTCCGTCCTGTAGCCAACGGCTCAGTCCCCCGCCGAGGTAGCCCTCCCGCCGTGTCCACGCAACCTGTCCGGATCGGAGCCCGCGGCTCCAAGCTCTCGCTGGCCCAGGCCGGCATGATGCAGCGCCGTATCGCCGCGGCGCTTGGCGCGCCGCCGGAGGACGCCGAGCGCGTCGCCCCGCTGATCATCATCACCACCACCGGCGACCGGGTGCAGGACCGCCGCCTGCTGGAGATCGGCGGCAAGGGCCTGTTCACCAAGGAGATCGAGGAGGCGATGCTGGAGGGGCGTATCGACTGCGCCATCCACTCGCTGAAGGACATGCCGGCGGTCTGCCCCGACGGCCTGACCATCGCCGCCATCCCCGAGCGCGAAGACCCCCGCGACGCCTTCCTGTCCTTCAAGGCCGAGCGGCTGGAGGACCTGCCGCAGGGCGCGGTCCTGGGCACCGCCTCGCTGCGTCGCCAGGCGCAATCCCTCCATCGCCGGCCCGATCTCGACGTGCAGATGCTGCGGGGCAATGTCGACACCCGCCTGGCCAAGCTGCAGGCCGGAGACGCCGACGCCATCCTGCTGGCCATGTCGGGCCTCAACCGCCTGGGCCTGGGGCACCTGCCCAAGAGCCTGATCGATCCCGTCGAGGTCCCGCCGGCCCCCGGCCAGGGCGCCCTGGCCATCGAGACCCGGTCAGGCGACGTGGACCTGCCCTGGCTGGAGGCGGTGCGCCACCACGGGACCATCGTGGCCGTGGCCGCCGAGCGCGGCGCCCTGATGGCCCTGGAAGGTTCGTGCAAGACCGCCATCGGCGCCCACGCCCGCATCCTCGGCGACCGCATCCACCTGATCGTCGAGGCCCTGTCGCCGGACGGCGTCCACCGCTTCCGGCGTGAGGGCGAGGCCCTGCTGGGCGCCGACCACGAGGCCGCGGCGCGGGAGCTGGGCCTGTCGCTCGGCGCCCAGGTGCTGGAAGAGGGCGGCGACCTGCTCGCTCTCCACGAGGCGTGACGACCCCCCAGGGTTGCGTTGTGGCCACGCTTGGCTCAACCGTATCCCGACGATGAGCGCACGCAAGATCTGGATCACCCGGGCCCAGCCCGCCGCCGAGGCCACGGCCGCCCGTGTCCGCGCCCTGGGGCATGAGCCCTTCGTCGCGCCCCTGCTCAAGGTCGAGCCGGTGGACGGGGTGGAGGTTGATCTGCGCGGGGTCTGCGCGCTCGCCTTCACCAGCGCCAATGGCGTGCGGGCCTTCATCGAGGCGACCCCGGAACGGTCGCTGCGGGTGTTCGCGGTCGGCGCGGCCACCGCCCAGGCGGTCCGGGCGGCGGGCTTCAAGAACGTGCTGTCGGCCGATGGCGACGTCGAGGCCCTGGCCGAGGGCATCGCCGCCCGCAAGCGCGACCTGAAGGGCTGCGTCCTGCATCCGGGCGCCGCCGAACCGGCCGGCGATCTGGTGGGGGCGCTCGAAACCCATGGGATCGAGGCCCGTCGGCTGATCCTCTACGACACCTGCCCCGCCCCGCTGACGGCCGAAGAGCAGGCTGTGCTGCCGGAAATCGACGCCGTCCTGCTGCATTCTCCCAAGGCCGCCCAGGCCCTGGCCGACCTGCTGAAAGACTCGCCCCAGCCGCGAATGCGGGCCCTGTGTCTTTCCAAGGCGGTGATGAAGCCGCTGGCCCGCACCAAGCTGGCGGCCAAGGTGTTCGCACCCTTTCCTCTCGAAGCGGCGCTGCTGAATCTGATAGACCGGTAGATCATGAGCGTCACGCCGGACCTGATCGAGCCTCCGCCGCCAGCTGGCCGACGTGCGCGGCTGCCGGGCCCGACGTTCTGGATGGTGGCCGTGTTCGGCCTGATCTGCGTGGCGGCCGGCTACGCCCTGTCCCGGTTCGAGCCGCAGGTCTTTTCGGTCAAACCCCGGCCCAGCGTCATTTCCGATCTCCGCGACCCTCGGCCCGCGGCCCCGGCCCAGACCTATCGCGCCGATGAGCCGCCCCAGCCGGAGGTCGCGCTAGCGGCCCCCGGCGCCGCGGCGATCCACCAGCTCGCCCAGCGGATCGACATCCTGGAGGCCGAGCAGGCGCGCACCGCCCAGGCCGCCGCCAGCGCCCTGGCCGCCGCGGCCCTGATGGAGGCCGCCCAGACCTCGCGGCCCTTCGCCGAGGAACTGGCCGCCCTGGACGCGGTCTCGCCGCCCTCGGCTGAACTGCGGGCCCTCCGCCGGGTGGCCGAGCGCGGCGCCCCCAGCCGCTCGGCCCTCGCCGCCAGCTTTCCCGACTATGTCGCCCGCGCCGCCGGCGCCGCCCGCGCCCCGGGGGAGGCCGCCGGCCTGATGACCCGGCTGGGCGCCGCACTCAGCCGGGTGGTCACCCTGCGGCAGGTGGGAGACGTGCCCGGTCAGGGGATTGACGCCCTGCTGGCCCGCGCCGAACGCCAGGTGGCGGAGGGCGACCTCGACCATGCCCTGCGAACCCTCGACGGCCTGCCACCGGCCGGCCGTGACGCCCTGGCGCCCTGGCGCGCCGCCGCCGAGACGCGGGCCGACATCGACCGGCGGATCTCCGCCGTCCGCGCCCAGGCCCTGGAGGATCTCGCCCGGTTGGCCCGGAGCGGCGCATGATCCGGACGGCCCTGGTCATCTTCCTGGTGGTGGTCGTGGCCACCGCCATCCTGGCCATCACCGGCGAGCCCGGCCACGCCAGCATCGTCTGGCTGGGCTGGCGGGCCGACATGACGGCCGCGGCCATGGTCCTGATCACCCTGGTGGGCGCGCTGGCCGCCATGACCGGCTGGCGCCTGCTGCTGTGGATCCTGGAGGCGCCGCGCCGCGCCGAGCGGGCCCGGGCCGATGACCGCCGCCGCCAGGCCAATGAGGCCCTGACCCGCGGCTTCCTGGCCGCCGCCGCCGGGGATGGTTCGGAGGCGCGGCGTCTGACCCTGAAGGCCGCCGACCTCGCCGACGAGGCCCCGGGCCTGGTGCGGATCCTGGCCGCGCAGGCGGCCGAGGCCGCGGGCGACGCCGTCGCGGTGCAGGCCGCCTATTCCGCCATGCTGGGATTCCCCGAGATGCGTCTGGCCGGCCACAAGGGCCTGATGGCCCAGGCCCTCGCCCAGGGCGACAAGACCGCCGCCCTGCGGCACGCCGAGCAGGCCTATGAGCTGGGCCGCACCGCCCGCTGGGCCTGGCGCGCGGTGCTGGAGGCGCGCCTGGAGGCCGGCGACTGGGACGGGGCGCTGGCGCTGGTCAAGAGCGCCCTGGACCGCAAGATCGTCTCGCCCATCGTCGCCGAGCGGGCCCGCGCCGCCCTGTTGGCCGCCTCCGCCGCCCAGCTGGAAAACGCTCCGGAGCCCAGGGCGCGGTCCCAGGCCACCGACTACGCGGTCGAGGCCGCCAAGCTGCAGCCGGGTTTCGCCCCCGGCGTGGTGATGGCCGCCCGCCTGCTGGCCGCCGACGGCAAGGCGGGCCGCGCCGCCCAGGTGCTGGAGACCGCCTGGAAGGCCGCGCCCCACCCGGCCCTGTGGCTGGCCTATCGCGACCTGAAGACCAACGAGACGCCGCGCCAGCGGGCGCAGCGGCTCGGCGACCTGGCCCGGCTCAATCCCGGCGCCCGCGAGAGCCGCATCCTCCTGGTCGAGCAGGCCCTGATCAACGGCGTCCCGATCCGCGCCCGCGAGGCCGCCAAGGCCCTGGAGGACGAGCCGCTGACGATCCGCATCGCCGGCCTGTTCGCCCGCGTCGCCTTCGCCGCCGGCCAGCCCGACGAGGCCAGGGTCTGGATGGCGCGCGCGGTGGGGGCGCCGCAGGAGCCGGACTGGACCGATCTCGACCCCGAGGGCCAGGCCTTCGCCTACCTGCCTGCCGACTGGGCGCGGCTGACGGCGGTCTATGCCGAGACCGGCGACCTGATCCACCCGCGCCACGAGCGGGCGGAGAAGACCATGAGCGAGCTGCCGGAACTGCCGGTCTCCTACACCGACTCGGCCCCCTTCCTGGCCGGCCAGGAGGCCGTTCCGCCGCCCTATGAAGGGGACGAGGGCCTCTATGACGACGACGAACCGGAACCGCCGCCGCCCCCGCCGGTGAGCCAAAGACGCTCCCCTGCGAGGCGCCGCTTGGCGAGCGCGCCCAGAGCAGCTAAATAGGCGCTCCCGCGCGGGCCGGTTCGCCGCTCCGCCGCGTCAGGCCGCTTTAGCTCAGCTGGTAGAGCACATCATTCGTAATGATGGGGTCAGGTGTTCGAGTCACCTAAGCGGCACCACTTCTTCCCTCCGATCCTGAATTCCAGGCGCCCCGTCGCGGCGAATCACGCCAGGGATTCTCCACCCCCCGTGACGGACTCGGCCCATGGATGACCCCAGGCACATCCGGCTGATCTCCCGGCTGTCGATGGACTATGTGATCTCGATCTACAGCGCGGTGCTGCGCGGCGGGTCGCATGATCCCCTCGACGCCCTGATCCTCTCGACCGTGGCGGTGGCCAATGTGGCCCACCTCAGCTCCGACCTGGCCCTTTCCCTGCGCTATGGGGCGATCGACCAGCCGGAGCCCTTCGAGATCAAGCGGCCCATCAGCCGCAACGCCGTGGCTCTGTCCCTCGGCCTCTCCTACGAGACCACGCGGCGACGCATCCAGAAGCTGATCGACGCCGGGGCCTTGATCGACACGGAGGACGGGCTGGTGGGGGCCAACGAGGTTCTCAATCCGGAGATGGTCCTGGCCATGGCCAAGCAGAACGCCACCCTGCTCAGGCGCATGGTGCGGCTGATGCGGGAGGCCGGGGTCGATATCTAACCCCCGACACCGCCAAAGGGGCGGTCAGGAGCGCACCATGCCGCGATACATACTGACCGGCGCGCCGGGGGCGGGGAAGACCGCGCTGCTGCGGTTGCTGGAGCGGCGGGGCCATTCGGTGGTCGAGGAGGCGGCCACCGACGTCATCGCCCTGGAACAGGCGCTGGGCCGGGACGAGCCGTGGACGGATCCGGGCTTCATCGACCTGATCGTCGCGCTCCAGAGGCGGCGGCAGACGGCGGTCGGGTCAGGGTTCTTCGACCGCTCGCCGATCTGCACCTGGGCGCTCGGCCAATTCCTCGGCGTTCCGCCGTCGCCCGCCCTGGTGTCCGAGCTCGAGCGCATCGAGGCCGGGCGGGTCTATGAACCCCAAGTGTTCTTCATCCGGAACCTGGGCTTCGTAACGCCCACGGCGGCGCGGCGGATCAGCCATGAGGACGCGCTGCGGTTCGAGGCTGTCCACATCGAAGCCTACCAGCGCTTCGGCTACGACCTGGTGATGATCCCGCCGGGCGACCTGGCCGCCCGCGCCGATCAGGTCTTGGCGAACACGCCCTTCCAGTAGGCGCGCATGGCCTCGATGCCCGGACGCAGACCCACCGTCTGCGCCTCGGCGTGAGCCCCCACCCCGTGGTGCAGGTAGGGGCTGGAGATCGAGTCCCAGATCACCTTGGTGACATCCTCCACCGAGCCCGGCACCGACTGGGCCTCCTCGATGGCGCTGCGGAACACCTGGCCCTCGGCGCTGGCCGTGGAGTCCAGCAGGGGGGTGTCGATGTAGCCCGGCATGATGCAGACGACCCGGACCCCATACTGCGCGTATTCCAGGTCCAGCGCCTCCGACAGGCCGCGCACCGCGAACTTGGTGGCGCCGTAGACCGCCAGGCGCGGCGGGCCCGACAGGCCCGAGCTGGAGGCGATATTGACCAGCACAGAGTCCTTGGTGGCCTTCAGCAGCGGCAGGGCGGCGTAGCTGCCATAGATCACCCCGCGCAGATTGACGTCGATCTGCAGGTCCCAGTCGGCGGAGGTCTGGGTTTCGAACCAGCCGTAGCGGGCCAGGCCCGCATTGTTGATCATCACATCCAGCCGGCCGCCGCTGGCCTTGCCGAAGCGGGCCAGGGCCAGGCCCCACGCGGCCTCGTTGCGCACGTCCAGCCGGATGGCGACCACCTGGCCGGGATCGAACTCGGCGGCGGCCTTGGCCAGGGCGTCCTCGTCCACATCCGACAGGCCGATGAAATAGCCCTCGGCCGCGAAGCGCTTGGCGGTGGCCAGGCCGATGCCGCTGGCGGCGCCGGTGATGAAGCAGGCTTTCATGGCCATTCGTCGCAAGTCCCCGTGGTCAGGCGGGGAGCATGTCGGCCCTGGCGGTCAGGCCGTCAAGCGCGCCGCAACAGCACCGCGCCGGTCCAGCCGGCCTCGGCCAGCAGCTTCACGCCGTTCTGTTCCAGGGCGTTGGTGAGGCGGGTCTGGGTGGTCCCGTGGGCGGGGCGGCCGTTTTCGAACTGTGAGATGGTGGTGAAGGCGACGCCGGACTTCTCGGCCAGGTCCTTCAGGCTCCAGTCGAGCAGGGCGCGGCCGGCGCGGCAACATTCGGGGGTCAGCATGGCGGGGGCTCCATGGGAATCACCGGCGAATCTTCCGCCCCGAGCGTTAAAAATTCATCGCCAGGGGGTTTTGGGATGCGGTGAGGTCGCGCGGGCGCCTTGCTCGGTCCCGGCAAGAGGCCTAGAGCCCTTTCCGCTCTGATTGACTCGCTCAGAGCGGATGAAAAGGGCTCTAATTCAAAAAGTTAGAGCATTTTTCGATCCGATAACCGTTTCACACTTATCGGAAATGCTCTAGTTGCGGAGGCGGCGCCTGTCGCCCAACACCACAAAGCGCCATGACCGACGAACCTCGCCCCCGCAAGATCCTCAGCCTGAAGAACCCGCCGACCCGGCCGCTCGGCCCGGAGCCGATCCGCAAAGTTGCGCCGCCGCCACCCCCGCCTCCGCCGCCGGCCCAGGTCTTCGCCTGGAAGTGCAAGCCCTGCGGCGCCGGCTTCAATGTGGCCGACGATCTGGCCGAGGACGTCGTGATCCGCTGCCCGTCCTGCAACGCCAAGATCGGCGTCGTGGGCGATTTCCGCGCCGATCCGATTCCCACCAAGCTCCGCGCCCGGCCCGTCGCGCCTAAAGGGTAGCCGCCACTTCGCTCATCACCGGCCCGATCTCGTCGTTCAGCACCAGGTCGGCCATGTCGTCGATGTCGGTGGGCTCGCGGTTGAGGATGGCCAGGGCCGCGCCGTTGCGCTTGGCGATCTGCGGCAGGGCCGCGGCCGGATAGACCACCAGGGACGATCCCAGCACCAGGAACAGGTCGCTGTTCAGCGCCTCCAGCTCGGCCTTGCGCAGCACCTGCGGCTTGAGCTGCTGGCCAAAGGAGATGGTGGCCGTCTTCACGATGCCGCCGCAGGCCTGGCAGACCGGCAGCTCGTCGGTTTCGACGAAGCGGGCCTTCAGGTCGGCCAGTTCGTGCCGCGTCCCGCAGTCCAGGCAGGTCGCATAGCTGGCGTTGCCGTGCAGCTCGATGACCCGGCCGGCCGGGATGCCACTATCCTGGTGCAGGTTGTCGACGTTCTGGGTGATGACGCTGGAGAGCTTGCCGGCCTCCAGCAGGCGCACCAGGGCGTAGTGGCCCTCATTGGGCGCGGCGCCCACCCAGCCGGCGCGGCCGGAAAAGGCCCGGCCCCAGGCCTCGCGGCGCTTGTCGGGATCGGCCACGAAGTCCTGGAACAGGATCGGGCTCATCTTGCTCCACACCCCGCCCGGCGAGCGGAAGTCCGGAATGCCCGATTCCGTGGAGATGCCCGCGCCCGTGAAGGCGACGATGCGGCGAGCCTCGCCGATCATCCGCGCCAGGTCCTGCCGTTTCACGCCGCCTCCAGGGCCATACCCCCTACTTCGCCTTGAAATAGGTGTCCGGCGCGCTGGTGAAATCGTCGAAGTCGGCGACGCAGGTCAGCCACTCCTTCTGCTGGGCCACGACGTCCTCGCGGCGGTCGTTGACCGAGGCGCGCAGGGCGTACCAGGCGTAGGGGTGGTCGTCCTTGTTGAGGTAGGCGGGACACAGGTAGGCGTTGCGGTTCCAGAGGTTGATCTGCTCGGAATTCACCAGGTCATCGTCGTCCCAGCCGAGCTGGTAGACCACCAGATCGCAGGCGGTCTTGGCCGCGTCGCATTTCAGGAAATTGATCTCGAAGATCAGCTTGCCCACCAGGCCCTTGATCCAGGGCTCGCCCTTGTCGTCCGTCTTCAGTTCCCCACTCGCGCCATTGGTCTGCAGCACCGCCAGCACGTCGGCGGGCTTGCGGGCGTCGAAGGCGGCGGCCGGCGTGGCCAGAAGTCCGGCTGCGAGCACGGTGGTCACGGCGATGGTGCGAATGGTCATGTGGTTCTCCCCTGACGCCAGCCTAGTCGTCCGCGGGCCAGCCGCAAGCCTTTGGATCGACTCTGAAAAACCGCCGCCGCCGTTAATGAAATCGAGCAGGTTCATAGGGATAATCGCCAAATTCGATCCTCGCTCCGCCGGGATCAGCGCCCAGGCGGCGCGCTCGGCGCGAGACGGACCGACCCCGAACAGAACGATTGGGAAGAGTTCTAATCATGGACAGCTCCAGGATCCCGCAGCCGGGCGCCGAACTGATCTCGGTCCGCATCGGCGACCAATCCTACGCCATCGACATCATGGCGGTGCGTGAGATTCGCGGTTGGACCGCGGCCACGCCCCTGCCGCACGCGCCGCCCCACGTGTTGGGGATGATGAACCTGCGCGGCGCCATCCTGCCGGTGATCGACCTTGGGAGCCGCCTGGGCCTTGGGCCCGCCGAACCCAATTCCTCCTCCGTGGTGGTGGTGGCTCAAATCGGCGAGGCTCAGGTGGGCCTGGTGGTGGACGCGGTCTCCGACATCCTCACCGTGACCCAGGGCCTGATCCAGTCACCCCCGGATATCGGCGGCGAAATCCTCAACTACGTCAACGGCGTCATGACCAGCGACACCGGCATCGTCAGCCTGTTGTCGCTGGACAACGTCCTGCCCCCCGAGCCCATCGTGCTCGCCGCGGCCTGAGGACGCTGCCCGCTTTTTGCGCGGCCCCTGAAAAATTGTGCCTGCACAACAGGCAAGGACTGCTGTAGCCAGGGTCCCGTTGTTGGGGACTCGGGGGGCTCGCATGACGGTTCGGACGCTGACGCGCGTGGGCGCGCTGCTGGCAGGTTTGGCGCTGGCGTCTCCCGCCCTGGCGCAGGGGACGACCCCGGCCATCGACCACGGCGACACCGCCTGGATCCTCAGCGCCACGGCGCTGGTCCTGTTCATGACCCTGCCTGGGCTGGCGCTCTTCTATGCCGGCCTGGTGCGCTCCAAGAACGTGCTGTCGGTGATGACCCACTGCGTGGCCATCGCCTGCCTGGCCTCGGTGCTGTGGCTGCTGGGGGTCTACAGCCTGGCCTTCTCAGGGACCGGACCGCTGGTCGGCGACCTGGCCAAGTTTGGCCTGATCTCCGTGGGCCGCGACGCGGTGACCGGCGTGCTGCCGGAGAGCGTCTTCTTCGCCTTCCAGATGACCTTCGCCATCATCACCCCGGCCCTGATCGTCGGCGCCTTCGTCGAGCGCATCAAGTTCTCGGCCGTGCTGCTGTTCTCCGCCCTGTGGCTGATCGTGGTCTATGCGCCGGTCTGTCACTGGGTCTGGGGGGGCGGCTGGCTCGCCCAGATGCACGTCATGGACTATGCGGGCGGCCTGGTGGTTCACGCCACCGCCGGAGTCTCGGCCCTGCTGATCGCCTGGCGGCTTGGCCCGCGCGACGGTTTCCCGCGGGATCTCTCACCGCCGCACAATCCGGGCATGACCATGATGGGCGCCGGCATGCTGTGGGTCGGCTGGTACGGCTTCAACGCCGGCAGCGCGCTCGCCGCCGACGGCAATGCGGGGGCGGCCCTGATCGCCACCCATCTGTCCGCCGCGACGGCGGGCCTGGTCTGGGCTGCGATCGAGTGGAAGCGCTTCGGGCGCCCCAGCATGGTGGGCCTGGTCACCGGCGTGGTGGCGGGCCTCGCCACCGTCACCCCGGCCTCGGGCTTCGTCGGCCCCCTGGGCGGCGTGGTGCTGGGCGCCGCGGGCTCGCTGATCTGCTACCAGGCCGTGGACCTGGTGAAGCACCGGATGAAGATCGACGACAGCCTCGACGTCTTCGCCGTCCATGGCGTGGGCGGCATCCTCGGGACCCTGCTGGTGGCGGTGCTGGCCGCGACCGGTCTCGGTGGCGCGGGCTATGCGCAGGGCGTCACCATGGGCTCCCAGGCGGTGACCCAGGTGCTGGGCGTGCTGGCGGTCTGCGCCTGGTCGGGGATCGCCACCCTGGCGCTGGTGTTCATCGTCCGCCGCACCGTGGGTCTGCGGGCCGGCGACGACGCGGTGGACGAGGGGCTGGACATGTCGGCCCACGGCGAGCGGGCTTACAATCCCTAGGGCTGCGCCCTAGGACCTTTGCCGTGTCGCGCTTCCGGGCGGCGAACCGGTTCGCCTGAAGCGCTCGTGGGCCTAGGACCGAAGGCGGCCTCGAACTCGCCTTCGGTGGCGCCCTCGACCTCGACCATCTTCACCCGCGCGGTCTCGCCCGAGACGATGCGCAGGGCCGATTTCGGCCGCTTGAGCGATTTGGCGAGGAAGGCGATGAGGGCGGCGTTGGCCGCGCCCTCTGCGGCCACGGCGCTGACCCGCACCTTCAGATAGGGCCGGCCCTCGGCGTCGAGGGCCCAGCCGTCCGCGCCGTCCCGGCCGCCCTTGGGCGTCACCCGGACCGGCAGGCGCATCAGCCCATCAGGGCGACGAGCGGCCCGAACGCCAGGGGCAGGAGGTAGGCCTTGATGCCCTGCAGGATCAGCAGGACGATGATCGGACTGATATCCACGCCCCCCAGCGGCGGAATGATCCGCTGGAACGGCGCCAGGATCGGCCGGGTCACGGCGTCCAGGAACTTGGCGATATTGTAGACCACCTGATTGCGCAGGTTGATCACATCAAAGGCCACCAGCCACGAGAGGATGGCGTTGGCGAAGATCGCGAAGATCAGCAGGCTCAGAAGCGAACTGACGATGAAGTAGAGGAAGCTGCCCATGGCCCCGGTTTAAAGGGCCCTGGCTGTGGCTGGCAAGCCGCTGCGTCGCCGCCACGCATTTCTGCCGCTTGACAGGAGGGGTCCGAAAACGCTTATTCCGCGCCTCCTGGGGCCGTAGCTCAGATGGTAGAGCGCCTCGTTCGCAATGAGGAGGTCAGCGGTTCGATTCCGCTCGGCTCCACCAGGAACCTTCCGACACCCTGAAACCGGGCCGGGGCGGCTTGCCGCCCGGGCCGGCGCCTGCCACAAAACGCGTCTGCCGGCGCTGGGGGGCGGATGGTTTTCTCGTCCATCATCTTCATCTTCTATTTTCTGCCCGTCTTCCTGCTGGGCTATTATGTCAGCGGCTGGCGGACCGGGGCCCTGCTGGCCGGCAGCGTGGCCTTCTATGTCTGGGGCGAGGGGGGCTATGTCTTCCTGCTCCTGGCGCTGATCGGCGCCAACTATGCCGGGGCCCGCGCCCTGGACGCCGCGGAGACTGAAGGGCGTCGCCGCCTGATCCTCACCGGGATGATCGTGCTCGATCTGGCCGTCCTGGCCTGGTTCAAATATGCCGCCTTCCTGGCCCAGATCCTGAACGACGTCCTGCCCGGAAATCCGTTGCCGGAGCTGACCCACCGTCTGCCCCTGGGCATCTCGTTCTTCACCTTCCAGCTGATCAGCTACGCCATCGACATCTACCGCCGCGCCGTGCCGGTGGAGCGGTCCCTGGCGCGATTCTCGGCCTATATCCTGATGTTCCCGCACCTGATCGCCGGGCCGATCGTGCGCTATGCCGATATCCGCGAGGAGCTGCAGAGCGACCGCAGGGGGTCTGGCCGCATCGGTCTGGGGTTCCAGTACTTCATCGTCGGCCTGTGCCAGAAGGTGCTGATCGCCAACACCGTGGCGCCGGTGGCCGACCACGCCTTCGGCCTGCCGCCGGGAACACTGACCGCCACCACCGCCTGGCTGGGCGCCCTGGCCTACACGCTGCAGATCTATTTCGACTTCTGTGGCTATTCGAACATGGCCATCGGCCTGGCCTTCATGCTGGGCTTCACCTTCCCGAAGAACTTCAACCACCCCTATGCGGCCACCTCGCTCACCGACTTCTGGCGGCGCTGGCACATGTCGCTGTCCTCCTGGTTCCGCGACTATGTCTATATTCCGCTGGGCGGGAACCGGGGCGGGCAGGCGCGCACCGTCCGCAACCTGCTGATCGTCTTCTTCCTCACCGGCCTGTGGCACGGGGCGGCCTGGAGCTTCATCGTCTGGGGCCTCTATCACGGGGCGTTCCTGATGCTGGAGCGGTTCGGCCTGGACCGGCTGCTGGCCGCCCTGCCGAGGGCCCTGCGCCACGTCTACGCCCTGGTGGTGCTGATGATCGGCTGGGTGTTCTTCCGCGCCGCCGATCTCCCGGCCGCCCTGGACTATCTGGCGGTGATGCTGGACCCGCGCGCGTTCCAGCCGCTGAGCCTGGCGCTCCAGCACCTGCTGGACACCGAGATGCTGCTGGCCTTCGCCGCCGGCGCCGTCTTCGCCTTCCCGACCCTGCAGGCCGTGATGACCCGTTTGCGGGCGCGACCCTCCGATGCGCCTTCGCCGCACCTGCCGGCCCACCTGGACACGCGGAGCGCCCACGTCCTGCCGACCCCGGTCCTGGCGGCGGGGTTCGTGATCAGCATCGCGGTGCTGGTCAACTCGACCCTCAACCCCTTCCTCTATTTCCGGTTCTGAAGGGGTCATGGAAAAGCCCGTCCCCCGCCCCGGCCTGATCGCCACGGTTCTGGTCCTGATGGCCGCGGCCTTCCTGCTGCGCCCGCTGATGAAGCCGCCGCAGCTGCAGGAGGGCCGGGTCCTGGCCGGGCCGCCGGCCTGGGCGGGGATCGCCAGACTGGACGACCTGCGCCACCAGACCGACGCCTGGGTGGCCGACCGCTTCCCGGCCCGGCCCTATCTGATCGGCGGGCTGAACGCCGCCCGGCTGGCGATCGGCGATAGCGGCTCGGACCGGGTGCTGGCGGGCCGGGACGGCTGGCTGTTCTACAATGACGGCACGCGCCTGGGCCCGGCGCGCGCCAAGCCGCCGCTGACCGACGCTGAGGCCGCCGAGTGGCTGCGGGGCCTGTCAGGCCGGGTCGAGACCCTGCAGGCCAGGGGCGCGGCCTATCTGGTGGTGGTCCCCCCGGCCAAGGAGACCATCTATCCCCAGTTCGGCCCGGCCTGGTTTCCAGGTCCGAGCCCGCAGCGGAGCAGCCTGAGGCTGGCGCGCCTCGCCGCCCGCACCGAACCTGGTCACGTCGTCCACCTGCGCGACCCGGTCCTGGCGGTCGCCGCCTCGGGGACCGACGCCTTCAGCCGCCACGACACCCACTGGACCGGCGACGCCGCCTATGCCGGCTATGCCGCGATCATGCAGCGGCTGCGCGCCCAGGGGGTGGATCAGGCCACCCGGCCGCTCAGGGATTTCCGGCCGGTGGTTAACGGGGTCAATCCGCCCCGCGACCTGGCCCTGATGCTGGGGGTGGCGAGCTTCGTGCCGATCCACTATCGCGGCTATGTCGATCCCGCCGCCGGCGGCTACAGGACCACCTGGCTCTCCGAGCGCCGGGGTTGGATCGCGCCCCAGGTGGTGGACACCGGCCAGGTGGGCAAGCCGACCCTGCTGCTGACCCGCGACTCGTTTTCCAACGCCCTGACGCCCTTCCTGCTGGGTCACTTCAGCCGCGTGATCCTCACCCACATTGACGACGGCTTCTGGCGCCAGGACCTGATCGACCGCTTCCATCCCGACGTGGTGATGCTGGAGGTGCAGGAGCACGGTCTGGGCTTCGCCATGCGCGGCTCGCCCCCGGTCTCCGAGGCCGCCGAGGCGAAGATCGAGCAGGCCCTGCCCGGCGCGCCGACCCACGGAGCGCTGGCGCCATCGGCCCCTTCGCGCGGGCGCTTCGTCCCGACGAGCGCCGCCCCGGCCGCCCTGGCCGGTCTCGACGCCTCGGTTCCCATCCCGACCTGCGCCGTGGACCAGGCCCTGATGGACGCACGCGGCCTGGTGGTCTCCGGCTGGATCTCCGACCTCTCGGCCGAGCGGCGTCCCACGCAGGGGGCGGTGCGCCTCAGCGGCCCGGCCGGAGACTTCGTTCAGCCCCTGGAGATGAACCAGGTCCGCCCCGACGTCGGGGCCTACTTCAAGCGTCCCGTGGTCGAGCCCAGCGGCTTTTCCGGCACGCTCAATGTCCGTGGCCTGCCCCCCGGGGTCTACGCCCTGCGGGTCTATCGCCGCAGCCCCACCGGCTGGATCGGCTGCGCCGGGCCCAAGGGCCTTGTCCGGCCCTGACGACTTGTTCACGGCTCGCGGCTAGGGTCCGCCCGGCGGGGCGTCTTTCCGGTCCCGCGCGCGTTGAACACCCCGGGCGGCCTTCCTAAACTAGGGCGCTCAATCAGAGGTCCGCCCTTGTTCTCCCGTCTGTTGCGCCGCAAGACCCCGGAAACTCCGCCCTCCACGCAGGGGCGGCTGGTCTACGCCGTGGGGGACATCCACGGGCGGCTCGACGCCTTCGACGCCCTGCTGCACGTCATCGCCCAGGATGCGCTGGCCTCCCAGCCGAGCCAACAGCCGATGCTGATCCTGCTGGGCGACTATGTGGACCGGGGCCCGGCCTCGGCCCAGGTGATTGACGCCATCCTGCGTCTGGCGACCGAACCGGGCTTCGAGGTGCGCGCCCTGAAGGGCAATCACGAGGAAGCCCTGCTGCAGTTCCGCGAAGAGCCGGGCTTCGGCCAGACCTGGGTGGAGCATGGCGGGTCGGCGACCCTGGCCTCCTACGGCGTCCAGCCCCCGGCCACCCGCACCGATCCCGAGGCCTGGGAGACCGCGCGCCTGGCCTTCCGGGAGGCCTTGCCGGAGGCTCACAGGGCCTTCTTCGAGGGCCTGGAGATCATGATCACCCTGGGGGACTACGCCTTTGTCCACGCTGGTGTTCGTCCCGGCGTGCCCCTGGACCGCCAGGTGGAGCGCGATCTGCTGTGGATTCGCGGGGAGTTTCTGCAATCCACCGCGAAGTTCGAGAAGATCATCGTCCACGGCCACACACCGATGGAGGAGCCGCAGATCATCCCGGGCCGCCGCATCGGAGTCGACACCGGGGCCTACGCCACGGGCCTGCTCACCGCCGTGCGCCTGGATGATGGCGGGGCCCGCATCCTGCAGGCCCGCGCCGTCAGGTAGATCACGATGCGCTCCGACGGAATCGGCTGAGCGTTGAATCGGGATGTGATTTCAAAGTCATCGAGCCGGATTCAGGCTTTTGGAGAAGCCATCCGGCTCCAGGACCTCGTCGACGGCTATCCTCCGGTAGCGGGCCTCGATGAAGGCGAAGACCCCGAACGCGATCAGGCCCAGGGCCACGGTGATCATCAAGACCTCGCCATAGGGCTGGCCCTCCATCATCTGAAGCGCCCCGCCCACGCCGGTGGCGTCTCGGCTGCGGGTCTTCAATCCCGCCATCAGCATCAAGGCGCCGACGGGCAGGAAGGCGATCCCACGCCCCAGATAGCCGGCCCGCCCGACCCAGGGGGCCCACCGGGTGATCGCCGCGTCGCAGGCCAGCGGTTTGCAGAAATCGCGACCGAACACCTGGATGATGTTGCCCACGCCGGCGCCCAGGATGAACAGGCCCGCCGCGGCGATCAGGAGTTCGCCGCCCGGCAAGCCAAGGACGCTGGCCACCGCCTGGCGCGTCTGCTCCTGCTCGTCGGCCTCGGTCAGGTCCTCCAGAGTGTCGATCAGGCTGAAGACCGAGACCCCGAGGGCGCCATAGACGACCCCGCTGACCGCTTGGCCCAGGCGCGAGCCGATGGCGCTCAGGCTGTCGCCCTGCCGGTCGGCGTCGAACACCGACTGCAACGCACGCCAGCCGGCAAAGGCGCAGAGGCCGAGCCCCGCCAGCCACAGCAGCAGCACGCCGAAAGGCCAGTGGGCCCAGGCTTCCAGAACGCCCCGTGACCCCTGCGCCCTTGGCGTCAGCTCCAGGGCCGCGGCGATCGCCACGGTCCCGATGCTGCAATAGATGAACCCGCGCGCCACGTAGCCCGCCCGGCAGGCGAGTTCGGCCAGGGCGCTCCACGGCGCGACCCGCAACCAGGCCCGGACCTGGGCGAAGGCGCTCGCGGAGGGTTCGGTGGCGGAGTTCGGCACGGTAGGGGGCCCCGCGCCCAAGCGGCGCTTCGGCCGGAACGTCAGCCTCCGATCCCGGTTCCTATTTCGTCTCCGGATAGATCACCGGCAGCACCAGGGCCGAGGGATGGCTGGCGTCCATGTAGACGCTGTTGAGGGCCACGCGCGGCTTCTGGGCCGGCTTGCCGGGCGCCTCGCCGGTATTGGGATTCACTTCAAAACGCGGAGCGTTCGAGGACGTGATGTGGACGGCGATCCGGTGGCCCTTCTCGAAGGTGATGGCGGTGGACCACAGGTCGATGACCATCTCTTCCGGCGCGCCGGGCGTCATCATCTTGACGTCGTCGGGCATGCGGCCGTGGCGGTAGCGGGCGCGGATGGGGGCGTCGAGCACCAGGGCCTCGTAGCCGTCGGGATAGACGTCCACCAGCTTGGCCACGAAGTCGGTGTCGAGGCCGTCGGTGGCGCCGTAGAGCTCCACCTTCACCGGTCCGGCGATCACCACGTCCTTGTCGAGAGCCGGGGTCTGGAAGCGCAGGTAGTCCTGGCGCGCGGGGACCTGGCGCTGATCCTGCGGGCCGCGCTCGAAGGTGAGGTTGGCGCCGCCGAAGGTGGTCACCGGGTTGGCCGGATCGAACCGGTAGCTGAGCTTGGCGTCGGTGACGGCGGGCGGCTTGGTGGTCAGGGTCTTGTCGGGCGTCAGATAGTACCGCACCTCGCGGTTGGCCGGCGGCCAGTTGGCCGAGGTCATCATGCGGTTCTTGGGCGAGAAGGCCCCGGTGCGCGCCCCGGCCATCATGAAGTAGCTGACCGGCGGCTCCTCCATGATCCCGTTGTCGATCCCCTTCAGCCAATAGTCGAACCAGCGGAGCTCGTTTCCGAAGGCGCCCTGCAGCTGGTCCTGGCCGGGATAGGCCAGGTCGCCCGACAGCGGCCCGTGGCCGAAGGGGCCCATCAGCAGCTTCTGATTGCCCCGCGCGCCCTTCGAGCCGGCGTTCTGCAGCCAGGTGAAGTTGGAGGTATTGCCCTGGTTGAAGATGTCGTACCAGCCGCCGACATTGTAGATCGGCACGGTGATGTACTTGCGGTTCGGGCTCATGGCGAACCGGTTCCAGAACACGTCATCGGCGGCCCGGGCGCGCAGTTCGTCGATCTCGGCGTCCGAGACGCTCTGGCCCTTCAGCCAGCCCACCGTGTCCTTCTCCTTGATCACCCCGCCCATGAAGCTGGAATGCAGCCGGTCATAGGGGGCCACCACCACATAGGCGGCCTTGAGGTGGGGCGGATTGGCCATGGCCGCGGCGTTTGAGGTCACCCCCAGGGCCGAGGCGCCGGTGATCCCCACCTTGCCGTTGGACCAGGGCTGTTTGGCGGCCCACTCGACGCTGTCGTAACCGTCTTCGATGTCGGTGACATAGGCCTGGTAGAAGCCCTCGGAGTGGCCCTTGCCGCGCACGTCCTGCAGCACGAAGACATAGCCGGCGTCGGTGTATTTCTTCGCCGCCGCGGCCAGCTGCTCCGGCGTCCCGCGCCCGTCCTTGAGGTAGGGGGTGCGGCTGAGGACCACGGGCCAGGGCCCTGTTCCCGGCGGCTTGAACACGTTGGCCGCCAACTTCACGCCATCGCGCAGGGTGGCGAATTCCTCGACCGCGCCGGGCGGCGGGGCATAGGCGCCGGGCGGCGCCGTCTGGGCGAGGGCGCCCATCGGCGCAAGGCAAAGGGTCGCGGCCAGCAGGGCCTGCTTCAACGTCATCATGGGCTTCCCCCCGCGCCGATCTGGGGCGCGAAATGTTCTGTCTCTTGAAATCGCGGCGCGGACGCCACGGGAAGATTAGACGCCCCTATCGCAAGTTCGGCTAGTGAGCGTCGTCCCAGTTCTTGGCGGCGCGGGCCTCCACCACCAGGGGCACCGACAGCGCCACCACCGGTTCGGCGGCCTGTTCCATGACCCGCTTGGCGACCTTGATCAGCTCGTCGGCCTCGGCTTCGGGGGCCTCGAAGACCAGTTCGTCGTGGACCTGCAGCAGCATGCGCGCCTTGAGACCGGACGCCTTCAGCGCGGCGGGCATGCGGATCATGGCCCGGCGGATGATGTCGGCCGCGGCGCCCTGCAGGGGGGCGTTGATCGCCGCCCGGTCGCCGAACGCCCGCTCGGCCTGGGATTTGGAATAGACCGCCGGGATATTGACCTTGCGGCCGAAGATGGTGCTGACGAAGCCCTGGCTGCGGGCCTCCTGCTTAGCGCGGTCCATATAGGTGCGGATGCCGGGGAAGCGCTCGAAATAGGTCTTGATATAGGCCCCGGCCTCGTCCTGCGGGATGGAGAGCTGGTTGGCCAGGCCGAAGGCCGAGATGCCGTAGACGATGCCGAAATTGATCGCCTTGGCGCGGCGCCGCGTCTCGGCGGGCATGCCTTCGACCGGCACGCCGAACATCTCCGAAGCGGTGGCCGCGTGGATGTCCAGGCCGTCGAGGAAGGCCTTCTTCAGCTGCGGGATGTCGCCGACATGGGCCAGCAGGCGCAGTTCGATCTGGCTGTAGTCGGCGCTGATCAGCACGTGGCCCGGCTCGGCGATGAAGGCCTTGCGGATCTTGCGGCCCTCCTCGGTGCGGACCGGGATGTTCTGCAGGTTGGGGTCGGAGGACGAGAGCCGGCCCGTCGTGGTGGCGCCCAGGGCATAGGAGGTGTGGACGCGGTTGGTGCGCGGCGAGATCGCGGCGGCCAGGTTGTCGGTATAGGTGCCCTTCAGCTTCGACAGCTGGCGCCAGTCCAGCAGCACCCGGGGCAGTTCGTGGCCGGCGGCGGCCAGGTCCTCGAGGATCGAGGCGTCGGTCCCCTGGGCGCCCGTCGCCGTGGTCTTCTTCGAGGCCAGGCCCATCTCCTGATAGAGCACCTCGCCAATCTGCTTGGGGCTGCCGAGGTTGAAGGGCCGGCCAGCCAGCGCATGGGCCTGGGCCTCCAGCTCGGTCATCCGCACCGAGAAGTCATGGCTCAGCCGGGCCAGCTGGTCGGGATCGATGCGGATGCCCTCGATCTCCATCTGCGCCAGGACCGCCGGCATCGGGCGTTCCAGGGTCTCATAGACCGTGAGCAGGCCCTCGGCGGCGACGCGTGGCCGCAGCATCAGATAGAGCCGCAGGGTGACGTCGGCGTCCTCGGCGGCGTAGCAGGTCGCCGGCTCCAGCGGCACGTGCTTGAAGCTCTTCTGCGCCTTGCCGGTCCCGGCCACCTGCTTGAAGGCGATCGGCTCATGGTCCAGCCAGCGCTTGGAGAGCTCGTCCATGCCGTGGCTCTTGTGCAGGCCAGCCTCCAGCACATAGCTGATCAGCATGGTGTCCTCGATGGGGGACACGTTGACGCCCTGGCGCGACAGGACGGCGATGTCGTACTTGGCGTTCTGCGCCACCTTCAGGACGCTCGGGTCCTCCAACAGGGGCTTCAGCCGGGCGATCACCTCGTCGTGGGGGATCTGGGTCAGGTCGGCCGGGGCGTCGAACGCCAGTCCGCCCTCGTGCTCGTGGCCCACCGGGATGTAGCAGGCCTCGCCCGGCGCAATGGCCAGCGACACCCCGCACAGCCCGGCGTTCGCTGACGACAGCGAGTCGGTCTCGGTGTCGAAGGCGATGACGCCGGCGCCATGGGCCCTGGCGATCCAGGCGTCGAGGGTCTCCAGGTCGCGGACACAGACATACTTGGTGACGTCGATGGCGCCATGGTCGGTGACCGGCGCGGGGCGCGGGGCCGAGGTCGCCGGCGCGGCAGGGGCGCGGGTCCCGCCGCCGCCGCTGGCCACCCGGCGGCCCAGGGTGTGCAGGCCCATCTCCTCCAGGAAGGCGGCCAGGATCTCCGCGGTCGGCTCGGCCACCCTGAGATCGTCGATGGGGGAGGGCAGGGGGGTGTCGCAGTCCAGCTGCACCAGCTGGCGCGACAGCCGGATCTGGTCGGCGAAGTCGATCAGGGTCTGGCGGCGCTTGTCCTGTTTGATCTCACCCGCGCGGGCCAGCAGGGTGTCGAGGTCGCCATACTCGTTGATCAGCAGGGCGGCGGTCTTGACGCCGATGCCGGGGGCGCCCGGCACATTGTCGACGCTGTCGCCGCACAGGGACTGGACGTCCACCACCTTTTCCGGAGGCACCCCGAACTTCTCGATCACCTGCTCGCGGCCGATCAGCAGGTTCTTCATGGTGTCCATCATGAACACCCGATCCCCCACCAGCTGCATCAGGTCCTTGTCGGAGGAGATGATGCGCACCTCGCCCCCCATGTCGCGCACCTTGCAGGCATAGGCGGCGATAATGTCGTCGGCCTCGTAGCCCGGCAGTTCCAAGCTGGGGACGCCGAAGGCCCGGGTGGCCTCCCGCACCAGGGGGAACTGCGGGACCAGATCTTCCGGCGCCGGCGGGCGGTGGGCCTTGTACTGGTCATAGAGCGTGTTGCGGAAGGTCTTCTCCGAATGGTCGAAGACCACGGCCAGGTGGGTGGGCGCATCGGTCTGCGCCTTCATGTCCACCAGCAGCTTCCACAGCATGTTGCAGAAGCCCGACACGGCGCCGATCGGCAGGCCGTCGCTCTTGCGGGTCAGCGGCGGCAGGGCGTGGAAGGCCCGGAAGATGAACCCCGACCCGTCCACCAGATAGAGCCGGACCGCCGGTCCGTCCTGGGTGTTGTCGCGGGGCAGGTCGGGCAAGGGCGGGGCGTCTGTGATCGGCGTGTCGGTCATGGGGTCAAGATAGGCGCGTAGAGGTCGATGGTCACCTGCGCAGACCCCCATGACGCGGCCCAACGCCACATAACTTCGCCTTCCACAAACGAGGCGCCCCGCCCCCCTTCCGCGCGGCGGCATTTCGGTTAAAGTCGCAAGTCCTTTCCTCCTCGGGGGGCGGCGGCGTGACTGCGCGCCGTTGGCTACAGGTTCGGACTGACCATGAAATTGACGATCGAGCGGGCGGCGCTTCTGAAGGCGCTCGGGCATGTGCAAAGCGCGGTGGAACGCCGAAACACTATCCCGATCCTCTCCAATGTGCTGCTCTCGGCCGAGGGCGAGCGCCTGACCTTCTCGGCCACCGATCTCGACATGGAGATCATCGACGAGGCCTTCGCCCAGGTGGAGCAGCCCGGCCAGATCACCGCGCCGGCCCATACCCTGTATGAGATCGTCCGCAAGCTGCCGGACGGCGCCGATGTGTCGCTGTCCTTCACCGGCGAGGATCCGCGCCTGACCGTGGCCGCCGGCCGCTCGCGCTTCAACCTTCCGGTCCTGCCGGCCGGGGATTTCCCGGTGATGTCGTCGGATGGCCTGTCGGGCCGCATCGGCGTCGATGTCGGCGACCTGATCCGCCTGATCGACAAGACCAAGTTCGCGATCTCCACCGAGGAGACCCGCTATTATCTGAACGGCCTCTACCTCCACTCGGTGGTGGAGGGCGGGGTGGCCAAGCTGCGCGCCGTGGCCACCGACGGCCACCGCCTGGCCCTTGCCGAGATGATCGCGCCCGAGGGTTCGGCCGGAACCCCCGGCGTCATCGTCCCCCGCAAGACCGTCAACGAGGCGCGGCGCCTGCTGGAGGACGCCGGCGAGAGCGTCGACCTGGCGCTCAGCCCCCAGAAGGTGCGCTTCGAATTCGGCGGCGCGGCCCTGACCTCCAAGGTCATCGACGGCAACTTCCCCGACTATGTCCGGGTCATTCCGCGCGACAACGACCGGGTGATGATGGTGGACAACAAACTGTTCGCCAAGGCCGTGGACCGGGTGGCCACCATCTCGGCCGAGAAGAGCCGCTCGGTGCGCATGGCCATCGAGCCCGGCCGGGTGATCCTCACCGTCCGCAACATGGAAGCCGGCCAGGCCGTCGAGGAGATCGAGGTCGACTACGACGGCGAGAGCTTCGAACTGTCGTTCAACGCCCGCTACCTGCTGGACGTCACCGACCAGATCGGCGCCGAGATGGCCGAGTTCCGTTTCGGCGGCCCCAACGACCCGGCCCTGGTCCTCGACCCCACCGACCCCGACGTCCGCTACGTCCTGATGCCGCTTCGGGTTTAGTCCAGGCGGCAATCCCGTAGGCGGCAGAAGCTGGCCCTGGTGATGGCGCGGTCTTCCGCCTCCAGGTCGGCAAGGACGGCCGCCAGCAGGCGGTTGAAGCCCTCGTCTCGGCCGCCGGCGAGACGTCCGGTCGGACTCTGGGTGAAGGCCGCCAGGTCCGTGAGCTGGGCCGGTGTCAGGGTCGCGACGTAGATCGCGGCCTGGGCGTCGAGCAGGTTCGGGAAGTCCTCGATCAGGGCGCCCCGGAACGCCTCGCCGGCGTCACGGCGCACCGCATCGTCGAGGCCGCGATCGGAACTGAAGAGCCGCTGTCCGACATCCCCCAGCTGCTGGTCGCGCTCGGCCAGGCCCTGGGCGCGCACGATCTGCCGCGCCAGGTTCAGCTCGCGGGAGGGTTTGGGGGGAATGGCGGCCGACGGATTGTCCCGCGGCGTCTGGAAAAAGACCGGCACATTGACCGTATCTCCGGCCGCTCCCTGGGCCAGCAGGTCCGGTGACAGACGATAGGCGCGGGCGGCCCGCAACGCGCCGGCGCCGAAGCCCAGCCGGCGAGGGCCCTGGACCAGGACCTCGCAGGCTTCCAGCCCGCCGGGCGCGGTGACCCGGCACTGGAGGATCGCCCAGCCGCTGAGCCGAAACGCCTGGATCGACAGGGGAAAGGCGCTCTGGGCCTGGGCCGGGCTTGGCTCTTGGGCCCAGACGGGCCTGTCGATGATCGGCGCCTCGGCCTGCGCCAGCTGCCGCATGCCCGCCAGGTCGATGTCGGTGACGCAGTCCTGCCGCCTGCAGAAGGTCTCGCGCGCCCGGGCCATGGTCCGCCGGATATGGGCGACCTGCACCGCCGCGGTGGCGCGGGCGATCGTCTCGTTGTCCGCCGCCAGTTTCCGGGCGCCCGGGGATTTCAGATAGGCGAGCCACTGGCTGATTTCGGCGGTGGTCAGCCGGACCGCGATCGCCCCCGCGACGGCGTTCGCCAGGCGCGTCCGGTCGTCTGTGCGGGCGTCGCGCAGGGCGGCCAGGGCGTCGGTCACCACGGCGGGGTCGCTCGCCAGGCTGTCGGCGTCGATCGCGTCCAGTTCGGAGGCGCGGATGGCGGCCAAGCGGTCCACCAGGCCACTCAGCTCGGCGGCCTGCCGCGCAGGGTTCAGCAGGGCCGGCGCGACGGGCGGCAGGACCAGCCTGGCGTCATCCGCCGCCAGGGTGAAGCGGACCGGAATCCGCACCCGTCCGCCCTCCACCGGCTTGCCGTCGACCAGGGTGGGGGTCATTTGGAAGCCGTGGCTCATGGACACGGCGGCGGCGGCGAAGCCGAGGCCCGCGGGCTTGGCCGACAGGCTCTGGCAGTCGTCCAGCAGCCCCTTGATGTCCACCTTGCAGCCAATCACCACCCGGCCCTCAACGCCGAGGGCCCTGGCGACCGGCGGATAGGCGTCGGCGATATCGGTGGCGTCGGGTCTGCGCAGCCAGTCGGGCGGCGTGACATGGGGCTGGGCGGGGTGTGCGGCGCCGGCCACGGCCAGCGCGGCCAGTCCCACCGCGAAAAAACCTGCGCGCATCACGCCCCCGAGCACCCCGGACGCCACCCTAGCTTCGCCGGACGCGGGCTCAAGGCCATGCCGCTTCGCGCGCGAGTGCGAACCCTGTAAGACCGCCGCGTGACCCGCACGGCCCTGACCCGTCTGACCCTGACCGACTTCCGCTCCTACGGCCGCGCCGAGCTGCCGCTGGACGGTCGCCCCGTGTACCTGATCGGGCCCAATGGCGCGGGGAAGACCAATCTGCTGGAGGCCATCTCCCTGCTGACCCCGGGCCGCGGCCTGCGCGGCGCGAGCCTCGCCGAGGTGGGGCGGCGGATGCCGGGGGAAGCCCAGGGCCGCGCCTGGGCCGTGGCCGCCACAATCGAAATTGACGGCGAACCCGTGCGGCTGGGCACCGGGACCGAGGTGGCCGGCGCCGCGCGGCGGACCGTGCGGCTGGAGGGCGAGCCGGTTCCGCCCGGCCGCCTGGCCGACCACCAGCGCCAGGTCTGGCTGACGCCGGCCCAGGACCGGCTGTTCCTGGAGGGGGCCGGCGATCGCCGCCGCTTCTTCGACCGCCTGGTGTTCGCCGCCGAGCCCGCCCACGCGGCCCACGCCACGGCCTATGAGAAGTCCCAGCGCGAACGGATGCGTCTGCTCACCGACGGCCCGGCCGACGCTGACTGGCTGAGCGCGCTCGAGGCCCGCCTCGCGGAGGCCGGCGCCCTCATGGCGGCGGCCCGCGCGCGGACCCTTTCAGCCCTTCAGTCCGAGATCGACGAGCGTGGCGACCGGCCCTTTCCCCAGGCCCGGCTGAGCCTGTCGGGGCCCTGGGAGCAGATGGCCCGCGAGGGCGTGGAGACCGGGGAGATCGAGGCCCGCCTGGCCGGCGCCCTGGCCGCCGCCCGCGAGCGGGACGCGGCCGCCGGCCGCATGCTGACCGGGCCGCATCGCGGGGATCTGGAGGTCATTCACGCCGAAAAGGACCGCCCGGCGGCGGAATGCTCGACCGGGGAGCAGAAGGCCCTGATTCTGAACCTCGTTTTGGGCCAGGCGGCGCGACTTTCACGTGCAGAATCAGGACCAAACCCTATATTGCTGTTAGACGAAGTCGCAGCGCATCTGGACCGCCGCCGGCGGGCCGCATTGTTCGATGAAATCACGGCGCTCAAGCTGCAGGCCTTCCTCACCGGCACCGACGAGCAGCTGTTCGAAGATTTGAAGGGCCGGGCCCAGGGCGTCCATGTGGACGGCTCCAGCCTGGCCTATCTGGATACCGAATGACCGACGAAACGCAGATCCCCGACAACACCCCCGAGAACAACGGCCAGGCCGAGTACGGCGCGGAGTCCATCAAGGTCCTCAAGGGCCTGGACGCGGTGCGCAAGCGGCCCGGCATGTACATCGGCGACACCGATGACGGGTCGGGCCTGCACCACATGGTCTATGAGGTGGTGGACAACGCCATCGACGAAACCCTGGCCGGCTGGGCCACCCGGGTCGAGGTGATCCTCAATCCCGACGGCTCGGTCACCGTCACCGACGACGGCCGCGGCATCCCCACCGACATCCATGAGGGCGAGGGCGTCTCGGCGGCCGAGGTCATCATGACCCAACTGCACGCCGGCGGGAAATTCGACCAGAATTCCTACAAGGTCTCCGGCGGCCTGCACGGGGTGGGCGTCTCGGTGGTGAACGCGCTGTCCGACTGGCTGCGCCTGAAGATCTATCGCGGCGGCAAGGCCTACGAGATGGAGTTCCGCCGCGGCGACGCGGTCTCCCCCCTGATCGTCACCGGCGACGCCCCCTTGCGCGAAAACGGCGAGTTTCTGTCGGGGACCGAGGTCACCTTCATGCCCTCGACCGAGACCTTCGCCTTCATTGAGTTCGACCGGAAGACCCTGGAGCACCGCCTGCGCGAGCTGGCCTTCCTGAACTCAGGCGTCACCATCTGGCTGAAGGACCTTCGCGAGGCCGAGCCCTTCGAGGAGGTTCTCCACTACGAGGGCGGTATCGAGGCCTTCGTGCGCCATCTGGACAAGGCCAAGACCCCGGTCCTGAAGACGCCCATCGTGGTTCGGGGCAAGCGCGAGAACGTCGAGCTGGACCTGGCCCTGTGGTGGAACGACGGCTACCACGAGAACGTCCTCTGCTTCACCAACAACATCCCCCAACGGGACGGCGGCACCCACCTGGCCGCCTTCCGCTCGGCCCTGACCCGTATCATCACCGGCTATGCCGAGAGCTCGGGCGCCACCAAGCGTGAGAAGGTCTCGGTGTCGGGCGAGGACAGCCGCGAAGGCCTGACCTGCGTGCTCTCGGTCAAGGTCCCGGACCCGAAGTTCTCCAGCCAGACCAAGGAAAAGCTGGTCTCCTCGGAGGTGCGCCCCGCCGTCGAAAGCCTGGTCTCCGAAGGCATCGGCCAGTGGTTCGAGGAACACCCGGTCGAGGCCAAGCTGATCGTCCAGAAGATCACCGAGGCCGCCGCGGCCCGTGAGGCCGCCCGCAAGGCGCGCGACCTGACCCGGCGCAAGACCGCCCTGGATATCTCCTCCCTGCCCGGCAAGCTCGCCGACTGCCAGGAACGCGATCCGGCCAAGTCCGAAATCTTCCTGGTGGAGGGTGACTCCGCCGGCGGTTCGGCCAAGCAGGCCCGCAACCGCGAGAACCAGGCCGTCCTGCCCCTGCGCGGCAAGATCCTGAACGTCGAGCGCGCCCGCTTCGACCGCATGCTGGGGTCCGATCAGATCGGCACCCTGATCACCGCGCTCGGCGCCGGCATCGGCCGCGATGACTTCGATATCGAGAAGGTCCGCTACCACAAGATCGTCATCATGACGGACGCCGACGTTGACGGCGCCCACATCCGGACCCTGCTGCTCACCTTCTTCTACCGGCAGATGCCGCAGGTGATCGAGCGTGGATACCTCTATATCGCCCAGCCGCCGCTCTATAAGGCGGCCAAGGGCAAGTCGATCACCTACCTGAAGGACGATCCGGCGCTGGAGACCTACCTGGTCAACGAAGGTCTGGAGGGCGCGACCCTGGACCTGGCCAGCGGCGAGCGTCTGGTTGGGCCCGACCTGCTGGCCCTGATCCAGACCTCCCGTTCGGCCAAGGCCAATATCGAGCGCCTGTCCTCGCGCGCCCCGGCCTTCGCCATCGAACAGGCGGCCCTGGGCGGCCTGCTGTCGGAGGGTCAGAACATCGAGGCCGCCGCCAGGCGGCTGGATCTCTATGCCGAGGAAAGCGACGGCGCCTGGACCGGCGAGCCGGGTCCGGCCGGCGGCTTCGTCTTCAGCCGTGTCAAACGTGGGGTTTCCGAGCGCGTGGTGCTGGATGACCTGTTGCTCAACGCCGCCGATGCGCGGCGTCTGGCCGAGCGCGCCGCCACCATGGCCGACACCTTCTCGGGCCCGGCGGTCTTCACCCGCAAGGACAAGGTCACGACGGTTCGTGGTCCGCTCGACCTGGTGGGGGCGATCATGGACGCCGGCCGCCGCGGCCTTGCCATCCAGAGGTACAAGGGCCTCGGCGAGATGAACCCCGAGCAGCTCTGGGAGACCACCCTGGACACCGACGCCCGCACCCTGTTGCAGGTCCGGGTCAACCACGCCGACGACGCCGACGACATGTTCACCCGCCTGATGGGCGACCTGGTGGAGCCGCGCCGCGAGTTTATCCAGGACAACGCCCTCGACGCCGAGGTCGACGTCTAGAACCCAAAGCAACAGAGCGCGCCGGGCGGGTTAACCGGGTTCCACTTAACCCTGGCGCTCTCCAGGCTGGACTTGTAACGGCCGCGCGGTTTGGGCAAACGAAGCCCCTCCGCGCGGCGTTCGCCGCGAACCTGACCAAAGGGCGCCCGTGCTCCTGACTGACGAAACCAAGTCCGTGGCGGAAGCCGATGCGATGGCAGCGCGCGGCGCGACGATCAATGAGGTCTTCGCCTTCCTGCGGACGCGTCTGTCGCTGGACGCCTTCGGCCTGCTGATGATCAGCCTGCCGCGCGCGGACTTCCCGGCGCTCTCCAAGCTGCTGCCGCGCATGGCCAGCGACGAGACTCAGCGCAACTTCACCGGCAACTGCGGCAAGGTCCTGCTGGGCCAGACGGTCAGCTTCGTCCGGGCGCTCGCCTACAACTACGCCGCCCTGCGCAATCGGTCGCTGAGCGGCGCGAGGATCATGGACTACGGCTGCGGCTACGGCCGCATCAGCCGCATGCTCTACTACTACACCGATCCCGAGGCGATCTGGGCCGTGGACCCCTGGGACCTGGCGGTGAGCCTCTGCCGTGAGGCGGGGATGGTCGGCAATATCGCCCAGTCCGACTACCTGCCCACAAGCCTGCCTGCGCCCGAAGCCGCCTTCGACGTGATGTTCGCCTTCTCGGTCTTCACCCACACCTCGCGCAACGCCACCAACGCCGCGCTCTCAGCCCTGCGTCGGCACATCGCTCCGAACGGTCTGCTGGTCATCACCATCCGCCCCCCCGAGTACTGGGTGGTGAACCCCGAATATGCGCCCCAGGCCGACGCCTTTAAGGCCAAGCACGACGCCGACGGGTTCGCCTTCGCGCCGCATGGCCGCGACACCGTGGAGGGAGAGGCCACCTATGGCGACACCTCCATGACCCTCGACTTCCTCGCCCAGAACTACCCGGACTGGCGCATCGAGGGGACGGACTGGGCGCTCGCGGACCCCTATCAACGCTACGTCTTCCTGACCCCTGCCTGATTTACGAGCATATCCTGCTCAATAAGCGGGCCATTTCCCCCTTTTTGCAGGAAAAGGCGCTTCAGTACGACGACGTCACATTTTGATAATTCGTCGCGACCCACCGTCGTTGTCCGCATGCCCGAGCGACATCCCGTCGGAGTGGTGCGTCGACCTAAGAGGATGCGGTTTGGCTGAGTCCGACGGTAGTCTGGTCCCGGAACGCATCCTGGAGCTCTCCGAGCGCCTGTCCTCCGTGGCGGGCGCGAAGATCGGCGAGATCTCGTCCATCAATCGCGAAGCCAAGATGCTGGCGATCAACGCCCTGATCACCGCGGCGCGCGCCGGCGAGGCGGGGCGCGGCTTCGCCATCGTGTCGGAGGAATTCAAGCGCATCTCCCAGGAGATCGACGAGGTGGCCCAGGCCCTGGAGAGCCAGGTCCGCGCCGACCTGCAGGAACTGTCCCTGGTGGGCGGCGCCATCCTTTCCCACCTGCGCGGCCAGCGGCTGGCTGACCTGGCGCTGAACGCCATCGAGATCATCGACCGCAACCTCTATGAGCGCACCTGTGACGTTCGCTGGTGGGCCACCGACTCCGCTGTCGTGTCCTGCGTCGCCGAGCCGACACGCGAGGCCTCGCGCCATGCCAGCAGCCGGCTGAAGGTGATCCTCGACGCCTATACCGTCTATCTCGACCTGTGGATCTGCGACGCGGCGGGCAAGGTGGTGGCGACCGGCCGGCCCCAGGTCTATCCGGCGACGCAAGGCCTGTCGGTGGCCGGCGCCGGCTGGTTCCAGCAGGCCATGAAGACCACCTCGGGGGACGAGTTCGTGGCCTGGGACATCGAGCGCGCGCCAGCCCTCAACAACGCTCCCGTCGCCACCTACGCCACCGCCATCCGCCAGGACGGGCTTTCCAACGGGAAGGTGATCGGCGTTCTGGGCATCCACTTCGACTGGAAACCCCAGGCCCAGGCGGTGGTTGACGGGGTCCGGTTGACCGACGAGGAACGCGCCCGCTCCCGGGTCCTGCTGCTGGACCATTCCGGCAAGGTGCTGGCCGCGTCGGACCGGCGCGGGGAGTTGGAGGAAACCTTCCGCCTGCCCGCCGACGCGGTGGGCATGGGCAGCTACGGCGCCGGCCATGTCACGGTCGGCTATGCCCTGACCCCCGGCTACGAAACCTATCAGGGCCTGGGCTGGTACGGCGCCATCACCCAGCGCGAGCCCGAGGCCGCCTCGGCCGGCGCGTCCCGGGCCGCCTAGACTTAAAGAGATGGCGGGCGTCGGACCGGTTAACCGGCTTCCACTCAACCCTGGCGCGCTCTAGGCCTCGAAGCCCTTCACCACCTCGATCACCGCCTCGCCGTAGCGGGCGAGCTTGCTTTCGCCGACCCCGGAGACGGCGGCCAGGCGGGGCAGGCTGGCGGGCTTGGTCTGGGCGACCTCGATCAGGGTGCGGTCAGGGAAGATGACATAGGGCGGCACGTGCTGGCGCTTGGCCTCGCCCGCCCGCCAGTAGCGCAGGGCCTCGAACAGGGCGGCGTCGCCGGGATCAATGTCGGCGGCCTCGCGACGCTTGCGGGGCTTGCCCGATCGGGTGGTGGGGTCATTCTCCTCCGGCGCCTTGCGCAGGCCCACCCGGCGCTCGCCGCGATAGACCGCCTTCACGCCCTCGGAGTCCCCCAGGCCGATCAGCGGACGGCCGTCATTGGGGTCTTCCTTCAGCAGGCCGTCGAACAGCAGCTGGTCGATCAGGTCGCGCCAGCCGTTGACGCTGAACTCCTTGCCGATGCCGAAGGTGGTGAGGCCCGCCTCGAAGCTGGAGGGCTCCTTGGTCTTGCCCAGCAGGTGCTCCACCAGCCGCCCGCGCCCGAACCGCCCGCCCAGGCGGTGGACGGCCGACAGAGCTTTCTGGGCGGCCTGGGTGGCGTCGATGCTTTCGGGCGGAGAGACACAGAGGTCGCACTGGCCGCAGGGCTCCACGCCCTCCTCGCCGAAATAGCGGCGCACGGCGGCGGCCCGGCAGTTGGCGCCGTCCATCATGGCGTAGAATTGGCCGACCTTGCGCCGCTGCACGGCCTTGACCGTGTCGTCCATCTCGCGGCCGTCGATGCGGCGATAGGCCCAGGCCATGTCGGCCGCGCCATAGAGGGTGATGCCCTCGGCGGGATCGCCGTCGCGTCCGGCCCGGCCGATCTCCTGCCAATAGGCCTCGATGGAGGCCGGCGGATCGGCGTGGATCACGAAGCGGACATCGGGTTTGTCGACCCCCATGCCGAAGGCGATGGTGGCCACCATCACCGCGGCGTCGGCCTCCAGGAAGGTCTCCAGCCGCTCGGCGCGGACCGCCTTGTCGAGTCCGGCATGGTAGGCGAGCGCGTGGGTTCCCGCGGCGCGCAGGCTCTCGGCCAGCTTGTCGACCCCGTCGCGGGAGCCGGCATAGATCACGCCGGAGCGGCCCGGCCGGGCCTCCACCAGCTCCAGCACCCGCTTGTGGCCGGCCCCGCGCTTGCGTTCCGCCGACAGCGCCAGCTCGGGCCGGGCGAAGCTGGCGACGAACTCCAGGGCGTCTTCCAGCCGCAGCTCGGCGCGGATGTCGTCGCGGGTGCGGGCGTCGGCGGTGGCGGTGACCGCCAGGCGCGGCACGTCGGGGAAGATCTCGGCCAGCCGCCCCAGCATCCGGTACTCGGGGCGGAAGTCGTGGCCCCACTGGCTGACGCAGTGGGCCTCGTCGATGGCGATCAGGGCCAGCGGCGTGCGGCGCAGGCGGTCCATGACCGACGAGGTCATCAGGCCTTCGGGCGAGATGTAGAGCAGGTCCAGCTCGCCCTGCTCGATCCGCTCCCAGGTCTGGGCCTTCTCCCAGGGCTCGATGTTGCTATCGAGCCGGGCGGCGGCGACGCCCGACTGGACCAGGCCCGCGACCTGGTCGGTCATCAGGGCGATCAGGGGCGAGACCACCAGGCCAAGGCCCGGCCGCATCAGGCTGGGGATCTGGTAGCAGAGGCTCTTGCCGCCGCCGGTGGGCAGGACGGCCATGGCGCTGCGCCCGGCCAGGACCTCTTCGATCACCTCGGCCTGGCGGCCCCGGAAGTCGGCATGGCCGAAGGTGCGGCGCAGGATCTCCCGCGCCTCGTCGAGGGAGGCGGATGGCATGGCGGTCTTATGGCCTGCGTCGGGGTAGCTGCGAAGACCCCAGCAACATGTCGGCGGCCACGGATGGAACAGGAGGCCGACAAGCGGCGGGCAGACGCCCGCAAAGCCTTGTGGGTATGGGTGCAGGGTCGGCCGACATAGGCCGACATGTGGCCGTTGAGGTCCCGCGCTACTCCGCCGCCATCGCCACCGGGGCGGCCTGGCTGCCGCGCAGCAGGCGGCCGGGCAGGGCGCCGGTGGGTTCGCCGTCGCGATAGGTGACCTGGCCCGCCACCAGGGTGGCGACATAGCCCTCGGCCCGCTGGATCAACCGACGCCCGCCGGCCGGCAGGTCATAGGCCACCGACGGCGCCTTCAGGGTCAGGTTGTCGTAGTCGATGATGTTGATATCGGCCCGGTAGCCCGGCGCGATCAAACCCCGGTCGAACAGGCCCACGGCCTGCGCGGTGTCGCGGGTCTGCATCCTGATCATGCTGGCCAGGGACAGCTTCGGCCCCCGCGTGCGGTCCCGGGTCCAGTGGGTGAGGTTGGAGGTGGGGAAGCTGCCGTCGCAGATCATGCCGACATGGGCCCCGCCGTCGGAGAGACCCGGCACGGTGTCGGGATGGATCAGCATCTCGAAACTGGGGTCCAGGGAGCCGTCGGCATAGTTGAGGAACGGCAGGTAGAGCATGCCCCGTCCCTCGTTCGACAGCATGTGGTCCAGGGCCAGCGCTTCCGGGCTCGTCCCCTGGGCGGCGGCCATGGCCGCGATGGTGCGGTCCGGGGTCTGCTCGTAGTCCGGCTCGTCCCCCATCAGGAACATGATCCCCCAGTTGCGGGTCATGTTTGCGGCGAAGGCGGGATCGGCCGCAGCCCCCTCGGCGAACAGCTGGGCGCGGAAGGCCGGATCGCGGAGCCTGGCCACCCGTTCCGCCAGCGGCGCCTTGGCGATGGCCTGGTAACTGGGGCGGCTGGTGAAGGGATTGAGGGTCAGCTCCAGCCCGAACAGGATGCCCACCGGACGCCCCGCCACCTGGGCCTTCATCGGCAGGCCGGCCTCATTGGCCTCGTGAAGCTGCTCCAGCAGGAACTCGTACTGCCGGGGCTGGCGGGGATTCTGCACCAGGGAGAAGGACAGCGGCCGTCCCGAGGCCTCGACGATCCGCCGCAGCATGGCGAACTCCTGCGCGGGGTCGTTGAAGTCGGAGACGAACTGCAGGGCGCCCTTGCCCGCCGCCGCCAGCCCCATGGCGATGCCGGTGAGCTCGGCCTCCGAGGCCGTCAGGGTTGGCGTCGGCTGGCCGTCGCTGGTGCGGTGGTTCAGGGTCCGCGAGGTGGAGAAGCCGAGCGCCCCGGCCTCCACCGCCTTCTGGGCCAGGGCCGCCATGGCCGCGATATCGGCCTGGGTGGCGTCCTCGCGGTTGGCGCCGCGCTCGCCCATCACATAGACCCGCAGGGCCGCGTGGGGCAGCTGGCTGCCGATATCGACATCGAAGCGGCGGGCGGCCAGGCTGTCGAGGTAGTCGGGATAGCTCTCCCAGGTCCAGGGCAGGCCCTCGGTCAGCACCGGGAAGGGGATGTCCTCGACGCCCTCCATCAGCCGGATCAGCCGGTCGTGGTCCTGCGGCTTGCAGGGCGCGAAGCCGACCCCGCAATTGCCCATCACCACGGTGGTCACCCCATGCCAGGCGGACGGCTGCATGTGGCTGTCCCAAGTGGCCTGGCCGTCATAGTGGGTGTGGATATCGACGAAGCCGGGGGTGACCAGCTTGCCGCCGGCCTCGATTTCCTCGACGCCGCGGCCCCGGACCTCCCCAACCTGAGCGATCACCCCGTCCTTGATCGCCACGTCGGCGGCATAGGGCTCCCCGCCCGAGCCGTCGACCACGCGGCCGTTGCGGATCACCAAGTCCCAGGCGCGCTCCATGACGGCCTCCCTCGTTCTTGTGGTTGGAGGGAATTGGGCGCAGTGCGGGGCTACCCGGTCAAGGGCGCCGCCGGGGCACTTCACGATCTGTTAAGGAAACCGGCGAAATCTTGGCGGGTTTTGGCGATGCGTTAACCGCCGCCAAGCTAGGCTGTCGGCATCAAATCAAAGGGTTCGGGAGGACCCTGCCATGGCCCTAAAAGCCTTCTTCGCCGTCGCCACCCTCGCCGCCGCCCTGATCGGCATGGCCCTGCCCACCGGGCACAAGCCGATGCAGGCAAAGGAGTCGCAGATCGCGACCATGACGCTCGGGGCGGGATAGGACCTCTGGTCCCTTGCGGGACAATTGGCCTTGCTGAGCAGGGTCACACCCCGCATCCGATAAGACCGCTCGTCCCGGCGAGCGGCGCGCGGCCCCTCATCCGGCCCCAGAAGGGGAGGATGACGAGCCCTACTGTCCCTTCGGCATCGCGCCAGCCTTGCCCGCGCAGCCCTTCAGCGTCTCCGACCCGATCACGACCTCCGCCGCGTAGTCGTATTTGAGGTCCGACATGCCGTCGGAGCAGTCCTCCAGCCTGAGGGTCACCACCAGGCGGTCGGTTCCGGCCTGGGTTTCCCAGACCGCCTTGCCCTCCTGCATCGTCAGGCCCGGATTGGGCCCCACCGCGGCCGGGTGGTCGGGGCGCTGCAGGGTGATTTGCGTGCCCCGGATCTGCAGGCCCCAGAAGGGCTCGGTCCCGCGCGCATCCATATCGCCGGAGAACTCCTCCGGGATCGGCGCGGCCGCGGGCGGCGGCGGCGTTGCGGGCGCGTCGGCGGGGGGCGCGGCGTTCGAGCCGTCGGGCGCCTGGGGTGAGCAGGCCGCAAGGGCCAGCAGCGATGCGACGGCGAGGACGAATGAACGCATGGTGGCGATCCTTTCCCAGGGGCTGAAGCAGGCTAGACTCATCGGCGATGAGTCGGAACGCCCAACGCAGCTTCTATGAGTTCTTCGCCGGCGGCGGCATGGCCCGCCTCGGCCTGGGGGACGGCTGGTCCTGCGCCTTCGCCAACGACTTCGACCCGGTCAAGTCGGCCACCTACCGCGCCAACTTCGCCGACGCCGAGCAACACTTTTGCCAGGGCGATGTCTGGAAGCTGGAGGCAGGCGACCTGCCCGGCCGCGCCGACCTCGCCTGGGCCTCGTCGCCCTGCCAGGACTTCAGCCTGGCCGGCGCGCGGGCGGGCCTGACCGGCGGGCGGTCCTCGGCCTTCTTCGGCTTCTGGCGGCTGATGGAGGCGCTCGGCGCCGAGGGCCGCGCGCCGCGCACCATCGTCATCGAGAACGTCTCGGGCCTGCTGACCTCGGGCGGGGACTTCACCGCCCTGTGCGCGGCCCTGGCGTCCCAGGGCTACAGCTTCGGCGCCCTGGAGATCGACGCCGCCCGCTTCCTGCCGCAGTCGCGGCCCCGGGTGTTCGTGGTGGCCACCTTGGCGCCCGTGCCGTCCGGCCTGATCGGCGACAGCCCCTTCCGCACCCGGCTGGTGCGCGAGGCCCAGGCCCGGCTGCCCGCCGACCTGGCCGACCGCTGGATCTGGTGGCGGGGCGCGGCGCCCGCCGCTCGCAATAGCGACCTGGCCAGCCTGCTGGAGCCGGACGACGCCGTGACGTGGCACGCGCCCGCCCGAACGGCGGCCCTGATCGCCCTGATGGCCCCCCTGCACCGGGCCCGCCTCGACGCCCTGACGGCCAGCGGCCAGCGCGCCGTGGGCGGCCTGTTCCGCCGCATGCGGGTGGAGAACGGCGTCCGGGTGCAGCGCGCCGAGTCCCGCTTCGACGGCGTGGCCGGCTGCCTGCGCACCCCGCGCGGCGGCTCCTCGCGCCAGACCCTGGTGGTGGTGGACGGCGGTTATGTGCGCACCCGCCTGCTCAGCCCCCGCGAGGGCGCGCGGCTGATGGGCCTGCCCGAGAGCTATTGGCTGCCCAAGGCCGCCACCTCGGCCCTGCACGTTATCGGCGACGGCGTGGCGGTCCCCGCGGTGCGCTGGCTGGCGACGAACATTCTGCAACCGCTGCTGGACGAGACGCCGAGGGTGCTGGCGGCGGAGTGATCCAACCCCGTCATCCCGGACGGCCGACAGGCCGATCCGGGACCTAGGGGCGGTGCGCACGGCCCCTGGGTCCCGGGTCTACGCTTCGCTGCGCCCGGGATGACGGATGGGGATGAGTAGTGAGTGTTGTTAGAAAACCTCATCCCTCGGGCTTGAGAACCTGCCTTCCAAATCCCCGCCACGGGGTTAGGGTCTGGCCCCAAGAGACACCTTCAGAGACCTTGACCATGGCCGACGCCGCCGACACCACCGCCTATGACGCCGCACGCTACAAGCGCGCGGGCCGGGGCAAGATCTACGACTCCATCATCGACACCATCGGCGACACCCCCCTGGTGGCCCTGCCCAACCTCACCAAGGCGCTGAAACCCAAGGGGACGGTGCTGGCCAAGCTGGAGTTCTTCAATCCGATCGGCTCGGTGAAGGACCGCATCGGGGTGGCCATGATCGAGAGCCTGGAGGCCCGCGGCATCCTCAAGCCCGGCGGCGCCATCATCGAGCCCACCAGCGGCAACACCGGCATCGCGCTCGCCTTCGTGGCGGCCTCCAAGGGCTACAAGCTGACCCTGGTGATGCCCGAGAGCATGTCCATCGAGCGGCGCAAGATGCTGCTGATCCTGGGCGCCAAGCTGGAGCTGACCCCGGCCGAGCGCGGCATGGCCGGCGCGGTGGCCCGCGCCAAGGAGCTGGTGGACGCCACGCCGGGCGCCGTCATGCCCCAGCAGTTCGACAACGCCGCCAACCCGCTGATCCACCGGGTGTCCACGGCCGAGGAAATCTGGAACGACACCGCCGGCGCCGTCGACGCGGTGATCTCCGGAGTCGGGACCGGCGGCACCATCACCGGGGTCGGCCAGGTGCTGAAGGCCCGCAAGCCGTCGCTGAAGATGATCGCCGTCGAGCCCGAGGCCTCGCCGATCCTGTCGGGCGGCAAGCCCGGTCCGCACAAGATCCAGGGCATCGGAGCGGGCTTCGTCCCCTCCATCCTCGACCGCGGGGTGATCGACGAGATCATCCAGGTCTCCAATGACGACAGCTTCGCGATGGCGCGGCGGGTGGCCCGCGAGGAGGGCATTCCGGTGGGGATCTCGTCGGGCGCGGCCCTGACGGCGGCCTTCGACGTGGCGTGCCGCGACGACTTCGCCGGCAAGACCGTGGTGGCGATCATCCCGAGCTTCGCCGAGCGCTACCTGTCCACGGCCCTGTTCGACGGGCTGTAAGCTCTTCATGCGCGCCGCCGTCGTCGGCTGCGGCGTCGCCGGGATGGCTTCGGCCCTGGCCCTGGCGCGCCGGGGCCACGAGGTCACCCTGCTGGAGTGTTTCGACAGTCCCCGGCCGCTCGGCTCCGGGCTGTTGCTGCAGCCCTCGGGTCTGGCGGCTCTCAGGGCGCTGGGCCTGGATCAGGCCATGCTGGCGGCCGGCGCCCGGATCGACCGGCTCGACGGGCGCGATCTGTCCGGCCGGCGCATCCTCGACATGGCCTATGAGCATTGGCGGCCCGGCGGCTTTGGCCTGGGGGTTCACCGCGCCACCCTGTTCCAGCGACTGTACGACGCCCTGAGCCCGGCCGGGGTCACGGTAAGGACCGGGGTCGATGTGGTGGCTGTTGAAAACCCCGCCCAGCCGCGCCTGATCGACAGCGAGGGGCGGGTCCATGGCCCCTTCGACCTGGCGGTGATCGCCGACGGCTCGGCCTCGCGGCTGCGCAGGCTGGTGCGGCCCCGCGCGCGGGCGCCGCTCTATCCCTGGGGGGCGGTCTGGGCCAACGCCCGAGACCTCGACGGTCAATTCTCCGGCGCCCTGCACCAACGTTATGACGGCGCCTCCACCATGATGGGGGTGCTGCCGATCGGGGCGGGGCCGGATGGCGCGCCCGGCCAGGTGAGCCTGTTCTGGTCTCTGCCGGTGGCCGATATGGACGCCTTCTTCGCGGGCGACCTCGCCGCCTGGCGCGCGCGCGCCCTGAGCGTCTGGCCGCAGGCCGAGCCCCTGCTGGAAAACCTCCGCACCCCCGCCGACTTTTCCCGCGCCACCTATCGCGATGTCGCGGCGGGCCGCTGGTCGCACGGCGGCCTGACCCTGATCGGCGACGCGGCCCACGGCACCAGCCCGCAGCTGGGCCAGGGGGCGAACCTGGGCCTCATCGACGCCGTGGAACTGGCCGAGCGCCTGACGCCGGGCCGTCCCGTGGCGGTGTCGCTCTTACGTTTCCAGGCCGCGCGGCGCCGGCAGACCGGGGTCTACCAGCTGGCCTCGCGGGCCCTGACGCCGCTGTTCCAGTCGGGCGGACGCCTGGGCCCCTTCATCCGGGACTGGCTGTTCGCGCCGGTGGCCCGCCTGCCCCTGGTGCGGGGGATTTCCGCCCGCGTGTTGACCGGCGTCTTCCGGCTGGGACCCACGCCGAGGAGCCTCGTCCCGTGACCGACGTCTATGGGCGCGAGAAACGCTCGGCGGTGATGGCGCGGGTGAAAGGGAAGAATACCTCCCCAGAACTCAAGGTCCGCAAGGCCCTGACCCGTCTGGGCGCCCGCTACCGCCTGCACCGCAAGGACCTGCCGGGGTCGCCGGACATCGTGCTGCCGGGACGCAGGCTGGCGATCTTCGTCCATGGCTGCTTCTGGCATGGCCACGACTGTCCGCGCGGCGCCCGCGTGCCCAAGGCCAACCGTGACTACTGGGTCGCCAAGGTCGGCCGCAACCGCGGGCGGGACACGGCCTCGGGCGAGGCGCTGGCGGCCCTGGGCTGGCGGGTCGAGACGATCTGGGAGTGCGACCTCAAGGACGAGGCGGCGCTGAGCGCGCGACTGGCGGGGCTGCTGGCCTCCTAATCCTCCGCCCGCAGCCGGTAGCCGATGCCGGGTTCGGTCAGCAGGATTTTCGGTGAGGCGGAGTCGGCCTCCAGCTTGGTGCGCACCTGGCCGACCAGGACGCGGACGAACTGCGCGTCGACGCTGGCCTCGGGCCCCCAGACAGCGGCGATCAGCTGCTTGTGGGTCACCACCCGCCCGGCGTGACGGGCCAGGGTGCGAACCAGATCGTATTCGCGCGGGGTCAGGCGCACGTCGTCGCCCTCCAGGGTCACCTCGCGCGAGGCGAAGTTGATCTCCAGCTCCCCGGTCTTCAGGTGCGCGTGGGAGGCGAAGCGGCGCTCGCGGCCGCGCAGGGCCGCGCGGATGCGGGCCAGCAGCTCGCCTACCCCCACGGGCTTGTTGACGAAATCGTCGGCGCCTAGGTCCAGCGCGCTGATCTTTTCCGACTCGAGATCTCGGGCCGACAGCACCAGGATCGGCACGTCCGACCATTCGCGAATTCGCCGGATCACTTCCTTGCCGTCCAGGTCGGGCAGGCCAAGGTCCAGGATCACCACATCGGTGGGCTCGCGCGCCATCTGCGAGAGGGCCGCCTGGCCGTTTTCGGCGGTGGTGACCTCGTAGCCGGCAGCCCCCAAGGCCGGGCGCAGGGCCCGGATCAGCTGAGGCTCGTCGTCCACCAGCAGCAGGCGTTCGCCGGTCATGGGGTTTCTTCTCCGGGCAGGCGCAGGGCGACCACCAGGCCCCGCGCGTCGGCGCGAGGCCTAGCGTGGACGGCCCCGCCCATGGCCTCGGTAAGGCCGCGGGCGATGGAGAGCCCCAGCCCGGTCCCCTGACTGTGCTTCAGGGCCTGGGGGGAACGGAAGAATTTCTCGAAGATAAGGTCCAGTTCCGCCTCCGGCACGCCGGGTCCCGCGTCGGTGACCTCGATCTCGACCCGATCACCGCCGTGGACGGTAAGCAGGATCTCGCTGCCGTCGGGGCTGAAACGGATGGCGTTCTCCAGCACATTGCCCAGGGCCTGTTCCAGTAGGACGGGATCGCCCCGGGCGATCAAGCCGCCGTCGGCCATCTTCGTGACCAGGCGCCGGGCGCCTAGCCTGCGCGCCAGGCGAGCGGTCAGCCGGTCGATCACCTCACGCACGCTGAAGGGGCCCGCCTCAACCCGTAGGGCGCCACCCTCCAGCCGGGTCATGTCCAGCAGGTTGGCCACGAACAGGTTCAGCCGCTCGGCCTCCTCGGTGATGGTGGCCAGCAGGTCGTCGCGCACGTCGGGCGGAAACTGGTCGCCGAACTCCTTGAGGCTGGAGGCCGAGGCCAGAATGGCGGCCAACGGGGTCCGCAGGTCGTGGGAGATGGAGGACAGCAGGGCGTTGCGAAGCTGTTCCGTCCGGGCCAGAGCCTGGATCTCCGCCTGGCCCTCTGACAGCCGGGCGCGGACAATGGCGCCGGCGCCGAGGTCGATCAGCACGTCGACCAGGGAGGCGGCCTCGGCCTCGGGCGCCTGGGGGCTCAGCGCCCGCCAGGCCGCCACCCCGAGCCGTTCGCCGCCGGCCCGCAGCGGCCGGGCCCGCCAGTCGCCGCCGACAATGGTCATGACGCCGTCGGGCGGCGCCGCGGCCTCCAAGGCCTCGACATCGGAGATCAGGTCGGCGGGTAGGTTTCGCCCTCGTGGGTGGGTGAAGGCGCGCGATCCGTCCCAGATCACCGCCTCGCCCTTGGCGGCCTCCGCCAGGTGCGTGGCCAGCCGTTCGCGCACCGCCTCCTCGTCGATAGAGGCGCCAAAGGCGCGGCTGGCCTCCAGCAAGGCCTGTGTGGTCCGCGCCCGGTCCTGGGCCCGGCGGGCTTCGTCGCGCACTCGACCTGCCAGGCTGCCTGTGAGCATGGCCACGATCAGGAAGACCACCAGGACGATGGCCTCCTCAGGCGATCCGAAGGTCAGGGTGAAGCGCGGATCGACCAGGTAGAAGTTGTAGATCAGGAAGGCGGCGGCGGCGGCGAGATAAGCAGGTCCTGAGCCCAGCCAGACGGCGGCCACCAGCACGCCGGCGAGGAAGATCATGGAGAGTCGCGTGGTCTCCAGTACCCGGTAGAGCAACTCGGCGACGAGGGTCGCGGCCATCACCACGCCCAGCGCGGCGAGATAGCGCCAGGCGCCCTTCACGTCGGTTAGCTGGGGTGACCTCACGCTTGCTCCAGGGTGGCGTCGGCGCCGGCCGAACCCGCTGAGGGACCAGGAGGCGTGCAGGCGAGGCGCGGCGCCGACGCGGCCCGGCGGGGGGCCACCAGGCGCGCCGAACATGCCGCGCACCGTCGCGGGCGACAATTATAGGCCGGTTAAGGCCCTGACTTATAAGCTTATTATGCTTGGCGGGCGACGCCGCCGGCGGCCATCTGGGGGTGAGCCCACGGACCTGCCCATGATCGCATCTGCCATCGCCACCCTATTCGTCGCGGCCCTCATCGGGGTGGTCGCCCTGGTCTTCGCCCTCGCCTCGGCGGTGGAGCGTCGCCGGTGATCGGGGTCGGCCGCCCCGCCCCGATGTTCGTCGCGCCATCGCGGGCCAACCCGAAATTCACCTTCTACAGCCAGGGCGGGGCCTACATCCTGCTGGCCTTCCTGCCCCGGGAGGCTGCGGCGCGGGACGCCATGCGGGCCCGCATCACCGCGCACCGGGCGCTGTATGCTGACGACCGCCTGCGGGCTTTCGGCGTGCTGCGCGACCAGGCCGTGTTCTCTCAGGTTGAGGAAGGCGGAGGTCTGCGCTGGTTCCTCGACGCCGAGGGGGCGATCAGCCGTGCCTATGGGGCCCTGGACGACGACGGCGCCGAGCGGGGCCGATGGGTGCTGATCGATCCGGCCTTGCGCATCCAGTTCTGGGCCAACGCCCCGGAGGAGGACGCGCGGTTCTTCGCCGCCCTGGCCACACTGCCGCCGCCGGAGCGGCATGCGGGTGTGGAGCTCTACGCGCCGGTGCTGATGGTGCCGAGGATCTTCGAGCCGGAGCTCTGCCGGCGGCTGATCGATGTCTACGAGGCGGACGGCGGAACCCCCTCGGGGGTGATGCGCGAGGTGGGCGGCAAGACCGTCGGGGTGCTGGACAATTTCAAGCGCCGCCGCGACGCCACGGTGACGGATCCCCAGCTCCAGGCTGACCTGCGCGACCGTCTCGGGCCGCGCCTGTTGCCGGAAATCGCGGCGGCCTTCCAGTACAAGGTGACCCGCATGGAGCGCTACATCGTCGCCTGCTACGACGCCCGCGACGGCGGCTACTTCAGTCCGCACCGCGACAACACCACCAAGGGCACGGCGCACCGGCGCTTCGCCTGCTCGATCAATCTCAACGCCGAGGACTTCGAGGGCGGCGACCTGCGGTTTCCAGCCTTTCCGGGGCGCACCTACCGGCCGCCCACCGGGGGCGCGGTCGTGTTCTCCTGCTCGCTGCTGCACGAGGCGACGCCGGTGACCAAGGGCAAGCGCTACGCCTTCCTACCGTTCTTCTATGACGAAGACGCGGCCCGTATCCGTGAGGCGAACCTGGGGTTCCTGGCCGCGCCGCCGCCGGAAACCCACCCCGCTTAGAGCCTCGGTTCCACCATCACCTGCGTCTTCACCGAGTTGGCGATGTAGCACTCGTCGTGGGCCTCGTGGTGCAGCTGGTCGAGCTGCGGGGCCGTGGGCGCGGCGCCCTGCCAGGTGATGGCGGGCCGCAGCCAGACCTTGGTCAGAGCCAGGCGGCCCGGCGCGACCTCCTCCATGATCCCCTCGGCGGCGTCGTGGTAGCGGACGGCCAGGAAGCCGGCCAGCCGGGCCCGATGCAGGAAGGTCAGCATGTGGCAGTTGGAGAGCGCCGCGACCAGCATCTCCTCGGGATCAACAGCCGCCTCCACCGCCCACTTGCCCACCACGTGCGGCGAGGCCGAGGCCGCCAGTTCGACGCCGCCGTCAAAGGTGATCGAATGGCCGCGGCTGTAGCGGCCCTTCAGGAAGTCCTCGCCGTCCTTGAGGGTCCACAGGACCTCGGCGACATACTTGGCCATCGTCAGAAGGCCTCCGCCGGCAGGGCCATCATCAGCTCCGCGCCCGTGGTCAGCTTGGCCAGGTGGGCGCCGGCGTCGGGGAGGATCCGCTGCACATAGTAGCGGCCCACCACCAGCTTGTTGGCGTAGAAGGGATCGGTGTCGCCGGCCGCGATCTTGGCCTGGGCGGTCTTGGCGATCAGCGCCCACATGTAGGCGAGCGCCGTGAGGCCGAAGAGATGCATGTAGTCGGTGGAGGCCGCCCCGGCGTTCTCCGGGTTCATCAGCCCGTTCTGCATCAGCCACATGGTGCCCTCCTGCAGCTTGGCCTTGGCGTCGGCCAGACCCTCGGTGAAGGGTTTCAAGGCCACGTCGCCCTGGTTTTGTTCAACGAACGCGTCGATCTCGGCGAAGAAGCTCATCACCGCCCGGCCGCCGTCCGCCGCCAGCTTGCGGCCCACCAGGTCGAGCGCCTGGACGCCGTTGGTCCCCTCATAGATCAGGGCGATACGGACATCGCGCATGTACTGGCTGGCGGGGAAGTGCTCGGTGAAGCCCGAGCCGCCGTGGATCTGCAGGGCGTCGGAACAGACCTTCAGGCCCTTGTCGGTGAGGAAGCCCTTCACCACCGGGGTCATCAGGGCCATGTAGTCATTGGCCTTCTGACGCACCGCCTCATCAGGGCTGGCATGGGCCAGGTCCCCGTGCAGGGCGGTCCAGAACAGGAAGGCGCGGCCGGCCTCGATGACGGCGCGGCTATCCATCAGCATGCGGCGCACATCGGGGTGGACGATGATCGGGTCGGCGGGGCCGTCGGGGTTCTTGGGCCCGGTCAGCGAGCGGCCCTGCAGGCGGTCCTTGGCGAAGGCCGCGGCGGCCTGGTAGGCGGCCTCGGCCTGGGCGACGCCCTGCAGGCCCACCCCGATGCGGGCCTCGTTCATCATCACGAACATCAGGCGCAGGCCCTGGTTCTCGGTTCCCACCAGCCAGCCGGTGCTCTCGTCATGCTGAATGACGCAGGTGGCGTTGCCGTGGATGCCCATCTTCTCTTCCAGGCCGGCGCAGAAGACGCTGTTGCGCGCGCCCGGCTTGCCCTCGGCGTCGGGGATGAACTTCGGCACGATGAACAGGCTGATGCCCCGCACCCCGGCCGGCGCGCCCTCGATGCGGGCCAGCACCAGGTGGACGATGTTCTCGGCCATGTCGTGCTCGCCCCCCGAGATCCAGATTTTCTGGCCCGAGAGCTTGTAGCTGCCGTCCGCCTGGGGGACCGCCTTGGTGCGCAGCAGGCCGAGGTCGGTGCCGCACTGGGGCTCGGTGAGGTTCATGGTCCCGCCCCATTTTCCGGAGACCAGGTTGGGCAGGTAGAGGCTCTTCTGCTCGTCCGACCCGCCGTTGAGGATCGCCGAATAGCAGCCGTGGGTCAGGCCCGGATACATGGAGAAGGCCATGTTGGCCGAGGAACTCATCTCCGAGAAGGACAGGTTCACCACATGGGGCAGGCCCTGGCCGCCATAGGCGGGCTCGGCGCCCAGCGCCGGCCAGCCGCCCTCCACCAGCTGGGCGTAGGCTTCCTTGAAGCCCTTGGGCGTGGTGACGCTATTGTCCGGCCGCCAGGTGCAGCCTTCCTTGTCGCCAATGGCGTTCAGGGGCGCCAGGACCTCGGCGCTGAAGCGGCCGCCCTCCTCGATGATCTGCTGAACCACATCCATCGAGGCGTCGGCGAAGGCCGGCAGGTCGGCGTATTTCTCGATCTGCAGCACGTCGCGCAGCAGGAAGGCGTGGTCGCGCACGGGGGGCTGATAGGTCATGTCCGCTCCAGGAAGAAAGGCGAAGGGCTCCCGACGGGTCGGAAGCCCTTGAAGATATTAGCTGGTTCGAGCCGGCGCCAAAGCGCGGTTCGTCACTTGGCGTGTTCGAGATCGCCGAGCCGTTCGCGCAGAACCTGATCGTAGTCCGCCGCGCGGGGCAGCAGGTCGGGGCGGGTGCGGGAGAGCTGGGCCTCCAGGGCGTCGCAACCGGCGCGAAGTTCGTCGATGGCCTTGTCGATGTCCTGGCGCTGGGCTTCCAGGGCCACGATGCGCTCGCGGAACTTGGTGAGCGACTTGATATTCTGGGCCGCGCCGCCGTCGTTCAGGTCATAGAGGTCGAGGATCTCGCCGATCTCGGCCAGGGCCAGGCCCACCCGCTTGCCGTTGAGGATCAGCTGCAACCGGCCGCGGTCCTTGTAGGAATAGACCCGGTTCATGCCGTCGCGGGCCGGGGACAGCAGGCCCTTGTCCTCATAGAAGCGCAGGGCGCGCGGCGTGCATTTGAACTCAAGGCACAACTGACGGATGGTGAAGGTGCGCGCCGGACGGCGCAGTTCCATGGGCATCTGGATGTCCTCCCTCGACGTTTTTGCTTTCCCAACACGTAAGCCTGAGTTCCGTTAACGTCAACATGATCGTTGATCACCTTCAGCGCCCTCGCGGGCTTGTGATCAGCCTCTCACCCTTAGGCGGGGCTCTTCTCAGGGGGTGATGATGACGGCGCATGGCTTTGCCGGCGGCCTTCGCCCGCCTCGCTGAAGGCCAAGCTCAATGGACCGCCGGGCAAGCCGATCGGGGACGACGGGGACTCTTGAGCGGGTTGCGGGGGGCTCTAGGCTTTCGCCAGGTCCCCGGCCAAGGCCTGCTCGATCAGGGCCACGGTGCGGTCCAGGCCGAAGATGGCGGCGAAGGAGCCGAACCTCGGGCCCTGGCTCTGGCCGAGGAGAACCTCGTACAGCGCCGTGAACCAGGTCCGCAGGGGTTCGAAGCCCGCCGCCTTGCCGGCCTCGAACACCTCGTTCTGGATCGCCTCGGCGTCGGCGCCGGGGGGCAGGGCCTTGAAGCGGGCGGCGAGGTCGGCCATCGCGGCGGCCTCCTGGTCATTGGCCAGGCGGAAGGTCTTCGAGGGCTTCACGAAGTCCTCGTAGTAGTTGATCGCGTAGTCGCTGAGCCGGTCCAGCAGCGGCTGGTTCTCCGGGGTCGCGCCGGGGATGTAGTTGCGGATGAAGCCCCAGAGGATGTCCTTGGTCGACGCGTCGGCGGCCGAGACCAGGTTCAGCAGCAGGGAGAAGCTGACCGGCGAGCCCTGTTCCGGCGGCGCGCCGCGATGGACGTGCCAGGCCGGGTTGTCCAGCGCCACGGCGTTGGCGTCGCCGCGGGTCCGGTTGTAGGCGTCCAGCTGCTGCAGATACTCGTCCGTCGCCTTGGGGATGACGTCGAAGAACAGCCGCTTGGCCGACTTCGGCGACTGGTACATGTAGTAGGCCAGGCTCTCGGGCGCGCCGTAGCGCAGCCACTCCTCCATGGTCAGGCCGTTGCCCTTGGACTTGGAGATCTTCTGGTTGTTCTCATCCATGAAGAGCTCGTAGTGGAAGGCCACGGGGGGCACGCCGCCCAGCGCCTTGGTCAGCTTGTCGGAGACCCGGACGCTATCGATCAGGTCCTTGCCCGAGGCCTCGAAGTCGACCTCCAGCGCCGTCCAGCGCACCGCCCAGTCGGGGCGCCACTGGATCTTCACATGGCCGCCGGTGACCGGCAGCTCGGTACGGCCGCCGTCAGGATCGTCGAAGACGATGGTCCCCTTGGCGACATCGCGCTCCAGGGTCGGAACCTGCAGCACCTTGCCGCTCACCGGGCTGATGGGCAGGAAGGGCGAATAGGTGGCGCGGCGCTCCTCGCCCAGGGTCGGCAGCATCACCGCCTGGACGGCGTCGAAACGCTCCAGCATGCGGGTCAGAACCTCGTCGAACTGGCCCGACCTGTAGGTCTCCGTCGACGACTTGAACTCGTAGTCGAAGCCGAAGCCGTCGAGGAAGGCGCGCAGGCGGGCGTTGTTATGGTGGGCGAAGCTCTCATGCTCGCCGAACGGGTCGCGCACGCTGGAGACCGGCTTGTCGCGGTCCTCCTCCAGCATCTCGCGGTTGGGGACGTTGTCGGGAATCTTCCGCAGGCCGTCCATGTCGTCGGAGAAGACGATCAGCTTGGTGGGGATTTGGTCCTCGGTCAGCGCGCGGAAGGCGTTGCGCACCATGGTCGGGCGTGCGGCCTCGCCGAAGGTGCCCATGTGCGGCAGGCCCGAGGCGCCGAACCCGCACTGGAACACCACCGGCTTGTTGAGCGCCGGGAAGGCGGCCACGGCCTCGCCGGCCTTGCCCTCATGGATCAGGCTGGCGGCCAGATCGCGCTCGGCGTCGCTGAGCCGCAGGCGCAGGATGCGCGCCAGCAGCAGGCGGGCCTGTTCGAAGGGCCAGCTCTTGGCGTCGCGGGCTTGGTGGGAAAGACCTTGCAGTGACATGGGCGGGCGTTAGCGCCCAAACTGCTCTGCCTCAAGCTTAGTTTTCGCTGGCCGACGTCGGACAAGCGTCACAAGAACAGGCCAAACAGGGGGTTGGACGTCTTGCCGGGTATGCCGATGATCTCTTCGAAACTGGGCGCGAGCCTGCTGGCCGTCGCCCTGGTTCTCGCCGCCTGCGACAAGCCCGCGGAGAAACCCGCGCCCTCCAAGGTGGTCAACTTCTCCATCATGTCGACGGAGAAGGCCTCCACCCAGGCGGCAGAATGGGCGCCCTTCCTGGCCGACATGGAGAAGGCTACGGGCCTGACCATCAAGCCGTTCTTCGGCTCCAACTACTCGTCCTTGATCGAGGCCATGCGCTTCAAGCAGACCGATGTGGGCTGGTTCACCAACCAGTCGGGCCTGGAGGCGGTGCGCCGTTCGAACGGCGAGGTCTTCGCCCGCACCACCAAGCCCGACGGCGGCCAGGACGGCTACCAGTCGGTGATCATCGTCAGCAAGGACAGCAAGCTGACGCTGGAGACTCTGCTCAAGTGCGACCGGACCCTGAACTTCGGCATGGGGGACGTGAAGTCCACCTCGGGCACCCTCGCGCCCATGACCTATCTGTTCTCGCCGCGGGGTCTGAAGCCGGAGAGCTGCTTCAAGACGGTCCGCTCGGCCAACCATGAGGCCAACCTGTTCGCCGTGGCCAATGGCGTGCTGGACGCGGCCACCAACAACACCGCCTCGATGGACCGCCTGACCCAGCACAACACCGAGGCCGGCAAGCGCACCATGGCCAACCTGAAGGTCATCTGGTCCTCGCCCACCATCCCCGAGGATCCCATGCTGTGGCGCAAGGACCTGGACCCGGCGGTGAAGGAGAAGATCGGCCGGTTCTTCTTCACCTATGGCGTCGGGACGGGCCCCGAGGCCGAGCGCCAGCGCGACAACCTGCGCCGCATCGAGAGCGGCCCCTTCAAGCGCGCCGACGCCACCCACCTGCTGCCGGTCCGCGAGATGGAGGCCAGCGAGCAGCTGTCAGAGGCGCGGGAAAAGGGCGACGCCGCGGCCATCGCCAAGGCCCAGGCGCTGCTGGACGCGGTGCATGCGGAAGAAAAGGCGCTGAAGCCGGCGAGGTGAGCGGGTTTTAGTCCTCGCCGCTCAGCATGAAGTGGCCGCGCAGGGCGGCGACCGGGGTTCCGCGCGCTTCCTGCCAGGCCTCCACTGTCACATTGGCGATGCGGCGGCCGACCTTGCGCAGGTCGGCCCGGGCATAGGTGGTGAGCGCCCGGCCGGGGCGCAGGTACTCGATGGTGACGTCGATGGTCTTGTGGACCTTCGGCGTGTGCTGGACCACCGACAGCTGGGCCAGCGCCGTCATCTCCATGAAGGCGCCGATCACCCCGCCGTGCAGGGCCGGCAGCATGGTGTTGCCGATCAGGTGCGGCGCGAAGGGCAGGATGGCGGTCATCTCGTCGCCGGCCAGCTCGCAGCGCATGCCCAGGAACCGGATGTAGGGCACCGAGGCCAGGAACGCCTGCAGACGATCATTGGCGTTGAGGATGGGGCTCTCGCTCATCGCGGCGCGCTCGCGCCGTGCAGGATGAAGGCGGCCTGGGCGGTGGCGATGGGGTCGGCGGGATCGACGTCCCAGGCCTCGGCGCGGACGAAGGCGATGGACCGGGTCATCTTGTAGCAGTGGGCGAGCGCGGTGATGTCGGCGCGGGGCGCGGCGGGGCGCATGTAGTCGATGCGCAGGTCGAGGGTGGCGGTGGGGAAGCGCTCGCCCTTCGACGAGTTGATCGCCAGGCCGCAGCAGTGGTCCAGCAGGGAGGTGACCACGCCGCTGGCGATCACGTCGGTGGCCGGGTCTCCCACCAGATCGGCGCGCCAGGGGACCAGGATGGAGCCGCGACCGCCGCCTACCGACAGCAGCCGAAAGCCGAGCGCCGCGGCCTGCGGCACGGTCTCCACCATGTTTCGGGCCAGCGCGATCAGGCTGTCTTCGGACGCATCCATGCGCCCGGTTTGAGCCAGGCCCGCCGCAGGGTCAAGGATGACCCGAGGGAGGTTCAGCCGGCGACCAGGCCCGTGGAGACGGCGACGACGGCGATGGCGATCATCGGCAGGGCGGCCATCAGGAGGCTGGCGAGACCGCCGACGCGGCCGAGATTCACAGAGTTGGACATGACGTTTTCTTTCTTAAGGAGCGAAGCGCTGCGAGGTGCGTTCGTCTCGGGCGGCGGTTTAGGCGTGAGCCGCGCGAAAGACCCGTTAAGTCTTGGTCATGACGTTGAATTCACAATATTAAAGTCCCGTAAGGTGGAGCTTTCCCGGATGCGGCGGCCGCGATGATCAAGCCTGAATCCCTGCTGCGCCCCACGCCCGCCGGCCTCTACTGCCCCCCCGGCGACTTCTATATCGACCCCACCCAGCCGGTGGACCGGGCGGTGATCACCCACGGCCATTCCGACCATGCCCGCGCCGGCCACGGCGCCGTGCTGGCCACGCCCGAGACCCTGGCCATCATGGCCGAGCGCTACGGCGCCGATTTCGCCGGGGCCACCGAGGCCGCGGCCTATGGCGTGGCGGTGCATCGCGACGACGTCGAGGTGACCCTGGTCCCGGCGGGCCACGTCCTGGGTTCGGCCCAGGCGGTGGTGAAGTGGAAGGGTCTGACCATGGTGGTGTCGGGCGACTACAAGCGCCGGCGCGATCCGACCTGCCCGCCCTTCGAACCCACCCCTTGCGACGTCTTCATCACCGAGGCGACGTTCGGCCTGCCGGTGTTCCGCCATCCGCCCGACGGCGGCGAGATCGCCCGGCTGCTGCGCTCGGTGGCCCAGTTCCCCGAGCGCTCGCACCTGGTGGGCGCCTATGCTCTGGGCAAGGCGCAGCGGGTGATCCGCCTGCTGCGGGAGGCGGGCTGGGACAAGACCATCTACGTCCACGGCGCCCTTGAGCGTCTGAACCGGCTCTACGAAGACCACGTCGTCGAGCTAGGCCCCCTCGAACCGGCCACCGTGGCCACCAAGCAGGACTTCGCCGGCGCCATCGTCATCGGCCCGCCCTCGGCGTTGCAGGACCGCTGGTCGCGGCGCTTCCCCGATCCGGTCCAGGCCTTCGCCTCGGGCTGGATGCAGGTCCGGGCCCGCGCCCGGCAGCGGGGGACGGAACTGCCTCTGGTGATCTCCGACCACGCCGACTGGGATGAACTCACCGCCACGGTGGACGAGCTGCGGCCCGGCGAGTTGTGGATCACCCACGGGCGGGAAGAGGCCCTGGCGCGCTGGTCGGAGCTGAACGGGATCAAGGCCCGGGCGCTGGCCCTGGTGGGCTATGACGACGAGGAGGAGGACGGCTAGGTGCGCGCCTTCGCAGACCTGCTGGACCGCCTGTCGCTGACGGCTTCGCGAAACGCCAAGCTGACCCTGGTGCGTGACTATCTGCGCGACACGCCCGATCCCGACCGGGGCTGGGCCCTGGCGGCGCTCACCGGCGACCTGACCTTCGACGCCGCCAAGCCGGCCTTCATCCGCAAGGCGGTGGAGGAACGGATGGACCCGCTGCTGTTCCGCTGGTCCTACGACTATGTCGGCGACCTGGCCGAGACCGTGGCCCTGGTCTGGCCCGCCAAGCCGGGCGCCAACCGCGAGCCGGAATTGTCGGAGGTCATCGACGCCCTGCGCGGCGCGACGCGGGCCGAGGTGCAACGGCTGATCGAAGCCTGGCTCGACGTGCTGGAGCCCACCGGCCGCTGGGCCCTGCTGAAGCTGATGACCGGCGGCCTGCGGGTGGGCGTCTCGGCACGGCTGGCCAAGCAGGCCACCGCCGACCTGGGGGGCTTTCCCATCAACGAGGTGGAGGAGGTCTGGCATGCCCTGCACCCACCCTACGAGGACCTGTTTTCCTGGCTGGAGGGGCGCTCGGACCGGCCGCGTCCCGATTCGCCCGGTCGCTTCCGCCCCACCATGCTGGCCCAGGCCATCGACGAGGCGGTCGATTTCGGGCGGCTCGACCCGGCCGACTATGCGGCGGAGTGGAAATGGGACGGCATCCGCGTCCAGGCGGTGAACGAGGAAGGCGTGCGCCGCCTCTACACTCGCAACGGCGACGACATTTCGAAGACCTTTCCCGATGTGCTCCAGGTGCTCGACTTCGAGGGCGCCCTGGACGGTGAGCTGTTGGTGATGGGCGACGACGGGGTGGCGAGCTTCGGGGACCTGCAGCAGCGGCTGAACCGCAAGACCGTCGACGCCAAGCTGATGGCCAGACACCCGGCCGGGATCCGCGCCTATGACCTGCTGGCCGACGCCGGCGAGGACACCCGCCTCCTGCCGTTCCGCGAGCGGCGCGAACGGCTGGAGGCCTTCGTCGGGCGGCTAGCCACCCCGCGTATCGACCTGTCGCCGGTGCAGCCCTTCGAGACCTGGGCGGAGCTGGCGGCCCTGCGCGCCTCACCCCCGGCCGGGGACCCGCAGATCGCCGAGGGGCTGATGTTGAAGCGCTGGGACTCGATCTATGAGGCCGGCCGCCCCAAGGGCCCCTGGTTCAAGTGGAAGCGCGACCCGTTCCTGATCGACGCAGTGCTGATGTACGCCCAGCGCGGGCACGGCAAGCGTTCGAGCTTCTATTCGGACTACACCTTCGGGGTCTGGGCGGAGGTGGAGGGCAAACGGGCGCTCACCCCCGTCGGCAAGGCCTATTTCGGTTTCACCGACGAGGAACTGAAGCAGATCGACAAGTTTGTCCGCGACAACACCCTTGAGCGGTTCGGGCCGGTGCGCTCGGTGAAGGCGCAGCCGCATTTCGGCCTGGTGTTCGAGGTGGCCTTCGAGGGCCTGCAACGCTCAACCCGGCACAAGTCCGGGGTGGCCATGCGTTTCCCCCGCATCCACCGCATCCGCTGGGACAAGCCGGCCGGGGAGGCCGACGAGCTGGTGACCCTGGAGCGAATGCTGGCGCAGATGGAGGGGCGTTGAGCCTTCAGCTTCCCCCGCTTGCGGGGGAAGTGGCCCGACGGCCTTTGGCCGGAGGGTCGATGGGGGTGCGTGTCTGAAAGCCATGGGGCTTGAGGTTCTCACCCCCATCGTCACGCGTCCCGCAGCGCGAGCCTTGTGACACTTCCCCCACATGCGTGGGGGAAGCTGAGCTACCGCACCTCCGGCACCTTGATCCGCCGCCAGGCGAGCGCCCAGGCGATGGCGGCCTGGGCGAGGCCCGAGGCGAGGCTGGCCCAGGGGGCGATGGACAGCGGCACGAACAGGGCCTGCCCCACCCCGGGGCTGATCACCGAGCCGACGATCCCGCCCACCGCATAGAGCAGGGCGAGCGCCACCACCGCGCCGAAGTCGCCGCGCTGCGGACGGGGTCCGAAACGGAAGAGGGTGATCACCGCCAGGTCGCGCAGCACAAAGGCCAGCAGCGCCGCGGCCTGGGCCGGGTCAGGCCCTTGGCTGAACATTGAGCCCGCGCCGCCGACGACGAAGGCCGCGACCACGAGGATCAGGGCCAGGATGAAGGGGATGACGGCGGCGGGCGTCAGGGGCAAGGCGCGGGCGAGATCGCCCTTGGCGGCCGAGGCCCCGAACTGGCGCAGGCGCACCCGGTCGGCGGGCTCGGCGAAGGCGCCGGCATAGGCCGCCAGCGCCACGGCGAGGGCCCCCACCAGCAACGGGGCCGCCAGGGCGCCCGGTTGGTAGGCGAAACCGCCGAGGAACACCGCCAGGAAGATCAGGAAGCCCGGCCACACCACCGGCAGGTTCTTCATCTGCAACTCCAGGCGCATCAGCCGCCAGGCGCCGGCTAGGCCCCAGCCGGCGAAGGCCAGGGTGGCGACCGTCCGGAAGGCGATGGCCGGGAAGACCTGGCCCCACCAGGTGATATCGCCCCGCGCATAGAGGAAGGACGACAGGCCCGAGAGCCCCGCTCCGCGCTGGAAGCCGGAGGAGCCCGCCACGCCCAGCAGCAGGATCAGGCCGAAGATCAGGCCCCACAGCACCCCGCCGGCCCGAGCGACCCGGCCCTCGGCGCGGGCCTTGCGCACCCCGATCAGGGCCGCGGCCAGGCAGATGGCCTGGAGGAAGAGGGCGAGCGCGATGAGGAAGGCCAGCATCCACAGGGCGCCCGGCTGGCCCTGGACCAGCATCAGGCCGGCCATCAGGGCGACGCCGGTGAGCGCGCAGATCCAGGCGAGCGACGAGGCCCCCAGCAGCTTGCCCCAGGTCATCGACCAGGGGGTGAGGGCCGAGAGCCGCTGGAAGTCCCAGGTGCGGTCGGCGATCTCGCCGAGCACCGCGCCGCCGGCGGCGCGCGAGCCCCACAGCAGGCCGCAAATGATGAAGACGAAGCCGCCGACGCCGGCCATGGCGGGCAGGGGGCCGCTGGCGGAGTCACGGGCCACCAGGGCCGTGGCGCCATAGATCAGCACCAGGCTGACGGCGGCCCAGGCGATGCGCCGGGGCGAGGCTTCGAGCCAGAGATTGCGCTGGAATTCGGGGTTCATCGGGCCACCTCCGCCAGATAGGCGTCTTCGAGGGTCTTGCGGGCCGCCTGGAACGACCTGACCTTCAGGCCGGCGCCGATCAGCTTGCCCAGCAGGCCCGAGTCATCCTCGCCCTCGGGAAGCAGCAGGAGGGCGGTGTCGGCGGTGGTCTGCTCGACGGCGACGCCCAGAGCCGCAATCCGTTCGGCCAGGTCTAGCGGCGGGTCGGCGAAGGTCACCTCCACCCGCTGGCCGTCGCGGTGACCCGCCCCGGCCGCCACCACCCCGCCGCCGGCCACCGCGCCGTCACGGATCATCAGCATCTGGGTGGAATAGTCCTCCAGCTCGGCCAGGATGTGGGAGGAGACCACGATGGTCATGCCGTCCCGGGCCAGCGACAGGATCAGGTCCGACAGGCTGCGCCGCGCCTCGGGATCGAGCCCCGCGGCCGGCTCGTCAAGCAGCAGGACGCGGGGCTGGTGGACGATGGTCTGGGCGATGGCCAGGCGCTGTTTCAGCCCGCGCGACAGCTCGCCGGCGCGGGCTTCCAGCCGGTCGGTGAGCTGCACCCGGGCCGCGGCCATCTCCACGGCGGCGGGGGTCTCGCCCACCGCGACGCCTCGGGAGCGCGCGGCGTAGGTCAGGGCCTTGCGCACGGACAGCTCTTCATAAAGGCCGAAGAAGTCGGGCAGGTAGCCGATGGCGGCGTGAACTCCGCGCGGGTCGGCCTCCACGTCGAGGCCCGCCACCTTGATCGTCCCCTCGGTGGGGACGTCGAGGGCGGCGATGCAGCGCATCAGGGTCGACTTACCGGCCCCGTTGGGCCCCACCAGGGCCAGCACCGCCCCGGCCTGGACCTCGAAGGACACCCCGTGGAGGGCGCGTGCGGCGGGATAGTCATAGACCACTCCCGAAACCTCGATCATGGCGCTCATTTCAGCTCCGCCTCCAGGAAGGTCTTCAGGTCGCCGCCGGTGAATTTCAGGCCGCGCACGCCGGCGCGGCGGCCGGCCTCCACGTCGCCATCCTTGTCGCCGACCATCAGGGATCGGGTGAGATCGACGGGAAACTCTTCGATGGCCTGCAGCAGCATGCCGGGGTTGGGCTTGCGGCCCGGCGGATCGGGATGGCGGTAGATCTCGTCGACCGCATCGGGATGTTGCGGGCAGTAGTAGAAGGCGTCCACGCGGGCGCCGTGCTTGGCGAGGTCAGCGCTCATCTGCACATGCAGCTTCCGGACATCGGCCTCGGTATAGTAGCCGCGGCCCACCCCCGACTGGTTGGTCACCACGAACACCCACCAGCCCGCCGCGTTGAAGGCGGCGATCGCCTCGCGGGCGCCTGGAATCCAGACGAAGTCCTCCCAGCGATAGACATAGCCGGGGTCTTCATTGAGCACCCCGTCGCGATCGAGGAACAGGGCGGGGCGGGGGGGCTGGTCGGGCGCGCTCACAGGGGCACTGTAGCCCCAAGCCCGCGCGGCGTCGCGGGGGTCTGGACTTAAGCTTTCGTAACGCGCCATTTGCCCGACACACCGCCCCGGCTATGGTCGCCCGTCCCTTCCTGTCTCCGAGGTCGCCTTGGCCGATTCAGCCGCGTCACCCGTTCTCTCCATCAAGGACCTCAAGGTCGACTTCGCCACCCACGACGGGGTGGTTGCGGCCGTGCGGGGCGTATCCCTCGACGTGGCTCGGGGCGAGACCCTCGGCGTCGTGGGCGAAAGCGGATCGGGCAAGAGCCAGACCTTCATGGCGCTGATGGGCCTGCTGGCCCGCAACGGCGCGGCGACGGGCTCGGCCAAGTTCCTGGGGACCGAGCTGCTGAATCTGAAGCCCTCGGCCCTGAACAAGATTCGCGGTTCGAAGATGACCATGATCTTCCAGGACCCGCTGACGGCGCTCACCCCCCATGTCCGCATCGGCGAACAGATCGCCGAGCCCCTGCGGCTGCACCTGGGTATGTCCGGGGAGGCCGCGACCAAGCACGCCAAGGACTGGCTCGACCGGGTGCGCATCCCCGACGCACAGCGTCGCCTGCGCCAGTACCCGCACGAACTGTCGGGCGGCATGCGCCAGCGGGTGATGATCGCCGCGGCCATGGCCGGTTCGCCCGCCCTGCTGATCGCCGACGAACCCACCACGGCGCTGGACGTCACCGTCCAGGCCGAGATCCTCGACCTGATGGACGAGCTGAAGCGCGAGACCGGCACGGCCATGGTGCTGATCACCCACGACATGGGGGTCATCGCCCGCCTCGCCGACCGGGTCTGCGTGATGAAGGACGGCGCCTATGTCGAGGAGGGCGGCGCCGAGGCGATCTTCGCCGCGCCCAAGGACCCCTATACCCGCGCCCTGCTGGACGCCATTCCGCGCCTGGACCGCTCCGATCGCGGCGGCCGGCCGACCCTGTCGCCGGTCGCCGCCAACGCCCCGGTGGTGGTGGAGGGCCAGGACATCAAGGTCTGGTTCCCGATCCACGAGGGCGTCTTCGGCGCCAAGCGCAACCTGCGCGCTGTCGACGGGGTCTCCTTCCGGGTGCGCGAGGGCGAGACCCTGGGGGTGGTGGGCGAGAGCGGCTGCGGCAAGTCCACCCTGGCCCGCGCCGTCATCAACCTGATCCCGGCCACCGGCGGGTCGGTGACCCTGCTGGGCCGCGACATCACCGGCGCCGACAAGGAGGCCATGCGCGCCGCCCGCCGCGACCTGCAGATCGTCTTCCAGGACCCGCTGGCCAGCCTCGACCCACGCATGACCATCGGCGATTCCATCGCCGAGCCCCTGCAGGTGTTCAAGCCGGAGCTGAAGCGCGCCGAGCGGGACACCGAGGTGGCCGCCATGATGGCCAAGGTCGGCCTGCCGCCCGCCCTGATCAACCGCTACCCGCACGAACTGTCGGGCGGCCAGAACCAGCGGGTCGGTATCGCGCGGGCGATGATCCTGAAGCCGAAACTGGTCATCTGCGACGAGGCCGTCTCGGCCCTGGACGTCTCGATCCGGGCCCAGATCATCGACCTGCTGATCGCGCTGCAGAAGGAGATGGGCCTGGCGATGATCTTCATCAGCCACGACCTGGCGGTGGTCCGCGAGATCAGCCACCGGGTGATGGTGCTCTATCTGGGCCGGGTGATGGAGCAGGCCGAGCGCGAGCAGCTCTACGCCCACCCCCACCATCCCTACACCCAGGCCCTGCTCTCGGCCGCCCCGATCCCCGACCCGATCCGCGAGCGGTCGCGCAAGCGGCTGAAACTGTCGGGGGAGCCGCCGAGCCCCATGGATCCCCGCAGCGCCCTGCGCTTCCTACCCTCGCGCCTCTCGGCCGACCCCCTGGGTCAGGTCTATGTGCCGCAGCTGAAGGAGGTGGCGCCCGGCCACCTGGTTTCCGAATTCGACCCGCCGTCTGAAGCGGCTTAAGCGCCACATCATGACCTCGAAGATCACGCCCATCCTGATGTCCGGCGGCGCGGGAACGCGCCTCTGGCCCCTGTCGCGCCAGGCCAAGCCCAAGCAGTTCCACCGGCTGGGCGGGGCGCAGACCCTGATCCAGGCCACGGTCCTGCGGGTCACGGGGCCGATGTTCAATCCCCCCATCGTGGTCTGCGCAGCCGGCCATGTGGACCTGACGCGGGCCCAGCTCGCGGAGGTGGGGATCAGCCCCCGCGCTCTCATCGCCGAGCCCGCGCCGCGTAACACCGCCGCGGCCTCCGTGGCCGCCGCCGCCGTGGCCGCGCAGATCGATCCCGACGGGGTCTTCATCCTGCTGCACGCCGACAACCTGGTCTCCGACGTGCCGGCCATGCACGCCGCCATCGCGGCTGGCCGGGCGGCCGCCCAGAGCGGCGAGGTGGTGATCTTCAGCCTCAAGCCCACCGGCCCTGAGACCATCTACGGCTATATTCGCGCCGGGGCCGGCGAGGGCCTGGTGCGCAAGGTCGCCCAGTTCGTCGAAAAGCCGGACCTTGAGACGGCCAAGCGGTTCGTCGCCGACCCGGACTATGGCTGGAACGCCGGCATGTTCATGTTCAGCGCCGCCGCCTTCCTGGACGAATGCCGCCGCCTGGCGCCCGCCATCTGCGCCGCCGCCGAGGCGGGCGTGGCCAAGGCTGAGCGTCCCGGCGACGTCATCGCTCTGTCGCCGGACTTCCTCGCCGCGCCGTCGGAAGCCATCGACACCGCCATCATGGAGCAGACCGACCGCGCCAGCGTCGTCAGCGCCGACATCGGCTGGAGCGACGTCGGCAACTGGCACGCCCTTTGGGAAGGCTCACCCCGCGACGGCGACGGCAACGCCCTGGACGGCGACGCCATCGCCGTGGACTCAAGGGGCAACATCGCCCGCACCGACGGCCCCGTGGTGGTGCTGGCGGGGGTCGAGGACCTGGTGGTGGTGGTGGAGAACGGCGTCGTCCTGGTCACCCATCGGGCCTCCACCTCCTCGGTCAAGGCCGCGGTGGAGGCGCTGAAGGCCCGAGGCCGGCGCGAGCTGCTCTGATCTGAGGTTGCGCCCCGGCGATTCCAGCAACTTCGCGGAAAGGGTTCGTGGTTAAGGTCGCCGGGTCGCGTTTCGCCGCCGGGGATGGCCGTCTTGCAAATCGAAGTCCTCCGTCCGCAGGACATGACGGCGCAGCGCATGGCGCGCTGGGCCCAGCTGCAGGCCGGCGACATCACCCTCGACTCGCCCTTCCTGTCCCCCGACTGGGCCCGGACCCTGGAGCGCGTCCAGCGCCAGACCTCCCGTCAGATCCGCGTCGCCGTCGCCGTTCAGGACGGCCGTGACGTCGCCTTCCTGCCGGTCCGGGTCGGTCACCTCACCGCCATGCCGGTGGGCGCGCCGATGTGCGACTATCAGGGCCTGGTGGCCGAGCCGGGCGTGAAGCTCGATGTGCGCCGTATGGTCCAGGCCCTGGGCGTCCAGCGCTACGACTTCTGCCACATGATCGCGGCCCAGACCGAGTTCGCCCCCTTCGCGCGGGGCCGCCAGCTCTCGCACGTGGTGGATGTCGAGGGCGGCTACGAGGCCTATGAGGCCGCCCGCCGCGAGGCCGGAACCTCGGTCCTGAAGGACTGCGACAAGAAGCGCCGCAAGGTTGAGCGCGAGATCGGCCCCGCCTCCTTCACCGCCTTCTCCCGCAGCCAGGCCGACTTCGACCAGCTGGTGGCCTGGAAGCGCGCGCAGCTGGCCGCCACCGGCCAGACCGACATCTTCGACGCCGGCTGGACCCTGCGCCTGATGCAGGACCTGTTCGAGCGCCGTGATCCTGACTTCGGCGCCGCCCTGTTCACCCTGCACTTCGGCGACCGCCTGGCCGCGGTCCACCTGCACCTGCACGGCAAGCAGACCGTCCACGGCTGGCTGATCGCCCACGATCCGGAGTTCGAGCGCTATTCCCCGGGCATCCTGCTGTTCCAGGACATCCTGCGCTGGATGGACGCCACGCCCTATTCCCGCCTGGACCTCGGCCCCGGCGACTACCGGTTCAAGCGCGAACTGGCCAATACCGGGGTCTGGGTCACCCACGGCTTCGTCGGCGGTGTCGCCCCCGCCGCCCTGGTCCGTCACGCCGCCTATAGCGTCCGCCGCGCGGCCGAGGCCCTGCCGCTGGGCAAGATGTCGGAGCTGCCGGGCAAGGCCATGCGCCGCGTGGACGTCTTGCGCGGTTTGCGCTGACGCCGCCGCGCCGTTAGAGGTGGCGTCCTTTTCCACCCTGGCCTGATCATGACCCTGTCCATCGACGATATCCGCGCGGCCGCCGAGCGGCTGAAGGGGCGCATCGAGCGCACGCCCTGCCGCCAGTCGCGGACGCTGTCGGAGATTACCGGGGCCGACGTCTGGGTGAAGTTCGAGAACCTGCAGTTCACCGCCGCCTACAAGGAGCGCGGGGCGCTCAACACCCTGCTGCAGCTGTCGGACAACGAGGCCAAGCGCGGCGTCATCGCCGCCTCGGCCGGCAATCACAGCCAGGGCCTGGCCTACCACGCCGCGCGGCTGGGCATCCCGGTGACCATCGTGATGCCCCGCAGCACCCCCTTCGTGAAGGTGCAGCAGACCCGCGCCTTCGGGGCCGAGGTGGTGGTCGAGGGCGACACCTATGACGACAGCGCGGTGCTGGCCAAGACGCTCTGTGATGAGCGCGAGCTGGTCTTCGTCCACCCCTTCAACGACGTGAAGGTGATGGCCGGCCAGGGCACCGTGGCCCTGGAGATGTTCGAGGACGTGCCGGACCTGGAGGTCCTGCCCATCCCGATCGGCGGCGGCGGGCTGATCGCCGGCTGCGCCACCGTGGCCAAGTCGCTGAACCCCAAGGTGCAGATCTACGGCGTCGAGCCGGCCATGTACCCCTCCTTCACCGCCAAGATGCGCGGCGTCGGCGCGGCCGCCGGCGGGGCGACCATCGCCGAGGGCATCGCGGTCAAGAGCGTCGGCGACGAGAGCTACGCCATCGCCCGACCGCTGATCGACGACGTGCTGCTGATCGAGGAGCCCTATTTCGAGCGGGCCATCGCGCTGTACTGCAATGTCGAGAAGACCGTGGTGGAGGGGGCCGGCGCGGCCTCTCTGGCCGCCCTGCTGGCCTATCCGGAGAAGTTCCGCGGCAAGAAGGTCGGGCTGATCATCACCGGCGGCAATATCGACACCCGCCTGCTGGCCTCGGTCCTGACCCGCGAGCTGGTGCGTGAGGAGCGGCTGGTCTCCCTGCGGATCATCGGCGACGACCGGCCGGGCCTGCTGGGCACCGTCTCGGTGCTGATCGGCAAGCTCGGCGCCAATATCGTCGAGGTGGCCCACAACCGCCTGGCCCTGGACGTGCCCGCCAAGGGCGCGGAGTTCGACATCATGATCGAGACCCGCGACGCCCAGCACACCCAGGAAATCATGGACGCCCTGCGCGAGAGCGGCTACCCGCCCCGCGCCGTCTAAGGAAACAGTGATGAAGCGTCTCGTTCTCGCCCTGGCCCTGGTGATGCTGGCCGCCTGCGGTCCCAGCAAGAAGGCCGTCGATAACCTGGCCGCCGCCAAGACCTTCCTGGCGACCAACGGCAAGGCGGCCGGTGTGGTCACCCTGCCCTCGGGCCTGCAGTACAAGATCGTCCAGTCGGGGCCCGCCACCGGCCTCAAGCCCCATACCGGCGACGAGGTGAAGGTCCACTACGAAGGCAAGCTGCTGGACGGCAAGGTGTTCGATAGCTCCTACGAGCGCGGCGCCCCGGCGGCCATGCCGATCGACGCCCTGATCCCGGCCTGGATCGAGGCCCTGCAGCTGATGCGGCCGGGCGATGTCTGGATGCTCTACGTGCCGCCGGAACTCGGCTACGGCGAAGAGGGCGCGGGCGGCGGCGAGATCCCCGGCAACAGCGTGCTGATCTTCAAGATCGAACTGATCGGCGTCCTGCCAGGCCCGGGCTCCGTTGGCCAGGGCTGAGCGCCAACGCGACTAGCTGAACAGGTGCGTGCGGGTGTCGGGGTTCTCCCGGCGCCACATGACGTTGTCCAGGAAGAAGTGGTGGATGTTGATGAAGATCCACACCGCGAACAGGCAGGCCGTGGTCCCGAACACCGCGTGGTCATAGGGGATCACCGCGTCCATCAGGTTGGGCAGGGCCCAGAAGCCGACGAAGCCCAGCGCCAGGCCTGAGGCCACGAACACCGCCATGCCGGCCTTCCAGCTGGGCGACTTCGCGCGCTCCACGCTGCCCTGATAGCGCCAGACCACGGCCAGGTACTGCAGGGAGTGGAAGGCCGGAATCACCAGCAGCCACAGCGGATTGATCCGCATGAACACCAGCCAGGTGTAGAGGCTGACGGCGTAGGCGGTCGCCCCGTTCCAGGGCAGGGTCTTCCAGGCCCGGCCCATGACGACCAGGGTGGCGGCGGTCGTGAGCGCGGCGGCGAACCCGGCGAGGGTCAGGATCGGCTCCGGCATGGGCAGGGCGTAGTAGTCCAGGCCCCAGAGGTGGGTCGTCTTCACCTGGTGGTTGGCGTTCAGCCACGAGAAGACCCAGACCACATAGGCGTTCACCAGGAACACCTTCTTCTGGATCGCGCTGAAGAAGCTCTTCTTCAGGGCGGCGTCCACCATCAGCATGCCGTAGCCCTGCTTGACGTAGTGCCAGCCCACGAAGAAGGCCATGGCGTTGCCGCCGTAGCCCAGCAGGCGCGAGTCGGCGCTCATCAGCGCCCCGCCGAGATAGGCCGCCAGCACCAGGGGCACGACGATCCCGGCGAAGATATAGCGGGCCCGCAGCGCCGGAGCATGGGCCCCGGTCAGGGCCTTGGCCCCGAAGCCCCGGTAGAAGATCTGGTAGGAATGGGCGAAGTGCGGATGATTGAGGACGTTGATCAGCATCCACATGACCGCCGCCAGCGGCGCGGCGACCCGGTCGGCCGGCAGCAGCAGCAGGATCGGGAAGGCCAGCAGCGACCCGCCCCCCAGCAGCAGGAAGTCGGCGGCCGGCCCCCACAGATAGCGGCGCGGCGCGGGTGCGGCGACGGTCTCGCCCACAGTGATCGACATGGCGTCCTCCGCCCCAAGCTCGCGGGCAGCATGGCGGCCAATGCTTAGGCCCCGGTGAACGGCGCTTGTCGGACGTTAAGGAAGGCTGTTCAGATCGCCCGAGCCACGCCGTCAGAGCGCCGGCCAAGGGACGGAACTGGCAAATGGACTACGATCTGATCGTTGTCGGCGGCGGGATCGGCGGCTGCGCCCTGGCCGCCGTGATGGCGCAGGCGGGCGCCAAGATCCTGCTGCTGGAAGCCTCCGAGGTCTACGAGGACAGGGTCCGCGGCGAGTGGATCGCGCCCTGGGGGGTCACCGAGGTCAAGCGGCTGGGGCTCTATGACCTGCTGGTGCAGGCCGGCGGCCACCATATCGAGACCCACATCTCCTATGACGAAAACCGCAGCCCCGAGGCGGCCCGCGCCACCCGCGCCCCTGGGGATCTTCGCGCCCGGCGTCCCCGGACCCCTGGCCATCGGCCATCCCCATCACTGCCAGACCCTGTTCGACGAGGCCGTCCGGCGGGGCGTTGACGCCCGGCGCGGCGTCCAGGTGATCTCGGTGGCGGCGGGCGCGAGCCCCACCGTCACCTTCCGCCAGGGCGACCAGGAAACCACCGCCACCGCCCGGCTGCTGGTGGGCGCCGACGGCCGCGCCTCCATGGTCCGCGAGACCCTGGGCATCCCCCTGCACCAGGACGCCCCGCACCACATGTTCGCCGGCCTGCTGGTGGAGGGCGCGCCCGGCTGGGACGCCAAGGTCCAGGCCATCGGGGTGGAGGGCGACTTCTCCTTCCTGGCCTTCCCGCAAGGGTCCGGCCGCGTGCGGCTCTACGGCAGCTACGGCCTGGATCAGCGCCGCCGGTTCGCGGGGCCGCAGGGCGCCCAGGCCTTCCTGGAGGCCTTCCGCATGAACTGCTCCCCCGACAACGTCCATCTGGCGGACGCCACGCCGATCGGGCCGCTGCTGTCCTATTTCAACAACGACGCCTGGACCGACGCGCCCCTCGCGGACGGCGCGGTGCTGGTGGGGGACGCCGGCGGCTGGAACGACCCGATCATCGGCCTGGGCCTCTCCATCACCTATCGCGACGTCCGCATGGTCACCGACATCCTGAAGGACGAGGCTGACTGGGCGAGGGCCGACTTCACGCCCTACGCCGACGAGCGCGCCGAGCGCCTGCGCCGCCTGAGGTTCACCGCCGCCATCGTCTCCACCCTGGAAGCCGAGTTTGGCGAGACCGCGCGGGCCCGGCGCGACAGCCTGCACGAACGCGCCAGCCAGGACGCCTCCCTGCGCGCCCACACCTTCGCGGTGATGGCCGGGCCCGAGGTCCTGCCGCCCGAAATCTTCACCCCCGAGCACCGCGCCCGCGTCCTGGGAGAGGCCTGATGGAAGCGTTCAACGCCCGCTGGCTGGCCGCCTGGAGCGCCAAGGACGTCGAGGCCCTGCTGGGGTTCTACACCCCCGACACCCTCTATTTCGACCAGCAGACCGCCGCCGGCATCCAGGGCCACGCGGCGCTGGGCGCCTATCTGACCGGCCTGTTCGGCATGACCCCGCCCATGCGTTACGAGCCGGAAGAGGTCTGGCTGATCAAGGGCGGCTTCTGCGGGCGCTGGTACTGCACCATCGGCGACGCGGCCACGCCCGCCCTGCGCGGCTTTGACCTGGTGCTGATGGACGGCGACCGCATCGCCCGCAACGAGGTCTATGTCCACACCCTGGGACAGGCGGCGTGAGCGACCTTCCCATCGTCACCGATCCCTACGCCGTCGACGCCGCCTGGCTGACCGCCGCCCTGAACCGCGCGGGCGTCGCCGCCCAGGTCGAGGGTTTCACCACGCAGAAGGTCGGCGACGGCATGCTCGGCGAGAGCGTCCGTTACAACCTGGCCTATGCGGCGCCCGCCCCGGGCGCGCCGGCCAGCGTGGTGGGCAAGTTTCCGTCCGCCGATCCGGTCAGCCGCGCCACCGGCGGGGCCATCGGCCTCTATCTGAACGAGGTGCGGTTCTACCAGGAGGTCGCCCATACGGTGGATATCCGCACGCCCCGGCCCTACGTGGCGGCGATCAACACCGAGACCCACGATTTCACCCTGCTGCTGGAGGACATGGGCCCGGCCCGAGGCGGGAACCAGCTGGTGGGCTGCTCCCTGGCCGACGCTGAGGTGGCGATGCGGGAGGCCGCCGCCCTGCATGGGCCGCGCTGGGCCGATCCGAAGCTCGGCGATGTCGAGTTCCTCAACCGCCCGGCCATCGAGCCCGCCGCGATCTCGGCCATGTTCGGCGGCGTCATCACCGCCTTCCGGGCCCGCTACGAGGACCGGCTGGAGCCGGAATACATGGCGATCTGCCAGGACTTCGCCGACCATATCGGGGCCTTCTATGCCGGCCCGGCCGCACCGCCGACCCTGCAGCACCTGGATTTCCGCCTCGACAACATGCTGTTCGAACCCCAGGGCGGCCGCTGGCCCCTGGCGGTGCTGGACTGGCAGTCGGTGGCGCTGGGCCCCGGCGTGTTGGACGTGGCCTATTTCATTGGCGCGGGCCTGCCCACCGAGATCCGCCGCAAGCACGAGCAAGACCTGCTGAAGCAGTGGCTGGGCGCCCTGCGCGGCTATGGCGTCAGCTATGACTGGAACGACGCCTGGACCGCCTACCGCCACTACCTGCTGCAGGGGGTGTTCACCGCTATCTTCGCCTCGGTCAGCACCAAGCAGACCGAGCGCGGCGATCAGATGTTCCTGACCATGGCGCGCAGGCATTGCGCCCAGGCCGCCGACCTGGAGTCGATGAAGTTGCTGCGGAGGGCTTAGCGGGTTGAAGGTGTCGACGACGTCGATCCCCCTTGTCTGTTGGGCTGGTGGTAGATTGCGGATGTCTTCCGGGACGTCCGCCTGGCGTTGGCGCGCCAGGCGGACTGTCAGTGGAGGGGCCGTTATCCCCCGAGCCCTTTGGGCTGT
>JAGNIV010000069.1 GCA_018001015.1 Phenylobacterium sp. | reverse complement strand
TCGGGCCCGGCGCGCTGAACATGCTCACGGGCGCGGCCGCCGCCACGGTCAATCGGGTGCCCGTGCTGCTCCTGCCGGGCGATATTTTCGCCCGCCGGAATGTCGCGCCGGTGCTGCAGCAGCTCGAAAGCGAGCATTCCCAGGACATCTCGGTCAACGACTGCTTCAAGCCGGTCAGCCGCTATTGGGATCGTATCAACCGGCCCGACCAGTTGATCACCGCGTTGCCCGAGGCCATGCGGGTACTCACCAGCCCGGCCGAGACCGGCGCCGTGACGGTCTGCCTGCCCGAGGATGTCCAGACCGAAGCCTGGGACTTTCCCGCCGCGATGTTTGAGCCCCGGGTGTGGCGCGTGCCGCGCAATCGGCCCGACCGGGTCGCCCTGATGCGGGCGGCCGCGCTCATTCGGGCGAGTAAGCGCCCGATGATCGTGGCCGGCGGCGGCGTGCGCTACTCGGACGCCACCAATGCGCTAGCTGCTTTTGTGGCCGCGACCGGCATCCCCGTCGGCGAGACGATGGCCGGGAAGGGTTCACTGCGGTATGACAACCCGTTGTGCATGGGCGCCATCGGCGCCACCGGCACCTTTGCCGCCAACGACATCGCCCTCAAGGCCGACCTGGTGATCGGCATCGGCACGCGCTACAGCGACTTCACCACTGCCAGCAAGACCCAATTCCAGGATCCGGGCGTTCAGTTTGTCAACATCAACGTCGCCGAGTTTGACGCCGCCAAGCACAGCGGTCTGATGCTGGTTGGCGATGCCCGCGCCACGCTCGAGGAGTTGGGCGGCGCGCTGGCCGGCTGGAAGGCGCCGGACAACCACACCAGCGCGTCCAGAGCCCTGCACGCCGCCTGGGAAGCCGAAGTCGATGGTTTCTACAACCGCCGAAGTCAACCCTTGCCCAGCCAGAGCGAACTGGTGGGCATCCTGAATGAGCAAGGCGACCCGGATGCGGTGCTGGTCAATGCGGCTGGCTCGCTGCCGGGCGATCTGCACAAGCTCTGGCGGTCCCGCCACCCCGGCCAATACCATGTCGAGTACGGCTTCAGCACGATGGGCTATGAAATCTCGGGCGGGCTGGGCGTCAAGATGGCCGATCCGGCCCGCGAGGTGTATACCCTGGTCGGGGACGGCTCATATCTGATGCTCGCCAACGAGATCGTGACCGCGGTGCAGGAAAACATCAAGCTCATCGTCGTCATCATGGACAACCGCGGGTTCAACAGCATCGGCAGCCTGAGCCGCTCGCTCGGGCAAAAGGGCTTTGGCACGCGCTACACCGCGCCAGTGGCGGGGCAGGGGCGTCTGGCCGAAGACGGCGACGACGCCGAGGACCTGCCGGTGGACCTCGCCGCCAACGCCCGCAGCCTGGGCGCGCGGGTGCTCGAGTGCGCGACGACCGATGAGTTTGCCGCCGCATTGCGCGATGCGCGGGCCCATCCGGCGACCACCGTCATCTATGTGCGCAACGATCGCTACATTGGCGTGCCGGGCCACAGTTGGTGGGATGTCCCGCCGGCCGAGGTCAGCGACAACCCGGACGTCCAATCCGCCCGCGCCGCCTGGGCCGAAATGCGCAAGCGGGAAAGGTACTACTAGACCCGATAACCACCGGAAACGGAGTATCCCGGCGGAGCCGGGATACTCCGTTTTCGGTAAATCAAACCGCCAGGAGCCAAGAGGAGAACATGAAAACCGAATTTAGGGTCGCATTTCTTGGAGCAGGCCGGATGGGCCTCACCCATCTGGGAAATCTGATGGGCATCCGTGGGGTCAAGGTGGCCGTCGTCGCGGACATGTCGCTCGAGGCCGCTCAGCGCGGGCAGGCCATCGCCAACGCCGAGCGCGCCACGACCGACATCGAGGGCGCCATCGCCGCCGCCGACGTGGACGTGGTCATGATTTCGACCCCGACCACCACCCACGCCCACCTGCTCGAGACCGCGGTCCGGGCCGGCAAGCCCGTCTGGTGCGAGAAACCCATCGCCCAGGACCTGGCTGGCACCCGCCGGGTGGTCGATCTCATCGCCGCCGCCGGCGTGCCGGTTCAGATCGGCTTTATGCGCCGATTTGATCCTGGCTATGCCGCCGCCAAGCGCAGCATCAGCGCGGGCAAGATCGGCGCGCTCGAGCGCTTCCAGGCCATGAGCTGCGACACCGCGCCGCCCCCCATGTCCTACATCGAGACCAGCGGCGGCATCTTCGTCGACATGTTCGTCCATGACCTCGACCTGGCCCGCTTTCTGATGGGCGAGGTGAATGAGGTCTTTGCGTGGGGCGACGTCAAGGTCGACCCCGGTTTTGCGAAAGCCGGGGATGTGGACACCGTGGTCGCCGTGCTGCGCTTCGCCAGCGGCGCGCTGGGTACGCTCCAGGGCTCGCGCCGGGCGATCTGGGGCTACGACATCCGGACCGAAGTCGCGGGCTCGGAAGGCAAGCTCGTCATCGAGCCGCCCCAGAAGACCCCCCTGGCAACCTATGGACGCTTCCAGAGCACGGTCGATCATTTCGAGAGCTTCCCCGATCGCTTCGAGGCGGCCTACAAGCTCGAGATGGAAGCCTTCTTCCAGGCCTTGCGCGAGGGACGCCCGCCCACGCCTTCGGCTGCGGACGCGCTTGAGACCCTCAAGGTCGCCCTGGCCGCCACGCGCAGCCTGCGCGAAGGGCGGCCGGTCAAGGTCGCCGAGATCGTTTGATTTTCTATTTGGAAGCGATATCCCCAGGCGAAGCCTGGGGATATCGCTTCCAAATAGAGACCTTGTCGACAAACCGGAGGAGCAGATGCCCATCTCCCAACTCGCCGGCGGCGAAGCCGTCGTCGATAGCCTGATCGCTCAGGGCGTGAACACCCTGTTTGCGCTGCCGGGCGTGCAGAACGACTTTCTGTTTAACGCCCTCTACGACCGACGGGGTGAGATCCGGGTCATTCATACCCGCCACGAACAGGGGGCCGCCTTCATGGCCCTGGGCTACGCCCTCATGCGCGGCGATGTCGGGGTTTACAGCGTTGTGCCCGGGCCGGGATTTCTCAATTCGACAGCGGCCCTGGCGACCGC
>JAGNIV010000068.1 GCA_018001015.1 Phenylobacterium sp. | reverse complement strand
ATCTCATCCTGGCGGTCGTCGAAAGCCGAGTAGCCAAGCTTCACCCGCGTGCGGCCGCCCAGCATGTCGCGGGCGTACTTGGCCGAGAGCGACCAGTTGTCGGTCCGGATATCGACATTGTTGTCGTTGAGGGTGAGCAGGTCGGCGGGACGCACGCGGCCGGCCTGATACTCGATGGAGTCCTCATCGGCCAGGCGGTCGGTGCGCACGAACAGGCCGGTCAGTTCCAAGTCGCCGCCGCCGACATCGACGGCGTAGCTGGTGTTAAAGGAGTAGTCGCGACCGTTGCGGGTGTCGGTTTGCAGTTCGATGTCCTCCAGCACGCCGCCCGGTTTGTCGTAGCGATAGCTCTCCTTGAGCTTGGGATTCCGGCGACCCTGGACATTGGCGCCGACCAGAAGGCGCCCCGGTCCAGCCTGGCCCGACCAGACGCCGCCGAACGTCTCGCGAACCCGGCCGTCGTCCAGAAGGATGGCCCCGGCGCGCAGGTAGCCGCCCTCCAGGACGTTGGCGTCGCGAAGGACGATGTTGAGCGCGCCGGCCACGGCGTCGCCGCTACGATTGGCCGAGGACGAGCGCACCACCTCGATGCGCTCGATCAGTTCGGCCGGGATGCGATCGACGAAGAACGAACGGTCGACCCCCGCGCCGGGCACCCGCTCGCCGTTGATGAGGATCTGGGTGTAGCCGGGATCGAGCCCGCGAAGCCGCGCGCCATCGGATTCCAGGACATCAGAGAGAAACTGGACGCTGGGCACGCGCTTCATGGCGTCGCCGGCGGTGAGGGGTTCGAACTTCTGGAAATATTCCAGGTCGTAGGAGAGGGCCGGCGCGGTGTCTTCGGTTCGATTGCGGAAGGTGATCTCACCGGTGACGATCAGCTCAGAGACGGCCGGCGCCTCGCTGGCGGCCATGACCTGGGCGTTGGCTCCGGTGGCCAGCAGCATCGGCGCCGCGGCGACGCAGGCGAGTAGCGTGTTTCGCATTAAGTATTCCCCCGACCAGCGGGGAGGTTGACCTAACCCCGCGCAGCATGATTTGCAGCGCCGGGAAATAGTGGCGAGCTCAAGGTGAAGCCAGTGACGCTTTCTAGGCAGTTTATTTTCAGATTTGCGACAGTGCTATCGGCATCGCTACTCGGATCAGCTTGCGCTATGCTTGACCCCGAGAGCCGCTCTGACTCCGCTCGAATGACGCTCGGCGCTGGGACGCCCGTGGCGGCGTCCGGCGAAACCCCCGCCGTCGGCACCGGACGTCGCGACGCAGCGGATGATCCCGAGATCTGGGCTGATCTGGCCGATCCGACCCGCGGCTTGATCCTGGGCACGGACAAGCAAGCGGGCCTCTATGTCTATGACCTAGCAGGACAGCAGCTTCAGTTCCTGGCCGAAGGCAGGTTGAACAATGTCGATCTGCGTAGCGGCTTCCCGGCGGAGGGGCGCGCCCAGATCCTGATTGGCGCGAGCAATCGTTCTGCGGGGGGAGTCTCGTTCTTCCTGGCCGATCCCGCGGCGCCGGGCGCGCCGATGGTCCGCCGGTGGGGCTTTTCGGCCACGACGGTCAGCGAGCCCTACGGCTTTTGCCTGGGCCGCCGGGGGGAGAGCTTCGTGGCCGTGATGGTGGGTGTCGACGGGGATGTAAGCCAGTATGGGGTGACCGAGGGCGCGGTCGGCCCGGTCCTGGTCCAGGAGCGGAGCTTCGCGGTCGGGTCCCAGTCGGAGGGCTGCGTCGTCGATGACGCCAAGGGGATCCTCTATGTGGCCGAGGAGGCCAAGGGGATCTGGCGCTACAGCCTCGATCCGGCGACCGGCTCGACCCGCACCCTGCTCGCGGGCGCGCCTTCGGCCATGCTGGCCCCCGATGTGGAGGGGCTCGGCCTGCTGAGGGAGGAAGACAAGACCTGGCTCATCGCCTCCAGTCAGGGCGACAGCGCCTTCGCCGTCTGGCGGGTCGACGGCGCGGAGCCGGCCTATGCGGGCCGGTTCTCCGTGGTCGCCGGCGCCGGCGCAGATGCGGTCACCGGGACCGACGGGCTGGCGGCCCTGGGGGGAGCGGTCGGCGTCTTTCCGGAGGGTTTGGTGGTTGTTCAGGACGATGCCGACACGCCAGGCGAGACAGCCTCCACGCTGCGGAGCCGGCAGAACTTCAAGCTGGTGGACTGGCGGACCGTCAAACTGGCGCTCGGGCTCTGAGGCCCGATGAGCTGTCTCGGGCCGAAGGCGACCGAGCCGGACGCTGGCCGGCGCCGGACGGCGTCTGGCCTTTCCCGATCGCCCCCAAGGGCGGCTCGGTCCCTGGCGACATGCCAGGGACCGGCCTGAAAATTCTTAGAGAACCCCCAGCATCTCCGCGACCAGGGGGTGGCGGACGATGTCACGGTCCTTCAGTCGGACCACGGCGATGTTGGAGACCGCTTCCAGCTTGTCGGCCACGGGGCCGAGGCCCGAGAGCTCCGGCAGCAGATCCGACTGGTTGGGGTCGCCGGTGACCACCATGGTGGAGTGCCAGCCCAGGCGGGTCAGCAGCATCTTCAGCTGGCCATAGGTGCAGTTCTGGGCCTCGTCGATCACCACGAAGGCGTTGTTCAGGGTGCGGCCGCGCATGAAGCCCACCGGGGCGATCTCGATGGCGCCCTCGGTCATCAGGGCCCGGACCCGCTTCATGGAAAGCCGGTCGGAGAGGGCGTCATAGAGCGGGCGCAGATAGGGGGCCAGCTTGTCCTCCATCTCGCCGGGCAGGAAGCCCAGGGATTCGCCGGCCTCGACCGCGGGGCGCGACAGCACGATGCGGCCCACCTTGCCGGCTTCCAAAGCCTCCACGGCCTTGGCGATGGCCAGATAGGTCTTGCCGGTGCCCGCGGGGCCCAGCGCCATCACCAGGTTCTTGGCGTCGATGGCGGCGATCAGTTCGTCCTGCCCCGGCGATTTGGATTTGATGGTCTTCAGGTACCCCTGCTCGCGATCATCATTGTGATGCGCCAACGGCGACCAGGCCCGCTCCACGGGAAGGCGGCGGATCTTGCCGTCATCCTGGAACTGGCCGGCGTCGAAGGCGCCTTCGCGCACTTGTCGCTTCAGGGCTCGCTTGGTCATCAAAGCCTCCGTAAGGGCATGAAAAAAGGGCGTACCCGCAATGGATCGCCCT
>JAGNIV010000047.1 GCA_018001015.1 Phenylobacterium sp. | reverse complement strand
TCCAGAACCCGCTCGACCTGGACCTCGGTGGGCAGGGCGATGTCGACCGAGATCACGTCTTCCTCACCCTGGGGGGGCTCCAGGGTTGCAAGCTGGCTGTCCAGCAGCCGGGGCCCGGCGAAGTGTCCGGCGCGTTCGGCCAGCCGTCGATGCAGCAGGTCGCGGTCGCCTGACAGCCAGACGAACCACAGCCCCGGCCGGCCTGTCCGCAGGTTCTCCCGATAGCTCCGCTTCAGCGCCGAGCAGGCCAGCAGGCAGGGCGCGGCCTCGGCGCGGCGGTCGTCGATCCAGCGGCCCACCGCCGCAAGCCAAGGCGCCCGGTCGGCGTCGGTCAGCGGCTCGCCGCGCCGCATCTTCTCCACATTGGTCGCCGGGTGCAGGTCGTCGCCGTCCTGGTGCGCCCAGCCCAGGCGCGTCGCCAGGGCCGCCATCAGGGTCGACTTGCCCGCCCCTGAAACGCCCATCACCACCAGCACAGGGGTGGGGACTTGCGGGGCGATCAGCGGGCCAGACATGCGCCAATTCCTGACACAGGGTCGGCCACAAGACGAGGCGCCGATGGGGCGCCGACAGCAACTGGGACGCCTACTGCGCGCGCAAGTACCGCAGCTACGATCCGCGCAGCCGCACCTATCTCGGCTATGACGGCCTGAGGCACTACTGCCAGTAGGCGGGAGCGGGCCGATATTCCCGCGCGCCTTCGCATAAAGTCGATATTCCCAGGCTATGCCCCCGGGACGGGGCCAGACCGTTCCCGGCAGCCAGAGGAATTCCATGTTCAGGTTCGGCTTCGCCCTGGCGCTGTGGCTCTTCGCCGGGGCCGCCCTCGCCGAGACACCGCCGAGCCGGCCCGGTGTCGACGCCCCTGAGCTTGCGCGGCTCGGCGCCAATGGTGTGGGCGTCGCCTCCATTGTCCTGGTCCAGCCGCGACAGCCCGACGTCCTGGCCTATGACGCCGCCAAGGCCGCCGCCCCCCTGAAGGACCGCAGCCTGCCGGTGGACATCTGGTACCCGGCGACGGTGGCGGCCAACGCCGCGCCCGTGACCTATTCCGCCAGCCTGCCCGCCGAGCCCCCCAGGCCGCCGGCCGCCTTCACCGTGGCCGGGATCGCCGTGCGTGACGCCCCGGCGCTGAAGGGCGCATTTCCCTTGGTGATCCTCTCCCACGGTTACAGCGGCACGCCCGCGGCCATGACCTGGCTGGCGGAGAACCTGGCGTCGAAGGGCTATGTGGTGGCCGCGATCCATCACCGCGATCCCGACATCAGCGACGGCAAGGGTTTCCCCGAGCCCTTCCTGCGCCGGCCCCTCGACATCGCCTTCGTGGCCCATCAGCTCCAGGCTCAGGCGGGCAAGGGCGCCCTGCTGGGCGCCGACATCTCGCGCATGGCCCTGATGGGCTATTCGATGGGGGGCTATGGCGTGCTGACCGTGGCTGGCGGCAAGCTCGACCCCGCCGGCGGCGCGGCTGGCGTACCGGGGGGCCTGATGGCGCCTTTCGCCAAGGGCGGCGCGCGCGCCGGCGAGCTGGCGGTTCCCGGCCTGAAGGCGGTGGTGGCCATCGCGCCGGCCGGCGTGCGGTTCAAGACCTGGGGCCCCGAGGGTCTTGGCGGGGTCACCGCGCCCCTGCTGATCATCGCCGGCGACCAGGACCGCACCGTGGGCTTTTCCGACGGGATCAAGCCGGTCTTCGATCAGGCGGTGCATGCTGACCGCTACATGCTGGTGTTCCAGAACGGCGGCCACGGGATCGGCATGAGCAGCGTCCCGGCCCAGATGCGCGACACCCTGTGGGACTTCCACTGGTTTGAGGATCCGGTCTGGCGCAAGGACCGGATCATGGCCATCAGCCAGCACATGATCACCGCCTTCCTCGATCTCCATGTGAAGGGCGACGCCAGCCGCGCGGCCTATCTCGACATCGACGTGGTGCGCGGCGCCGACGCCCGCTGGCCGTCCCCGCAGCCCGCCGGCTACAGCGCCTTCAGCCCTGGCGGGCCGGGCCTGACCTGGAAGGGCTTCCATCGCAACGCCACCCAGGGCCTGGAGCTGCACCACAGGCGTGCCGCGCCCTGAGCCTTGGCCTCGCGCGCGCCTCGCCCCTAAGGTGGGCCATGCGAGTCATTGGTGAAGACGAGGTGCGGAAGCGGCTGACCTATGAGGTCGCCATTCCCATTGTGCGCGCGGCGATGATCGCCCTGTCCAGGGGCGAGACGCGGCAGCATCTGCGCTCCATCATCCCGCTCGCCGAGGGCCGGATGTTCGGGATCATGCCGGGCGCGCTCGGGGAGCAAGGGGCCTTCGGGGCCAAGCTGATCAGCATCTTTCCGGAGAACTTCGCCCTGGGCCAGCCCTCCCATCAGGGGGTGGTGGTCCTGTTCGATCCCGACAGCGGCGCGCCGGTCTGCGTGGCCCATGCCGGCGAGGTCACCGCGATCCGCACCGCCGCCGCCAGCGCCGTGGCCACCGATGCGCTCGCCCGGCCCGACGCGACGAGGCTGGCGATCCTCGGCTATGGAGAGCAGGCGCAGACCCATCTGCGGGCCCTGCGCCAGGTGCGGCCCATCGATCATGTCACCGTCTGGGGCCGCTCACCAGAACGGGCAGGCGCCTTCGCCGCGCAAATGGCCGCCGAGACCGGTCTGCCCGTGGTGGCGGTTGGCGATGTGGAGGGCGCTGTCGGGGAGGCCGACATCATCTGCACGGTGAGCGGGGCCGAGGAGCCGATCCTGAAGGGCGCCTGGGTGCGGCCCGGCACGCATCTGAACCTCGTCGGCTCGAGCCGGCCGGGCCCCGTCGAGGTGGATGATGATCTGGTGGCCGCCAGCCGCTTCATCGCCGACAGCCGCGAGGGCGTCCTGGCCCAGGGGGCGGAGTTCCTGAACGCCAAGGCCTCGGGCCGGGTCAGCGATGACCACGTGGTGGGAGAGATCGGCCAGGTGCTGTCGGGCGCCATTCCGGGTCGCCAGTCCCGGGACCAGATCACCGCCTACAAGTCGCTCGGTCACATCGTCCAGGACCTGGCCAGCGTCCAGGCGCTGTTCTCAAGCCGGATGTGAGCGGGCGGGCAGGAAGCCCGGCATCCGCAGCAGGCCTGCGCTGACCAGGGCCACCAGCAGGCCGACGGGGAAGATTTCCGCCGAGGTCATCAGCCACCGCGCCAACGGGTTTTCGTAGGACCTGGCCATGGCCTGCATGTCCGCGGCGAGCTTCGCGTATTCGGCGCCGGTGACGCCGGCGGCCCGCTTGGACGCCAGGGTTTCGGCGACCATCTCGGGCATGAACCTGTATCCAGTCGCCGCGAGATAGGCTTCCCAGCCGGCGACATAGGCGGCCGTCGCCAGCACCGCGATGGCGAGTCCCATCAGGAAGGCGACATGGAACCGGATCACCCCGCCGAGCACGGTGTCGCGATACTGCTTCACAGCCACCAGGATCGAGGACAGGGCCACCAGCATGATCAGGTAGCCGACCAGCATGCTGCCGTGTCCGTCGGGGGCCAGCATGATGCTGGCGACGATGCCGGCGATGGCGACCAGGCCCGAGATCAGGCCGTAGGTCAGGATGGTGCGGGTCATGGGGTCTGCTCCTCTCTTGTGTGGCCGTGAGGATGGCTTCTGGCGGCGCCCGCGGCCATCGCCCAAAAGGGTGAGATCGTGCGGCTGGCGCCTTTGGGTCAGGGCAGCAGGTGCAGGTCGCGGGCCTTGCGCACCGCCTGGGTGCGGCGGCTGACCTCCAGCTTGGAAAACAGGTTGGCGGCGTGGGTCTTCACGGTGTTGGGCGAGACCCCCAGGGTGCGGGCGATCTCCTTGTTGGATTGTCCGGCCGCCAGCCGCTCCAGCACCTTCACCTCCTGGCGGGTGAGGCCCAGGGCGGCCACGGCGGCGGTGTTGCGCGCGAAGGGGCCGGGCGGCTTGCGGGCGTTGAGCTTCCAGCCGACCCATACGCCGCCGGCCGCGAAGGCCACGCCGATCAGGGCGACGTAGACCTCCGGCGAGAATGCGCGGGCCAGGAAGCGGTACTCCAGCCACTGGAGGGCGAAGGCGCCCGCCGCGAGAACCAGGGCCCAGATGAAGATCACGCGTGACACAGGCGCTACACCTTTGGCCGAGCCAGGTTGTGGCCGCCGCCGACACGGCCCCGGGCGGCGGCCTCGCGCCTCGCCCGCGAGCGGCTGACCATAATGAATGGCGGACCGTTCTCGGCGCCCAGGTGGGCCACCTCGTGGGCGTAGCCGTCGATCTGCGTCATGTTGGCGCTCATCCCTCAAGGCTATCACGACCTGTCAGGTTCGAAAGCTTGTGCGCCGGCCCGGTCTTGGCGAGCTTGCAGGGCCGGCGGACCTCCTGTCTGTTCTTCACCGTCGCGCGTTGATCGCGTAGGGTCGCGTGCGTGAGAGAGGCCCCTATCATGACCGCCAGCCTTCGCCGTCACCCGACCCTGTTGACCATCGGGCAGCTCTGCCGCGAGTTCGATGTCACGCCGCGCACCCTGCGCTATTACGAGGAGCAGGGGCTGCTGGCGCCCGAACGTCGGGAGCAGCAGCGGCTCTATTCGCGCCGTGACCGGGCCCGGCTGCAACTGATCCTGCGCGGGCGCCGGGTCGGACTGTCCCTGGCCCAGATCCGCCAGGTGCTGGACCTGCACAATCCGGCTGACCAGGACGCGGCGCAGAACGCCGTCGCCCTTCGCGCCTTCCAGCAGCGGATCGCCGCCCTGTCGCAGCAACGTGAGGAGGTGGTGGGCGCCATCGAGACCCTCGAAGCCGCCTGCGCCCGCCTGGAAGCTCATCTCCAGCACTGAGGGCGCCGCGGGAGGTCTGGGTGCTTGACGCCGCCATGGCCCCGCCTGCAAAGGCGAGGTCAGAGCAACGCGCGGGCCTCCCATGACTGACTTCGTCGAAGACATCTTCACCGAGCAGGACGACATCGACGTCGATACCCTGGCCAACCTCGGCCCCCTGCGGGCCCTGGCTGGCGTCTGGGTCGGGGTGAAGGGGTTTGACGTGAACCCGGACGCCGACGCGCCGCGCCGCCAGGACTATGTCGAGCACATCGCGCTGCAGCCCATCGACCCACAGTCGAACGGCCCACAACTGCTCTACGGGCTGCGCTACCACGCCCACATGGTGAAACCTGGCGAGGTGGAGACCTATCACGATCAGGTCGGCTACTGGCTGTGGGAGCCGGCCACGGGCATGCTGCTGCACTCCCTGACGATCCCGCGCGGCCAGATCGTGCTGGCTGGCGGCAAGGCGCAGGCCGACGCCACCCAGTTTGAAGTCACCGCGACGCGGGGCTCGACCGAATACGGCATCTGCTCGCAGCCCTTTCTGGAGCACGCCTTCCGCACCGACGCCTTCCGCATGGTGGTGACGGTGAACCCCGACGGCACCTGGTCCTATTTCGAGGACACCCTCCTGCAGGTCCGCGGCCGGCCCGATCCCTTCCATCACACCGATCGCAATACGCTCACCCTGGTGGCCCCGCCGACCCCCAACCCTCTGGCCCGCGAGGCCGCCAAGGCCGGGGTTCCTTAGCGGCGCGAAGTCCCGATCTTCAGACTTGGTTTACCTTGCCGTCCGATGCTTTTGAGGCTCATGCGCTCAAAGTGGGGCCTTGGGGCCCCAAGCCGGCGTCGCGGCGGAAATTTGCACATGTCAGTCTCCCTTCGGAGCCCGCTCGCCGGGCTTGCGGTCGCGTTCTTCATCGCTGTTTTCGCCCTCTTCAGCCCGGCGGGCGCCGAGGCGGCGAATGTCGATGCGTCAAAGTTCGCGGCGATCGTGATGGACGCGACGACGGGCGAAGTTCTCTATGAGTACGAGCCCGACGCCCGGCGTTTCCCCGCATCCCTGACCAAGGTGATGACCCTGTACATGGCGTTTGACGCCCTGGAGCGGGGGGAGCTGAAGCGCGACGACAAGGTGACGATGTCGCGGCATGCCGCGTCTCAACCGCCCTCCAAACTTGGCCTTCCGGTCGGCGGTCAGCTGACCGTCGCCCAGGCCATGGAGATCATGGTGGTGAAGTCGGCCAATGACGTGGCGTCGGCCCTGGCCGAAACTTTGGGCGGGGACGAGCGCACCTTTGGCCGGCTGATGACGGAACGGGCGCGCGCCCTGGGCATGACCCACACCCATTTCGTAAACGCATCGGGCTTGCCCGATGCGCGCCACGTGAGCAGCGCGCGCGACATGGCGATTCTGGCCCGGGCCTTCCTGCGGGACCATCCGCAGGACTATCACCTGTTCGACCGCGAGCAGACGGTGTTCCGTGGCAAGACCATCAATGGCCACAACCGCCTCCTGGGCCGCCCTGGTATCGACGGCTTCAAGACCGGCTACACCAATGCCGCGGGCTACAACCTGCTGACCTCAGGCGTGCAGGACGGCCGCCGGATCATCGCCGTGGTGCTCGGCGGACGGACGGCCCAGGGGCGCGATCAGGTGATGCGCGCCCTGCTGGGCGCCGGCTTCACGACGCTCGCGGTGCGCTATGCCGGCATGGATGTCTCGGTGCGGCGGTTGCTGGGCGCGATGGACCCCGCCGCCGCCATTCATCGGCAGGTCGCCGCGGCGTCCCAGCCCGTCAAGGTGAAAGCGGCCGCGCAGGGCGATCGGGCCGGCGGCCAGACGTCCTGGTGGGTGCAGGTGGGCGCCTTCAAGGACAAGAGCCGCGCCCGCTCGCAGTTGGCCGAGCTCAAGCGCCGTCATCCCAAGCGCCTGGGAAAGGCCGACCAGGGCCTGACGCCCTCCGGCAGTCTGTTCCTCGCGAGGTTCTTAGGCCTGTCGGGCGCGGCCGCCACCGCGGCCTGCGACCTGCTACGCTCCGAAGGCGCCGACTGCCTGGCCGGGGCTTCGTCGGCTGACTAGGGCGGACGGCCGCATCAATGATCGCCCCGACGGGGGCTGTCACCGTGACGATCCATGCTAGTCAGGTCCGGCGCGGCGAGGACGCCCGCGATGGCGTCGAGACAAGAATGCTTGAGAGTCCCTTCACCCAGTCCCCGGTGAAAGTCGGCGTGATCGGACTGGGCTATGTCGGCCTGCCCTTGGCCGTCGCCCTGGCCGATCATTATGCGGTCGTCGGCTTTGACATCGGCGCCGAGCGGATCGCCGAGTTGCAGGCCGGCCATGATCGGACCCTGGAGGTCGACGCTGACGAACTGGCGGCCGCCCGTCAGCTGTCCTTCTCCCTGGACGAAGCCGACCTGAAAGCCTGCAACGTCTTCATCGTCACGGTGCCGACGCCGATCGACCGCCACAAGCGGCCCGACCTCTCAGCCCTGCTGGCCGCCAGCCGTACCGTGGGCCGGGCCATCTCCCGCGGTGGGGTGGTGATCTACGAATCCACGGTCTATCCGGGCGCCACCGAAGAGGACTGCGTGCCGGTGGTGGAGCAGGTCTCGGGCCTGACCTTCAACACCGACTTCTTCGCCGGCTACAGCCCCGAGCGCGCCAATCCCGGCGACCGGGCCCATCGCCTGTCGTCGATCATCAAGGTGACATCGGGCTCGACGCCGGAGGTGGCCGCCTTCGTCGACGCCCTCTACGGCGCGGTGGTGACCGCCGGCACCCACCTGGCCAGCTCCATCCGGGTCGCCGAGGCCGCCAAGGTGATCGAGAACACCCAGCGCGACCTGAACATCGCGCTGATCAACGAGTTCTCGCTGATCTTTAATCGCCTCGGGGTCGACACCCAGGAGGTGCTGGCCGCGGCGGGCACCAAGTGGAACTTCCTGAAGTTCCAGCCGGGCCTGGTGGGGGGGCACTGCATCGGGGTCGATCCCTATTACCTGACCCACAAGGCCCAGGACGCAGGCTACGATCCGCAGGTCATCCTGGCCGGACGGCGGATCAATGACGGCATGGGCGCCTATATCGCCCAGAGCCTGATCAAGGCCCTGATCCAACGTGACACCAAGGTGCGCGGCGCGCGCGTGCTGATCATGGGCCTGACCTTCAAGGAAAATTGCCCCGACCTGCGCAATACCCGGGTGATCGACATCGTCCGCGAGCTGGCCGACTATGACATCGCCGTCGATGTCTATGATCCCTGGGTCGACGCCGACGAGACGCAGGCTGAGTACGGCGTCCGACCGGTCCCCGAGCCGGCCCAGGGCGCCTATGACGCCATCGTCGTGGCCGTCGCCCATTCGGCGTTCCTGGAGATGGGGCTGCCGACCATCCGCGCCCTGGGGAAGCCGGGCGCCGTCCTCTACGACGTGAAGTCGGTGTTCCCGAAGGGCCAGGCCGACCTGCGGCTATAGTGCCGGCGACGACGCCCGCCCGCGACGGTCATCGGGTCAGGCGCAGGTTGTCGATGGATCCGGCGATGGAGTCGAAGGCGGCCGACAGGTCGGCGACGTCCTGGACGTCATAGAACTTGTCGGCGGTGGAGGCGCAGTTTTCCAAGAGGGACGACTCGCCGCTGCGCACCTCGACCCGGACCGTGTAGACGACGATGTCGCGGGCCTTGATGTTGTCGCAGAGCACGGCCAGGCGATCATCCATCTTGTCGCTCCGCGCGCCGGAACTTGCGCTGGTGACCCCGAGCATCCCCTGCCAGATGTAGCCCAGACCGCTGTAGTAGGACTTGTTTTGCTCCCAGCTCGATGCGGGATCGCCCATGGTGTTATCGCCATCGGTCATCAGGATAATGATCTTGCGCAGGTGCGGGGTCCCGTAGGGGGCGCCGTCCGAGAACGGCGCGCTGGGCGAGAGCATCTGCCAGCCCCAGGACATGCCCAGGGGAATGTTGGTGTCGCCCACGGCGGTCATGTCGTCGATCGCCGACTTGATGCTGGCGCTGCTGGTGGTCAGCCGGACGATGGGCTGCAGCGCGCAGCCGGCGTTGGGGCCATATTCGTATCCCGACATGAAGCTGCCGTTGCGGGGGGATTTCTTGTATTTCGCGGCGTTCTTCTCACGCACGCTCCAGCTTGAGCTGTTGGTCGCATCGTCAATGTAGTCGTTCGGATAGCCGGAGAACCCATCGGCGGCGTCCGGCTCATCGGGCCAGAAGTAGGGGACATACATGGTCGCCGGAATTGACACGGTCGGGGCCGTCTCCTCGACGTCATAGGGCTGCCGACGGGCTTCGACGCAGCCTTCCCAGGACTCGCCCATGGCCTTGAGCAAGCCGAGCCGGTCGCTCTTGGTGTTGAAGATGTCCTTTCCCGCCGCCACATGGGCCGAGCCCTGTGGGTCGATCCAGGCGGGAATGCCGGCGCCGCTGTGGGTGCTGGTCTTGTACTTTTTGACGCTGCTCTTGCCCTGCACCCGGACGGTCATCGAAAACGGCACCAGGGCGATCTTCAAGGGATCGACCTGAGGACTACGGGCGGCGGCGACCTGGAGTTTGTCGACCAGATCCTTGGCCGATGTCTTCAGGGTGGAGAGCTTCTTGCCGGACATGGAGCCGGTGTTGTCGAGCACCAGGGCCAGCTCCAGGCGATCCAGGGAGCGGACGACTTCGGAGTTCGCCCGCAGGTTCTCGTGCGGCCACAGCCCGGCGGCCAGGGCGGGCATCTTCACCTCGGCCTGAGCCACAACGGAGTCGCCTTCCAGGGTGAAGGTCGAGCTCACCAGGGTGGCGCTGCCGGGCAGGGTCAGGTTGGCGCGAAGCGCCGCTTCGCCGACCTGGTCCACCGCGGCGGAGGTCTTTCCGGGCGACCGGGCGGCGAACAACGTGGCCGCATCCAGGGCATCCTGTAACTGCGTTCGCTGAGTGGACGCCAAGTAGATGTCGAACACGCCCAACATCAGCGGCGCAAGAAGCGCCAGCGTGACGGCGAACATCACCGCCGAGACGCCCCGGTCATCTGAGACCGCCGCGCCAAGGGCTCGCGAGACACCATCCTTGGCGGGTTTGAAGCGGGCGGGCGCCTGGCCGTTACGATCCACAGGGGAACGATGCGGCTTCGATAACTTGAGGTCCAGCATGCCCCGGAAGGTTCGGCCTTTGCCCTAAGGAAAGACTAATGTGGCCGCAGTCCGCCGCGGCCGAGGCCGCCACGTCGTTCCCAATCCCTTGTTTCCTAGGCTCCCACGGCGGCGCTGGGGCGAGAACACAATCTCGGCGCCGGGCGCGAAGAGCGACCGCGGGATGGTTCTAGCCTAGCGCCCTGGCCACCGCCGGGGCCATCCGCTGGGCGATCAGGGCTGCGCCCTGGGCGTTGGGGTGGATTCCGTCGCGCTGGTTCAGCCGGGTCGAGCCTGACACCCCGGCCAGCAGGTTGGGATAGAAGGCCACGCCCTGCGCCTTGGCCACCGCGGGGAAGACGGCGTTGAATTCCCGGGCATAGCCGCCGCCGATCGCCGGGGGGGCGGCCAGGCCGGCCAGCAGCACCCGGATCTTCCGCGCCTTCAGCCGTTTCACGATGGCGTCGAGGTTGGCCTTGGTGGTCCCTGGCTTGAGACCCTGCAGCAGGTCGTTGCCGCCCAGCGCCACGATGCAGAGGGTGGTGTCCCTCTGAACGCTGAAGTCGACACGGGCCAGACCGCCGGCCGTGGTGTCACCCGACACACCGGCGGGCCGGATCACAGCGCTGCGGCCCAGCTTGGCGAGTTCCGCCTGCAGGCGAGCGGGGAAGGCGGCCGAGGCCGGAAGCCCAAATCCAGCGGTGATGGAGTCGCCCAAAATGGTCACGACGGGCCCGCCAGCGGCGAGCGCGGGGAGGGGGGCGGCCAGAGCGGCGGCGATCAGGTGGCGGCGGGTCAGCATCGATCAGGTGTATCAGTCATGAGTCTGTCCTATTTAAGGGTTCAGCATCACAGCTCAATGGAAGCAGGATTTCGCTTGGCGCAGACGACGCAGGCCGGTGCGCCGGTGGAACTGGACGCGGTCTCTCTCAGCCTGCCCTCGGCGGCGGGCCCGGTGGAGATTCTGCGCGACCTGAGCTTCCGGGTGGAGCCCGGGGAGCGGGTGGCGGTGACCGGGCCGTCGGGTTCAGGCAAGTCCTCGCTGATCTCGGTCGCCGCGGGGCTGGAGCTGCCCACCGCCGGAACCGTGCGCCTGTTTGGTCAGGATCTGGGTGCGCTGAACGAAGACGGCCGCGCCCGTCTGCGCCGGGGCAGGGTGTCCCTGGTCTTTCAATCCTTCCACCTACTGCCCAACATGACGGCGGCCGAGAACATCGCCGCGCCGCTGGAGATCGCAGGACGCCGGGACGCCGCGGAGCTGGCGCGGGTCTGGCTGGACCGGGTCGGGCTTGCGGCGCGGGGCCGGCACTATCCGCACCAGCTTTCGGGCGGCGAGCAGCAGCGCATTGCGCTCGCCCGGGCGCTCGCGCCCCGGCCGGCCCTACTGTTTGCTGACGAGCCCACCGGAAACCTCGACGCCGCCAACGCGGTCCTGGTGGCCGACCTGATGTTCGACCTGGTGAGCGAGACCGGCGCGGCTCTGGTGCTGGTGACCCATGACGCGGTCCTGGCCCGCCGCGCCGACCGCCAGGTGAGCCTGCGCGACGGGCGGACGGTCACTGCGTCATGAGCCCGCTGGCCTGGAAGTTCGCCGTGCGCGAGCTGCGGGGCGGGGTGCGGGGCTTCCGCATCTTCCTGGCCTGCCTGGCCCTGGGCGTGGCGGCGATCGCCGCAGCCGGCTCGACGGCTGAGGCGTTCCGGCAGGGATTGGCGGGGCAGGCTCGCGAGATTCTGGGCGGTGATCTGGCCGCCACCCTGGAACAGCGCCGGTTCACGCCGGCCGAGCGCGCCGCGATGCAGAAGATGGGCGAGGTCGCCTTCGCGGTCAGCGCGCGCGCCATGGCCGAGGCGCCGTCCGGCGAGCGGCGGCTGGTGGAACTTCGGGGCGTCAGCGAGGCCTATCCCCTGGCGGGCAAGGTGGAGCTGCAAGGCGCCTCGTCCCTCGCCCAGGCGCTGCGCCCCGTGGACGGCGTTCCCGGCGCGGCGGTGGAGCAGGCGCTGCTGGATCGGCTCGGCCTGAAACTCGGCGACCGGATGCTGGTGGGCAATACCCCGATGGTCGCCCGCGCCGTGCTGGTGCAGGAGCCGGACCGGCTGTCGCGAGGCTTCGCCC
>JAGNIV010000067.1 GCA_018001015.1 Phenylobacterium sp. | reverse complement strand
TGGTGGGGTCGGGCGTGGCGCCGGCGTGGATGGCCAGGGTTTCGGGGCGCAGGGCGGCGGGGTCACTCATCGGGGTCTCGGTTCCTGGGCGTTCAAGGGGGCTCCACCCTTAGGCCACCGCGCCCCCCGGGTCATCATCCTCACCGCGCCGAAGAGGTCCGCCGTGCAGAAACGTTGCGCCGCAGCCTGGCCGGCCGCTCCAGGCTGCGACAACGCGTTGCAGTCGTCTCTGGGGCCGGTGAACGCCGAATTAATCATCCTGATCATAGACTTGGGTCGTGTTGGGAAGGAGTAGCGTTAGCGTGCCGGCAAATCCAAAACCGCCTCGCGGGCTGGCCTTTGGCTTGGCGAGCGTTCAGCCGGTCTTTGATCGCGCCACCGACATGGCGGTCGCAATGTTCGACGGCGACGCCGCAGCCCTGGCCATCGTCCATCAGGGGCGCATGTGGCGCAACCGCGACCCGGAAGGCCGGCTTCCCAAGATCAGTGTGCTGGTCGAGCAGGTGATCGGCTCGGGCGCGCCGCTATGGGTCGAGGACCTGACCCGCCATCCGGCGTCGGCCAACCACGTCCTCGTGGCGGGCGGCGGCCATCTGAGGTTCTATCTCGGCGTTCCGATCCTGGGGCGGGACGGCGAGGTGATCGGCGTGCTCTCGGTTGTGGGTCTCCAAACCAAAGCCTTCGATGCGGCCAAGCTGAGGATGCTTGAGCAGCTCGCGGAGTTCGTCGCCGACGAGTGCTTCCGCCAGCTCGGCGCCCTGGAGCTTGCGGAAACCCAGTCGACCCTGTCAGCCTTCGTGAAGGCGGTCCCCGTCTCGCTCATGGTCTCTGATCGCGACCTGCGGATCCTGCAGGCCAGCCCCCTCTGGCTGGAGGCTTTTGGCCTGACGCTTGAGGAGGCGCGCGGACGCTGCATCTACGACATCGCGCCGGCCTTCTTTGAGCCCTTCCGCCACGCCTATGACCGCTGCCTCGCCGGTGAGAAGGTGCATGGCGATCGGGTTCCCAGCCCGGGAACCGATGACAGCGTGCGCTTCCTGCGCGCCGAACTGACGCCCTGGCATGACGCGCAAGGCGAGGTCGGCGGGATCATCGTGGCGGCTCTGGACATCACCGAGATGGTCGAAGCGCTGGAGCGCACGGGCCGCTCTGAACAGCGGCTGAAGCTCGCCGTCGAGATCGCCGACCTGCACGTCTGGGAGATCGACTATACGAAGATGACTCTCGAGACCGATGGGGCCGCCGAGACCTTCTTCGACCAGGATGTCGACACCAACGACTTCATCGCCGACACCAGCATCACCATTGACCCCCGCGATCGGGCGCGGATCGGCGACGAATGGACCTACGCGGTGGAGCACGATCTGCCCTTCCGGCCGGAATACCGGATCAATCGCGCCGACGGCGCGGAGGTGTGGGCCAACTGCACGGTCAAACTCATTCGCGACGCCGAGGGAACCCCCATCCGCCTGATCGGGGCGATGCAGAACATCACTGAGCGCAAGGCCTCCGAAGGCCTCCTGTTGCAGGCCAAGGAGGAGGCCGAGGCCGCCAACCGCGCCAAGAGCAACTTCCTGGCCACCATCAGCCACGAGATCCGCACGCCGCTGAACGGCGTCCTGGGCATGGCGCAGGTCATGGCCGCCGAGGAACTTTCCCCGCCTCAGCGGGAGCGGCTGGGGGTGATCCGGCAGTCGGGCGAGACCCTGCTGGCCATCCTCAACGACGTCCTCGACCTGTCGAAGATCGAGGCCGGAAAGCTCGACCTGGAAATGGCCGAGTTCGACCTCGCCAGCCTCGTCACCAGCGCTCATGACGCATTCTCGGGCGTCGCCGAGCGAAAGGCGGTCAGCCTGGTCCTGGCCATCGCGCCGCAGGCGCGTGGCCGCTACCGCTCCGACCCCACGCGGCTGCGGCAGATCCTCTACAATCTGGTCTCCAACGCCCTGAAGTTCACCGACGCCGGAGAGGTTCGCCTGGCGGTGTCGCGAGCGGGCGAAAACCTGATGATCGAGGTCTCCGACACCGGCCTGGGCATGGCGCCTGAGGTGCTGGACCGGCTGTTCCAGAAGTTCGAGCAGGCCGACGCCTCCACCACGCGGCGGTTTGGCGGTACGGGGCTTGGCCTGGCGATCTGCCGGCAACTGGCCGAACTGCTGGGGGGCGCCATCACGGTCACCAGCGTGGAGGGGCAGGGTTCGACGTTCCAGGTGGTGCTTCCCCTGGAGCGGGCCGGCGACGAAAGCCTGGAGCCGACTGCCGCCGAAAGCGGTGGCCCGCCCATCCTGGAGCCGGAGCGGCCGTTGCGCCTCCTGGCGGCGGAGGACAACTCCGTCAATCAACTGGTCCTCAAGACCCTGCTGCAGCAGGTGGGCATCGACGCCTTCGTGGTGGGTGACGGGCGCCAGGCGCTTGAGGCCTGGCGCGAGCACGACTGGGATCTCATCCTGATGGACGTCCAGATGCCTATCATGGACGGTCCCACGGCCACTCGGGCGATCCGCGCCGAGGAGGCCCGCGCCGGGCGGGCGCGGACCCCGATCATCGCCCTGACGGCCAACGCCATGTCTCATCAGACCGCCGAGTACCTGGCCGCCGGAATGGACGACTTTGTCGCCAAGCCCGTTGACGCGGCCAAGCTGTTCCAGGCCATCGCTGAAGCGCTTGAGCCGGCGCAACGGCAGGGCGATGCGATCGCCGTCTGAGCCGGGCCTCGCCCGCCGCGGCTAAGCCGCGCGCGCCTCACCACAGGCGAGTGAGAAGCCCATCTTGTCGGTCCCGACCGCACCCAGCCGTTCGTAGAACCGCACCGCATCGCGGTTCCAGGCCGGGGTCTGCCACTGCACCTGCGCCAGGCCTTCGGCCGCCGCAAAGGCGATCACGGCCTGGGCCAGTCGAGCCCCCAGGCCCCGGTCTCTGGCGGCGGCGCTCACGAACAGGCAGTCCATGTGCAGGTGCTCGCCGCCTTGCCAGGCGCTAAACTCACGGCTGGCGGCCGCATAGCCCAAGAGGTCCGCCCCGTCCCCCGCCACCCAGACGAACAGGCGGGCGGGGGACTCAAACAGGGCACGCGACAATTGCGAGGCCTGCGCCGACGCCTGGCCGCGTTCAAAGGCGGCGTGGTCGGCCATCAGGGCCAGGAGCGCGGGCAACTCCCCTGGTCCGACAGGGCGTATGCCGACGTCAGGCGCGATCATCACGCCGCGACAGGTGCGGCGTGATGATCGCGCCTGACGTCGGCATACGCCC
>JAGNIV010000002.1 GCA_018001015.1 Phenylobacterium sp. | reverse complement strand
GCCTGATCGATCCGGCATTCGAGATCGCCCGCCGACAGCCGCTCCAGGCCGCACGCCAGGGCGCCCATCACGCCTGCGCGCTGCGCGCTGGCCGCGTCACGGGCGTTGGCCTCACTCTCGCGGGCCGCATTGGCCCGCTCCTGTTCTTGAATCTCGCGCCGCTGAAGGTCGTCGCGCTCGATGGCCGAGGCGCGGAACACCTCCACGGCCCGCGCCATCTCGCCCACCTCGTCGCCTCGAGATTTGAACGGCGTCTCAAGCCTGTGCTCACCGGCCGCGAGCCGGCTCATCACCTGGGTCATCCGGATGATTGGAGCGACCAGCCCCATTCGCACCGCCCAGAGACCGGCGGCCAAGGCCGCGGCCGCGAGGAGGGCCAGACCTGACGCCAGAGAGAACAGGCTTGCCCGCTGCCGCCCGGCCTGGGCCTCGACAGCGGCGTTCATGGCGTTGCTTGCGATCACCATGCGGTCCACCACGAGCCGGTGCCGAGCATAGTCAGTGGCGATGTCGTCCAGGGCAGCACGAGCGACCACGATGTCGCCGCGCTCCAAAGCCGGTAGATAGTCGTTTTCGATGTGTCCCCAAAACGCCTGAACCTGGGCGTGGGACGTTTCCACCATGTCTCGCTTGAGGTTTTCCGGCAGCCTGGCGGTCAGCCAGAAAGCATGACGATCATCATATTCCTTGTGGAGTTGGCTCAGCCGGGCCTTCGACTGGGCCACCGCCGAGGGGTTGTCGATGGCCAGCCGGGCCTCCAGATAGGCCTCGATGACGTATTCGGGGGGCGGCAGGATGTCGGCCACCAGGTCCTTGCCCAGAACGATGCGCTCGTAGAGGGGGCCGCCGACCCGGAGCTGCTGAATGGCGTAGAGGCTGGCGCCCACGCTGGCGAGCATGGCGGCGAAGACCAGCGCGCCCATCAGGCTGATCGCCTTTGAGATCTGGAGGCGCATGGCGCCATCCCCCCTTGAAACCGACGAACGCGATCGTGAGTGGCAGGCTGAGCCAGGTTGGTTAACGGCGGCTTTACGCCGTCCCGCGTCGTGACTGCCCAGATGGAATCAAGCTTGCCTGCTCAAGGCCCGCGCGGTCAGATCGCGGCCTCTCGCGAGCGGGCGTTTCCGCTGTGCGCACAGGGATATTCGACCCATGGCCAAAGCCGCTCGCCCGATCGACCGCCTGCTGGACATCATGGCTCGGCTGCGCGATCCGCAGGGCGGCTGTGAATGGGACTTGGAGCAGACCTTCGCCACCATCGCCCCCTACACGGTGGAGGAGGCCTATGAGGTCGCTGACGCCATCGAGCGGAACGACCTGGCCGATCTGCGCGATGAGTTAGGGGACCTGTTGTTCCAGGTGGTTTTCCACTCGCGCATGGCGCAGGAGCAAGGCGCCTTCGCCTTCGACGATGTGGCCGACGCCATCTCCGAAAAGATGATCCGCCGCCATCCCCACGTGTTCGGAGACGAGGCGCGGCGCACCAGCGCCGAGCAGACCCGCGCCTGGGAGGTCATCAAGGCCCGGGAACGCGCTGGCAAGGGCCGCAATGAGAGCATCCTCGACGATGTCCCCCCCGGCCTGCCGGCCCTGACCCGCGCCGTGAAGCTGTCGCGCCGGGCCGCCACGGTCGGCTTTGTCTGGCCCTCAATTGGCGAGGTGATCGCCAAGCTCGACGAGGAGGTCGAGGAACTGAAGGTGGAGATCGCCGCGGAGGATCGAGAGAAGGCCCGGGCCGAACTGGGAGACGTGCTGTTCGTAGTGGCCAATATCGCCCGCACCCTGGACATCGACCCTGAGGACGCACTGCGCGCCACCAACGCCAAGTTCGCCCGGCGCTTTCGCCACATCGAAACGGCCCTGAAGGCGCGGGGCAAGACACCAGACCAGTCGGATCTGGCCGAGATGGACGCCCTCTGGGATGCGGCCAAGGCTGCCGAGAAAGCCCGCGGGTGAGCGCAGGACCTGAGGTCTGGGAAGACCTGATTCAGGCGCGCGCCAACCCGCTGTTCCACCCCGTCATTGAGCTTGAGGCGAGGTTGGCGCGGGACGCCTATCATGCCCCGTCTTCGCGAGAGGCCTAGAGCGCGCCCACGATGACCAGCAGGGCCCAAAGCGCCGGGGTCCACAGCAGAGGCCAAATCGCCCCGTCGCCGCGGCGCACGAACGCCACCCAGGCCAGCAACGGACATGCGATCAAGGCCAGCGGCAAGGTGTTGCCGGCGAAGGTGGTGATCACCTCGCGATGGTTCATGATCGCGGCGGGCGGCACTCGCGTCAGCGCCACCCATGCGGCGGCCAGGGCCAGAAGCCCCTCCAGAACGCACATTAGAATCAGGTGGCCCGGCATGCGGCGGCGGCCCGGCTGGATCGGGATGTAGTCCAAGGCGCGCTCCGCGTCAGGCCCGCAGGCGGGCCTGCGGGAAGAGTTGTTCAAACTGGCCCAGGGCCTGGGCGCTCAGCTTCACCGCAAGCCGCGTGCCACCGTCGTCTTGGGTCTCACGCTCCAGCACGCGGCCGTGGCGATAGAGCCAGGCCACCGCCGCGCCCTGAGCCGCCGTGGCGGTGATCTCGACGGCGGGCGCCTCATCGACCATCTCGGCGACGATCGCCAGCAGATCGTCACAGCCGTCCCCGGACACCGCCGAGACGACGACGGCCGGCGGATTGGCGCGGCGGGCGTCGCCGGTCAGCCGGTCGCGGGTCTCGGGATCCACCAGGTCGAGCTTGTTCCAGACCTCGATCAGCCGCCGCTCTTCCAATTCCACGCCGAGCCGCGACAGCACCGTGCGCACGTCCTGAGCCTGGGCGTCGGTCTCGTCGCTGGAGATGTCGCGGACGTGCAGGATGACGTCGGCCTCCTTCACCTCCTCCAGGGTGGCGCGGAACGCCTCCACCAGTTCGTGCGGCAGTTCGGAGATGAAGCCCACGGTGTCCGACAGGATCGCTGGCCGGCCATCGGGCAGGTCCAGCATCCGAATGGTGGGATCCAGGGTCGCGAACAGCATGTCCTCGGCCATGACCTCAGCCTTGGTCAAGCGGTTGAACAGGGTCGACTTGCCGGCGTTGGTGTAGCCCACCAGCGCCACTGAAGGGTACGGATGCCGCTGCCGCGCGCCGCGTTGCAGATCGCGGGTGCGGCGGACCTCGATGAGGTCCTTCTTCAGCTTGACGATCTTGTCGGCGATCAGCCGGCGGTCGGTCTCGATCTGCGTCTCCCCGGGACCGCCCATCACCCCTGCCCCGCCGCGTTGCCGCTCCAGGTGGGTCCAGGTACGGACCAGGCGCGACTTTTCGTAAGACAAACGCGCGAGCTCGACCTGCAGGCGACCTTCCTTGGTTCGCGCCCGGCGGGCGAAGATCTCCAGGATCAGGCCGGTCCGGTCGATGACCTTGACCTTCCACGCCTTCTCCAGGTTCCGCTGCTGCACCGGGGTCAGCTGGTCGTCGACGACGGCCACGTCCGCCTCGGCGGCCTCGATGATCCTGCCGATCTCCTCGACCTTGCCCTTGCCGAACAGGGTGGCGGGCACGCGTTTGCGCAACGGCGCGACGAAGGCGTCGTCGATTTCGAGATCCAGGGCGAGAGCGAGACCTATGGCCTCCTCCAGCCGCCCTTCGGCGCTCCGGGACTGGCCCCGCTCGTCGCGGACGGGGTGGATGACGATGGCTCCCTGCGGGGGAACCTCGCGATCTATGAGTTTAGAGCTCAATCGGCCTCATCTTCCGCCGGCTCGTACAGTTGCACGGGCTGGGCCGGCATGATGGTCGAGATGGCGTGCTTGTAGACCAGTTGCGACTGGCCATCGCGGCGGAGAAGCACGCAGAAATTGTCGAACCAGCTGACCACACCCTGCAGCTTCACGCCGTTGACCAGGAAGATCGTCAGCGGCGTCTTCGACTTGCGCACGCTGTTCAGGAAGGTGTCCTGCAGGTTTTGTTTCTTTTCGTTCGACATGGCTTTTCGCCCTTTTTCTAAATCGGCGTCCGCAAACCGGTCGCCACACACAAGTTGGACGCTAGACCGCTCTTCATAACCGGCGCAATCGCGCCGTTCGTGTCAGATCGCAGTTGCTCGCGCACGCTCGATATAGAGGCTCCGGAGCTTCATCGCCACTGGCCCGACCTTTCCGTCTCCAACCGGGGCGCCATCCACGGCCACCACGGGCAGGACGAGGGCCCCGGCGCCGGTGATGAACGCCTCCCGCGCGGCGCGGGCCTCGTCGGGCGTAAAGGGCCGTTCGTCCACCGTCATCCCCTGCTCCTTCAGGATGTCCAGCAGGCTGTAGCGGGTCACGCCGCGCAGAATGTTGGCGTTGGTCCCGCGGGTTCGCACGGTCCCGTCGGCGTCGATGATCCAGGCGTTGGAGGATGCCCCCTCTGTCACCAGGCCCATGTCATCGACGAACCAGGCCTCGGCCGCGCCGCGCTCCTTGGCCGCCTGCTTGGCCATGGCGTTCGGCAGCAGGCCGACGGTCTTGATGTCGCACCGGCCCCAGCGGTTCTCCGGCGTGGTGATGACCGACACCCCCTTGGCGGCCTTGGCCTCCGTGGCGGCGCGATCCACCGCCTTGACCGTAATGACGATGCTGGGGGCTGTGTCGGGGTGCGGGAAGGCGTGATCCCTTGGCGCCACGCCCCGACCGACCTGCAGATAGACCAGGCCCTCGCGGACGCGGTTTTGCCGCACGGTCTCCTTCAGCACCATGGTGAGCGCCGCCCGGCTCATGGGCATGGCGATCCGCAGTTCACCCAGGCTGCGTTCCAGGCGGGCGAAGTGCCCCTCCGGATCGGCCAGCTTGCCGTCGAACAGCGACCAGACCTCATAGACCGCGTCGGCCAGCTGATATCCACGGTCCTCGATATGGACCACGGCCTGGGCATGGCGCGAGAAGCGCCCGTTCACATAGGTGATGCGACCCATCAGGCGTCTTCTTCTTCCACGGGCCGGGCGCCGGACAGGCCCAACGACTTCAGCTTACGGTGCAGGGCCGAGCGCTCCATGCCGATGAAGGCTGCGGTGCGCGATATGTTGCCGGAGAAGCGCAACATCTGGGCGTTCAGGTACTCCCGCTCGAACACCTCGCGGGCCTCACGCAGCGGCAGGGCGATGATCCGGTCGGCGCCCAGGGATGATCCCTGGTCCGAGGGCGAGGAATCGCCAGGGAGCATCTCGGCGCTGATCGCCTCGCTCGGGTCACCCGAGGCCAGGATCAGCATGCGCTCCACATTGTTTCGCAGTTGGCGCAGGTTTCCGGGCCAGGCCTTGACCTGCAGGGTGGCCAGCGCGTCGTCCGCCAGGCGGCGGCGCGGCATACCCGTGGCGTCGCAGATGCGCTGAATAAAGTACTCCACCAGCTCGGGGATATCTTCCCGGTGCTCGGCCAGGCCCGGCACCATCACCGGGACCACGTTCAGGCGGTGGAAGAGGTCCTCGCGGAAACGCCCGCCGGCGATCTCTTCGCGCAGGTCGCGCGAGGTGGAGGAGACGACGCGCACGTCAACCTGCACGTCACTGTCGCCGCCCACGCGCCGGAAGCGCTGTTCCACCAGCACCCGCAGGATACGGCTCTGGGTCTCGAAGGGCATGTCGGCCACTTCATCCAGATAGAGCGTGCCGCCATGGGCGCGTTCGAAGACCCCGATCTTGGCCGGACGGCCGGTCTCGGCCTCCTCGCCAAACAGTTCGAGGTCCATCCGCTCGGGCGTCATGCCCGCGGCGCTGATCACCACGAACTCGGCCTTGGCCCGCGCGCTGGCCGCGTGGATCATCCGCGCCACGGTCTCCTTCCCCGCCCCCGGCGGACCGGCGATCAGCACGCGGCTGTTGGCGCCGGCCAGCTTCGGAATCAGGCTTCGGAGCTGTTGGGTCGCCATGGACTTGCCCACCAGGCCGTCCGGCATCAGGGCCTGGGCCCGCAGGCGGCGGTTCTCGCGCTTCAGGCTGGTGGCCTCCAGCGCTCGCTCGACGATCAACAGCAGCTTGTCGGACTTGAAGGGTTTTTCCAGGAACTCGTAGGCGCCGCGCTTGATGGCGCTGACCGCGGTCTCAATGTTGCCGTGGCCCGAGATCATGATCACCGGGAAGTCGGCGTCGAGCGTCCGGAGCATGTCCAACAGCTCCAGGCCGTCCATGCCGCCGCCCTGCATCCAGATGTCGAGCACCAGCAGGGATGGCTTGCGCGCCCGGATGGCGGCGAGCGCCGACTCAGAGTCGTTGGCCGTCCGCACGGCGTAGCCCTCGTCCGACAGGATGCCGGCCACGAGTTCGCGGATATCGGCCTCGTCGTCCACAACCAGAACATCAGCCGCCATGGGTCACCTCAAGTCCGTAATCGTCGGTGACGCCGGGGACTTTCACCCGCGCCGTCGTCGGTAGTTTCAGTACGACGCGGGCGCCCTTGCCTCGCGTCGCATCGGTTAGAATCAGTTCGCCGCCATGGTCCTCAAGGATCCGCTTGACGATGGCCAGACCAAGGCCCGTGCCCTTCTCGCGGGTCGTCACATAGGGCTCGGTCAGCCGGTCGCGGTCCTTGTCTGGGAGCCCGACCCCATTGTCCTCGATACTTATGCAAACGCCGGACCGGTCGGAGGTCAGCCCGGCGATAATCTTGCCCTTCGGCTTGGGCTTGTCGGCCACGCGGGCGGTCACCGCCTCGGCGGCGTTCTTGAGGATATTGGTCAGGCCTTGGGCCAGCATGCGGCCGTCCGCCATCAATATCGTGGGGGGCAGTGGCTCCAGGAGCTCGATCTCAATGTCAGGGCTCGCCACCCGCTGGGCGAAGACCCCGGCGCGCAGCAGCTCCACCAGGTCCTGCTCGGCGAACTCCGGCGAAGGCATGCGGGCGAAGGCGGAAAATTCGTCCACCATCCGACCGATATCCCCCACCTGCCGCACGATTGTGTCGGTGCAGCGGTCGAAGATTTCCAGGTCTTCGGCCGGGACGCCCTTCCGGAACTTGCGCTGCAGCCGTTCGGCCGAGAGCTGGATGGGGGTCAGGGGGTTCTTGATCTCGTGGGCGATACGGCGGGCCACGTCGCGCCAGGCGGCGTTCCGTTGCGCTGAGACCAGGCGGGTGATGTCATCGAAGGTGAGCACAAGTCCGCCTTCGCTGCGGCTGGCGCGGACCCGCAACCGCCGAGTTTCGCGGTCCCGGTCGACATCGACCTCTTCTTCTGCCTCCCCCGCGAGCCGGGCGCGCTCGGCGATCAGCACGAACTCCGGGGCGACATCGGCCAGTCGGCGACCGCCCACGGGCGAGACGTCGAGCCCCAGCAATTCTATGGCTTGGCGGTTGGCGGCCGAGATGCCGCCATCGGGGTCCAGACCGATGACGCCGGCCGACACTTCGGCCAGCACGGTTTCGATGAACTGCCTGTCCTGATCGGCTTCATCCCGCGCGCGCTGCAACGCCGTCTGCTGCGCCTGAAGATCGTGCGTCATGCTGTTGAAAGCGCGGGATAATACGGCGATTTCATCAGGATCATTCTCAGCATCAACGCGGGCCGTCAGATCGCCCCCGGCGACGCGGCCCGCGGCCTGAACCAACCGCCCCACAGGACCCGAGATCGCATTGGCCGCGGCCATGCCCAGCCAGACGGCGCCCACCAGCACCAGCAGGGCCGTCTCCATGTAGGAGAGGATGAACACGACCTGGATCCGCTGCCGGCTCTGCGCGGCCTCTCGGTAGGACACCAGGGATGCGTCCGCGTCGGTCAGGTGGTTGATGATCCCCTTCTCAACGGGCCGAGCCACGTAGAGATAGGCGTCGGGATAGGCCGACAGCTTGAACACCGCCCGCATCAGGTCGGCGGAGTCGAAGGCCGGCACCGAGATGTCGCCCTCATCGGCCGCCTGGAAGCTGCTCTCCGGCGGCGTGACGTAACCCGGCGCATCGCCGGCCTCCGCCCGGGCCAACACCCGACCCTCGCGGTCGATAAGATAGGCCGCCGGAAAGGCGTGATACGAGGCCTGGTAGGCCAGGAAGTGGCTGAAGGTGATGGGGCTGGACTGCAGGGCGGGCGCGGCGCGGTTCAGATCCACGGCCATCAGGGTGACGTGGTCGCCGATGTAGCGCTTCTGATCCTCGACATAGGACCGGGCGACAGTCGCGGAATTCTCCACCACGGTCTGAACGCGCTCCGAGAACCAGTTTTCCACCCCCCGGTTGACCAGCACGCCATAGAACAGCGCCACGACCACGGCGGGCGCCACGGCGGCCAGGGCGAAGAGGGCGACGAACCGCAGATGGAGGCGGGCGCCGGCGTCCATGGACCTGGCGTCCAGCAGGGCCACCAGCCGCGCGCCCATGATCCCCGCCAGCCCCAGGATCAGCACAAGATTGAAGCCCAGCAGCACCAGGATGTTCTTGCTGGCCGGCGCGAGGGGGCCGGTCTCCGGCGGCGACGCGGCGAGCAGGATGGCGACGCCGGTCAGCAGCAGGGCTAGGGCGTAGCCGCCGCCGAGCACATAGCGTGACTGTATGGCCCGCCACAGCCGCGCGGCCGGCGCTTGAGGATTCTCGCCGTCGTGGGTCAGGGACGCCATAACGCGGCGACCCTAGGCGGAAGTGTGCCTGAGACTCAACAGGTTGTTGCGAGAATGCTTCACATCCGCGTCAGGACGGTCAGCGGCGGCCCCGCGCCATCTCCACGCCGAGGTCCTGAATCTTCTTCCGCAGCGTGTTGCGGTTGAGCCCAAGGATCTCGGCCGCCCGCACCTGATTACCCCGCGTCGCGGTCAGGGTAAGCTGGATCAGCGGACGCTCGATCTCCTCCAGCACCCGGTCATAGAGCCCCGCCGGCGGCAGCCCGTCCGGCTGCTCGGCGAAGTAGCCGCCGAGATGGCGCTCCACGAGGGTGGCCAGGGTCACCGGCCCTTCCTGTCCCTGAATCTGCGGCTGCTGGTCGGCCAGCTCACGCTCGACGATGCGGGCGCTGATCAGCTCCTCGGCGTATAGGGCGCAGATACGGCGAATCAAGTTCTCCAACTCGCGGACATTTCCCGGCCAGAAATGCAGCTTCAGACGTTCGAGCGCGGCGGCGTCGATGGTCTTGGACGGCAGGCCCTCGCGGTTGGCGCGCAGCAGGAAGGCGCGCGCCAGGTCCGGGATGTCCTCCACCCGGTCGCGAAGCGGCGGCAGGCGCAGCGGTGCGACATTGAGGCGGAAGAACAGATCCTCGCGGAACAGGCCCTGCTGGATCAGGCCGCGCAGGTCGCGGTTGGTGGCGGCGATGATGCGCACATTGGGTCGACGGCCGGTCTTGGGGTTCAGGGCCGGTTCGGAGCCGTCGATAACGCGCAGCAGGCGGGTTTGGGCGTCGAGCGGCATGTCGCCGATCTCGTCCAGGAACAGGGTGCCGCCGTCAGCCTCCACCAGCTTGCCGTGATCCCCGTCCTCACGGCCGAACAGCTCGGTCTCCACCCGCTCGCGCGGCACGGCGGCCAGGTTGATGACCACGAACTTGCCGTCCTTGCGGCTGCCCATCTCGTGCAGGGCTCGCGCCACCAGTTCCTTGCCGGTCCCGGACTCGCCGAGGATCAGCACGGTGAGGTCGGCGCCCACCAGGCGGGCGATGGTGCGATAGACGTCCTGCATCGGACCAGAACGTCCGATCAGCGGCAGGCGCTCGTCGCGCACGGCGCGGGCCTGGGCCTTGGAGGCTTCGGAGTCCGCCGGCTTGGCCAGGGCCCGGCGGGCCGCCGAGGTCATGTCGTCCAGATCGAAGGGCTTGGAGATGTAGTCGAAGGCGCCCACCTCGGCGGCGTTCACCGCCGTCAGCAGGGTGTTCTGAGCGCTCATCACAATGACCGGCAGCTTCGGGCGGTCCTTGCGGATGCGCGGCAGCACGTCGAAGACGTTCTCGTCGGGCATCATCACGTCGGTGACGACGAGGTCCCCTTCCCCATCGGAGACCCACTTCAGCAACGTCGTGGCGTTGCCGGTGGCGCGCACCTGATAGCCGAGACGTGTGAAGGCCTGGCTCAACACCAGACGAATCGATGAGTCGTCGTCGGCGATCAGGATCTTCTTGTTAGCGTTGGCGGCGATCGCGTTCATGCCGAGACGTCCTCTTGAGATGCGATAGGCAGCAGCACTCGGAATGTCGTGCGGCCGGGCTCGGATTCGAAATCGATCAATCCGCCGTGGCCGGACACGAGCTTGGAGACCAGCGCCAGGCCGAGGCCGGCGCCGTTGACCTTGGTGGTGACGAAGGGCTGGAACAGGCTCTCCCGTAGATGGGCCGGAATGCCAGGGCCATTGTCCTGGATGCGGATCTCCAGCGGTGCGCCGCGCAGGGCCTGGCCCTTGGCGGCCCGAACCCGGACACCGTGTCGGTAGGCGGTGTGGATCGTCACCTCGCCCCGATTGTCGCCGCGGCTGTGAGCGGCCTCCGAGGCGTTCTTCACAAGGTTGAGGAAGATCTGGATCAGCTGATCCTCGTCGCCATAGGTCAGAGGCAGGGAGGGGTCGTAGATATCCTTCAGCACCAGGCCGTCGGCGAAGCCATTGACAGCCAGCGCCCGGACACGGTCCAGCACCTGGTGGATGTTGATCGGGGTGCAGACCGGCAGGGCGTCGTCGGAGAAGGCCTCCATCCGGTCCACCAGCCGCCGCACCCGGTCGGTCTCGTCGACGATCAGTTGGGCGAGCGGCGTATCCTCCGCCTTGGCGCCGGCCTTCAACAGTTGAGCCGCGCCGCGGATGCCCATAAGCGGGTTCTTGATTTCGTGGGCCAGCATTCGGCCCAGCCCCACGATCGTGCGCAAGCCCGCGGCCTCGGCCCCGGTGCGTTCACCTCCCAGCGCGCCACCCTTCACGTGCAGGGTCAGCAGCACCGAGCCGTCCCCCAGTGGGGCCGCCGCGCCGTCGGCCTCGAAGGAGGGATGCCCGAACAGGCTGATTTCGACCCCGCGCTCGCGGACCGGAGCGTCTTCTTCCAGGGCCCGGTTAAACAGCGAGACCAAGGCCGAGCCCTCCGGCAGGGCGGCGCCGAAACGGCCCCGCGTCAGCAGGCTGAGCCCCTGGCCGAACAGGGCTTCAGCGGCCTCGTTCACGGCCACCAGGGCGCCGTCGCCGTTCACCACCAAGGCAGGTTCAGGGGAGAGATCGAAGGCCGCAGCCTTCAGGATATCCAGGTTTACACCGCTGTTCGCGGCCCGTGTTCGACTGTTCATGCCGCCAATCTCGTTTGGGGATCACGCCAGAGCGCGATCAGGCCTTCCTCGACCAGGGCGGGATCCTCCAGGCGGCAGAGCGCGGAGCGCGCGGTCTGCCTGGCCTCGACCTGCATGGGCCAAGGCGCGTTATCGACATAGGACGCCAGGTGCTTGCGGAAGACCCGCAGACCCAGGCGGTCGCCGTAGAAATTCAGGCTGTCCCGGAAGTGCTCCAGGGCGATACCAAGGCGTGTCTCGGCGTCGGGTTCGACGAAGGTCCCGCCCTTGAGCTCGGTCTCGATCTGGGTGGCGACCCAAGGCCGGCCATAGACGCCGCGCCCCACCATCACCCCATCGGCGCCAGATTGCGCCAGGGCTTCACGGGCGGTGGCGCCGTCGACGATGTCGCCGTTCACGATCACCGGAATAGAAACCGCCTGCTTCACCGCGCGGACGGCCGACCAGTCGGCCACGCCCTTGTAGAACTGGCTGCGGGTCCGGCCATGAACGGTCACGGCCTTGGCGCCACGCCGTTCCGCCATGGCGGCGATCTCGGGCGCGTTCCTGGAGGTGTCGTCCCAGCCCAGGCGCATCTTCACGGTGACCGGCACGTCCACGGCGTCCACGGTCGCGGCGATCAGGGCCTCGGCCAGATCCGGCTCGCGCATCAGGGCTGAACCCGACTGGGCGCCACCGGTCACCTCCTTTGCCGGGCAACCAAAATTCAGGTCGATGATCTGGGCGCCGGCCTGGACGGCCAACACAGCGCCGCGCGCCATGTGGACGGGATCGCGGCCCACCAGCTGGACCACCATCAGCGGCAGGCCTTCACCAACCGCGGCGCGGCGCACGACGTCGGGTCGGCCCCTGGAGAACTCGGCGCAGGCGACCATTTCGGTCGCAACATACGCCGCTCCGAGCTTGCTGGCGGCCTTGCGGAAAGGCAGATCCGAAACGCCGGTCATGGGCGCGATCCACGCCCGCCCCAACACTTCGATATCCCCGACTGCGAGCGCGTTGCTCATTTTGTAATCAACCCCATCGCCGCCTTTTTAGGCAATTTGTGCGGCGCCGTAAAGCCTAGACAGGACACGATCGCCCTCTAAACAACGTCGTCATGAACTTTTCTGCAGTCGTTGTCGCCGCAGGCTCTAGCACCCGGGCCGGACCAGGGGCGCCCAAACCCTGGCGCAGCCTGGGGGGGCGTCCAATTCTGCGTTGGTCGGTTGAGGCTCTGAGCCTGGCCGGAGCCCGAGAAATCATCGTGGTTACCGGCACCGATCGCATGGCCGACGCCGGTGAGGCGTTGGCCGGTCTGGCGGGTTGGAGCGCCGTCGTCGGTGGCGCCACACGAGCTGAATCGGTCCAGAGGGGCCTGGCCGCCCTCTCCGCCCCCGAGCACGAAGCGGTCCTGATCCACGACGCGGCGCGACCTTTCGTGACCGCCGCGCATGTGGAGACCCTCCTGGCCGCTCTTGGGAGCGCCGACGGAGCGGTCCCCGCCCTTCCCGTCGCCGACACGCTCAAGCGCGGAACGGCTATCGTGGCCGAGACGGTCTCCCGCGACGGTCTCTGGCGCGCCCAGACCCCCCAAGCCTTCCGCCTGCGCACCCTGCTCGACGCCTATGCCGCCTGGCCCGCTGACGCCGAGCCCACCGACGACGCCGCCGTGGTGGAGCGCGCCGGAGGCAAGGTCGCCCTGGTCGCCGGCGATCCGCTGCTGATGAAGCTGACCTATCCGGAGGACTTCGCCATGGCCGAGCAACTTGCGGGTGGCCGGCGGATCGTCCGGACCGGCTTTGGCGTCGACGCCCACCGCTGGGGGCCCGGCGATGCGGTCTGGCTTTGCGGGGTCAGGATCGACCACGACCAGACCCTGATCGGTCACTCCGACGCCGACGCCGGTCTGCACGCCCTGACCGACGCCATCCTGGGGGCCATCGGCGAGGGCGATATCGGCGAGCACTTCCCGCCAACCGATTCTCAGTGGCGGGGCGCTGCGTCGGACCGGTTCCTGCTTCATGCGGCCAGCTTGGTGGCGGCCAAGGGCGGGACGATCCTCAACGTCGACGTCACCTTGATCTGCGAACGCCCGAAAATCCGTCCGCACCGCGACGCCATGCGCGCCCGGTTGGCCGACCTGCTGAACCTGCCGTTGGATCGCGTCAGCGTGAAGGCCACCACGACCGAGGGCATGGGTTTCACCGGCCGTGGCGAGGGCCTCATGGCCCAGGCGGTGGCGACCGTCGAGACCCGCGCCTAGGGCGGGGTGAGGAATAGCGGGAACCGGTTTTCCGCCCGCAGCCCGCTCCGACCAAGACCCTGGGCCGCCTCGGTGACCTAGGGCAGCCAACTCCAGCGCTCTTTCATCCGCCCATACAAGGCCCCAACCAAGTTCGTGTAGTCGTCGGTCCAGGGGCGGACGAGCACCGGCTCGGTCGGCTTCCAGCGCGGGTCGGCGGCAAAGGCGGCCAGGGCCTTTTCGTTGCGCGCCACGATCAGGGCGTCCTCCGAGGACTCCCACAGCATGGGCGAACTCTTGGCGGCGTCGTGCCGCTGCAGCAGGGCCTCACCGCCGGCGGCGAAGGCGACCGCCATCGCCGGGCTGCGCAGATCCAGGTTCCGGTTGGAGAGGTGCAGAACCAGCACGCCATCGGGCTTGATGTGGGTGAGATAGCCCTTCATCGCCTCCACCGTCAGGAGGTGAGCCGGCACACTGTCGGAAGAGAAGGCGTCGATCAGCAGGATGTCGAACTGATCCCGCGGTTGTTTGGCCAGTGTCAGGCGCGCGTCGCCCAGCACATAGTCCACCTGCCCCTTGGCGCACTCGCTGGTATAGGTGAAATGGGCGGGATCGGTGGCGACGCGGATCACCAGGGGATCAATCTCGAAGAAGGTCAGGTGGTCGCCCGGCCGGGTGTAGGCCGCCACGGCTCCGGTCCCCAAACCCACGGCCCCGATGCGAAGGGCCGACATTGAGCCCTGACGCTGGCTGAAGACCTGTCCGATCGGCGTCTCCGGCGCGTAGTAGACCAGGGGCCGGCAGCGCCAACGCGGATCCTGCGCCTGGGCGCCATGCAGGGTGGTGCCGTGCGAGAGCATGCGTACGGTCCCGCCCATCTGGGGTAGCTGCAGTTCCGATTGGCGAACCACGCCGAAGAAGCTGCGCCAGCTCTTCAGGACATCGACCTTGTCTCCCGCGCCTTCGGCGGCCAGCGAGATGATGGTGATGATTCCGAAGAACACGATGCCGCGCCGACGCACGAGGAAGGCGCAGACCACGGCCGCCGCGAGCGCGACCTTCACCAGCATGAGCATCAGGTCATGGCCGCTCACGCCCAGGATGTCGGCGCGGCCGATCTCACCGCTATAGGCCGCGAAGGTGGCGATAGGCGCGGCGACGGCGGCGAGGCAGCCGAGGGCGAAGGTCACCCAGCGCCAACGCTCCACCGGCCCCTCTCCCCAGGGCCGGGCCAGGCAGGCCAGCGCCAGGACGAGCGGATATTCCCACACATTGTTGAAGATCACCGGCGCCAGGAAAGCGTTGAACCCGCCGCCGACCACGCCGCCAAACGACATCCACAGATAGAACTGCGTCAGATGACCCGGCGTTGGCCGGCGCGCCACCAGCGCCTGGTGGCACATCAGCGCCGTCAGGAAGAAGGCCGAGAGATGGATGAAGAGCTGCAGGAAGAGGTTGCTGGCCTTGAACGGCAGGATGGAGGCGCAGGCGGCCACCGCCGCGGCCTGCAGGATCAGGGTCGTCGCCTCCGACATGGCCGGCTTGGTGGAGAAAGCGATGATGAAGGTGATCAGATAGAGCGCCAGCGGCACCACCCAAATGAACGGCGCGGAGGCGACGTCGGTCGTCAGGTGGGTGGTGACCCCCATCATCAGGCTCGACGGGATCGCCGCCAGGACCACCCAGGTCAGGCGGTGGCTCCAGGTCGGCGCTGCGTCATCCGCCGCCGCCTCGGTCGCGACGGGCGGCGCCTGGCCGGCCGTGCGGGTGACGAAGTACATCAAGGCGCCCATCAGCAGGATGAAGGCCCCGTAGCCCACGCTCCAGCTTAGCGCCTGGGCGTGGAGGCTGAACAATGGCTCCACCACGATCGGATAGGCCAACAGGGCGATCAGGCTGCCCAGGTTGCTGGCGGCGTAGAGGGCGTAGGGCTCCGAGCCGGTATCGGCGTGCAGCGTGCGCGCGTGCCAGGCCTGGACCAGGGGCGCGGTAGCCGAAAGCACCGCGAAGGGCGCGCCGAGGGAGACGGTCATCACCCCCAGCAGCCAGAGGGCCGGATGTTTGGAACTCGGAGCGCCGAAGACACCGGTGACATGTAGGGGCAGGACAAGGGCCGCAAGCACCAGGGCGGCCAGGTGGATGCCGGCCTGCAGGCGGATCGACCCGACCCGCTGCAGCAGGTGCGCATAGCCGTACCCCGCCAGCAGCGCGGTCTGGAAGAAGGCCAGGCTGGTGTTCCAGATCGACGGACCGCCCCCCAGCAGGGGCAGGACCAGCTTGGCGATCATCGGCTCGACCAGGAAGACGAGGCTGGCGCTGGCGAAGATGGTCAGCGCGAAGAGCACCGGCGAGCGGGCCGCGGCGGAGGTGGCGGCGGCGGCGTCTTGGGTGCTCATGTTTCGAATCGTCTTGTGTCTGGGGTCGCGGCGATGTTGTGGTCTTGCCTCACCCTTGCCTAGCTGTGCCGGAGTCGCGCGCCCATGTTTTCCCTCGAGATCGAAACCCTCGCGCGCCTGCTCATCGACGAAGCCCGGGAGCGGAACCTGCGCATCGTCACCGCCGAGAGCTGCACCGGGGGTCTGGTGGCCGGCGCCATCTGCTCGATCTCCGGCGCGTCGGACGTCTTCGAGCGCGGCTTCGTCACCTACACCAACCGCGCCAAGCAGGAGCTTCTCGGCATTCCGGGCGACCTGCTGGCCGACCTGGGCGCGGTGTCGGAGCCCGTGGCTCGCATGATGGCTGAGGGCGCCCTCGAGGCCTCCAACGCCCACATCTCGGTGGCCATCACCGGAGTCGCGGGTCCGCACGGCGGCACCTCGTTCAAGCCGGTCGGCACGGTCCACATCGCGACGGCGCGGACCAACCACGGCCTGATGCACCGCCAGGAATTTTTCCAGTACGAGACACGTACGGAAATCCAGCTGGCGGCCGTCCAGGTGGCCCTGCAGGCCCTTCGCGACCGGATGACCTAGGAATAGAGCGCCTTGGCCCGCGCTTCGAAGCAGGTCATCAGCCTGTCGACGGCGTGACCGAAGTTGGAGGTCAGCAGGGCCCCCAGCATCCTCGACTTGAATTCGAAGTCGATATCGAACTCGACGCGGGTCCCCTCGCCCTCAGGCACGAACCTCCACTGGTTGCGTAGGAACTTGAACGGTCCTGAGATCAGTCCGACGTCGATCTGACGGCCCCCAGGGTCGCGGCGCACGCGGGTGGAAAACGTCTCCTTCAGGAACGAAAAGCCGACCTTGGCCTCGGCGTCGGTCCAGATCATGCCCTGGCTGTCGGTGCGGCTGTTCCAGGTGCGCATGCCCACGATCCACGGCACGAACTGCGGATAGGCGTCCACGTCCCCCACCAGGGCGAACAGCTGGTCGGGGCTATAGGGCAGCGTCCTGGTGACGTGGTGGCGCAAGACCTTAAGCGGCGTCCTTGGCCCGGCGGGCGGCCTGCAGCTTGGCGAAATCTTCGCCGGCATGGTGCGACGAGCGGGTGAGCGGGCTGGCCGAAACCATCAGGAAGCCCTTGGCCCGCGCGATCTCCTCATAGGCGTGGAATTCATCGGGGGTCACATAGCGGTCGATGGCGGCGTGCTTGCGGGTCGGTTGCAGGTACTGGCCGATGGTCAGGAAATCGATGCCGGCCGAGCGCATGTCGTCCATCACCTGCATGACCTCTTCCTTGGTCTCGCCAAGGCCCACCATCAGGCCCGACTTGGTGAACTGCTCTGGGTCGCGCTCCTTCACCCGCTCCAGCAGACGCAGGGAGTGGAAATAGCGGGCGCCGGGCCGGATCGACAGGTAGAGGCGCGGCACGGTCTCCAGGTTGTGATTGAAGACGTCGGGCTTGGCGTCGATCACCAGTTCGGCGGCGGCGGTCGGCTTGCGCAGGAAGTCAGGTGTCAGGATTTCAATGGTCGTGCCGGCCGCCGCAGCCCGGATCGCCCGGACCACCTCGGCGAAGTGCGCCGCGCCGCCGTCGGCCAGGTCGTCGCGGTCCACCGAGGTGATGACCACGTGCTTCAGCCCCATCTTCGCCACGGCGTCGGCGACGCGGGCGGGTTCGGTCGGGTCCAGGGGCTGGGGCTTGCCGGTGATGACGTTGCAGAAAGCGCAGGCCCGGGTGCAGGTGTCGCCCATGATCATCATGGTGGCGTGGTTGATGGACCAGCACTCGCCGATATTCGGACAGGCGGCCTCCTCGCAGACCGTGGTGAGGCCGTGTTCCTTCACCGTGGCGCGGGTGGCGGCATAGCCGGGGGAACCCGGGGCGCGGACGCGCAGCCAGTCGGGCTTGCGCAGCATCGGCGTGTCGGGCCGTGACTGTTTCTCGGGGTGTCGCGGCCTTGCGCCGGTGACGGTGTCGATGACGGTCGCCATACCCCTAGATCGGCGTTCACAGCCGTCGGATCAAGCCACGATTGAGCGGCCTTGCGCCACGGCGGCGATCTAGGTTCAAAGACGGCATGATCCGCGCGCTGGCAGTCGCCGCTTTGCTCCTGTTGCTCGCGGCGTGCGGCCGGGGCGACCTGATGGGCCCGTTCGCGGAAACCCAGGCGCCGCCGGCCCTTAGCCCGCGCTTCTATCCGCCGGAAGGGTGGGCCTGGGGCTTCATCGAAACCGGCGGCAAGCCCGCGCAGCGCTACGGCGTCGCGGCCGGCTGGCGGGCCCCCAAGGCCACGGTCGTGATCCTGCCGGGCTACGGGGAGTCGGCCGAGGCCTGGTTCGAGACCGCCAGCGGCTTGATCCGGCGCGGCTACACCGTCTGGATCCTGGAACGCGCCGGCCAGGGCGGATCAGGCCGCTACACCCTGCCCCGCGACCTGGGCTTCGTGCCCAGCTTCGATCCTGACGTCGCCAATGTCCGCGCCCTGGTCCGGGTGGTGATACGGCCGCCGGAGACGTCGCCCCTGATCCTGCTGGGCCACTCCGACGGTGCGGTCGTGGCGATCCGGGCGGTGGAAACCGGTCTGAAGGTCGATGGCGTGATCATCTCCTCGCCCGACGTCACGTCCAAGGCTGTCAGCACCGACTCCGTGCAGGCCCTGGCCGGCCGCGCGGGTCTTGGCCGCCTGCCCTCGGCCGATTGGCGGCCCTGGAGCCGGTCATCGCCAGACGCTCGGGGCTCCGGCCTGACTCACGATCCCTGGCGCGGGCGGGTGCAGCAGGCTTGGCAGGTCGCGAACCCGGATCTGCGGATGTCCTCGGCCAGCCTCGGTTGGCGTGGCGCGCATCAGGCGGCCAGCCGCGCGGCGGAGGCTGACGCCGCCGCAGTCAAAACCGACGTCCTGATGCTGTTGCCGGACAAGACCACCAAGGAGGCCTTGGCGCTCTGCAAGGTCTTGCCCGACTGCCGGTCGGTCGCCGTGCCCGGCTCCTTGCCCGCCCTGCATCTTGAGCAGGATCGCTTCCGCCAGCCCTGGATGGACCAGGTCACCGGCTACATCGCCGCGAAAGTGACCGCCGCGCGCGAAGCGGAGGTCGCGCCACCGATGTCGCAAACCCCTATCGCGGCCCCGGTTCCCGAGGAAAACGCTCCGCCCACCCCGTGAAACCGCCTCACGGTTTGTAACGTATCCTTGCAATGGCGACCTTGAACGATAGGCTTGAACTCCAAGAACCGGCGATCCGATCGGGGAGGTCTTCGCCTTTGTCGCGTACATTTGATCCGCAAGAGAGCCAGCAGACCCTGTTCGGCGCTCTCCTCAACGCCCGCGCCCAGTTCGGCGCGAAGAAGCCGATCCTGGAGGACCAGGAACGCAATCCGCTGTCCTACACCGACATGATCCGCGCCGCCTTCGCTCTGGGCCGGAAGATCGCGGCCATGACGGAGAAGGGGGAACGGGTCGGCGTCATGCTGCCCGCCAGCTCCGGGGCCATCGTCACCTTCTTCGCCCTGCACGCCTTCGGGCGCATTCCCACCATGCTGAACTTCACGGCGGGCATCCGGAATCTGAAGGGCGCCTGCAAGCTGGCCGGGGTGAAGCGCGTGCTGACCTCGCACCGTTTCATCGAGCAGGGCCAGTTGCACGATCTGGTGGACGCGTTGGAAGAGGTCTCCCAGGTCACCTATCTGGAGGATGTGCGCGAGAAGATCGGCCTTGCCGACAAACTGTTCGCCGCCACGGCGGGGGCTTTCCCGAAGGCCTTCCTGTCCGAGACCAAGCCGGACGATCCCGGCGTCATCCTGTTCACCTCCGGCAGCTTCGGCGCGCCCAAGGGCGTGGTGCTGAGCCAGAGCAATCTGGTGGCCAACGTCTACCAGATCGCCGCCCATATCCCGCTGGATCCGGACTGGGTGATGTTCAATCCCCTGCCAACCTTCCACTGCTTCGGCCTGACCGGCGGCGCGCTGCTGCCGATCCTCACCGGCATGAAGGCGTTCCAGTATCCCTCGCCCCTGCACACCAAGGTAATCCCGCCGCTGCTGAAGGACAGCAAGGCGTCCATTCTGCTGGCCACCGACACCTTCCTGAACCAGTACGCCCGGGTGGCGGAGTACGACGAGCTGGCGGGCCTGAAGTTTATCGTCTGCGGCGCGGAAAAGGTTCGGGAAGAGACCCACAACCTGATCCGCGACCGGTTTGGCGATGTGCCGGTCCTCGAAGGCTACGGCGCCACGGAGGCCGCGCCGGTGATCGCGGTGAACAAGCCTGTCGACAACCGCCGCGGCACGGTCGGCGGCCTGCTGCCCGGCATGCAGACCCGGCTGGAGCCGGTGCCCGGCATACCCGGCGGCGGTCGGTTCTTCGTGCGTGGTCCCAACGTGATGAGCGGCTACCTGCGCCCCGACGGTTCGGTCGAGCCCCTGGCCGACGGCTGGCACGACACCGGCGATGTGGTCGACATTTCGGACGACGACTGGGTCACCATCCGTGGCCGGGTGAAGCGCTTCGCCAAGGTCGGCGGCGAAATGGTCTCCCTGACCGCCGCCGAGGATCTGGCCGTGGCCGTCTGGCCCGACAGCCGGCATGCGGTGATCGCCATGCCGGACGCCCGCAAGGGCGAGCGCCTGGTCCTGGTCACCGACCGAATGGACGCCGAGTCCACTGCGCTCGTGGCTCACGCAAAGGCCATCGGCGCGTCCGAGCTGAACGTGCCCAAGAAGATCATCAAGGTCCCCGAAGTGCCGGTCCTGGGCACCGGCAAGACCGACTATGTGGTCATCCAGCGGATGGTCGAGGCGGAGGGCCGCCGCGCCGCCTGACGTCCAGCTAGGGACAAGCGCCGCCAAGGCGCACGGGAGGACACCCTGCCGAACCTTGATGCCTGGGCGCCGCTCCTCCTGAACCTGGCGCGTAAGCGGCCCCAATCAGGGCTTGGCTGCCGTTGGGGAGCCGGGTTCATCCTGGCTATCAGAACCGCAAACCCACCCTGAGAGGAACACGCCATGGCCGAGGCCTGGATCATCGATGTCGCCCGCACCCCCCGCGGCGTCGGCAAGCCTGAGAAGGGCGCCCTGTCCGGCGTCCACCCGCAGCGCATCCTGTCCACGGTCCTGAAGGCCCTGGCCGAGCGCAACAACCTCAACACCGCCGATATCGACGACGTGATCGCCGGCTGCGGGACCCAGTTCGGTAAGCAGGGCTCCTGCATCGCCCGCATGGCGGCGCTGGACGCCGGTTACGCCAATGAGGCGGCCGGCATGTCCCTCGACCGGTTCTGCGGCTCGGGCCTGACGGCGGTGAACCTGGCGGCCATGGGCGTGATGTCTGGGGCTCAGGACCTGGTGGTCGCCGGCGGCGTGGAATCCATGTCGTACGGCTCCACCCTGAAGCGCCCGGTCGGCCCGACACTGGACTCCGGCAACGCTCACCTGCGCGCCATTCATCCCCAGCCGCACCAAGGTGTCTGCGGCGACGTCGTGGCGACTCTGGAAGGCTTCACCCGCGAGGACGTCGATGCGCTCGCTCTGGAAAGCCAGCGCCGGGCGGCCCACGCCATCGCCAACGGCTATTTCGACCGCAGCCTGATCACCGTTTACAACGATGACGGCAGCGTGGCCCTCGACCGCGAGGAATATCCCCGCGCCGGCACGACCGCTGAGGGCCTGGCCGCCCTGAAGGCCGCCTTCGCCAGTCTCTATGACGTGCCGCTGGACGAGGAAGGCCTCAGCTTCCGCAAGCTGGTGGAGGCCACCTATCCGGATCTGAAGATCAACCACGTGCACCATGCCGGCAACTCGTCGGGCGTGGTGGACGGCGCCGGCGCCGTGGTCATCGCCTCACCGGAATATGCCCGCGCCCACGGCCTCAAGCCCCGCGCGCGCATCCGCTCGGTCTCCACGGCAGGCGACTCGCCCGAGCTGATGCTGAACGCTCCGGGCCCGGCGGCCCGCAAGGCGCTGGCCAAGGCCGGCATGACCATGAAGGACATCCAGCTCGTCGAGATCAACGAGGCCTTCGCGGTCGTGCCGTTGAAGTTCATGCGCGACCTGGACGTCGATCCGGCCATCGTCAACGTCAACGGCGGCGCCATCGCGCTCGGTCACCCCATCGGGGCCACCGGCGCCATGATCCTTGGGACCCTGCTGGACGAGATGGAGCGCCGCGACCTGTCGGTCGGCATGGCCACCCTGTGCGCCGCCGGCGGCATGGCCCCGGCGGCGATTATCGAGCGGATCTAGATATGTAGAACCCGACCATAGGCGTCGAGCGAGGCCTCGTGCATGGCCTCGCTCATCGTCGGGTGGGGGAAGACGGTGGCGATCAGTTCGGCCTCGGTGGCCTCCAGGGTCATGGCCAGGGCGAAGCCCTGGATCATCTCGGTGACCTCACCGCCGATCAGGTGAGCGCCGATCAGGGCGCCGGTGTTCTCATCGAAGATGGTCTTCACGAAACCCTCGGTCTCCCCCGAGGCGATGGCCTTGCCGTTCACCCGGAACGGGAACCGACCGACCCTGACGGCGATCCCCTTCTCCTTGGCCGCGGCCTCCGTGATCCCCACCGAGGCGATCTGCGGGGTGGAATAGGTGCAGCCGGGGATGGGGGCGTTGAGGTTCGAGGGCGCCAGGCCCGCGATGTGCTCGATGCAGTGGACGCCCTCGTGGCTGGCCTTGTGGGCGAGCCAGGGCGGGCCGGCGACATCGCCGATGGCGTACAGGCCCGGCACGCCGGTGGCGCCGTGGCTGTCGGTGACCACGTGGGTGCGGTCGATCTTCACGCCCAAGGCTTCGAGGCCCATGTCCTCGACATTGCCGACGATGCCAACGGCGACGATGGCCACCTCGGCCTCCAGGATTTCCGAAGTTTGGGCGCCGCTTGCAGTGATGCGGACCCCCCCCGATTTTGGCTTCTCGACCTTCTCCACCTGGGCGCCGACGCGGAACTTTATGCCGCGTTTTTCGAAGGCTTTCCGAGCGGTTGTGGAGACTTCCTCATCTTCCACGGGAAGGATGCGCGGCAGGGTCTCGATGACCGTGACGTCGGCCCCTAACGCCCGGTAAAAGCTGGCGAATTCGATGCCGATGGCGCCTGATCCGATGACGATCAGGGATTTGGGCGCCGCTTTGGGCGCCATGGCCTCGCGGTAGGTCCAGATGCGGTCGCCGTCCGGCTCCAGGCCCACGGCCGGGATGGTGCGGGCCCGGGCCCCGGTGGCCAGGATGACGTGCTTGGCGGTCAGCGTGCGCGCGCCGCCGGCCTTCAGGGCGACGACGACCTTGGGCGCCGGGGTTCCCTTCTCCAGACTTGCGGTCCCCTCCACCACCTCGATCTTGTGCTTCTTCATCAGGAAGGCGACGCCGGAGTTCAGCTGAGCCGCCACCTTGCGGGAGCGTTTGATCACACCGGTGAAGTCGAAGGAGGCCTTCTCCACCTTGATGCCGAACTCGGCCAGGTGAGAGAGGTTCTCATAGGCTTCGCCAGCCTTCAGCAGGGCCTTGGTGGGGATGCAGCCCCAGTTGAGGCAGATCCCGCCCAGAGCCTCGCGCTCGATGATGGCGGTCTTCAGGCCCAGCTGGCTGGCGCGGATGGCGGTGACATAGCCGCCCGGACCGGAGCCGATGACGATGAGGTCGAAGGAGTCAGCCATCAGAGCAGGGCCTCGATCGCGCTTTCCAGCGACTTGGGTTCCACCGTGGGGGCGAAGCGTTCCACCACCTGGCCCTTACGGTCGACGAGGAACTTGGTGAAGTTCCACTTCACATTGGCGGTCCCCAGCAGGCCCTTCTTCTCCTTCTTGAGATAGGCGAAGAGCGGATGGGTCTGCGGCCCGTTGACGTCGATCTTGCTCATCATCGGGAAGTCGACCTCGTAGGTCAGCGAGCAGAAGTTGGCGATCTCCTCGGCGTTCCCCGGTTCCTGGGCCCCGAACTGGTTGCAGGGGAAGCCCAGCACCACGAGCCCGCGATCCTTGTACTTGCTGTAGAGCGCCTCCAGCCCCTCGTACTGGGGGGTGAACCCGCACTTGCTGGCGGTGTTGACGATCAGCACCACCTTGTCGCGATAGGTGGAGAGCGGCGTCGCCTTGCCGTCGAGGGTCTCGGCGCTGAAGTCGTAAATGCTCATGGCGCGCTTAGTCCTTTCCTTGGTCGCGTGACGGGCGCCGAAACCGGCGGCCACTTTCGGCTGTCACGCTCCTAGACGATCATCGTGATGGGATCTTCGATCAGCACCTTGAAGGCCTGCAGCCAGCGGGCGCCGATGGCGCCGTCCACCACGCGGTGATCGCAGGTCAGCGTCACGGTCATCACCGTGGCGATGGCCAGCTGGCCGTTCTTGACGACCGGCCGCTGTTCGCCCGCGCCCACCGAGAGGATCGCGCCCTGCGGCTCGTTGAGGATCGAGGAGAAGGCCTTGATCCCGAACATGCCCAGGTTGGAGACCGAGAAGGTGCCGCCCTGGAACTCCTCGGGCTTGAGCTTGCGGGTGCGGGCCCGGGCCGCCAGGTCCTTGGCCTCGGTGGCGATCTGGGCCAGCCCCTTGGTCTCGGCGGCACGGATGATCGGAGTGATCAGGCCGCCGTCGATGGCCACGGCCATGGCGATGTCGGCGTGGTGGTGCAGGGCGACCCCCTCCGGCGAGTAGGAGGCGTTAGCCTCCGGCACCTGCTTCAGGGCGATGGCGCAGGCCTTGATCACCAGGTCGTTGACGCTGACCTTGACGCCCTGGCTCTCCAGCATGGCGTTGATGCGCGCGCGGCCGGCCAACAGGGCGTCGATCTCAAGGTCGATTGTCAGCGGGAAGTGCGGCACATCGCGGAAGCTCTCGGTGAGCCGGCGCGCCACGGTCTTGCGCATGCCGTCCAGGGGCACGAGGTCGTAGGAGCCATCCGGGATGCCCATCTGGGCCAGGCTCTGAACCTGACGCGGAGGCGTCGCCGCCCCGCCGCCGGCGCTGGCCGGGGCCTTTGCGGCGCCCGGCGTCGCGCCCTCGACATCGCGCTTGATGATGCGACCGTGCGGGCCGGAGCCCTGCAGGGCTGAGAGGTCGAGGTTCTTCTGGGCGGCGATCCGGCGAGCCAGGGGGGACGCGAAGATGCGGGCTCCCTGCCCTTCTCCCCTTGCGGGAGAAGGTGGCCGGTCGGAGGCCGGTCGGATGAGGGGTTGCGCTCCCGCCTCCGCACTTGCCGCCGCGGCCTTGCCGGAGGGTTCTGAGAGACCCCTCATCCGACCCTGCTCCGCAGGGCCACCTTCTCCCGCAAGGGGAGAAGGAGAAGAAGCAGCCCCCTCTCCCTCCCCCGACAGCTTGGCGATCGGCGAATTGACCTTCACGTTCTCCGTGCCCTCGGGGACCAGGATGTCCTCGATGGTCCCCTCGTCGACGGCCTCGACCTCCATGGTCGCCTTGTCGGTCTCGATCTCGGCGATGACGTCGCCGGACTTCACCACGTCGCCCTTCTTCACATACCACTTGGCGAGGGTGCCCTCCTCCATGGTGGGCGACAGCGCGGGCATCAGGATGTCGATGGGCATGGGTCAGGCGCTCGGGCGGTTGTGGGGGGCGCAGGCGCGCGAGGAAGTCATGACGGCTCCAGCGACAGGTGGGCGAGCTGGTCGGCGTTGGCCTCCCAGTTCTGGCCGTCGAAGGCGGTCAGGTCGAGGGTGGCGGCCTCGTCCAGGCAGCGGGCGTTCACCGACCAGCCGTCCGGGTTGGAGCGCGGGCGGTAGAAGCTCTTGATCCCGCATTCGGCGCAGAACAGGTGCTTGGCCACCCGGCTGTTGAAGGTGTACTCGACCAGCCGCTCCATGCCCTTGGTCACCCGGAAGCGGCTCTCGGGCACGATGATATGGATGAAGCCGGTCTTGGCGCACATGGAGCAGTTGCAGCTCTGCGCCTCGACCCGCTCGGGCAAGGCCACCTCGAACCGCACGCCGCCGCAGTGGCAGCCCCCCGCCCGCCAGGTGAAGGGGTCGGGGCTCATTTGTAGGTCACCGCCCTCACCGCCTTCACGATCTTGTCGACCGAGGGCAGCGACAGCGCCTCCAGATTGGCGGCGTAGGGCATGGGCACGTCTTCCTGATGCACACGGCCGGGAGGGGCGTCCAGGTAGTCGAAGGCGTGCTCCAGGACGCGGGCGATCACCTCGGCGCCGACGCCCATGGGCCCCCAGCCTTCCTCGACGGTGACCAGGCGATTGGTCTTCTTCACGCTCTCGACAATCGTCTCGTGGTCGAGGGGACGCAGGGTGCGCAGGTCGATGACCTCGGCCTCGATGCCGAGGCCGGCCAGCTTCTCGGCGGCTTCCAGGGCCAGGCCCACGGCGCGGGAGTGGGCGGTGATGGTGACGTCGGTCCCTTCGCGGCGGACCTTGGCCTTGCCGATGGGCACGACCCAGTCGATGTCGGCGGGGACGTCGAACTCGACGCCGTAGAGCATCTCGTGCTCCAGGAAGACCACGGGGTTGGGGTCGCGGATGGCGGCCTTCAGCAGGCCCTTGGCGTCGGCGGCGTCATAGGGCGCCACCACCTTCAGGCCCGGCACCTGGGCGTACCAGGCCGAGTAGTCCTGGCTGTGCTGGGCGCCCACGCGGGCCGCGGCGCCGTTGGGGCCGCGGAACACGACCGAGCATTTGATCTGGCCACCGGACATGTAGAGCGTCTTGGCGGCGGAGTTGATGATGTGGTCGATGGCCTGCATGGCGAAGTTGAAGGTCATGAACTCGATGATGGGCTTCAGGCCCGCCATCGCCGCGCCCACCCCTAATCCTGCGAACCCGTATTCGGTGATCGGGGTGTCGATCACCCGGCGGTCGCCGAACTCCTCCAGCAGGCCGCGGGAGACCTTGTAGGCGCCCTGGTACTGGGCGACCTCCTCGCCCATCAGGAAGACGTTCTCGTCGGCCCGCATCTCCTCGGCCATGGCGTCGCGCAGGGCGTCGCGCAGCGTGGTCTTCACCAGCTTCACGCCGTCGGGCAGTTCGGGATCGCGCAGGGGCTGGGACTTTTCCTCGGACGTGTGAGGCGGCTGGCCCCCTCCACCGCTACGCGGTCCCCCTCCCCCAGAGGGGGAGGATCTTGACTCGGCGATGACGGGAGGCTCGGCGTCAAGATGCTCCCCCTCTGGGGGAGCTGGCGCAGCCGTAGGCTGTGACTGAGGGGCCGCCCCCGCGCCCTCCCCCGACAGCCGGGCGATGGGGGTGTTGACCTTCACCTCCTCGGAGCCTTCCGGCACCAGGATTTCCTCGACCACCCCCTCGTCGACGGCCTCGACCTCCATGGTCGCCTTGTCGGTCTCGATCTCGGCGATGACATCGCCGGACCGGACGGTGTCGCCCACCTTCACGTGCCACTTGGCAAGCGTGCCCTCTTCCATGGTGGGCGAGAGGGCCGGCATCAGTACGTCGGTCACTGAGCGGCCTCCAGGTAGACGTCGGTATAGAGTTCGGAGGGGTCGGGTTCGGGCGAGGTGCGGGCGAACTCGGCGGCGTCGGCGACAATCCTCTTCACCTCGGCGTCGATGGCCTTCAGGGCGGCCTCGTCGGCCCACCCCTTTTTCTCCAGCAACTCCTGCAGGTGGTCGATGGGATCGCGGGTCTTGCGGACCTCGTCGACCTCCTCGCGGGTGCGGTACTTGGCCGGATCGCTCATGGAGTGGCCGCGATAGCGATAGGTCTTCATCTCGAGAATATAGGGGCCTTCGCCTGAACGGGCGTGGGCGGCGGCCCTCCGGGCGGCCTCCTGCACGGCGATGACGTCCATGCCGTCCACCTCCTCGCCCGGAATTCGGAACGAGGCGCCGCGCTTGTAGAGGTGGGTCTCCGAGGACGAGCGCTCGATGGAGGTGCCCATGGCGTACTGGTTGTTCTCGATCACATAGACGACCGGGAGCTTCCAGATCGTGGCCATGTTGAAGCTCTCATAGACCTGGCCCTGGTTGGCCGCGCCGTCGCCGAAATAGGTGAAGGCGACCTTCTTGTTGCCCTTGTAGTGGTTGGCGAGCGCCAGCCCCGTGCCCAGCGACACCTGGCCGCCGACAATGCCGTGGCCGCCGTAGAAGTCGGCCTCCGTCGAGAACATGTGCATCGACCCGCCCTTGCCCTTGGACGAGCCGGTGAAGCGGCCGGTGAGTTCGGCCATGACTTCCCTGGGGTCCATGCCGCAGGCCAGCATGTGGCCGTGGTCGCGGTAGCCGGTGATCACCTGGTCGCCGGCCTCCTTGATCGACTGCACCCCGACCGCGATGGCTTCCTGGCCGATATAGAGGTGGCAGAAGCCGCCGATCAGACCCATGCCGTAGAGCTGCCCCGCCCGCTCCTCGAAGCGGCGGATCAGCAGCATGTCGCGATAGAATTTGAGCAGCGTGTCCTTGGTCATGGGATCTGTATTACCACCAATGACACCGGTGTCATTCTTCTTCCGCTTGGAAGTCGAGCTTGCCTGCCCGCGCGCCATTCGTTTCTCCGTGGAGTTCGCCACCTGGGCCTCGTTCCCGAGTCAGTCGTCTGATGAGCGTCTTCGCTTCAGGTCCAGGCGACAACGCCTGAGACCCTAGGTTAGAACCCGACGATGGCCAAAACCGGTCTCTGGTTTCGGGCGCCGGCCTCTAGAACGAACGAATCCGCCCTACGGCTTCACCCGGATCACATAGTCTCTCGGGTCGGCGAAACCTAGCAGGGAACGGGCGCGCTCTTCCAGCAGATCAGCCGAAAGACTGGTGTCGCGCAAAAGCCGGGCGCGAGCCTCGAGGTCCTGCCTCTCTAGGCGCACCCTGTGCAGTTCGGAAATCTTGGCCACCAGGGCGGCGTCACGGGCGTCCGACGACAGCAGGCCGCGTTCCCCCGTGAAGGCGTGGAACCCGAAATAGAAGATCAGGAGGGCCAGGGCGGCGGTCGGCAGATAGGGGCGAATACTTGCGAGCACGGGCCTGGAATCAAAAGCGTTTCTGACCCGCTCAATGTGGCGCGTCATGTTTAATATTGCGTTGCGGTCAAGCTTGAGGCCGCCCGGCTAAGCGCTGCATTGGCTTGGGAATATCCGGGCTGGTCAAACCCGCTCCCCATAGGGACTGGAACGCCCCTCACCCTCCGCGGGGGAACGAGCCTGTCAAAGATCCGGCGCGTCATCCCGGGCGGCCGCCAGGCCGAGCCGGGACCCAGGGGCCGTGCGCACCACCCCTGGGTCCCGGCTCTTCGCTGCGCTGCGGCCGGGATGACGGGGGTGTGCTGAAACGCATGGCCAACCTCCCGGGGAGCGCCGCGCAGCCTTCCGCCGACTTGGCCGCAAGCGAGTCCGTCTGAATCCAAAAGGCTCAGGCCGCGACCCCGAACAGCGCCCCGACGCCGGCCGTGAGCGCCATCGCCATGGCGCCCCAGAAGGTCACGCGGGTCACCGCCTTCCAGATCGGCGCGCCGCCCGCTCGGGCGCCCACCCCGCCGAGCAGGGCGAGGAAGGCCACCGACGCCCCGGAAACCGCAGGCACAAGGGCCGGAAGCGGGGTGAAGACGGCCAAGGCGAGCGGCAGGGCCGCGCCGGCGGCGAAGGTGAGCGCCGAGGTGAAGGCCGCCTGCACCGGCCGGGCCGTGGACATCTCGGAAATGCCCAACTCATCGCGGGCGTGGGCGCCCAGGGCGTCCCTCGCCATCAGCTGTCGGGCGACCTCCTCGGCGAGCTTGGGTTCGACGCCCCGCGCGGCATAGATGCCCGCGAGTTCGGCCAGCTCGAAGTCCGGCTGGGTGTCGAGTTCGCCCTTCTCGCGCGCAATGTCAGCCCGTTCGGTGTCGGACTGGGAGCTGACCGAGACATACTCGCCCGCCGCCATCGACATGGCCCCGGCCACCAGGCCCGCGACCCCCGCCACCAGGATCTCGCCCCGCCCCTGGCTCGCCGCGGCGACGCCGACGATCAGGCTGGCGGTGGAGACGATGCCGTCATTGGCGCCCAGGACAGCGGCGCGCAGCCAGCCGACCCGTTCGATCAGGTGCATCTCGCGATGGGATTTCGACATGGCGTGCCTCTCTGTGCGAGCGCGAGCCTAACTCGGGCGCGCGCGCTTGACCCACAGGATCCGCTGCAGGGTTCCGTCGCGGTCGATCACCAGGTGCTTCAAGGCGCCGGCGATGTGCAGGACGATCAACGGCCAGAACAGCTTGGTCGCGGCGCCATGCACCTCCTCGGCGGCCTCGTGCAGCCAATTCAGCCGCACCGGGAACGGGCTGGGGATCGCGAAGAGGTCGAAGACCTGGATCGGGCGGGCGGCCGACCAGATCGCCAGGGGGCCGGTGACCAGCAGCACCACGATCATCAGCAGGAACAGACCCTGGACGGCCATGGCCGCCCGTTGAAGCCAGACGTTGGACTCCAGGGAACGCGGATGGGGCTGGGACAGGCTCCACAGCACGCGGGCCGCCAGGAAGGTGAAGAGCAGGACCGCCACGGAGACGTGCAGGTTCTGGGCGGCGATCTTGGCGGCGCGGTCCGGGGCGTCCTCCATCTGCTCGCCCAGCAGGTAGAGGGCCGTGACCCCTACCGCGCTGATCCAGTGCAGGGCGATGGCCGCCCAACCGTAGGCCGCGCGGGTGTTACGAAGGGACATGGGGGAACTCCAGAGGGCTTCCGCTCATGCCCCGCCCGCGGCCGCGGCGCCTTGATCGGGATCAAGCCGGCGCGTCCCCCATCAGACCCGAAAACGCTCTAGCGCCCCTTCAGCGCCGCGCGGCCGAGATAGACCGCCTGGTCGCCCAGTTCCTCTTCGATGCGCAGGAGCTGGTTGTACTTGGCGGTGCGGTCGGCGCGGGCTAGGGAGCCGGTCTTGATCTGTCCGCAATTGGCGGCCACCGCGAGGTCGGCGATCGTCGAGTCCTCGGTTTCCCCCGAGCGGTGGCTCATCACCGAGGTGTAGCCGGCGCGGTGGGCCATCTCCACGGCGTCAAGAGTTTCCGACAAGGTCCCGATCTGGTTGACCTTTACCAGGATGGAATTGGCAAGACCCTTGTCGATGCCCATGGCCAGGCGCTTGGGGTTGGTGACGAAGAGGTCGTCGCCGACGATCTGCACCTTGGCGCCCAGCTTGTCGGTCAACAGCTTCCAGCCGTCGAGGTCATCCTCGCTGCAGCCGTCCTCGATGGTGACGATGGGGAACTGGGACACCAGGCCCGCCAGGTAGTCGACCATGCCGGACGGATCGAGGGTCTTGCCCTCCCCGGCCATCACGTACTTGCCGTCCTTGAAGAACTCGGTGGCGGCGACATCGAGGCCCAGCACGAAGTCACGGCCGGCCTTGTAGCCGGCGGCCTCGCCGGACTTGACGATGAAGGCCAGCGCCTCTTCCGCCGTGGCGATGTTGGGGGCGAAGCCGCCCTCGTCGCCGACATTGGTGTTGTGACCGGCGGCCTTCAGGGCGCTCTTCAGGCCGTGGAAGATCTCCGCCCCCATGCGCAGGCCTTCGGCGAAGGTGGCCGCGCCGGTGGGCAGGATCATGAATTCCTGGATGTCGATCGGGTTGTCGGCGTGGGCGCCGCCGTTGATGATGTTCATCATCGGCACCGGCAGGACGCGGGCCGAGACCCCGCCGACATACTTGTAGAGCGGCAGGTCGGCGGCGGTCGCCGCGGCCTTGGCGACGGCCAGGCTGACGCCGAGGATGGCGTTGGCGCCCAGGCGCGACTTGTTGGGGGTGCCGTCCAGCTCGATCAGCAGGGTGTCGAGGCGGCGCTGGTCCTCGGCCTCGAAGCCCGAGAGCGCGTCATAGATCTCGCCGTTGACGGCGTCGACCGCCTGCAGGACGCCCTTGCCGCCGTAGCGGCTCTTGTCCCCGTCCCGCTTCTCCACCGCCTCGTGGGCGCCCGTGGAGGCCCCGGACGGCACGGCGGCGCGGCCGATGGAGCCGTCTTCCAGCACCACATCGACTTCGACCGTCGGGTTGCCCCGGCTGTCGAGGATTTCGCGGGCGGTGATGTCGACGATCTCGGTCATGGCGGTCCCCGGGTGGGCATTGAGAAAAGGCGCGCGACCCTTAGCCAGCTTCGGCCCCGGGGGCAAATCCTGCGAAGGTCCGGGACCTTTGGCGTCCCGGCGCCGGCGGCAGACGCCCAAGGCAAAGCCACCCGCCGCGGATGCCGCAGCGGGTGGCTTTTCTAGACTACGAGCTCGAAGGTCCGCGCGCCCGAAGGCGCGGCGAGGAAGAGCTAGTCTTCCTTCGGCGTGATGACCTGGCGGCCCTTGTACATGCCGGTCTTCAGGTCGACGTGGTGCGGGCGCTTCAGTTCGCCAGTTTCCTTGTCTTCGACATAGGAATTGGCGCCGAGGGCGTCGTGGCTGCGGCGCATGTTGCGACGCGACGGCGAGACTTTGCGTTTAGGAACGGCCATGGGAGAATCTCTCAGGCGTGGAAATGGAAGCGGCGGCCTCGTGGCCGCCGACGTGAGCGCGGGTGTATGACGCAAACCCCGCTTCGTTTCAAGCACCCAAGCCCCTGAAACCGCGATCGCGTCGCCACCCCGGATTTACACCAGCCGCGAGCGGTCCTTGGCGGCGCCGATGAAGCTGGCGAACAGGGGGTGGGGTTCGAAAGGGCGACTCTTGAGCTCGGGGTGGAACTGGACGCCGATGAACCAGGGATGGTCGCTGCGCTCGCAGATTTCCGGCAGGACGCCGTCGGGCGAGAGGCCCGAGAAGGCCAGGCCGGTTTGCTCGATGCGGTCGCGGTAGTCGATATTGACCTCGTAGCGGTGCCTGTGGCGCTCGCTGATGGTCACGTCGCCATAGATCTCGCTGACCTTCGAGCCGGGCGTCAGGATGGCCTCGTAGGCCCCCAGGCGCATGGTGCCGCCCAGGTTGTCGCCTGCCTTTCGGACTTCGCGCTCGTTGCCCCTCGTCCACTCGGTCATCAGGCCGACGATGGGCTCGGCGGTGGGGCCGAACTCGGTGGAGGACGCGCCCTCGATGCCGGCCAGGTTCCGGGCCGCCTCGATCATGGCCATCTGCATGCCGAAACAGACGCCGAAATAGGGGACCATGTGCTCCCGAGCGAACTGAACGGCGCGGATCATGCCCTCCGAGCCGCGCTCGCCGAAGGCGCCGGGCACCAGGACGCCGTGGACGTCGGTCAGGCGCTCAGCGATCAGGCCCTCTTCGCGTTCGAAGGCCTCGCCCTCGATCCAATCGAACTTCACCCGCACGTTCTGGGCGACGCCGCCGTGGATCAGGGCCTCCACCAGGGACTTGTAGGCGTCGGTGAGGCCGGTGTACTTGCCGACGATGGCGATGTTCACCTCGCCGTCCGGGTTCGTCAGGGTGTCGGAGATCGACTGCCAGCGCGACAGGTCCGGCGCGGGCGCGGTCTCGGCCATGCCGAACACGTCGAGCACTTCGCGGTCCAGGCCCTGGGCGTGGTAGTCCAGGGGCACGTGGTAGATGTTGGCTGAGTCCATCGCCTGGATGACGGCGCTCTCACGGACATTGCAGAACTGGCCGATCTTGCGACGTTCGCCGGGCGGGATCGGCATCTCGCAGCGGCATAGCAGGATGTCGGGCTGGATGCCGATGGACCGCAGTTCCTTGACGGAGTGCTGGGTCGGCTTGGTCTTCATCTCCCCGGCGGTCTTGATGTAGGGCAGAAGGGTCAGGTGGATGTAGCACGCGTGGCCGCGGGGCAGCTCCTGACCAAGCTGCCGGATCGCCTCGAAGAACGGCAGGCCCTCGATGTCGCCGACCGTGCCGCCGATCTCCACCAGGACGAAGTCGACGCCCTCCCCCGGGTCCGACAGCACGAACTCGCGGATCTGGTCGGTGACGTGCGGGATGACCTGGACGGTGGCGCCGTTGTAGTCCCCGCGCCGCTCCTTCTCGATGATGGTCTTGTAGATCTGGCCGGTGGTGATGTTGTCGGCCTTGGTGGCGTTCACCCCGGTGAAACGCTCGTAGTGGCCCAGGTCCAGGTCGGTCTCGGCGCCGTCGTCGGTCACGAAGACCTCGCCGTGCTGATAGGGGCTCATGGTCCCAGGATCGACGTTCAGATAGGGGTCGAGCTTGCGAAGGCGGACCTTGTAGCCCCGCGCCTGCAGGAGCGCGCCAAGCGCGGCGGAGGCGAGACCTTTTCCCAAGGAGGAGACCACGCCGCCGGTGATGAAAATGTACCGGGTCATGGGCGTTCAGAGTAGCGGTGATTCGGGGCGTTGGCGCTCAGGTGATTCGCGAAAACCTGTTGAGGGGCGCAAAGGCCGCACCCGGCCAGCCATGGGAGATCGCGCCGCAGATGCGGCGATGAGGTCGGCTTGCCCATGAAAACCTTGGATCAGGGGTTGGTCGGCGCCGGCGCGGCGGGCGAGGTCGTTTCGCCCGTATCCCCGGTGAAGGGGTTGCGGACCTGCGGGGTCGGGGCCGACAGCGGCGGCGGGGCCGCGCCCGGGCTGGTGGGCGCCGGTTGAGCCGGTTGGTTCAGCTTGCTGGGATCGATAGCGTCGATCTTCATCCGGTCGACGACGGAGTCCGCGGCGCCCTCACGGCCTGACAGCAGGGTCAGCGCCAGGCTGAGGACGAAGAAGATCGAGCCCAGGATCCAGGTGACCCGGGTCAGCAGGTCCCCGGCGCCGCGCGCGCTCATGAAGCCGGTCGGTCCGCCGCCCATGCCGAGCGCCCCGCCTTCGGAACGCTGCATCAGCACCACGCCGATGAGGCAGACACAGACGATGATGTGAATGGTGAGCAGGATGCCAAGCAGCATGGGTACGTCCGGTAGCCTCGGCCGAAGGAGCGGAGCCGAAATGAAGCGCGCGCTCTACCACTGAGATGCGCGCAAGGCCATAGCTAGGGCGTCGCACGCTGCGGGCAAGCTCAATGATTCTCGAAACCGAACGTCTGGACCTTCGCCCGCTCGAGGTCTCCGACGCCGATCTGCTGTTCCCCTTGATGAGCGACACCGAGGTCATGGCCCACTGGGACGTGCCCGAAATCGACGATCCGGACCTGGTGCGGGCCATCGTCGCCGGGCAGGTGGAGGACATGGCGGCGGGCCGCGCCCTCTATTGGGCCATGCGCACCCTGCAGGGTGATGAGTTCCTCGGGATCTGCGACCTCTCCGACATCGACCGCTGGCATAAGCGGGCCGAGGTGGGGTTCATGCTGGGGCGCGGCGCCTGGGGTCAGGGCTATGGTCTCGAGGCCATGCGGGCGGTGATCGCCCATGCGGCCTCCAGCGGCACTCGGCGGCTGACGGCGCGGACCCACCTGGGCAACCGCCGCTCCGACGCCCTGCTGGAGAAGCTGGGGTTCAAGGAAGAAGGCCTGCTGCGCGGCCACGTCCTGCGCGACGGCGACCGCCGCGACTGCCGGCTGTTCGGCTTGCTGCTGTAGTGGCGCGGACTATGTGAGAGCCATGAGCGATCATTCGATCCAACTCGCCGGCTTCGACCACATCGTCCTGCGTATCCGGGACAAGACGGCGATGGTCGGCTTCTACACCGAGGTCCTGGGCTGCGCCGTCGATTGGGACCGGCCGGAGCTGGGGCTCACCCATCTGCGGGCCGGCGTGAACCTGATCGATCTGGTGACGCTGGACGGGCCGCTCGGCGCCCAGGGCGGGGCCGGGCCAGGCCTGGAGGGGCGCAACCTCGATCACTTCTGCCTGACGGTGACGCCGTTCGACGAGGCGTCGATCCGGGCGCATCTCGCAACGCACGGCGTGGCGATCAGCGACGCTGGTCCGCGCTACGGCGCCCACGGCGACGGGCTGTCGCTCTACCTGCAGGACCCCGAGGGCAACACCGTGGAGCTGAAGGGGCTTTAGCAAGCTATCGACCCCGGCAGCATTCCGCCCACGAGGTTTCCCATGTCCCCACCCCGCTTCACAGTCGAACGTCTCGCCTGGCAGGACCGCGCGCTGGGCGAGTTGATCCTGCCAGACGGCGTGCTGCGCGCGACTCTCGGCCTGGGTTCGGGCCTGACCCGGCGCCCCGGCGACCCGCCTGGCAGGCTATGGGCGCTGGGGGACCGAGGGCCGAACCTGAAGATCGGGCAGGCGCGCGAAGACTATGGCGTGACCGGCCTGGGGCGCCTGCTCGACATGCCGGGCGCCAAGACCCTGCCGATGCCGCAGATCGGTCCGAGCCTGTCGGAACTGCAGATCACCGGCGACCGGGTCGAGTGGCTCAGAACCCTGCCGCTGCGAGCGGCGTCGGGCGCCCCTATGACCGGCCAGCCCCTGCCCGGAGGCGACGCAGCATCCATGGAGCCACTGTTCGACATGGCCGGTCGTCCCCTGGGCTCCGATCCCAACGGGGCCGACGCCGAGGCGGTCGTGGCCCTGGCCGATGGGTCGTTCTGGGTGGCCGAGGAGTATGGGCCGTCGCTGATGAAGGTCAGTGCGGACGGGGTGATCGCGCGGCGCTGGACCCCGGCCGGCCTGGCCCTGCCTGGCGCCGAGGACGTCCTGCCGGCCATCGCCGCCCGCCGGCGGCTGAACCGCGGCTTCGAGGGCCTGGCGGTGTCTCCGGACGAGAGGCGCCTCCATGTCGGGTTCCAGAGCGCCTTCGAGGGTGACGACGGCGACGGCACCCGCCTCTGGACCCTGGATGCGGCGTCGGGCGCGCTGCTGGCCGAGCACATCTACCCCTTCGATCCCCCGGAGAGCTTCCTGCGGGACGTCGCGGCGGGGCCGGTGGGGGCGGGCGACCTGAAGATCGGCGAACTGCTGTGCGTGGGTGAGGATCGCCTGCTGGTGCTGGAGCGGATATCCCACACCAGCAGGATCTACGCGGTCCACCTGTCGGGCCCGGGCCGGCTGGAGAAGCGGCTGATCCTCGACAGCGACGAGGCGCCCGAGATCGCGCCGGACCTGGAGGGCATGATCGCGCTGTCGGACCGCGAACTGCTCCTGGTGAACGACAACGACTTCGGGGTCGAGGGCGTGGAGACGCGGTTCTTCCGAGTGCGGTTCGACGCGGCGGTGATTTAGCGGCTGGGGTCGAAGGGGGTGCGAAACTATAGCCTCCCCCTGCCTTCCAGACTCTCACCCCCATCGTCACGCGTCTCGCTGCGCGAGCCTTGTGACACTTCCCCCACATGCGTGGGGGAAGCTGGATCGTCAGACCGCCCCGATGATCCCCAGGAAGTCGGCGGCCTTCAGGGACGCGCCGCCCACCAGGGCGCCGCCCACCTCGTCAGCATGGAGGATCTCGGCGGCGTTGGAGGGCTTCACCGAGCCGCCGTAGAGGATCGCCACCGTCGCGCCGTGGCTCCCGAAGGTGGCCACCAGGGTCTGGCGGATGGCGCGGTGGACCTCGACGATCTCCTCGGTGGAGGGGGTCAGGCCGGTGCCGATGGCCCAGACGGGCTCATAGGCGACGCAGAAGGCCTGGCCAGCCAGTTCGGCGGGGAGAGAGCCCCTGACCTGCCCGGTGACGATCTCCAGGGCCTTGCCGGCCTTGCGCTCCTCCAGGGTCTCGCCGACGCAGACGATGGGTTCCAGGCCGGCGCGCAGGGCGGCCCGGGTCTTGTCGGCCACCAGGGCGTCGGTTTCGCCATAGCCGGCCCGGCGCTCGGAGTGTCCGAGGATCACCAGTTCGGCGCCGGCGTCGGCCAGCTGCTCGGCGGCCACGTCGCCGGTATAGGCGCCGGAGACCTCGGCCCGGCAGTCCTGGCCGCCCACCCGCACATTGCTGGCCTTCAGCGCATCGGCCATCCGCGACACCAGGGTGGCCGACGGGCAAATCGCCACCCGGGCCTTGGTCGAACCGAGGCCCGCGGCGGTGGCCAGGGCCTCCCCGAGGGACGCGGAATCCCCGTTCATCTTCCAGTTCCCGGCGATCAGGGGGATGGGGGCGGTCATCAAGGCCTCGCTTTTGTCGTGTTCCTGGGGCGAGTAAGGCGCCTTGAGAATTCTGTCACGCGCTTGCGGGGCCCAAGCGGCCTCCACTATACCGCCCGTTCCGATGCTCGCCCCGCGGGGCCAGGAAGATCGCCGCCATGCTCCTCGCCGTCCGCAAGTTCGCAAAATCCTGGGTCGCCGCCGTGCTGATCGGCCTGCTGGTCATCAGCTTCGCGCTGTTCGGGATCAACGACGTGTTCAAGGGCGGGACCTCGAACTACGTCGTGACCGCCGGATCGCGGAAGGTGTCGACCGCCGACTTCAAGCGGGAGTTCGACAACTTCCGCAAAGGCGCCGAGCAGCAGGTCGGCCAGCCGATCACCAGCGAGATGGCCGCGGCCAATGGCCTGGACACCCGGGTGATGAACGAGGTCGCCACCCGTGAGGCCTTCGGCGAGATGCTGTCCAAGATCGGCGTCAAGCCGTCCGACAGCCTGATCACCCGCGAACTGCAGAAGATCCCGGCCTTCTTCGACCAGGTCTCCGGCCGCTTCGACAAGAACCTCTACGGCCAACGCCTGAAAGACAACGGCCTGACCCCGCCCGCCTTCGAGGTGATCATGCGCGATCAGGTCGCCGAGAATCACCTGGCCTCGGCCATGGCCAACGGCCTGCGGGTTCCCCGCGCATACACTGCGCTCGGCGCGATCTACGGGCTGGAAAGCCGCGACGTCGGCTATTTCACCGTCGATCCCCGCAACGTCGTCGCCCCGGCCCTGCCCACCGACGCCCAGCTCACCGAGCTGATGAAGGAAAACGCCGCGGCCCTGACCCGGCCGGAGTTCCGCGTCCTGACCGTGGTGCGGTTCAGCCCGACCATGGTCAGCGCCAACCTGCCCATCGACCCGGCCGAACTGCAGAAGCGCTACGAATTCCGCAAGGACACCCTGTCGCGCCCCGAAACCCGCAGCCTGGTGCAAATCCCGGTGAAGGACGCCGCCAGCGCCCAGGCCGTGGCCGCCCGCCTGGCCAAGGGCGAAGCCCCCGGCGCCATCGCCAAGTCCCTGGGCGTCGACGCCATCGACTATGCCGACAAGCCGCGGACCGCCATCGCCGACCCCAAGGTGGGCTTGGCCGCCTTCACCCTGCCCGCCGGCCAGATCGCCCCGGTGCAGGGCGACCTGGGCTTCGCCGTCATCCGGGTCAGCAAGATCACCCCCGGCCAGGCCGTGACCCTGGAACAGATCCGGCCCCAGCTCGAGGCCGAGCTGCGCAAGGACGCCGCGGCCGAGAAGGTCTACGAGATGACCCAGGCCTATGACGACGCCCACGGCGGCGGCGCCAACCTGGCCGAATCCGCCAAAAAGGCCAATGTGCCGGTCTTCACCATCGGCCCCGTCACAGCCCAGGGGGCGGGCCTGGACGGCCAGCCGGTCTCCGGCGTCAATCCCAAGCTGCTGGCCAGCGCCTTCGCCCTGCCCCAGGGCGGCGAGAGCGAGGTCGAGGAGGCCGGCAACGGCGAGTACTACGCGCTCCGCGTCGAGAAGATCACCCCCAAGTCCCTGCCGCCGCTGGCCGAGGTGAAGCCGCAGCTGGTTCGCGTCTGGATGATGCGCGAGATGGTCAAGCGCCTGCAGACCAAGGCTGACGCGTTGGCCGCCCGGGTGAAGAAGGGCGAGACCCTTGAGGCCGTCGCCGCCAGCATCGGCGCCCGGGTCGGCCGCGCCACCAGCATCGACCGTCAGAACGCCGGCCAGAACCGGGTCCTGTCCCGCGACGCCCTGATCAAGACGTTCGGCGCCAAGAGCGGCGAGGTCTATACCGCCGAGGCCGCCACCTTCGGCCTGGTGGTGGCCAAGCTGGAGGCGATCCGCGCCCCCACCGGCCCGACCCTGGCCCGGATCACCGAGGAGAGCCGCCCGCAGATGACCGAGGCGATCTTCCGCGAAATCCAGGCCGACGCCCAGAAGGCCGCCGCCACCCTGGTGAAGGTGAAGACCTATCCCAACAACGCCAGGGTCGCGATCGGCCTGGAACCCCTCGATCCCAAGAAGGACGCCAAGGCGCCCCAGACGGAGAAGACCAAGTGACGACCGAACCTGCGTTTGCGGACTTTGAGCAGAAGTATGCCCAGGGCGCGCCGCAGGTCGTCTGGACCCGTCTGATCGACGACCTTGAGACACCCGTCTCGGCCTATCTGAAGATCGCTCACGGCCGGCCCTACGCCTTCCTGTTCGAGAGCGTCGAGGGCGGGGCCTGGAGGGGGCGGTATTCCGTCATCGCCATGAAGCCGGATCTGGTCTGGAAGTGCCGCGGCGACGTGGCCGAGATCGCGCAGGGCGCGGCCATCGAGACCGGCCGGTTCGTGACCCAGAAGGGCGGCGCGCTGGATTCGCTGCGCGATCTGGTGGCGGCCTCGCGGCTGGACCTGCCCGACGGCCTGCCGCCGATGTCGGCGGGCGTGTTCGGGGCCATCGGCTACGACATGATCCGGCTGGTGGAGAAGCTGCCGGACATCAATCCCGACCCCCTGGACCTGCCCGACGGCCTCATGATCCGGCCGTCCATCGTGGCCATCTTCGACGCCATCGCCCAGGAGATCATCCTGGTGACGACCGTGCGGCCAGACGGTCTGACGGCCAAGGCCGCCTTCGACGCCGCCCAGGCGCGGCTGGCCGGCGTGATGGACGATTTCCGCAAGCCTGCCCCGCCCCTGGCCGGTGACGGCGTGGCCGAGCCCGACGCTTTCACCACGCCGGTGAGCCGTGAGGACTATCGCGCCATCGTGGCCAAGGCGAAGGACTACATCCGCGCCGGCGACATCTTCCAGGTGGTGCCCAGCCACCGGTTCCGCGCGCCCTTCAGCCGCGACCCCTTCGCCCTCTACCGATCGCTGCGGCGGATGAATCCCTCGCCGTTCCTGTTCTATCTGAACTTCGGGGACTTCCAGCTGGCGGGCTCGTCACCGGAAATCCTGGTCCGCCTGCGCGACGGCAAGATCACCATCCGCCCCATCGCCGGCACGCGGCCCCGCGGCGCGACACCGGAGGAGGACCAGCGCCTGGAGGCCGAGCTGCGCGCCGACCCTAAGGAACGGGCCGAGCATCTGATGCTTCTGGACCTGGGCCGCAACGATGTCGGCCGGGTGGCGATGCTGAAGGCCCAAGGCGCCAACCAGGCCCAGCCGGTCAGCCGCGCCCCGCGCGTCCGTGTGACCGACAGCTTCTTCATCGAACGCTACGCTCAGGTCATGCACCTGGTCTCCAATGTCGAGGGCGATGCGCCAGAGGGCCTGGATCCGGTGGACGTGCTGATGGCCGCCCTGCCCGCCGGCACCCTGTCCGGCGCGCCCAAGGTGCGGGCCATGCAGATCATCGACGAGCTGGAGATCGAGAAGCGCGGCATCGCCTATGCCGGCGCGGTCGGCTATTTCGGCGCCGACGGCAGCGTCGACACCTGCATCGTCCTGCGCACCGCCTGCGTCAAGGACGGCCAAGTCTATGTCCAGGCCGGCGGCGGGGTGGTGGTCGATAGCGATCCCGACGCCGAATACGACGAGACCCTCCACAAGGCTCGCGCCGTGCGCCGGGCGGCCGAGGAAAGCTGGCGCTTCGTCTGAGCCTGAGGGCTAGGACCTACCGCTCGCCCTGCACGACGTGCTGGGTGATCACCGGCGGGGCGAGGATCATCGCGGTGGCCAGCATCAGCGCGGTGGAGGCCGCGAAGGCCGCGGCGCAGAGCACCGGCCACATGGATTCCTTGACCGCCGGGGTCGCCAGCAGCAGCCGGGCGCGGGCGATCTGGTCAGCGTCGAGGACGGAATCAGCGGTCGTCATGGCCACAGGGTCCGCCCAACTTGCACCACATGCAATGCGTGGACTTGGCGCAGCGCCAGTCCCAGCCTAGATGGAACACCATGATCCTGGTCATCGATAACTACGACAGCTTCACCTACAACCTCGTTCACTATCTGAACGAGCTGGGGGCGGAGACGCTCGTCTATCGCAACGACGCCATCACCGTGGACGAGGCGCTCGGCCTGAAGCCCGACGGCGTGCTGCTGTCGCCCGGCCCCTGCACCCCCAACGAGGCGGGCATCTGCCTGGAGCTGATCGCCCGCGCCCCTGAGAACCTGCCGATCCTGGGGGTCTGCCTGGGCCATCAGTCCATCGGCCAGGCGTTCGGCGGCGAGGTGGTGCGCGCCAAGGCCACCATGCACGGCAAGACCAGCCCGATGCATCACACCGGCAAGGGCGTGTTCGCCGGCATGCCGCAGGACTTCACCGCCACCCGCTATCACAGCCTGTCGGTGGCCCGGGAGACGATGCCGGACGTCCTGGAGATCACCGCCTGGACCGATGACGGCGAGGTCATGGGCTTCCAGCACAAGACCCGGCCGATCCACGGCGTGCAGTTCCACCCGGAATCCATCGCCACCGAGGGCGGCCATCACCTGCTGGCCAATTTCCTGGAACTGGCCGGCGTGCCGCGAAACGTTCCGGCCTGATGTCGGACGCTTTCAAGCCGCTGCTGGGCCGGCTGGCCGATGGCCAGACCCTGTCGGACGAGGACGCCGGCGAGTTCTTCGCCGCCTGCCTGCGCGGGGAACCCTCCCCGGCCCAGGTGGCCGCCGCCATCACCGCCATGCGCATGCGAGGCGAGACCATCGGTGAGATCACCGCCTGCGCCAAGGCCATGCGCCGGGCCGCCGTCACGCTCAATCCGCCCTATGAGGTGATGGATGTCTGCGGCACCGGCGGCGACGGGCTGCACACCCTGAACATTTCCACCGCCGTGGGCTTCGTGGCCGCCGGCGGTGGGCTGAAGATCGCCAAGCACGGCAACCGGGCGCTGTCGTCGCGATCGGGCACGGCCGACGTGCTGACCGAGCTCGGCGTCGACATCAACGCCCCCGTCGAGCGCCAGATGAAGGCGCTGGATGAGGCCGGCATCTGTTTCATGTTCGCCCAGGCCCACCACGGGGCCATGCGCCACGTCTCGCCGATCCGGGCCGAGCTGGGCTTCCGCACGGTGTTCAACCTGCTGGGGCCGCTGACCAATCCCGCCAACGCCAAGCGCCAGGTGATGGGGGTCTTCGCGGAACGCTGGGTCGAGCCGCTGGCCCGCGTGCTCGGCGCGCTCGGCTCCGAACGCGCCTGGGTGGTGCACGGCGGCGGCATGGACGAGATGACCACGACCGGCGAGACAGTCGTGGCCGAATGGCGCGACGGCCAGGCCCGGATGTTCACCATCACGCCCGAGGCCGTGGGCCTGCCGCGCGCGGCCCTGGCCGATCTCACCGGCGGGGCGCCCGCCGAGAACGCCGCGGCCCTGCGCGCCCTGCTGGACGGCGAGCCCGGCGCCTATCGCGACATCGTGCTGCTGAACGCCGCGGCCGCCTTCCTTGTGGGCGAGAAGGTGGAGACCCTGCGCGACGGCATCGAGCTGGCGCGCGCGGTGATCGACGACGGCCGCGCCAAGACCGCCCTGACCCGGCTCGCCGCCATCACCAGCGCCCCATGAGCGACATCCTCGACAAGATCGCCGCCTACAAGCGCGATGAAGTGGCCGAGCGGAAGACGCTGCGCACCGTGGCGCAGGTCGAGGCCGCCGCCGCGCTGGCCTCGGCGCCGCGCGGATTCCGCGCCGCCCTGGAGCGGGCCCATGCGCCGGGGCGCCTGGCCCTGATCGCCGAGATCAAGAAGGCCTCGCCGTCCAAGGGACTGATCCGCGAGGACTTCGATCCGCCCTCCCTGGCCAAGGCCTACGAGGCGGGCGGCGCGGCCTGCCTCTCGGTGCTCACCGACACGCCGAGCTTCCAGGGCGCCGACAGCTTCCTGACCGCCGCCCGCGAGGCCTGCGCCCTGCCCTGCCTGCGCAAGGAGTTCCTGGTGGATCCCTGGCAGGTGGCCGAATCGCGCGCCCTGGGGGCCGACGCCATCCTGGTGATCATGGCCATGGTGGACGATTCCGTGGCCCGCGAACTGATGTCTCAGGCCGCCCGATTCGGCATGGACGCCCTGGTGGAGGTCCACGACGAGGCCGAGATGGCCCGCGCCGGCGACTTGGGCGCGACCCTGGTGGGGGTGAACAACCGCGACCTGCGCAGCTTCAGCATCGACCTGGCCATCACCGAGCGGCTGGCGGCCATGGCGCCCGCAAACGCCTTGCTGGTAACGGAAAGCGGCATCTTCACCGCCGCCGACGCCGCGCGGCTGGAGCGGTCCGGCGCCTCGGCGATGCTGGTGGGCGAAAGCCTGATGCGGCAGGCCGATGTGGCCGCCGCGGCGCGGGCCCTGCTGGTCTAGCCCGCGGTCAACTTGACATTAACGAAGAACGCCTAGAGAACATCGGCAAGGTTTCTGCTTTGTTCTTCAAGGGCTCGTCGTCCAATGCTCACTCGTAAACAGCACGAATTGCTCATGTTCATCCATGAGCGGATCAAGGAGAGCGGCGTCTCGCCCTCCTTCGACGAGATGAAGGAGGCGCTGGACCTGGCGTCCAAGTCCGGCATCCACCGCCTGATCACGGCGTTGGAGGAACGCGGCTTCCTGCGTCGCCTGCCGCATCGGGCCCGCGCGCTGGAAGTGGTGAAGCTGCCGCAGCAGGCCACCACCTCCTCGCCCCCCAAGGGCCGCGCGCCCTTCAAGCCACAGCTGGTGGAGGCCGGGGCCGGCCAGCCGGCCATGAACGCCGCCAACGACACCCGCGAAATTTCCGTCCTGGGCAAGATCGCCGCCGGCACGCCCATCGAGGCGATCCAGCAGGAACGGGACCGCATGCACGTGCCCGAGAGCATGCTGGGCGCCGGCGAGCACTACGCGCTGGAGGTCCAGGGCGACTCGATGATCAACGCCGGCATCCTGGACGGCGACTATGTGGTGATCCGCAAGACCGACACCGCCACCTCCGGCGAGATCGTCGTGGCCCTGGTGATGGGCGAGGAAGCCACGCTGAAGCGGCTGCGCAAGAAGGGGGCCTCCATCGCCCTGGAGGCCGCCAACCCCGCCTACGAGACCCGCATCTTCGGTCCCGACCAGGTCCAGGTGCAGGGCCGCCTCGTCGGCCTGATCCGCAAGTACCACTAGCGAACACGACGGCGCGTCCTCACGACAAGGGGGACGCGCTGGCGCGGCGGCGGCCGTTACGGGGCGTCGAGGACCACGCCGCCGGTCCAGGGCCGCTGGCCCCTCAGAGTCTGGGCCCAGACGATCCGCCACCCGGAGCCCGTCCTGTAGAGTTCAGCAGAGCCGCCCAGCATGAAATCCGCCTCGGTGAGCAACAGGGCTTTCGGACAGTCGGCGGCCTCGGCCGCACCCCTGATCACCACCACCTCGGCCCACTGGCAGAATAGCGGCAGCTTGTTCTCGATGGTGGAGGCGCGGCGGGTGAAGACCGCGGCGACGCGCGGCGATGAGCCAAGCCTCGGCGCGCAGGACCAGCGGTCGCAGTCATAGAGGGCGTCGCGGGCCGCAAGGCCGTCGGGAGCAGGCTCCAGGCCCCGGCGGCGCGCCCAGAGCTCGGCGCCGAACAGCTTTACATCCGGCCGGAAGAGAACCGCCTGCCTGCCCTGCCGCACCGCCAGGGTCGAGCCGTCGGCGGCGATCCAGAGGTCCGGGGTCGGCGGGCGCGGGGTCAGGCTGACCGCCAGCGCGAAGGGCAGGCCCAGCCAGCGCAGCGGACCCTTCCATAGGCAGAGCCAGAGGATGCCCAGGAAGGCGGCGGACAGGGTCCAGCCCGGCGCGCTGGCGATGATCAGCTGAGCGCCCGGCATGCCAGCGGCCTTGATGGCGATCAGGTTCATGGTGTCGATGGCGACCCCCGCCGCCCGCAGCGGCCAGTCCCCCAGGCCGAAGGGCGCCAGGATCGCGCCGAGCGCCAGGGCCGGCATCATCAGGAAGGACGAGATCGGCGCCACCAGCAGGTTTGCGACCAGGCCGAAGGTGGAGACCCGGTTGAAGTGCTGCATGGCGAAGGGGCCCGTGGCCATGCCCGCCACGAAGCTGGCCGCCAGGCTGGCGCCGAGCCAGGTTCCCGCGCCCTGGACGGCGCGGATCGGCCAGGGCGCCTTGATCTCGCGGATCGGCCGCGGCCAAAGTTCGGCCATCGCCACCAGGGCTGTCGTCGCGGCGAACGACATCTGGAAGCCGGGCGCGGTCACCGCCTCGGGCTGGAGGGCCAGGATCACCAGGGCGGCGATGGCCAGGGTGTGCAGACTGATGGCGCGGCGGTCCACCAGGATAGCCCCGAAGGCCGCCGCCGCGGTGATCGCCGCGCGCTCGGCCGGCGCGGGGGCGCCCGAGAGCACCAGGTAGCCGAGCACGGCGGCCAGGCCGAACGCGGCGGCCATCTTCTTGCTGGAGACCCGCAGGGCCAGCCATGGCCAGGCGGCGATCAGCAGGCGCACCCCGGCGAAGGCGAAACCGCCGACGATGGCCATGTGCAGCCCCGAAATGGAGATGATGTGGGCCAGGCCCGAGGCCCGCAGGGCGTCCACCTGCTCGCGAGGCACGAAGGCCTCATGGCCGGTGACCATGGCCGCCGCCAGGCCGCCGCTCTCGACCCCCATCTCATCGACGATCCTGCGGGCCAGGCTCCAGCGGGCGGCGTTGATCCGCATCACCACGGCCAGCCGCCACGGGACTTGGTCCGCGAAGATCTCTCGGGGCTGGGTCAGGGTGAAACCGACACCGCCGATGCCATCGAAGAAGGCGTCGCGGGCGAAGTCGTAGGAGCCGGGGCTGGCGGGCGGCGGTGGCGGGTTGAGCATGCCACGCACGCGGATCGCGGTTCCAGGCTCGGGCAGGGGCGTGTCGGGCTGCAGGGTCATGCGCGCGCGGATCGGCGTGGCCTCGGGCGTCAGGCCGCTCACCCGGATAGGCGCCAGCAACAGGCGCGGTCCGCCCTGCCCCGGATTGGCGACGTCGACCACCAGGGCGTCCACCGTCTGCATCCCCTCTCCGGCGGGTGCGATCGGTGCGCGTACCTGCTCGGTGCGTAACTTGCCGGCCGCGAACCCGGCCAGGGCGAAGGCGGCGAGCGTCAGGACGATGGCCAGCGCCCGCCCGCCGCCCCATCGGGCGCGGATCAGCAGCAAGGCCCCGGCCAGGCCCAGGATGGCGATGGCCAGCCCCGCGATCGGCTCCCGCGGCAAGGCGAAATAGACCGCCGCGCCGCAGCCGAAGGCGACCGGAGTCCACAGACTGAGGCGGTCGGTCTGGGCCCCGGCCTGGGCGCGCAACCACGCCATCGCGTCGGCGGCGCTAGGAAGCTTGCGGACGGGCGTGTTAATAGGCGCCGCGATCGCGTCGGCCTCCGCCGGCGCCGCCTCACCCACAGTCCCGAGCTCGATGTCCGACCGCCCCGTCGTCACCCGTATCGCCCCCTCGCCCACCGGCTACATGCATATTGGCACGGCCCGCACGGCCTTGTTCAACTGGCTTTACGCCAAACGCATGGGCGGCAAGTTCCTGCTGCGCATCGAGGACACCGATCGCGAACGCTCCACCCTGCCCGCCGTCGAGGCGATTTTCGACGGCATGGCCTGGCTGGGGATGACGCCGGACGAGGAGCCGGTGTTCCAGGCCGCCCGCGCCGACCGCCACGTGCTGGCCGCCCAGGCGCTGCTCGCCAGCGGCCGCGCCTATCGCGACTACATGACGCCTGAGGAATTGACCGCGGAGCGCGAGATCGCCCGGGCCGAAGGCCGCGCTGTGCGCTCGCCCTGGCGCGACCAGGACGCCAACTTCAACGACCGCCCGTTCGTCGTCCGCTTCAAGGGCCCGCGGGACGGCGAGACGGTCATCCACGACCTGGTGAAGGGCGATGTCACCTTCAAGAACAAGGACCTGGATGACCTGATCATCCTGCGGACCGACGGCACGCCGACCTACAACCTCGCGGTCATCGTCGACGACCACGAGATGGGGGTCACCCACGTGATCCGCGGCGACGACCACCTCAACAACGCCGCCCGCCAGACCCTGATCTATGAGGCGCTTGGCTGGGAGGTTCCGATCTGGGCCCACCTGCCGATGATCCATGGCCCGGACGGCGCGAAGCTGTCCAAGCGCCACGGCGCCCAGGCGGTCAGCGAGTTCGATGACATGGGCTACCTGCCCGAGGCCATGCGCAACTATCTGGCCCGTCTCGGTTGGGGCCACGGCGACGACGAAATCTTCAGCGACGAACAGGCTCAGTCCTGGTTCGACGTCTCCGACGTGGTCAGCGCCCCGGCCCGGCTGGACTGGGCCAAGCTGAACCACATCAACAATCACTATCTGCGGCTGGCGGACATTGACCGGCTGGTAAGCTTGACGGAACGGGTGCTGAGGAGCCGGGGCGAGCCCGCGCGCGACGCCGACGCCGCGGTCCTGCATCGCACCATTCCGCTGGTCCGCGACGGCGCCAAGACCCTGCTGGAACTGGCCGACGCCGTGATGTTCGCCCTGAAGCAGCGCCCCCTGGAATTGCCGGAAAAGGTCGCCGGGATGCTGAACGATGAGAACCGTGGCCGGCTGACCCGGTTGCGCGACACCCTGGCGGATCAGGACGCGTGGGACGTGCCCACCCTGGAAGCCGCCCTGCGCAGCTTTGCCGAAAGCGAGGGCGTGGGCCTTGGCAAGATCGGCCCTGCCTTACGTGGCGTGCTTTCTGGCGGGGCGCCCGCGCCTGACCTGGCCGGCGCCCTGGTAAGCCTCGGAAAAGCGGAAAGTCTCGGCAGGGTTGACGACGCCCTTTCACCCGCTGCGTAAGCCGGTATAAGGCTCGCCAAACAGACGTTTTGTTCCAGACATGCAAAGGGGATGGCATGGCCGACACGGCGAAAATGAGCATCGGTCAAAAGACCGTTGAACTCCCGATTCTGAAGGGCGTCGACGGCCCCGATGTCGTCGACATCCGCAAGCTCTACGCCGAGGCCGACGTCTTCACCTATGACCCGGGCTTCACCTCGACGGCGTCCTGCGAAAGCAAGATCACCTTCATCGATGGCGACGCGGGCATCTTGCTGCACCGCGGCTACCCGATCGATCAGCTGGCTGAGAAGTCCAGCTTCCTCGAGGTCTGCTACCTGCTGCTGCACGGCGAACTGCCGAACGCCGCCGAGGCCGAGGAGTTCGAGAAGACGATCACCTATCACACGATGCTGCACGAGCAGTTTGATCGCTTCTTCCAGGGCTTCCGTCGGGATGCTCACCCGATGGCGATCATGGTCGGCGCCGTGGGCGCGCTCTCGGCCTTCTATCACGACAGCACCAACGTCGAGGATCCGCAGCAGCGGATGATCTCGTCGCACCGGCTGATCGCCAAGATGCCGACCATCGCGGCGCGGGCCTTCAAGTACTTCCGCGGCCAGCCCTTCGTGCATCCGCGCAACGACCTGTCATACGCCGAGAACTTCCTGCGCATGTGCTTCTCGGTGCCGGCCGAGGACTGGGTGCCGAACCCTGTCCTGACGCGGGCCATGGACCGCATCTTCATCCTGCACGCCGACCACGAGCAGAATGCGTCCACCTCGACCGTGCGTCTCGCCGGTTCTTCGGGCGCCAACCCCTTCGCCTGCATCGCGGCCGGCATCGCCTGCCTCTGGGGTCCGAGCCACGGCGGCGCGAACGAAGAGGCGCTGAACATGCTCAAGGAGATCGGCACCGTCGATCGCATCCCTGAATACGTTCAGGGCGTGAAGGACCGCCGCTACCGCCTGATGGGCTTCGGCCACCGCGTCTACAAGAACTACGATCCCCGTGCGACGGTGATGCAGAAGACCTGCCATGAGGTCCTCGCGGAGGTCGGCAACTCCGATGACCCGCTGCTGAAGGTGGCCATCGAGCTGGAGCGCATTGCGCTGTCGGACCCCTACTTCATCGAGCGCAAGCTGTACCCGAACGTCGATTTCTATTCCGGCATCACCCTGCGCGCCCTGGGCTTCCCGCCCGAGATGTTCACCGTGCTGTTCGCCGTGGCCCGCACCGTGGGCTGGATCGCGCAGTGGAAGGAAATGATCGAGGATCCGTTGCAGAAGATCGGCCGTCCGCGCCAGATCTACACCGGCGCTCCGCAACGGGATTACACGGCGATCAGCACCCGCTAATCGCTTTGAAAACCGGGTTTGAGATCATCCGCCGCGCCCTTGGGCCCGGCGGATTTTCTTTGCGCGTCAGGCGATGATCTTGAGGATCGCCTCGGCGGCCGCGTCGGAGGGATCAGGTCCGCCACGGCCCATCTTCTCCAGGGCCCCGTACTGGGCGGCGACCTGGCGGCCGGCGATGTCGGCGTTCTCCAGGCGCAGGGCGGCCTCGCGGGCGAGGTTCTCCGGTGTGCAGTCGTCCTGGATCAGTTCCGGGGCGACCAGAGTCCCGGCGGCGATATTGAACAGGGTGATAGGCCGCTTCACCAGCCGGTTGACCAGGGCATAGGTCAGCTTGTCGATCCGGTAGCCGATCACCATCGGGCAACCGGCCAGGGCCAGTTCGATGGTGACGGTGCCGGAACAGGCGAGCGCGGCGGTGGCGGCCTTCATGGCGTCGAGCTTGGCCTGCTCGCCCTCCACGACATGGGCGCGGCGGGGCCAACCGGCGACCTGGGCCTTGACCGCCGCGGCCACCGTCGGCGCGGCTGGAATGACGATTTCAAGGTCCGGATGACTGGCCTTCAGCAACATGGCCGCTTCGCCGAAGGGGGGCAGGACGCGAGCGATTTCGCTGGGCCGGCTGCCCGGCAGGACCAGCAGGATCGGCGCCTGGGGCGAGATACCGAGGCCACTGCGCAGGCGGGCGGGGTCGGCCTCGGAGAAATCCACCTTCAAGGCGGCGTTGCCGACGAAGGTGGTGGGCAGGCCCTCGGCCTCGAAATAGGGCGCGTCGAAGGCATGGATCGACAGCAGGTGGTCCACGGCGCCGGCCAGGACCTTGGCGCGGCCCTTGCGCCACGCCCAGACCTGGGGCGCCACGTACTTCACCAGGGGAATGGACGGCTCGATCTTCCGCAAGCGATGGGCGACCCGCAGGCTGAAGGCCCATGAATCGATCAGCACCACCACATCGGGCTTCTCACGGGCGGCGGCGGCGACCGTCTCGTTCACCAGCTTCATGGCGCGCGGATAGACCTCCAAGGCGTCCACCACGCCGAGAATGGAGAGCTGGGCGATGTCGAACAGGCTCTCCACCCCCTGGGCGGCCATCTGGGCTCCGCCGGCGCCGATGAAGCGCACCTGGTCCCCCAGGCGCGCCCGCAGGGCCTTGGCGAGGCCCGCGCCCCGGTCGTCGCCGGAGGCCTCGGTGGCCACCAGCATCACGCAAAGCGGCTTGCTCATGGCTCCACCCCGACGATGAACAGCCCCAGTTCGTCAGCCAGCGCGATCACCGCCTCGCGGTCGAGCACCAGAAGGCGTCCCGCCTCCCCCACGATGCCCGCCAACCCGGCCGCGGCGGCCCGCTGGACCGTGGCCAGGCCGATGGTGGGCAGGTCGATCCGGGTCTCCTGGATCGGCTTGGGCGCCTTGGCCAGGACGCCGCGATAGGCGCCGGGGGTTCCGCGGATGGCGGTGGGAATTTCGTGAGCGACCCGGCGCAGCATGGCGTCGGTGCCCTCCTGAGCCTCCACGGCCAGGACCAGGCCGTCGCAGACCACGGCCCCCTGCCCCACGTCCAGGCGGCCGATCTCGCGGGCCACCAGCAGGGCGCGGTCGATATCGCCTTGGTGCTCCGGACCGGGCGTGACGGCGCCCAGGGGGCCCTTGGCCAGGGTGAGGTCGCTCTTGGCCTCATGGGCGCCTTCGATCGCGAAGCCCTCCTTGGCGAACTCGTTCAGCACCACCCGCAGCAGGGCGTCGTCGCCCTTGCGCGCCGCCGCGATGACGGAGGGCAGGATGGAGAGACCACGCAGGTCGGGCGCCAAGGTCTTGAAGTCGGGCCGGCTCACATTGCCCACCAGGCAGACGGCCTGACAGCCGGCCCGCTTCAGCGCCTTTATGGTCTTGCCGATCTCGGCCAGGCCGACCTCGACACCGGGAAACCTGTCCAGCTCCGGGCCGGCGAAGCCCTTCAGCCGAGCGATGAACACCGGGCGGCCGGCCTGCTCGCAGTGCTCGGCGATCTCCAAGGGCAAGGTGCCGCCGCCGGCGATCAGGCCGAGCTTGCGCATAAGAATACTAGACCTCGCGTTCGGGCAGACAGAGCGGACGGCTGCCATCGGCGCGGATGAAGTCGATGATCTCGCGGACCTCCTCGGACCCGGCATAGGTCTCGATGGTGTCGTCGAGGCGCTCCTGGAAGGTGCCTTCGTCGGCGAACAACATGCGGTAGGCCGCGCGCATGGTGTTGATGGTCTCGCGGCTGAAGCCCCGACGTTTCAGGCCAACGAGATTCAGCCCCTCAAGGTGAGCGTGGTTGCCCCAGACCGAGCCATAGGGAATGACGTCCTTCACCACGGCCGCCAGGCCGCCGATCATCGCGTGACGCCCGACCCGTGTGAATTGGTGCACAGCGGCCAGGCCGCCGACGATGACGAAGTCGCCGATCTGGCAGTGGCCGCCCAGTGTCGCCTGCTTGGTCAGGATGACGTGGTCGCCGACCCTGCAGTCGTGACCCACGTGGCTCTCGATCATGTAGAAGCCGTCCGAGCCCACGCTGGTCAGGCCGCCGCCATTGACGGTGCCGATGTTCATGGTGGCGTGTTCGCGGATTGTGTTGCGGTCGCCGATCACCAGCTTGGTGGGTTCGCCCTTGTAGGCGGTGTGCTGCGGCGGGCCACCCAGCATGGCGAAGGGATAGACGAGGTTCTCCTCCCCCATTTCGGTGTGGCCATCGATGACGATGTGGGAGACGAGCCGGGTCCCCGCACCCAGTCGAACATTGGGGCCGACGGTGCAGAACGGGCCGATGACCACGCCGTCACCCAGCACCGCGCCGTCGGCGACGATGGAGTTGGGATGAATCTGGACACTCATTGGGTGGCCACCACCATGGCGGCGAATTCGCATTCGGCCGCCACCTTGTCGCCAACCATGGCCTGGCCCTGGAACTTGAAGAGATCGCCGCGCGCGCGGATCACCTTGACGTTGAGACGCAAGACGTCGCCGGGCCGCACGGGCTGGCGGAAGCGGCCATTGTCCACCGAGACGAAGAAGATGGTCTTTCCGGCCACGTCCACTTCCAGGGACTTGGACATCAGCACCGCCCCGGTCTGAGCCAGCGCCTCGATGATCAGCACCCCGGGCATGACCGGATAGTCGGGGAAGTGGCCCTGGAAGAAGGGCTCGTTGATCGTCACGCACTTGATGCCGACGATGGATTCGCTGGGTTTGTAGTCCTCGCAGCGATCGACCAGCAGGAAGGGATAGCGGTGCGGTATCCGCTTCACGATCTCGGTGATGTCGATCTCGGTGGGAGACTCGTTGACGGGGGCCTTGCGGCTCATTGATCAGGTTCCTCCCGGCGGCGAACGGCCGCCGATTTGCTGAGCCAGGCGACTTCGCGCAGCCATTGTCGCATCGGCATGGCCGGAAAGCCCCCCATGACCGCCTTGGGCGGAACGTCCCGGAGAACCCCGGCGCCGGCGCCGATCTGGGCGCCCTCGCCGATGATGATATGGTCGGCGACCCCGGCCCGGCCGCCAAAGGCCGATCCATCACCGATGGTGACACTGCCGGAAATGCCCGTGTGCGCGGCCATCACGCAGTTGCGACCGACGCGGACGTTGTGGGCGATCTGCACCAGATTGTCGATCTTGGTGTTCTCCCCGAGAACCGTGTCCTCATAGGCGCCGCGATCGATGCAACTGTTGGCTCCGACCGTGACCCCATCCTGCAGGATCACGCGGCCCAGTTGCGGGATATCGATGACCCCCCTGGGGCCGGCGGTCGCGCCGAAGCCGGCTTCGCCGATGACGGCGCCGGCCAGGATCTTCACCCGGTCCCCCAGCAAGGCGCAATGAATGCTGACATTGGGGCCGATAAAGCCGTCGCGGCCGATGGTGACGCCAGGGCCGATGACGGTGTTGGGGCCGATGACCGTTCCTCGGCCGATCTGGGCGCCCTGGCCGATGACCGCGCCGGGTCCGATGACGGCGCCCTCTTCCACCGCCGCGTCGCGCGACACCGCCGGACCGGAGTGCAGGCGCGGCCGGTGCAGGCGCTGGCCGGACATGGCGTAGGCGGCCGTCGGCTGGCGGGTCACCAGAGCGATGCAGCCGGGCGGGACCAGGCCGGCGTCCCGCTCGGTCACGAAACAGGCCGCCGCGCGGGTGTCGGCCAACTCGGCGGCCAGCTTGCGATCAGAGAAATAGGTGATGCTGTCGGCGGTGGCCCGCGCCAGGATGGCGACGCGGGCGACCTGAACCGATCCGGCCCCGGGAGCCGAGAGTTCGGCCCCGGTCAGCACGGCGAGTTCCGTCAGGGAGACGGGCCCCAGATCTTCGAAAAAGCGCGGGTCAGGCATCAAGCACTCTCAGCTCGACCCGCGCATAAGCCGAGTCGTTCTACTTGCGGACGGCGGCGCCAGCTTGCGGCGCTGCGGCCGGTTGGTCCAGGCGTTCGCGGTCGAAAGCGAACTGGGTGATCTTGGCGTTCAGAGCCGTGGTCATGGTCGGGCTGATATCCATCGCCGGATTGGCGATGACCAGGGCGTCGCGTTGCAGCAGGAGGCTGCACTGGCGCTGCTGGTAGACCTGACGGATGATCGGGTCCAGTTCCTGGCCAACGCGGCCAAGCGCCTTTTGCTGGGTCGCCTGCAGTTCGCGTTCGCGGAGCTGAGACTTGCGCTGATAGGCGTTGGCGCGGACCTGCAGGGCGGCGGCGCGTTGCTCGAAGGTCCCCTGATCAAGGGTCGCCTTCTGGCCGTCCAGGGTCTTGGCGTCATTCTGGATGGCTGTTTCCTCGGCCTTCAGTTCGGCGCCGACCTGGGTGGCGATCTGCTGCAGGCGGGTCTGGACGTATTTGCCGACGGTCGAGCCGCTGATGACGCCTTCGATCGACATGACGCAGACGCCCGGGATCGCCGGTCCGTGAGTGATGGCCGGTCCGGCCGCGGCCTGGGCGAAGGCCTGCGAACTCGCGGTGAGCGACAGCGCGGCGACACAGGTCGCCGCGACAAGATTTTTAATCGTCATGAGGATCAGAACTTCGTTGAAGTGGAGAAACGGAAGGTTTCGGTCTTGTCGTAGTCTTCTTTGGCCAAAACTTGGCTGAAGTCGAAACGGATGGGACCCATGGGCGACTTCCAGAACACCGACAGGCCGGCCGTGGCGCGCAGCGAGAGATCGTCGAAGATCAGCGGATCGCGCGTCCCGGCAGGATAGGGCAGGCCCGTGACAGGATTGATAGAGCCGGGCTGATATTGCTTATCGATGTCGTCCAGCAGGCCAACGGTGCCGAAGTCGGTGAACACGGCGGCCTTGATGCCGTACTGCTCGGGCACGAAGGTCGGAATGGTCATCTCGACTGAACCAATGGCGTAGGCCCGGCCGCCGAGCGCGTCGCTGCGGGCGAAGTTGGTGTCGCGCGGACCCAGGCCGGCGGTCTCGAAGCCCCGGAAGCTGTTGCCGCCCTTGTAGGAGCGGTCGTTGATGCGGATCGTGTCCCCGCTCCAACCGGCGATGTAGCCCGCCTGGCCGGTGACGCTGAGAATGAAATTCTTGTTGAAGCCGTGATACCAGCCGCCGGCGAGGTCGGTCTTGATGTAGTTCACGTCGCCGCCGACCCCCGCCAGATCCTGGCTGATATCAGCATAGAAGCCGCGGGTCGGATTGATCGGGTTGTTCCGGCGATCCAGACGCAGGCCGTAGCCCACGAGGGAGGTCAGGAACGCCCCGCGCTGGGCGCAGAGCGACAGCGACACGACCGGCAGGGTCGGATCGCAGTAGCTGTCATCGATGTCCACCTCGTCCTGCCGCAGCACATAGCGGGTGCTCATCGACGAGTTGAGCGTCAGCGGGAAGCCGGCCCGCAGGTTCATACCCAGCGTGCTGGTCTGATAGGCCGAATAGTCGGTCAGGTCGTAGCGGTAGGAATAGATGTCCACCCCGGCCCGCAGATTGCGGCCCAGGAAGCGCGGCTCGGTGAAGGAGAAGTCCACCTGTTGGCGCAGGGAGCCCACCGAGATCCGGGCGCGGACGTCCTGGCCACGGCCGCGGAAGTTGCGCTGCGTGATCCCGAGGTCGAGCACCAGCTGGTCGACGGACGAATAACCGGCGCTGAAGGAGAGCTCGCCGGTCGGCTGCTCCTCGACCTTGACCTGCAGAGTGGTGCGGTCGGGGGCGGAGCCCGGAATTTCCTCGATATTGACGTCCTTGAAGAAGCCAAGGGCGCGGATGTTGTTCTTCGAACGGTCCACCAGGGCGCGGTTGTAAGCGTCGCCCTCCACGAGGTTCAGCTCCCGGCGGATGACGTAATCCAGGGTCTGGCTGTTGCCGACGATATCAATGCGCTCTACGTAGACGCGCGGACCTTCCCGGACCTGGAAGACCACATCGACGGTCTTGGTTTCCTTGTTGGCCACATAGCGCGGACGCACGTCCACCGAGGCGAAGCCCGCGGCGCCGGCGGCGAAGGTCAGCGAGTCTGTGGCGCTCTCGATCTTTTCGTCTTCGTAGATCTCGCCCGAGCGGATCGGCACCAGTTGCAGCAGCAGGTTCTTGTCCAACTTCTGCAGCTCGGTCTCCACGGAGATCTTGCCGAACTTGTATTCCGGGCCCTCATCCAGGGTATAGGTGATCACGAAGCCGTTCTTGTCGGTGGACAGCTCGGCCACCGCCGAGATCACTCGGAAGTCGTAGAAGCCGCGGTTGCGGTAGTGCTTGCGCAGCTGCTCCTTGTCGTACTCGAGACGGTCGGGGTCATAGTTGGCGTTGGACGAGAAGAACTTGTACCAGCTGGTCTGCTCGGTCACGACGACATCGCGCAGATCGTTGTCGGAGAATTCCTCGTTGCCCAGGAAGTTGACCCGCAGCACGCCGCTCTTGGGGCCTTCGTCGATCTCGAAGATCAGGTCGACGCGCTTTTGGGGCAGTTCGACGATCTTCGGCGTCACGGTGGCGGAGATCCGGCCGGACCGGCGATAGAGTTCGACGATGCGTTGGACGTCGGCCTGCACCTTGGCGCGGGTGAAGATGCCGCGCGGGCGCACCGTGACCTCATCGCGCAACTTGTCTTCCTTCAGGCCGGAATTGCCCTCGAAGACCACCTTGTTGACGATCGGGTTCTCCACGACCGTGATGGTCAGGTCGCCGTTCAGCAGGTTGATCTTCACGTCCGAGAACAGGTCGGTGCGGAATAGAGCCTTCAGCGCCAGGTCGAGCTTGGCCGGATCGGCGGTCTCCCCGGGCTGAATCGGCAGGTAGGAAAGCACGGTCGACTGCTCGATCCGCTCATTGCCCTCGACAATAATCCGCTGCACGACGCCAGATTGCTCAGCGGCCTGGGCGAAGGCGAGACTCGGCAGGGTAAGCGCGGTCGAGCCCAGGAGCAGGGCGAGGCCGGAGGCGAGCGCGGCGCTGTGGGCGCGGGTTCTTTGCATCGTTTCTGCCGTCAACGGAAATGGGGGGGGTCAGGAAAGCAGACCGCCGAGGATTTTGAACACACGCAGTTGCTGCAGATCGTTCCAGGTCGCGAACAACATCAATCCCAGCAACAGCGCAAGGCCCACACGATAGCCGGCGGCCTGAACCTTGGCCGCGAGAGGCCTGCGGGCCACAGCTTCGTAGGCGTAGAACAGCAGGTGGCCCCCGTCCAGCACGGGCACCGGCAGCAGGTTCATGAACCCGATGCCCACCGAAAGCACGGCGGCCAGACCCAGGAGGGCGACGCCGGAGCCCAGAATCTGTGAGCCGAGATCCGGCGCGCCGACCGCTCCAGCCTGAGCCACCTGGCCCGAAACGCGGGCGATACCTAGTGGGCCGCTCAACTGATCGGCCGAGACCTGGCCCGTCACCATCCGGCCGAGGTAGTAGACCGTGGTGCTGAGCACGCGCCAGGTGCGTTCGACGCCCTTGCCGACCGCTTCGATGGGGTTGTAGCGGACGTGAACAAAGTCTTCGGGCGCTTGGGCGGGGATGATGCCCAAGGTTCCCTGCATGCGCTCGCCGCCGAGCCCATCAGAGCGCATCTGCAGCTTGGAAGTCGCAGTCAGTGTGACGTCCTGCGCCCCGCGTCGCACGACGAACTCGGTTGGCAGGTTCACTCGGAGTTGCGCCACCTCGCCGAGGTCCATGAAGCTCTTGACCGGCCGGCCATCGGCCTCCGCGATCAGGTCGCCAGGCCGGAAGCCGGCCGCCGCCGCGGGACTGCCAGGGGTGACGGAAGCCACCTTGGCCGGCAGCAGATGTTCCCCCAGCGCCAGGATCAGGACGGCGAAAATAACGACGGCGAGGACGAAATTCGCCATCGGGCCGGCCGCGGCGATCACCGCGCGCTGCCAGATCGGCTTGAAGTGGAAATAGCGGGAGAGCGCCCCCTGCCCCTCCCGAGCCACGATGGCCTGGCGCATGGTGTCCAGGTCGTCCTGGTCGGGGACGCTGGCGGCGTTGTCATCGCCGGAGAAGGCCACATACCCGCCCACCGGCGCCCAGCCGATCCGCCATTGCACGCCGGACTTGTCGGTCCAGGAGGCGATCGCCTTCCCGAAGCCGATCGAGAACCGGTCGATGGCGACGCCGAAGCTCTTAGCGGCCCAGAAGTGGCCCAGCTCATGGACGGTGACCACAAGGGTCAGCACCAGCACGAAGGAGACAGCGGTTTGCAGCAATGAAAGCATGGCGCGGTTACTCCTTACGACGCCGGACAAAGGCCGGCGACGACATCGCACGCAACGCGACGCGCCATTGCATCTGTCGCCTTTGCACCCTCGAGGACATCGCTGTTGGGTTCCCCCGCGAGGCCCTTGGCCTCAACACGTTCGAGTGTGTCGGCTACGATTGCGGCAATATCGAGAAAGCCTATGCGACGGTCAAGAAATGCGGCCACCGCGACCTCATTGGCGGCGTTCATCACCGCGGGGGCCGCGCCGCCGGCCGCCAGGGCGTCCTTGGCGATCTGAAGCGCGGGGAATCGCTCGTAGTCGGGCGCCTCGAAGGTGAGTTGGCCGACCTGAGCCAGGTCCAGCTTGGGCGCAGGCCAGGGAAGACGGTCGGGCCAGGCCAGGGCGCAGGCGATCGGGGTTCGCATATCCGGCGCGCCGAGCTGGGCCAGGGTTGAGCCGTCAACATATTCCACCATCGAATGGATGATCGACTGCGGATGGACGATCACATCGACCCGCTCGGGCGGCATGGCGAACAGATAGGCCGCCTCCACCATCTCCAGACCCTTGTTCATCATGGTCGCCGAGTCGATGGAGATCTTGACCCCCATGTCCCACATCGGATGGGCCACGGCCTGCTCGACGCTGGCCAGGCGCATCTGATCCCGCGTCCAGCCCCGGAATGGTCCACCCGAGGCGGTGAGCACCAGGCGTGAGACGTGCTGGGCGACCATGGGGTCGAAGACCTGGAAGATCGCCGAATGCTCGGAATCGACCGGAATCACCACCCCGCCCGCCAGTTTGGCGATGCGCAGCAGTTGCGGCCCGGAACAGACCAGGCTCTCCTTGTTGGCCAGGGCGACGATGGCCCCGGCTCGCGCGGCCGCCAGGGTCGGCCCCAGCCCCGCGAATCCGACGATGGCCGACATCACCCACTGGGCGTCCATGGCCGCGGCCTCGACCACGGCGTTGGCTCCGGCGGCGGCGGCGATGCCGGTCCCGGCGAGCCGGTCGCGCAACTCAGCAAGTCTGGTTTCGTCCTCGATCACCGCCAGCTTCGGCCGCCATTGGCGGGCCTGCTGAGCCAGGCGTTCGACATTGCGGCCGGCGGTCAGCGCGATGATCTCGACCTCGGCGCCTGATTTCTCGATGAGGTCGAGGGTGGAGACGCCGACCGAGCCGGTGCAGCCCAGGACGCTGAGGCGGCGCGGGAGGCTCAATGGCCCCATCCCAGGTGGTTCACCAGGCGGGCGGCGGCGATAATCACCACGGCGAACAACAGACCATCGACCCGGTCCAGCAAGCCGCCATGGCCGGGGATGAGGTTGCCCGAGTCCTTCACCCCGAAGCGGCGCTTCAAGGCCGATTCCCAGAGATCGCCGGCCATGGTGGCCAGCCCGCCCAGCAACCCCACCAGGGCGCCGGCGGCCATGTTGAGCTCAAAGGCCGGGATGATGGTCATCAGGGCGCCCACCGCCATGGCGAAGAACAGGCCGCCCACGAAGCCCGACCAGGTCTTGTTCGGTGAGAAGCGCGGCCAGAGCTTAGGCCCCTTTAGGGCGCTGCCGACCGCGAAGGCGGCGATATCGGCGGTCCAGGTGATGGCGAACAGCATCAGGGTCCACCAGTGGCCTTGATCCATGGCGCGCAGCCAGACCAGGCAGATGCAGGCGATGCCGATGTAGAAAACCCCGAAGGCGGCGTCCGCCGGCCGTTCGGCCACACCGCGGGCCACCAGGGCGGAGGCCACGCCCCCCAGCAGCAGCCCGCTCCAAGCGAGCCACATATGGTCGCGATGCGCCAGGAACACCCCGGCCAGGATGGCGACGGTCACGGCGGTGGAGACACGGACCGGCGCGTAGGGCGCGCTCATCCCCCCCCACTCGATGGACAGTAGCGCGACGGCCACGGCGATCATCACCAGGAAGGGCCAGCCGCCCGCGGCCAGGCCCGTGTCGAACCACACCGCGGCCAGCGCAGTCGGCACGAGAACCGTGGCCGAAGCCACCCGCACGCCCAGATTGGACCAGTTGAAACGCTTAGCCGGCGGCAAGGACATCGTCCGCGACGGCGCCATACCTGCGCTCACGCCGGTGGAACTCATCGATCGCCGACTGCAGATGGTCGGGGGTGAAATCAGGCCAGAGCACGTCGGGGAACACGAACTCCGAATAGGCCGACTCCCACAGCAGGAAGTTGGAGAGCCTCTGTTCGCCGCTGGTGCGCACCACCAGATCGGGGGGCGGCAGGCCGCCGGTGGAGAGTCGGGCTTCGAAGGTCGCGTCGGTGATCGAGGCCGCATCGATCTTCCCGGCCAGGGCGTCGGCCACCAGGGCCCGGGCGGCGTCGACGATGTCGGCGCGGCCGCCATAGTTGAAGGCCACCTGCAGGAAGAATTTGTCGTTGTGGGCGGTGCGGGCCTCGGCGCGCTCGACGATCTCGGCGACGTCCGGCGGCAGGCCTTCGCGGCGGCCCAGGATGCGGACCTTGACGCCCTCGCGGGTCAGCTTGTCGAGGTCACTGTTCACATAGTGCTTCAGCAGCCGCATGACCTCGGCGACCTCGCCGGCCGGCCGGCCCCAATTCTCCGTCGAGAAGGCATAGAGGGTGAGCCAGCGGACGCCCAGGTCGGGGGCCGCCTCCACAACCCGGCGAATCGCCTCCACGCCCTTGGGGTGGCCCAGTTTGCGCGGCAGCCCCCGGCGCTTGGCCCATCGGCCATTGCCATCCATGACGATCGCCACGTGCAGTGGCGCGTCCTTGGCGGGCGGCTCTGTGGGAGCGGAGGCCATGCGTTTTCCGTTTCGTCCTTCGGGGCAGTGTGGACGACTAAACCTGCATGATCTCTTGCTCTTTGGTTTTCAAGGCTTCGTCCACGCGCTTGATGGCCTCGTCGGTCATCTTCTGGACCTCGGTCTCCATGCGCTTCTGGTCGTCCTGGTTGATGGCCCCGTTCTTCTCGGCCTTCTTGAGGTCGTCATTGGCGTCGCGGCGGACGTTGCGGACGGCGATCTTCTGCTGCTCGGCGTACTTGCCGGCGATCTTGGCCAGCTCCTTGCGGCGCTCCTCAGTGAGCGGCGGGATCGGAATGCGTAGGTTCGTGCCTTCGTTGACCGGATTGAAGCCGAGGCCCGAGGAGCGGATCGCCTTCTCCACCGACACCACCATGCCCTTGTCCCAGACGCTGACGGTGATGGAGCGGGGCTCGGGGACGCTGACGGCGGCCACCTGATTCAAGGGCACGGTCGAGCCATAGGCCTCGACCATCACCTGATCGAGCAGGCCGGCCGAGGCGCGGCCCGTGCGCAGGCTGGCGAACTCGTCCTTCAGGGCGGAGATCGCCTTGTCCATGCGATCCCGGTAGTGCGAAAGCACCGGCTTTTCTGCGTCGGCCATGGGTGCGTCTCCCTCAAGTCAAAAGGTTGTCGGCGTGGTCAGGCGATGGTGGTGAAGACGCCTTCGCCCTGCAGCACCTTCATGAAGTTGCCCCGCTCGCGGATCGAGAACACCACGATGGGGACGTTGTTGTCGCGCATCAGGGCGATGGCCGAGGCGTCCATGACCCGCAGGTCCTGGGCCAGCACGTCCTGGTAGCTGAGGGTCTCATAGCGCCGGGCGCTGGGATCCTTCTTGGGGTCGGCGGTATAGACGCCGTCCACGCTGGTGCCCTTGAAGAGGGCGTCGCAGCCCATCTCGGCCGTGCGCAGGGCCGCGGGCGTGTCGGTCGTGAAGAAGGGTGCGCCGAGGCCGGCGGCGAAGATCACCACCCTGCCCTTCTCGATGTGGCGCTGGGCCCGCCTGCGGATATAGGGCTCGCAGACCGCGTCCATCGGGATGGCGGACTGGACCCGCGTATCCACGCCGGCCTTTTCCAGGGCGCCCTGCAGGGCGAGCGCATTCATCACCGTGGCCAACATGCCCATATAGTCGGCGCTGGCCCGGTCCATGCCCTTTCCGGCCAGCGAGACGCCGCGGAAGATGTTGCCGCCGCCCACCACCAGGCAGAGCTCCACCCCGGCGTCCACCACTTCCTTGATGTCCTGAGCCACCGCATCGATGGTCGCGGTGTCGATGCCGAACAGGGCGTCGCCCATCAGGACCTCGCCCGACATCTTCAAGAGGATCTTCTTGTAGCGCGGCTTGGCGTCGGACATGGGGCGCTCTCGAGAATCTTGGGCGGTACTACATAAACCAAGGGCGCCGTGCGCGTCGAACGCACGGCGCCCTTGGGCCGTCTTTTTATGTGCCTGGAGTTAGCCTTGGCCGGTCATCGACGCCACTTCGGCGGCGAAATCGTCGACCTTCTTCTCAACGCCTTCACCCAGGGCGAAGCGCACGAAGCCCTTCACGGTCACCGGCGAACCAGTTTCCTTGGCGGTGTCGGCGATCAGCTGCTCGATGGTCAGGTCCGGGTTCATGACGAAGGGTTGCTTCAGCAGCACCACTTCTTCCTGCCACTTGCGGATGCGGCCTTCGATCATCTTCTCGACGACGCCGATGGGCTTGCCCGATTCCAGCGCCTGGTCGGTGAGGAACTTCTTTTCCTTCTCGACGGCGGCGGGGTCCAGGTCGGCCTCGGTGAGCGCCAGCGGCGGGGTCGGGGTGCCGGCCACGTGCAGGGCGATCTTACGGCCCACGTCCTTCAGCACGGCCTGGTCGCCAGCGCCTTCCAGCGCGACGAGCACGCCGAGACGGCCGACGCCATCGCCCTGCGCGTTGTGCAGGTAGAGGGCCACGGCGCCCTGGGCGACGCTCAGGCGGGCCGAGCGGCGCAGGCGCATGTTCTCGCCGATGGTCGCGATCAGGTTGGTGATCACGTCGCTGACGACCTCGCCCTTGGGGGTCTTGGCCGCGGCGATGGCCTCGACGTCGCCGTCGATGCCCAGGGCCACGAGGGCGCAGTCGCGGGCCGCGTCCTGGAACTTGTCGTTCTTGGACACGAAGTCGGTCTCGGCGTTCAGCTCGATGAGCACGCCGGTCTTGCCGTCGTCGCTCAGCTTGCCGGCCACCAGGCCTTCAGCGGCAGCGCGGTCGGACTTCTTGGCGGCCTTGGACAGGCCCTTGGTGCGCAGCCAGTCGATGGAGGCTTCGACGTCGCCGCCGTTTTCCTGCAAGGCCTTCTTGCAGTCCATCATGCCCGCGCCGGATTTCTCGCGCAGGTCCTTGACCAGCGCAGCGGTGATTTCCGCCATGGTGAGCTCCTTCAGATCAAATGGGTTGGCGGGACCCATCTAGAGCCCCGCCGTGTCGTGTTTCGTGTCGGCTCGCCGGAGGCGGGCCTCCGACTTAGTCCTGGGTCGCGGTCGGTTCAGCCGCCGGGGCTTCCGCCGCGGTGGTCTCGGGTTCAGCAGCGGCCGGGGCCATCTCGGCCTCGGTCACGACCGGTTCCGGGGTCAGCTCACGGGCCAAGGTCGGCTCGATGGGGGCCACGGAGGCGCCCAGGTCGACGCCGGCGGCCGATTGGCCAGCGGCCAGACCGTCGAGGACCGAGTCGGCCATCAGGTCGCAATACAGCTGGATGGCGCGCGCGGCGTCATCATTGCCCGGGATAGGATAGGTGATGCCGTCCGGATTGCAGTTGGTGTCCAGGATGGCGATGACCGGGATGTTCAGCTTGCGGGCTTCCTGGATCGCGATCGCTTCCTTGTTGGTGTCGATCACGAACATGATGTCGGGGATGCCGCCCATGTCCTTGATGCCGCCCAGGGACAGTTCAAGCTTGTCGCGCTCGCGCGTCAGCTTCAGCAGTTCCTTCTTGGCGCGGCCTTCCGAGCCGCCTTCCAGCAGGCCTTCCAGCTCGCGCAGACGCGCGATCGAGCCCGAGACGGTGCGCCAGTTGGTGAGCGTGCCGCCCAGCCAACGGTGGTTCACATAGTACTGGGCGCTGCGCTTGGCGGCGGTGGCGACCGGATCGGAGGCCTGACGCTTGGTGCCGACGAACAGCACGCGGCCACCCGACGCGGCGACCTCACGCACCTTCACCAGGGCCTGGTGCAGGAGCGGGATCGACTGCGAGAGGTCGATGATGTGGATGTTGGAACGGCTACCGAAGATGTAGCGGTCCATCTTCGGATTCCAGCGGTGGGTCTGGTGGCCGAAGTGAGCGCCAGCTTCCAGGAGCTGACGCATAGAGAAGTCGGGAAGCGCCATGTCGTATGGTCCTCTTTTTCCGGTTAGCCTCCGCAGACAAACCCTCCTGGTGGAGGACCGGAATGGAAACCGACGGGATGTCTCCCCGCCAACCGCCAAACGCCTGCGTGTGGAATGCGCGCGGATATAGGGCCAAGCGGCTGAAAATACAATAGCCGCGGGCGGTTGGCGCGCTCTGGCCCTAGAGGTCCTCGACGAAGACCACGCCGGGCGCGGTCTTCAGGGCGCCCCGCACGGCGTTGTCCAGGGTGTAGCGCTCCGGGAGCTTGACCTCGATCTCGCGGCCGCCTTCGACGGCGGCCACCAGAATGATCTCGCCGCCCCGCTGGTTGGCGGCGCCCAGGCGGGCCTTGAGGGCGTCGATCTCGGCGCTGCGGGGCGCGATGTGGACACGCAGGCCGGCCACGGCGTTCTCGATGGCCCGGTCGATGGGCTCGCAGCCGTCGCCGAAGAAGCGCACTTCCCCGTCCCTGGCCTTGGCGCGGATGCGCAAGGCCACGCACTTGCCGGGCTCCAGCAGTTCACGGGCATTGCGCAGGCTCTCGGGCGGGAACAGCACCTCGAACTCGCCGGTGGGGTCGGAGAAGGTGACGAAGGCGAACTTCTCGCCGCTGGAGGCCGAGGCGCGTTCCTGCTTGCGGCGCACCACCCCGGCCATGCGGAAGGCCTCCGCGCCCGACATCGCCTTGGGCAGGACGTCGGCCAGCAGGTCGACGCGCTTGCGGCGCAGGGCGGGCACCATGTCGTCCATGGGGTGGCCGGAGAGATAGAAGCCGACGGCGGCCAGTTCCTCGTCCAGGCGCTGGGTGGAGGACCAGGTGTCGATCTTGGGCAGGCGGGGCCGCTGGGCCTCCACCTGGTCGCCGCCGAACAGGGACCCCTGCGAGGAGGCGCGCTCGGCGGCCACCGACTGGCCATAGCCCACCAGCACATCGGCGGCGGCGACGATCTGGGCGCGGTTGGCGTGCAGGCTGTCGAAGGCGCCCGCCCGGGCCAGGGTCTCGAAGGACCGTCTGTTGACCTGCTTGGGGTCCACCCGCTCGACGAAGTCGAACAGATCCTTGAACGGTCCGCCCTCGGCGCGGACGGCCACCACGTGCTCCATGGCCTGCAGGCCGACATTGCGGATGCCGCCCAGGGCATAGAGCACCTCGCCGTCGGCCACATCGAAGTCGGCGGCCGACAGGTTGACGTCGGGGGCTCGGATCTTGATCCCGAACTTCTTGGCGTCCTGGTAGAAGACCGCCAGCTTGTCGGTGGTGGAGATGTCGAGGCTCATGGAGGCGGCGAAGAACTCCGCCGGCGCATTGGCCTTCAACCAGCCGGTTTGATACGAGATCAGGGCGTAGGCGGCCGCGTGGCTCTTGTTGAAGCCGTAGCCCGCGAACTTGTCCACCAGGTCGAAGATGCCGCCCGACTGCTCGGCCGAGACGCCCTTCTCGGCCGCGCCGGAAATGAACCGCGCGCGCTGCTGGTCCATCTCCTCCTTCTTCTTCTTGCCCATGGCCCGGCGCAGCAGGTCGGCCTCGCCGAGCGAATAGCCCGCCAGGATCTGGGCGATCTGCATCACCTGTTCCTGATAGACGATGACGCCGTAGGTTTCCTTCAGCACCACTTCGAGAGAAGGGTGAAGGTAATCAACGGGTTTGCGGCCGAACTTGCAGTCGATGAACAACGGGATGTTGTCCATGGGACCGGGCCGGTACAGGGCGCCGACGGCGGTGACGTCCTCGATGGAGCCAGGGCGCAGCTGGCGCAGGGTGTCGCGCATCCCCTGGCCTTCCAGCTGGAACACGCCCACCGTCTGGGCCGCGCTCATCAGCTCGTAGGTCTTGGCGTCGTCGAGGGGCAGCTCGGCCATGTCGACGCGGGCGCCGCGCTTGTCGAGGTACTTCAGCGCCCGGTCGATGACCGTGAGGGTCTTGAGGCCCAGGAAGTCGAACTTCACCAGGCCGGCGCTCTCCACCCACTTCATGTTGAACTGGGTGGCGGGCAGGTCCGAGCGCGGATCGCGGTAGAGCGGGGTCAGTTCGGTGAGCGGCCGGTCGCCGATCACCACGCCGGCGGCGTGGGTCGAGGCGTTGCGGTAGAGGCCCTCGAGCTGGAGTGCGGTCTCCAGCAGCTGGGCCACGGCCTCGTCGTCGTCCTTGGCCTGGCGCAGGCGCGGCTCGATCTCGATGGCGCGGGCCAGCGTCACCGGATTGGCGGGGTTGGCCGGCACCATCTTGGCCAGCCGGTCCACCTGGCCCAGCGGGAGTTGCAGCACCCGGCCCACGTCACGCAGCACGGCGCGGGCCTGCAGGGTGCCGAAGGTGATGATCTGGGCCACGCGGTCGCGGCCATAGCGCTGCTGGACGTAGGAGATCACCTCTTCCCGCCGCTCCTGGCAGAAGTCGATGTCGAAGTCGGGCATGGACACCCGTTCGGGGTTCAGGAACCGCTCGAACAGCAGGCCGTAGCGCAGGGGATCGAGACCCGTGATCAGCAGCGACCAGGCCACCAGGGAGCCGGCGCCGGAACCGCGCCCCGGACCCACCGGAATGTCGTGGGCCACGGCCCATTTCATGAAGTCCGACACGATCAGGAAGTAGCCGGGGAAGCCCATGGCCTGGATGACGCCGATCTCGCGCTCCAGCCGGTCCCAATAGTCCTGCTCGGTCCCCGACAGGGTATGGCCCTGCAGGCGCTTGCGCAGACCCTCGCGCGCCTGTTCGGCCAGCTCCTCGGCCTCGGTGCGGCCGGCGACGGTGGGGAAGCGCGGCAGGATCGGGTCGCGCTTCTTGACCATGAAGGCGCAGCGCCGGGCGATATCGAGGGTGTTGTCGCAGGCCTCCGGCAGGTCGGCGAACAGCTTGCGCATGTCGGCGGCCGGCTTGAACCAGTGCTCGGGCGTCACCCGGCGGCGGTCCTCCTGGCTGATATAGGCGCCGTCGGCGATGCACAGCAGGGCCTCGTGGGCCGTGTAGAGCTCGGCGGGGCCGAAATAGACGTCGTTGGTGGCCACCAGCGGAATGTCGAACTCGTAGGCGTAGCTCACCAACTCCGGCTCGGCGGCGGCCTGGGCGGCCATGCCGTGGCGCTGCAGCTCGATATAGAAGCGGTCGCCGAACACCCGGGACATTTCGGCCAGCGCCGCCCTGCCCTCGGCGGTCTTGCCCGCGGCCATCAGCGGATCGACGGGACCGTCCACGCCGCCCGACAGCAGCAGCAGCCCCTCGGCCCGTTCGGCCACCGCGCTCCACGAGACCTGGGGCTCCTCGGTGGGCTCGATGTCCAGATAGGCCATCGAGGACAGTTCGGAGAGGTGCAGATAGCCCTGCTCGCTCTGGGCCAGCAGGACGATGGTGGGGATCTTGGCCCAGCGCTCGGGCGGGCCTTCGCCGATGCCCCGCACCGGCAAGGCCACACCGACGATGGGCTGGACGCCGGTCTCCTTGGTGGCGACGGAGAACTCCAGCGCCCCGAACAGGTTGGCCCGGTCGGTCAGGGCTACGGCCGGCATATGGGCCTTGGCCGCCAGCTTGCCGACCGCGTCGGCCTTGATGGCGCCTTCCAGCAGCGAATAGGCCGAGCGGACCCGAAGATGGACGAAACCGTCTTGCCCGCCCTCGCCGCTCACACCGTCCTCCGCTCTAAAAGATCAGCCTCAAGCGGCCAGTTGCGCGACCTGACACATCATCCAGACAAATCCCGACACCGCCACAAAGGCCAGCGATTCCCGCGCCAAACGAACAACCATAACGTCACCCTTGTGAATGTTCTGCGTATGTTCCTATTCTGGTTTTGTTCTCATGACAAGGGCCTTGTTGAGACCGGCCCACACAGCGGCCTGCAAGCGCATGCACTTGCGCCTCCCGAGCATGACTTGCGCGCGCAATCTGAGCATGTGAGATTGCAAGCTCTGCCTTGAATTGAATTGGGAGGCACGCCTGAGAGCCCCGATCGCCTTTGCTTCAAGACAACAAACCAGAATACGCGACCTGATCCGCCTTGTGGCGAATGACGCTGACGATCCACACAAGGCAGTGGAAAAGGGCTTCGAGTGGGAACACGCGAGAGCGCTTGAGATCGGCAAATGGTCACTAGCAGGAGCAACCGCACTGCTGGCAGCCGTAGCTACTGGCATTCTACGTCAACCAATCACCGACAACACGACGGCGACCACCACTGAGGTCGCTAAACAGGCGGCAAGCGCTGCGAGCACGGCTCAACTTATAGTCATAGCGCTGGTTGGCGCAGGAGTTCTTCTCGCGTACGGAGCCGGGTCGCTTTGGTTTGCGGGTCGCATCCAGAGAAATTACCTACTCACATTAGTTCTCCTTGCCAAGATGATTGAACTTCGGCCCTTCTTGAAGAAATCTGAGTCAGAGGCGGACAAGGAGCCTTGAGTGTTATCTTTGCCATAGGCGGAATTTTGGACATTGTGGCTCCCGCGTTATTGGGAGCCATCGGTTCTGTAGTCTTGGGCGGCACAAAGTCGCTACTCGAATCTTGGAAATCGCAGCGGCTTTCCACCGAGTCTTCATTCAATGCCGCGCTGGAGAGTGACGACCTAGCCACCATCTCGCGCTATCTGCGGGACGAATTGGGACAAGTAACGACGGACGTTTATCTCCGAGATGCAAAAGTTAGGCACCGGGTGGACCGTTGTCTCGCGCGATTGGGAGCATTCGTAGCTCCTCCAACCGAAGAAGCTCAACTTGTGGAATTAGCCGCGGGCGGAATCGCAACTCCAACTACGAAGAAGGTCGATGCTCGAGGCAAAGCCGACTTCGATGTTTTGCCATTGTCAGCGCGGCGCAATGATCCTCCTGCAATTTCCAAGGCTCTTGAGAGCTTAAGAGCAGGAGAAGCTTGGAATGCACTAGCCGGCCTACGCCGGGACCTGGAAAAATTGCTCCGCGCTAGGAGGAACCCGATTGCAAGCTCATCTACAAGGAGCAATCGCCTATCATTAAAGTATGATGTCCCGGCCGATGCGGCTCCTGCGTTCTATAGATTCTGGAGGATAGCAAGTCAGGCTATCCACGGAGAAGAGATTTCTGACGAAGATGCGGTCCAGGCAATTGAAGACGCAAGACTGGTTTACGAAATCTTGGATCAACTTCCTCAGCAGCCAAATCGAGATAGCAACTAGCCCAACTCCGTTAGAAGCTCATCGGAGTGGGTTTCCCTAAAACCCCGACTGCGTCTCCAGCTTCCCGTCCTTCAACCCCAGCACCCGGTCCATGTGCCGGGCGAGCTCCAGGTTGTGGGTCGCCACGAGCGCCGCGACACCGGTGGCGCGGGCCAGAGCGTAGAGGTTTTCGAACACAGCCGCCGAGGTGGTGGGGTCGAGGTTGCCTGTGGGTTCGTCGGCCAGCAGCAGGCGGGGCGAATTGGCCAGGGCGCGGGCGATGGCGACGCGCTGCTGCTCGCCGCCGGAGAGCTGGGCCGGCTGGTGCTTGACCCGTTCGGCGAGGCCGAGCTGTTCCAGCAGGAAGAAGGCGCGCTCGCGGGCGGCCTTGCGCGGGGTCCCGGCGATCATCTGCGGCAGGACCACGTTATCGAGCGCCGAGAACTCCGGCAGCAGGTGGTGGGCCTGGTAGACGAAGCCGATGGTGTGCAGGCGAACCCGCGTGCGGACCCGGTCGCTGAGGTTGGAGCAGTCGCGGCCCTCGATGAAGATCTGGCCGGCCGTTGGGCGTTCCAAGAGACCCGCGGCGTGCAGCAACGACGACTTGCCCGAGCCCGAGGGGCCGATCAGGCCCACGACCTCGCCCGGCATGATGTCCAGGTCGGCCTCGTTGAGGACCGTCAGGGTCTTGTCGCCGGTCTGGTAGGTGCGGGTCAGGCCACGGATGGCCAGGACCTGGGACGCATGCTCACTCATAGCGAAGCGCCTCCACGGGATCGAGGCGCGAGGCGCGCCAGGCCGAGGGCAGGCTGGCCACGAAGGTCATGGCCAGCGCCCCGCCGGTGATGCCCGCGACCTCGATCCAGTCGATCTTGGCCGGAACGCGGGTGAGGAAATAGACGTCGGAGTTGAACACCTGGGCGCCGGTGGCCCACTCCACGAACTGCTGGATCTCGCCGATGAAGGTGCAGAACAGCACCCCGATCCCGAGGCCGGTGAGTGTGCCGAGCAGGCCGATGGTGGCGCCGGTCATGAAGAAGATGCGCAGGATGCTCCCCTGCCCCGCCCCCATGGTGCGCAGGATGGCGATGTCGCGGCTCTTGTTCTTCACCAGCATCACCAGGCCGGAGATGATGTTCATCGCCGCGATGAACAGCAGCATGGTGAGGATCAGGAACATGACGTTGCGCTCGACCTGCAGCGCGCCCCAGTAGGAGGCGTTCTTCTGGGTCCAGTCGGTGACGATGGAGGCCGGGCCGGCGACGGCGGCGACGGCGGGCTTCATCTCCACGGCCTGGTCGGGGTCCGCCAGCTTCATCTCCACGAAGTCGACACCGGTGTCGCGGCCGAAGAACAGCTGCGCCTGGGCCAGCGGCATGTAGATGAAGGCCTGGTCATACTGGCTCATCCCCACCTTGAAGGTGCCGGCCACGGTGTAGGACTTGCGCTGCGGCGTCGCGCCAAAGGCCGTGGCCCCGCCGGTGGGGGAGATCAGGGTCAGGGCGTCGCCGGCTTGGACGCCCAGATTGCGGGCCAGGTCGTCCCCCACCAGGATCAGGTCACCGCCGTACTCACCCTCGCCGAAGCCCTCCAGGGAGCCGGAGACGATGTTCGACGCGATGATCTCGGTGGCCCTGAGGTCGGCGGGGGCCAGGCCGCGCACGATGGCGCCGCTGATCTGGCCCATGCCCAGGGCCATGGCCTGGGCCTCGATGACCGGAGCGGCCTGGGTCACGCCGGGCAGCTTGCGCAGGGCCAGGACCATCGGGTCTCGGGCCGGAGTCTGCAGCACGCCGCCGGCCACATAGACGTGGCCGTTGAAGCCCAGGATGCGGTTGAGCAGTTCGGAGCGGAAGCCGTTCATCACGCTCATCACGATGATCAGCACGGCGACGGCGAGCGTGATGCCGATGAAGGAGATGATCGAGATCAGGGCCACGCCGCCCTGGCTCTTCTTGGCGCGCAGGTAGCGGCCGGCGACCATGCGCTCCCATACCCCGAAGGGCTGGCCGCGGCCTCCCAGGGTCGGATTGCTCACGCGGAGATCACCTTCAGGGCGTCTTCCAGGGTCAGGGTCTGCTTCTCGCCCGTGGCGCGGCGCTTGATCTCGACGGTGCCGTCGGCGACGCCCTTGGGGCCGACCACCAGCTGCCAGGGAATGCCCACCAGGTCGATGGCGGCGAACTTGGCGCCGGGGCGCTGGTCTGAGTCGTCCAGCAGCGGATCCTTGCCGGCCGCGATCAGGGCCTGGTAGGCGCTCTCGGCCACCGCGTCGGTCCCGGCGTCGCCTGGCCGCAGGTTGATCACGGCGACGCCGAAGGGCGCTACCGCGTCAGGCCAGATGATGCCGGCCTCGTCGTGGCTGGCCTCGATGATCGCCCCGGTCAGGCGCGAGACGCCGACGCCGTAGGAGCCGCCGTGGATGGGGTGGTTCTGGCCATCGGGCCCGGCCACCTCGGCCTTCATGGGCTTGGAGTACTTCTCGCCGAAATAGAAGATGTGGCCGACCTCGATGCCGCGGGCCGAGAGGCGCTTGTCCTCGGGCACCAGGGCGAAGGCCGCCTCGTCGTGCATCTCCTCGGTGGCGGCGTAGAGATTGGTGCGCTGCTCCACCAGGGGCTGGAGATCGCCGTCCCAGTCGACGTCGCCGGGCGCGCCCATCTCCACCAGGTCCTTGTGGCAGAAGACCTGGCTCTCGCCGGTGTCGGCCAGGATGATGAACTCGTGGGACAGGTCGCCGCCGATGGGGCCGGGGTCGGCCTTCATGGGCACCACGTTCAGGCCCATCCGCGCATAGGTGTTCAGATAGGCGATGAACATTCGGTTGTAGGACTTGCGGGCGGCGGCCTCGTCCACGTCGAAGGAATAGGCGTCCTTCATCAGGAACTCTCGGCCGCGCATGACGCCGAACCGGGGGCGGCGCTCGTCGCGGAACTTCCACTGGATGTTGTAGAGGTTCTTGGGCAGGTCCTTGTAGCTCTTCACATAGGCGCGGAAGATCTCGGTGATCACCTCCTCCGCCGTGGGGCCGTAGAGCAGGTCGCGCTTGTGGCGGTCGGTGATGCGCAGCATCTCGTCGCCGTAATCTTCATAGCGGCCGCTCTCGCGCCACAGATCGGCCAGCTGCAGGGTGGGCATCAGCACCTCGATGGCGCCGGCCCGGTCCATTTCCTCGCGGACGATCTGCTCGACCTTCTTCAGCACCCGCAGGCCCAGCGGCAGCCAGGCATAGATGCCGGCGGCTTCCTGGCGGATCATGCCGGCGCGCAGCATGAGCTGGTGGCTGACCACCTGGGCGTCGGAGGGAGCTTCCCGAAGCGTCGGCATGAAGTAACGCGAAAGGCGCATCGGCTAAGGATTCCCGGACGAGGTTCAGATCAATGGCCCTGATAGCCGCTGCGCTCGGACCTTGGCAACGAAGCTGGATGAAAAGAAGGCCGCCCAGAGAGGCGGGCGGCCTTCTCGTCGTCGGGGAAAACGCCACAAACAGCGTTGAGCTGCCTGCGATGTGACTCTTGGTAACCTGGGTTACGCCGCCCGGCGAAGGCGTTACGCGCGGCCCCGGCAGAGGCATGGGTTTCGCCCAATCTTTAGGCGCGCACGGCGAGCGACGCTGGCGGGCTGAGCAATCAGCCAAGACCGGACGGCAGATTCGGCAGCGGAATCACCCGGAAGTGCAGCAGCAGCCAGAGGACGGCGAAGACGATGGCCGAGACCCAGGTGGTGGTGATGAACTTCTGCTTGATCTTCGGATCGACCGGCGCGCCCGGGTCACCGCCGTCCCCTTTGTCGATGCCGGCCTCGGCATGGCTGACCACGCCGAGGGGCAGGACCGCGAACAGCACGGTCCACCAGATGGTGAAATAGATGGCGACGCCGGTGAACCAGGTCATCAGTGGGCTCCCTTGGGGGTTTCCATGAGCTCGACCAGGACGCCGCCCATGTTCTTGGGATGGATAAAGATCACCGGCACGCCGTGGGCGCCGATGCGCGGCTCGCCCGTGCCCAGGACTGTAGCGCCCTTGGCCCGCATGTCGTCGCGAGCCACGAGAATGTCGGGGACTTCGAAACAGATGTGGTGCTGGCCGCCATTGGGGTTCTTGGCCAGGAATCCGTGGATCGGCGAGGCCTCGCCATAGGGTTCGATCAGTTCGATCTGGCTGTTGGGGGTGTCAACGAAACAGACCCAGACGCCCTGTTCGGGCAGGGCGAACTTCTCGCCGATGGAGGTCGCGCCCAGCAGGTCGCGATAGACCTTCACGGCCTCGTCGATGGAGGGGGTGGCGACCCCCACATGGTTCAGTTTTCCGATCATGCCGTCCGCCTCGCGATTTGCGTCGGCGGTATAGCCGACTTCCGCCGGGTTAGGGGAACGCTCTGTGCGATGTGCCGCCGCTATTGGGTGAAGAGCGCCGTGCCGCCGTCGCGCAGATGGGCCAGGTTGGCGGCGGGGCCGAAGATGGCGCCGGCCGCCAGCAGTTCGGCGATGCGGGCATGGGAGTAGCCCATCTCCTCCAGCAGTTCGCCGCTGTGCTGGCCGAGGTCGGGGGTTGGGCGCTGGAAGCCGCTGGAGCCGCGGGCGAAGTCGGCATAGGCCCGCACGCTGAGCATGTCGCCCAGGCGCGGGTGGCGCCAGACCTCGAACATGTCGTTCTCCCACAGCCACTCGCTCTCGAAGGCCTCGTAGCCGCGCAGCACCGGGGCGCAGGGCACGCCCTGGGCCAGCAACTCTTCCAGCACTCCGTCGCGCATGCGGGTGGCGAAGGCCAGTTCCAAGGCGCGCGCCAGGTGGCCGTCGCGGGATGCTGTGAGCGCGTTCTCCGGCACAGGAAGACGCAGGACGCCGCAGACAGCGTCGGCCTCATCCCGGGTCTCGCAGACCACGGCGATCCAGCCATCGGCGCACTGGTAGTAGCGGTGCAGGGCGCGCAACCCCAGGCAGTCCTGGGCGCCGACGTCGTTGGCCGGGCGGCCCTCATAGGTGGTGACCTCGGCCTGCTGGAAGGTCAGGCTCTGGGCCATCAGGCTGGTGGAGATCTCCTGCCCCTCCCCGGTCTTCTCGCGGGCGTTGAGGGCGGCGATGATCGAGAAGGCGACGACGGCGGCGGTGGCGACGTCGTTGACCGGAATCGTATGGAGCACCGGCTCGTCCTCCCCGCCCTGGGCCGCCATCATCCCACCCTCAGCCTGCAACAGCGGATCGAAGCCCGGCAGGACGGCGCGGGCGCCCTTGTCGCCATAGGCGTTGATGGAACAGGAGACGATGCGCGGGTTGATGGCTTTGAGCGCCGCATAGTGGATGCCCAGCCGCTCGCGCACCCCGAAGCGGTAATTGTCGAGGATGACGTCGGCGCCGCGCACCAGGTCGAAGAACATCTCGCGGGCCGCCGGTTGCTTCAGGTCGATGCCCAGGCCCCGTTTGCCGCGGCTATAGGACATGAAGCCGCCGCCGTTGCTGCGGAAGGGGTCGCCCTCGATGGGTTCGATCTTGATGACGTCGGCGCCGAGATTGGCCAGCACCCCGCCGGCATGCGCTCCGGCGATGACGGTGCCGAGGTCCAGAACCTTGATGCCCGACAGGGGCTGGGGTCCGTCATTGGCCCCGGTGGGTTGCGGCGGCGCGCGCTCGGGCCAGGCATCACCGTTCAGCGGCTTGGCCAGGTGGCGCACCGAACCCGGAGTCACCGACAGGCGGGCGGGCACATTGGGCATGTGGACGGGTCCCAACTCGGGATGGTCCAGGGTGACACGGGCCTCGCCGGCCGCCACGGCGTCACCGGCGAACCAGGGCTCTCGCAGGCCGACCGGGGCGCAGGGTACGCCATTGGCCTGAAGCAGCTCCAGCCACTCGGCGCGGGGTCTTGTCTTGAAAACCGCCTTCAGCGCCTCGCGCGCCAGCAATGGGTCCGCGGCGAAGGTCTCCCAGTGGTCGCCGAGCCCCAGGGCCTGGACGGCGCGGTGGTAGAAGGCCACGAACAGGGTCGCCAGGAAGAACCACTGGCCGTCGCCGCACTCATAGAGCCGGTAGCTGGGCGAGGCCCCCAGCGGCGCGCCGCGCGGCAGGGGCGGATCGGCCAGCACCCGGACGGGACCGGTGACCTCGGAGACGCCGTGCAGGCCGCTGACGGTCACCGCCTGGCCCTTGCCGCTGCGGTGGCGCTCCAGCAGGGCCGCGCTGATCGCCGCGGCTCCCATCACCGCCTGGCCGTAGTGACAGAGCGGCAGGATCAGATGGATCGGCTGGTCGGAATAGGCGCCCTGCCGGAACGCCACCCCGCTGAGCGCGGTGAGCAGGCTGTGGTGCGAGGGAAGCTGGCTCCAGGAGCCCGTGGTCCCATAGGGCGGCATCCAGGCGTGGATCAGGTGCGGATGGGCCTCGGTGAGCGTCCGGGCGTCCAGGCCCAGGGCTTCAAGCTTGCCCGGCGCGTGATCGAAGAGCGCCACGTCCGCCCGCGCGATCAGGTCGCGGGCCGCCGCGATTCCGGCCTGCGTCGTGAGATCCAGGGTCAGCAGGCGCTTGTTGCGGTTCCAGGTCAGGTAGCCGGGATGGTCCTTCATCCGGTCGCCCTGCGGTGGCTCGACCTTGATGATGTCGGCCTCGAAGTCCCCGAGCAGCATGGCGGCCATGGGTCCGGCCAAGCCTTGGGTGAAGTCGACGATACGCACGTCGGCGAATGCGGACATTTGAGACGCCCTCCCTGCTGCGGGGAACTTTGCGTTCCTCTCGCGGGCTCGCTGGGCTGCGAACCAGAAAGCATCAAAACATAGCCGGGAGCCGAAACAAGTCTGATCGGTCGGTAAGTGCCCATCCTCCCTTCCCCCTCGATGGGGGAAGGGTCGGGGATGGGGGTGAATGCAGGGCGGTGAAAGGCGAACGGTGATGGCGCAGAGCCACCGGCGCCAGTCGCCCCATCACGGAGCGTGCGCCCCCATCCAACCTTCCCCCATCGAGGGGGAAGGCTTTGGGATTAGATCCGCAGCACCGTGGTCTCGACGACCGGACGACGGCCCCAGACTCGCTGGCTGGCCTTCTTCACCGCTCGCGAGATGGCCTTCTCGATGGCCTCGTCGTCGTCCCGCTCGGCGCCCTTCAGACGGTCCAGGGCGCGCTCGGCCTCGTCGGCCAGGTCGTCCATCATGTCTTCCATCGGATAGTCTTCCTCGGCGGGCAGGCCCAGCGCCCGGACCTGCGGGCCCGAGACGATCTTGCCACGCGGATCGAGCGCCACGGAGACCGCCAGCATGCCGTTGAAGGCGGCGTGGCGGCGTTCGCGCAGGGCGTCGCCGTTCTCCGGGGTCAGCATGCCGCCGTCCACATAGATGCGGCCGGCCTGGACCTCGTCGATAATCTCGGCGCGGCCGGGGGCCAAACGGACCATGTCGCCATTGCGCGGCGAGACGGTCTGCGGGACCTGCAGATCCTTGGCGAAGGCGGCGTGTTCCAGCAGGTGGCGGCGCTCGCCATGGGTGGGGACGGCGATCTCGGGCCGCGCCCAGGCGTACATCTGGGCCAGCTCGTCGCGGCACGGGTGGCCGGAGACGTGGATGCCGGGATGGTCGCGCTCGGTGTAGAGGCGCACGCCGCGGTCGGCGAGGCGGTTCTGCAGGGCGCGGATCGGCACCTCGTTCCCCGGAATGACCCGGGAGGAGAAGATGCAGGCGTCCCCCTGCCCCAGCTTCACGAAGGGATGGGAGCCGTCGGCGATCCGGAACAGGGCCGCGCGGGCCTCGCCCTGACTGCCGGTGCAGAGATAGAGGATGCGGTCCTCGGCGAAGTCGCGGGCCTCGTTGTCGGCGATGAAGGGCTTCAGGTCGGCCATCATGCCCACCGACTTCGCGGCCGCCGACATGCGATGCATGGAGCGGCCCACCAGACAGACGCGGCGACCGGCGGCCTCGGCGGCGCGGATCACGGAATCCATGCGCGCCACGTTGGAGGCGAAGCAGGCCACCGCCACCTTGTGGTGCAGGCCCTTGATCAGGTCGCCGAGCGCGTCGCGGACGTCGGCCTCGGAGCCGGCGGTGCCGTCCACGAAGACGTTGGTCGAGTCGCAGACCATGGCGAGGATGCCCTCGTCCCCCAGCTTCTTGATGGCCGCGTCATCGGTGACGCCCCCCAAGACGGGATCAGGATCAATCTTCCAGTCGCCGGTGTGCAGGATGGTGCCCAGCGGGGTGCGGATCGCCAAACCGTTGGGCTCGGGGATCGAGTGGGTGAGCGTGATCAGGTCGATCTCGAAGGGACCGAGCGTCACCTTGCCGCCCAGCGGCACCTCGGTGATCACCGCGTCGGCGGCGGCCTGGTTCTCCCGCAGCTTCTCGCGCAGCAGGAAGGCCGTGAAGGGGGTGGCGTAGAGCGGCCCGCCCAGCCGCGGCCACAGGCGCGCCACGGCGCCGATATGGTCCTCGTGGGCGTGGGTCAGGACGATCCCGAGGATGTCCTTCTTGCGCGCCTCCAGGAAGGTCGGATCTGGCAGGATGATCTCGACGCCCGGCGTGGTCTGGTCGCCGAAGGTGATGCCGAGGTCCACCACGATCCACTTGCGCGCATGCGGCGGACCGTAGCCGTAGAGATTGAAGTTCATCCCGATCTCGTTCGAGCCGCCGAGCGGCAGGAAAACGAGTTCGTCGTCGGCTTTCGCCTTGATCATGGCCATCAGGTCACCGCCGCGGGGCGCGGATTGCGCCGTGAGATTTCCAGCATGCCGCGAATGGTCAGGTCCGGATCGAAATGGTCGATGGAAGCCGTCGCCCCATGAAACAGGCTGGCGACGCCGCCGGTGGCGACAACGGTCATGGGTTCACCCCACTCGGCCTTGAGGCGGGCGATGAGACCCTCGATGAGGGCGACATAGCCCCAGAAAACACCTGACTGCATGGCTCCGACTGTATCCTTGCCCAGGACTCGCTGGGGCTTCTGAATGGCGACGCGGGGCAGTTTCGCCGCCGCACTGTGCAAGGCTTCCATCGAAAGATTGATGCCTGGCGCGATCACACCGCCCTCGAAACCGCCGTCCCCGGCGATCACATCGAAGGTGGTGGCGGTGCCGGAGTCGATGACGATCAGCGTCCCCGGATAGACGATATGGGCCCCGATTGCGTTCACAAGGCGGTCGGCGCCGGCCTCGGACGGCTTGTCGATGCGGATGGCGATGCCGAGGTCGGCGTTCTCGCCAATCACCAGCGGCTCCACGTGCAGATAGCGGCGCGAAAGGTTGCGCAGGTTGAAGATCGACTGCGGCACCACGCTGGAAATGATGCAGGCGTCCAACACCCCGAACTGCAGACCGGCCATGTTCAGCAGCTGCGACAGCCAGACGGCGTATTCGTCGGCGGTGCGGCTGGAGTCGGTGGCCGCCCGCCATTGGGCGATCCAGCTGGTCCCGTCGTGCACGGCGAAGAGTGTGTTGGTGTTGCCCTGTTCGATGGCGAGCAGCATCTTTAGGTCTCTCCGAAGAAAACGTCGCCGGCGGTTATGCGCAGAACCACGCCGTCGTCCAGCCGCAGGCGCAGCGCGCCGTCCAGATCCAGGCCCTCGGCCACCCCCCTGTGGGTCTGGTTCGGGAGGCGGGCCTCGCAGGGCTGTCCTAGGCCATGGGCCCGGGCGGTCCAGCCCTTGGCGATGGGAGCGAAGCCCTCCCGCTCCCAGGCGCCGCGCCACCGTTCGAAGGCCTGGGCCAGAACCTCAAGCGCCGCGCGCGGTGACGGCGGCGGGCCGGACATATATTCAGCGAAGGCGACGGCGGGGCGCTCCACGTCCTGCGGGGCGTGGGCGAGGTTGATCCCGATGCCGACCGCCAGCCACAGGCGCCCATCCGGCAACGGACCGGACTCCACCAGGATACCAACCGCCTTCCGGCCATGGATCAGCAGGTCATTGGGCCATTTCACCGTCGCGACGCCCGCGCCCAGGCAGGTTTCGGCCAGGTCGGCGGCGGCAAGCGCGGCCACGAAGGACATCTGCGCCGCCTCACCCGCCGACTTGTCGGTGGCCAAGAGCAGGGTGGCGGCGAGGTTGCCGGTCTGGGTCTGCCAGTCGCGGCCCCGACGGCCACGCCCGGCGGTCTGGGTGAGCGCCGTGATCCAGACCGGCCCGATCTCCCCGGCCTCGGCGCGGCGACGCGCCTCGGCGTTGGTGGAATCAATCTCGTCGTAGGACTCGATCGGCGGGACCGGCACCTAGGCCAGGCCGAAGGCGGCCGCGGCGGCCTTGGCCAGCGGGTCGATGAAGACCAGGGCGCCGAGCACCAACGGGAAGGAGAACAGGGCCGCGGCGATGGCGATGGTCTTGGCGCCCACGGGCGGCCTGTCCGTGCCGCCGACGCCGCCGTCGAACCACATCACCTTGATCAGGCGCAGGTAATAGAAGGCCGCCACCACGCTGCCCACCAGGCCGATCACGGCGGCGACGCCGAGGCCGGAATTGATGGCCGCCTTGAAAACGTAGAACTTGGCCCAGAAGCCCGAGAACGGCGGCAGACCCAGGGCCGACAGCGAGAACGCGGTCATGGCCAGGGCGATGCCGGGCCGTTCCTTCATCAGACCGGCCATGTCCTCGATGGTCTCCATCGGCTTGCCGGCGCGCGACAGGGCCGAGAGGCAGGCGAAGAAGCCGGTGACGTCGACCATGTAGAGGACCATGAAGACGAACATGGCCTGCACGCCCTCGGCGGTGCCCGAGGCCAGACCCAGGACCGCGTAGCCGACATTGGCGATCGAGGAATAGGCCCACAGGCGCTTGAGGTTGCTCTGGGCGAGACCCGCGAAGGCCCCGACGCCGATGGACAGCAGGGCGATGATCACCAGCACCTGGCCCCACTGGGCCGAGGCGCCGGAAAACCCTTCGCTGAGCGCGCGCGCGAACAGCACCATGGCGGCCAGCTTGGGCGCGCCGGCGAAGAAGGCCACGACAGGGGTCGGCGCGCCTTCGTAGACGTCAGGGGTCCACATGTGGAACGGGGCGGCCGAAACCTTGAAAGCCAAGCCGCAAATCAGGAAGACCAGACCGAAGAGGACGCCCGTGCCCGCCCCGGACTGCACCGCCACGGCGATCTCATCGAACTTGGTGGAGCCGGCGAACCCGTAGATCAGCGAGGCGCCGTAGAGCAGCATCCCCGAGGAGAGCGCCCCCAGCACGAAGTACTTCAGGCCCGCCTCCGACGCCTTGGCGTCGTCGCGGTGCATGGCGGCCAGAACGTAGAGAGCCAGGGACTGCAGCTCGACCCCGATATAGAGCGAGATGAGGTCGCCGGCCGAGACCATCATGGCCATGCCCAGCGCCGCCAGCAGGATCAGGACCGGGAACTCGAAGTTGCGGACGCCTCGTTGGGCGAACCACTTCTGGCCAAGCGGGATGGCGATGGCGCTGGCGATGAAGATGGCCACCTGACTGAAGGCCGACGCGTCGTCGGCCACCAGGCCGCCCGCGAAGCCACGCCCCTGGGTCCCGAAGGCCGCGTAATAGGCGGCGATCGCCAAGGCGGCGATCGAGCCCAAGGTCATCATCGTGGTGGCCCGCGGCGCGAAGGCCCCGAAAACCAGCAGCACCAGGGCCGCGATGGCGAGGGTCAGCTCGGGACCGGCAAGGGCGAGATCGGCGGAGAAGGTCATGGATAGGCCCCTAGGCGCCGATGGCCGCGCTGTAGAGCGCGACGAGGTTGTCGACCGACGCCTGGGTCAGATCGAAGATGGCGGCCGGATAGATACCGAGATAGAGGGTCGAGGCGATCAGCGGCGCGAAGATCGCCACCTCGCGCCAGTCGAGGTCGCCGATCTCGGCCAGGGCCGGATTGGTCAGCTCCCCGAAGATCACGCGGCGATAGAGGCTGAGCGCGTAGACCGCCGACAGGATCACGCCGGTGGCGGCGAAGATGGCCGTCCAGGTGGAGACGCCATAGGCCCCGGTCATGGTCAGGATCTCGCCGACGAAGCCCGAGGTGCCCGGCAGGCCGACATTGCCCATGGTGAAGAGCATGAACACCGCCGCGTACCACGGCATCCGGTTCACCAGTCCGCCATAGAAGGCGATCTCGCGGGTGTGCATGCGGTCATAGACCACGCCGACGCAGAGGAAGAGCGCGCTGGCGATCACCCCGTGGCTGAGCATCTGGAAGATCGCGCCCTGCACGCCGGCCTCGTTGCCGGAGAAAATGCCCATGGTCACGAAGCCCATGTGGGCCACTGAGGAATAGGCGATCAGCTTCTTGATGTCGGTCTGACGGAAGGCCACCAGCGAGGTGTAGATGATTGCGATGACGCTCATCGCGAAGACCAGCGGGGTGAAGAACTCCGAGGCCTGGGGGAACATCGGCAGGCTGAAGCGCAGGAGACCGTAGCCGCCCATCTTCAGCAGGATGCCGGCCAGGATCACCGAGCCCGCCGTGGGCGCCTCGACGTGGGCGTCGGGAAGCCAGGTGTGGACCGGCCACATGGGCATCTTCACCGCGAAGGAGGCGAAGAAGGCCAGCCACAGCCAGGTCTGCAGGGCGGGGTCGAACTTGTAGACCATCAGCTCGGGGATCGAGGAGGTCCCGGCGACGCCGATCATGCCCAGGATCGCCGCCAGCATCAAAACCGAGCCCAGCAGGGTGTAGAGGAAGAACTTGTAGGCCGCGTAGACGCGACGCTTGCCGCCCCAGATGCCGATGATCAGGAACATCGGCACCAGGCCGAACTCGAAGAAGGCGTAGAACAGCACCAGGTCCAGGGCGCAGAACACGCCGATCACCAGGGTCTCCAGGACCAGGAAGGCGATCATGTATTCCAGCACGCGTGTCTCGATCGACTTCCAGGACGCGGCGATACAGATCGGCATCAGGAAGGCTGTGAGCAGGACGAACAGGATCGAAATCCCATCCACGCCCATTCGGTAGTGGAGCCCCGCGAACCAGTTGGCGTCCTCCGCGAACTGGAACCCCGGATTGGCGGGGTCGAACTCGGCCACCAGCAGGATGGAGAGCGCCAAGGTCGCCAGGGTGGTGACGAGGGCGATCCACTTGCCGGCGCTGACGGTCTTTTCGTCGTCGGACCTGGCGAAGAGACGCAGGACCAGGATCGCCGCCACGCCCAACAGGGGCGCGAAGGTGGTCAGGGAAAGCAGGCCAGTCATGATCTCACTCCCCCTCAGGCCTGCCACTGGAAGACGGCGTAGGTCAGCAGACCCAGCACGCCCAACAGCATGACGAAGGCGTAGTGATAGACGTAGCCGGTCTGCGCCAGACCCGCCCGGCGGCCGATGTCGTAGGACACCGCCGAGGCGCCATCGGGGCCAAGGCCGTCGATGATCTTCTGGTCGCCGACCTTCCAGAACAGGTCGCCCAACAGCCGGGTGGCGCGCACGAAGGTCGCCTCATAGATCTCGTCGAAGTACCACTTGTTGTAGAGGAAGCTCCACAGCGGGCCCTTCTTGGCGGCGATCCGCGCCCCCATGCCCTCATTGGCGATGTAGTAGAACCAGGCCGCCGCGAAGCCGATGGCCGAGACCACCAGCGGCGCCCAGTGCAGCCAGGTCGGCGAGTGGTGGGCGTGCTCGAGCACCTGGTTGGTGGGGGCGTTGAAGATGGCGCCGCGCCAGAAGGCGTTGCGCTCCTCACCCACGAAGGCCTCGACGAAGGCGTAGCCGGCGAACACGGCGCCAACCGCCAGCAGCACCAGCGGCGCCAGCATCACCAGCGGGCTCTCGTGCGGCTTATGGGCCCCATGGCCGTGGGCATGGTCGTCCGGCAGCGGCTCGCTGTGGGTCTCGATCTGCGCATGGCTCGCGTGATCATCGGCGCCATGGGCGTCGGCGTGGGCATGGTCGTCGTGAGCCCACTTCGGCTTGCCATGGAAGGTCATGAAGGCCAGGCGCCAGGAGTAGAAGGCCGTGAGGCCGGCGGCGCTGAGGCTGACCAGGAAGGCGAAGAAGGCCACCGGGTTGTGCTGGCCGGCGGCATAGGCCGCCTCGATGATGGTGTCTTTCGAGAAGAAGCCTGCCAGGCCGATGTCGGTGCCAGGGATGCCGAAGCCGGTGATGGCGAGCGTCCCGATGGTCATGATCGCGTAGGTCACCGGCAGGTACTTCCACAGACCGCCCATCTTCCGCATGTCCTGCTCGTGGTGCATGCCGTGGATGACCGAGCCCGCGCCCAGGAACAGCAGCGCCTTGAAGAAGGCGTGGGTGAACAGGTGGAACATGGCCGCCTGATAGGCGCCCACGCCGGCGGCGAAGAACATGTAGCCGAGCTGCGAACAGGTCGAATAGGCGATGACTCGCTTGATGTCGTTCTGGGCCAGGCCGACGGTCGCCGCGAACAGGGCGGTGATGGCGCCCACCAGGGTGACGATCTGCTTGGTGACGGGTGCGTATTCGAACATCGGCGACAACAGGCAGACCATGTAGACCCCTGCCGTCACCATGGTGGCGGCGTGGATCAGGGCCGAGACCGGGGTCGGGCCTTCCATGGCGTCCGGCAGCCAGGTGTGCAGGAAGAACTGGGCCGACTTGCCCATGGCGCCGACGAACAGCAGGGCGCAGGCCAGATCAACGGCATGGAACCAGTGGCCCGCGAAGAACCAGCCAGTGGTGGCGAACTCGGTGACCCGCGGGAAGATCTCGGCGAACTGGATCGTCCCGAACATCCAGAAGACGGTCATGATGCCGAGGGCGAAACCGAAGTCGCCAACCCGGTTGACCACGAAGGCCTTGATGGAGGCGGCGTTGGCCGTGGGCTTGTGGAACCAGAAGCCGATCAGCAGGTAACTGGCCAGGCCAACCCCTTCCCAGCCGAAGAACAGCTGCATGAAGTCGGCGGCGGTCACCAGGGCCAGCATGGCGAAGGTGAACAGCGACAGATAGGCGAAGAACCGCGGCTTGGACGGATCCTCGGCCATGTAGCCCCAGGAGTAGAGGTGGACGAGCGAGGAGACGCTGGTCACCACCACGAGCATGACGGCCGACAGGGTGTCGATGCGGATCGACCAGTTAGACTGGAAGTCGCCGATATTGATGAAGGGCAGCAGGTGAACGGTGAACTTGGCCGGCCAGTCGCCCCAGATCACCCCATGGAAGGTGGTCCAGGCGATGGCGCAGGACAGGAACAGGGCGCCGGTGGTCAAGGCCATCGACGCGACGTTGCCGATGCGGCGGCCCGATAGGCCGGCGATCATTGCGGCGACCAGGGGCGCGAAGACCGCGATGGTGACGAGAAGCTGAGGGGTCATGGTCGGGTCCTCAGCCCTTCATCACGGAGACGTCGTCCACGGCGATGTCGCCGCGGTTGCGGAAGAAGGTGACCAGGATGGCCAGGCCGACCGCGGCCTCGGCGGCGGCGACGGTCAGCACGAACATGGCGAAGATCTGCCCCGTCACGTTGTGCAGATAGACCGAGAAAGCCACCAGGTTGATGTTCACCGCGAGCAGGATCAGCTCGATCGACATCAGGATGACGATGATGTTCTTGCGGTTCACGAAGATCCCGAACACCCCGATGGTGAACAGGATCGCGGCGACCGCCAGGTAGTGGGCGAGCCCGATGGTCATTCGTCGATCCCCGCGCCGGGTTTGATGGAAATGACCCGCATGCCGGTCTTCGGCCCGCGCGCCACCTGGTCGGCGATCACCTGCCGGCGCACGCCGGGCTTATGGCGCAGGGTCAGCACGATGGCGCCGATCATGGCCACCAGCAGCACCAGCCCCGCCGCCTGGAAGAAGTAGATGTAGTCGGTATAGAGCACCCGCCCGATGGTCTCGGCGTTGGAGATGTCCGCCCCCGAGGCCTGCGGCGTGTCGTTGAGCCGGGCGGCCCCGCCGTTCGCGACGGCGGTCGAGACCATGATCATCTCGAAGGCCAGGATGCCGGCGACCCCCGCTCCCAGCGGCATGTAGCGGGCGAAGCCCTGCCGCAGGGAGGCGAAATCGACGTCGAGCATCATGACGACGAACAGGAACAGCACCGCGACGGCGCCGACATAGACGACCACCAGGAGCATGGCGAGGAACTCGGCCCCGAGCATGACGAACAGCCCCGCGGCCGAGAAGAAGGCCAGGATCAGGAACAGCACTGAGTGCACCGGGCTGCGGGCCGAAACCACGCAGACACCGGCGACCAGGGTCACCGTCGCCAGCAAATAGAATGCGATCGCCTGAACGGCCATGACGGCTCTTCTCAGCCCCTCAATTTCAGTGACCGGCGCCTGACGGCGACGCGGTGATTAGCTTTCGGAATCGCGCCCGGGTCTTACCGGTAGGGCGCGTCCAGTTCCAGATTCTTCGCGATCTGCCGCTCCCAACGGTCCCCGTTATCGAGCAGGCGTTCCTTGTCGTAATAGAGCTCTTCGCGGGTCTCCACGGCGAACTCGATGTTCGGGCCCTCGACGATGGCGTCCACCGGGCAGGCCTCCTGGCACAGGCCGCAATAGATGCACTTCACCATGTCGATGTCGTAGCGTGTCGTGCGGCGGCTGCCGTCCTCGCGGGGTTCAGCCTCGATCGTGATCGCCTGGGCCGGGCAGATGGCCTCGCACAACTTGCATGCGATGCAGCGCTCTTCACCGCTCGGATAGCGTCGCAGGGCATGCTCGCCCCGGAAACGCGGCGACTGCGGCCCGCGCTCATGCGGGTAGAGCACCGTGGCCTTGGGGCGGACCATGTACTTCATGGCCATCCCGAAGGCGCCGACGAAGTCCAAGAGCGCCGCGCCTTTCACGGCCTGGGTAATACGCTGCATCATATCGCGGTCACTTTCGTTTGCAGACGTAGGCGGTGATGGACTGGGGATCACCTTCCTTCGCCAGCTGCAGGTCGCCGCCCTTGGCCAGGCACGCGTCACGCGCCGTCTTGAGGGCGTCATAGCTCGCCACGCCGCCGTCGGGCGTGACGCCGCTGGCGCAGGCGGCGCAGAGCATCAGGCTGGCGAGGGCGATCAGGGTCTTCATGCCGCGGCCGGCCCGAAGACGCGCCAGGCCGCCACCAGCACCACGGCGACGCCGGCGGTGGGCAGGAAGACCTTCCACCCCAGGCGCATCAGCTGGTCGTAGCGGTAACGGGGCACGATGGCCTTGGCCATGGCGATCAGGAAGAAGAAGAAGCAGGTCTTCAGGAAGAACCACATCAGGCCGTAGAAGCCCTGCGCCATGTCCCCCCACTGGTGGACGAAGGCGAAGTCGATGGGCGCTTGCCAGCCGCCGAAGAACAGCACCGTGATCAGCGAGCACATCAGCACGATGTTCACCAGCTCACCGATCATGAAGAGCAGGAACGGGCTGGAGGAATATTCCACCTGATAGCCGGCCACGAGTTCGGACTCGGCCTCGGGCAGGTCGAAGGGGGGGCGGTTGGTTTCGGCCAGGGCCGAGATGAAGAAGATCACCGACATGCCGAACATGACGATGGCGATGGGCCAGTTGTGCAGGCCACCGCCGAGGAAGTTCCAGTTCCAGAAGCCGCCGGCCTGCTTCTCGACGATGGTGGTCAGGTTCATGCTGCCGCTGAGCAGGATGACGGTGATGATCACCAGGCCGATGGAGACCTCATAGGAGACCATCTGGGCCGCGGAGCGAAGCGAGCCCAGGAAGGGATACTTCGAGTTGGAGGCCCACCCCCCCATGATGATGCCGTAGACCCCCAGCGAGCTGATGGCGAACAGGTAGAGCACGCCAACATTGATGTTGGAGATCACCCAGCCCGGCGCGAACGGGATCACCGCCCAGCCCACCAGGGACAGCAGGAAGGTCAGCACCGGGGCCAGCAGGAAGACCGCCTTGTCGGCGCCGTCCGGTATGACCAGTTCTTTCAGGACGAACTTGATCAGGTCGGCGAAGGACTGCAGCAGGCCGAAGGGGCCCACCACATTGGGGCCCTTGCGCATCTGGACGCCGGCCCAGATCTTGCGGTCGGCGAGCATGAAGAAGGCCAGGCAAACCAGCAACGGCAGGATCACAAGCATGATCTTGCCGACCGTGATCAGGGTCCAGCCGAGTTCAGTGGCCCAGAAATTGATGGTCGGATCCATCCCCTACTCCGCCGCGATCTTGGAGGCGTCGGCCGCCACGGCCGCGCACTCGGCCATCGTCACGCTGGCGCGGGCGATGGGGTTGGTCAGGTGGAAGGTCCGCACGCCGCTGAGAAGCGGCGCATCGGTGGCCGCGCCGGCCGCCGCGATCCCTGAAAGGTCGATGGCCGAGGCCACGGCGCCCGGCGCGTAGTCAATGCGCCCGAAGGTCGGGTGGTCGGCGAACAGCTTGGCCCGAAGTTGCGCGAGGGTGTCATAGGGCAGCGTCGCGCCGAGGCGGTCGGACAGGGCCCGCAGGATGGACCAGTCTTCGCGCCCCTCGCCCTTGGGGAACACCGCGCGCTGGCCCATCTGGACCCGGCCCTCGGTGTTCACATAGAGGCCGTCCTTCTCGGTATAGGCCGCGCCCGGCAGGATCACGTCGGCCTTGTGGGCCCCGGCGTCCCCGTGGGTGCCCATATAGACGGTGAAGGCGTCGCTGGCGGTGACGTCGATCTCGTCGGCGCCCATCAGGAACAGCACATCCAGCGCGCCCTTGGCGGCCATCTGGACGGCGGTCTTGCCGCCCTCCCCCGGAATGAAGCCAAGGTCCAGGCCGCCGACCCGGCTAGCGGCGGTGTGCAGCACGTTCCAGGTCATGCCGAAGGCCTTGGCCAGATCGGCCGCCGCCTTGACGATGGCGCCGCCATCGGCGCGGCCCAGGGCTCCGGCGCCGATGATGATGGCGGGGTTCTTTGCGGCCTTCAGGCGCTTGACGAAGTCTGACTTGGACTTGGCCAGGCCCGACAGGCTGGCGGCGCCCGCGCCGAGATATTCGTAGCCGAAGGTGAGGTCGGCCTGTTCTCCGATCACGCCCACTTCCAGAGCGCCGGCGACCCAACGCTTGCGGAACCGGGCGTTGAGGACCGGAGCCTCGATGCGGGGATTGGTTCCGACCATGAGGATCATGTCGGCGGCTTCAATGCCGGCGATGGTGGAATTGAACAGCCAGGTCTCGCGAGCCCCGGCGCCGAGCGCCATGCCGTCCTGACGGCAGTCCAGGTTGGTGACGCCCAGCGAGCCGAACAGGTCCTTGGCGGCCTTCATGGACTCCGCGTCCTGCAGGTCGCCGGCGATGACGCCGATGCGGTCGGGACTGGCGGCCGTCAGCTTGGCGGCGACGAGGCTGAGGGCCTCGACCCACGTGGCCGGGCGCAGCTTCCCGGCCTCACGGACATAGGGCTTGTCGAGACGCTGGCGGGAAAGACCGTCCACGGCATAGCGGGTCTTGTCGCTGATCCACTCCTCGTTGATGTCCTCGTTCAGGCGCGGCAGCACGCGCAGGACCGCGGGGCCCCGGCTGTCGACGCGGATCGAGGAGCCCAGCGCGTCCATGACATCGACGCTCTCGGTCTTTTTCAGCTCCCAGGGCCGGGCGTTGAAGGCGTAGGGCTTGGAGGTCAGGGCGCCGACCGGGCATAGGTCGATGACGTTGGCCGACAGTTCGCTGGCCACGGCCTTGTCGAGATAGGTCGTGATTTCAACATCTTCACCGCGGGAGATCAGACCGATATCCGGCACGCCCGCCACTTCGGTGATGAAGCGGACGCAGCGGGTGCACTGGATGCAGCGGGTCATGACCGTCTTGATCAACGGCCCCATGAACTTCTCTTCGACGGCGCGCTTGTTCTCGCCATAGCGGCTGTCGTCGCGGCCATAGCCCATGGCCTGGTCCTGCAGGTCGCACTCACCGCCCTGGTCGCAGATCGGGCAATCCAGCGGGTGGTTGATGAGCAGGAACTCCATCACCCCTTCGCGGGCCTTCTTGACCATCGGAGAGTTGGTGATGATCTCCTGGCCGTCGGAGGCCGGCAGGGCGCAGGAGGCCTGCGGCTTGGGCGGGCCGGGCTTCACCTCGACCAGGCACATGCGGCAGTTGCCGGCGATGCTCAGGCGCTCGTGATAGCAGAAGCGCGGAATCTCTTCCCCCGCCAGTTCCGCCACCTGCAGAACCGTCATGCCGGGTTCGAACTCGACCTCGACGCCGTTGACCTTGGCTTTAGGCATACGACTACTCCGCCGCCACCAGGGCGGCGCCCTGAACATGCGGCTTGCCCGCGCGATAGCTGGTGATCCGGTCTTCCACTTCGTGGCGGAAGTTGCGGAACAGGCCCTGGATGGGCCAGGCCGCGGCGTCGCCGAGGCCGCAGATGGTGTGGCCTTCGACCTGGGAGGCGACGTCGAGCAGCATGTCGATCTCGCGCATCTCGGCCTCGCCGGTGACCATGCGTTCCATCACCCGCCACATCCAGCCGGTGCCTTCGCGGCACGGGGTGCACTGGCCACAGCTCTCGTGCTTGAAGAAGCGCGACACCCGGGCGATCACGCGGACCAGGTCGGTGTCCTCGTCGAATAGGATCATGGTGGCGGTGCCCAGGCGCGACTGCACGCGGGGCAGGTCGTCGAAGTCCATCAGGACGGTCTCGGCCTGTTCGCGGGTGATCATCGGCATGGAGACCCCGCCCGGGATCACCGCCTTGAGCCTGCCCCAGCCGCCGCGCACGCCGCCGAAGTGATCCTCGATCAGCTGGCGCATGGGGATGGACATGGCCTCTTCGACCACGCTCGGCTTGTTCACGTGGCCCGAGGCCGCCATCAGCTTGGTGCCGGCGTTCTTCGGGCGGCCGAAACTGGAGAACCAGCCGGCGCCGCGACGCAGGACGGTGCCGACCACGGCGATGGACTCGACGTTGTTGATGGTGGTCGGGCAGCCATAGATGCCCGCGCCGGCCGGGAACGGCGGCTTCAGGCGCGGTTGGCCCTTCTTGCCCTCCAGGCTCTCCATCAGGGCGGTCTCGTCGCCGCAGATATAGGCCCCGCCGCCATGGGTGACGTGGAGGTCGAAGTCCCAGCCGTTGACATTGTCCTTGCCGATCAGCTTGGCGGCATAGGCCTGCTTGATGGCGGCTTCCAGGCGCTCGCGCTCGGCGACGTATTCGCCGCGGATGTAGATGTAGGCGGTGTGGGCGCGGATCGCGTAGCTGGCGATCATGCAGCCTTCGATCAGCAGATGCGGATCATTGCGGATGATCTCGCGGTCCTTGCAGGCGCCGGGCTCGGACTCATCGGCGTTGACCACCAGGTAGTGCGGCCGCTCGCTGAACTGCTGCGGCATCAAGGTCCACTTGAAGCCGGTGACGAAGCCACCGCCCCCACGGCCACGCAGGCCGCTCTCACGAATCTGCTCGCAGACCCACTCGTGAGTCTGACCCAGCATCTCGCGGGTCAAGTTCCAGCAGCCGCGCGCCTTCGCACCTTCCAGGCCCCAGTCTTGGAGCCCGTAGATGTTGGTGAAGATGCGGTCCTTGTCTTCCAGAATACCGACCAAGGCCCCCTACACTCCCCTTTTCGCGGACCGGACGCCCGTGATGAACCAGATCTGCGCGCCGAACCCGATCAGGAGGGCGACGCCGAAGACAAACAGCAGCCAGGATTGGCTGAACCGGAAGGCGCAGATGATCGCCGCGATGGCCACGAACACACTGGCCGCGGAAACCGCGACCATTCTCGTGAACCGGCGTTTGGCGATCTCGGCCTCAGTCATGCAACGGGCGCCTTGGCCTTGCCCTTGGGCGCGGCGTTCGGCAGCTTCTTGATCCCCTTGGGGGCCGAGCCGTCATAGAGCTTGGGGTCGTTCAGCGTCGAGTTGCCGCCCAGGGCCGAACTGCCCTGGCGACCGATCTCCGAACCCGGAGGCGGGGTCTTGCCAGCCGCGAAGTCATCGAGCAGCTTTTCGAACCCGGCGACGGTCAGGTCTTCGTAATACCGGTCATTGATGGCGGCCATCGGCGCGTTGGAGCAGGCGCCCAGGCACTCGACCTCCTGCCAGTAGAACTTGCCGTCGGCCGAGCGATGGCTGTCGGGGCCAAAACGCTTGCGGCAAACCTCCAGCAGGGCTTCCGAACCGCGCGACTGACAGGCTGTCGTGCCGCAGACCTGGACCAGGGCGACCGTGCCCACCGGCTCCAGCATGAACATCGTATAGAAGGTGGCGACCTCGTAGACCCGGATGGTGGCCATCTTCAGCAGGTCGGCGACGGCGCGGATGGCAGGTTCGGAAACCCAGCCCTCCTGCTTCTGCACCAACCACAGGATCGGGATCACCGCCGACTGCTGCCGGCCGTCCGGATATTTCGAGATCCACCACTGGGCCTGCTTCATCGTCTCCTTGGAGAAGGCGAAGCTGGCGGGTTGATCGGGGGAAAGGCGTCGAACGCTCACGGTCAGAGCCTCACTTCACGAAATCGACCCGGACGATCTTGGCGTCCGAGATGGTGTAGATGGCCGCGACCTCGAAGGTGTCGCCGCCAGGGATGCGGGCGACCCGTTCGTGATCGATGACGCGCGAGCCGATGATCACGCGGGCCATCAGCTCAGCCTTGTTCTGCGGGAAGTCGGCGAACAGCTTCTCATGCCGGGCGCGGATGGCCTCGGCGCCATTGGCGGTGATGGCGCCGTTGAAGTCGGCCAGCACGGCGTCGTCGGCGTAGAAGGTCATGAAGGCCGACAGGTTCTGGCTATTGTAAGCCTCGAACTGGCCATCGACGACGTCGAAGGGAGAGATGCAGGCAGGCGCGCTCACCGGTCCACCTCCCCGAACACGATGTCCAGCGACCCGATGATCGCCGAGACGTCGGCCAGCATGTGGCCCTTGGCCATCCAGTCCATAGCCGCCAGATGCGGATAGCCCGGCGCGCGGATTTTGCAGCGATAGGGCTTGTTGCCGCCGTCGCTCACCAGGAAGACGCCGAACTCGCCCTTGGGGGCCTCAACGGCCGCGTAGACCTCGCCCTCCGGCGTGCGGAAGCCTTCGGTGTAGAGCTTGAAGTGGTGGATCAGCGCTTCCATCGAGCGCTTCATCTCGCCCCGGCGCGGCGGCGCCACCTTGTTGTCCTCGGTCATTACGGGGCCGGGCGTTTTGCGAAGCCGTTCAACGCACTGACGGATGATCTTGGTGGACTCGCGCATCTCCTGCATGCGGCAGAGATAGCGGTCGTAGCAGTCACCGTTGAGACCCAGGGGGATCTCGAAGTCCATCTCGTCGTAGCACTCGTAGGGCTGGCTGCGGCGCAGGTCCCAGGCGATGCCGGAGCCCCGCACCATGACGCCGGAGAAACCCCAGTCGATGGCCTCTTGGCGCGTCACCTTGCCGATGTCGACGTTGCGCTGCTTGAAGATGCGGTTGCCGGTGATCAGCTTGTCGATGTCGTTGATCGGACGGTCGAAGGCCACCGCCCAGTCGTCGATATCGTTGATCAGGGCCTCGGGCAGATCCTGGTGGACGCCGCCGGGGCGGAAGTAGTTGGCGTGCAGCCGGGCGCCGCAGGCCCGCTCATAGAAGACCATCAGCTTTTCGCGCTCTTCGAAGCCCCACAGAGGCGGGGTGAGCGCGCCGACGTCCATCGCCTGGGTGGTGACGTTGAGCAGGTGGTTAAGAACCCGGCCGATTTCCGAGTACATCACCCGGATCAGCTGGCCGCGGATCGGGACTTCCAGGCCCAGCAGCTTCTCGATCGCCAGGCAGAACGCGTGCTCCTGGTTCATCGGCGCCACGTAGTCGAGGCGGTCGAAGTACGGGATATTCTGGAGGTAGGTCCGATACTCCATCAGCTTTTCGGTGCCGCGATGCAGCAGGCCGATGTGCGGGTCGACCCGCTCCACGACCTCGCCGTCCAGCTCCAGGACCAGGCGCAGAACGCCGTGGGCCGCCGGGTGCTGCGGGCCGAAGTTGATGTTGAACTTGCGAACCGGAATCTCGGCTTCCGAGAGCGGCGTCATGGAGGCGTCGTCAGCCATCTACTTCGGAGCTCCCGGATGCGGACCGCCGGTCCCAGGCGACTTCTCGTCGCCGGGCAGGATGTAGTCAGCCCCTTCCCAGGGCGACAGGAAGTCCCAGTTGCGGAACTCCACAGACTTTACCGGCTCGTAGACCACCCGCTTGAGTTCATCGTCGTAGCGCAGCTCGACATAGCCGGTCATCGGGAAGTCCTTGCGCAACGGATGCCCGTGGAACCCGTAGTCGGTCAGGATGCGGCGCAGGTCGGGATGGCCCTCGAAGAAGATCCCGTACATGTCGAAGGCTTCGCGCTCGTACCAATCGGCGCAGGGATAGACCCCGATCACGGTTGGGACGGCGGTGTCCTCGTCGGTTTGCACCTTCAGGCGCAAGCGTTGGTTCTTGGTCAGCGACAGCAGGTGATAGACCACGTCGAAGCGCATCGGGCGCTCCGGGTAGTCGACGCCGCATAGGTCGATCAACTGGGCGAACCCAAACTTGTCGCGCAGCAGGGTCAGGGCCTGGACCACGCGACCGGCCGGAGCCGTCAGGGTCAGCTCGTCAAAGGCGATGGAGAACCCGGCCAGGGCGCCGGCGCTGTCGGCCACGGCCTGCTGGCCGAGCGCTTCGAGGGTTTGGATCGTGACGGGCCAGGTCATCGTTCGATGGTCCCGGTGCGGCGGATCTTCTTCTGCAGTTGCAGCACGCCGTAGACCAGGGCCTCGGCGGTCGGCGGGCAGCCGGGGACGTAGATGTCCACGGGCACGATCCGGTCGCAGCCGCGCACCACGGAATAGCTGAAGTAGTAGTAGCCGCCGCCATTGGCGCAGGAGCCCATGGAGATGACGTAGCGCGGCTCCGGCATCTGGTCGTAGACCTTGCGCAGGGCGGGCGCCATTTTGTTGCACAGCGTTCCGGCGACGATCATCACGTCGGACTGGCGCGGGCTGGCCCGAGGCGCGAAGCCATAGCGCTCCAGGTCGTAGCGCGGCATCGAGGCGTGCATCATCTCGACGGCGCAGCAGGCCAGGCCGAAGGTCATCCACATCAGCGAGCCGGTACGCGCCCAGGTGATCAGGTCGTCGGCGGCGGCGGTGATGAAACCCTTGTCGGCAAGCTCCGAGGAGACCCCATCGAAGAAGGGGTCGTGCAGCTTCGGATTATAGCCCTCGACGGTCGAACGACCGGCCGACAGCGCAGGCGCTGAGCCCGAGGGGATGATTACTCCCATTCCAGGGCGCCCTTCTTCCATTCGTAGATGAAGCCGACGGTCAGCACGCCCAGGAAGGACATCATCGACCAGAAGGAGAACTGGGCCACGTCCTGCGGCAGGTTCATGAGCGAGACCGCCCAGGGGAACAGGAAGGCCACTTCAAGGTCGAAGATGATGAAGAGGATCGAGACCAGGTAGAACCTGACGTCGAACTTCATGCGCGCATCGTCGAAGGCGTTGAAGCCGCACTCGTAGGACGAGAGCTTTTCGGGGTCCGGCGCCTTGGGGGCGAGAACCGCCGAGGCGAGGATGAAGACGACCCCCAGAACCGCCGCGATCCCTAGGAAGATCACGATGGGGAGGTACTGAAGAAGGAACGCGGTCATGGAATCCTCGAAGGAGTCGCGCCCTTCTAGACCACGAATGGAACCGATTCAAACCGCACAATGACGCTGGCGCCGCACCCGCGAAAAAGACCGTTGTTCGAGATGCGAATGCCTCTCAGGAGCGCAGAAAAGTCCCGCGAATGCTGTGATCAGACGGCCGCGAGGCGGCGTCCACTCGAAGGCCCAGCAATGTCAGGGAGAAATGGCGCGAATGACGGGACTCGAACCCGCGACCTCCGGCGTGACAGGCCGGCGCTCTAACCAACTGAGCTACATCCGCATGTGGGCCGTGTTGGCCCGCGAGGGGCGTCTGATAGGTCCCGACCGGAATCGTGTCAACGGGCGAGTTCGATTAGCCGCACTTCACCCTGTGAATAATCCCCTCCCCGGCCACCGGACGGGGATCGACCTCAGACCGTGGTGTCGTCGATTTCCGCGTCGGGGCCGTTCTTCTTCATGGATTCGATGGCGTTCTTCGCCGAGGCCTTGGCGGAATAGCCCTCGGTGGAGAACATGATCTCCCCGTTGGGCGCCTTGAACTTCACGCGGAACTCGCCCGCCTTGTCCTTCGAGATCTCGAACTTGTAGGCCATGTCGTCACTCCATCACTCTTGAGTCAGCCATCCGACACGTGAGGTTAGCCCTGAGTCGTGACGGCCGCCACCCGGTCTCAGATCATGAACGAGCCACGATCATCCGACAGCGTGTTCTGATTCACCGCGTCAGCGATCCGTTCGGCGCGCGGCATCGGGTGGGTCATGTTGGTCGCCTTGCGGGCCAGAACGTAGGCGGCGATCAACCTAGCCTCGTCGGCGGTCTTCCAGTTCGTGGGGTCCTGGGCTCCGATCCTGGCGATGGCGGTCGCCAGGGTGCCGGGCACGTGGCCCGGCCGGTTGACGTGCTCGTCCAGGACCAAGGCCACGCCCTGCTCGGAAGTGAACCAGCGGCGCACCGCGACGCCTGCGGCCTTGGCGTCGAGGAACCGGTTGATGCGGCCGGCGGCGAAGGTCAGTTGGCAAGCCCGCATGTCGTGGTGGTGCCCCGCGCGCCAGAATCGGTAGGCCCAGGTCGCGCCGCGCAACTGGAGCTTCCGCGCCGCGGTGTCGAGCACCACGCCGTTCAGCACCAAATAGCCCGTCGTGGCCGCCGGCCCCGAGGTCTTCACATCCAGGCCATAACGGCCGAAGCAGTCCTGGAAGGCGGCCGGCGATGTCCGCTTCAGCGCCGCGAGCAGGGCCGGCAGTTCGCCCGCATCGGTGGCGGGGCCGCAGGTCCACTGGAAGACACCAAAGGACATGTAGCTGTTGTCGTAGGAGTTGATCGCCTCCAGCAGCCCCTCATTGGCCGAAATCGCGCGCACCACCCGCACCGCCGAAGGTTTGACATCAGCCGGCGGCGGGTTGCCCGCCAGCCAAGCCACCAAGGATGTCCGGCCGACGGTGTAGAAGCCGGTCTTGTGGACGGAGGCGAAGGCCCGTCCGTCCGGCGCGATCGCCTTGCCGCCCACGACAGTCACCGGATGATCGGGATCGTCGGGCATCGGCGGGGGCGCGGGAGGCGGTGCGGAGGGCAGGACGACCGCCACGGTCTGGGCGAGGAACTGGCTGGAGACCCAACCGGCGCGGATAGGGGCCCTCAGCGTGGTGATCCGCGTCCAGCCTGCCGTAGATTCAAACATCTCGACGCCGACGCCCTTGTCGAGGCTGGGGGCCACGACCGCCCCGCCCGGCCCATCCCGCAGGCGCAAGCCCTGCACCGTCACCACGCCCTGGGTCATGCCGCCTCTCCCTGCTCAACACATAGTTGAACAATGAGATCGGACGCCTGGCAATGGTCTAGCTTGGCGCGCGTCGCGTCTTGAGCGCCGACGCCCAACGGACCCGTTCGTTCAGCATGACACCGGCGGCCTTGTCCTGCCCCGCCCGCCTACCCCGCCATCTGGCGTTCCTTGGTCAGGACAAAGTCCTGCGGGTCGGGCGCCAGGGTGGCGCGCCAATAGTCCACCAGGGCGAAGGGCCAGTTCTGGCTGACCCGGCCCTTCTCATTCTTGTACCAGCTGGTCACCTGCGGCGCGCCCCAGGCCATCAGCCTGTTGCCCTCGTCCACCTTGATGTTGAAGGCGTCGTGCACCTCTGGCTTGGGCTCCATCGCCTGGGCGCCGGTCTCGGCCAGCAGCTTCAGGCAGCCTAGGATGTAGCGGACGCTGCACTCGGAAAAGAAGATGATCGAGCCATTGACGACGATATTGGTATTGGGGCCGTAGATCATGAAAAGGTTGGGGAAACCGGGCGTGGTCATGCCCAGATAGGCGCGCGCGTCGCCGTTCCAGGTCTCATGCAGGTCGGCCCCGCCGCGGCCCTTGATCTTCATCGGATAGAGGAAGCGGCTGGCGTGAAAGCCGGTGCCGTAGATGATCACGTCGAACTCGCGGGCCGTCCCGTCGGCGGTGACGGCGCCGGTCTCGGTGATCTCGGTCAGGGGGTCGGTGACCAGCTCGACATTCGGCTGCTTGAGCGCGGCGATCCAGACGCCGTTGTCCAGCAGGGCGCGCTTGCCGCCGACCGGATAGGTGGGGATCACCTTCTCGGCCAGGTCGGGACGATCGGCGGCCTGCATGCGCAGGGCCTCGGCGACCATGGCGCGGAACATGGCGTTGGGTGCGGAGACCGCTGTCTCGTCTCCCTTCCAGTCCGGGTCAGCCCGCACCCCGGCCAGCAGGCCGTCAGTGACCATCCAGAACAGGAAGAAGCGGTACCATTTGTCGTAGTTTGGGATGTGTTCCAGCAGCCAGTTCATCCCGGCCGGCACATCCTCGTGATAGTGCGAGGTCGGGAACCCCCAGGGCGGGGTGCGTTGGAAAACCGTCAGGCTGGCGACCTTCCCGACGATCTCTGGCACGAACTGGAAGGCGCTGGCCCCGGTGCCGATGACCGCCACCCGTTTGCCGGTCAGGTCGATGTCGTGACGCCACTGGGCGGAGTGGAAGGCCGGGCCCTTGAAGCGCTCGCGGCCCCTCACATCGGGCAAGCGCGGGCGGTTGAGCTGGCCCACGGCGGTGATGACCGCGGTGGCCTCGACCTGCTCGGTCCCCTTGGCGGTCTTCAAGCTCACCTTCCAGACGGCGCGGGTCTCGTCCCAGACCATCTCCTCGACGCTGGTCTCGAAGCGGATCTTCTTGCGCAGATCGTAGCGGTCGGCGACGCCTCGGAAGTAGTCCAGCAGCACGGGCTGGGTAGAGAAGTGCTGGGGCCAGTTGTGGTTGGGCTCGAAGGAGTAAGAATAGATGTGGTTGGAGCTGTCGACCCGGCAGCCGGGATAGGTGTTCTCCAGCCAGGTCCCCCCCACATCGGCGTTCTTCTCGACGATCTCGAAGTCGACGCCCGCCTGGTTTAAGCGGATACCTGTCAGCAGGCCCGACATGCCGGCGCCGATCACCAGCACGTGCATGCGCCGCGCGGCGTCTTTGAGGATCGGCGTGGTCCACTGCGGGTCTTTGGACGACTGGCCGCCGATCGCCAGTTCGTCGTTCAGGAAGTCAGCATAGTTCTCAGGAATATCCGCGCCGGCGACGAAGCTCATCATCCTGCGCAGGGTCCCGGCGTCGGGCGTCGTGGGGGCGGGAGACCCCCTGTCGACCCAGTCGGTGATCGCGGCCCTGGCCTGCGCGCGAAAATTCGCCTGCTCAGCCTCGGGCACCCCGGTCTCGCCACGCGACAGCGGCGTGTAGGTGGGAGTCCATTCCGGCCGCAGCCAGTGGACGTCGCCGGTCATCTGCACCAGGGCCGCGGCCAAGGCCGGTTGATGGGCCGCCTCCAGCGCCTGGTCGAGCGCACCCAGATCGAGCTTGGCCATGGTTTCCTGCCCTGAGATCCTGTTGTTCTTTCAGGCACGATACGCCTCCGGTGGACGCTGAAAAGGGCGCCCTGACGTCAGGTGGCCTGGGCTTGGGAGATCCGCGCCGCCAGGGCGAGCGGCAAGGCCATGCCTGAGGCCGAGAGGTTCTCCAGCAGGTGGCCCATCCGCGTCGTGCCGGTGACCGCGCAGGCGACATTGGGGTTGGCCAGGACGTAGGCGAGGGCCGCCTGGGCCCCGGTGATCCCCGGCTCCTGATGCAGAAAACCGAATCGCCGCCCCGCCAACACCTCGGCGCGATGGTTCTTCAGCGCGCGCAGGGCGTACCAGATGTCGCGCGGCGTCCGCAGCTTGAGGACCTGGCCCCCCGTATGGCCCATGGCCAACGGCATACCTGCCAGAACCCCCTTCCCCACCGCCGCCGCCCGGGCGATCAGCGGGCCACGCTCCGGCCGCAGGACATTGTAGTCCACCATGACGACGTCGAACTGTGGCAGACCCGCCACGTGGTCGATGACGGCGGGATCGAAACTGTTGACGCCAAGCGCGTCGATCAGTCCCCGCACCTTCAGGCTCTCGAGCGAGGCCAGCAACTCGTCGGTCAGATCGATGATCGCCGGCCCGTGAAGTTGCAGCAGCGGCAAGCGCTCCAGCCCCAGGTTGCCGAGACTCCGCAGGACGCTGGCCTCGATGGCGGCCGGGGACATGTCCCGGACGATCCGGCGCCCGTTGTGGGCGGTGCCGGCCTTGGTGGCGATCACCAGCGCGGAGAGATCACGGCCACGCAGCGCCCGTCCCAGGCGCGGTTCGGCATTTCCGCTGGAGTAACTCGCACCCGTGTCGAAGAAGGTAACGCCGCGGTCGAGCGCCGCGTGGACCAGGGCGATGGCCGCCCCTTCGTCGAAGGCGCCCTGCCCCCACCAGCTCGCGCAACCGAACCCGATCTCCGAGACGGTGAGGCCGGTCGCGCCAAGGGGTCGGTAGAGCATGGGGCACTACTAGCCTGCGCTAACGGGCTTTGTCCCTACCAGAGCCGCTTGTTGGCGAAGGCGTGGCCGGAGCCCTGTTTCAGGTAGCGCTCGAAGGCGAGGGCTTTCGCCTCATCAGAGAACGCGAGGTAGGTGGTCAGCCGCCAGGGTTTGAACTTCGAAGTGTGAGGCGACTTGCCAGCGTTGTGCTCCTTGAAGCGCCGAGTGAGGTCTGTGGTCATGCCGACGTACCGCTGTCCGGCGTGGTCGATGCTTTCCAGCAGGTAGACGTAGTGCATCCGGCGGCTCGCTGTGATCGCGAACAACATAACCATAGGTTTGTGTGTTGGCTTAGCCCTGCTTCGCCGAGGCTTCGCAGGGCATCCTACTTCGAATGCACGGCCAGGACTTGTCCTGCGAAGCGCGCAGCGCGAAGCAGGATGGTGGGCGGCGAGGGGCTCGAACCCCCGACCCCCTGGGTGTAAACCAGGTGCTCTGACCAACTGAGCTAGCCGCCCTCGGGGGCAGGTTCTTAGCGCCCTCCCCGGCGCGCAGAAACCCCCATGTGAAAGGGGCGGCCACCTCCCCGGCGACCGCCCCTCACAAAAACTCTAAATTCCGTAGAGGTTTAGTTCAGCGAGCTCTTCAGACCTTCGCCAACCCGGAAGCGCGCGGTCTTCGACGCGGGGCGCTGCACGGTTTCGCCGGTGCGCGGATTGCGCGCCGTACCCGCCGCGCGGTTGACCGGCACGAAGCTGCCGAATCCGACAAGCCGGACTTCTTCCCCGCTCTTCAGGGAGGCGGTGACGGAGTCGATGAAGGCTTCCAGCGCGTCTTTCGCCTGCGCCTTATTGAGGCCCGCCTTCTCGGCGATCGCCGTGACGAGTTCGGCCTTGGTCATATGGTGTTCTCCCAGCCCGTTATACGTCCGCGGACCCCCCGCGGTGTTCGCGAGGTTACTTCGCGTGACGCGATTATGGCGGTCTCGCGGCAGGCGTCAAACGAAGGCGGCGCGGGAATACCCGCGCCGCCCGATTATTTGCGGTTAATCCGAGATTCAGTGCGTCAAAATGGCCTCAGGATCGCTGTCGTCGGCCGCGACGGGGATCGCGGGCGCAACAGGCTCGGTCCATTCGATCGGCGTCAGCGGCTGCGTCAGGGCCAGGGCCAGGACCTCATCGATGTTGGATACCGGGATGATTTCCAGGCCTTGCTTCACACTGTCGGGCACATCGGCCAGGTCCTTCATGTTCTCCTCGGGGATCAGCACGGTCTTGACCCCGGAACGCAGGGCCGCGAGCAGCTTTTCCTTGAGGCCGCCGATGGCCGTCACCCGACCCCGTAGGGTGACCTCGCCGGTCATGGCGATGTCCTTGCGGATCGGGACGCCCGTCAGCACCGAGACAATGGCTGTCGCCATGGCCGCGCCGGCGGAGGGACCATCCTTGGGGGTGGCGCCGTCGGGCACATGGATATGGACGTCGGTCTTCTCGAAGACCGGCGGCTCGATCCCGAAGTGAACCGCCCGGCTGCGGACATAAGAGTTCGCCGCCGAGATGGACTCCTTCATCACGTCCTTCAGGTTGCCCGTAATCGACATCCGGCCCTTGCCCGGCATCTTGACCGCCTCGATGGTCAGAATGTCGCCGCCGAACTCGGTATAGGCCAGGCCGGTGATGATCCCGACCTGATCTTCCGCGTCGGTCTCGCCGTAGCGGTACTTCTTGACGCCGGCGTACTTGGCCAGCCGCTCGTCATCGATGGTGATGGCCAGCAGCTTCTCGCGGCCCAGGTCCCGGACGGTCTTGCGCGCCAGGTTGCCCAGTTCCCGCTCCAGCGACCGGACGCCGGCCTCCCGGGTGTAGTAGCGGATCAAGTCGCGGATGGTGTCGTCGGGGACGACGAACTCCACCTGCGTCAAGCCATGGTCCTTGGTCAGCTTGGGCAGCAGGTGCCGCTTGGCGATCTCCAGCTTCTCATCCTCGGTGTAACCGGGGATTCGAATGATCTCCATACGGTCCAGCAGCGGCTGGGGCATGTTGAGGCTGTTGGCCGTGGTGACGAACATCACCGGCGACAGGTCGTAGTCCACCTCAAGATAGTGGTCGGCGAAGGTCGAATTCTGAGCCGGGTCCAGCACTTCCAGCAGGGCCGAGGACGGGTCGCCGCGATAGTCGGACCCCATCTTGTCGATCTCGTCCAACAGGAAGAAGGCGTTGATCGACTTGGCCTTCTTCATCGACTGGATGACCTTGCCGGGCATCGAGCCGATGTAGGTGCGGCGGTGACCGCGGATCTCAGCCTCGTCACGCACCCCACCCAGGGACACACGCACGAACTCGCGCCCCGTCGCCTCGGCGATGGACTTGCCCAGCGAGGTCTTGCCCACGCCGGGCGGACCGACGAGGCAGAGGATCGGCCCCTTCAGGGAACCGGTCCGGGCCTGGACGGCCAGGTACTCGAGGATGCGTTCCTTGACCTTCTCGAGGCCGTAGTGGTCGTGCTCCAGGACGGCCTCGGCCTTCACCAGGTCGATCGGCTTGGTCTTGGCCTTGCCCCACGGAATGGACAGCAGCCAGTCGAGATAGTTCCGCACGACGGTGGATTCCGCCGACATCGGACTCATGTTGCGCAGCTTCTTCAGCTCGGCGTCGGCCTTGGTGCGGGCCTCCTTGGAGAGCTTGGTTTTCTTGATGCGCTTTTCGAGTTCAATCAGCTCATCGCGGCTGTCGTCCTGCTCGCCCAACTCGCGCTGGATCGCCTTCATCTGTTCGTTGAGGTAGTACTCGCGCTGGGTCTTCTCCATCTGGCGCTTCACGCGATTCCGGATCTTCTTTTCCGTCTGCATGACGCTGATCTCGCCCTCCATAAGGGCGTAGACCTTCTCCAGGCGCTTCACGACATTGAAGATCTCCAGCAGGTTCTGCTTCTCGGCGATCTTCACAGACAGGTGCGACGCGATGCGGTCGGCCAGCTCGCCGGGCGAGTCGACCTGCGGCATGGAGGCGAGCGCCTCCGGCGGCACCTTCTTGTTGAGTTTCACATAGTTCTCGAACTGTTCGACCACGGCGCGCGACAGCGCCTCGGCTTCGGTCGAGGCCGCGCCGTCCTCGGTAATGAAAGCGACCTCGGCTTCGTAGAACTCAGCCTGGTCGGTGAACTTCGACACACCCGCGCGGGCCTTGCCCTCCACCAGCACCTTCACGGTGCCGTCGGGAAGTTTCAGCAGCTGCAGGACCGACGCCACCACGCCGACGTCGTAGATCGCGTCCGGAGACGGATCGTCATCGTCCTTGTCCTTTTGGGTGGCGAGCAGGATCTGTTTGCCCGGGGCCTTCATGGCCTCCTCGAGCGCCCGAACAGACTTTTCGCGGCCCACGAACAGCGGCACCGGCTGGTGCGGGAAGACAACGATGTCCCGCAGCGGAAGAATGGGCAGAGTCTTGATCTCAGACATGTGCATCTACTCCTGGTGGACCCCCTTCCAAAGCAGGGCCCGTCCCATATTCCGACCGGGTTCCCCCAGACGATGAGTCTGAGTCGGTCGGCCCGTCCGCCCGGCGTGGGCGAATTGTCGGCCATTTATGTGGACGCTTTGGCCCCCTCTACAAGCTGAGCCAGAACGTCCGCGACAATGCGTCTAAAACCGGTGACGCCCGAGACACAGGAAATGGTGCGCCGCGACAACAGGCGCAAGAGCCTTCGCCTACAGCGCCTAGCCCAAGATCTTCAAAGGCTTGGGCGCGAAGATCTGAAACGAAAACGACCGCGGCGAGGACGCCGCGGTCGTTGATATTCGTATCGTACGCTTGGCGCCTAGGCGGCGCCACCCTTGTCGCGGCGCTCGGCGTAGATGACCAGGGGCTGAGCCCGGCCTTCGACGACCTCGGCGTTGACCACCACTTCCTCGACGCCGTCATAGGTCGGCAGCTCGTACATGGTCTCGAGCAGGATGCCTTCCAGAATGGAACGCAGGCCCCGCGCGCCGGTCTTGCGAATGATGGCCTTGCGGGCCACCGCGTTGAGGGCGTCGTCGGTGAAGGTCAGGCCGACGTTCTCCATGTCGAACAGACGCTGGTACTGCTTCACGAAGGCGTTCTTCGGCTCTGTGAGGATCTTCACCAGGGCCGGCTCGTCCAGGTCGTCAAGGGTCGCGATGACCGGCAGGCGGCCGACAAATTCCGGGATCAGGCCGAAACGCAGCAGGTCGTCCGGCTCCACCTGACGGAAAATCTGGCCCGTGCGGCGTTCATCGGGGTCGGACACCTTGGCGCCGAAGCCGATGGAGGTGCCTTGGCCCCGGGCCGAGATGATCTTTTCCAGGCCGGCGAAGGCGCCGCCGCAGATGAACAGGATGTTGGTGGTGTCCACCTGCAGGAACTCCTGCTGGGGATGCTTGCGTCCGCCCTGCGGCGGCACGGAGGCGACGGTGCCTTCCATGATCTTCAGCAGTGCCTGCTGCACGCCCTCGCCCGACACGTCGCGGGTGATGGACGGGTTGTCCGACTTGCGGCTGATCTTGTCGACTTCGTCGATGTAGACGATGCCGCGCTGCGCCCGCTCGACATTGTAGTCAGCGGCCTGGAGCAGCTTCAGGATGATATTCTCGACATCCTCGCCGACATAGCCCGCCTCGGTGAGGGTCGTGGCGTCGGCGACGGTGAAGGGAACGTCGATGATTCGGGCGAGCGTTTGCGCCAGCAGCGTCTTGCCAGTGCCGGTCGGACCGATGAGCAGGATGTTGGCCTTGCCCAGCTCGACGTCGTTATTCTTCGATGCGTGGTTGAGGCGCTTGTAGTGATTGTGGACCGCAACCGCGAGCACCTTCTTAGCGTGATCTTGACCGATCACGTAATCGTCGAGGACTTCGCGGATTTCCTTGGGGGTCGGCACACCATCCTTGGACTTCACGAAGGAGATCTTGTGCTCCTCGCGAATGATATCCATGCACAGTTCTACGCACTCATCACAGATGAACACGGTGGGCCCCGCGATAAGCTTGCGGACCTCATGCTGACTCTTGCCGCAGAATGAGCAGTAGAGCGTGCTCTTAGAGTCTCCGCTGGCGGCCTTGGTCATGGTCGTTTCTCACTCTTTCGACGCGAGGCCGGCTGGCCTGGACGTCAGTCCCCGGAGGCGTTCCTGACGCCATCAGTGCAGGATACGCGCCGCAGGTTGTCTAATCCTTGACAATCCCCGATCCGACCAAGGATCACAAGCCTTGCGGGGGCTTGGTGACAATTGGCGGTCGGGGCGCCCGATGGCGGGCCTGTCCGAATCTCTAGATGGGTGTGCGCCAGTTCGGGACAAGCCTTCGGCTCCGGGCGCTGCGAAACGCCTCACCCCCCAAGGCTCGCGCCGCGCCCGCCGATTGTTCTGGGTAGACACGTGCTCCTGAACGGGGCGCGAGGGGGTGGCCATGGCGAAAAAGTCTCTGCGCGGCGGCGGCGCGCCTTCCAACGAGATGCTCGACGATCAGATCGAGGACGCCGGCGTGGTGGCCTTCGACTTCGACGGCACCATCACCGTGCGCGACAGCTTCACCGAGTTCCTGAAATGGCGCGTCGACCAAGGCCGCTACATGACCGGCATGACCCGGCTGCTCCCGGCGGCGATATCCTATCTGGGCCACCGCAACCGGGGACGCATCAAGGCCGCAGCCGTCCGCGAGTTCCTCAAGGGCATGACCCGCGACGAGCTGGAGGCCCAGGCCCGCGCCTTTGCTGAGGTGGCGGCTCCCAGCCTGCTTCGCCCCGACGCCCTGCAGACCTGGCGGCGCTGGCGGCAACGCCACGCCAAGCTGGTGATCGTCAGCGCCTCTCCCGACGTGATCGTGGCGCCCTTCGCCCGGGGCCTGGGGGCCGACGCCCTGATCGCCACGGAACTGGCCTTCGACGCCGACGATCGGGTGACCGGCGGCTTCCTGGGGGCAAATTGCCGCGGACCGGAAAAGGTCAGGCGCCTGCGCGCGATGTTCGGACCTGATTTCACCCTGAAGGCCGCCTATGGCGACACCAACGGTGACCGGGAAATGTTGAAGATCGCCGATCACCGCGGCTATCGTGTCTTCAAGGAACGCCCCTGAGAGCCTAACCCCGTGAAGCACGCCGGTGAAGTCGCGCTCGATCAACTGGAGCCCCTGCTGGCCCGCGTCCGCGCCCTGCCCAGCTTGATCGAGAAGAAGCGCGGCGTCTTCTATCGGAAATCCCGGGCCTTCCTGCACTTCCACGAAGACCCCCAGGGCCTGTTCGGCGACGTCCGCGCCGCCGACGGCAAGGACTTCGACCGTTTCGAAGTGGCCCAGAGCGGCGACGCCTTGATCGCGGCTGCGCAGGATAGGCTCAGGGTCTAGCCGACCACGGCTTGGTCTGACCTATGATGGTCAAAGGCGCGTCGGTCCTCACGGCCTCCAGCACGCCGTTCGAAATCTCCGCGTTGGTCAGCCAGCGCGACCCGGCCGGCTCAACCTCGAAACCCAGAATCACCTGACGCAGCGCACACCTCGACAGGCCGTCGACCACCTTGCGCGCGGTCTCCAGTCGCCAAGGATGGGACGGATCGGCCGCCGCGCTGCCCAGGACCTGGAACAGCCGCCCCTCGACCCGCTGCGCAAGCAGGCGCGGGGCCTCGATCTTGAGGGTGTGGAACCAGGCGACGGCGAGGCTTATCGGTCCAGACCGCGCGACCGCGGCGTCGAGGGCCGCTGAGAAGGAATCCGGGTCGTAGTAGTCGCAACCGAACCCGTCCGGACCGGACGCCTGGCGCGACAAAAGCGAAAGGCGCCCACCGTCACCGGCGAGCGCCTCGCAAAGTCCGGAAAGCATGCCTGTCCCGCCCACCACCAGGGTGTGCGCGACCATCGGGCCTAGTCGTCCGAGCGGTTAGCCTGGACCAGGTCGATCAGACCCCACTCCTTGGCCTCGTCGGCGGTCATGAAGGTGTCGCGGTCGAGCTTTTCCTCGACCTCTTCGTACGAGCGGCCGGTGTGCTTGGCATAGATCTCGTTCAGCCGGCGCTTGGTCTTGATGATGTCCTCGGCGTGACGCTCGATGTCCGAGGCCTTGCCGGAATAGCCGCCCGAGGGCTGGTGGACCATGATGCGGGCGTTGGGCAGGGAAATCCGCTGGCCGGCCTCACCGGCCATCAGCAGGAACGAGCCCATCGAGGCCGCCATGCCCATGCAGAGCGTGACCACCGGGCTCTTGATGTACTGCATGGTGTCGTAGATCGCGAGACCCGAGGTCACCACGCCGCCCGGCGAGTTGATGTACATCTGGATCTCTTTCTTGGGGTTCTCGGCCTCAAGATAGAGCAGCTGGGCGCAGATCAGCGCCGACATCCCGTCCTCGACGGGACCGTTCAGGAAGATGACCCGCTCCTTCAGGAGGCGGGAAAAGATATCGAATGCACGCTCGCCGCGACTGGTCTGCTCGACCACCATCGGGACAAGGTTCAGGGCGGTCGTCGGCGGATCAAACATTGGGAGGCAGCCCTTCTCGATGTGAACGACTCTCGAACGCGAGCCGTGTACCCGTTGGATATCGCGTGCCGGTGTGGCCTGCGCAAGGTGACCAATAGCCCCGATAGCTCTTAAGAGTTGGCGAAAGTGGTTTCAGAAGGCTTCAGCCAGGTCTCGCGCCGTCGAGGGCCGCGGCCAGGGCGCCGATCCCGTAGGGCTTGGTGAGCAGCGTCAGCCCCTCCTCGGCGGCAGCGGCTACGCCCGGGCTGAAGCCCGTGGTCAGCAGCACCGGCAGGCTAGGCCAGAGCCTTCCGATCTCACGGGCGAGCGCGATGCCGTCCATCTCGCCCGGCATCACCAGGTCCGAAAACACGATGTCGAAGGCCGGATTGGCCTCAAGCGCGGCGAGCGCCCCCGCCGCGCAGTCGACCCGGGTGACATTGTAGCCGAGTTCGGTGAGCATTCCCGAGACGAGGGTGGCGACGCCCTCGTCATCCTCCACCAGCAACACGTCGCCCTGCGCGCCCGGCGGCCGGGTGACCGGCGATAGCTCCGGCGTCGCCAGCGGCAGGGCTTCCTCGGTCCGCGGCAGAAGCAGGAAGATCGTGGAGCCGAGGCCCACCTCACTTTCGATCCGCACGTCACCACCGGAGGCGCGGCTGAAGCCATAGACCTGACTGAGCCCCAGACCCGTTCCCTTACCCACCGCCTTGGTTGTGAAAAAGGGCTCGAACACCCGCGACAGGATCTCCGGGGTCATGCCGCTGCCGGTGTCGGTAATCCGCAGGGCCACATGGTCTCCCGGCAGGGCGGCGTCGGACCCGATCGGCCGATTCTCGCCGCCGATGGTGATGGCGCCGCCGCCGGGCATGGCGTCACGGGCGTTCACCGCCAGATTCAGAACCGCCAGTTCGAATTCGGACGGATCGACCTTCACGCGCCACAGACCAGGCGGCAGGTCCAACGCCACCGAGATGTCCTCCCCCAACGAGCGATCCAGCAGCAGGCGCATACCCTCCAGTTGGGCGGCCAGATCGATCACCTCGGGTCGCAGCGAGGTGCGGCGCGAGAAGGCCAGGAGTTGGCGGGTGAGGCTAGCGCCCCGTTCCACAGCCTGACGCATGCCGTCGATGAGTAACTTCCGGCGTTCAGGCTTGTCGGTGCGCTCCATCAGATCCAGGCCGCTGGAGGCGATCATCAGGATATTGTTGAAGTCATGGGCCACCCCACCGGTGAGCTGCCCCATGGCCTCCATCCGCTGGCTCTGGCGTAGGGCGCTCTCGGCGCGCTCGCGCTCGTGCATCTCATCCTGCAGGTTGCGGTTGGCGTCGGCCAGGTCGTTGTTGGTGCGGGTGAGCACCGCGTGCGCCGCGGCCAGCACCCCGACCACCAGCAGGGCCATGAACAGCAGTAGGCCCAAGCCAACATAGCGCGACAGCCGCCGGGCGATGGGGTCGGTGTCGATCCGCACGGCGACCAGGCCCAGGCGCTGCCCGGCCTCCGCGACCGGCGTCACCACCAAGAGGTGGCGGCCGACGAAGGCGGGTGGGTGGAGCGCCACGGTAGGATCGGCGTGGCCGCCGCGGTCTCGGGCGTAGTCGGCCACCAGGGCGCCGTCTTGGTTATAGATTCCCGCCGAGACCACCTGCGAGTTGACCCGCAGCGCCTCGACATATTCCTGCGCCGCCGGACGGTCGTCGAAGGCGAGCGCGGCGGTGACGGTCGCGGCGAGAATCTCGCCCTGGGCCGTGGCCTCGCGGACTTTCTGGGCGCGATAGGTCTGCTCGTCATAGACCCCGATCGCCAAGCCGCTGAGCACCAGCAGCATCGCGCCGCAGGCGGCGATGGCCGGGATCAGGCTCCAGCGAATCTGCAGCTTGCCCAGGAGCGCCATCTCCTATCTCCCGGCCCGCGAGTCGAGCGCGAGGTTGAGGAGCTTGGAGCTGATGGTGAGGCCATTCTCGGCGGCGGCGCGGGAATTGATGGTGAACCGGACCCGGTTGTCCCGCAGAACGAAATTGACGATGCCGCCCGCTCCGTCCGCCTGGTCGGTGACGGTCAGCACCGGCGCGCCATGCGCGCTTTGAAGAGCCTCGGCGGCGGCAGGCGCGCGAGGCGCCGGCAGATAAAGCACGTGACAGCCGGCCGCTTTCTCCGCCCTGGCCAGCCGGTGGACGACGATGGCGCGTGCGCCGATCTTTTGGCCGCGCACGGCCTGGTCCAGCACGGCGCCGAACGGGTCGCCCCCCAGCAGGCACAAGACAACCGGCTGGGTCGGCGAGGCGAATGTCGCCGCCGGCCACTCGACGAAGGGCACGAGCTTGTAGAGATAGGTCGCCTTGACCGGCGCTTCGAGGCTACCGGCGGCGCAGGCGGCGGCCCCTGTAGAGACTGACAGAACAGCGGCGCCAAGCATCCGCAGCACCCAGAGCATTTTAGAAGCCCCAGCGCAGGCTGGCGCGTACGGCGCGCGGAACTTCGCGGCGCGCGACGGAGCCGTTCACGAACTCCACATGCTGATCATTGAGCAGGTTCTCCCCGATCACGGCCAACTCGACCTGATCCGACACCCGCCAGGCCAACCGCGCGCCCAGTTCGGTATAGGCCGGCACCGCGGGGCTCTTCAGTCTGTCAACGTGGCGCAGGTCAATATCCAGGTCCACGGCCGGGGTGAGGCTCATGTGGGACCGCAGAGAAAGCTGGTGGTCCGGATCGTTCCCGGCGAAGTCCACGCCGAAGATATCCCGGCTCGCTGGATCGAGCGACAGGTCCTTGCGCAGGAGGTTCGCCCCGGCGCTTAACCGCCAGCCTTCCCGCACTTGCCAGGCCGCCCAAGCCTCTACGCCATAGGTCTCCCCGCGCATGCCGTTCCCGATCACCAGGGGGAAGACAGTCCCGATACTGGCCTCGGCGGTCCGCAGGCTGTCATAGACATTGTAGTAGGCCGAGACCGAGAGCGAGAGATTGGCCGCGGGCTGTCCACGATAGCCGAGCTCATACGCAACCAGGGTCTCGGAGGTGAAGTCTGGTCCGCCGGCGACCAGGCCAGGATTGATAAGGTCCCGGTCGAACCGGGATGGCGTTCGCACGCCTCGGGAGACCGCGCCCCAGATGAGGGCGTGATCGCTTGGCCGCCACGCCAGCCGGGCGTTGGGCAGGTACACAAGTCCCGTGTAGCTGTTGTGCTCCAGTCTCAGGCCCAGGGTCAGGATCAAGTCGTCGCGCAGGCGGATTTCGTCTTGGGCGAACAGGTTACCGAGCCGGGTCGCCCGGCTGGCCGGGTCGAGAAACGAAGTCCGGAACCCGCCGCGGAAATTGTCCCGGTTCTGCCGATAACCGGCGCCTACCACCACCCTGTGGCGGCCACGCGACGCCAGGGCGTACTGGAGATCCAGATTGTAGACCTGCAGGCTGTCCTTGATCCCCGAGGTGATCGTCCGGTAGTCGCGTGCATAATAAGCGGTAGCTTCCAGGAGGCCGCCGGCCGCCGTGCCATGAACCCAACGCCCCAGCAGGTTCCCGCCGCCGATGACGCCCTCCGCCCTCGCGCCGGCGACCGGGTTGCTGGAGCCCTCATAGAGGTCGCCCTGCAGGCTGAAGGTGTCGCCCTGCCCGCCCCAATCGAGCTTGAAACCGGTCTGAGCGCGATCCCAGGAGTCGCCTCCGCCGTCGCCAAGGGTGGTGCGACTGTCGGCATAGTCGGCCGCCAGGCCGTAGATGCGGAAGGCACCGGTCTCTCCCAGACGCCCGCCGTATCGCAGGTTGGCGACGGTGTCGCTGGAGCCGTCCGTCAGATGGACCAGCCCGCCCTGAGTGTCGGCCGCCTTGCGGGTGATGACGTTGATGACGCCATTGACGGCGTTGGCGCCCCAGAGCGCGCCCCCTGGCCCGCTGATGACCTCGATTCGCTCCACATCTTCGAGCATGACCCCCTGGGCATCCCAGAAGACCCCGGAATAGAGGGGGGTGTAGACGCTGCGCCCGTCCACCAGCACCTGCAGCTTGTTGGCCGTGCCGGTGGAGTGGTTGAACCCGCGGGCGGTGATTCCGTATCCAGAGGCGCTGGACCGCGCGACCTGCAGATTGGGCGCCAGGCGCAGGGCCTCGGGCAGGCTGTCGGCGCCGGAGAACCGGATGTCCTCGTTGCGGATGACATAGATCGCGGCCGGCGCGGCGCCCAGGGTCTCCGGGCGTTTGGAAACCGAGGTGATCTCCACATTGGCCAACTCTTCCAGCGACAGGCGGGAGAGGTCGGACAGCGCGCCGGCGTCAGCGGCCTCGGCCCACGCCTGTGGCGCGACGAGAAGTCCCAAGCCTGCGCCCAGCGCCAGGGCCCGGCCCCTGCTCCCCCCGAAGAATGGCATTCGGCGCCCCACCCCACAGTGGACCAACCGGCTCCGGGGCGAGTGGCCCAGGCCCACGAGCATCCGCTGGACGCCGCAGTACGCCGCAATCCATCGAAACGCGAACGCCCCCAAACGGGTTCCAAAACGAAAAAGGGCGCCCCGTGGGGCGCCCTTGATCTCGTCCGGCAGCTTGGCTTAGGCGCCGTAGCCCTCGGGCATGTCGTCTTCCTTCAGCAGGTCGTCCTTGGAGACCTTCTGATCCTTCACCTTGGCCTGTTCGATGATCAGATCGACGACCTTGTCCTCGAAGATCGGAGCCCGGAGCTGGGCCTGGGCGGCGGGGTTCTGGCGGAAGAAGTCGAAAATCTGCTGGGCTTGCGGGCCATAGCGCATGGCCTCGGCGCGCATGGCCTCGGCCAGTTCCTGATCGGTGATCTGGACATTGTTGACCCGGCCGATCTCGGCCAGGACCAGACCCAGGCGAACACGGCGCTCGGCGATCTTGCGGTACTCGGTTTGCAGGACGTCGTCGGTCTTTTCCAGATCTTCCGGGGGCAGCGTCCCGCGTTCCTTGTCGGACTGCACCTGGCCCCAGATCTGGGCGAACTCGGCCTCGACCATTTTGGGCGGCAGGGGGAAGTCGTGCTTCTCGTCCAGCACGTCCAGCAGGGCGCGCTTCAGCTTGAAGCGCGAGGCGCCGGAATACTGGCTCTCCAGGTTGGTCTTGAGAAGTTCACGCAGCTTTTCCAGGCTCTCGACACCCAGGCGCTCGGCCAGGCTGTCGTCGGCCTTGGACTCCACGGGCGCCTTAACTTCCTTCACCGTGGTCTCGAACTCGGCGTCCTTGCCGGCGAGGTTCGGGGCTTGGTATTCGGCCGGGAAGGTCACCTTGACCATGACCTTGTCGTCCGGCTTGGCGCCGACCAGCTGCTCTTCGAAACCGGGGATGAAGCTGCCCGAACCCAGGACCAGCTCGGTGTCCACGCCCGTGCCGCCTTCGAAGGCGACGCCGTCGACGCGGCCGATGAAGTCGATGACGACCATGTCGCCATCCTTGGCCTTCAGCGACTTGCCCGTGCGGGTCTCATAGGTGCGGTTCTGCTTGGCCAGCTCGTCGACGGCCTCGTTCACCTCGGCGTCGGTGGGCTCGTAGACAGGGCGCTTCAGCGAGATCTTGGTCAGGTCGGTAGGCTCGAACTCGGGCATCACCTCGATGGCGATATCGTAGGCCAGGTCCGCCTTGCCCTCGATGACCTCGGCCATGTCGCCGTTCGGCGTCAGATCCGGATCTCCCGCGGGGCGCAGCTTGTTCTCTTCGAGCACCTTCTGGGTGGTCTCGTTGAGGGTCTGCTCCACGACTTCGCTCATGATGGACTTGCCATAGAGCTTGCGGACGTGGGCCTGCGGCACCTTGCCCGGACGGAAGCCCTTGATGTTGAGCGTGGGGGTGATCTCGGCGATCTTGGCGTCCAGGCGCTCGACCAGGTCCGACATCGGGACGGTGACGCTGAAGACCTTGCTCAGGCCTTCACCAGACTTCTCAACGATCTGCATCGACATTCTTGGATTTTCCGGACACGGCGCGGATCGTGCGCCTTTCAGGTCCGCCTCGGCTGAATAGGTAAGCGCCGCCAGGGCTGGCGGCGAGCGGGCGACCTTATGTCATTTCATGGCGCGCACTCCAAGTCCAAAGAGGGCTCTGCGCGCCCTCACCCCACCCGGCGCACCAGCAGGTTGGTCCAACCCTCGTCCTCACGCCCCGGGCGCACGTCGTAACTGATGGAGATGGCGAGGGTTTCCAGGCCCCCGACCTGCGCGATCAAGGCCTGGGCGGCCGGCTCATCCAGATCGGTGAACAGGCGGCCGGGCGTTTGCCGCTCGCCGCTGCCGAGCTTAAACGACAGCTCCCACACCCCGCCGGGGACCAGGGCTGACCGCAGCCGGCGCATGATGTCGGGCAGGTCGTGACGGGGAACGTGCAGCAGCGAGGCGTTCGCCCATATGCCGTCGAAGGCCTCGCGCCACGCCACCTCGGCGAATTCGAGGTGCAAGACCTGGAAGCCGGTGTGGGCCGACGCCCGGGCCACCATCGCCGCCGAGCCGTCGAAGGCGGTGACCTCGAAGCCCAGCTCCCGGAAGGCCAGGGCGTCGCGCCCCGAGCCGCCCCCGGCGTCCAGCACGCGGCCGCCCGGCGGCAGGGCCCCGACGAAGCGCCTTCGCCCCTCCGAGAGATCGACGAACGCCGTGTCGGCGAAGAACCGCTCGGCGTTCTGATCGTAGTAGCTGGTGGACAAGGCCGCCTCCCCGCGTCTTGCCGTCAGGCTCCGCGTTGCCAACGGTCAGGTCAAGACGCCAGCCGCCAGGCTAGTGGGCGCGGCCCCGAAAACCCTGTCAGTGAAAGGGAGTGCGTCCGGGCCGTGGGCGACGATCTGCTTGCCCAATTTCTGCGTCCAGCTATAGACGCCTCAATTCTGCGGCTATGGCGGAATTGGTAGACGCACCTGGTTTAGGTCCAGACGCCGAGAGGCGTGGGGGTTCGAGTCCCTCTAGCCGCACCATCCGCTTAGCGCCGTGTCGCAGCCTGGAATTCCCTTGCGGACAGGCGCGGCATCGACAAGCTGAAGCCGATGACCGACCAACCCAATGCGCCGTCACCTGATCCGGATTCGCAGCTTGAGCTCGCGCTGCAGCAGTTGCGCGCCGGTCGGAACACGGAAGCTGCGATCACCCTCCGAGACCTGGTTCAAGCGTCACCGGCCCCGGTGGAGGCCTTGGTCGCCCTCGGGTCGGCGGAGATGGCGCTCAACCAGTGGGCGGCCGCCGAGACGCATTTTCGACAGGCGCTCAACCTTGCGCCGCATCACCCGCCGGCCTTCCGGAACCTCGGCGTCCTGCTCGGCGCCAGCGAGCGGCACGCCGAGGCCCTGGCGCTCGCTGACGCCACGCTGGCGGCCGAGCCGGCCCATACCCAGGCGCTGCTCACCCGCGGCAACGCACTGACCGGGCTGTCGCGGCTGGAGGAAGCCTTGCTGAGCTACCAGGCCGCCGCGGCCTTCGACGAGGTGACCTACGAGGCCCTGACCAAGCTCGGCTTGACCCATGCCGCCCTTCACCAGACCGAGGCGGCGCTACGGAGCTTCGACCAGGCCATCGCGCGGGAGCCCAACCTGGCCCTGGCCGTATTCCGGCGCAGTATCGTTCGCCTGCTGTTGCGCGACTTCTCCGGCGGCTGGGACGACTATGAGGCGCGCCTGAATGTCTCGGTCTTCGTCGCCTCCTCCATGGCCTTTTATCAGCCGGTCATGGCCCGGGTGGCGCGGCGCATGGCGCGCGAAGATGTTGCGCGCGCCAATATCCTGCTGCTGGGCGAACAGGGTCTCGGCGACCAGGTGATGTTCGCCAGCATGATCCCCGATCTCGCCGCAACGGCCGCGAAGCTGACCTGTGTCTGCGACCTGCGGCTGGCGCGACTGTTCTCGGCGTCCTTCGAGGGGGTGGTGTTTCAGGGGCTCGGGAACCCGCCTGTCCTGGCCGTCCCCCCGGACGCCACCCTGCTGGCCATGGGAAGCCTGGGGCGGCTCTATCGGCGGGGCGAGGCGGATTTCCCCGGAACCCCCTATCTGCGGGCGAGCCCAGCGGTGGTTGCGGCCTGGGCCGCCCGCCTGGGGCCGCGCCCCAAGGGTTTGCGCATCGGTCTCTCCTGGCGTGGCGGCGTGCCCAGCACCGGCAGGAGCCAGCGCTCGCTGGGGTTGGCGCAGCTGACGCCGGTGCTCGATCTGCCCGGGTGCGAGTTCGTCAGCCTGCAGTATGGCGATGTCGCCGCCGAGCTGGAGGCGCTGAACGCTGGCCGCAGTATCCCGATCCGGGCCTTCGATCCCGCCGAGACCCACGACTTCGAGGATCTGGCCGGCCTCATCGCCAACCTGGATGTGGTGGTGTCGGTGCAGACGGCGGCGGTACACCTGGCAGGCGCCCTTGGAACCGATTGCCTGACCTTGCTGCCGCACAATCCGGAGTGGCGCTACACGGCGTCAGGCTCGGCCATGCCCTGGTATCGGTCGGTGGAGCTCTACCGCCAACCGGAGCCGGGCGCGTGGGAGCCCGTGGTTCGTGAGGTCGCCGAGGCGCTGAAGCGCCGACTGGCCGACCGCTAGACGAAGCGGCCGGCCGAGGGCCTCAGGCCGCCAGTTCCATGGCCAGGGGAATCAGAGAGGTCAGCAGGAGCACCGCCATGGTGATGTTGAAGGCCTTCAGCACCGCGGGCCGGTCAAGGAAGCGCCGCAGGCCGACTCCGAACGCCGTCCAGATCGTCACCGACGGTGCGTTCACCGCCATGAACACCAGGGCCACCAGCAGGACGTTGAGGCTGTAGTGCTCGGCCGGAGCGTAGGTGGTGATGGCGCCGACCGCCATCGCCCAGGCCTTGGGGTTCACCCACTGGAACGCCGCGGCCTGCCAGAAGGTCTGCGGCTGTCCGCCCGCCTGTGCGCCAGCCGGGCCCTTCGATGTGGCGATCCTCCAGGCCAGCCAGATCATGTAGACCCCGCCCGCCACGGCCAGAATATCGTGCAGCCAGGGGAAGGCGATGAACAGGCCCCCGAGCCCCAGGCCCACCGCCATCACCATCACCCCAAACCCGATCGCAACGCCGCTGAGGTGCGGCACGGTTGCTCGGAAGCCGAAATTGGCGCCCGAGGCCATCAGCATGGTGTTGTTCGGGCCAGGCGTGATCGAGTTGACGAAGGCGAACAGGGCCAGCGCCAGGAGCAATTGCGGGGTAAGCGACGTCATCGGCTTTCCTTTGGAGTAGCCAGAAGACGGACGGGGGCGCTCGAAACCGGAAAACCCCTCGCCACGTCGGGAGGGGTTTGGATCGGTCGAACCTAGATCGCACACCCCTCGCGCACAGCCACGCAGCAGACCATGAGGGCCTGGGCGTGAATAGCGAGGGCTGCGCAGGAGCGGGTCACGTGTGCGGGAATCCTAACAGAACGCCGGCCTCGTAGCATGCAGGGCCAAGCTTGACCACGAGACTAACGGGCGTCGTAGAGCCGGCGCAGGACGGCGGGCGCCAGGTTGGGCAGGTCCTCGGAGATCAGGCCCGGGCCGTGCAGGTCGGCGGCGTCGGCGTGGATCCAGGCCGCCGCGCAGGCGGCCTCGAAGCTTTCCATGCCCTGGGCGATCAGGGCGCCGATGAAGCCGGCCAGGACGTCACCGGAGCCGGCCGTCGCCAGCCACGGCGAGCCGTTGGTGTTCACCGCCGTCCGTCCGTCGGGGGCCGCGATCACGGTGTCAGGCCCCTTCAGCAGGACGACGGCGGCGGCTTTCTTGGCTGCCCGGCGCGCGGCGGTGATGCGCTCGGGCGCATCCTTGAGGACGCCCGGGAACAGCCGCTCGAACTCGCCAGGATGCGGCGTGAGCACGTCGTCCACATCGAGAACCGAGAACAGTTCCTCGGGGTCGTCTCGGAAGACGGTGATGGCGTCGGCGTCGATCACCAGGGCCGCGCCGGTGCGGGCCAGGGCCAGGACGTTGAGCAGGGTCGTCTCATTGACCCCGGCGGCGGGACCGATGACGGCGGCGTCGACATCGGCCGCGAGTTGTTCCAACTCCACCTCGGTGTCGAAGCCGCGCAGCATCACGGCCTCCAAGTGGGCGGCGTTGACGGCGAGCGCGTCGGTGGGTGACAGCAGGGTCACCACCCCGGCCCCCATCCGCAGGCCGGCCCGGGCCGAGAGACGGGCGGCCCCGGTGTTCCAGGCCTCTCCGCTGACCACCACCAGGCGGCCCCGGGAATGCTTGTGGGCGGCGGCTTCCGGCCAGGGGAACCGCGGCAACCACAGCTCCGGGGTATTCTCCAGCAGGGTCGCGCCTTCGGTGATGAGCCCAATGTCGGCCACCACGATATCGCCGCAACGGCCGGCGCCCGGCTCCAGCACATGGGCCGGCTTCTTGGCGTGGAAGGTCACGGTGAGCGCGGCGCAGAAGGCGACATCCCCCAGGACACGGCCGGTGTCTCCGGCCAAGCCGCTGGGCAGGTCGATGGCCACCACACGGTCGGGAATGCGCTCGCAGGTTCGCGCCAGGCGGGCCGCCTCTCCGTCGAGCGGCTTGCTGAGGCCCGCGCCGAACAGGGCGTCGACGAACAGCTCAGCCGTTCGAGGCGCCTCGCCAATCTCGAAGGTGTCGCCGGTCCACCGGGCGGCGGCGGCCTTGGCGTCCGCGGCGGCGGGCGGAGCCAGCCGTTCGACCCACACCTCCCAGCCGCGCTCGGCCAGGATGCGGGCCACGACGTAGCCGTCGCCGCCGTTGTTCCCGGGGCCGCAGAGCACGGCGGTCGGCCTGGGCGTTTGACGCTCGCAGATGGCGTCGGCCACGGCCAGGCCGGCGCGAGCCATCAGTTCCGCCCCGCTGGTCCCCGCGGCGATCGCGGCGGCGTCGGCAGCCGTCATCTCGCTGACGGTGAGGATAGGCCGCACGCGATTACTCCTGAAACTCTAAAGGACGCCTGTGGAGGCTTCTCGCCCCTGTTCCACCAGGAGCAGGGTCTCTCCGTCCGTCTCGAGCACGCTGATCGAAGCGTGATCGGGACGGAAGACCAGAACGCGCTCGTCGCCCGCAAGCTGCGACATCACCGCGTTGATCGCCACATAGTGGCTGAAGACGGCCGTACCTGCCCGCGCCCTGAGCGAGCCGGCGACATCCTGACGCCAGGCGTCATAGTCAAGGTCGCCCTTCACGTCCTTCCAGAGGCCCTGGAAGACTTCACGCAACCAAGGCGGCCGCTGCTCAGCGGTCAGCCCCTTCGGCGTGGGGATCTCTCCCACGAAGGGGTCGATCTCGATCTCGACGCCCAGGGCCTGCGCGGTCGGCATGGCGGTCTCCCGGCAGCGGCGCAGGGGCGAGCTGACCACCTTGGTGGGACGCTCAGCCTCAGGCAAGGCCAACAGCAGGTCGCGGGCCGCCTCCGCCTGGGCCCAGCCGGCGTCGTCCAGGCCCGGATCGTCATCGGCCTCGCCCCAGACAGCGGCGGGCTTGCCGTGGCGGATCAGGTAAAGTCGCGACATGGGAAATCTCAGTCTGGAATGAACAGGTTCTTCTGGCCGTCTTCGGTGCGGCTGACCGTCCCCGTGCGCCCCACCCCTTCGCGCGATTCGAGGTCGCGCAGGGTGGCCTCGTCGCTGGGGGTGACGGCGACGAAACGGCGGCCCTCGGAATCGCGGCCCACGACAATGCCCATCATGTAGCCCTCCCGACCGTGAACCACCGTGTACGTCTCAATAGTGGCGGCGCCTTGCGGCTGTTCGATGACAGTCGGGTGCGGCAGGGCGTCGATCTGGTCCTGGATCACCTTCGGGTCCTGGCGCTCGAAAGGCTTGGTGGGCAGGTTGGTGGAGTAGACCCCTGTGGACTGCTTGGTGAGAAACCAGCCGTTGGCGGTCACCAGGCCCCAGTCGCGGGGATTGTCCCGCAGGCGCTGCATCATCACGGCGATGGAGTGCATGGCGTAGTTGTTGCCGGGGCCGCCCATATAGGGGAGCCCCCCCGTCACGGTCAGGCCGCGCGGGTCATCCAGCTTCAGCCCCAGTTCCTCCGCGCCGATCTCCACGGCCACCGGGAAGCAGGAATAGAGGTCGATGTGGCCGATGTCGTCGAGGCTGACGCCGGCCATGGACAAGGCTCGCTGGCCGGTCAGGCGCATGGCGGGGCTGGAATGATAGTTCTGCCGGTCGATGGGGAACCAGAGGTCATAGGCGTCGGCGCAGCCATGCAGGTAGACGAATTTGTCTTCTGAAACGCCGAGTTCTCGGGCTTTCTTCAGGCTACAGACGAGGACACCGGCCGACTGGTCCACCTCCATGATGGCGTTCAGGTACTTGGTGTAGGGGAAACCCACCATGCGGTTGCGATCGGTCACCGTGATCAACTCCTCCGAGGAGCGCGCCACCGGAAACCAGGCTTCCGGGTTCCTGGCGGCCACCTCGGTGAAGGGAGCGAACAGGTCGCCCATCTGCTTCTGGTGATCGGGAATGGAGCGGCCGTCGCGGCCGCGCAGGGCGTTTTCGAACAGCGGGTAGACATTGATGGGCCGCCCGAGCCCATGCTTGTTCTCATAGGGCGTCGACCCCGGACGGGGGTCTCCGATCCGGTCCGGCTCCGGCAGGGCCTCGGCGTCGTCCCAGTCATCGAAGCCTAGCCCCTTCGTCAGGCGCTTGGTGGCCGAGCCCAGGAACTCGCACCCCACCACCAGGGTCAGATCGTTGTCGCCGCGGGCGATCCGCTCACAGGCCACATTGATCAGCTGCTGCGGGCTGTTGCCGCCCATGTGGGAATAGACCGCCCAGCGGGGCTCGGCGCCGAGGCGCTTGGCCAGGGTGGCTGGAGGATTGGTGGAATGCGGCACCAGGCGTCCCCCGCCGGGAGCATCGATCGTGAACCCCACCACCGCCAGGCCGTCGATGGCCGCCAGGGCCTCGGCGCCCAGGCCCGCGTCGGCCGCCGCGCGATCCGCCGCAATCTTCAGCAACTGGGTCGGGGACGGCGAAGCACCCGCCTCACCACGATAGGTGAATTGGCCTGCTCCAATAAGAACTGGTGTCCTGTCGTCCATTTCACGCGCCTCCGCCCGAACTCAAGGGTTGATCCTAGGCGCCGGAAGCCGGCGGACAAAGGCGATTTCGGCCGTGGTTATTTCTTGCGCAGTCTGTGATGAGAAAATAGACATCTGCGGATTCCCATCCGCCACCGCGCAACCCTCGGCGGGCGCCCCCTTGTCGCCCCGCGCCGGAGCGTGCTCGTAGCCGGCAACCGCTGGGGCGGCGCTGTTTGAGTACCAAGTCGGGCCATGAAGAAAATCGAAGCGATTATTAAGCCGTTCAAGCTCGACGAGGTGAAGGAGGCCCTTCAGGAACTCGGCGTCCAGGGCATGACCGTCATGGAAGCCAAGGGCTACGGTCGCCAGAAGGGCCAGACCGAGCTCTATCGGGGCGCCGAGTACGTCGTGGACTTCCTGCCCAAGATCAAGATCGAGGTGGTCATCGCCGATGATCAGCTTGAGCGGGTGCTGGAATCGATCATCGGCGCGGCGCGCACCGGCCGCATCGGCGACGGCAAGATTTTCGTTTCGGACATCATCGACGTGCTGCGGATCCGCACCGGGGAAACCGGCGCCGCCGCAGTATAAGACTTTAGCCTATCGCGACATCTGCAAGGGGATACGACTATGGCGACCGCCAAGGACATTCTGAACGAAATCAAAGAGAAGGACGTGAAGTACGTCGACGTGCGCTTCACCGACATCCGCGGGAAGATGCAGCACGTCACCTTCGACATCGACCTGATCGACGATGACTTCCTCAACGACGGCACGATGTTCGACGGTTCGTCGATCGCCGGCTGGAAGGCCATCAACGAAAGCGACATGAAGCTGCGTCCGGACCTGGATAGCGCCTACATCGACCCCTTCTACCAGCAGACGACGCTTTGCCTGTTCTGCGATGTCGTGAACCCCGACACCGGCACCCCCTACGACCGCGACCCGCGCTCCATCGCCAAGGCCGCCCTGAACTTCGTGAAGGCCTCGGGAATCGGCGACACCGTGTTCTTCGGCCCGGAAGCCGAGTTCTTCATCTTCGACGACGTGAAGTGGTCGGTGCAGCCGAACAACACCGGCTATTCCTATGACTCCATCGAACTGCCCGGCAACTCCGCAAAGGAATACGCCGAAGGCAACATGGGTCACCGCCCCGGTCCGAAGGGCGGCTACTTCCCCGTGAACCCGATCGACTCGGCCCAGGACCTTCGCGGCGAAATGCTGGCGGTGATGGGCGAGCTCGGCATGAAGCCGGAAAAGCACCACCACGAGGTGGCCCCGGCCCAGCACGAACTCGGTCTGAAGTTCGACACCATGATCGTCATGGCCGACCGTCTGCAGCTCTATAAGTACGTCATCCACAACGTGGCCGCGGCCTACGGCAAGACGGCCACCTTCATGGCCAAGCCGATGTTCGGCGACAACGGCTCGGGCATGCACGTGCACCAGTCGATCTGGGGTGACGGCAAGCCGCTGTTCGCCGGCGACAAGTACGCCGGCCTGAGCCAGATGTGCCTGTGGTACATCGGCGGCATCATCAAGCACGCCAAGGCCATCAACGCCTTCTCCAACTCCACCACCAACAGCTACAAGCGTCTGGTCCCCGGCTATGAAGCCCCGGTGAAGCTGGCCTACTCGGCCCGTAACCGCTCGGCCTCGATCCGCATCCCGCACGTGGACAGCCCCAAGGGCAAGCGTCTGGAAGCCCGCTTCCCCGACCCCATGGGCAACCCCTACCTGACCTTCACCGCCCTGCTGATGGCCGGCATCGACGGCATCGTGAACCAGATCGATCCGGGCGCGCCGCAGGACAAGAACCTCTACGACCTGCCGCCGCGTGAGCAGAAGAAGGTCCCGGAAGTCTGCGGCTCCCTGAAGGAAGCCCTGGAAAACCTCGACAAGGACCGCGGCTTCCTGAAGGCCGGCGGTGTGATGACCGACGAGTTCATCGACGCCTATATCGAGCTGAAGATGGAAGAGGTCATGCGCCTCGCCCTCCACCCGCACCCGGTGGAATTCGAGATGTACTACAAGTGCTAGTCAGCGCTCCGCGCTGAGCTTGAGCGAAGGGCCGGAGAGCGATCTCCGGCCCTTTTGCTTTGTCCGCGATGCAGCTATCACCCGGCCAAGGGCGCAAGCCCAACCGTTCTTCAAGGCCCAGACATGTCCGACACGCCCCCCGACCGCCTCGCGATCAGCCCCAACAGCCCCTACTACGACGCCGCCGTGCTGGAGCGCGGCGTGGGCGTGCGCTTCAAGGGCGTCGAGAAGACCAATGTCGATGAGTATTGCGTCAGCGAAGGCTGGGTCCGGCTGTCGGTCGGCGCCACCGTGGACCGCAAGGGCAACGCCATGACTGTGAAGCTGCAGGGCCCCGTGGAGCCCTACTTCCGCGACACTCCCGAGGCGTGACCCCTCCGCCCCGCTTCGCGCGGCTCGTCCTCGTCACCCCGGACGGCGCCCTCGTCGGCGCCCTTCCCGCCCTGCCCGTCGCCACGCCCTGGTGGCAGGACGTCGCCCCCGTGATCGAAGCAGTCCGCGCGGCGCATGGGATCGAGATCACGGTGCTTCGGGTGCTGGAGATCGCCCCCAACCCCAAGTCGGTGAAGGTCACCTATCTCGCGGAAGTCGCCGAGGCGGTCGCCGCCGAGCCCTGGGAGGGCGCCCTCGACGATCATCCCCTGCGCAACAGCTACGCCAGGCTGGGCGGGCCCGCCGCCGACCTGGCCTGGGCCAAGGCCACCCTAGAGCAGAAGGGCCTGACGCCCACAGGTCCGCCGCGCCAGGTGCGCACCTGGAACCTGTCGAGCCTTTGGGCGATCCCGGTGGTCGGCCAGACGCTCTGGCTGAAAGCCACCCCGCCGTTCTTCGCCCACGAGGCGCCGCTCATCGAAGCCCTGGCCGGCGAGGCGGTCCCCCGCCTGCTGGGCTATGGCGACGGTCGCATCCTGATGGCGGAGCTCCCGGGCCAGGATCTTTACGAGGCCGAGGTCGATCAGCTCTTCGGAATGGTGGACCTGCTGGTGGGCATCCAGGCCAAGTGGGTGGGCCGCGAAGCCGAGTTGTTCGGCCTGGGCCTTCCCGACTGGCGCGCCCCCGCCCTGACTGCCGCCATCACCGAGGTTTTCGAGCGCACCGCGCCGGAACTCTCCACCAAGAACCGCGGCGCACTGACCGCCTTCGTCGCCGACCTGCCGCGCCGCTTCGCCGACCTGGCGGCCTGCGGCTTGCCCGACACCCTGGTGCACGGTGACTTCCACCCCGGCAACCTGAGGGGCGACGGGGAGCACCTAGCCCTGATGGACTGGGGCGACAGCGGTGTGGGTCACCCCCTGCTGGACAGCTCCGCCTTCCTGGGCCGCGTGCCGGCCGAGGCTCTTGAGGCCGTTCGGGCGGTCTGGCTCGCCCATTGGCGAGAGGCCGTCCCTGGCTCCGATCCGGCCCGGGCGCTCACCCTGCTGGCGCCAATCGCGGCGGCCCGGCAGGCTGTGATCTACCGCGGCTTCCTCGACAATATTGAACCTGCCGAGCACCCCTATCACGCCGCCGATCCCGTGGACTGGCTAAGCCGCACAGCGGCCTTGGTCCGGGCCGAACCTAGAGGCGACTCGCCGCGCTGACGGCGTCGAGGAGCACCATCTGGGCGATAGAGTCCTGGCCGCAGGTCAAGGGCGCCGGCCCGCCGCGGCAGGCGTCGACGAAGGCGCGGAGCTGGAAGTCGTAGGTGGGGTCGCGGCTGAAGGTCTCTCGGCGCGGCTCGGCCCCGTCGATCTTCACCTCCAGCAGGTGGCCCATCTGCGGGGCCAGCGGGTTCACCGCCTTCAGAGACCCGAGCCTCCCCATGACCTCCAGCAGCGCCATCGGCGTTTCCTCCACCATGGACCCGCTGATCCTGGCGACGGCGCCATTGGGAAATCGCAGCTCGGCCTGGGTCGCGTGATCGACGCCGGCCCGCCCGAACACGCCGCTGGCGCTCACGACGGTCGGCTCGGCCCCTGCGGCGGTCCGAACCCAGTGCAAAGGATAGGTCCCGATATCCATCAGCGAGCCACCGCCCAGGTCACGCTCGTATCGGATCTCGGCGCCGTCATCCACGAGCCTGGTCTGGAACACCGCCGACAGCGCTCGCACCTCTCCCATTTCGCCGGAGCCGATGATCTCGAGCACGCGGGCGAACATCGGGTGATAGCGATAGTGGAAGGCCTCCATCAGCACCCTGCCGCTCGCCTGCGCCGCCGCGACCATGGCGCGGGCCTCGCCCTCGTTCATCGCAATGGGCTTCTCGCACAGCACATGCTTGCCGGCCTGGAGTGCGGCGATGGACAGGTCAGCGTGCCGTGAGGGCGTCAGGGCGTTGTAGACGGCGTCGATGTCAGGCCGGGCGATCAGGTCTTCATAGGTCTCGCTGACCTCGGGGACGCCGTGCAACGCGGCGAAAGCCCTCGCCCGGATCGGGTCGCGGGCGGCGACGGCGACGACCGTGGCGACGCCGGTGGCCTTTGCGGGCAGGATCATGGCGGCAGGCGCGATCTTGGCGGCGCCGAGGATGCCGATGCGCAGAGGCGCCTGTTGGCTCGTCATCAGCTTGTCCCCAGGCTTGGTGCGTCAACGCGGCGCGTCCATTGCTTTAGCCGTTGGGGCGATTCATACCGAGGCCCCATCGAATCGATCCAGTTTCCGACCATGTCCAACAAGCCCGTTCCCCAGGCTTCCCTCTTCGACGACGCGCTCAATCCCGCCCCGGCCGCGCCGTTGGCCGAGAACCATGAGCCGCGCCCCGATCCAGCGATCACCGGCGGCTACTCAGCCAAGGACATTGAGGTGCTTGAGGGCCTGGAGCCCGTCCGCAAGCGGCCCGGCATGTATATCGGCGGCACCGACGAACGCGCCCTGCACCACCTGTTCGCCGAGGTGCTGGACAATTCCATGGACGAGGCCGTCGCCGGCCACGCCAAACTCATCGAGGTGACCCTCGACGCCGACGGCACGCTGACGGTGAAGGACGACGGCCGCGGCATCCCAGTGGACCCGCACCCTAAGCACCCGGGCAAGTCCGCCCTGGAAGTGATCATGACCGTCCTGCACTCAGGCGGGAAGTTCTCCGGCAAGGCCTATGAGACCTCCGGCGGCCTGCACGGCGTCGGCATCTCGGTGGTCAACGCCCTGTCCGAGCGGGTCGAGGTCACCGCCTTCAAGGACGGGTTCGAGTGGCGCCAGGCCTTCACCCGCGGCAAGGCCATCGGCGGCATCGAGAAGCTGGGCGCCACCAAGAAGCACGGCACCTCCATCAGCTTCGCGCCGGACCCGGTGATCTTCGGCGACGGCGTGGCGTTCAAGCCCGCGCGCCTCTACCGCATGGCGCGGTCCAAGGCCTACCTGTTCGCCGGCGTCGAGATTCGCTGGAAATGCGACCCGTCGCGCATCCAGGACCAGACCCCGGCCGAGGCCACGTTCCGCTTCCCCAACGGCCTGGCCGACTTCCTGGCCGAGCGGGTCAAGGGCATCGAGACCGTCACCCCCGAGCCCTTCGCCGGGCGCTACGAGCGCAAGGGCGAAGCCGGAAAGGTGGAGTGGGCCGTCACCTGGACCCCGGCCGGTTTCGGTGAGGCCGACAGCTTCATGCAGTCCTACTGCAACACCGTGCCGACCCCGGAGGGCGGCACCCACGAGGCGGGCCTGCGCGCGGCCCTGACTCGCGGCTTGAAGGCCTATGCCGAGCTGACCGGAGAGAAGCGCGGCGGCATCATCACCGCCGACGACGTGGTGTCCCAGGCCGGCGCCATGGTCAGCGTCTTCGTCTCCAACCCTGAGTTCCAGGGCCAGACCAAGGAGCGCCTGTCCTCCAGCGACGCCCAGCGCCTGGTGGAAAACGCCCTCCGCGACCCCTTCGACCATTGGCTGACTGCCCAGCCCAAGGCCGCCAGCGCCCTGCTGGAGTTCGTGGTCGAGCGGGCCGAGGAACGCCTGAAGCGCCGGCGCGACAAGGACGTGGCCCGCGCCTCGGCCACCCGCAAGCTGCGCCTGCCCGGCAAGCTGGCGGACTGCTCGGCCAACGCCATTGACGGCGCCGAGATCTTCCTGGTGGAGGGCGACAGCGCCGGCGGCTCGGCCAAGCAGGCCCGCGACCGCCGCACCCAGGCCATCCTGCCCCTGCGCGGCAAGATCCTGAACGTCGCCTCGGCCACGTTGGACAAGATGGGCGCCAACAAGGAACTCTCGGACTTGATGCTGGCCCTGGGTGTCCAGGCCGGCTCCCGGTTCAAGGAAGAGGACCTGCGCTACGAGCGCGTGGTGATCATGACGGACGCCGATGTCGACGGCGCCCACATCGCCAGTCTGCTGATCACCTTCTTCTATCGCACCATGCCCGACATGATCCGGTCGGGCCGGCTGTACCTGGCCCTGCCCCCGCTCTACCGCATGAGCCACGGCGGCAAGACCATCTATGCTCGCGACGACGCCCATCGCGAGGAACTGCTGGCCACCGAGTTCAAGGGCAAGAAGCCGGAGATCGGCCGCTTCAAGGGCCTGGGCGAAATGATGCCGGCCCAGCTCAAGGAAACCACCATGGACCCCAAGAAACGGATCCTTGCGCGCGTCACCCTGCCCCGTTCCGAGGAGGCCGTGGAGGACCTGGTGGAGGCGCTGATGGGCCGCAAGCCGGAGCTGCGCTTCCGCTTCATCCAGGAGAACGCCGAGTTCGCCGCCGCCGACCTCGACTGGACCTAATGGGGTGAGGCTGAACCGTAAGGCGCGGAACGCGTTGACTTGAAGGCGGTAGCCCCTATCTTCCGCCGCGCGCAACGATCGCCGTCCGCGCCGCCCGGGTTTCGCATGCCTCCTTTTCGGGCGCGTTCCCGCCCACATTGCAACTGATGACCGAATTTTCTGAACTGGGCCTATCGCCCGCTACGCTCCAGGCCGTGGCCGACACCGGCTACACCACCGCCACGCCGATCCAGGCCGAGGCCATCCCCGTCGCCCTGCAGGGTCGCGACGTGCTCGGGATCGCCCAGACCGGCACGGGCAAGACCGCCGCCTTCACACTGCCGATGATCGATCGACTGGCCGCCGGCCGGTCCAAGGCGCGCATGCCGCGCGCCCTCGTCATCGCCCCGACCCGCGAACTGGCCGACCAGGTTTCGCTGTCTTTCGAGAAATACGCCAAGGGCCAGAAGCAGAAGCTGTCCTGGGCGCTGCTGATCGGCGGCGTCTCTTTCGGCGACCAGGAAGCCAAGCTCGACCGGGGCGTCGATGTCTTGATCGCCACGCCCGGTCGCCTGCTGGACCACTTCGAACGCGGCAAATTGCTGATGACCGGCGTGCAGATCATGGTGGTCGATGAGGCCGACCGCATGCTCGACATGGGCTTCATTCCTGACATCGAGCGCATCTTCAAGCTGACCCCGGCCAAGAAGCAGACCCTGTTCTTCTCGGCCACCATGCCGCCGGAGATCACCCGGCTGACCAAGCAGTTCCTCAATGATCCCGTGCGGATCGAGGCGACGCGTCCGGCCACCACCGCCGACACCATTAGCCAGTATCTGGTCCGCCTGCCGACCGCCGACGCCAAGGCCAAGCGCACCGCCCTGCGCATGCTGATCGGCGCCGACGACGTGCGTAACGGCATCGTCTTCTGCAACCGCAAGACCGAGGTCGATATCGTCGCCAAGTCCCTGAAGACGCACGGCTTCGACGCCGCGCCGATCCATGGCGACCTGGACCAGGCGACGCGGATGCGCACCTTGGAAGCCTTCCGCAAGGGCGAGCTGAAGCTGCTCTGCGCCTCCGACGTGGCCGCGCGCGGCCTCGACGTTCCGGACGTCAGCCATGTCTTCAACTACGACGTGCCGCACCATGCCGACGACTATGTGCACCGCATCGGGCGCACCGGCCGGGCCGGCAAGCTCGGCAAGACCTACATGATCGTCACACCGGCCGATGCGAAGAACATCGACAAGGTACTGAAGCTGATCGGCAAGGCGCCGGAAGAGATCGTGCTCGAGGGCGTCGATTTCGCCGCCATCAAGGACGAGAAGCGCAGCGACAGCCGCAGCGGCGGGCGTGACCGCGGCCGGGGCGGCGAACGCTCGTCGGGCCGTGGGGACCGCGATCGCGACCGTGAGCGTCCACGCGCCCCGCACGGTGAGGTGGCCTCCCTGGAGCCCTTCGTCGCCGATCCGAACGCCGTCCGCGCCCCGAAACCTGAACCCGTGGCCGAAGAAGCCAAGGCCGAACGCGCGCCCCGTGCGCGGGGCCGAAACCGTGGCCGCGCCAACCCAGACGCCGAATCGGCCGCCACCGAGGCCGTGACCCAACCCGCGGAAGCCCGCGCTGAACGCGAGCCGCGTCGGGCCCGCCCGGAGCGCGAATCGCGTCCTGAACGTGAAGCCCGCCCCGAACGCGCGCCGCGCGCTGAGACCGCCGAGCGTCCGGAGCGCACGGAGCGGCCGCGCCGCGAACGGGACGATCGCCCCCGTGCGGCCACCTCTGAGTCGCGTCCCTCGCGCGAGCGCGACCGGGATCGGCCGCGCCGCGAGGACCGGGATGACGGCGACCGCGTGGTGGGCTTCGGCAACGACATGCCGGCCTTCCTGAAGATCGCGCCCACCCGCCCTCCGAGTGACGACTAGGCGGCGCAACCGCTAAAAGCGAGCGGCGCTTTAACGGCTCGTTTGGCTATCTCGGATATCTTCGTTTGCAGATCAGCTCGCATCCTCCTGGGGGCGTATGAGAGCTGAACATTCGGGGATGACCGCATGACCGCTGGGATCGAAGTCAAGCTGCGTGGGCCGGACGCCTATATCCTGGCGCGCAAGGCTCTCTCGGCCATGGAACAACATCAGATCTGGCCCACTCCGGTCAATTTCGAGCTGTGGACCCATTGTGTCGGGGATCCCGATGGGGAGCTGGCCCGCGAGATCACCCGCATCATCTCCACCGGTGAGGCCTTCACCGACAACCTGAGCGATGAGCTGGCGGCGGTGTATCTGCCCAAGGCGCGCCTCAACGAACAGATCCGAGACGCCGGCGACGCCCTGACCAAGGAACTGGCCAACGTCTCCCAAGCCATCGAGACCGCGCAGAAGTCCAGCGTGGCCTACGGCCAGACCCTGGCCACGGCGTCCAAGTCGCTGAGCGAGCGCGAGGACGCCACCGAAGTCAAGTCGATGATCGACACCCTCGCCGTCGCCACCAAGCGTGTTCAGAAGGAAAACAAGTCGCTGGAGAAGCGCCTCAGCGATTCCACCGCCGAGGTGGCCCGCCTGCGCGAGCATCTCGAACAAGTGCGCCGCGACGCCACCACCGACGGCTTGACCAACCTCGCCAACCGCAAGGCCTTTGACGAAGAGTTGGAGCGCGCCTGCGCCGAGGCTGACGCCAAGGGTGAGAGCCTCGCCCTGGCGGTCATCGACATCGACCACTTCAAGAATTTCAATGACACCTGGGGCCACCAGACCGGCGATCAGGTCATCCGCTACGTCGCCAGCGTGATCGGCGGCCGCGGGGCTCCGCCCCGCTTCGCCGCCCGCTACGGCGGCGAGGAGTTCGCGCTGATCTTCCCGCGCGAAGGCGGCGAAATCGCCCTCGCCACCCTGGAAGACATCCGTGAGGAAGTGTCCTCACGCATGCTCAAGCGCCGCTCCACTGACGAGGACCTGGGCACCATCACCGTTTCGGCAGGTCTGGCTGAGCGCCTGCCCGGCGAGAGCGCTCACAGCTTCATCGAGCGCGCCGACGGGGCGCTCTACGCTTCCAAGCGCGGTGGCCGCAACCGGGTGAGTAGGGCCGAGATGATCGCCGCCGCCGCTTAGACTGATGGACGGCGCTTTTCCCCTAGCCTGACGCCAGGGTATCCTCCCTTAGATCGTGGACAACGACGCCTGGGAGGAGACTATGGCCTATACGAAGCTCAAGACGTCCGTACAGGACGGCATCGGCCTGATCACCCTGGCCGATCCCGGAACCCTGAACGCCGCCGGCCTCGACCTGATGGACGAGTTGCAGCAGGCCTTCGACGCCTTCGCCAAGCCTGACTCCGGCGTTCGCTGCGTGGTGCTCACCGGCGAAGGGCGCGGCTTTTGCTCCGGCGCGAATCTGTCGGGGCGCGGCGGCCCGCAGGCGCCGGCTCCCGATCCCGAGGGGCCCGACGCCGGAGCTGCGCTGGAGAGCGTCTACAACCCCTTCATGAAGGGCCTCAGGGATTACCCCGTGCCCATCGTCACCGCCGTGAACGGGGTGGCCGCCGGGGTCGGCTGCTCGCTGGCGCTGATGGGCGACATCATCGTGGCCGCCGAGAGCGCCTATTTCCTGCAAGCCTTCCGCCGCATCGGCCTGGTGCCCGACGGCGGCTCGACCTACCTGCTGCCCCGGCTGATCGGCAAGGCGCGCGCCATGGAGATGGCCCTGCTGGGCGAACGCCTGCCCGCCAAGACGGCCCTGGACTGGGGCCTGATCAACCGCTGCGTCGCCGACGACGCCCTGCTGGCCACCGCCATGGAGCTTGCCGCCACGCTGGCCACGGGCCCCTGGGCGCTGGGGTCGATCCGCAAGCTGGTCTGGGACAGCCTGGACGCCGAATGGGCCGACCAGCTGCACGCCGAGCGCATAGCCCAGAAACATGCCGGCCGGACGGAAGATTCCCGCGAGGGCGTTCTGGCCTTCCTGCAGAAGCGCCCCGCCGCCTTCACCGGACGCTAGGGCCTTGCTTACCGTCCACCACTTGAACAACTCCCGCTCGCAACGGGTGCTGTGGCTGCTTGAAGAGTTGGGAACACCCTACGAAATCAAGCACTACCAGCGCGATCCTGTCACAATGCTGGCGCCGCCGGAGCTGAAGGCGATCCATCCCTTGGGCAAGTCCCCGGTGATCACCGTGGACGGCGGCGTGCTGGCGGAGACCGGCGCCATCGTCGACTACATCGTCGCCCGCTATGGCGGCGGCAAGCTGATCCCTCCACCCCGGACGCCTGAGCGTCTGGCCTGGAACTACTGGCTGCACGCCGCGGAGGGATCGGCCATGCCGCCCCTGCTGCTCAAGCTGGTGTTCAGCGCCCTGCCCGCCCGCGCCCCGGGTCTGCTGCGAGGTCTGGTGAAGTCCATCGCCGCGCGGGCGGAGGCAGGTTTCATCGATCCGCAGCTCACCACCCTGTTCGACTATTGGGAAGGCGTGCTCAGCCGCACCGAGTGGTTCGCCGGCCCGGAGTTCACCGCCGCCGACATCATGATGAGCTTCCCCATCGAGGCCGCCGCCGACCGGGCCGGCGCCCTGAACGGCCGTCCGCGCCTGGCGGCCTTCCTGCAGAAGATCCACGCCCGGCCGGCCTACAGGCGCGCCCTGGAAAAGGGCGGCCCCTACGCCTATGCGTGAGCCACCTGGCCGATGACGGCCGCGGCCGTCGCGGGCGGGGCCTGTTCTATGCGGCGGTAGACCCGGCAGTCGTCGGTACGAAACACCAGGCCGATCCCGAACAGGTCGCGGCGGAGGATGGCGTGGTCACCGAAGTGGTGCAGGCCCTGCAGCAGGCGACTGATCTCCTGCTCGCTGTACTCCTGGCGCGGTGGAATCTTCGACCACAGAACCCAGAGGGCCAGGATCTGGTCGCCACGCCGGGCGGGCCAGCGGAGCAGATGGCCCGCGGCATCGAAGCAGCGGACCGTTCGCTCCACCGCCTTGCGATCCACGGGGTCGGAGGCCGCCTGTGGCGGCGCCGGCGAACTCTCAGGCTCAGCCCTCAGGTGCTGGAAATTTCGGTGGCCGGCTGAGCGGGCCAGCATGTTCAGCAGCTCGACGTGGCCCGGTACGCCCTCGTGATTCACGAGTTGCGCGCGCAACGCCTTGGCGAAGGTGGAAAGGTCCTGCGTCTGCAGGGCGATGGTGGTTCTCGACATGATCTATCCCTGACGTGCCGGGATGAACGGTGATCGCCCTTCCGATCTGGCACGGGGAGTGTGTCAGCCGATGCCTGTAGGAGCAGGTTTAGCAAACCCTCGCGGGCGGCGATGCCTCGGTGAACTGCGGACCGTGGATTGCGAATAGGCATAGCCGCAAGGGCCGTCAAGCGGCGGCGTCCGTCGGACGCCGCCGCTTCAGGTCAGTTCAGGTCGAGACGGTCGGCGTTCATCACCTTGGTCCAGGCCGCCGCGAAGTCGCGCACGAACTTCCCCTGCGCGTCAGCGCAGGCATAGACCTCCGCCTGGGCCCGCAGTTCGGCGTGGGAGCCGAAGATCAGGTCCACGCGGGTGGCGGTCCACTTCGGCGCCTTGGTGTGGCGGTCAACGCCGCTGAAGGCGTTGTCCGAACCCGCCGCCTGCCACTCGGTGTTCATATCCAGCAGGTTGACGAAGAAGTCCGTCGTCAGCTGGCCCGGACGGTTGGTGAAGACACCATCCTTCGACCCGGACGCATTGGCGCCCAGCACCCTCAGGCCGCCCACCAACACAGTCATCTCCGGGGCGCTCAGCCGTAGCAGTTGCGCCCGGTCAACCAGGGCCTCTTCCGGGGCCATGAACTGCTCGCCGCGCCGGTAGTTGCGGAAGCCGTCGGAGGTCGGTTCCAGCGGGGCGAAGGAGTGCGCATCGGTCTGTTCGGCCGACGCGTCCATGCGGCCCGGGGTGAAGGAAACCTCGATCTCCGTGCCCGCATCCCGGGCGGCCTTTTCCACCGCCGCGCCGCCCGCCAGAACGATGAGATCGGCCAGGGAAACCTTCTTGCCGCCGGCCTGAAACTCACTCCGGACGGTTTCCAGGGTCGAGAGGACATTGGCCAAACGGGCCGGATCGTTGACCTCCCAGTCCTTCTGCGGCGCCAGGCGGACGCGGGCGCCATTGGCGCCGCCCCGCTTGTCCGAACCCCGGAAGGTGGAGGCCGAGGCCCAGGCGGCCGAGACCAGATCCGACACCGGAAGCCCGGAGGCGAGGATCTTGGCCTTCAGGGCCGCGATGTCCGCCGCGTCGATCAGGGGATGATCCACGGCGGGGATCGGATCCTGCCAGATCAAGGTCTCCCTGGGCGTCAGCGGACCGAGATAGCGGCGGATCGGCCCCATGTCCCGGTGGGTCAGCTTGAACCAGGCCCGGGCGAAGGCGTCGGCGAACTGGTCGGGATTGGCGTGGAAGCGCCGCGAGATCTTCTCGTATTCGGGATCGAACCGTAGGGCGAGGTCCGACGTCAGCATCTTCGGAACATGGCGCCTGGCGCCGTCATAGGCGTCAGGGATGTCGGCCGCCGCGTTCTTGGCGCGCCACTGCTTGGCGCCCGCCGGGCTCTCCTCCAGCTCCCACTCGAACTTGAAGAGGTTCTCGAAGAAGTGGTTGCTCCACCGGGTCGGCGTCTGGCTCCAGGTGACTTCCGGGCCGCCGGTGATGGCGTCGGCGCCGTAGCCGGTCCCGTGCTTGCTGCGCCAGCCCAGACCCTGATCCTCGATGGCGGCCGCCTCCGGCTCCGGTCCGATCAGGGATGGATCGCCGGCGCCGTGGGTCTTGCCGAACGTGTGGCCGCCGGCGATCAGAGCGACGGTTTCCTCGTCATTCATGGCCATCCGGGCAAAGGTTTCACGGATGTCTCGCGCCGAGGCGACGGGGTCGGGATTGCCGCCCGGCCCTTCCGGATTGACGTAGATCAGGCCCATCTGAACCGCCCCCAGGGCGGAGTGCAGCTGGCGTTCGCCGCTGTAGCGTTCGTCGCCCAGCCAGGAGCCTTCGGGGCCCCAGAACAGTTGCTCCGGCTCCCAGGTGTCGGCCCGGCCGCCGCCGAAGCCGAAGGTTTTGAAGCCCATGGACTCCAGCGCGACATTGCCCACCAGAACATAGAGGTCGGCCCAGGAGATCTTGGCCCCGTACTTCTGCTTGATCGGCCACAGGAGGCGGCGGGCCTTGTCCAGGTTGGTATTGTCCGGCCAGCTGTTGAGCGGCGCGAAACGCTGCTGGCCGCCGCCGGCCCCGCCCCGGCCGTCGGTGACGCGGTAGGTGCCGGCGCTATGCCACGCCAGCCGGATGAACAGCCCGCCATAGTGGCCGAAGTCGGCGGGCCACCAGTCTTGGGAGTCGGTCATCAGTGCGTGGAGGTCGGCGATAACCGCGTCAAGATCGAGGCTGTTGAACTCCCTCGCATAGTCGAAATCTTCGCCCATGGGATTGGACCGCGGCGCGTGCTGGTTCAGGCCCTCGAGGCGCAGGTTCTGCGGCCACCAGTCGCTATTGCTGCGGCGCGGCGCGCCGTGACCCATCGGGCATTGTCCGGGGGCGTTGTCGTCGACCTTGGCGTCCATGTCGGTCTCCCTTGCGTTGGAGTCTGCCGATCCCGAGCCCGCGGCTCGGCGACAACTCCTCTGCGGACAGAGAGAACCTCTTTTATGAATTGGTAAAATCGATTGTTCTGATCTACATCATAGAGAAATACGATCAGAACGGCGCGCTTAGGCGTCGAGCACCTTACCTGGTTCGATCGTAACGCTCTCGCCGCAACCGCAAGCATCGGTCTGGTTCGGGTTCCGGAAGGTGAACTTGGCCGAGAGCTTGGTCGTCTCGTAGTCGATCTCGGTGCCGATCAGGAACAGCACAGCCTTGGGATCGATCAGGATGGTGACGCCCTTGTCCTCAACCACCTCGTCCAGAGGCGCCGCAGCCTCCGCATACTCGATGGTGTACTCAGACCCTGCGCAGCCGCCGTTCTTCACCCCCACCCGCAAGCCCGCATAGGGGATCTCGGCGCGGCCCATGATCTCCCGCACGCGCGCCGCCGCGGCGTCGGTCAGGGTGACGACCTTGGGCCGCGGGCGGCGGGCGCGGGGTGTCGCGGGGGTCAGGTTGAGGTCGGCCATGCCATCTATATGGGTCAGAACATGTTCAATGAAAGTTTCGCCTCGTCGGACATCCGCGAGGGATCCCACGGCGGGTCGAAGACCAAATCCACCTTCACCTGGCCGATCCCAGGAATTTGCTTCACCGCGTCCTCCACCCAGCCCGGCATTTCGCCGGCCACCGGGCAACCCGGCGCCGTCAGCGTCATGTCGATGGCCACATCCTTGGTGTCGGAGACGTCGACCTTGTAGATGAGGCCAAGCTCATAGATGTCTACCGGTATTTCCGGATCGAACACCGTCTTCAGCTGTTCGATCAACTGGTCGGTGATCACGTCCAACTCATGCTGGCTCAGCGGCGTGGTCGAGACGGGAGTAGCGTCGTCCATGGGTCAGGCTCTACGCGAAAAAGGCTTGGGTACGGGTCAGGGCGTCGACAAAGGCGTCGGCCTCCCCCTCCGTATTATATAGGGCGAAGGAGGCTCGGGCGCTTGACGTGACGCCGAAGCGCCGCATCAGGGGTTCGGCGCAATGGGTTCCGGCCCGGACCGCGACGCCGTAGCGGTCGAGGATCTGGGCCACGTCGTGGGCATGTGCGCCGTCGATCGTGAAGGACAGGATCGCGCCCTTGCCGGGCGCCTCGCCGATCACCTTCAGCCAGTTCGCGCCGGCCAAGCCTTCGCGGACACGAGCATAGAGTTTGTGTTCGTGAGCCGCGATGGCGGCGCGGTCCAGCTTGGCGAACCAATCGATGGCCGCGCCCAGGCCAATGGCCTCAAGGATCGGCGGCGTGCCGGCCTCGAACCGGTGCGGCGGGTCGGCGTAGCTGATCTCATCCAGGGCGACCGACGCAATCATCTCGCCGCCACCCTGGTAGGGCGGCAGGGCGGCCAGGCGCTCGGCCTTCCCGTAGAGGATGCCGATGCCGGTGGGGCCATAGAGCTTGTGGCCGGAGAAGACGTAGAAATCGACGTCCAGGGCCTTCACGTCGATGGGCTGGTGGACAATCGCCTGGCAGCCGTCCAGCAACACCAGGGCGCCAGCGTCGTGCGCCATGGCGATGATCTGCGCGACCGGGTTCACCGTACCCAGGACATTGGACATGTGGGTCAAGGCCACGACACGGGTCCTGGCGCTCAGCAGGTCGGGGATGGCGGCCATGTCGAGCTGGCCGTCGTCGAGCACGGGCACAAACTTCAGGACCACGCCCTGACGCTCACGCAGGAAGTGCCATGGCACGATGTTGGCGTGGTGCTCCATCTCGGTGAGCAGGATCTCGTCGCCGGCCTTCAGGCTCGCGCCGAGGCCCGAGGCCACAAGGTTGATGGCTTCCGTCCCACCCTTGGTGAAGACGATCTCGGCCAGGTCCGCATTGATGAAGTCGGCAGCGCTTTGGCGGGCCTTTTCATAGGCTTCCGTCGTTTCATTGGCGAGCGTATGGAGCCCGCGATGCACGTTCGAATAGGAATATTCCATGGCGCGGACCATGGCGTCGATCACCGCGCGCGGCTTCTGGGCCGAGGCGGCGCTATCCAGATAGACCAGCGGCTTGCCGTTCACCTGGCGGGCCAGGATCGGGAACTCGGCGCGGATCGCTTCAGCATCGAAGGCCATGTTCAGGCCCTAAGCCGTTCAGCGGCCCAGGCCCGGGCGATGTCACGGACGGGCTCGAAGCCGATGCGGTCAGTCACGGCGCCGATAAAGGCCTCGATCAGCAGGGCGCGCGCCTCGGTCTCGGGCAGGCCGCGCTGGCGCATATAGAACAACGCCTCCTCGTCCAGGGCCCCGATGGTGTTGCCATGGGCGCATTGGACGTCGTCAGCGAAGATCAGCAACTCAGGCTTGGCGTCCACCTCGGCCTTGTCGGACAGGATCAGGGCATTGTGGCGCATGCGGGCCTCGGTGCGGTCGGCCCCCTCCTCCACCACGATGCGGCCCTGGAAGATGCCGCGCGCCTGATCGCGCACCACGCCGCGGGTGAACTGGTCAGTGGCGCCATCGAGGTCCTGGTGCAGAACCCCGGTCGTCAGGTCGGCGTGGCGCTTGTCTTCCAGCAGGTAAAGACCGTCGAGGCGCAGCTTGGCCCCGGCCCCGGGATGGGTGACCTGGGTCTCGATTCGCTGGCGTCGCGCGCCATTGGTGATCACGGTCTGGCCGTACTCCGCCCCGGGCGCGAGAGTGACCTGGGCCTGGCTGACATTGACGCCCTCAGCGCCGTCGGCGGCCAGGGCCACGCGCTCGACCGCCGCGCCAGCTTCCAAGACGATGGTGATAGCGGTGTCGGTGACGTAGGCGCTGGCGTCGCCCTCATAGCTCTCCAGCAACCGCAGCCTGGCGTTCGCGCCGACCCGGATGCCGATCTTTCCGGTCAGGGCTCCGCCGTCGCGCGACAGGATGCGCAGGGCGACGGACAACTCGCCACCGGCCGGGACCTCAATCGCGACATCCGGGCGTCCGCCCGCCACTACATGGCGCTCATCGCACAGGGCGTCGAACGGCCCGTCGACTAGCCCCGCCAGATCCAGGGTCGGCGCGGCGGCCGGCAACACACGCAGCAGGCCGCGCAGATCGGTCCACTTCCAGTCCTCGTCACGCTTGCCGGGCAGCAGGGTGACGTCGCCGGATTTCAGGGCGGCGCTAAGGCTCAAGCGGCCCTCGCATACTTGTCGTAGCCTTCGCGCTCCAGCTCGAGCGCCAGGTCAGGCCCGCCTGTGGCGGCGATGCGGCCGCCGGCCAGGACGTGGACCTTGTCGGGTTTGATGTAGTCCAGCAGGCGCTGGTAGTGGGTGATCACCAGCATCCCCCGGTCGGGGGAGCGCATGGCGTTGACGCCTTCCGAGACGATCTTCAGGGCGTCGATATCCAGGCCGGAGTCGGTCTCGTCCAGAATGAGGAAGCGCGGGGCCAGCATGGACATCTGGAAGATCTCCATCCGCTTCTTCTCGCCGCCGGAGAAGCCGACATTGAGGGCTCGCTTCAGCATCTCGAAGTCGATCTTCAGGGCCGCCGCGTGTTCACGGGCCAGCTTCAGGAAGGCCGGCGCGGAGATCTCGGCCTCGCCGCGCGCCTTGCGCTGGGCGTTCATGGCCGTGCGGATGAAGGTCAGGGCCGGGACCCCGGGAATTTCGAGCGGATACTGGAAGGAAAGGAAGACGCCCTTGGCGGCGCGCTCATTGGGATCGAGCGCCAGCAGATCTTCGCCGTCGAGGGTCGCGGTCCCGCCGGTGACATCGTAGCCCGAGCGGCCGGTGAGTACGTAGGATAGCGTCGACTTGCCGGCGCCGTTGGGGCCCATGATGGCGTGGACCTCGCCGGCGGGCACGTTCAGCGACAGCCCCTTGAGGATCTCCTTGCCGTCCACTTCGGCGCGCAGATTTTCGATATGCAGCATCAGGCGGTCTCGTCGGCGAGGTACTGGGCCAGCACGTCCAGGGCCTGTTCGACGCTTTCCACGGACTGCTGCTTGGTGGGGGCAGCGGTGATGGTGGTGGCCGAGCGCTTGTCGGCGGCGGTGACGTTGATCTGGGCGTCCTCGAAATAGGCGCGCAGGCGGAAGTCGGCGTGTTCGAGGCCCACCGTGTAGCGAGAGCGCTCCAGGACCAGCTTCTTCTCGGCCAGGAAGCCGGGGTCGGCGGCCAGGATTTCATAGAGTTCGATGGAGCGGGCCTCGTCGGCCTCCTGGCGGGCGCGCTCGGCGTCCTCGCGAGCGCGACGCTCGGTCTCGCGTTTCAGACGCTCGGCGTCAAAGGCTTGCCTGAAGGACATGGCGGCGATCCGTTGCGAAGTGAGAAGGGTCATCCGACGGACCCTTCGAGGGAGATGGCGACGAGCTTCTGGGCTTCCACGGCGAACTCCATGGGCAGCTCCTGCAGCACGTCCTTGACGAAGCCGTTGACCAGCAGCTGGACCGCCTCCTCCTGAGAAAGCCCCCGCTGCATGGCGTAAAACAGCTGGTCTTCCGAGAGCTTGGTGGTGGTGGCCTCGTGCTCGAAGACGCAGCTGCCGTTGCGGGCCTCGATATAGGGCACCGTGTGGGCCGCGCAGGTCTTGCCGATCAGCAGGCTGTCGCACTGGGTGAAGTTGCGCGCGCCCTTGGCCTTCGGGTGGGCCGAGACCAGGCCGCGATAGGTGTTGGAGGACTTCCCGGCGCTGATGCCCTTGGAGATCACGCGCGAGCGGGTATTGGCGCCCAGGTGGATCATCTTGGTGCCGGTGTCGGCCTGCTGGCGGCCGTTGGTGATGGCGATGGAATAGAACTCGCCCACCGAGCCCTCGCCGCGCAGGATGCAGGAGGGGTACTTCCAGGTGATGGCCGAGCCGGTCTCCACCTGGGTCCAGGACACCTTGGAGCGGTCGCCGCGGCAGTCGGCGCGCTTGGTGACGAAGTTGTAGATGCCGCCCTTCCCGGTGACCGGGTCTCCCGGGTACCAGTTCTGGACGGTGGAATATTTGATCTCCGCGTCATCCATTAGCACCAGCTCCACCACGGCGGCGTGCAGCTGGTTCTCGTCGCGCATGGGGGCGGTGCAGCCCTCCAGATAGGAGACGTAGGCCTCCTTGTCGGCGATGATCAGGGTGCGCTCGAACTGGCCGGAATTCTCCGCATTGATGCGGAAATAGGTCGATAGCTCCATCGGGCAGCGGACGCCCGGCGGCACATAGACGAAGCTGCCGTCGGAGAAGACCGCGGCGTTCAGGCAGGCATAGTAGTTGTCGGACACCGGCACCACGGAGCCAAGATAATTCCTCACCAGCTCCGGATGCTCTCGGATCGCCTCGCTCATGGAGCAGAAGATCACGCCGACCTGGGCCAGTTCCTTCTTGAACGTGGTGACCACCGAGACGCTGTCGAACACGGCGTCCACGGCGTAGCGCGGCGCGCCCTCGACGCCGGCCAGGACGGCCTGTTCCTTCAAGGGAATGCCCAGCTTTTCGTAGACCGCCAGAATCTCGGGATCGACCTCGTCCAGGCTCGCTGGGCCCTTCTTCTGCGACGGGGCGGCGTAATAGTAGCTGTCCTGATAGTCGATGCGCGGGAAGTGGACCTTGGCCCACTCCGGCTCGTCCATGGCCTGCCAACGCTCGAAGGCGTCCAGGCGCCAGGCGAGCATCCACTCCGGCTCGTCCTTCTTGGCCGAGATGAAGCGCACGATGTCGGCGTTCAGGCCCTTGGGCGCGAAGTCCTGGGCGATGTCGGTGGAAAAGCCGTGCTGGTATTTCTCCAGGCTTTCAACGTGTTCAATGGTCTGCTTGACGGCGGCCATGTGGGAACTCCTAAGCCGCCGGCGCGCGGCGACGGGCCGCGTGTCGGGAATGAACATCGCTCCAGGCCGCGACGAATGCGGCCCAGTCGGTCTCGTTGGTGGCCCAACCGCCACTGACCCGGATGGCGCAGGCGGCCAGGTCGGTCAGGCCCATGGCGGTCAGCACGTGGCTGGCTTTGACCTTGCCAGAGGAACAGGCCGAGCCGGCGCTGACCATGACACCCATCAAGTCGAGACCCATGACCTGCAGTTCCGCGCCCTGGCCGGGGGCGGCGACGCAGAGGGTGTTGGCCAGCCGCGGGACCTCCTCGCCGATCACCACCGCGCCCTCGGCGGCCAGGCAGGCGGCGGCCAGGTCGCGCCAGGCCGATTGCTGCTGAAAGGCGTCAAGGTCGCGCAGGGCGGCGCGGGCCGAGGCCCCGAAGCCGGCGATACCCGCGACGTTCTCAGTGCCGGCGCGGCGCCCCCGCTCCTGGCCGCCACCGTGCTGACGGCGCACCAGGGTGGCGCGGGGGCCAAAGGTCAGGGCGCCGACGCCTTGCGGACCACCCAGCTTGTGGGCGGAAACGACCAGCGTGTCAGCGCCGAGCGCGCGGCTGTCGATGGCGATCTTACCGGCCGCCTGGATGGCGTCGACGTGCAACCAGCCCTCGGCCTGGCGCACCAAGACCGCCACCTCAGCTACAGGCTGGATGACCCCGGTCTCGTTGTTGGCCAGCATCAGGGCGACGAAGGGCTTGCCGTCTGCGACGTCCCAGGCGTCGAGGCGCGCCTTGAGCCAGGCCAGGTCGGCGACGCCCTGCGCGGTGACCGGCAGGACCTCGACGGCCATGCCGCTGGCCTTGGCGGTCTCCAGCACGCTGTCATGCTCGATGGCGCTGACGATCAGGCGCCTGGATCCGGTGGCCACGGCGCTTTCGATGGCCAGCGCATTGGCTTCGGTGCCGCCGCCGGTGAAGACCACCGTGGAGGCCGGGCCGCCGATCAAGGCGGCGACATCCTCACGGGCCTGCTCCACCAGGGCGCGGGCGGCGCGGCCGGCGGCGTGGACCGAGGACGGGTTGCCACCCGTTTCCAGCGCCCGCGTCATGGCCGCGATCGCTTCAGGGCGAACTGGAGCGGTGGCGTTGTAATCGAGATAGACGCCGCTCATGCCGCCTCCCGCGCCGCGCCCAGGCGGCCGGTGACGACGTCGGCCAAGGTGACCGAGGCGAGATAACCCTCGATCTGGCGGCCCATCTCCTCCCACAGGTCGTGGGTCAGGCAGCGCTCGCCCTTCAGCATGCAGCCCTTGCGCTTGGTGGAGCAGCGGGTGGCGCGCAGGGGCTCGTCCACGGCCATGACGATATCGGCGATGTTGGTGGTGTCGGCGGTGCGGGCCAGCAGGTAACCGCCGCCGGGGCCGCGCAGGCTCTTCACCAGGCCACGGCGGCGCAGGCGGGCGAAGAGCTGCTCCAGATAGGAGAGCGAGATCTGTTGGCGCGCAGCGATCTCGGCCAGGGACACGGCGCGTTCGCCCTCCTCGCCGCCCTCCTGGCGGCGCGCGAGATCGGCCATGGCCATCACGGCGTAGCGGCCTTTGGTGCTGAGGCGCATGGGCGGGCGAAATCCGGTTGCGAATTTTCGAGCGTTTGACGAGGCCCCTGTGCTAAAGCCGCCGCCTTGCGCGGGGCCATATCCCAGATGCTCGCCTGTTGGGCGTGATCTAGGAAGACCCAGCACATGAGTCAACTATTCGACGTGAGGATGGCATGCCTGAAGTGGTTCTGACCGGCGCGGCCGGCCGCATCGAAGGCCGGTACTCGGCGGGCAAGAGTGAAACGGCGCCGATCGCGCTGATCCTGCACCCGCACCCGCGCGCCGGTGGGCAGATGAACCACCCGGTGGCGGTTCAGCTCTTCCACCTGTTCATGAAGCGCGGCTTCTCGACCCTGCGCTTCAACTTCCGCGGCGTGGGCCGCAGCCAGGGCGAGTTCGATAGCGGCATCGGCGAACTGGCCGACGCGGCCACGGCCCTGGACTGGCTGCAGACTACCAACCCGGCCGCCTCTCAGTGCTGGGTCGCCGGCTATTCCTTCGGGGCCTGGGTCGGAATGCAGCTGCTGATGCGCCGCCCGGAGACGGACGGCTTCATCTCCGTCTCGCCGCCCACCAACATGTACGATTTCAGCTTCCTGGCCCCCTGCCCGGCCTCGGGCCTGATCCTGCACGGCGGCGCGGACACGGTGGTGCCGCCGGTGGAAGTCGAGCGCGTGGTCTCCAAGCTGCGCACCCAGAAGGGCATCGTCATCGACCACGAGGTGATCGAGGGTGCGACCCATTTCTGGGCCGAGAACCTGCCTGACGTCGAGCAGCGCGTCGGGAGCTATCTCGACAAGCGCATCGAAGCCGACCCGATCTAGACCGTCCCGGTTCCTAGTAGAGCAGGTGCGGCCGGCGCTCGGTCAGCCAGGCCTGTTCGTCGGGAATGGTGATTGCGTCGAGGTCAGCCGCCGTGGACGCCGGGTTGTCCACCCACTCCCGCAGCAGCGGCCCGCCATTGATCACGTCGATGGCCAGCTTGCCGAGCTCGTACTCGTACGGGAAGTCCCGCCACAGCGGATAGTCCGGGTAAAGCCGGCGGATGGCCTTGAAGGCCAGGGCCTGCACCCGCCAGGGCTTGAAGGCCTTATGGTCGTAGGCAGGCCCCTCGGTGTGGATCTGGACCCCGTTGCAGAGCTTGCCCACGTGCTTGTGGAAGGTCGGCTCGAACCAGCACTCGCGTAGGATGCAGCCCTCCAGCCACTGGGGCGCGAAGCTCCGCATTTCCTCCAGCACAGCCCGGGCATCGATGTCCGGCGCGCCGAACAACTCCAGGGGCCGGGTTGTGCCACGCCCCTCCGACAGGGTCGCGCCCTCCAGCATCACCGTGCCGGCATAGGCCCGCGCCATCCAGAGATTGGGGGCGTTAGGGCTGGGATTGACCCAGACGCGCTCGGCGAGCGGCCAGCCGTGACCGGGCGCCGTCTCGGGCGCCCAGCCCTCCATCTCGATCACCCTGTACTTCACGTCGAGATCGAAGGTCTTGATGAACCAGTGACCCAGCTCGCCCAGGGACAGGCCGTGGCGCATCGGCATGGCCCCCGCGCCGACGAAGCTCTCCCAGCCGTCCCGCAAAGTCAGGCCTTCCACGGGGCGGCCGGCGGGGTTGGGGCGGTCCAGCACCCAGACCTCCTTGCCGTGGGCGGCGGCGGCCTCAAGCATGTACCGCAGGGTGGTGACGAAGGTGTAGATGCGGCAACCAAGGTCCTGCATGTCGATCAGCACCACGTCGAGCGTGCTCATCATCTGGCCCGTGGGGCGGCGCACCTCGCCATAGAGACTGAAGACCGGGATGCCGAGCACCGGGTCATCGAAGTCCGGGCTTTCCACCATGTTGTCCTGCTTGTCGCCGCGCAGGCCGTGCTGCGGCCCGAAGGCCGAGGACAGCTGGATCTCCTCGCAGGCGGCCAAGGCGTCGAGGGCGTGGACCAGGTCGTGAGTCACCGAGGCCGGATGGGCCACGAGCCCAACGCGGCGGCCCTTCAGGGGCGCCCGCAGTTCCGGGTCGGCGAGGAGTCGATCGAGGCCAAATTTCATGCGCGCTCTGCTGGCGTGAGGATCTGGGAGAAACCGTCGGCGTGATGGAAGTCCGGCTGCCCGGCCGGGTGCGCCAGGGCCCAGTAGGATTTGAGACTGTCCCTCTGCTCGATCACCGCCGTCAGGGCAAGGCGCCAGTCGGCGTCTGGACGCAGGCCCGGCAGGTCGCCAAGGCTGAGGGTGGCGCGCTGGACGAGGCGGTCAGCCCTGGTCTCAACGGAGACGCCGGGATCGTCGAACGAATCGACGGGGGTCATCCCCTGGCGATAGCCGCTGAACCCATAGGCCGCCCACTGACTGGAGGGCGCGAGGTTGAACTCGTAGTAGCCAGGCCCGACCGCATCGCCGACGAAGGCTTCCAGGCAGGTGTGACGCCAAAGTTCGTCAGTGTGGGCGGCAGGCGCCGGGGCCGGCAGTTTCAGCGCCGCGATGTCGCCGATGACGACATAGGTCAGAGCCAGCTTTCCGGGCGAGGTCCAGGCGAGTTCGACCTCGACGCTCTTCGCCGCGGTCCCCTGCGAGTCTCCATGTCGCTGCAAGATCAGATGCATGCAGCATGCTAACGGCGCCCGTGCGGCGCACGGTAGGGCAATTCGCGCCGACTTGACCGTGTGACCGCCGAACCGCTACCTAACGCCCATGATCACCCGCGCCGCCCTCGCTGGACGTTATTACCGCCTGCCCTAGAGCAGGTGCGGACCCGATCTCGCGCCACCCGTAACCCGGTCGGCGCCCTCCCACAGAAACGACGGTCTCCGGCCCTATGCCTAGGAGACCTCTCAGATGACCCTCGAAATCCTGGATCGCCGCGTGGTAGAGCCGCACGCGTCCCTAGAAGAGCCCCTGCCCATGTCCGCCGACCAGCCCGCCTTCAAGTCCGACCTGCTGCGCACCATGCAGGCCCGCGGCTACATTCATCAGATCACCCATCCGGTGGAACTGGACGAGGCGGCGTCGAAAGGGATCGTCACCGGCTACATCGGCTTCGACGCCACGGCCGCCAGCCTTCACGTCGGCAGCCTGATACAGATCATGATGCTGCGCCGGCTGCAGCAGGCGGGGCATAAGCCCATCGTGCTGATGGGCGGGGGCACCACCAAGGTCGGCGATCCCACCGATAAGGACCAGTCGCGCCCGCTGCTGACCGAGGCCCAGATCCAGTCGAACATCGACAACATCAAGACGGTGTTCGCGAAGTTCCTGACCTTCGGAGACGGCCCCACCGACGCTGTGATGGTCGATAACGCCGACTGGCTGGACAAGCTTGGCTACGTTCAGTTCCTGCGGGAATTCGGCGTCCACTTCACGATCAACCGCATGCTCAGCTTCGAGAGCGTCAAGTTGCGGCTGGAACGCGAGCAGCCGATGACCTTCCTCGAGTTCAACTACATGCTGATGCAGGCCACCGACTTCCTGGAGTTGGAGCGCAAGTTCGGCTGCACCCTGCAGATGGGCGGGTCGGACCAGTGGGGTAATATCCTCAACGGCGTGGAGTTGATCCGCCGCGTCGATCAGAAGCCGTCCTTCGGCCTGACCACCCCCCTCCTCTCAACCGCCTCGGGCCAGAAGATGGGCAAAACCGTGGGCGGGGCCGTATGGCTGAACGCCGACATGCGCAGCCCCTACGACTACTGGCAGTTCTGGCGCAACACCGAGGACGCCGACGTCGGCCGCTTCCTGCGCCTGTTCACCGACATGCCTCTAGACGAGGTCGCCCGCTACGAGGCCATGCAAGGCGCCGACATCAATGAGGCCAAGAAGGTGCTGGCCAATATCGCCACCACCATGCTGCACGGGGCGGAAGCGGCGCATGCCGCCGGCGAGGCCGCGCGCAAGGCGTTCGAGGAGGGCGCGTTGTCCGCCGACCTTCCCACCTTCGAGATCGCCATGAGCGACCTTGAGGTCGGGATCGTGTTGGCGGCGCTGGCCACCGACGCGGGCCTGGCGACCTCCCGCGGCGAGGCTCGGCGCCTCGCCAAGGGCGGCGGCCTGAGGGTCAACGACAAGGCTGAGACCGACGGCGACCGCACGCTCACCGACGCGGACCTGGTGGAGGGCGTCATCAAGCTGGGCGCCGGGAAGAAGAAGATCGTGCTGATCAAGCCGGTCTGACCACATCAATGGCGATGGCTGCGGCCATCGCCCCCTTGCAGGAACTGATCATGACCGACGTAACCGAAGGCTCCATCGCTCCTGACTTCGAACTGGCCGGCGCGGCGGGGCCCGTTCGGCTGGCCGACTTCAAGGGCAAGGGGGTCGTCCTCTATTTCTACCCGAAGGACGACACGACCGGCTGCACCAAGGAGGCCCAGGAGTTTTCCGCTCTCGCGCCGGAGTTCGCCAAGGCCGACGTGACGGTAATCGGCGTCTCGAAGGATAGCGTGGCCAGTCACGCGAAGTTTACGAAAAAATATGCGCTGACCGTCCCGCTAGGGTCCGACCCCGAGGGCGAGGTCATCGCGCGCTACGGGTCCTGGGTCGAAAAGAACATGTACGGCCGGACGTATATGGGAATCGAGCGGTCGACCTTCCTGATCGGCAAGGACGGCAGGCTCGCCAGGGTGTGGCGCAAGGTGAAGGTGGCCAACCATGCCGCAGAGGTCCTGAAAGCCGCGCAAAGCCTTTAAGGCCAAGCTTTCCCGCGCCCGCAGCGGCTGGTCGCATCGCGGTCGGTGACCGGAAGGACCCGGAACCTCCGCGCGCCGAAGCTGTTGTACAATTGTCGCGGGCCGCCGGATATGAGTCTGGCCGCCGCCTGGATTTGATTGCGAAGCTGGCGCGGCCGTTCATGGCTCGTTAACCAGTCAGGTTAAGAATTGGGTTGATACGGCTCGCGCTCCCCCGTGGCGCGAAGCCCCTTGCGCGTTCTCAAAATCTCAACGCATATCGCCGCTACATTGGTTCCCTTACCGACGCGGTGAGTATGACACGCTTCGCGCGCCTACGCCGATCGCTGGAAGAGCTTTTCCCCGAACGCCATCTCTATGTCCGCTCCGGCGGCGAGATGCGGGCGTTTGTTCTTACCAGCGGCAAGCAACTGACCTTCGCCTCCATCCTGGCGGTCTGCGCGCTGTGGATGGGCATCTGCACCGCGGCTATGATGGTGAACGCCATGGCCCTGTCGGCGACCGATCAGGAGATCGCGCGGACCCAGGCCAAGTACGAACGGTGGATCGCCGACCGCCAGGCGCGCCTCAACAGCGCCGTGGCCCAGCTGAACGCGGCCAACGGCTCCGTCGACGACCTCGCCCTGACCATCGAAAAGCGCCACGCGGCGCTGGCCATGCTGCTCACCGACGTAAAGGGCGCGCCGGGCCTCACCCAGGCGCTGGCGCCGACTATTCAGCGCGCTGGCCGTGTCCCGCCAGGGACCGACCCGATGCGGCGCATAGAATTGGTTCGCGCCAGCCAAGAGCGGCTGATCGACGCCGCCGACAACTTCGCCAAGAGCCGGGCGGACCGCCTGCGCCTCGCCTTCCGCCTCGCCGGCCTGACCCCGACCTCCTACACGCCCAAGGGCGGGTCGCTGGGCGGTCCGCTGATCGAGGCTAAGGACCCCCGCGCCCTGGCCGCCGTCCTGGACGTGGACGAGGGCTTCGCGGTGCGCATCCAGCATGCGGCCACCAACATGTCGGAGGCCGCCGCGCTCGCCGACGCCGCCGCCAAGCTACCCTTCGCCCGCCCCACCAACCGTACTGGCCAATCCAGCGGCTTCGGCGTGCGGTTCGACCCCTTCACGCGCCGCCCGGCCTTCCACTCGGGCCTCGACTTCGTGGGTGGCTTCGGCGTGCCGATCTACACGACCGCGCCAGGCGTGGTGTCCTTCACCGGCGTGCGTTCGGGATATGGCAACACCATTGAGATAGACCACGGGGGTGGTTTCAAGACGCGCTACGCGCACCTGCAAGCTATCGGCGTCAACGCCGGGCAGCGGGTCGCCGTGGGTCAGCGCATCGGGGCCATGGGTTCGACCGGCCGCTCCACCGGTCCGCATCTTCATTACGAGGTCTGGGTCAATGGACGCGCCCAGAACCCCGACCGTTTCGTGAAAGCCGGCGATTATGTTCTCCAAAACAGCTAAGACCCCCGCCAAGCCTCCCGTGAAGTTCGACGCCGCCCCGGCCCCGCTCGCCGCGGATCCGGCGGCGCAGCGCAAGGCTCCGCGCGCGGCCTCGCTGATCAGCGAGAACATCACCATCGAGGGCAATGTCACCGGCGAGGGTGAAGTCCACATCGACGGCGTGGTGCGAGGCGATGTCCGGGTCGGCAAGCTGACCGTGGGCGAAACCGGCCACATCGAAGGCGGCGTCTATGCCGAGGCCATCGAGGCGCGGGGTCGCATCATCGGCGCCGTAACCGCCAAGCAGGTCCGCCTCTACGGCACGGCCTATGTCGACGGCGATATCACCCATGAGCAACTGGCCATGGAAACCGGCGCCTTCTTCCAGGGCCGCAGCCTGAAGTTCCAGCGGCCGGCCACCCCACCGGCGCCCGCGCCGAGCCCGCTGGCCCAGGCCGCGGCGCCCGCCCCGACACCTGGACTGGCGCCCAAGCCGCTCTAGACGCTGGGTTGCAAGCGGCGGCGCAAAGGCTAAGCTTGCCCATCCGCCAGGGAGGGCTCCATGGACCTTATGCTGCAGCCACTACGCAGGTACGCCGACTTCAACGGCCGTGCGCGGCGCTCCGAATACTGGCTATTCGCGCTCTTCGTGGCTCTGGTGCAGATGGCCACCGGGATTTTGTCCTGGTTTGTCGGCGGCGACCTGAGCGAGGACGCGTTCGCGACACCGGCCTCCGCCATCATCGCCCTGCTCTATTTGGGCTTCTGTCTCTACATCTTCGTGCCGTCGGTGGCGGTCAGCTTCCGGAGGCTGCACGACAGCGGCCGAACAGCCTGGTGGATGCTGCTTGTCCTGATCCCGATCCTGGGACACCTGGTGCTGTTGATCTTCATGATCCTGGACGGAACACCGGGCGCCAACAGGTTTGGCGATGACCCCAAGGGCGCCTCGCCCGCAACCGGGACGGTCGGCTAGAGCCCTTTCCGCTCTGATTGAATCAATCAGAGCGGACGAAAAGGGTTCTAATTCAAAAAGTTAGAGCATTTTTCGATCCGACAACCGTTTCACACTTATCGGAAAATGCTCTAGCCTGCCTCTTGGTAGGCGCCGTCCACGAGGTGGGGGGCGGCGCGGCTGACATCGAAGGCCAAGGCCAGGTCGACGTCGATCTTGAAGCCGCGCTCGATGAGTTCCCGGCCCGATAGGCAGTCGCGGATCAGGGGGTCCAGATCCGGCTGCGCGCTGCGCCAGGCATCACGCGCCAGTCGCGCCTCAGCGGTCATCTCATCGTCCAGCGCATGGATGATCGCGCCGGCGCCGATCAGGTCCTCGATGGCCGGACGCAGGGTGTCGCCGGGCCAACGTTCCCCGGCAGGGATCAGGCCGATATCGCCCCGCCCCGCCAGCTCGCGGGCCTTGGCCGCCACGGCGCTGGCGTTGCGCAGACAGCCGGTCAGCACCGGGATATCTCCGCCGGCCAGGGACAGCCGCGACCCATTCGGCGAGGGCAGCAGCAACCGATCGCCCGGATGCAGGTCGCGCAGGCTGGCGGGTGAGAGGCTGAACTGACCGCCCGCCGCACGCTTGGGCGCCGCAGCCACCGCACCGACCTCAGCCGCCGCCACGCGCGCGGCCTCATGATCGCCCAGCGGGAACGGATAGATCAGCGCCCCGCGGCCAACGGCGATATCCACCGCCGTGGAGAACGACAGGACATCGACAATCACGAAGACGGCGACCTGCGGTCGCAGCGCCTCCATTCCCTCGCGCGCCCACTCGCAGCGGATCACGCTCTAGCCCTCTCGGGTGACCCCGACCCGCTGGGCCAGGGATGCCCCCATGAAGGTGTCCAGATCCCCATCCAGCACGCCTTGCGTGTCGGAGGTCTCCACCTCGGTCCGAAGGTCCTTGACCATCTGGTAGGGCTGCAGGACGTAGGAGCGGATCTGGTGGCCCCAACCGATGTCGGTCTTCTGATCCTGCATGGCCTGCGCCTCGGCCTCACGCTTCTGCAGCTCGATTTCGTAGAGCCGGGCCCGCAGCATCTTCCACGCCTCATCGCGATTCTGATGCTGCGACCGGCCAGACTGGCAGGCGACCGCCACCCCGGTCGGGATGTGGGTCAGGCGCACGGCGGAGTCGGTCTTGTTGATGTGCTGGCCGCCCGAGCCCGAGGCGCGGTAGGTGTCGGTGCGCACGTCGGACGGATTGATGTCGATGACGATGGTGTCGTCCACCACCGGATAGACCCAGACCGAGGCGAAGCTGGTGTGGCGCTTGGCGGCCGAGTCGAAGGGCGAGATGCGCACCAGACGGTGAACCCCGGCCTCGGTCTTCAGCCAGCCATAGGCATTGTGCCCCTTGAACTGCAAGGTCACCGACTTGATCCCGGCCTGTTCGCCAGGTGTCTCCTCCAGGAAGTCGACGGTCATGCCGTGGGCCGTCGCCCAGCGGGTGTACATGCGCAGCAGCATGCCGGCCCAGTCGTTCGACTCCGTTCCGCCGGCTCCGGAGTTGATTTCCATGAAGGCGTCGTTGCCGTCGGCTTCGCCCGACAACAAGGCCTCCAGCTCCGCCCGACCGGCGCGCTCCTTCAGGCCCTTAAGCTGAGCCCGCGCTTCATCAAGCGAGGCTTCGTCGCCCTCTTCGTCGGCCATTTCGGCATAACCGATGGCGTCGGCCAGATCACGCTCGATGGACTGCACGGCCTCGACGCTGGCCGCCAGCTTGGAGCGCTCGCGCGTGATCGCCTGGGCGGCCTCGGCATTGTCCCAGAGGCTCGGATCCTCGACCCGGGCGTTCAGCTCATGCAGTTTTCGCAGCGCTGGTTCCCAGTCAAAGACGCCTCCTGAGCAGGTCGATCGACTGCTCGATGTCGGCCTTGGCAGCCTCAACATCCGCTCTCATGGGAAATTCCTTCGAAAGGTGAGCGGCGGGCAGTAGCGGTTTGCCCGCCCTAGTACAACCCGCTCATGTCATCCTGTTTCTTCGCCGGCGCCGGCGGGGCCGGAGCGCCGGTGGGCTGGCCGTCGGGCCAGACCTGGTTGTACGGCTGCGGGCCCTCACTGGGGCGATAGGCTCCGGCCGAAATCGCGACCTTGGGCTCGGTGCCGGGCTTGAAGGCCTCGCGGATGCCCCGGACCATGACGAACTTGGCGTTCTTGGGCGCCTTGAACTCGGTCTTGGGCAGGCCCTTGGTGGCCTCCATCATGAATTCGGTGAAGATCGGCACCGCCGCCGTGGTGCCGGTCTCGCCCTCGCCGAGACTGCGGTTGTCATCAAAGCCGACGAAGATGCCCGCGACGATCTGCGGCGTGAACCCGACGAACCAGGCGCTGCGGTACTCGTTGGTGGTTCCGGTCTTGCCGCCCACCGGCCGTCCCAGCACCGAAGCCGACGTCGCCGTGCCGCGCTGGACAACGCCCTGCAGCATGGAGGTGATCTGGTAGGCGGTGATGGGATCCATCAGCTGCGCGCCACCAGGGGCGATGCGAGGGCTCTCGTCACCGTTGAAGCCTGAGTCGCAGCGCGGGCAGTCGCGCTTGTCGGCTCGGAAAATGGTCTTGCCCTCGCGGTCCTGAACCAACTCGATCAGGTGAGGTTCAACCTTGCGCCCGCCGTTGACGAAGGACGCGTAAGCCGCCGTCAGCTTGAACGGCGTCGTCTCGCCGGCGCCCAGCGCCATGGCCAGCACCGGCTCCATCTCGCGCACGACCCCCAGCTTGATCGCCATGTCGCTGATCTTCGACATCCCGACGCCCTGCGCCAGGCGCACGGTCATCGCGTTCCGCGACAGCTCCAGGCCTTTCCGGAGGGTCAGGGCGCCGTAGTACTTCTTGTTGTAATTCTCAGGCGTCCAGTCGACGCCGGCGGCGCCTTTCAGGGTGATGGCGCTGTCCATCACCACACTGCCCGGCGTGTAGCCATTCTCCAGCGCTGCTGCGTAGACCAGCGGCTTGAAGGCCGAGCCGGGCTGTCGCATCGCCTGGGTGGAGCGGTTGAAATTCGAGAGCGAGAAGGAATAGCCGCCCACCATGGCCAGGACACGCCCTGAATTGGGCTCCATCGCCACCAGGGCGCCGTTGACGGCCGGCACCTGCTTCAGGCGATAGCCACCGCCTTCGACCGGCTCGACGAAGATGAGATCGCCGACCACCGGAACGCCCCGGCCGGCACGGGCCCAGGCCACGTCCTCGGCGACCACGGCCCCGGTCGCGCCGCCGTCAGCCACCTGCACGCGTACATTGGTGTTGGAGGACTCGGTCACGACGGCCGGCTGCCAGGTGCGGCGCTCGGCCGGCAAGGTCTTCTTCTTGGCCAGCGCCTCCCAACCGGGCGCGATGGTGACGTGGCCCCAGGCCCCCCGCCAGCCGTGGCGGCGGTCGTACTGTTCCAGGCCATGCATCAGTGCCACCCGGGCCGCCGTCTGCATTTCCGGGTCGAGGGTGGTGCGCATGTAGTAGCCACCCTCATTCAGCCTTTGGCCGAGGGTGGCCAGGCCGCGGCGGCGGACCTCCTCCACGAAGAAGTCGGCATCGCGGTATTTGGCGCGGCTGGGAGCCTTCTGGACCTTAAGGTCCTCCTTCAGCGCGTTTTCGGCATCCACGCGGCTGACCCAGCCGAGGTCCGCCATCTGGCCGATGATCCAGTTGCGGCGGGCGATGGCGTTCGCCTTACGCCGGATCGGATGGTAGTTGTCCGGCCCCTTGGGCAGGGCCGCCAGATAGGCGCTCTCAGCCAGGGTGAGGTCGGAAATCGACTTGCCGAAATAGTTGTAGGCTGCGGCGCCGACGCCATACGATCGATAGCCCAGCCAGATCTCGTTCAGATAGAGTTCGAGGATCTGCTCCTTGTTCAGCGTCTGCTCCAGGCGCCGGGCGAGGATCGCCTCCTTCAGCTTGCGCCCCACGGTGGCGTCGCTGGTCAGCAGGACATTCTTGGCCACCTGCTGGGTGATGGTGGAGCCACCTTCCAGGCGCTTGCCGCGGGCGGCGTTCAGCACGTTGCGCATCATGGCCCGGGTCAGCCCCATGGCGTCCACGCCCGAGTGCTGGAAGAAGTTGCGGTCTTCCGCCGCCAGGAACGCCTGGGCCAGTTGCGGCGGCATATTGTCGTAGGGGACAAAGATGCGGCGTTCGCGGGAAAACTCGCCGATCAGCGTGCCGTCCCAAGCATAGGCGCGGGTGGCGGTGGGCGGGCGGTAGTCCACCAGGTCCCCCGCATCGGGCATGTCATGGAACAGCCAAGCCGCGTAGATGGCGATGGCGAACCCTGCCAACGCGATTGCGCTCAACACGGCGACGCCGGCGATCGCGACCCATCTTTCCGGGGGGTTCAAGACTGACAGACCTCCGCGGGCGCCCTCCTCCCGCATGGTCATCGTCTAGAGCGGGTTTCGGAAAAGGGAAAGCCGGTTTTGTGGCGCGCGCGGAGTTAGCGCGCCGCCAGCCGGGTCTCTTGCGCGAAGTAGGCGTCGATCGAGTCGCCGACGGCGTTCATCAGCTTGGCCCGGCCCGCCGGATCGCGCAGGAAAGCCTCGTCTTCCGGATTGTTTACGAAGCCCATTTCCAGAAGCACCGCGGGCACGTCGGGGGCCAGAAGGACCGCCAGCCCGGCCTCCCGGTGACTGCGTCGCAGCAGGCGCATGTCGCCGTCGGAAATCCGATCCAGCACCAATTCGGCGAAGGTGGCCGACCGATTCTTGGTGGAGCGCTGGGTGAGGTCGAACAGGATTCCTGAGACGCCCCGATCGGCCTGGTTCACCTTCATGAACCAATCGTCCTTGGAGACCAGCTTCTGCGAGCGAGCCACGGCGCGGGCGGCAAGGGTATAGACGCTGGCGCCGCGGGTGCTGGTGTTGGGACCGGAGTCGGCGTGTAGCGAGATGAACAGGTCGGCGCCCGACTTGCGCGCGATCGGCACCCGGTTTTCCAGCGGCACATAGACGTCGGAGGACCGCGTCATCACCACGCGATAGCGGCCGGTCCGCTCCAGTCGGGCCTTCAGAGCCAGGGCCGCGGCCAGCGTTACTTCCTTCTCGAAGCCGTTTGAGCCGATGGCGCCCGGGTCCTTGCCGCCGTGACCGGCGTCGATGACCACGGTCTTTTTCAGATTCAGCGGAGCCGGCCGGATAGCCGGAGCAGCGTTGGAGATCAGGGTGATGCGTTCACCGGAAGCGCGGGGCGCGTTGGCGGCGATGTCGATCACATATCGGTAGTTGGCGGCGCCGTCGGCCGGCGGCAGCAGGAAGCGACGTTTAATCACCGCGTCGCTGGCAAGGTCGATTCGCAGTCGCGCGCCCAGGGGGCCGCCATCCAGAAGCCAGGTCTTCACCAGCCCCTGACCACCGCCCTGAAGAGACCGATCGGCGCTGACACCGGGCAGGTTCATGACGATGCGGCGGTCGCTCGAACCATCGGAGACGACCTTTCCGGTGGCCGAACGGTCGAGATCGATGACGATGCGGGTTTCGGTCTGGTCGCCGCCCAGGCGGACCTTCAGCACACCGCCGCCCGAGGCTTTCGCCTGCCCCACCGCCGCAAGCGCCAGGCAGCAGACACCAGCGGCGAACGCCGCGAGGGTGCGCTTCCCGAACCTATCGAAGGCGAAGCCTACTTTTGCGAGCACAACGCCCCACACCACACGTTTTTTGATTTGAGCCCCATATACCCCTTAACAGCATGGAGAAACGGTTAACCCGCCCAGGCTGAATGGGCGCGCAGCCGATTGCCTTTCCTTTTTTTGCTTCCTGTTGCAATGTCCCCCTGCGCCGGAGGACGCCCTGCCTGTCAGGGCCATGTTCCGCGCAAAGCCTGCGTCGGCTTCGGCCGAATTCTCGGCCATGACGCATCAATCCGATCCGCGCTCGCTAAGAGTGCGCCTGGGAAACAACTATGGGCAGCGCCGCTCGAGCCCCTTTCCGGCCTTCCACCGCCCGCGTCCCTGACGCGGCCGGCGCAGGCGCGCGCGCCCTCATGACAAACCGGCAGCGCCCGAGCCTAGAGCTCCAGGCGCGCCTCGGAGATCGCCTATATGTCCAAGAAAATGCTTATCGACGCCGCTCACGCAGAAGAGACGCGTGTGGTGGTGATCGACGGAACCCGGGTTGAAGAATTCGATTTCGAAAGCCAGAACCGCAAACAGCTCCGAGGGAATATCTACCTCGCCAAGGTGACGCGGGTCGAACCGTCTCTTCAGGCCGCCTTCATCGAATACGGCGGCAATCGTCACGGCTTCCTGGCTTTCAACGAAATCCACCCGGACTATTACCAAATCCCGGTGGCTGACCGTGAAGCGCTGATGCGCGAAGAAGCTGATGACGAGGACGATCATCCCGAACCGCGCGGGCGTTCGAATCCGTCGTCCGAGAACGACGATGACGATGACGACGCGTCCGATGCGGACGAAGATGACGTCATGGACGAAGAAGTCGCTCGCCGCCGCCGGCGGCTGATGCGTCGCTACAAGATCCAGGAAGTGATCCGCCGCCGGCAGATCATGCTGGTCCAGGTCGTCAAGGAAGAGCGCGGCAACAAGGGCGCGGCCCTGACAACCTATCTCTCCCTGGCCGGCCGCTATGGCGTCTTGATGCCGAACACCGCGCGAGGCGGCGGCATTTCGCGCAAGATCACCACCGTCACCGACCGCAAGCGCCTGAAGGGCGTCGTCCAGAGCCTGGACGTGCCGCAGGGCATGGGCCTGATCGTCCGCACGGCCGGCGCCAAGCGCACCAAGGCCGAGATCAAGCGCGACTACGAGTATCTCCTGCGCCTGTGGGAGAACATCCGCGACACCACCCTGCACTCCGTGGCCCCGGCCCTCATCTATGAGGAAGAGGACCTGGTGAAGCGCACCATCCGCGACCTCTATGACAAGGACATCGACGAAGTCTGGGTCGAGGGCGAAGCCGGCTTCAAGGAAGCCCGCGACTTCATGCGGATGCTGATGCCGTCACAGGCCAAGAAGGTTCAGGCCTACCGCGAGGCCACCCCGCTATTCGTGAAGCACAAGGTCGAGGACCACCTCGCCCAGATCTACACCCCCACCGTGCCTCTGCGTTCCGGCGGCTATCTAGTGATCAACCAGACCGAGGCCCTGGTGGCCGTCGACGTGAACTCCGGCCGCGCCACCCGCGAGCGGAACATCGAGGCGACCGCGCTGAAGACCAACATGGAGGCGGCCGAAGAGACCGCCCGCCAACTGCGTCTGCGCGACCTGGCCGGCCTGATCGTCATCGACTTCATCGACATGGACGAGTCGAAGAACAACCGGGCCGTCGAGAAGAAGCTGAAGGACGCCCTTAAGGACGACCGTGCGCGGGTCCAGATGGGCAAGATCAGCGGGTTCGGCCTGATGGAGATCAGCCGCCAGCGCCGCCGCTCCGGCGTGCTGGAAGGCACCACCCACGTCTGCGAGCACTGCGCCGGCACCGGCCGGGTCCGCTCGGTCGAGTCCAGCGCCCTGTCGGCCCTGCGCACGGTCGAGGGCGAGGCCCTGAAGGGCGGCGGCGAGGCCACCCTGAAGGTTCCGCGCGCCGTCGGCCTCTATATCCTCAATGAGAAGCGCAACCACTTGGCGCGCATCAACGAGGGCCTGGGGCTGTTCGTCACCATCGTCATCGACGACGCCATGTTCCACGTCGATCACGAGATCGAGCGTACGGCGAGCGAGGCGCGTCCCGAGCATGTCGCGGTGCATCACACCCCGCTGCAGGCCTATGTGCCCGACGATGACGACTTCGATGACAACGCCGTCGAGGACGAGGAAGAGGAAGACGAAGAGATCCTCGAAGCCGAGGAGGATGAGGAATACGAGGGCGGCCGCAACCCGGTCGCCGCCCGTGAAGCCCGCGGCGAGAGCGAAGAGCGCGCTGAGGACGATGGCGAACGCGCGGGCCGCGGCCGCCGCCGCCGCCGCCGCGGCCGTCGCGACGGGCCCGAGCCCCGCCCCGAAGGCGCCGCTGCCGCGCCGAGCGAGCCGCGAGCGCCGTCCGACGCCAAGGGCGAGTACGAGGATGACGGCCAGGGTGGTCGCCGCCGTCGGCGTGGCCGCCGCGGCGGTCGCCGCATGCGCGATGACGGCCGTCCGCAGGACGCCTTCTCGTGGACCCGTCCCTGGGTGCCCTATGGCGACGATCCCTTCGTCTGGCACGATCCGGCGGAAGACTTCCGCACCCCGGCGCCGGCCAATGACAGCCCGGCCGAGCCGGCCGCCATTGAGGCTGAAGTGGCTCAGGATAACTCCCCCATGATCGCGCCGGCCACCGAGGGCGGCGACGACATGTGGGTCGAACTGCCCGCCCTGGACGACAAGCCCAAGAAGACCCGAGCCCGCCGCGGCCGCGGCCGTGGCCGCAGCGAGGAGGCCGAGGCGACCGAAGCGCCGGCCGCCGCCGAGGAAGCCCGCGATCTCGTCGCTGTTATCGAAGAAGCTGCCGCGCCGATCCTGGAACCGGTCGTCGAAGCCGAGGCTCCGGCCCCGGCCAAGCGCAGCCGGGCCCGTAAACCGAAGGCCGAGGCGGTCGTCGCCGAGGCCCCGGTGGCCGAAACGGCGATGGAAGCTGTGGCCGAGCCGGTCGTCGAGGCGCCGCCGGCCAAGCCGGCACGCGCCTCCAAGGCCAAGGCGCCCGCCGCCGCCGATCCGGCGGAAATCTCGACACCTCCCGCCGCGCCTCGCAAAGGCTGGTGGCGTCGGGGTTGACGGGTTAGGCTGAACCTATGAAGGGCTGGGGGGCGCTTGGAGTTTCGACGATGGCGTCCCCTACTCGCTCGCTTTCCCGCCTGGCCCTAACGGCGAGCCTGGCGGTCAGCCTCGTGGTTCATGCCGCGCCAGCGCGGGCCCAGGAGGGCGTTTCCCTGATCCGGGACACCGAGATCGAGGAGACCCTTCGCAAGGACTCCGTGCCGCTGTTCGAAGCGGCCGGCGTCGACTCCAAGTCCATCCGCATCCTGCTGATCGGCTCGAAGGACCTGCAGGCCTCGGCCGGGCCAGGTCAGATGGCGGTCTATACCGGCCTGATCCTGGAGACCGAAAACCCCAACCAGCTCCAGGGGGTCATGGCCCACGAGATCGGCCACTTGGCCGGCGGCCATTCGGCGCGCTCCGGCGACATGAACTCGGCGGGCATGAGACCCTTCCTGCTGACCATGGGCCTCGGCGTCCTGGCGGCCCTGGCGGGCTCCGCGGAGGCGGCGGCCGGCCTGGTGGGCAGCGCCAACTATTTCGGCACGCTAGGCGCCATGGGCTACAGCCGTGAACAGGAATCCCGCGCCGACCAGGCGGGCCTAACCTATCTGGAGAAGGCCGGCCTGTCGGGCCGAGGCCTCGTCAAGTTCTTCGACAACTTCCGCTATCAGGAGGTGTTCCAGGAGGCGCGCCGCTTCGCCTATTTCCGAAGCCATCCCCTGTCGTCAGACCGGATCGAGGCGCTGCGCAGCCGCGCCCAGGTGTTGCGCCACTACGACCAGAAAGACAGTGCGGAGGCCATGTCCGAGCACGCCATCATGAAGATGAAGCTGGACGCCTTCATCAATCCTCAGCTGGTCATGGGACGGCTGGACGAGAAGGATCAGTCCTATACCACCCGCTACGGCCGGGCGATCGCCTACTACCAGCTCAAGGAGCCGGACAAGGCCCTGAAGATCATCGACAACCTGCTGACCCAGCAGCCTGACAACCCCTACCTCTACGAGCTCAAAGGCCAGATTCTGTTTGAGTTCGGCCGGGCCGACGAGGCCGAGGCGCCGCAGCGCAAATCGGTCGAGCTGAAGCCCGAGGCGCCTCTGCTGCGCATCAATCTGGGCCAGACCCTCATCGCGCTCACCGACGAGAAGAAGGTCGATGAGGGCATCGGCGAGCTGAAGCGGTCGCTCGCCATCGACGATGAGAACGCCGAGGCTTGGCGTCTGCTCGCTCAGGCCTACGACCACAAGGAGCAGGACGGCCTGGCCCGCTACGCCACCGCCGAATACAATTTCCAGATCGGCAATCGCCAGCAGGCTCTGGTCTTCGCCATGCGCGCCCGCGAGAAGCTGGAAAAATCCACGCCCGAATGGCGACGCGCCACGGACATCGTCCTGGCCTCATCTCCCAGCAAGGACGACCTGAAGGACCTGGCCAAGGAAGGCTCGATCCGCCGTGGCTCGATCCGCTGACCTCTCTCGCACCCCAAGCCAAGCAGACTTAATGAAAACTCCGTTCCGAGCCGTCCTGGCGCTTGCCGCCATCCTCGCCCTCGCCGGTTGCCAGAAGACCGCCGACGCCGCCTTCGGCCAGAAGGTGCGCGCCTATCTCCTGGAGCACCCCGAGGTGATCGAGGAGGCGGTGCAGAAGCTGCAAGAGAAGAAGATCGCCGACGCCGCCAACCTGGCCAAGGCCGGTATGGTCAAGCACCGCGAGGCCTTGGAGCGGGACCCCCGCGACTTCGTGGCCAACCCCAACGGCATGATCACCGTGGTGGAATTCTTCGATTACCGCTGCGGCTACTGCAAATCCTCGGCGCCGGAAATTCTGCAGATCATCCGCGACAACCCGGACGTCCGCTTCGTGTTCAAGGAGTTCCCGATCTTCGGGGGCGAATCGACCCTCGCGGCGCAAGTCGCCCTGTCGCCGGCCGGCAAGGCCAAGGGCCTGGCCCTTTATCAGAGCTTCATGGGCGAGAAGGCCCTCGACGGCGCCTCCATCGATCGCCACCTCGCCGCCGTGGGGATCAATCCCGCCCAGGCGCGCGCCGCCGGGGAGTCCGCGGCTGTCCAGAAGCACATCTCCGAGACCCGAGAACTGGCCCAGGCGCTCGGCATCGAGGGCACGCCAGCCTTTATCGTCGGTGATCGCCTGGTCCCCGGCGCCGACATGCCGGCCCTGCGCGCCGCCATCGCGGCGGCCAAGGCCGGCGATCTCAAGCGGGTGGGTTAGACCGCGCGCGCCACCCAGAGCTGCTCACGGCCATAGGCCGCGGGCGACCGCTGGAAGTCGGAATAGACGCTGAGCGTCTCGAAGCCGGTGAGTTCCAGCAGATAGGCCATCTCCTGGCGCGTCGACCAGCGCAGGGTCCACGACGTCTCGTGGCTGCCCAGCACGGAACCCTCGGCGTCCAGTTCCTCGATCCGCATCCGCTCCCCCGTCGTCTGGTTGAACGGGTCCGCCTGACGGCCGAGGCAAGTCCTGCGGAAGCGGCGGCCGGTGACGGGATCGACCGCCTCTCGCGGCGGGGCGCGCGGCGGCTCGCCGACACACGTGTCCAGCCGGGCGTCGAACATGTCGATGACCAGCATCCCGCCGGGGTTCAGGCAACGCCAGACCCGCTCCAGGGTCTTCCTCTGATCGGCCGGGTCGGTCAGGTGCTGGAAGGATCGCGCCGGGAGCAACGCCAGGTCGAACCGATCCTGGGTCTCGAAGTCCTGCATGGGCGCGCAGACCAGCCGCGCGCGGCCCCAGGCCGAGGGCCTCAGGGCCTGGAGCTTGCGGTCGGCCAGGTCCAGCATGGCGCGCGAGATCTCCACGCCGGTGACTTCGAATCCCGCCTCCGCCAGGGGGGTCAGGATACGGCCCGTGCCGCAGGCCAGCTCCAGCACCTTGCCGCCGCGGTCGCGGGCCAGGTCGAGGTAGAAGTCGATGTCGCCCGCCAGGGCGTCGTTCTGGGCGGCGAACAGGTCGTAGCTCTCGACGGCGAGGCCGCCGCCATAGAACGCATTCGGGTTGAGGTCATCGTGGGCCATTGGGACGTCCTGTCTCGGTGTTCCGGGTGACAGGGTGGCCGATCCTCCAGCCCCGTCCGTGTCCGGCGGGGCTGTTGGGAGGGGACTGCTAGACGCGCACAGACCTTCCAACGCCCCGCGAGGGAGCGATGGTGGTGGAGATCATGATCTGGGCGGCGCAACGCAGCATGGCGGGGCGATAGCCTTGACAACCCCGGCTGTAAAGTCCCCCCTTTGCTTCCCCCCCGGCGCCCGTGTCAGTCTGAAAAGAAAAGCCGCCCGGGGAGACGACATGAGCGAGCGCGTACTTGTGATCGGGGCGGGGATCGGCGGGCTCTGTGCGGCTCTGGCCTTGGCCGCGCCGGAACGCGAGCTCATCCTGCTGGAACGTGACCCCCCACCGCCCACCGGCGACGCCGACGCGGCCTTCGCCGACTGGAGCCGCCGCGGGGTCGGCCACCTGCGCCACAGCCACGCCTTCCTGGCCCGTCTGAGACTGATCTTGCGCGATGAGCACCCGAGGCTCCTGGCCGACCTGCTGGAGGCCGGAGCCCGCGACCTGGGCTTCGACCAGATGCTCAGCGACGAACTGAAGAAGGGTTATCGGCCGCAGCCTGAGGATCGCGATTTCGTGGTCCTCACCAGCCGCCGCACCACCCTGGAGCTGGTGATCCGCCGCTATGTGGAACGGTTGGCCAATGTGAAGATTCGCTCCGAGGTCTTCGTCACCGGCCTGAAGATCGAGCCGGGTGCCCCGCCGCGCGTCACCGGGGTGACGATCGAGAACGGCGAGGAGATCCTCGGCGACCTGGTGGTGGACGCCGCCGGCCGCACCACGGCCGCCATCGACCAGCTCCGGGAGGCCGGGGCGGCGATCACCGAGGAGTCCGAGACCGCCGGCATCCTCTATTTCACGCGCCACTATCGCCTGAACCCCAGCATGACCGAACCGCCGCGGGGCAAGTCTCCCGGCACCGGCGACCTGGGGTTCCTGAAGTACGGCGTCTTCCCGGCCGACAACGGCTGGTTCTCCATCACCATGTGCGTGCCGGAGATCGAGATGGAGATGCGCAAGGCCATCGTCAGTCCCGAAACCTTCAATGGCATCTGCCTGCAGATTCCCGGCCTGGTCCCCTGGGTGGATCCGGCCCGCGCCCAGGGCGTCAGCCGGGTGTTCGGCATGGGCGACCTGCACAGCCGCTGGCGCGACATGACGCCCGGCGGCGCGGCGACGGTGCTGGGTTACTTCCCCCTGGGCGACAGCCTGGTGCGGACCAACCCCCTATACGGCCGAGGCTGTTCCTTCGCCGCCATCAGCGCCTACGCCCTGCGCGATTCCCTTGGCCAGACGGCCGATCCGGCCGCGCGGCTGGTGGTCTACCAGGACCGCATCAATACGAGCCTCAAGCCCTACTATCAGGACATGCTCAACCAGGACCGCCAGGCGATCCGCCTGGCCCGCAACACCCTGACCCCCGGCCACAGGCCGAAGCTGAAGGCCCGGCTGATGAAGCGGTTCCTGGAGGACGGGGTGGCCGTTGCGATCCGCTCCGACGTCGGCCTGCTGCGGGCCGCCCTGCGGGGCTTCCACATGCTGGAACACCCCTCGGCCTGGCTGAAGAGGCCCGCCAACATGTTGCGCGTGCTGGGCTATTGGGCGCGGGGCAGACGCGCCAACGCCGCGGCCTATCCGCCCAAGTTGGGGCCGGAGCGGCACGAGATGATGACCAGGCTGGGGCTCTCACCGCAGCTGGACATCGACCGGCTGGCCGCCGCCTAGTCTTTCGGCTGCATCGAGAACAGCGAGCCGGCGGCCATCTGATCGCGGGTGGCCTCGGGCGCCAGGGTGGCGGCCTTGTCCAGCTCGACCAGTTCGGGCGGGACGTACCAATGCAATTTATCCGAGCGATAAGCCTCCCACACCACCTTGGCCACGTCCATCGGCGGGATGGCGCGGAACAGGCCCTCCTTGGGGGCGTTGGCCGCCGCGCCGGGGGGCAGGATCGGGGTGTCGATCAGGCCGGGCAGCACGTCGGCGACGCGGACCCCGTAGGCCTTGAACTCCACCGACAGCGCCTCGCTGAGGCCCTTCACCGCGTGCTTGGTGGCCGAATAGACCGCGATCCCGGCCATGCCGAAGGTGGCCGAGGATGAGGAGGTGGTGAAGCAGAGGGAGTTGGGGGTGGCCTTCAGCAGCTTGATCCCCTCGTGGATGCCGATCAGCACGCCGACGAAATTGACCTGGACCACGGCCATGACGTCCTCGAAGGCCTGGTCGGCGAAGGGGCCGCCCTTACCGATGCCGGCATTGTTGTAGAGCAGGTCGAGCCTGCCGCCGGTGGCCGCGCCGAACTCGGCGAAGGCGGCCTGGAAATCAGCGCGGTCGGTGACGTCCAGGGTGCGGACCAGGCAGTTCTCCTCGCCCAGCTCGGCTTCGAGATCCTTCAGGCCCTGCGCATTGACGTCATAGCCGCCGACGAACCAGCCCTTCTCGCGGAACAGCCGCGCGGTCTCCCGCCCCATGCCCGAGGCGGCCCCGGTGATGAAGATCGACTTGCGACCCTTGGCCTGCCCCATGGCGGCTCCTCCCTTGTTGTTGGGAGGAGCTTGCCGCCTTGGCGCTACGGAAGGCCAGCCCTGCTCAGATCAGCCCAGACTGCGGCGAGGACGGGTCGCCGTAGACCCGCCGCGGCATGCGGCCGGCCAGGAAGGCCTGACGCCCGGCGATGACCGCGTGCTTCATGGCGCTGGCCATGAGGATGGGGTCGCGGGCGTCGGAGATGGCGGTGTTCATCAGGACGGCGTCGCAGCCCATCTCCATGGCGATGGCGGCGTCGGACGCCGTACCGAGACCGGCGTCCACCAGGACCGGCACCTTGGCCTGCTCGATGATCAGGCCGATATTGACCTTGTTGAGAATGCCTAGCCCTGAACCGATCGGAGAGGCGAGCGGCATGACGGCGCAGGCGCCGGCCTCCTCCAGCTTGCGGGCGTAGACCGGGTCATCGGTGCAGTAGACCATCACCTGGAAGCCCTCGGCGATCAGCATCTTCAGGGCGCGCAGGGTCTCTTCCATGTCGGGATAGAGCAGCTTGGGGTCCGACAGCACCTCCAGCTTCACCAGGTCCCAGCCGCCGGCCTCGCGGGCCAGGCGCAGGGTGCGGACCGCCTCCTCGCCTGTGAAGCAGCCCGCGGTATTGGGCAGGTAGGTGAAACGGTCGGGCTTCACATAGTCCACCAGCATCTGCTGGCTGGGATCAGACAGGTTCACCCGGCGCAGGGCCACGGTGACGATCTCGGCGCCCGCCGCCTCGGCGGCGGCGGCGTTCTGCGCGTAGTCCTTGTACTTGCCGGTGCCGACGATCAGCCGCGAGGTGAAGGTGCGGCCCGCGACCGTCCACGTGTCGTCCTGAGCTTCCGTGTGAGTCGTTCCGTCCATCTCAGCCGCCTCCGATGAAGTGGACGATCTCGATCCGGTCGCCGTCGGAGAGCGCGGTGGCGCCATAGGCCGAGCGCGGCACGATCTCGAGATTGCGCTCCACGGCCACCTTGCGGGGGTCCAGACCCAGGCTCAGCACCAGGGCGGCCAGGTCCGAAAGGCCCGAAAATGACCGCTCTTCGCCATTGATGGTCAGGGTCATGACCGCCTCGTCTAACACGTCGTCCATTCCCAGTGCTTGTGACCCCCGCCGCCGCCCGTTACAAGACGGCGGAATCGACGGCGGAGCCGAATGTCGAAACCGATCTATGTGCTGAGCGGGCCCAACCTCAACCTCCTGGGCGTCCGCGAGCCCGAGATTTACGGAAAAGCCACGCTGGACGATGTGCGCAAGCTCTGTGAGCAACGCGCCGCCGCCCTGGGTCGCACCGTCGTGTTCCATCAATCCAACCACGAAGGTCAGCTGATCGACTGGGTGCAGGAAGCCCGCACCCAGGCCAGCGCCCTGGTGATCAACCCGGCGGGCTATGGGCACACCTCCATCGCCCTGCTGGACGCCTTGAAGATGCTCGATATCCCGATCGTCGAGTGCCACCTCTCCAACCCGGCGTCGCGCGAGGCGTTCCGCCGGGAAACCTACGTTTCGTTGGCGGCCACCGGACTGGTGTCCGGCTTCGGCGCGCAAAGTTATGTCCTGGCTATCGAAGCCGCCGCGGGTCAGTCCGCGTAACTTCCTCAAGCCAAAAAATAAGGGTCTTTTCCATGGCTAGCACTCCGAAGGCTCCCGCCGATCCGATCGACGCGCGCCTGGTGCGCAAACTGGCCGACATCCTCACCGATACCGGCCTGACCGAGATCGAGGTGGAGCATTCCGGCCTGAAGATCCGCGTCGCCCGCACCCTGACCGCCGCGCCCGCCCAGTATGTGCAGCAGGCCCCCATGGCCGACGCGCCGATCCAGGCCGCCCCAGCCTCCGCCGCGCCCGCCGGCGCCGCGGCCGAAGCGCCTGCGGCCACCCGCGCCGCCGGCGACGTGGTGAAGTCGCCGATGGTGGGCACCGTCTACATGCAGCCCTCTCCTGAGGCCCCGCCCTTCGTGAAGGTCGGCGACACGGTGACCGCCGGCCAGACCCTGATGATCATCGAGGCCATGAAGACCATGAACCCGATCCCGGCCACCAAGACGGGCAAGGTGGTGGAGATCCTGGTGGGCGATGGCGACCCCGTGGAGTTCGGCGAACCCCTCGTCGTCATCGAGTAGTCCGATGTTCGAAAAAATCCTCATCGCAAACCGGGGCGAGATCGCCCTGCGGATCCACCGCGCCTGCAAGGAAATGGGCATATCGACGGTGGCGGTCCACTCGGAGGCCGACGCCGGCGCCATGTGGGTGCGCCTGGCCGACGAAAGCGTCTGCATCGGCCCGCGCTCGGCGGCCAAGAGCTACCTGAACATCCCCTCGATCATCGCGGCGGCCGAGATCACCGGCGCCCAGGCCATCCATCCCGGTTACGGCTTCCTGTCGGAGAACGCCCGGTTCGCCGAGATCGTCACGGCCCATGGCCTCACCTTCATCGGCCCCAAGGCCGAGCACATCTCGATGATGGGGGACAAGATCACCGCCAAGCAGGCGGTGAAGGAGGCGGGCATCCCCGTGGTCCCCGGCTCCGACGGCGCCGTGACCACCGAAGAAGAGGCCTTCGCCGCCGCCAAGGACATCGGCTTCCCGGTGCTGATCAAGGCCGCCGCCGGCGGTGGCGGGCGCGGCATGAAGGTGGCCCTTAACGCCGACGAGCTGGCTGAAGCGGTCTCCACCGCCCGGGCCGAGGCGCGCGCCGCCTTCGGCGACGACGCGGTCTATATGGAGCGCTACCTCCAGACTCCGCGCCACATCGAGATCCAGGTGATCGCCGACAGCTTCGGCAACGTCTGCCATCTGGGGGAACGCGACTGCTCTCTGCAGCGGCGTCACCAGAAGGTGCTGGAGGAGGCCCCCTCCCCGGTCATCGACGCGGCCGGCCGCGCCAAGATCGGTAAGGTGGTGGTCGATGCGATCAAGGCCATCGGCTATCTCGGCGTCGGCACCATCGAGTTCCTCTACGAGAACGGCGAGTTCTTCTTCATCGAGATGAACACCCGCCTGCAGGTGGAACACCCGGTTACCGAGGCCATCACCGGCATCGACCTGGTGCGCGAACAGATCCGCATCGCCGCGGGCCTGCCGCTATCCTTCCGGCAGGAGGATATCGTCTTCGAGGGCCACGCCATCGAGTGCCGGATCAACGCGGAAAACCCGAAGACCTTTGCCCCCTCGCCGGGCCTGGTCACCGACTTCCACGCCCCGGGCGGCCTGGGCGTCCGCCTGGATAGCGCCCTCTATGCCGGCTACTCAATCCCGCCCGACTACGACAGCCTGGTGGGAAAGCTGATCGTCCATGGCCGCGACCGCGAGGAATGCCTGGCGCGGTTGAACCGTTGCCTGGGTGAGATGGTGGTGGGGGGCATCGAGACCTCGATCCCGCTGTTCCAGGAGCTGATCCACCAGCCCGACATCATCTCGGGGACCTATGACATCCACTGGCTGGAACGCTGGATGAAGTCGCAGGCCGAGGCCTAGGCAAAGGGCGCCGAAGCGGGATCGATGGCCCATCTGCGCCGTTCGTCTGGGGGCAAGCTAGCCTATCCTCCGTTCGCCGGGACGCGCGGTGAAGGGGGGGCCAGGCCATGACCACCTTCGGTCCGGCGGAACTGCTCGACTGCTATGCCCGTGGCGTCTTCCCGATGGCCGATGCGCGGGACGACGATGCGGTCTTCCTGATCGATCCGGAGCAGCGGGGGGTGATTCCCCTGGCCGACTTCTATCTGCCCAAGCGGCTGGCCCGCACCGTGCGGCGCGATCCCTTCGAGGTGCGGATCGACACCGCCTTCTCCGAGGTGGTCCTGGCCTGCGCGACGGCCCGGCCCGGACGCACAGAGACCTGGATCAACGGCCCCATCGAGCGGCTCTACGCCGACCTGTTCGCCATCGGCCACGCCCACAGCGTCGAGTGCTGGTTTGAGGGTGAGATGGTGGGCGGGCTCTATGGCGTCTCGCTGGCGGGCGCCTTCTTCGGCGAGAGCATGTTCTCCACCCGCACGGACGCCTCCAAGGTGGCCCTGACACACCTGGTGGCGAGGCTGATCGCCGGCCGCTTCGTGCTGCTGGACGCCCAGTTCATGACTGAGCACCTGGCGCAGTTTGGGACCGAGGAGATTTCACGGGCGGTCTATCGGCGCCGGCTGGCCAAGGCGCTCACCGTGACGGCCGAGTTTCAGCGGCTGCCGGCGGCCACGACGGGGGCCGCGGCCCTGCAGGTGATCAGCCAGGCGTCATAGACGGGGTGCTGCAGCGGGTTCAGTCCCGGCGACGAAGCGTACATCCAGCCCTTGAAGGCCTGGCGCGCCGGCGGGGTCGGCTTGCCCGGCGCGGCCCTGGGCTGAGAGTCCACCGTGATGTAGGCCATGGTGTCTTCCAGCGGCTCGTCAGCGGCGGCCTGTTCGCAGGCCTTCACGGTGAAGACCAGGGTCTTGTAGCGCACCGGCTGGCCCACGGCCGCCTCGAAGCGGACGGTCTCGGCGGTGACCTTGTCCAGGGCCTGGATGATGGCGACGTCGTAGCGGGCGCGCTTGATGGTGCTCTGGGCGGGCTTTTCCACAGCCTGGGCCTTGGGGGGCGTGGCGGCCGACACCTCCGAGGCCTGGACCGGCGGGGTAGCCACCGGCGCGGGCACCGGAACAATGGCGGGCGGCGCTTCTTCGGCCGGCTGCGGCTGGTTGGCCGCCGGCAGGGGCGACGGCGCGATGGGCGCGGGCGCCGGAACCGGCGCGGGCGGCGCCGTTGGCGCGGCGGTCTGGGCGGCCACGATCCCCGCCGCCGCCAGGGCTGCGAGGCTGACCGTCAGGGCGAGGAGCGGACGCCGGCCCACTATTCCGGCCGCCAGGCCTCGTAGTCGCCGGTCGCCTTCTGGCGTTCGCCGCCACGGCTGATGGAGCCCTTGGGCCGCCAGGCGTTGATGGTGCCGGTCATGTTGGGGAGGTGGTCCTTCTCCCAGGCCTGCCGCTTCAGCGGGGCCTTGGTCGGGGGTTCCTCGAAGGTATGATGCAGCCAGCCATGCCAGTCGGGCGGCACCTTGGAGGCCTCGGCGTAGCCGGAGTAGGTGACCCAGCGGCGCAGGCGACCCTTGTCGTAGGAATCGCTGTCGTCCTTGGCCTCGTAGTACTTGTTGCCCATGTCGTCCGTGCCCACGAGCACGCCACGGCGCCAGACGGTGAAGAGCGCGCCGAGCGTGGCGCCGTTCCACCAGGTAAAGATCGACTTGAGCACGATTTTGAAGATCCAACGGGGTTGGGAGGCGGGCGGACTATAGGCGGCGCCCCACCGAGCGTCCAGCGGCGCGATCACCGCAAGATGTTGTTGAGAACTGCCCTGCGACCACAACATCTGTTGCAGCCAGCGGTCAGGGCGCCTAACTTCAGGCCCGTGGGAGACAAACCGTTGCGAAGCGAACCGGGCCGGATCGAACGCAGGCCTCTTGAGCGCGCCGACAGCGTGGTCGAGGTGCTGGCTCCGGCCGCCTGGACCGATGCGCGGGTCGAGGCCTGGCTAGACTGGGCCGACGGCGAGACCGACCTTCCCGCCGCCATCTTCCGTAAGGCCGAGATCATCGCCGAACAGGCCGGGGCGTTGGCCCTTTTGCCCGACGCCCGCACGCGCGCCGCCTTCCGCCGCGACCTGGGCGCCGCCCTGCTGGCCGGCCGGCTGGCCATCGCCGAGCCCCGCGCCCTCGATGCCCCCGGTGTCATCGCCGCGCACGATGGCGACTACGTCAAGGCGCTGACCACCCTGCGCGCGCGGCGCCGGGGCCGGGTGTCGGCCCGCGCGGCCGCCGCCGCCCTGGCCCAGCGGCTGCAAGGGGTTATGGACTCCATTGCGCGCTGCGAGGGCGATCCCGCCGCCTGCGCCGACCCGCAATCCAATCTCAGCCTGGCCCGCGCCGCCGAGGCCGCCAGAGGCGCCGGCGCCACCGATGTCATGATCCTGGACGCCATGACCCTGGCGCGGGCCGGAGAAGACCTGTGGTCGGCCCAGGCCCAGTTCGAGAGCGGCGACGGGCCCGGCCTGATCGCCGCGCTTCCGGCCAGCCTCGCCCAGAACGACATGGCCCTGGCCGCGGCCGCCTGGGAAACCGGGGCCGTGGTCGCCGCCTTCGCCGACGGCGCCGCGCCGCGAATCGCCGAGACCTGGGGCGCGACCCGGGGCGCGGTCGACCTGATGGCCTTCGGAACAGGCGCCGATTTCGACGCCGAGGGCTTCGACGACGCCGTGGGCCTGGCCGCCATCGCGTTGGCCGCCTTCGGCGGTCCCGTGGCCCTGGGCCTGGGGGGCGTCGCCGACTGGCTGGCCGCCCAGGGCCTGGCCTATGATTCGAACGCTGGGCGCCTGGCCGTCCGCGAAATCTATCAGCGGGCGCGGGACGCGATGGCCGACATCCCGTTGACCGGTGGCCTGGCGGTCTTCGACGATCCCGACCTCGCCCTGCGCCTGGGTGGAGCGTCGGCCGCCGCCGCACCGTGGCTGGGTCCGGTGACGGTGGCCGAGACCGAGGACGGCGCCTTGACGCGGGTGCTGTCGGAGGCCGCGCTGCAGGGGCTGGGCGCCCTGGGCGCCGACATTCCGGCCGCCCGCGCCCACCTGATCGGCCGGCTGGACCTGTCCGAAGCGCCTGGCGTCGATCACACCGCCCTGAAGGCCCGCGGCTTCACCGATCACGAGATCGCCTCCGCCGAGGCCGCCCTGCCCTTCGCCGCCCACCTCCGCGAAGCCTTCTCCCCGCAGGTGGTGGACGCCGGCTTCCTGTGCGACGTGCTGGGGGCCAGCGACGCCGATCTGGCCGACCCTGAGTTCGACACCCTGAAACTGGCGGGGTTCAGCGAGGCGGAGATCGCCGCGGCTGAGGCCCATGTGCTGGGCGGCGGCGCCCTGTCCGACGCGCCCTTCCTGTCGCCCGAACAGCGGCAGGTGTTCCTCACCGCCGAGGACCTGGGGCCGACCCCCTATTTCGCCATGCTGGCCACCCTGCAGCCGGCCCTGGACCTGCCCGCCATCGCCGAGATCGAGCTGGAGTGGGACACCGCCCCGGCCGACGCCCGGGTGTTGCTGGCCGAGGCGGCGCAGGCGCGGGTGGCCGCCGTGCGCATCCGCCGGTCCGACCCGCCGCTGAGCTTCTTCCTGGACCTGCCCCGGGCGACCGAGGCTCCGGTGCGCGCCGCCCGCGAGCCCGAGCGTCCCGCGCCGCCGCCACAGGAACGGATCGTCGAGCGCATCGTCGAGCGCGACCGCACGCGGCGCAAACTGCCCGACCGCCGCAAGGGCTATATCCAGAAGGCGGCCGTGGGCGGCCACAAGGTCTATCTGCACACCGGCGAGTATGACGACGGCGAGCTGGGCGAGATCTTCATCGACATGCACAAGGAAGGCGCGGCCTTCCGATCGCTGATGAACAACTTCGCCATCGGCATCTCCATTGGCCTGCAGTATGGCGTGCCGCTGGAGGAGTTCGTCGACGCTTTCGTCTTCACCCGGTTCGAGCCGGCGGGACCGGTGACTGGCAACGACTCCGTGCGCTCGGCGACCTCGATCCTCGACTATCTGTTCCGCGAGCTGGGCATTTCGTATCTGGGCCGTGAGGAACTGGCCAATGCCGACGGCGAGCTGAACGCCGACGGCCTGGGGCGCGGCAAGGACGAGGGCGAGCCGGAACCCGAGCCCGAGAACATCCCGGCCTCCCACTTCATCTCCCGTGGCTTCGCCCGCGGCGCGACGCCTGACAACCTGGTCTTCCTGCCCAGCGCCAACGCCCGCGCGGCCCGGCTGGAGGCCGATGTCTGCGCCGCCTGCGGCGACCTGGCGGTGGTGCGCAAGGGGGCCAGCCTGATCTGCGAATCCTGCGGCGTGCGCGCCGGCCCGCAGGACAGCGACCGCACCGGCTGAGACCGGCCTGGTCACCGGACCTTAGGTTTTCAGGCCTAGGCAGAAGGCGTCATTCGCCGGAGCCCGCAGATGAAACCGCTCGCCCTGCTCTGCCTGGCCGCCGCCCTGGCCATCGCCGCGCCCGCCCAGTCCCAGAACGCCGGCCAGATCGCCGCGGCGCGCAAGGGGGCGAACTGCCCGAAGTGCAACCTGTTCCAGGCCGACTTCTCGGGGCTGGAGATCAAGGGGCGCAATTTCGCCGGAGCGCGCCTGCGGCAGGCCGACCTGAGCCTCTCAGTGATGAACCGCGCCAATTTCGGCGGCGCCGACCTGCGGGACGTCAACGCCTATGGCGGGGTGTTCTCCAGCGCCAATTTCGCCGGCGCCGACCTGACTCACGCCAGCTTCGTGGGGACCTATCTGGAGGGCGCCAATTTCGCCGGCGCGAACCTGGACGGGACCAACCTCTCGGGCGCGGAGATGGACCGTGCGCGGGGCCTCTCCCAGGCGCAGCTGAACCGCGCCTGCGGTGATGGCGCCACGCGGCTTCCACCCGGCCTGCGTGTGCCCGGCTGCTAATCTGTCAAGAATTACCGCGATTTAAGTAGCCTGAGGCCCCCTCCGTAGGCACATGGTGTGGTCATGTTCGGCTCCTTCCGCACCGCCCTGACCCGTATCGCCCCGCTGGCCGCGTCCCTGGCCGTCGTGGTGGTCGCGGCCCCCAACGCCGCCCAGGCGTGGGTGGGCGACAAGGAGGTCGCCAGGCTGGTTTCGTTCGGCGGCGCCTGCGCCAAGTGCGAACTGTCGGGGCGCAAGCTGACCGGGGCGCAGTTCAACGGCGCCAACTTCGCCGGGGCGGCCCTGGTGGGCTCGGACCTGCGGGAGGCGCGCTTCTACGGCGCCAACTTCGCCGGCGCCGACCTGTCGCGGGCCGACCTATCGGACGCCGAGATGGTGGGGGCCAACTTTGGCTCGGCCAACCTCTCCGACGCCAAGCTGCGGGACGTCCAGGCCAAGGGCGTGAGCTTCTCCGCCGCCAACCTGGCCAACGCCGACCTGCGCGACCTGCAGGCCCAGGGCGCCAATTTCGGCCGGGCCTCGATGAGCGGCGCCCAGCTCAATGACGGCGACCTGACCGGAGCCAATTTCAGCAAGACCGACGCCCGCGGCGTCAGCTTCCGCGACGCCGCCATGCAGGGCGCGGTGCTGTCGGGGGGCCGCTTCGAGCGCGCCTCGTTCCGCGACACCAATCTGGACTCCGCGGTGCTGTCGGGCGCGATGTTCGCCGGCGCCGACTTCCGTGACGCCAGCCTGCGCCGCACGATGCTCTACGGCGTCGATCTCTCCAAGGCGCGCAACCTGGATCAGGATCAGCTGGACGAGGCCTGCGCCGACACCACCACCAAGCTGCCTCAGGGCCTGGTGGCCCGCGGCTGCCACGGCGGCACGGCGCGCTGGACCGGCTGGCGGCCCCCGGCCCCGCCGGCGGCTCCCAAGGCGCCCCGGCCGCCCGCCGAGCCCCGCTAGATCACGATGCGCTCAGACGGATTCGTCTGAGTGTTGAATCGTGATCTAATTTCAAAGTCATAGAGCCGGATTCAGGCTTCGAGAGAAGCCATCCGGCTCTAGACCTTGATCGGCGGCGCCAGGCGGATGTGCAGCTCCTTGAGCTGCTTGTCCTCGACCTCCGACGGCGCGTTCATCAACAGGTCCTGACCCTGCTGGTTCAGCGGGAAGGCGATGACCTCGCGGATGGCGGTCTGGCCGGCCAGCAGCATGACGATGCGGTCGATGCCGGGGGCCAGGCCCCCGTGCGGCGGGGCGCCATGGCGGAAGGCGTTCAGCATGCCGCCGAACTGCTCCTCGACCACGCTGGGGCCATAGCCGGCGATCTCGAAGGCCTTCAGCATCAGTTCCGGCAGATGGTTGCGCACCGCGCCCGAGCACAGCTCGTAGCCGTTGCAGACGATGTCGTACTGGTAGGCCAGGATGTCCAAGGGGTCCTTGGTCTCCAGGGCCTCCATCTCGCCCTGCGGCATCGAGAAGGGGTTGTGCGAGAAGTCGACGTGGTTGGTCTCCTCGTTCATCTCGAACATCGGGAAGTCGACGATCCAGACGAATTCGAAGCGGTCCTCGTCGATCAGCTTCAGGTCGGTCCCGACCTTGGTGCGGGCCGAGCCCGCGAACTTGTAGAAGGTCTTCGGATCACCGGCGACGAAGAAGGCGGCGTCGCCTTGCCCCAGGCCGATGCCGGACATCAGAGCCTGCGTGGCCTCGGCGCCGAGGTTCTTGGCGATCGGGCCGCCCCAGGCGCCCTGGTCCTCGCTCCAGAAGATGTAGCCGAGGCCGGGTTGCCCCTCGCCTTGGGCCCACGAGTTCATACGGTCGCAGAACGCGCGGCTGCCGCCCTTCGGCGCGGGGATCGCCCACACGGCGTTCTTGGCGTCTTCCAGGATGCGGGCGAACAGGCCAAAGCCGCCGCCGCGGAAGCTTTCCGAGACATCGGCCATCTTGATGGGGTTGCGCAGGTCGGGCTTGTCGCTGCCGTACCAGGCGATGGAGTCGCGGTAGGGGATGCGCGGGAACGGATAGGGCGTGACGCTCTTGCCGTCGGCGAACTCTTCGAAGACGCCGTGCATCACCGGCTCGATGGCGTTGAAGATGTCGTCCTGGGTGACGAAGCTCATCTCCACGTCGAGCTGGTAGAATTCCAGGCTGCGGTCGGCGCGCAGGTCCTCGTCGCGGAAGCAGGGCGCGATCTGGAAGTAGCGGTCGAAGCCGGCGACCATCAGCAGCTGCTTGAACTGCTGGGGGGCCTGCGGCAGGGCGTAGAACTTCGACGGGTGGATGCGCGAGGGCACCAGGAAGTCGCGCGCGCCTTCCGGCGACGAGGCCGTCAGGATCGGTGTCTGGTACTCCAGGAAGCCCTGGCCGATCATGCGGTTGCGGATCGAGTGGATGACCTTGGAGCGCAGGACGATATTCTTGTGCAGGGTCTCGCGGCGCAGGTCGAGATAGCGGTGCTTGAGCCGCAGCTCTTCGGGATAGTCGGGCTCGCCGAACACCGGCAGCGGCAGCTCGGCGGCCTCGGAGATCACGTCGATGGACGACACGCGGATCTCGACCTCGCCGGTGGGCAGGTTGGGATTGATGGTGTCGGCCGAGCGGGCCAGGACCTGGCCGTCCACCCGGATCACGCTCTCGGCGCGCAGGCGCTCGACGCGGTCGAAGCCAGGGGTCTCGGGGCTGATCACCAGCTGGGTCAGGCCATAGTGGTCGCGCAGGTCGATGAACATCAGCCCGCCGTGGTCGCGCTTGCGATGGATCCAGCCCGACAGCCGGACATTCTGGCCCGTGTCCGCCGACCGGAGGGCGCCGCAGGTATGGGAACGGTGGGGATGCATGGTCGCCAAAGCTCTAGAAAATCAAGGCGCGGAAGGGCGCATGAGGGGGGTCGAAAGTCAAGGTGAGGAGCGGCCTGAGGGCAGCAAACACCCCATCAATTCGGAGACGGACGAACTAGATTCAGAAGGTCGGCGCTATCCTGCACCGCGACAAACCAGACGCCATCTTCAAGGGCAGGCGCCTGCAGCAGTCGCCAGAGGACTTGTCTCCAATCGCGGTTCAGTTCGGGGTCGAACTGCACGGTTGCACCACCCCACACGCCCCATGAGATTCGAGCCGGCGTACTTATAGGAACTTCGCGAATGGTCTCTTTGCGGAAGCATCGGAGAACAAGTGCGCGAGACTCCGTGACTCCATAATAGAGCCTGCTCCTGGCCCACGGCTCGAGCACGAGCTTACGGACGACGATGAAGGCTGTCGCGCCCCAGACAAGAAGCGACGAGTTGAGATGATCAAGCTTTCCGTTGAGCAAATCCGCGCCGAGAATCCCGCTCCAGGCCAGGAGCACCATGGTGATGGGGTAGCCAAGGTAGAGATCTGAGGAGCTGACCCAAAGCCTACGGCTTGACCGTCCAGCCCAGAGCAACGTCTCGTCGCCATCCAGAAAGCCGCCAAGCCGTCCTTGAAACTTCTGAGCGACCTCAGGATCGATCATGGCCTCGCCCCATAATCACTACTTCGGCTTGAACCGCTTGCTCGTCGGGAAGCCTTTCGGCGCGAGTTTGCCGGCGGCGGCGCGGCGGGCGAGCCAGTCTTTCCACTCGGCCCAAACCCGCGTGCGGCCGGCGGGGTCGATCCAGGTCGCGCCGTCGGCCTCGTTGAAGACGATGGCGTCGCGCAGGCCGCCCTCGCGGTAGGTCTGCAGCTTCACGCCCTTGCCGCGCGGCATCTCCGGCAGTTCGGCCAGCGGGAAGATCAGGATCTTGCCGTTGTCGCCGATGACCCCCAGGTGGTCGCCGGTGGCCGGCATGGCGAAGGCCGCACCCTTGGCGCCGACGTTCAGCACCTGCTTGCCGGCGCGGCGGGCGGAGATGGCCTCCTCCTCCGGCATGACGAAGCCGTAGCCCTCCTTCGAGGCGATGACCCTTTTGGCGCCAGCCTTGAAGGGGAAGACGTCGATGATGTCGGTCTTGTCGTCGAGGTCGAGCATCAGCCGCAGGGGCTCGCCGTGGCCCCGGGCCGAAGGGAGCTTGTCGCAACCGACGGTGAAGAAACGGCCGTCGGAGGCGAAGATCAACAGCTTGTCGATGGTCTCGGCCGGAACCAGGAAGCCGAGCTTGTCGCCCTCCTTGAACTTCAGTTCCGAGGGGTCCTCCACCCGCCCCTTGGCCGCGCGGATCCAGCCGCGCTCGGAGAGGATGACGGTGATCGGCTCGCGCACGATCATCGCCTCGATGGCGGCGTCGGCGTCCACCACGGGGGCGGTGTCGAAGGTGGAGCGGCGGCGGCCCAGTGTGGTGTCGGGGCCCAGGATGGCGCGCACATCCTTGAGGCCCACCCCCACCAGCTTCCACTGCTGCTTCTCGTCGGCCAGCATCTTGACCAGGCCGTCGCGCTCCTCGGCGAGCTCAGCATGCTCGCGGCGCAGCTCCATCTCCTCCAGCCGGGCCAACTGCCGCAGGCGGGTGTTGAGGATGGCGTCGGCCTGGATGTCGGAGAGTTCGAAGGCCTCGATCAGCTTGGTCTTGGGCTCGTCCTCGTAGCGGACGATGCGGATCACCTCATCCAGATTGAGGAAGGCGATCACCATCCCGTCGAGGATGTGCAGCCGGGCCTCGATCTTGGCCAGGCGGAAGCGGGCGCGGCGGATCAGCACCTCGCGGCGGTGATCGAGGAAGGACTGCAGGCAGCGCTTCAGGCTCATGACGCCGGGCGTGCCGCGGGCGTCGAGGACATTCATGTTGACCGGGAAACGGGTCTCGAGGTCGGAGAGCTTGAACAGGCTCTCCATCAGCACCTCGGGCTCGACGTTGCGGCTCTTGGGCTCGAGGATCAGGCGCACGTCCTCGGCGCTCTCGTCGCGGACGTCGCCCAGCAGCGGGGCCTTCTTGAGTTCGATCAGGCCGGCGAGCTGTTCCACCAGGTCAGCCTTCTTCACCTGATACGGAATCTCGGTGATGACGATCTGGTAGGTTCCGCGGCCGTTGTCCTCCTTGGCCCAGCGGGCGCGGACACGGACGCCGCCCCGCCCGGTCTCATAGGTCTCGGCCATCGAGGCCTTGGGCTCGACAATGACGCCGCCGGTGGGGAAGTCGGGCCCCTGGACGTGCTCCAGCAGGTCCATCGTGGTGGCTTCACGGTTGCTCAGCAGCACCAGGCAGGCGTCGATCAGCTCGGCGGCGTTGTGCGGCGGGATGGAGGTGGCCATGCCCACGGCGATGCCCGACGAGCCGTTGGCCAGCAGGTTGGGGAAACCGGCGGGCAGGACGACGGGCTCCTCGTCCTCGCCGTCATAGGTGGAGCGGAAGTCCACCGCATCCTCGTCGATCCCGTCCAGCAGGAGCTGGGCGGCGACGGTGAGCTTGCACTCGGTGTAGCGCATGGCCGCGGCGTTATCGCCGTCGATATTGCCGAAATTGCCCTGGCCATCCACCAGCGGATAGCGCTGGGCGAAGTCCTGGGCCAGGCGCACCAGGGCCTCATAGACCGCCACGTCGCCGTGCGGGTGGTATTTACCGATGACGTCGCCCACCACGCGGGCGCACTTCTTGGCGGTGGTGGTGGGGTCCAGCCGCAGCATGCGCATGGCGTACATCAGCCGCCGGTGAACCGGCTTCAGGCCGTCGCGCACATCGGGCAAGGCCCGGCCGGTGATGGTGGAGAGCGCATAGGCGAGATAGCGCCGGGACAGGGCCTCCGACAGCGGCTCATCGATGATGCGGTCGCCGTCGCCCTCGAAGGGCGGTGGGGTGTGTTTGGACATGGGAGAATCGCGCGCTCGTTTGGGCGCTGATTCTAGCGGGCCGGGGGGCGCGCGTCTCTAGAGGCGGTCTGCGTCAGATAGACGGTCCACAAGCCAGAGCCTGGCCTGGGGCAACGGCCGGTTCAGAGGATTGAACACGAAGGCCTGCAGGAAGTGGGCGGTGAGATCGAGGCCGGCCCTCACGTCGCCGGGTTGAATGCCGCCCTGGGCCGAGAGCAGGAAGGGCGGCAGGTGCAGGAGCTTGTCCTTGTAAGGCTCGCCGGCCTCCGCGCTGACCGCCCGGCCGGTGCGGGGGCTGACATAGATCAGGTTGTCCAGCGCGCCGGTGGCGGCGCACTTGGAGAGATCCAGGCCAAAGCCCAGGTCCTGTAGCAGGCCCGCCTCGAACCGCACGAAGATGGCCGGCCAGATATCGGGGTGGATCAGCGAGTCCGTCAGGGCCTCGAAGGCGTAGAAGGCGCCCGGATGCGGCTCGCGCTCGGGCAGGGCCGCGGCGGCCACGGCGGCGGCGGCCGAGAGGCCCGCCAGGGCCAGGGCGTCGTCGAACAGGGCGCTCGGCCCCTCTCCCACCGGCTCCACCGAAGCCGAGCCCAACTGGTCGGAGACGCGGGCGCGATAGGACATCACAGCCCGCGCGCCGGGCTGCAGAAAGGGCTTGATCCGCCGCGACGTCCCGCCGGGCACATGGGCGGCGTAGCGGCCGTGGGCGGCGGTCAGGAACTCGACAATGGCCCCGGACTCTCCGTGGGGCCGGGCCGAGAGCACGAAGGCGTCGTCTTCGAATTCCATGGCGTCAGGCGAGCAACACGGCTCCTTCTCCCCTTGCGGGAGAAGGTGGCCGGTCGAAGGCCGGTCGGATCAGGGGGCGATAGACCTGCGCGGCAATCTCCGACGTCATCCCGGCCGCAGCGGAGCGGAGAGCCGGGACCCAGGGGCCGCAATCAAACCCCCTGGGTCCCGGGTCTCCCTGCGGTCGCCCGGGATGACGGGCGTGTTGTTCAGAGAACGGTGCGCGACCCCTCATCCGTCGGGCGTGGACCCGACACCTTCTCCCGCAAGGGGAGAAGGATGGGCCCATCCTAGACATCGAAGTCCAGGCCCACGTCGCCGTAGAACTCGCGCTTGTCGGCCCAGCGTTCGTCGACCTTCACGGTCAGGAACAGGTGGACGGTCTTGTCCAGCAGGGTGGTGAGTTCCTCGCGGGACTTCTGGCCGATCCACTTCAGGGTCTGGCCGTTGGCGCCCAGCACGATGGGGCGCTGGCTGTCGCGCTCGACATAGATGGTCTGTTCGATGCGCAGGGAGCCGTCCTTGCGCTCTTCGAAGGATGTGGTCTCCACCGCCGCCGCGTAGGGCAGCTCCTCGTGGACGCGGAGATAGATCTTCTCGCGGGTGATCTCGGCGGCCAGCAGGCGGACCGGGAGGTCGGCGGTCTGGTCGGCGGGGTAGAGCCAGGGCCCCTCGGGCATCAGCTCGACGAGGCGCTTGGTGAGATCCTCGACGCCTGCGCCAGTGGCCGCGGAGATCATGAAGACCTCGGTATAGACGCCGGTTTCGAAAAGCCTTTGGGAGATGGCCAGCAGGTTCTCGCGCTTGACGCCGTCGATCTTGTTGAGCGCCAGGATCACCTGCTTGCCGGCGGCCTGCAGCCCCTCGACGATGGTGTCGACATCGGCCATGCCCCGGCGGTCGGCGGCCTTGCCCTTGCCCTCGTTGACGGCGATCTCGGCGGCCGCGTCCACCAGGTGGACCACGGCGTCGGCGTCCTCGGTTCCGCCCCAGGCCGAGCGGACCATGGCGCGGTCCAGACGGCGGCGCGGGGTGAAGATGCCGGGGGTGTCGACGAGGACGATCTGGGTGTCGCCCTCAATCGCCACGCCGCGCACCGGGAAGCGGGTGGTCTGCACCTTCTGGGTCACGATCGAGACCTTGGCGCCCACCATGTGGTTGGTCAGGGTGGACTTGCCCGCGTTGGGCGCGCCGATCACGGCGACAAAACCTGCGCGGGTCATTGGGCGGTCTCGTGTTTCAACAACATCACCTGAGCTGCGGCCTTTTCGGCCTCTTGTTTCGAGCGGCCGTGGGCCGCTTGGGTTTCGTAGCCCTCGATCGCCACCTGGACGGTGAAGACTGGAGCGTGGTCGAGGCCGGTCCGGGAGACCAGGCTGTAGGCCGGAAGCGGCAGGCCCTGGGCTTGGGCCCACTCCTGCAACCGGGTCTTGGAATCCTTGTGGCGCGGCTCGTCGAGGGTTTCGAACTGCGGCGCCCAGAAGGTCTGGAAGAAGGTCCGCGCCGCGTCCATGCCGCCGTCGACATATAGCGCAGCGATCAGGGCTTCGCACGCATCGCCCAGAACCGTGTCGTTCTCGCGGGCGCCGATCTTGGTGGCGCTGGCCGCCAACCGCAGGGCGTCGGGCAGGCCGATCTCCCGGGCGACCGTGGCGCAGGCGTGATAGTTCACCAGCGTGGCCATCAGCCGGCTCATCTCGCCCTCGCGGGCCTCGGCGTTGCGGTCCATCAGGGCTTCGGCGGCCAGCAGGTTCAGCACGCGGTCGCCCAGGAACTCCAGCCGCTCGTTGTGGCGCACCTTGGTGGCCCCGTCGCCGACACTGGCGTGAGTCAGGGCCCGCTCAAGAAGTTCGCGGTCCTGGAACACGTGGCCTATGCGGGCCTCGAGCTCTGAGACCGCGACTTCGCGCTTGTTCATTTCAGGACGTTGAAGAACCGGCTGGGCCGCGCGTCCAGGACCCAGGTCCACGGCTTGAAGAGCGAGGCGCCCTTGTTCCAGGACAGCATGATGATCCGGGCCTTGCCCACCAGGTTCTCGGCGGGCACGTAGCCCACGCCGATCTCGGACGGCACGCGGCTGTCGAGGGAGTTGTCGCGGTTGTCGCCCATGAAGAAGTAGTTGTTTTCCGGCACCACGAAGACCTCGGTGTTGTCGGCGTCGCCATCGGGGCCGAAGTCGTAGGTGATGAACCTCTTCCCATTGGGGAAGGTCTCTTCATAGCGCTCGACGTTGCGGGTGAAGCCGTAGCCGGAGTCCACCATCACCGGCGCCAGGGGTTTGCGCGGGACCGCCACGCCATTGATGAACAGCACGCCGCCCGTCACCTGGATGCGGTCGCCGGGCAGGCCCACCAGACGCTTGATGTAGTCGATGTGGCCGTCGCGGGGCAGCTTGAAGACGATGATGTCGCCGCGGTCCGGCTTGCGTTCCAGAATCCGGCCCTTGAACAGCGGCGGGCTGAAGGGGATCGAGTTCCTGGAGTAGCCGTAGGAATATTTCGACACGATGATGTAGTCGCCCTCCAGGAGGGTCGGGTCCATCGAGGCCGAGGGAATGGTGAAGGGCTGGAAGAACAGCACCCGCAGGAACAGCGCTATCAGCAGGGCGTAGACGACCGTTTTCACGATCTCCACCACCTCGTTCAAGGCTCCGGACTTCCCGGAGCTGTCAGCGCCGTGCACGTCTTCAGTCATAGATGGGTTCCGAACATCCGGCGGGCCGGCGCATTGAGGGCCTGTAGCTAACCGCTGCATAGCCCAGCGGCAAGAGTCGCGCCCGTGAACTCTTTGTCCAGGCGAATGGGTCGCACAGGCCGCGCCCTACTCCAGCCGCAGCGAACGCCCCCGCACCGGCGTTCCGGCGAGCAGCCGCCGCGCGGCCGCGTCCCACCGATAGGGGATCTCCATGCAGGCTTGTTGCTCGTAACCGCCGCAGTCTTCCGCCGTCGTGACGCTGAGGAAGGTGGCCGGCATGGTGGCGACATCGACGGCATAGACCGGGCTGTCCAAGGAGAGGACCACGGTGTCGCCGCTGACGACACGCAGGCCCGATTCACCGACCGGCGCCGGTTCACCGTCCGGGCCGCGCGCGATGCAGCCGCTGTATTCCGAGCCGACGATCCAGTCAGGGTCGCCGTCGCCGGTCAGGTCGGGCGACCGCGTCACCAGCCCGCCGCCATACTGGCCACCCAGGCGCTCGCAGGCGGCGGTCAGCTCCAAAAGGGCGGCGGCGGCGGCAGGGGGATAGTCGGCGGTGGCGACCGGGAGGGCCTGAAAAAGAGGCCCGGCCAGGCGCCCATCGCCCTGACGGTTGGGCTGTTCGATGAACCGGCCCTGGACCTCGTCCCACCGGAAGCTGCGATAACAGTCGTTGACGCCGGACAGGCCGCAGTAGGTTCCGTGGATCTCGATCTCCAGCAGGGTCCCGGCCGGCGCGCGGCGCAGGGCGAACTGCCGAACCTGTTCGTCGAAGGCCACGACGTGGCCGCCGCCCGGCCGGCTGACGAACAGCTTGTGGGTGCAGCCGCCGGTGCCGCACCAGGCCATGCCCTGCGGCTCATAATCCACATGCCAGTCGGGCGCGCCGTCATGGGAGATGTTCACCGGAGCGAACAGCCGACCGGCCGGGCGCACGGGTGGCATGTCATCCTTGATGTCCTCCTGGACCCTGGCCACCAGCTCAGGCGGCGCCGTGGCGCAACCGGCCAGCAGCAGCGCAGCCACGATCCAGATGGTCTTCATCGGACGGATCTCCCTTCGTGGTGGGCGACCACGGCGCGGGCGACGGCGGCCATCAGGTCCTGGCGTTCGGACACCGGCCGGCGGGTCTGGGCGATCATCACGGCGACCGCGTAGCTGTGGCCGTCCGGGGCGGTCAATATCCCGACGTCGTTGAAGCCGGTGGCCACCGCCCCCCAGACCTGGCCGGTGCCGGTCTTGTGGGCGAGCGTCCAGCCCGGCGCCAGACCGGCCGGCAGGCGGCCAGGGCCGGTCTCCGTTTGCCCCATGATCCTCAACAGCAGGTCGGTGGAGGCGGGCGACAGCAGCTCGCCGCGCTTCAGTCGGGCCAGACCCGTGGCGATCCCCACCGGGGTGGCGGCGTCGTAGGGATCCTGCAGATAGGCGTCGAGATTCACGGAGCGGGCCTCGGGCGACAGGGTGTCTCGCTCCTCCCAGAAGGTGTGTTCGAAGGAGTATGCCGGCTTCCAATCCAGGCCCGCGATCCGGGTCTGCATCTCCTTCTCCGGCGGACTGGCCCAGACACCCTTGAGCCTGTGGTGGTCGAGGATCGCCTGCACCGCGGCCTGGCCGCCGACGTGGCCCACCAGGACGTCGTTGGCGGCGTTGTCGCTCTGGGCGATGGCGCCGCGGATCAACTCCACCACGGTGACCGGGTAGCCGTTGTCGCCGACATATTTGCGCAGCGGCTGGTGGAAGATGCTGAGGTCGTCCTTGCGCACCACCAGGGTGTCGCCGAGCGCCATCTGGCCCTTGTCCACCGCGTCGAGGGCGGCGAGCGCCACCCACAGCTTGGAGACGCTCTGCTGCGGGTACTTGCTGTCGCCGTCGAAGGCCACGGTCCAGCCCTCGTCGACGTCGCGGACGGCGATGCCCACCCGGCCGTTGAAGCCTCGCCCCAGCGCCTTGATCCGGGCCGAGAGCCCCGGCGCGGCCCGGGCCGCCACGGCCTGCTGGATCGACCGGCCCTCCGGCGGCCGCTCGGCGGGCGACGGGGCCAGCGACAGGACCGAGGCCAGCAGCAGCGCCACCAGGCCGAACCACCAGCGCTGGCCGTGGGCGACCCGGCGTCGCGATGCTCTGGAGCCCCTCGTCATGGCCGTCAGCCTAGCACAAAGCGCCGGCGGCCTCCCCTCTCCTCGCCCACCGATCGCGGAAGGCGCGCGGAGCAGGCCGCCTATTCCGGCACGGCCTCGATGATCACGAAGGCCTGGGCGTAGGGGTGGTCGTCGGTGAGGGAGAGGTGGATCACCGGTTTGTGGCCGGGCGGGACCATCTTCTCCAGCCGGGCCAGGGCGCCGTTGGTGAGCGCCATGGTGGGCTGGCCCGAGCGCATGTTCACCACCCCCATGTCGCGCCAGAAGACCCCGGCCCGCATGCCGGTGCCGAGCGCCTTGGCGCAGGCTTCCTTGGCGGCGAAGCGCTTGGCGTAGCTCGACGCCTTGTCGGGCTTGCGCTCGGAGCGGGTGCGCTCGATCTCGGTGAAGATGCGGTGGGTAAAACGCTCGCCGAAGCGGTCGAGGCTGCCTTGGATGCGGCGGATGTCCGACAGGTCCGAGCCGATGCCGAGGATCATGCGGCGCGCTCGGCGCGGGCTTCGTCCATCAGGGCGCGCATCCGCTGGATGGCGGGCGTCAGGCCGACGAAGATCGCCTCGCCGATCAGGAAGTGGCCGATGTTCAGCTCCATCAGCTCCGGGATGGCGGCGATGGGCTTGGCGGTCTCGTAGTCCATCCCATGGCCGGCATGGACCTCAAGGCCGATCCGGTGGGCCTCGGTCGCGGTGGCGCGAAGGGTCTCCAGCAGACGCGGGGCGTCGGCCGAGCGGTCGCGGACGGCGTCGCAATAGGGGCCGGTGGTGAGCTCCACCACCTGGGCGCCGACGGACTTGGCGGCGTTCACCTGATCCAGATCGGCGTCCACAAAACAGGAGACCCGGATGCCGGCGTCGACGAAGCGGCGGACGGTGGCGGCGATGGCGTTGTGGCCCTTGACCACGTCGAGGCCGCCCTCGGTGGTCACCTCCTCGCGGCGCTCCGGCACCAGGCAGGCGGCGTGAGGCAGGTGAGCCAGGCAGATGGCCTCCATCTCCGAGGTGACCGCCATCTCGAAATTCAGCGGAATGCCACGCCGCCGGGTGATCGCGGCGAGCGCATCCATGTCGGCGTCGGAGATGTGGCGGCGGTCCTCGCGCAGGTGGGCGGTGATGCCGTCGGCGCCGGCGGCCATGGCCATCTCGGCGGCCCGCATCGGATCAGGATAGGTGGCCCCCCGGGCGTTCCGGATGGTGGCCACATGGTCGATGTTCACCCCCAGACGCAGGCGGCTCATCCGTGCAGTCTCCGGCTGCCGGGGTCTTCCACCGGGATCGCCGCCAGTTCGGGCGGCAGCTGGTCGGCGGGATAGGCCGGCACGTTGAGGCGGGCCAGGGCGACAAAGGGCGCGCCGGGATCGGCCTTGCCGCCGGAGCGATCAACGATGGCGGCGGCCACCACGACATTGCCGCCGGCCGCCTTGATGGCCTCGACGCATTCGCGGGAGGAGAGGCCGGTGGAGACGATGTCCTCCACCATGGCGATCCGGGCGCCCGGCGGAATGGAGAAGGCGCGGCGCAACTTGAAAGAGCCCCCTTCCCGCTCGACATACATGGAGGGGACGCCCAGGGCGCGGGCGGTCTCGTAGCCTGGAATGATGCCACCGACCGCCGGGGAAATGCACAGATCGACCGGGCCGACCTCTTCAAGAATCTTGGCCGCCAGAGCCTTGCACAGCCGCTCAGTGCGGTCGGGATATTGGAAGACGAGGTTCTTTTGCAGGAAGGTGCCGGAATGCAGCCCGCTGGACAGCACGAAGTGGCCCTCGCGCAGGGCGCCCGACGCGCGGAATTCTTCCAGGACCTGTTCGGTGTTCATGATTGCGTCTCCTTGACGCGGCATAGCGAAGCCACGTCAGGCTGTCATCCGGGATGGTGGAGGAAGAGTCGATATCGATGCTGAGCCGTGACATCCGGTTGAAGACGCCCCGGCTGGTGCTGCGCCCGACAGAGCCCGGCGACGCCCAGCGCATGGCGCAGATCCAGTCCAACTGGAAAGTCACCCGCATGCTGCGTCTGGCGCCCTGGCCGGCCACGGAGGCGGCGATGGCCGAGTGGGCCGATCTGCACGTCCAGGAATGGGCGGCCGGGACGGCCTACCGCTTCGCTGTCCTGTTGGATGGCGTGATGATCGGCGCCGCCGACATCGACGACATCAAGGGTGACGAAGGCGAGATCGGCTACTGGTTCGACGAGCCCTATTGGGGCCAGGGCTTCGCCCGAGAGGCCGCCGCGGCTCTGATGGATTTCGCGATCCAGACGGTCAAGCTGAAGCGCATCGTCGCGGGCCACAATGCCGAGAACCCGGCCTCGGGCGCGGTGCTCAAGCGGCTGGGCTTCCACTTCGTTGGCGACACCCTGAAGTTCTCCAAGCCGCAGGGGGCCGAGGTTCCCTATCGCATGTACGCCTACGAGGCCTGAGCGGCGGAGCGGCGCAGCATCGGCCAGAACATGTTGAGCGCCAGGCCACCCAGCACCAGGCCCGCCGCCATCAGCTTCCAGTCCTGCATCGGCTCACCCAGCAGGGCCGCCGAGGCCGCCATGCCGAACACCGGCACGAAGAAGGCGAGCGGAGAGATGGTGGCGGCCGGATACCTCGCCAGCAGCCAGCCCCAGGCGGCGTAGCCGAACAGGGTGTTGCCCACCGATTGCCAGAGGACCGCGCCCCAGGTTCCGAGGTCGGCGTTCTGGACCCCCAGCAGCATCCGTTCAGGCCCCTCGAACACCAGGGCCAGGACCAGCAGCGGCGGAATGGAGAACAGGCTGGCCCAGACGACATAGGCGAGCGAGTTCACGCCCGGCGTCGCCCGCTGCACCATGTTGCCGCCGGCCCAGCTGGCCGCCGCGATCAGCACCAGGCCCAGGCCCAGCGGCGTGGTGGAACCGTCCGTATGCATCAGGATCACCGCCAGGCCGCCGGTGGCCAGCACGAGGGCGGCGATCTGGAACCGCTTCACCCGCTCTCCGGACAGTCCCATGGCCAGGCCGATGGTGAAGAACACCTGGACCTGCACCACCAGGGAAGCGAGGCCCGGCGAGATGTCGTGCTGCATGGCCAGGTAGAGCATACCGAACTGACCCAGGCCGATCAGCACGCCATAGGCCGCCAGGTTGCGCCAGGGCACGTCGGGCCGCTTGAGAAAGAAGACAGCCGGCAGCAGGGCGAAGGTGAAGCGCAGGGCCGCGAAGGTCAGCGGCGGCAGATGGGCCAGCGCCACCTTGATGACCACAAAATTGGTCCCCCACACCGCCACCACCGCCAAGGCCAGCAGGGCGGCGCGCCAGGTCAGGGCGTTGGAGGTCATGGCGGTATCCTTGGCGCGGGGCCGTGGGGCGGACTTAGATGCTGGCGGAGTGGAAAGCTAGGCCCGCTCGGCCTTGCGCCAGCCCATGACGCACAGGGCCAGCATGATGACGTTGCCCACCGCATCGGCGAGCCCTAGCGGGGTGAGCATGGGGACCACCGCGAAGAACCAGTAATCGAAGACGAAGAACGGCAGCAGGGCGATCCCATAGGCCAGGAAGGTGGTCTTGGTGAACTTCGAGAAGGCGGCGAACAGGCCCGCGATCAGGGCCTGGGCGCCGAAGGCTCCCACCAGGATGGGCACGATCGGGGCGTCTGTCTGGAAGGCCGGGGTGATGGTGAGCGCCATGACACTGGCGGGCGAGATCAGACACCAGCCACCCAGAACCAGAAAAACTGAGGCCAGCAGGTATTGAATGGCACGCACGGACATGACGAAATCCCCTCGTGATCACCGTTTAGGTGGCCGGGAGGGAAAAATCATGCCGAATCTGCACATCCGCCGTACGGCCGGGGCCCTTGGGGCGGAGATTTCCGGGGTCGATCTTTCGGGCGACCTGGAGGACGCCACCATCGCCGCGATCCGCGCGGCCTTCGTTGAGCACCAGGTCATCTTCTTCCGCGACCAGAGCCTGACGCCGGAGCAGCAGCTGGCCTTCGGCCGCCGCTTCGGGCGGCTGAACATCCATCCCTATGTCGCCGGCATGGCCGCCCACCCCGAGGTAATGGAGATCATCAAGGAACCGCAGGACCGTGTGAACTTCGGCGGCGGCTGGCACTCCGACATGAGCTTCCTGGAGCATCCTTCCATCGGCTCGATCCTCTATGCGGTGGAGCTGCCCGACTATGGCGGGGACACCCTGTTCGCCAGCCAGGCCGCCGCCTTCGAGGCGCTGACGCCAGGCCTGCGCGCCACGCTGGAAACCCTGAACGCCGTCCACTCGGCGGGCCGGGAGTATTCCGCCGGCGGCCATTCGGCCCAGAAGCGCTCCTCCATGAACGTCGCCGAGGCGGAGGGCGCGACCGGCGAATTCATCCACCCCGTCGTGCTCACCCACCCGGAAACCGGCCGCAAGGCGCTGTACGTCAATCCGGCCTTCACGATGAAGATCGAGGGCTGGAGCACGCGGGAGTCCAAGCCCCTGCTGGACTTCCTGTTCGAGCATTGCCGGGGTGAGCGGTTCACCACCCGCTTCGCCTGGAGCCCGGGGTCGGTGGCCTTCTGGGACAATCGCTCGGTCTGGCACTACGCGCTGAACGACTATCCCGGCCAGCGCCGCCACATGCGCCGGGTGACGGTGGACGCCGATCCAGCCCGGTACGTGGGCGCCCCGCGCCTGGCGCGCGCTTCGTGAAGGTTCTCCAGACCTCGACCAAGACTCAGGCGGGGACGGAGGTTTAGCCCTTCCCGCGCTCCACCGTCTCGACGGCGGGGTTGGCGCGTAGGGCGGCGCCGATGTGGGTGAGGTGGCGGGCGTCCTTCACCTCGACGTCGAAGTCGACGTCGAAGAAGTCGGCATGGCGGCGGTGCATGCGCAGGTTGACGATGTTGCCGCCGGCCTCGCCGATCACCGTGCAGGCCTGGCCCAGGACGCCTGGCGCATTGCGGATGGTGGCGGTCAGGCGTGAGAGGGTGACGGTGTTCCGCTCAGCTTCCGGCGTCCATTGCAGGTCGCGCCAGAGCTCTTCCTTGTCTTCGTACTCCGCCAGTTTGGCGCAATCGATGGTGTGGACGGTCAGGCCGCCGCCATCCGGTTCGATGATGCCGACAATGCGGTCGCCGGGCACCGGGGTGCAGCACTGGCCGAGGTGGAGGGAGACCCCGGGGGTCAGACCGCCGCCGCGCACGTAGAGGCGCGCGGCCTTGCCGCCCTCGATCCGGCGCACGGCGGTGGCCGCCTCGCGGTCGGAGGCCTTGAGGCCGGGGAAGATCACGTCGAGCACCTGGGTCGGCGAGATGCGGCCACGGCCGACGATCTCGAACAGGTCGTCCTCGCTGGCGACGGCGAAGCGTTCCAGGGCAGGCTTCAGGGCCACGTCCTTGCGGGCCTTGCCGGCGCGCTCGAAGGTCTGGTCCACTGTGGCGCGGCCAAGCCGGGTGAACTCCTCCTTCTCCGTCTGGCGGATATGGCGGCGAATGGCGGAGCGGGCGCGGCCCGTGACCGTCAGCGAACGCCAGTCGGGGGGCACCACCGGCTTGGCGCCACGGATCACCTCGACCACATCCCCGTTCTGAAGAGTCGTCCGTAAGGGCTTGAGTTCGCCGTTGATCTTCACCCCAATGCAGGTGTCGCCCACGTCGGTGTGGACCGCATAGGCGAAGTCGAGCGGCATGGCGCCGCGCGGCAGGCTGACCAGCTTGCCCTTGGGAGTGAAGACGAAGGCCTGGTCGAGATACATCTCGAGCTTGGCGTGCTCCACCAGCTCCTCGACGTCGCCGCCATGCTCGAGCACCTGCACCAGATGGCGCAGGTTCAGCAGCGGGTCGCGGCCCCCGGCGTCGGCCTGGGCCTCGGCGTCAAACCCGTAGGACTTGTCCTTGTAGCGCCAGTGGGCGGCCACGCCCTCCTCGGCCACCCGGTCCATGGCCTCGGTGCGGATCTGCATCTCGATGCGCATCCCACGCGGACCGACCACTGTGGAGTGTATGGAGCGGTAGTTGTTGCGCTTGGGCGTGGAGATGAAGTCCTTGAACCGCTCTGGCACGCTGGGCCAGGCGCGGTGGATGACGCCGAGCGCGCGGTAGCAGTCCTCCTCCGAATCCACGATCACGCGGAAGGCGTAGATGTCGGAGAGCTGAGAGAAGCCGATCGACTTGCGCTGCAGCTTGCGCCAGATCGAATAGGGGTTCTTCTCGCGGCCGAACACCCGCGCCGAGAGGCCTCGGGCGTCCAGCTTGGCGGCGATCTCGGCCGAGACCACGGCGACCGCCCCGCCCTGCTCGATACGCAGCGCCTCCAGGCGGCGGCCGATGGCGTCGCGGGCCACGGGGTTCAGGTGCTCGAAGGCCAGCTCCTCCAGCTCCGAACAGATGCGATGGCAGCCGATGGAGCGGGCGAGCGGGGCGTAGATGTCCAGGGTCTCGCGGGCGATCCGCTCGCGCTTGGCCGGGCTCTTGATGTAGTGCAGCGTCCGCATGTTGTGCAGACGGTCGGCCAGCTTGACCATCAGGACGCGGACGTCCTTGGAGATGGCCAGGATAAACTTGCGCAGGTTCTCAGCCTGCTTGGTGTGCTCGCTGTTGAGCTCCAGCTTGGTGAGCTTGGTGACGCCCTCCACCAGCTCGCTGATCTCGCCCCCGAACAGGTCGGTGATGTCCTGGGCGCTGACCGGGGTATCCTCGATCACGTCGTGCAGCAGGGCCGTGACGATGGTCGCGGTGTCCAGCCGATAGTCGGTGAGGATGCCCGCCACCTCGATGGGGTGGGCGAAATAGGGATCGCCGGAGGCGCGCTTCTGCGAGCCATGCATGCGCATGGCGTAGACATAGGCACGGTTCAGGATCGCCTCGTCGGCGGTCGGGTCGTAGGAGCGGACCTTCTCGATCAGCTCATACTGGCGGAGCATGCGCGGGGGCCGAGACGGACTCGGCGGCGCAATCTTCTGGTCGGCGACGGGTTCAGGCGCCGCCGTAAGCGTGAGGGGTTCTGAGCCTTCCGGGCTCAGTACCGCTCCTCCTGGCCGCCGTCACGGTCGCTCTGCAGCGCGCGGACCAGTTCCAGTTCGCTCATCTGCATGTGGGTCGGATCGGCCAGCAGGGCGAGGGTCTCGGCCTCTTCCTCGGCTTCCGAGCGCTCATCGACGCGCTGCAGGGTGCCGATCAGGGTTTCGCGCAGCTCCTCGGCGTCCACCACGTCATCGGCGATTTCGCGCAGGGAGACGACGGGGTTCTTGTCGTTGTCGCGATCGACCAGAATGGCCGAGCCGGCCGAAATGGCGCGGGCCCGGTGGGCCGCCAGCAGCACGAGGCTGAAGCGGTTCGGAACTCGTTCGATGCAATCTTCGACGGTGACGCGGGCCATGGAATCCTCAAGTCGGGGGTAGAACCGAACAAAATAGAGGGTTTGACGGCGTTGTGCAACGCCGCATGGCGCGTCAGATCGGCTCGCGGCGCGGCTTTTTCGAGACGGGACGGGCGTCGAGCCCCACGGAGGCGCTCGCCGCCAGCCGCCGGGCGGTCGTTCCCAGGGTCGGATGACGCCATTCCGGCGCGATTTCGGCGAGCGGTCCCATGACGAACAACCGCTCGTGGGCGCGGGGATGGGGCAGGATCAAGTGGTCCGTCGCCAGAACCGCGCGCCCGAAAGCGATCAGATCCAAGTCGAGGGTCCGGGCTGCGTTTTTCTCGCTCCGCACGCGACCAAACTCCGCCTCGATTGAAAAAAGGGTATGCAGAGCTTCCAGGGGCGTCAGCTTCGTCTCGACAACCGCGACGCCGTTGCGATACTCGTTGGCGGTCGGGTCCGGCCAGGCGGCAGAGCTCCACCAGGACGACCGGGCGACCACAGGCAATCCCGCCTGGGCGAAACGAGCGAGCGCCGCCTCAAGAAGAGCTTCGGACGAACCATAGTCGCCGGCCATGTTGCCGCCCAGCGCGACCAAGACGGCCCCGTCCGGGTCCCTGCGCCCCCCGCCCCCTTTATGGATTTCCGATCCCGATGACATTTTACCCCACGGACAGGCTGGCGCTCTTCATTGACGGTGCGAACCTGTACTCAGCCGCCAAGGGGCTGGGCTTCGATATCGACTATCGCAAGCTGCTGGAAGAGTTCCGCACGCGCGGCGTCCTGGTGCGCGCCTACTACTATACCGCGCTGGTCGAGGATCAGGAGTATTCGCCGATTCGTCCGCTGGTGGACTGGCTGGACTATAACGGCTTCCGCCTGGTGACCAAGCCGGCCCGCGAATATACCGACGCCCAGGGACGCAAGCGCTGGCGCGGCGACATGGATGTCGAGATCGCTGTCGACATGCTGGAGATGGCCGGTCACGCTGACCATCTGGTGCTGTTCTCCGGGGATGGCGACTTCCGCTGTCTGGTGGAGGCCGTGCAGCGCAAGGGCGCGCGGGTGACCGTCGTCTCCACCGTGAAGTCCCAGCCACCGATGGCCAGCGACGACCTGCGCCGTCAGGCCGACCACTTCATCGACCTGGCCGACTTGGCCGACATCATTGGCCGCCCCTCGCGCCTGCCGCGCTTCATCCAGGAAAGCCGCACCGGAGCGGACGCCGAGGCCTGATGTCCCACGCGACCGCCGTGGCCGAGCCGCCACGGGACTGCCCGCTCTGCCCGCGGCTGGTGGCCTATCGGATGGTCAATCGCGCCGAGCATCCCGACTGGTGGAACGGCCCCGCCCCCTCCTTCGGCGATGAGAATGCGCGCCTGCTGGTGGCGGGCCTGGCGCCCGGCCGCACCGGCGCCAACCGCACCGGACGCCCCTTCACCGGCGATGGCGCCGGAGTGATGCTGTACGAGACGCTATTGAAGACCGGGTTCGCCAAGGGCGTCTATCAGGCGCGCCCGGATGACGGACTGGAGCTGGTGGACTGCATGATCAGCAACGCGGTCCGCTGCGCGCCGCCGCTGAACAAGCCCGAGACCCGCGAGGAGAACACCTGCCGCCCGTTCCTGACGGCGCGCCTGGCCGCCCTGCCCCGCCTGAAGGTGATCGTCACCTTAGGCGACGTCTCGCGGCGCAATGTGCTCAAGGCGCTCGGGCTGAAGGCTTCGGCCGGACCTCCGGGGCACGGAACCGAGTTTCAGGCCGGCCCCTATGTGATCCTGAACAGCTACCACTGCTCCCGGCTCAACACGAACACCGGGCGGCTGACGGGCGAGATGTTCGAGGCGGTGTTCCGGCGTGCACGGGAACTGATCGAGAGCTAGGCGGGCTTGCTCCAGTAGAAGTAGCGCCAGGCCTGTTCGAAGCCGGCGCGGCGGTAGAGGGCGCGGGCCGGCGTGTTCTTTTCTTCCACCTGCAGGAAGGCGCGGTCGATGCCGCGAGCGAGCGCCTCCCCCGCCAGCCCCGCCAACACGCGGCCGGCCAGGCCCTCTCCGCGACGGCTGAGGTCTGTGCGCATGCCGTGGAAGCTGACCCAGCCGTAGCCGAAGGATCCGCATCCGACGGCGACAGTCCGGTCCCCATCCCGGACCATGCCGAACCGCGCGCCGGGCGACCGGCTCAGCGCCAGGACCCGATAGGCGCCATCGACGGGATCGAACCCCTCGCCCAGGAAGACCGCGGCCCAGGCGTCGTCGGGACGTTCGGCGATCTCGGCGGGCGGGCGATCGGTGACGGCGGCGATGGCGCCGGTGGCGGAGGTCTTGACCAGGGTCGGCTGCTCGAAGCCGTAACCGCGACGGGCAAGTTCGGTGCGGACGGCGTCAAGGCCCGGGCCGTCGGCGATGCGGAAAGCCGGCCTCAGGCCGCGCGCCGCATAGGCCGCCTCGATGCGATCGAGAACCATTGGGTCGGCCGGCAGGTCGTGGCGCAGGGGCACGGCGCTGGCCGCGCGGCGAATGGAGCCCGGATCGAGGCCGATCAGCCAGCCTTCGATTTCAAGAACTTCCTCCGGCGCGACGGCCGCGAGGGTCGCCCGCTCGATGGCCTCGACTTGCGCTGCGTGCGTCATCAGCCTCGGTCGCGCAACAGGCGGGCCTTATCGCGCTGCCAGTCGCGGTCGGCGGTGGCCTGGCGCTTGTCGTGGTTCTGCTTACCCTTGGCGAGCGCGATCTCGAGCTTGGCGATGCCCTTGTCGTTCCAATAGAGCTTCATCGGAATGAGGGTGCGGCCTTCCCGCTGCACGGCGCCGATCAGCTTCTCGATCTGCTTCTTGTGCAGCAGCAGCTTCCGGTGCCGGCGCGGCTCGTGATTAAAGCGGTTGGCCTGGCCGTAGGGCGGGATATCGGCGTTGATCAGCACGATCTCTCGGCCTTCGACGGAGGCGTAGGACTCCGCGATGTTGGCGCGCCCGACCCGCAGGGACTTCACCTCGGTGCCGGTCAGCATGAGGCCCGCCTCGAAGGTCTCCTCCAGGAAGTAGTCGTACCGCGCGCGGCGGTTTTCGGCGATCAGCTTGCCGGCCATCAGATCAGGCCGGTTTCCCGCAACGCGGCGAGGACCTCGTGCCGCGCCGTTTCAGAGCAGGCGGTGATCGGCAGGCGGACGTCTTCCCGGCAGAGGCCAAGGTGCGCCAGGGCGAACTTGGTGGGCGCCGGCGAGGCGTCGGCGAACAGCGACTTGTGCAGCAGCAGCAGGCGATCCTGCCAGTAGAGCGCGGTCTTCCAGTCTTCGCCCAGGGCGGCGTTGTAGAAGGCGGCGCAGAGATCGGGCGCCACGTTGGAGGTCACCGAGATGCAGCCGTGGCCGCCATGGGCCATGTAGCCAAGCGCCGTGGGATCGTCGCCCGACAGCATCACCCAGTCGGGACCGCAAAGCAGGCGCTGCATGGTGGCCCGGGTCATGTCGCCGGTGGCGTCCTTGACGCCGACGATGTTGGGCAGCTTGGAGAGCCGTCCGAGGGTGGCGTCGGCGATGTCGATGCTGGTGCGGCCCGGCACGTTGTAGACCAGGACCGGAAGCTGCACGGCCTCGTTGATCGCCGCATAGTGGGCGTAGAGGCCCTCCTGGCTCGGACGGTTATAATAGGGAGTCACCACCAGGGCCGCGTCGGCGCCGACGGTCTTGGCGTGGCGCACCAATTCGATGGCCTCGGCCGTCGAGTTGGAGCCCGCGCCGGCGATAATCGGCACGCGTCCCGCCGCAGTGGCGACGCATAACTCCACAACCCGACGGTGTTCGTCGTGGCTGAGCGTGGCGGTTTCGCCTGTGGTGCCGACGGGCACCAAGCCGTGGACACCGCCCGCGATCTGGCGTTCGACAAGGGCGATAAACGCCTGCTCATCAATCGCGCCGTCGCGAAACGGCGTCACGAGGGCCGGCATGACGCCCTTGAACAAAGGTTCGGACATGGTCTGCAAAAAGCCGTGAAAGCCAGGCCAATTGTTGCGGCCTCAAGATTTGGCCGGACAATATGGCGGGCAGCCCCTAAGCCGCAACCAGACTTGTTCCGTTATTCGTTCGATCGGAGATATTCGTTTTGGCGTCCAAGGCCCGCAAGGCACTCTTCACCGCAGCCGCCGCTGTTCTGCTGACCGGCGTGGCCGAGGCGCAACAGCCGACGCAAGGCCCCGCGCCCTATGAAGGGCCTCCGCCGCCGATCGAGCTGACCCAGACCCAGCCCATCGTCTACCGGCGCGGATTGTCAGACGCAGACGGCGCGGCCCTGCGCAGCGCCCTGGATTCGGCCAAGCGCGCCGACGTCACCGGCGCCCGCACCGCCATCGCCATGCTGAATGATCCGATCGCCAAGAAGATCGCCATCTGGGCGATGGCGGACGCCAATGCCGACGCGCTGAGCTTCTTCGAGATCGACCAGGCGCGCCGCGACCTGGCCGGCTGGCCTCGGGCTTCACGCCGCCAGGTGGCCGCCGAAAAGCTGCTGGAGACCGGGGGGCTGGGCCCGCAGCGGACCATCGACTGGTTCGGCGGCGCCGATCCGGTGACCGCCGAGGGCGCCATGGCCCTGGCCTCAGCCTATCGCGCCACGGGGCGCGACAGGGAAGCCGCCACGCTGATTCGCAACACCTGGCGCAACAAGCTGTTCGAGGCTGATCCGCAACGCGCGATGCTGGCCCGGTTCGGCGACGTCCTGACCCAGGACGACCACGTCCGCCGCGCCGACGTCATCCTGTTCGGCAGCCAGGGCCCGGCCGCCCGGGACATGATCGCGCTGCTGCCCGCCGCCCAGGCCCAGCTTGCCCAGGCCCGGATGGCCCTGCGGCAGAACTCGGCCGGCGCCAACGCCCTGGTGAACAACCTGCCGGCCAGCGTTTCCAATTCGTCGGGCCTGGCCTTCGAGCGCGCGGCCTATATGCGCCGCCGCGGCATGGACCAGGTGTCGCTGGGGCTGGTGCGCAGCTTCCCCACCGACATCGCCTTCCCCGAGATGGGCGCCCGCATCTGGGACGAGCGCTACCAGCTGGTGATCAGCTCGCTGCGCAACGGCGACTCCCAAGGCGCCTATCTGGCCGCCGCCAATACCGGCCTGACCGAGGGCGCCGACGCCGCCGAGGCGGAGTTCTACGCGGGCTGGGTCGCCCTGACCCGCCTGAAGCGTCCGGAGGACGCCGACCGCCACTTCGCGGCCATCGAGAAGATCGGCTCTTCCCCCATCACCCGGGCCCGGGCCCTCTACTGGCGTGGCCGGGCGGCGGAGGCCGCCGGCCAGCAGGATCGCGCCCAGGGCTTCTATGGCGCGGCGGCCAAGCACAACACGACCTTCTATGGCCAGTTGGCCGGCGAAAAGGTCGGCGCCCACAGGCTGAACCTGGGCCGAGACCCCACTATCACCCAGGCCGACCGCAACCGCTTCGAGGGCCGCGACGCCGTGCGCGCCGCCCGGATGCTTTACGAGATCGGCAATAAGGACCTGTTCAAGACCTTCGTCCTGACCCTGGACGACGTCCTGCCCACCGCCGAGGAGGAGGCGCTGCTGGTGGACATGGTGCGCGGCTATGGCGACATCGACACCGCCATGAAGGTGGTCCGCGCCGCCGCCCAGCGCGGCTTCATCCTGCCCGAGCGCGGCTACCCGGTGCGCCCCACCCCCAACCTCGCCATGGCGCCGGAGCCGGCCCTGGTCCTCGGCATCACCCGCCAGGAAAGCGGCTTCGACCCGCTGATCCGCTCGGGCGCCGGCGCGCGCGGCATGATGCAGCTGATGCCGGCCACCGCCTCGGTGGTCGCCCGGGGCATGGGCACGGGCTACTCGCCGGGCATGCTGGACGACCCGGACTACAATATGCGCCTCGGCTCCACCTATCTGGGCCAAATGGTGGGCAACTTCTCCGGCTCCTACCCGATGGCCATCGCGGCCTATAACGCGGGTCCCGGACGCCCCGCCAGCTGGACCGCGTTCTGTGGCGACCCGCGCGGGGCGGCCACCGACCCGATCGATTTCGTCGAGTGCATCCCGTTCTCCGAGACTCGCAACTACGTCATGCGCGTGATGGAGGGCATGCAAGTCTACCGCGCCCGGCTGAACGGCGGCACGGCGCCCATCACGCTCTCGGCGGATCTCAAGCGTGGCGGCTACGGCGCGGGATACGTGCCCTCCGGCCCGATCGAGGCCCAGAACGCGGTCCCGACCCAGGCGTCGGGCGGGATGCGGCCAATCCCCAACTAGGCGTCGTTGACCCAGGCCTCGATCAAGGGGGCGATCAGCTCGATGTCCTCATAGAGATGGTCCCCGCCCGGGATTTCCACGGCCGCGCAGCCCGGATGGCGCGCCACGATCTGCGCCAGGGGGCCATAGGCGCCGTTGAAATCGTCGGACTGCTGGACGAACAGGGTCGGGATCGCAGCGCAGTGGGCCTCGAGGAGCGCGACCTCCTCCTCCGCGATCAGCCGGTTCAACGGCGTGGCGATGAAGACGCAGGCCGTGGGTGCGAAACCCTCACGGGCCACAGCCAGCATGGCGACCAGGGTTCCAATGGACTTGGCGATCACCAGGTCGGCGCTGAGCCGGGCGACCGCCTCGGCCTCCGGCAGCACGTCGGGATCGCTCCAGTCGGTCGCCCAGAAGCCGTGATGGCGGATCTCCGTCTCGGTCTGGCCGATCTCCAGGCGGGCGAGGAGCGCCTCCATCTGAGCCAGGGTGGACGGTTCGCGTCCGGGCAGGCCCAGCAGCTTCATGACCGCGCCCGCCGCGCCGCCAGGGTGAGACCGGCGGCGGTCTCTTCCAGAGCGCCCTCCAGACCGAAGACCTCCCGCAGAACGGCGGAGGTCAAGGCGTCGCGAGGCGCGCCGTCGGCGACGATGGCGCCCGCGCTCACCACCACCAGCCGGTCGCAGGTCCGCGCCGCCAGCCCGAGGTCGTGAAGGGTCAGGACGACGGCGGCGCCACGTGCGGCCTCCTCGCGGAACAGCTCCAGCGACAGCAGCTGGGCGTCCGGGTCGAGGCCGGCCGCAGGCTCATCGGCCACCAGCAGCGGCGCGCCAGTGACCAACAGGCGGGCCAGCAACACCCGGGCCCGCTCCCCGCCGGAGAGGTCGAGCACCCCCCGCCCGGCCAGGCCGGAGAGGCCGACGCGGTCCAGGGCCTTCAGGGCGGCGGCCTGCGCCAAGGCGGGCGGCTTTCGGGCCGCGCCCAGGCTGGCGATGCGCCAGGCCGGCAGGTTCCAGCCGACGCGGCGCTCCTGGGGAAGGTAGCCAGCCAGATCCGCGCGGCGGGCGTCGTCGAGGCTCGCCACGTCGCGGCCGGCGAGGTCGGCGCGGCCGGCGGAGAGCCTGGCCAGGCCCAGGGCGGCGCGAAGCAGAGTGGTCTTGCCCGCGCCGTTGGGGCCGACGACGCCGACCACTTCTCGCGCCTGAACCGTCAGGCTGGCGCCCCTAAGCACCTCGACATCCCCCCGTCGGACGGTGGCCTCGTGCAGGGAAAGAGCCGCGGTCATACGCGCCAGCTCCGGGCGGCGCGCCAGGCGATCAGGGCGAACAACGGTGCGCCGAACAGGGCGGTGACCACCCCTAGCTTGAGTTCCTGGTCGGTGGGGATCATGCGGGCGGCGATGTCGGCGGCGGTAAGCAGGAGGGCGCCGGCCAGGGCCGAGGGCGCGAGCGCCTTGGCGGGGTCCGCCCCTGCGCCGGCGCGAACCAGGTGGGGGGCGGCCAGGCCCACGAAGCCGATGATTCCGGCCATGGCCACGGCGGCGCCGGTGAGCAGCGAAGCCCCCGCGACCGCAGCGGCGCGCAGGCGGCCCATGGGCAGGCCGGACATGGCGGCGGTCTCCTCGCCCAGGGTCAGCATCACCAGGCCTCGCGCGGCGTAAACGCATAGGACCGCGCCGAGCGTCATGGGCGCCAACTCCCAGCCGATATCGCTCCAGCTGCGGTTGGCCACCGAGCCCATCAGCCACGACAGGATCTCCGCAGTGGTCACCGGGGACGGCGAGAGGTTGAAGATCAGCGAGGTCAGGGCCCCGGCGAAGGCCGAGAGCGCCACGCCGAACAGGATCAGGGTTTCCGGCTCGCGGAACCGGGCGGCCAGCGCCGTCAGCAGCAGTCCCGTGGCCAGCGCCGCCGCCAGGGCCGCGGCCTCCGTCCCCCCGGGAATGGCGGCGAGACCCAGGGCGATGGCCAGGGACGCCCCAAGGCCCGCGCCGGCGGAAACGCCCAGCACCCCTGGATCGGCCAGGGGGTTGCGCAGCAGGCCCTGCATCACCGCCCCGGCCAGGCCCAGGGCGGCCCCCACCACCGCGGCGGCCACGACGCGGGGTGCGCGGATCGCCCAGAGGATTTCGCCGGGGCCCGAGGCCGGGTCGCCGAAGGCCTGGGCGTATTGGGCGGCGCTGAGCGCCGTCTCCCCCAGCAGCAGGCCAAGCGCCAGGAGGACCAGCAGCGCGGCGACGAGCAACAGGTTCAGCTTCATCGCGGGGCCTTCGCGGCCAGGATTTCCACGGCCTCGGCGGCGGAGGGATCAGGACAGCCCAGCATGGCGCTCGGCAGGCTGGCCACCGTGCGCTCGGCGGCGACCCGGCGCATGACCTGGTGTCGGCCCAGACCCCAACGGTTATTGGCCAGCATGAAGTCGTCGAAGAACCCCAACACCAGGGCGCGTGGGGGCTTGATCGCCAGGCGCTCCAGCGAGATCGGCTGGAATCCGGGCCCTGGCGGCGTGGGGGTCAGGCCGGCGGACTTCAGGATCAGATGCACCAAGGTCCCCTCCCCGCCGGTGAAGCCGCCGGGGGTGATATAGAGCGCCGTCGCGCCGCGCCAGGCGCCGGCCGAACGATCCAGTCGGGCGTCCATCTTGGCGATCACAGCCTCGCCCTGCGCCTGGCGGTCCATGGCGGCGGCGACGCGGCGGACATTGGCCCGCACGCCGCCGAAGTCGGAGGCGTCCTCGATGGTGACGACGCGAACACCACGCGTCTCAAGCTGGGCGATAAAGCGCGGGTCGCCGCCCCAGTAGCGCACGACGAGATCAGGCCTCGCGGCCAGCGCCGACTCCAGCGTGGTCCGGCGCAGGGGCAGCCCGCGGGCCAGCTCGCGCAGCCGGGAATCAGGATCGTTGGCCCGGGTGGAGAGGCCCACGATGGAGACGCGCGGACTCAGCGCCAGGACGTACTGGTCGGCGCATTGATCCAGGGAGAGGACACGCGGAGCCGCCTGGGCGGCGCCCGCGAAGCTCAAGGCCGCGACGAGCGCCGCGATCAGTCGACGACGAGGCCGTGCATCAGGCCGCTGAGAGTGACCTCGATCACCTCGTCCACCGGCGCCCAGTCGAAGTTCGGGCGGCTGATCATCAGCGCCACCACGCCATGGCACGCCGCCCAAAGCGCCTGGGCTGCGCTGTCGCCGGTGCCGGTCCGCAGCCGTCCCTCGGCCGCGATCTCGCGCACCGCGCCGCTGAAGATTTCGTAGCATCGCGCGCTCATGTCCGCCGTGCCTTCGTGCCAGACGGTCGATACGGGGTGAACGCCCGCGAACACAAGCAGATAGGCGTTCGGGTGCTCGAAACCCCACCGCATATAGGAGTCGAGCATCTCCTTGACGCGGGTGACGGCGTCCAACGGCCGCGCGGCGATGGCGGCGTTGCGTTCCAGGAGCTGGATGATGGTCCGCTCGCAGATCTCCAGCAGGATGCCGCCCTTGTCGGGGAAGTGCATGTAGAGGGCGGTGGAGGAGACCCCGACCTCGTCGGCGATCTTGCGGATGGTGGCGCCCTCGTAGCCCTCGGCCACGAAAATACGTTCCGCGGCCTCGAGGATTTCCGCCCTGCGAAGGTGCCCATCGCCCTTGGGCTTGCGCGCCGAGCGCCTCGTGGTCACTGCTGTCGTCACGGGAATCCTTTCGTCATCCGAACAGCTTGCAGCGGAAACCAAAAGGCCATCCGGCGCAAGTCAGGCCTGCAACAATGCGGCATCACAGCGCCGTGCGCCATACCCACTCTTCCATACTGACCCCATCAACCGGCGCGCGCCCGACTGGACGCCGCGAGGCCGGAACGGGTAAGGCCAAGGGCATGAGCAAGCCTGCCCCCACCGTCGCCGAGGCCCCCGGCGTCATGCGCACCACCGGCTGGGCCGATTACGCCCTGATCGACAGCGGCAATGGGCGCAAGCTGGAGCGCTACGGTCGCTACGCCGTGGTCCGGCCAGAGCCGCAGTGCCTGTGGACGCCGTCACTGGGGGAAGATGTCTGGGGGGCCGCCGACGCGGTGTTCGATCCCACCGACGAGGAGGACGCCGGCCGCTGGCGTTTCCGGGAGCAGCCCAAGGATACCTGGCCGCTCTCCTGGCAGGACGTCAACTTCAAGGCCCGCTTCACCGCCTTCCGCCACCTGGCCTTCTTCCCGGAGCAGGCGGCCAACTGGGCCTGGCTGGACCAGAAGGTGCGCGCCGCAGAAGGCCAGCCCAAGATTCTGAATTTGTTCGGCTATACCGGTGTCGCCAGCCTGGTCTGCGCCGCGGCCGGCGCGGCGGTGACCCATGTGGACGCCTCAAAGAAGGCCATCGGCTGGGCTCGGGAGAACGCCGAGGCCTCGGGACTTTCCGACAAGCCGATCCGTTGGATCTGTGAAGACGCCCGCCGCTACGTGCAGCGGGAAGTGCGGCGGGGCTCGAAGTACGAAGGCATCATTCTGGACCCCCCGAAATATGGCCGCGGACCTGACGGTGAGGTCTGGAAACTATTTGAGAATTTGCCTGAGCTTTCGACCCTATGCGCTCAACTTCTTTCGGATAAGGCGGAATTCCTGCTGCTGAACGCCTATGCCGAGCGTATCTCCGGCGCGGCGCTGGCCGGTCTGCTGTCGGAGAAGCTGAAGGACCGGGCCGGAACCATCGAGTGGGGCGAACTGGCCCTGGTGCAACAGGACGGCGCCCGCCAGATCGGCATGTCCTTCTACGCCCGGTGGGCGCCGTGAGCGACCGAACCGTCACCTCCCTGACCAATCCGACGGTCAAGGCGGTCCGCGCCCTGCACCTGCGCAAGGAACGCGACGAGACCGGCCTGTTCGTGGCTGAGGGGCTGAAGATCGTCACCGAGGCCATCGAGACCGGCCACGCGCCGGCCATCCTGATGTACGGCGCACAAGCCGACGGCCACCCGCTGCTCCGCCAGGCCATGACCGCCACGCGGGCCGGCGGCGGCGAGGTGATCGAGGTCACTCAGGAGATCCTCGCCAAGGTCTCGCGCCGCGACAATCCGCAGGCCGTCGTGGGTGTGTTCCACCAGATGTTCATGCCGCTGGAGGCCCTGGCCCCGTCATCGGCCCCCTGCTTCGTCGCCCTGCACCGGGTGCGCGATCCCGGCAACCTGGGGACCATCGTGCGCACCGCCGACGCGGCGGGCTGCGGCGCGGTGATCCTGGTGGGGGAATGCTGCGATCCGTTCTCGGTGGAGGCGGTGCGCGCCACCATGGGCTCGGTTTTCGCTGTCCCCATCGTCCGGGCCGCCGAGGACGCCTTCGCGGCCTGGCGAAAGACATGGCCGGGCTCGGTCATCGGCACCCTGCTGACCGCCACGGTGACCCACACCGATGCCAGCTACGCCAAGCCCGCCCTGGTGTTCATGGGCAACGAACAACAGGGCCTGACGCCGGAAATGGCCGCCCTCTGCGACGTCAACGTCAAGATTCCCATGCGCGGCCGAGCCGACAGCCTGAACCTGTCGGTGGCCACCGGCGTGATGATCTACGCGGCCACGGCCTAGACTCTAAGTCCCACGCGGCTTGGCCCTGGCGGTCGGCGCGGTGTTGGCCGGGTCTTCGGGCCAGACGTGCTTGGGATAGCGGCCGCGCATGTCGGAGCGGACGTCCTTCCACGATCCTTTCCAGAAGCCCGGCAGGTCCTTGGTGGTCTGGACCGGGCGGTGGCCAGGCGACAGCAGAGAGAGGGTGAGCGGAGTCCCGCCCGCCACGGTGGGATGCTCGGTCAAGCCGAACACTTCCTGCACCCGCACATCGACGCGCGGACCGCCCTCGGCGGCGTAGTCGATGGTGAAGGCGTTGCCGGTGGGCGCCGTCCAGCGCAGGGGCGCGGCGGCGTCGAGGCGGCGCTGCTGGTCCCAGGCGATCAAGCTGCGCAAGGCGCCGTCGAGGGCGTCCGGCTTGAGGGCGGCCAGGGAACGCAGCCCCGGCAGCAGAGGGACCAACCAGTCGTCCAGCCTATCGAGCAGGGCTGCGTCCGAAAGATCGGGCCAGTCGCCCCCGGCGGCGCGCAGGAAGCCGACTCGGGCGCGAAGGGCCTCGGCGGCCGGCCCCCAGGCGAGCGCTCCCAGACCCTCATTGCGAACCCGGTCGGCCAGGGCGGCGGCGATCAGCTTGGGGTCCGGGTTCTCGTCGATCTGTTCGCGCAGGGTCAGGCGGCCCAGGCGGGTGATCTGCTTGGCCCGCAAGCGGCCGCCGCCGCTCTCCTCCAGGCGGCTCTCGACCACCAGTTGGTCGGCGAAGGCGGCGATCAGCTCAACCTCGTCCAGGGGCGCGGCCAGCAGGACCCGGTCACGCCGGTCTCCGCCCCCCAGCTCGGCGATGGCCAGCCACTTCTCGCGGGCCAGGGCGTCGGTGGGCTCCACGAAGGCGCCCCGGCCGCTGACCAGCTGGAACTCGCCGGTGGGACCGCGGGCCTTGGCGATGCGCTCTGGATAGGCGAAGGCCAGGAGCAGACCGTCCTCAAGGGGCTCGCCCTTGCCCGCCCTGCCGGCCATGCCTGCCCAGCGGTCGGCGAGGGCCTTGGCGTCACGGGCGCGAGGCGAGCGGTCACGCTCGAAACTCTCCAGGCGGTGGCGCAGGTCCGCGTCGCGGCCGCCGAGGTTGCGCTCGGTCACCAGGGCGGCGATGCGCGCGGCGCGGGGCGCCTGGTTGGTGGCCGCGGCCTTGAGGATCATGTGGGCGAGACGCGGCGCCAGCGGCATGCCGCTCAGCGCCTCGCCGTGCGGGGTCAGGACGCCGTCGTCGGTGAGGGCCTCCAAGCGGCGCAGCAGGGTGCGGGCCTCGGCGAAGGCGGCGGCTGGCGGGGCGTCCAGGAAGGCCAAGGCGCCCACGTCCTTGGCCCCCCAGCGGGCAAGATCCAGCGCCAGGCCCGAGAGGTCGGCGTCGAGAATTTCGGGATCGGCATAGGCCGGCAAGGCGCGGGTCTCAGCCTCGTCCCATAGCCGGTAGGCGACGCCGGGCTCGGTGCGGCCGGCGCGGCCCCGGCGCTGGTCTGCGGCGGCGCGGCTGACGCGGACCGTCGCCAGACGGGTCAGGCCGCTGGCGGGATCAAAGCGCGGCACGCGGGCGACACCGCTATCGATCACGACCCGGACGCCCTCGATGGTCAGGCTGGTCTCGGCGATGGAGGTCGCCAGCACCACCTTGCGGACGCCCGCCGGCGCCGGGGAGATGGCGCGGTCCTGCTCGGCCGGGTCCAGCGCGCCGTAGAGCGGCGCGATCTGCACGTCAGGGCGGCGAACACGTTCGGACAGCAGGTCGGCGGTACGGCGGATTTCGCCCTGGCCTGGCAGGAAGACCAAGATGCTGCCGGTCTCCTCGGCGAGCGCCCGCTCCACGGCGCGGACCGTGCGGTCCTCCAGCCGCTGGCGCTCGTCGCGGCCGAGATAGCGGGTCTCGACGGGGAAGGCCCGCCCCTGGCTCTCCACCACAGGCGCTTCCAGCAGGCGGGCGACGGCGGCGCCGTCCAGGGTCGCCGACATCACCAGCAGGCGCAGGTCGTCGCGCAGCAGCCCCTGCGCGTCGCGGGCCAGGGCCAGGCCCAGGTCGGCGTCCAGGCTGCGCTCGTGGAACTCGTCGAAGATCACCAGGCCCACCCCCTCCAGGGTTGGGTCGCCAAGAATCATCCGACTGAAGACGCCCTCGGTGACCACCTCGATCCGGGTCCTGGCCGAGATCCGCGACTGCATCCGCACCCGATAGCCAACGGTTTCCCCCACCCGCTCGCCCAGGGTCTTGGCCATGCGGTCGGCGGCGGCGCGGGCGGCCAGGCGCCGGGGCTCCAGCATGATGATCTTGGCCCCGGCCAGCCAGGCCGCGTCCAGCAGGCGCAGCGGGACCAGGGTCGTCTTGCCGGCCCCGGGCGGCGCCACCAGGACAGCGGAGGTGTTTTCCACCAGGGCCGCCTGCAAGGCAGGCAGGATTTCCTCAACAGGCAGCATGCAGGGGGTCTATCCGCGCCCAGGGGCCACGCCAAGCCTTGCCGCTTGACCGCCGCATGAGCAGACCGCACGGTCCGCGCAAGCTTAATTCGCGCGGCGGGGGGACCGCCGCGATTGGGAGGGAATATGTGGCGTGTAAAGCCGCTGGACGCGATCCTCGCGACCGCTGAGAAGAAATCACTGCATCGCACCCTGGGGGCGTTCCAGCTCACCATGCTGGGCATCGGGGCCATCATCGGCACCGGGATCTTCGTTCTGACCGCCGAGGCGGCCCAGAAGGCCGGCCCCGGCATGATCGCGGCCTTCATCATCGCGGGCTTTGTCTGCGCCGTGGCCGCCCTCTGCTACTCCGAGATGTCGGCCATGGTGCCGGTCTCCGGCTCCGCCTACACCTACAGCTACGCTGTGATGGGCGAGATGCTGGCCTGGATGGTGGGCTGGGCCCTGATCCTGGAATACGCCGTCGCCGCCGGCGCGGTCTCGGTGGGCTGGTCGGGCTATGTGGTGGGTCTGATCGAGAACGCCTTCGCCATCGACATCCCCAACGCCCTGGTGCTGGGCCCGATGGACGGCGGAATCGTCAACCTGCCCGCTGCGGGCATCGCCCTGCTCGTGACCTGGCTGCTGGTGATCGGCACCCGGGAGTCGGCGGCGGTAAACGCCGTCCTGGTGCTGGTGAAGGTCTCGGCCCTGACCCTCTTCTGCGTCCTGGCCCTGCCGGTGATGAAGATGGAGAACTTCACCCCCTTCGCCCCCCTGGGGTTCTCGGGGGTGGCGGCCGCGGCGGCCTCGATCTTCTTCGCCTATGTGGGTTTCGACGCGGTCTCCACAGCCGCCGAGGAAACCAAGAACCCGCAGCGCAACATGCCCATCGGCCTGATCGGCTCACTCGCCGTCTGCACGCTCTTCTACATCCTGGTGGCGTCGGGCGTGATCGGCACGGTGGGCGCCCAGCCGGTGATGGACGCCGCGGGCGTCGGCCTGCGCCCTGGCAGCCCGGAGCTGACGGCGGCCTGTCAGTCGCTGGCTGACACCCACGTGGTGTGCTCCAAGGAGGCTCTCGCCTGGACCCTGCGGGAGATCGGCTGGGTCCAGATCGGCAACCTGCTCGGCCTCGCCGCCGGCCTCGCCCTGCCCTCGGTGATCCTGATGATGATGTTCGGTCAGACCCGCATCTTCTTCGTGATGAGCCGTGACGGCCTGCTGCCCTCGGGTCTGTCCAAGATCCACCCGAAGTTCCACACCCCCCACGTGATCACGATCATCACCGGGGTCTGCGTCTCGGCCTTCGCGGCCTTCTTCCCGGTTGGCGTGCTGGCCGACATCTCCAACTCCGGCACCCTGTTCGCCTTCGCCATGGTGGCGATCGCGGTGATGGTGCTGCGAAAGACCGATCCTGACCGGAAGCGTCCATTCCGCACGCCGTTGGTCTGGATTGTGGCGCCCGTGGCCATCCTCGGCTGCGGCTTCCTGTTCTTCAGCCTCGGCCATGAGACCAAGATGATGTTCCTGATCTGGGCGGCGATCGGGCTGGTGGTCTATTTCGCCTACGGCTTCCGCAACAGCCACCTGGGCCGCGGCATCATTGACGTGCCCGAGCTGGCCGCCGACGCGCCGCCGGACTCGGTGCCCCCGATGCCCGGGGCGCAATAGCCGACAAGGACAGGCCCGGGAGCACATCCCGGGCCTTTTCTTATGGGTCGTGAACGCCGATGCTGGGCCATGTCCGAGACGGCCTCCCCCATCCGCGCGATCATCGCCCCGGTCACCCCGCTGGCGCAGAACTGCACCATCGTATGGTGCGTGAAGACGAAGAAGGCGGCGATCATCGACCCAGGCGGCGAGGTCCCACGCCTGCTGGCGGCGCTGGAGGCCCACGACCTCACCCTTGAGAAGATCTGGATCACCCACGGCCACCTCGACCACGCCGGCGGTACGGCGGCCCTGAAGGCGATCACGGGCGTCCCCATTGAGGGACCACACCGCGACGACGCCTTCTGGATCGACCAGATGGAAGCCAGCGGGGCCAAGTGGGGCATGCCCGAGGCCAAGGGCTTCATCCCCGACCGCTGGCTGGAGGACGGCGACACCGTCACCCTCGGCGAGACCAGCTTCGAGGTCTACCATTGCCCGGGCCACACGCCGGGCCATGTCGTGTTCTTCCACCGCGAGGCGCGCTTCGCCCAGGTGGGCGATGTCCTGTTCCAGGGTTCGATCGGTCGCACGGACTTCCCGCGCGGTGATTTCCAGCAGTTGATCGCCTCGATCACCGGCAAGCTGTGGCCCCTGGGCGACGACGTGGCCTTCGTGTCGGGGCATGGCCCGATGTCGCGGTTCGGGATCGAACGGAAGACCAACGGCTACGTCGCCGATGACGTCCTGGCCGGCGACTAGAGCGGTTTCAGCCGTGAAATCTGTGCGTTACGGGAGGGGCTGAAAATGGCGCGAATGGAACCCAGCACCGAACAGGTCCCCGCGACCGCTCGCATCCTGATGGTCGATGACGACCCGGGCATTCTGGATGTGGTCTCCGACTTCCTGGGCAAGCATGGCTATCTGGTGGAGACCGCCGGGGACGCCCGCGAGATGGAGCTGGCGCTGGAGCGCGGCCCCGTCGACTTGATCGTGCTGGATGTCATGCTGCCCGGAGAGGACGGTCTCTCCATCGCCCGGCGCCTGAGCGGCGAAGGTCCGCCGATCATCATGCTGTCGGCCATGGGCGAGGACACCGACCGCATCGTCGGCCTGGAGCTGGGCGCCGACGACTATCTGGCCAAGCCCTGCAATCCCCGCGAACTGCTGGCCCGGGTGCGCGCCGTGCTGCGCCGGGCCGAACTCCGGGGTTCGCCCAACAGCGTCGGGGCGGGCTGCGAGTTCGCCGGCTGGCGGCTGGATCTGGTGCGACGCGAGCTCCGCTCGCCGCCAGGGGTGGTGGTGAACCTGTCCTCGGGCGAGTTCTCCCTGCTGCGCGCCTTCGTGGAGCGGCCGCAGCGGGTGCTGACCCGCGACCAGCTCCTCGACTTCGCCCGCGGCCCTGATTCCGACGCCTTCGACCGCGCCATCGACGTGCAGATCAGCCGGCTGCGCCGCAAGCTGGACGACGGCGGCGGCGGCACCGATCTGATCCGAACCATCCGCAACGAAGGCTACATGTTCACCGCCAAGGTGAAGCGCACGTGAGGCGCCTGTGGTCGGGTCGGCCGACGGCCTCGCTGTTCGGGCGGCTGTTGACCCTGATTGGTATCAGCCTGGTCGCGTCTCAGGCGATCAGCATGTTCATGATCTTCAACCTGCCCCCTCCGGCCCCTGACTTCTACAGGCTGAGCGAGGTGGCGCAGACCTTCCTGGGCAACCCGCCGAATCTCACCGAGCGGCGCCCGCTGGAGATGCGGATCGCCGACAAGGCGCCGTTCCCACCCATGGAAGGTCGGACGATTCCGGAGATGCGACAGAAGCTCGCCACCTTGCTGGGCGTGCGGATGGAAGACGTGGTGGTCACCGCATCCGGTCGACTGCCTGTCTCCGACAGGCGGGTCTTTCGCATCATCCGAGACCGTATTGCTCGCGAGGGGGGGCTGCAGGAGGAACACTTCCTGATCGCGCCCTTCGATGTAGGGGTGAAGCGGCCTGACGGCCGTTGGAACGTCGTGAGGCCGATGCGAGGCCTGGGGCTCGACCCCTGGCAACAGCGGCTGATCCTGTGGCTGGCGCTCTCGGGCCTCGCCCTGGCGCCCGTGGCCTACATCTTCGCCCGGCGGCTGGCCGCGCCGTTCCGCCTGTTCGCAGAAGCCGCCGAGCAATTGGGCCGCGATCCGCGGGGAGCCCGCCTGCCGGTCTCTCTGAAGGGGACGGCGGAGATCGGTGTCGCGGTCAGCGCCTTCAACGAGATGCAGGACCGCCTGCGCCGCTACGTCGAGGACCGAACCGCCATGGTGGGCGCCATCGCCCACGACCTGCGCACCCCCCTCACCCGCCTGCGTTTCCGCATCGAGAACCTGCCGGAGGAAGCCCGCGCCAAAATGGCCGGGGACCTGGACCAGATGGAGGAAATGATCACCGCGGCCCTGACCTTCGTGCGCGACGCCAGCGGGCCCGCCGAGCGGACCCCCTTGGAGCTCTCCTCCCTGCTGGAGAGCATCTGTGACGAGATGGCCGAGACCGGCGCCGACACCCAGGCCGCGCTGGGTGAAAAGGTGATCATCGAAGGCGATCCGGTCGCCCTGCGTCGACTGTTCGCCAACCTGCTGGAGAACGCCGTGAAGTTCGGCGGCCGGGCCCGGGCCCGGGTCTATCGCGACGCCGCCAGCGCCTATGTCGAGATCGAGGACGATGGCCCCGGAATCCCGTCCGAGGACGCAGAGCGGGTGTTCGAGCCCTTCTACCGCCGAGAACCCTCCCGCAGCCGCCAGACCGGCGGCATCGGCCTGGGCCTGGCCGTGGTGCGTTCGGTGGCCCGGGGGCATGGCGGCGATGTGGTGATGATCAACCGTCCGGATGGCGGCCTGACGGCGCGGGTTCAGCTTCCCCTATAGACCCCCATCTCCAGCGACGGGCTTGGCGAGCTGCTGATCAGGCCGCGGGCCGGTCTCTTCGGGGTCCGCCACCGGCTTTATCGCCGCGCCGCAAACAGCGCGCATATTTCCTCGCAACCTCTGCGGCGTCTTGAGGGTTGTCTGAGCGTAACCGTAGTTGATGCAGCCCCCGCATCTCCTCAAGGCACGCACACCAGGAGCAACCCATGGACCTCGATCCCAACGCCAAGCCGAAGTCCCGTCGCGGATTCGCCGCCATGAACCCCGAGCGCCGGCGTGAGATCGCCCGTAAGGGTGGCGCGAGCGTGCCGGGCGAGAAGCGCAGCTTCGCCAAGGACCGCGACCTCGCGGCCGCAGCCGGTCGCAAGGGCGGAGAATCCTCCCGCGGCGGTGGTCGCACCCGAGGGCCGCTGGAAGACTGAACGGCCTAACCCCCGCGCGCCAAGCCTCGGCCCCGATACGCATCGGGGCCGTCAGCTTATGCGCGCAGCAGGACCATGGCGAAGGCGGGCTCGACGCTTTCCCACCGGCGCTCCAGCTTCCAGCCGGCCGCGGCCGCCAGATGTCCGAAGCCCTCGACCGTGAACTTGTAGGAATTCTCCGTGTGCAGGCTCTCGCCGGCCGCGAAGTGGAAGGCGGTCCCTGCGACGTGAACGACCTGGTCGCGCCGGCTGACCAGATGCATCTCCATCCGGCTCTCCTGCGCATTCCACACGGCGCGGTGCTGAAAAGCCGCCAAGTCGAAGTCGCCGCCAAGCTCCCTGTTGACGCGGGTCAGCAGGTTCAGGTTGAAGGCCGCCGTCACGCCTTGGGCATCGTCATAGGCCGCCACCAGGACCGCCTCATCCTTGACGATGTCCATGCCCACCAGGAAGGCCGAGCCATGGCCCAGCAGCCGGCGCGCGCTGGCCAGGAAGATGGTGGCCTCCTCAGGCCGGAAGTTGCCGATCGTCGAGCCGGGGAAGAAGCCAATGCTGGTCAGGCCCTCGACCTCGGCCGGCAGGCTAAGCGCGGTAGTGAAGTCGTCCACCAGGGGCGCGACCACGAGATTGGGGTAGTCGCGGCCAATGGACCGGGCGGCGTCGTCCAGGGCCGACTTGCTGATATCGATGGGGACGTAGGCCGCAAGCTGTGGCGCGGCGTCCAACAGCAGCCGGGTCTTGGTGCTGGCCCCGCTGCCGAACTCCACAAGGGCCGCCCCCAGCGGAATGGCGCTCGCCATCTCACCTGCCTTGGCGCGCAGCAGGGCGGCCTCGGTGCGGGTGGGATAATATTCCGGCAGGTCGCAGATCTCCTCGAACAGACGCGAGCCCTCGGCGTCGTAGAAGTATTTCGCCGGGATGGTCTTCTGCGTCCGGGCCAGCCCCGCCAGCACATCGGCCGCGAAACTGCCGTCGGTCTGGGCGGCGACGCGAGGCTCGCCGTCCCAGGCCAGCCGCAGACCCGAGAACATCCAGCGCTTCTCCGGATGGAAGAAGTTGCGGTAGGTGGCCCGAGTGTGGCCCGGCGGCGTGGCGTGGCAACCGCCGCGCAGCACCATCTGGCCGCTCATGAACTTGCCATTGTACTCGCCCACGGCTCCTGCCGCCGGATGGAAGCCGGGATAGGGGGCGTAGGCGCTGCGGGTCCATTCCCAGACGTCACCGAACATCTGGCGAAGGCCCTCCCCCGCCGTGGCGGCGGCAGGGCCGAGCTGGCCCGAGCCCATGAAATTGCCGGCGATCGGGAGGCCCGCGGCGGCATGTTCCCACTCCGCCTCCGTGGGCAGTCGGGCCCCGGCCCAGGTTGCGAAGGCGTCGGCCTCGTAGAAACTGATATGGGTGACCGGCGCGTGGGGGGCGATGGCGCGAAGCCCTTGCAGGGTCATGGCCAGCCAGCCGTGGACCCCCTGCTGCCAGTAGAGCGGCGCGGTCCAGCCCTCCGCCTGGACCTGGGCCCAGCCCTCCGCCAGCCAGAGCTCGGGCTTGGCGTAGCCGCCGTCGGCCATGAAGGCCAGCCATTCGCCATTGGTCACCAGCCGATCGGCCAGCTTAAAGGGCGCCAGGAAGACCTGGTGGCGCGGGCCTTCATTGTCGAAGGCGAAGCCGGGCCCGGAATGGCCGACCTCCACCAGTCCTCCGTTGAAGGCGACCACGCCGGCCGGCCCTGGATCGGCGCTTACCGGCAGGGCCGTGGTGGGGGAATAGGCGGGCTTGAGCGGCGACTGGGCGAAGAGATGGAGTATGTCCATCAAGATCAGTTCCTGATGCTGCTGCTCATGGGCCAGGCCCAGTTCCAGCAGGTCGGTGAGGCCCCGCAGGCCCGAGGACAGGAGGCGGTGCATCGCCTCGTCCACATGGGCGCGATAGGCCAGGACCTCGTCGCGGGAGGGCCGGGTCAGCAGGCCCCGTTCGGGCCGCGGCTGACGGGGGCCGAGCGCCTCATAATAGGAGTTGAACAGGTAGGCGTAGCGCTCATCGAAGGCGCGGTATCCCACCAGGTTCGGCTTTAACAGGAAGGTCTCGAAGAACCAGCTGGTATGGGCCAGATGCCATTTGGCGGGGCTGGCGTCCGGCATGGACTGGGCCGCCATGTCCTCCGGCGACAGGTGCCGCACCAGATCCTCGCTGGCCTGGCGGATACGGTGATAGCGGGCCGCCGGCTGGCCCAAGGCGCCGCGAAGCGGTGCGGGCATGGGCCCTGCGTCATCGTGATGCGCCATGGGATACTCCTGCCGTGGGGTTCAGAACGGCCATGATCATGGCCATGACGAAGCTCGCCCCTAAGCATGGGCAAACGTCAAACGCCGTTCTTCGTTCCCCAGATTGGGTCCCGAGCCCGGCACCGCAAGTCGGAAGAGATGGAGTCGGCGCCGACCCAGGACTGGAGCGTAGACACGCACGCCATGCAGGACGCCCTGAAGCGCCTGCCCCCTGAGCCCCTCGAAGCCCTGATCCAGGTCGGCGCCGCGGGCCCTTCCTACGAGGAGGCCTCCGATCCCGGTTCCTATTTCGTCTCCGGATAGATCACCGGCAGCACCAGGGCCGAGGGATGGCTGGCGTCCATGTAGACGCTGTTGAGGGCCACGCGCGGCTTCTGGGCCGGCTTGCCGGGCGCCTCGCCGGTATTGGGATTCACTTCAAAACGCGGAGCGTTCGAGGACGTGATGTGGACGGCGATCCGGTGGCCCTTCTCGAAGGTGATGGCGGTGGACCACAGGTCGATGACCATCTCTTCCGGCGCGCCGGGCGTCATCATCTTGACGTCGTCGGGCATGCGGCCGTGGCGGTAGCGGGCGCGGATGGGGGCGTCGAGCACCAGGGCCTCGTAGCCGTCGGGATAGACGTCCACCAGCTTGGCCACGAAGTCGGTGTCGAGGCCGTCGGTGGCGCCGTAGAGCTCCACCTTCACCGGTCCGGCGATCACCACGTCCTTGTCGAGAGCCGGGGTCTGGAAGCGCAGGTAGTCCTGGCGCGCGGGGACCTGGCGCTGATCCTGCGGGCCGCGCTCGAAGGTGAGGTTGGCGCCGCCGAAGGTGGTCACCGGGTTGGCCGGATCGAACCGGTAGCTGAGCTTGGCGTCGGTGACGGCGGGCGGCTTGGTGGTCAGGGTCTTGTCGGGCGTCAGATAGTACCGCACCTCGCGGTTGGCCGGCGGCCAGTTGGCCGAGGTCAGCATGCGGTTCTTCGGCGAGAAGGCCCCGGTGCGCGCGCCGGCCATCATGAAGTAGCTGACCGGCGGCTCGTCCATGATCCCGTTGTCGATCCCCTTCAGCCAGTAGTCGAACCAGCGGAGCTCCTGATCCCCGGCGAGGCTACCGCGATCCATCCCGGGATAGGCCAGGTCGCCCGACAGCGGCCCGTGGCCGAAGGGGCCCATCAGCAGCTTCTGATTGCCCCGCGCGCCCTTCGAGCCGGCGTTCTGCAGCACCTCGAAGTTGGAGATGTTTCCGTGGTTGAAGATATCGTACCAACCCCCGACGTTATAAATAGGAATCCGGATGTACTTCCGGTTGGTGATCATCGCGCCGCGGTTCCAAAACACGCTATCCAAGACGTTGGCGCGCGTGGCCTCAAGGGCGGCGTCCGAGACGCCCTGCCCCTTGCTCCAGCCGACGGTGTCCTTGTCCTTCAGCACCCCGCCCATGTAGCTGTTCTGCAGTTGGTCGTAGGGCGCCACCACCACATAGGCGGCCTTCAGGTGCGGTGGAGCGGCCATGGCCGCGGCGTTGGCGGTGATGCCCAGGGCCGAACCGCCGGTGATGCCGACAGATCCATTGCTCCAGGGCTGACGCGCCACCCACTCCACGGTGTCATAGCCGTCCTCGATATCGTTCTGGAAAGCGGCGTAGAAGCCTTCGGAGTGGCCCTTGCCGCGGGTGTCCTGCAGCACGAAGACGTAGCCGGCGTCGGTGTAGCGCTTGGCGTTTGCGTCGAGTTGGAGCTTGGAGTCAGCCCGATCCGGGCGGCCGTCCTTAAGGTAGGGCGTGCGCGACACGACCACCGGCCAGGGCCCATTCCCCGCCGGCCTATAGACGTTGGCCGCGAGTTTCACCCCGTCGCGCATGGCGGCGAAGTGTTCGGAGACGTTGACCGGCGCGACGGCCGTGGCGGGCGGCGGCGCAACCTGCGCCTGGGCCAGGCCCGTCGCCAGGATGAGGGCCAGGCCCGAGCACAAGGCGAGATTACGCAAGGTGGTCATATGTTTCCCCCGGGCGCGCGGTTGCTCCACACGCGAAAATGGTCGTCGTTCAAATGTCAGGCGCGCGGCGCAATGGTCGCCGCGAACAATCCAGGCATCAGTATGGCGTGGGTTCAGCCCACCGTCTTGCGCAGCCAGGCGAGCAGGTCGGCCGCCACCTCGTCCCGATTGGTCTCGTTCAGCATCTCGTGGCGACCGCCCTCATACACCTTCACCTCCATCCGCGTGAGGCCGGCCTCACGGTAGCGGTTGACCAGGGGATGCAGCAGTTCGAGGTCGCGATTGATGGGGTCCTTGTCGCCCACGAAGATGTAGAGCGGCAGGTCCTTGGGAATCTTGGCGATCTCGGCGGGATCGCGCAGGCGGGCGCTGACCCGAGCAAAGCTGTCGGCGGCGCTGGGCTGGCGGGAGAAGCCGCAAAGCGGGTCGGCGATGTATTTATCCACCTCGGCGTCGTCGCGCGACAGCCAGTCATAGGGGGTGCGAGGCGGCGGGCCTTCGGCGTTCATCTCGTCCAGCTTCTTGGCCGGCCCCGTGCGGTCTCCGAAGGCCGCGGTGCCCGACAGCACCAGGCCGTCGATCTTGCCGGCGTGGTCGAAGGCGTAGGCCTGGGAGAAGAACGAGCCCAGGCTGTGCCCCAGCAGAACCAGCGGAAGGCCTGGGTTTTCGGCCCGGGCCAGGTCCGTCAGGCGGGCGATGTCCTCAACCACCAGCTCCGCGCCATTCTCGCCGAAGTCCCCAAGGGCGTCCTTGCTGGGGGCCGTGTAGCCGTGGCCGCGATGGTCGTCGGCATAGAGGACAAAGCCGTCGGCCATGATCGGGATCAGGGGTTCAGGGTAGCGCCTGGCATGCTCGCCCATGCCATGAGCGATCTGCAGGATGGCGCGCGGCGCGGCGGCCTCGTCGGCCCAGCGAAAGCCGGCGATCGAGGCGCCGTCCGCGCCCTCGAAGCGGAACTGCTTTTCGGAATAGCCCATGATCCCCTCCGTGCGCTCTGCCGGCGCGACAGGTCCGACATAGCGCGCCCGGGCGGCGATGCACGCGGTATTTCAGCGCCGCGCGGCCAAGTCTCGACAGGGCGCGCGGGCGGTGGGACGACTAGGCCATGGTCTCAAAGAGTCTTCGTCCCGCCCTGCTCGCCGGCCTCGGTCTCGCGGCCCTGCTGCTGTCCGGCTGCCAGGCCAAGGTCAGCCGGCCGCCCTGCCCGGCCGGCGAGGTCTGCCTGGCCTATGGCAGCAGCGGCGAGGCGGGATCCCTCGATCCGCAAACCTCCAACCTGGTGGACGAGTTCACGATCATCGCCGACCTGATCTTCGGCCTGACCACCGACTCGCCGGAAGGCGAGCCGATCCCGGCCATGGCGACCTCGTGGGAGACCAGCGCCGACGGCCTGACCTGGACCTTCCACCTGCGCGAGGCCAAGTGGTCGGACGGGGCGCCCGTGACCGCCGATGACTTCGTCTTCGCCTACCGCCGCATCCTCGATCCCAAGACCGCGTCGATCTATTCCTACCTCATCTACCTGCTGAAGAACGGCCAGGCGGTGAACGAGGGCAAGGCCCCGCTGACCGCGGTGGGCGCGCGGGCCATCGACGCCCGAACCCTGGAACTGACCCTGGAGCATCCGGCCCCCTACCTGCCGGAACTGCTGAAACACCAGAGCTTCTTCCCGGTCCCAAAGCATGCGGTGGAAAAATGGGGCGACGCCTGGGTCAAGCCCGGCCGCTATGTCAGCAACGGTCCCTACAAGCTGATGAGCTGGAAGCTGGGGGACCACATCGAGGTGGTGAAGAACTCCAATTTCTACGACGCGGCGAACGTCTGCGTGGACCGGATCGACTATTTCCCGACCCCGGACTCGGTGATGGCCGAGCGGCGCGTCGCGCGCGGCGAACTGGACGTGAACACCTCGTTCCAGTCCAACCGCTTCATCCGCCTGAAAGAGCGGATGCCCGACGTGGTGAGGGCCAAGAACTCGCTGGCCACCGCCTATCTCTCGTTCAACACCCATGAGATCGCGGCCTTTCGGGATATCCGCGTACGCCGAGCCCTGTCGGAATCGATCGACCGGGAGTTCATCACCGGCAAGCTGCTGCGGGCGGGCCAGATTCCGGCCTATGCCTTCGTGCCGCCGGGAACGGCCAACTACGCCCAGGGCGCCAGGACGGTCTGGGCCGACAAGCCTCTGGCCGAGCGGCAGGCCGAGGCCCGGCGCCTGTTGGCCGCGGCGGGCTACGGCCCGGACCGGAAGCTTAGTTTCGAGCTGAAGATCGTCAACAGCCCCGACACCATCCTGCTGGCCAGCGCCGTCCAGGCCGACTGGGCCGCCATCGGGGTCGACGCGAAGATCGTGCAGAACGAAAGCCAGGTCGCCTTCGCCGCCTATCGCAACCGTGACTTCGGGGTGGGGGCCATGAGCTGGTTCGCCGACTTCAACGATCCGGTGACCTTCCTGAGCCTGATGAAGTCCGACACAGGCGGCCAGAACTATGGGGACTACAAGAACCCCGCCTATGACGCCCTGCTCAACGCCGCCGACCGCGAACCGGACGCCGCCAAACGCGCCGAAATCCTGAAACAGGCTGAGCAGATGATGCTGACCGACGAGGCCTTCGCGCCGATCTACTATGTCGTGAACCGCAACCTGGTGAGCCCGAAGGTCACCGGCTGGGTCGATAACGTCTCCAACTTCCACCGCGCGCGGTGGCTGTGCGTGAAGAAATAGGGAGGGGAACCTTGGCGGTGACGCAGGGATTCGAACCCTGGATACGCTTTCACGTATGACGATTTAGCAAACCGTTGCCTTCAGCCACTCGGCCACGTCACCATCAAGGGCGGGACGGATAGCCGTTTCGAATGCGGCTGGCAATCGAGGTCGCGCGGTTTCGTCCGAGGCGCGCGAAAAGCCGGCGATTCAAAGAACCGGCCGGCGCGTTAACCCGACGATCAGACCGCTGCGGCACACTCGAGCTTCCCATTTGTGCGTGTGCGGCTCCCCTCCCCATGTCCTCCGTCGTCCAGTTTCAACGCAAGGAAAACCCGGAGACCGGTCCTGCGTCGCAAGCGCGCGAGACTGATCCCCATGTCGCGCCCCCCCGCGCCGCCCTGCCGCCCGCCGAGCAGGGCGCATCTGAGGACCGCCGCGGCCCCTTCCGGCCCCAGTCGCTGATCCCCACCCGCGCGCGCCTGCAAGGCCGCGTGGTGGCGCGCATGTTCCAAGGCGGTGACGCCGCCCTGCTGGTGGTGGCCGGCGCCGTCGCCCATGCGCTTGGCGCGGTCGGGGCGGCGGGCCTCTCGGTGACCTGCACCGGCGCGCTCACCGTCCTGCTCAGCCTGTCAATCTTCCGAGCCTACGGCTTCAATCGCCGCGAGGAGCTGGCCGTTCACTTGGTTCGCCTGACCGGGGCGTTCATTGTGGGCGCGGGGACAGCCTTCGCCCTGCTGCTGCCCTTCATCCCCATGGCGACCCTGGCCCAGGCCATGGCTGCCTGGGCGCCGGCGACCTTCACGGCGACCTATCTGATACACATCGTCTGGTGGCTGTGCGTGCGGCGCTGGCGCGCCAGCGGACGGCTGACCCCCAATATCGTGGTGGTGGGCGCCACGGGGGCCGCCGAGCGCCTGATTGTCGCCACCCTGCTGAGCCGCGAGGCCAACATCCTCGGCGTGTTCGACGACCGAGCCGCCCGCAGCCCGGCCGGCATCCGTGGCGTTCCGATGCTTGGCGACACCAACGCCCTGCTGGCCCACCGGATCATGCCTTACGTAGACCGCATCGTGATCACGGTGCCCTCCCAGGCCCGCGCGCGCGTCGGCCAGTTGATCGAGCGCCTTGCGGTCCTGCCCAACGAGGTCAGCCTGCTGTTGGACGGCGAGGACGCCGCCCATGAAGCCGCCGCCATCAGCCGTATCGCCGATGTGCCCCTCGCCCACATCTCGGGTGCGCCGATGGACGAGCGCCGGGTGATCGTGAAGCGCGCCCAAGACCTGCTGATCGGCCTGGCGGCCCTCACCGTCGCCGCCCCCGTCATGCTGCTGGTGGCCTTGGCCATCAAGCTCGACAGTCCCGGCCCGGCCCTGTTCCGCCAACGCCGCCACGGCTTCAACAACGAGGAGATCGTGGTCTGGAAGTTCCGCTCCATGCGGGTGCAGGCCGCGCCGCAAACCAAGGTCCGTCAGACCCAGGCCGACGATGACCGCGTCACGCGGGTGGGCCGCTTCATCCGCAAGACGTCGCTGGACGAGCTGCCGCAAATCTTCAACGTGCTGACCGGCGAGATGTCCCTGGTGGGGCCGCGCCCGCACCCGGTGGGCATGATGACCGGCGACATCGAATCGGCCCGACTGGTGGCCGAATACGCCCACCGTCACCGCATGAAGCCCGGCATGACCGGCTGGGCGGCCATCCATGGTTCGCGGGGTCCGGTGGACACGCCCGAGCTCGTGAAGCGCCGCGTGGCCCTGGACGTGGAGTACATCGAGCGGCAGTCCTTCCTGCTCGACCTCTACATCATCCTCATGACCCTGCCCTGCCTGCTGGGCGACCGCGAAAACATCCGCTGAAGCCGTCGACCTTAACCGTTTGAAACCGCCTGATCGGGCACATTGCCCGCTGATCGGTCGAAAAGGTTGTGGCGATGTTCTGGCGCGGGGTGATCGGCTATCTGCCCGTCAATGTGGTGCAGGGCGTCGTCGGCCTGCTGACCATTGTCGCCTTCACCCGTCTGCTGACCCCCGCCCAGTTCGGCGACTACGCCCTGGGCATCTCGGTCATGGCCCTTGTCCACACCGCCGTCTTCACCTGGAACGAGGCCGCCATGGCGCGGTTCTGGGCCGGGGAATCTGATCGTGGCGGCGGCGCCGACCACTCGGCGACGATCTATCGCGCCTGGCTGCTGCTGCTGGCGGTGCTGCCGGTGGCCGCCCTGATCACCCTGGCCCTGCCCATGACGGCGAGCCTGAAGCTGGCGGTGCTGGCGGGCCTTGCCACCGTGGCCCCGCGCACCTTCGTCAAGATCGCGCAGGAGCGCCGGCGCGCCGCGGGCGAGGTCAAGAGCGCGGCCCTGCTCGACATGGGCCAGACCCTAGGCGGTTTTCTGATCGGCGCGTCGCTGGCCATGACCGGTCTTGGCGGCGCGGCCCCGGTGGCCGGCATGGGCCTGGCGGCCCTGGCCTGCCTGCCCTTCATCATCAGCCGCGAGCACGGGCATCAGGCCGGTGGACGGGTCGAGGCGCCCCGACTGCGCAGCCACGCCGCCTATGGCGTGCCGGTGGCCCTGTCGCTGATCCTGGCCCTGGTGCTGTCCACCACCGACCGGTTCCTGCTGGCGGCCTTCCTCGATGAGAGCGCGGTGGGCGTCTATCACGCGGGCTACAGCCTCGCGAACCGCAGCCTCGACGTGGTGTTCATCTGGCTGGGCGCGGCGGGCGGGCCTGCCCTGATCATGGCCCTCGAGCGCGGCGGGCGCAGCGCGCTGGCCGACGCCGCCCGCGAGCAGGCCCAGCTCATGTTGCTGCTGACCGTGCCGGCCGCCACGGGTCTGGCCCTCGTCGCCGCCCCGCTGGCGCAACTGATGATCGGTCCGACCCTCTCCAGCGGCGCGGCGCACGTCACGCCGTGGATCGCGCTGTCCGGCCTGCTGGCGGGCCTGACCACCTACTACTTCCACCAGGCCTTCACCCTGGGGCGCAAGACCAGCTTGCTGCTGGTGGCGATGGCGATCCCAGCGGCGGCCAATGTGGCGCTGAACATCATCCTGATCCCCCGCTTCGACCTGGATGGCGCCCTTTGGGCGACCCCGGCCAGCTACGGCCTGGGTCTCGCGGCGTCGGCCTATCTGGGCCGCCGCAGCGTGAACCTGCCGGTGCCCTGGCTGACCCTGGCCCAGGCGGTGGGCGCCAGCGCCTTGATGGCGCTGGTGGTCAGCGCCATCCCGGCCTTCGGCGGCCTGCTGGAACTGACCCTGAAGGCCGCCGCCGGCGCGGTGGTCTATGGCGCTGTGATCGCCCTGGTGGACGCCGGGTCGCTGCGCAGCCGCGGCCAGGACGCCCTTCGCACCTTCCGCGCCCGGAGCGCCGCATGACCGAAGTCCTCTTCGACAACGCCCTCTGGCCCCAGGGCCGTCCGGCTCTCTCCATCCTGACGCCCTTCAAGGGCGACGACCCGACGCCGTTGCTGACGGCGCTGTCCCGGGAGCGCGGCGACGTCGAGCTGGTGATTCTGGACGATGGCACCAATGACGCAGGGCTGGCCGCACGGGTCGAAACGGCTATCTCCGCCCTGCCCTTCCCGGCCCGTTTCATCCGACTGACCACGAACGAGGGCCGCTCCAAGGGCCGCAACCGGCTGGTAAGCCACGCCCGGTCCGGTCACTACCTGTTCCTGGACAGCGACATGCTGCCCGACACCCCCACCTTCATCGGCGACTGGCTGGACCTGATCGCCAAGCAGAACCCGGCCGTGGCCTTCGGCGGCTTCTCGCTGGACCAGGCGCCGCCGAACCGCGACCATGCCCTGCACCGCGCCATGGCGGGCCAGTCCGACTGCCTGCCCGCCGCCGAGCGGTCGCTGATGCCCGAGAAGATCTTCACCTCCAACCTGCTGGTGCGCGCCGATGTCTTCGCCGCCGAGTCCTTCGACGAGGGCTTCGCCGGCTGGGGCTGGGAAGACGTGGAATGGGGCATGAGGGTCGCGGGCCGCTGGCCGATCCTGCACGTGGAGAACACCGCCACCCACCTGGGCCTGGATACCGCCAGGACCCTGGCCGACAAGTACGAACAGTCCACCCGGAATTTCGCCCGGGTGGTGGCCAGCCACCGCGCGGTGATCAGCCGCTACCCCAGCTACAAGGTCGCCCGCGTCCTGAAGCGTGCGCCGCTACGATCCCTCTGGCGGCCCCTGCTGAAGGCCTACGCCCTGACCGAGGCCGCGCCGCTGAAGACGCGGGCCTTCGCCCTGCGGCTCTATCGCGCCGCGCTCTATGCAGAGGCGGTCTGATGTCGAGCTATGCAGAGGCCTATTCCGCCGACCGCTCCCTGAAGGGCAAGCTGCGTCGCCGTCTGGTCCGGCTGATCAACACCCGGCCGCTGGCGACAGCGCCGAGCGGGCCCATGGTCTCGTTCACCTTCGACGACGCCCCCCTGACCGCCGCGGTGGCCGGCGCGGTCCTGCTGGAGACCCGCGGGCTGGCGGGCACCTACTACGTCTCCGCCGGCCTGGCCGGAACCGAGGCGCCCATGGGCGCCTGCGCCGAGCCGGTGGACTACAGGCGCCTGGCCAAGGCCGGACACGAGATCGCTTGCCACACCTATTCCCACCTCGATTGCGGCCAGGCCTCGGGTCCGGCGGCGCTCGCCGATGTGGTCCGCAACGCCGAGGCGGTGGCGGCCTGGGAGGTCGGAGAGATGGTGAGCTTCGCCTACCCCTATGGCGACGTGGCCGGCGGCCCCAAGGGGACGCTCGCCAAGCGGTTCTCGACCCTGCGCGCCCTGCACCACGGTGTTGTCGAGAAGGGTACGGACCTCAATCAGGTCCCGGCCGTCGGCATCGAGGGGCCGGACGGCGAGACGGTCGCGCGGAAATGGCTGGCCGAGGCCAAGGCCAAGAACGCCTGGCTGATCCTCTATACCCACGACGTGCGGCCAGATCCCTCCCCCTGGGGCTGCACGCCCGAGGTCCTGGCGCGGCTGATCGATCAGGCGACGGCGGACGGGTTCGAGGTGGTGACGGTGCGCGAGGGCGCCCGGCGCCTCGGTCTCTAGCTTCTGACGTTGCGGTCGGGCCAGCAGAGCTTGACCGCCAGGGCCACGAAGATCACCCAGCGGAAATCGTTGTAGTTCACCGCCACGCTCTCGGTGAGCGAGGTCACGCCGTAGACCACCAGGAACGGCACGGCGAGATAGGCCCCCTTGTCCCGATAGATCGCGACGACGGCCAGGATCACGGTCTGCAGGAAGCACATCGCCCAGGCGGCCAGGCCGAAGATTCCCAGACCCAGCCACTGTTCGATCCAGGTGTTGTGGGAATGGTGCGGCTTCCAGCCCGCCTCCTTGACGATCTTGGCCCGGGGGCCCCAGCGGCTCTCGTCGTCATAGATCGCGCTGTAGCCATAGCCGGTCCATGGGCGCTTCTCGATCTGGTGCATGGCGGCGGCCCAGATCTCGGTCCGCCCCGTGAGGGTCGCGTCCTTGCCCAGGGCCTTGAACACCATGTCCGACGCGAACAGAGCCACGGACATCGCCGCCACCAGGCCCAGCACCGCCAGCCAGGAGCTGGCGACGCTGACCGCCGGGCCACGCCGCACGATGGCCACGAACATCAGTCCGCCCAGCGCCAGGATCACCGAGACCAGGGAGGTCTTGGAGGTGGACATGATCACCAGCAGCACGGCCAGGGCCGCGAAGGGCCACCAGATCTTCGCCCGAGCGGGGTTGAGCATGGCCGCGCCCGCTAGAATGGCGAAGCCGAGGGTCATGATGCCGCCCATCGCGTTCTTGTCGGCCCAGACTCCGCGCCAGGCGCCGGGGAAGAGCTCGTGCATCACTCCGATGGAGGGCACGGCCAGGGACATGAGCAAGCAGATCACGGCCAGGACGGCGAAGGCGGTGGCGAACACCTCGGCGAGATCGGCCCAGCGATAACGGGCGCCCAGCACGATCCCGCCCAGGGTGGTGGCGTAGACCGCGACGATCCGGCGCGCGGTTATGTCCGGCGCCGTGGACCAGAAGATCGAGGCCCCGACCACCAGCATCAGGGCGATGAGGAACGGTTGCCGGATCAGGGCCATGACCGTGCTGACCGGGGCCAGGGCGAACAGCATCGCGCCGGCCGCATAGGCGGGCAGGTAGCCGAGGGGGATCAGCTTGTCGAAGGCGGTGTTGTTGGCGTCGCCCCGCAGCGGGAAGACCCAGCCCTCGCTGAAGGTCAGCATGATGAGCAGGCTGGCGGCGAAGATCATCAGCGTCCAGGGGCTGACCTGGGGTCGGCCCCCGACCTCCACGCCGCTCCAGGTGGCCTGGGTCACGGCAGGATGGCCTTCAGGAAGCCCGGCGGGGTCACCGTGACCCGGTTGAAGAATATGCCGGCCACCGTGCCGCCGGCGGCCACGAGGGCGTCGCGTAGCTGGGCCGGGGCGCGGACGTCGGCCTCGTCGGCGGCGACCACCAGGACGGTCTGGTCCATGAAGGGCGCGACGGTCAGGGCGGCCTGCGACCGCTCGGGCGAGGGGCAATCGACGATGATCAGGTCGGCATATTTCCGCAGGGCGTTCCAGTAGTCGCCCGTGGGCAGGATGTGGACCCCCTGCCGGCCCTTCAGGCTCTCGCGCCGAAACCGGGTGACCCACCAGCGGGCGGCGCCCACGCGATGGGCGGTGAGATAGCGGGCGTCGGGCCAGGGCTGTCCGTCGGGACTGAGCGAAGCCGGCTGGACGGTGAAGAAGATCGAGCCGTCGGGGCTGGCGGCGGCGGGCTCGCCCAGGGCGCCGTAGCGCTCGGCCTCATCGCGGACGGCGAGATACTGCGGCGAGGCCAGCAGGTCGAGATCCACCAGCCAAACTGAACGGCCGGCGCGCTTGGCCGCGAACCAGGCAAGCTCGCGCGCCACCGTGGACGTGCCCTCCCCCCGGCGTGCGGCCACGACCTGGATCACCCGCGCCCGGCCTGCGGCCGGCGCGCCCAGTGACGCCCAGAGGTCGGCCATCTCGGCGTTCAGGTCCACCATCCCTCGAATCGATACACGCGTAAGGCTTCCAAACTACCGCAAGTTCAAGGCGAACGAACGGCGCCGGTTCCGTCGCCGTCCTACCTAACCTTCATCGACGCCGTGGCGAGCACGGGAAGGTCGAAGGTGCGCGAAGCGGACTGGGCGGTGGGCAGGCCCGGCCGCAGGAACATCCGCAGGAGGCCGGCGCACAGGGCGGTGAAGGCGGCGAACAGGAAGGCCAGCACGATCACCGGCTTCTTCAAGCTCTTGCCCTTGGTCGGCGCCACGGCGCGGCTGACGATGCGGATGTTGTCGTTGGTGGTCGAGGCGATCTCGTTGGCCGCGCGGCTCTGCTCTTCCTTGACGGTGAAGTCGCGGACATTGGCCTGCAGGACATCGCGGTCCAGGGCCAGGGCCTGGAACCGGGGCTCCAGTTCCGCCAGGCGCAGCCGGCGCTCGGTAAGCTGGTTCACTTGGCCCGCCAGCGCAGACTGCGACTGGCGCAGGGCGGCCACCTCGGCGGTCAGCTGAATCTTCTCGGTCTGGATGGTCTGGTAGACGGGATTGATCCCGAACCGCTTGGCGCCGTCAGCGTGGGTGCGGCCCGCGGCGATCCCAGCCTCCAGCTGGGCGATCTGGGCGTCCAGCTCCTGAACCGGACGGGCGTCATTCTTGTAGCGCGACAGCAGGTCCTCCCGCTGCAGCTTCAATGTCACCAGCTTATCGCCAACGGCGCTGGAAACGTCGCGGTAGAGACCGACCTCCTGCGACACTTGGCCCAACTGCGAATCCAGCATGGCCAGCCGACCGATGCGGTCCTGGAGCTGAGCGTCGGTCTGGTACTTCTGCTGCTCGATCTGCTGCTGAAGCTGGCCCAGGGAAGCCTTCTCGGCTACGAAGTCGCCGATCCGGTTGTTGTTCAAGAAGGCTTCGTAGGCGGCGTCGGCCTCGATCAGACGCTGCTCGAAGGCCTCGCGTTGACGGCCCAGCGCCGGAGAGGTGGGGTCGATCAGCACCGAGCGCCGATAGATCAGATATTCTTCCAGCAGGGTGTTGAGCACCAGGGCCGCGGTATCGGGGTTCTCGTGGGTGAAGCTCAGCCGGATGATCGGCGTATCAGGCGCGGTCTCGATCTTGGTGTTGCTCTCAAGACTGCGCAGGGCCTGGCCCATGAGCAGCTTCTTCTCCAGGGCGCTGGCCCCGGCGTACTTGGCCGCCAGCTTGGGATAGATTCGGGCCAGGCCCAGCTTGTCGATCACCCGCTGCTTGAGGACAGCCGAGCCCATGATCTCGGTCTCCGACTGGATCAGGGCGTCGGCCTCGGGCACCGCGCCGCGGGCGGCGTCGCCGGAGAGCGGCTCATAGACATACTCCTGGCCCAGGCGGACCAGAACGCTGGAATAGGCGGGATAGGTGGTCTTCATCGTGAAGGCGGCGGCCGCCCCCAGGACGAAGATGATCGCGAACACAGCGATCATCAGATAGCGTTCGCGCCAAAGCAGGGTCGCGAAATCGGAGACGGCATAGCGCGGCCTGCCGGCCCAGTCGGTCCGGAGCGCCTGATCGTGCGGTCTGATTGTCCAAGCCCCTGGCGCGGCCATGCGATTCCGACTGTTCTAGCCCTACGAAGGGGACCGTGGCGGGGGACGATTAACGTTCCATTACCCATTGTCGTTAAGGTTTGCGGTCATGCGTCCCAGCCTGAAATTCGCCTCCGTTCTGATGGCCTGCGCGAGCGTCGCGCTCGGGGCGTGCGGCGCCCACATTCCCCGTCTTCCGCGCATGGATATGTTGGGGCGGATCGACGAACCGGAGTCCCGCGAGGATCGCGAAGCGCGCGCCGCCCGTGAGCAGGGCGCCAGCTTCAGCAACATCCCCTATGCGACCTGGAGCGACTATGAGCCGCCCTACCGCTTTTATCCGGGCGACGAGATCGAGGTGTCCCTGCCCTCCGCGCCGGAGCTGAACAAGACCGTGACAGTGCAGCCGGATGGCCGCATCTCCCTGCCGCTGATACCGGCGGTGATGGCCGCGGACCGCACGATCCCGGAGGTGCAGGGCTCCCTGTCGCAGGCCTATGCCAGCCTGCTGCTGCGCCCGGCGGTGGATGTGTCGCCGAAGGCCGCGCCGCTGAAGGTGTTCGTGGGGGGCGAGGTGGGCAGTCCGGGCATCTTCGACATGGCCGGGGACGCCGACGCCCTTAGGGCGGTGATCCAGGCCGGCGACTTCAAGACCACCGCCAATCGCGACGGCGTCATTATCCTGCGGCGCGGGGCTGACGGACGCGGCATGATGCGGACCGTGAAACTGGGGAAGGGCCTTCGGAACCCGAACGCCGACCTCGTGCCCCTGCGGCGCTTCGACATCGTCTATGTGCCACGCAGCGGCGTGGCCAATGCGGGCCTGTTCATCCAGCAGTATTTCCGCGACCTCTCGCCGATCCAGTTCGGATTCAGCTACGCTCTCGGCGCACAGACCGCGGGTCAATAGCCACAGACAGCGACTTCAGCGGGCGCCGGGCCGCGCAAGTTCAAGACCCAGATCGGCAAGTCAGCCGTGGGCCAGCCACTCGCGTGCCTGGCGCTGGGCTTCGGCGACCTGGTCGGAGGCCATCTCCTGGCTCAGTTCCTTGCGGTAGATCTTGGCTTCCATCGAACCGCGCATGGCGGCCAGATTGAACAACATGTGAGCCGAGACATAGTCCAGTGGCGCACCGCCCTGACCGGTCGAGTACAGCAGGCCCATGCGGAACAGTTCGTCCCCGGAGGCGTCGGCGGTCGGCAGCGGCAGGCCGCCTTCCGGTTCCACGCTCGTAAGCATGACTAAATTCCCTCTCCTGATCGGCCTTCCCCCATTCTGAGGGCGTGTCTCCGATCTTCACGACACCAGAGAAGTCGATAGCGACTAAACATATGGTTAAACTCAAAGGCTGCGTTGTTCGGCCGCAGTTCAAAGCAGCATTCGCCAGCGTTACTCGCCGGGTAGTCTCCACCGCCGCTGTATACCCATATTGGGTGATCTCGAGGGCTCGCGGTTAACGCCCCACGCGAGCCTTCATCGCGCGGAGCGCGAAGAGTGCTTACAGCCGCGCTTAGATTGCGTAGCCCTGTGGAACACACCCCCTGGCTGCGCCTGGGGGCGATTCGAGCGGGAGAGACCGGCGTGAAGCGTTTTGGATTGAGCATGACCGCCCTGGCGGCGCTTTCCGGCGGCCTGGCGATCTCCGCCGCCGCCCAGGCCCAATCCTGGGATTCCCGCTCAAGCTATAGCCGCGAGAGCCGTGAGGAACGCTGCGACTGTTACGATTACGGCGCGCGCCGCGACAGCTATCCGCAGGACGACCGCAACTACGGCTATCACAGCGGCCACCAGGACAATCGCCAAGGTTACCGCCCGCCGCCGCCGGCGGGCAGCAGCTACTACGCCCCGCCCGGTGGCGGCCAAAACAACATGGGCTATTTCGAACAGTACGAGCCGGGCCGCAGCGCCTTCCGGCCCGGCCTGATCCTGCCGCCCTACTTCCGCGGCTACATGGTCACCGACAACCGCCTGGCCCGCAAGCGCGGCTACGCCTGGTACAAGGTTGGCAACGAATACATCCGGGCCAGCACCTCCACCGGCGAGGTCACGAGCATCGTCACCTTCCCCTGAACCTCACCGCGGGCGCGGCGTTCTTCCCCGCACGAGGCGTTCAGGCGCGGTTCAGCCTGACCGGGCCATCGTGAGGTTCGAGGGATGTCCGCCCGTCAGGGCGTGGTGAAGGAGACGTGGGCATGAAACGTCTGATCTTGAGCCTGGCCGCCGTCGCGGCCGTCGCCGGCCCCATGGCCGCCACGGCGACAGCCGCCCAGGCGCAGGGCTACTATCGCGATCACAGGGATCGGCGCGACCACCGCGGTCCCGATCGCTATGACCGGCGCGACTGGGATCGGGGCCGCCACAACGGCTACTATTACGGGGACCGGTGGAACTATGGCCCCCCACCCCAGGCCTATTACGGCAATCCCTACTACCGCCCCGGCTACAACCAGTGGCGGCGCGGAGCGCCGCTGCCGGCCTATTATCGGGGCTATCCGGTCTATGACTACGGTCGCTACCGCCTGCGCCAGCCGCCGCGCGGCTACGCCTGGTACCGGGCCGGCAACGACTACGTGCTGGCGGCGATCGCCACCGGCATCATCTTCGAGATCATCAACAACAACTAAGCTGGCGTCAGCCAGACATGAAGAGGCCCCGGCGCTCAGGCTCCGGAGCCTCCATTCTTTTTGGCGGGTCAGTCGATCCCGAGCTTGGCCTTCAGGAGTTGGTTGACCGTGCCCGGATTGGCCTTGCCCCCGGTCTCCTTCATCAACTGGCCCACGAACCAGCCGATGGCCTGGGGCTTTTCCTTCACCGCCGCGGCCTGACCGGGATTGGCGGCGATCAGCTTGTCGATCATCGCCTCCAGGGCCCCGGTATCAGAGACCTGCTGCAGGCCCTGCTTCTCGACGATGGCGCGCGCCCCGCCCTCACCGGCCCACATGCGGTCGAACACGTCCTTGGCGATCTTGGAGGAGATCACGTCCTCTTCGATCAGTTGGACCATCTCGGCGATGTCGGCCGGCTTCAGCGGGCTGTCGCCGATGTCCTGGCCGGCCGCCGTCAGTCGGGCGGCCAGTTCGTTGGTCACCCAGTTGGAGGTCAGCTTGGCGTCCCGGCCCTTGGCGGCTTCCTCGAAGAAGTCGGCGCGGGCCTGCTCGGTGATCAGCACGCCGGCGTCATAGGCCGATAGGCCGTACTGCGATTGCAGGCGGGCCTTCTTGGCGTCCGGCAGTTCCGGCAGGGAATCTTCGATCCGCTTCACCCAGGCGGAATCCAGCACCAGGGGCAGCAGGTCGGGATCTGGGAAGTAGCGGTAGTCGTGCGCCTCTTCCTTGGTCCGCATGGAGCGGGTCTCGACCTTGGTGGGGTCGAACAGCCGGGTCTCCTGGTCGATCTTGCCGCCGTCCTCGATGATCTCGATCTGCCGGCGGGCCTCGTACTCGATGGCCTGCTGGATGTAGCGGTAGGAGTTGACGTTCTTGATCTCGCAGCGCGTGCCGAGGTGGCTGAAGTCGCCGGTTTCGCGGAACTTCTCGTAGGCGCCCGGGCGGCAGACCGAGACGTTGACGTCGGCTCGCAGGTTACCCTTCTCCATGTCGCCGTCGCAGGTGCCCAGATAGACCAGGATGGTGCGGACCTTCTTCACATAGGCCGCGGCCTCCGCCGACGAGCGCATGTCGGGCTTGGAGACGATCTCCATCAGGGCGGTGCCGGCGCGGTTCAGGTCCACATAAGTGGCGTTGGGATCCTGGTCGTGCAGCGACTTGCCGGCGTCCTGCTCCAGGTGCAGGCGCTCGATGCGCACGGTGAAGGTGGAGCCGTCGTCATGCTCGACGAGAACCTCGCCCTCGCCCACCACGGGATCCTTGAACTGGCTGATCTGATAGCCCTGCGGCAGGTCGGGATAGAAGTAGTTCTTGCGGTCGAAGCTGGAGCGCAGGTTGATCTGGGCCTTCAGGCCAAGGCCGGTCTTCACCGCCTGCTCCACGCAGAAGCGATTGATCACCGGCAGCATGCCCGGCATGGCGGCGTCGACCAGGCTCACTTGCTCGTTGGGGCCGGCGCCGAAGCCGACGGCCGCGCCGGAGAACAACTTGGCCTTCGAGGCCACCTGGGCGTGGATTTCCAGCCCCAGGACAATTTCCCACGGGCCGGTGCGGCCCTCGATCTGCTTGGAGGTATCAGTCATGCCGCCTTCCTAAACCGGGGCGCGCGCCAACGAAAGCACCTTGCGCGGGCAGCAATTTTGCAGCTTTGCTGACGGCGTAAAAACACCCCCTCGGGGAAGGGAACCCACCATGAAGAAGACACTCGCCGCCGGCCTCGTTGGCCTGTCGCTCTCGTTCGGCCTGATGGCCGCCGCGCCGGCCCTGGCCCAGGCGCCCGCCGCGCTCTCGACGGAGACCACGCCGATCGAAACCCTGGTCGCCAACCCGGCCGCCAAGGCGGTGCTGGAAAAGAACATTCCGGGCATCACCACCCATGAAGCCTACGACCAGTTCAAGGCCATGACGCTGACCCAGGTCGCGCCGATGAGCCAGGGCGCGTTGACCGACGAGATCATCAAGAAGGTCCAGGCCGACCTGGACGCCCTGCCGAAGTAGGCCGGTTTCCGAACTAGACCAAGGGGCCCTCGCCGGCGACGGCGGGGGCCCTTTTCGTTACCACCAGCGGGTGGGCTTGGCGCGGAAATCTGCAGCCTTTTCAAGGGCTCCGCCGAGGGAGAACAGGGTTCCCTCGTCCAACGCCTTGCCGATCAGCTGGAGGCCCAGGGGCAGGCCCTTGTGGTCGAGGCCGGCGGGGATGGACATGCCGGGCAGGCCCGCCAGGTTCACCGTCACCGTGAAGATGTCGTTCAGGTACATGGCCACCGGATCGTCGGCGTTCTCGCCAAGCGCGAAGGCGGCGGACGGGGCGGTGGGGGTCAGCAGGGCGTCGACCTTCTGGAAGGCCTGGTCGAAGTCGTCAGCGATGCGGCGGCGGACCTTGAGCGCCTTGACGTAATAGGCGTCGTAATAGCCGGCCGACAGCACGTAGGTTCCGATCATGATGCGGCGCTTGACCTCAGTCCCGAAGCCGGCGGCCCGGGTGTTCTCATAGGTCTCGGTGAGGTTGCCGCCCTCGACCCGCAGGCCGAAACGCATGCCGTCATAGCGGGCGAGGTTCGAGGAGGCCTCGGCGGGCGCCACGATATAGTAGGCCGGCAGGGCGTACTTGGTGTGGGGCAAGGAAACCTCGACGATCTCGCAGCCGGCGTCCTTCAGCCAGGCGATGCCCTGCTCCCAGAGCTTCTCGATCTCGGCGGGCATGCCGTCGACCCGGTATTCCTTGGGGATACCGATCCGCAGACCCTTCACGGACTTGCCGACAAAGCTCGGGAAATCAGGGACTTCGATGTCCAGGCTGGTGGAGTCCTTGGCGTCGTGGCCGGACATGGACTTCAGCAGGATGGCAGCGTCCTCCACCGTCCTGGCGATCGGGCCGGCCTGGTCCAGGGACGAGGCGAAGGCCACCACGCCCCAGCGCGAGCAGCGCCCGTAGGTGGGCTTGATCCCGACCGTGCCGGTGAAGGCGGCGGGCTGGCGGATGCTGCCACCGGTGTCAGTGGCCGTGGCCCCCAGGCAGAGGCCGGCGGCGACGGCGGTGGCCGAACCGCCCGACGAGCCGCCGGGGGTCAACTGGGTGGTCGAACCCTCGGCGCGCCAGGGATTGACCACCGGCCCGAAGGCGCTGGTTTCGTTGGACGAACCCATGGCGAACTCATCGAGGTTGAGCTTGCCCAGCATCACCGCCCCGTCGCGCCACAGGTTGGAGGTCACGGTGGATTCGTAGGTGGGGAAGAAGTTGCCCAGGATGTTGGAGCAGGCGGTGGTCCGCACACCTTGCGTACAGAACAGGTCCTTGATCCCCAGCGGCGCGCCTTCCAGGGCGCCGGCGTCGCCGCTGGCCCGGCGGGCGTCGGCGGCGCGGGCCATGTCGAGGGCCTTGTCCGGCGTCTCCAGCACATAGGCGTTCAGCGGCTTGGCCGCGGCCACCGCGTCGATATGGGCCTGGGTCAGCTCGACCGATGAGAAGGACTTGTCGGCAAGGCCGGCCAGGGCGGCCTTGAGGGTCAGGGAGGTGAGGTTGCTCATGATCCTACTCGACCACCTTGGGGACGACGAAGAAGCCGCCGACGGTCTTGGGGGCGTTGGACAGCACGCGGGCGGCGTCGCCGCCCTCGGTGACCACGTCGTCACGCATGGGGGCGGCCACGGCCACGGCCGAGGTCATCGGCTGCACGCCGTCGGTGTCCACCTCGGAGAGCTGCTCGATCCAGTCCAGAATCCCGCTGAGCTCCTTGGCCAACGGTTCGATCCGGTCTTCGGGCTCGGCGATGCGGGCCAGTCTGGCGACCTTTCGGACGGTCGCCGCGTCGATGGCCATGGGGGCCTCCTGATTGTTCGACGCAGGGGTTAGCCGTGCGGCCCCGCCTTTGACAAGCGGTCCCTGTACGGAAACCGCCTCAGGCGGCCTGGGCGGCGGGCTCGGGGGCGCCTTCGACGGCGGCCTGGATGGCGGCGAACAGCTGCTCGGCCTCGATGGGCTTGGCCACGACGCCGTTCATGCCGACCGCCAGGTACTCAGCCACTTCCTCGGCCATGAGATTGGCGGTGACCGCCAGGATGGGGGTGGCGGCGCCCCCGCGCTCGGCCTCGCCTCGCCGGATGGCCCGGGTCGCCTCGACCCCGCTCATCTCCGGCATCTCGATATCCATCAGCACCAGGTCGAAGTCGCCGGTGGCGAACAGCTCGGCGGCCTCGCGGCCGTTCTCGACGAGAGTGAGGTCGACGCCGAAGGGCTCCAGCAGGGAGGTGAGGATCAGCTGGTTGGTCTTGTTGTCCTCGGCGGCCAGCACCCGCAGCGGCGCGGCCTCGGCATTGGGTTCGAGATCAGCCAGGGCGGCGGCGGGCTTGTCGGCCGACGCGGCCCCCGACAGCCTCTGCAACGGAACCTCCAGGGTGAAGACCGAGCCCCTGCCCTCTTCGCTGGCCACGGAAACCTTGCCGCCCAACAGGGTGGCCATCTCGTGGGCGACGGAGAGACCAGAGCCGCTACCGCCGGCGGCCCGCGCGGCCGAGGCGTCCGCCTGGCGGAGGGTCTCATGGACCGCCTCGATCCGCTCGGCCGGAATGCCGACACCGGTGTCAGCGATCCGAAACCGAACGACCCCATTCCCATGGTCCACGGCGACCGTGACGCCCCCCTCGGAGGTGAACTTCACGGCGTTGGAGACCAGATTGGACAGCGCCAGGCTCAGGCGCCGGGCGGCGCCGCGCCAGCGCCCCTGGCTCTCGGCGGCCACGGCGATGTCGAAGGTCAGGCGCTTGGCCTTCGCGGCCTTGGCGTCGGTCGCGCAGGCCGCGCGGACCAGGGCGGCGAGGTCGAAGTCCCGCGCCTCCAGGGCCGCGGTGTCGGCCTTGGAGATGTCCAGGATGCCGTTGAGGATTTTCAGCAGGGCCTCGCCGGACTCGCCGATCACCGCCAGCCGCTGGTCGTGGGCGGCGTCGGCGGGCTCCCGCGCCATGATCCGCGCCATGCCCAGGAGGGCGTTCAGCGGCGTGCGGATCTCGCGGCCCACCTGGGAGAGGAATTCACTCTTGGCGCGGTGGGCGGCCTGCGCCTTCTCCGCCGAGAGCTTCAGGGCGCCTTCGCGTTCGGCGATCCCCCGGGCCATGGCGTTGAAGCTGCGCTCCAGGGCGCCGATCTCGTCGGTTCCAGCGGGCTCGACCTGCACGGCCTCGCCACGCTCCAGCCCTTCGGCGGCGTCGCGCAGGGCCAGCAGGGGCGCGGTGATCTTGCGGTCGAGCGCCCAACTGCCCGCGGCGATCAGGCCGATCCCCAGCAGGGTCAGCAGCAGCAGCCCCCCCAGCAGCAGGTTGTAGGGCGCCAGGGCCCCGGCCAGGGGATAGCGCAGCAGCAGGACGACGCGGTCCTGGGTGATGGCGGCCAGCGGCTGGATGACCGCGACCTCCCGGCCGATCCGGGTGACGCCGGCCCGGCGCTCGGGCTGGGGCCCGTCCAGGAAGCGGTCGACGGCCTCCAGCTCGGCGGTCGAGGCGGCCCAGGTGTTGGCCTTCCAGCCGCCGTCGGCGCCGCGCACCAGCACCACCGGCCGCAGCGGGATGGCCGAGAGCTGTTCCAGGGCGTTCATCTCGGCCTGGTCTAGGCGGACGGCGAACACCACCCAGCCGCTGAGTGTGGGGGTCAGGATGGGGGCCGAGACCGCCTGATAGGGGACGCCCGCCATGACGAAGACCCCGGCGGCGGCGTCTTGGCCGGCGATGGCATTGAGGGCGGCGCGACCGGGGCGAGCCGGCGACGGGCTGGAGGCGGTGAGGACCCGGCCGTCGCGGTCGACGATAAAGGCCGCGTCGGCGCCCACGCGCGGGCGCAGGTCGTCCAAGGCCGACTGGAGGCTGGCGGCGTCCCGGCCGGCCACGGCGGCGCGGAAGCCGAAGTCGCGAGCCAGCACATTGGCGCCGCTCTCCAACTCGCGGGCGCGCAGGGCCCAGATGCGGTCGAACACCAAACCGCTGACCGACAGTTCCTCACGGACGACGCGTTCGGCGTTGCGGGCCACGGCGGCGTAGACGCTCAGGAGGATCGCGAACAGGAGGGCGACGAACAGCCCGGCATAGAGCACGGTCAGGCGGGTGCGCAGGCGGGTGAAGCGGGGCGGCCAGGAGAACGGCGCGCGCCTGAAAAGTCCGGCCAGGTTCGGAAGCTTGGGCATCCGTGTCGGTCATCCCCGAGGCGGCGACCCGCCCCCTAACGTCGGTCGATGACTAGCGGTCAGATTCTAAGGTCCGGTGAACGGCGTTCACGCAAGGTGCGACAGGACGTCGCGGGTTGGCGGGGTGGGGCCCAAGCGCCTATTGAAGCCGCATGGCCGTCGTCGACATAACCGACCTTCCCCCGCTCCTGCCGCGCTACGGCGCCCTAGTGGGGCTCGACCTGGGCGAGAAGACCATCGGGGTGGCGGTGTCGGACACCACGCGGATGGTGGCGAGCCCCTTGGAGTTGATCCGCAAGACCAAGTTCACCGATGACGCGGCGGCGCTGTTCAAGCTGATGGACGGGCGCGAGGTGGCGGGCCTGGTCATCGGCCTGCCGGTGAACATGGACGGCAGCGAGGGGCCGCGCGCCCAGTCCAGCCGCGCCTTCGCCCGCAACCTGCTGCGCCTGCGCCCCGAGCTGGTGATCACCTTCTGGGACGAGCGGATGAGCTCCATGGCCATCAACCGCTTCCTGATCGACGAGGCCGACATCAACCGCGCGCGCCGCGCCGAGGTGGTGGACAAGATGGCGGCGGGGTGGATCCTGCAGGGGGCGCTGGAGCGGTTGCGGGGGTTGGGGGCGCCTAGCTGAGTTGCGGCTATCGTGGACGCCTTGATGTCACGAAACCTAGACACCAGTTAGGTTACGTGACACAGAGAGCCATGGCCACGGTTTTCACCAGTCGACGCCGATATCGGGTGGCCGTGAACTCCAACGACCATCCGCCCGCCCATGTGCATGCCTTCGGCAAGGGGTGCGAAGCGCGTTTCAAGCTGAACTGCCCTGACGGGCCGGTGGAGCTTTGGGACGCCAGCGGGGATTGGACGCTGAAACACCTCAACGAGCTTGGCTCAGAGATCGCCGTTGAAATCAAAGAGTGCTGCAAGGTTTGGAGTGAGATTCATGGCTGAGTTCAAACTTCTGGACGATGCGGCTTTTCGAAGATCGGTGAACCAAAAGAAGACTCCGCCGTTGCCGAGAGCCACCTCCGCGCGTTTCGATCGTCGATCGCACCGGGTGATCGTGCGGCTCGATACGGGGATCGACTTCTCGTTCGACCCGCGTCAGGCGCAGGGCCTCGCCGACGCCTCCTCGGATGACTTTGTGGGCGTGACGGTCGAGGGCGTGGGCAGCACGCTTCACTTCCCGCGCCTGGACGCCGACTACACGGTTTCGCGCCTGCTTGAGGGTTTCCTCGGGCCATTGGATTGGTCGCGGCGGGAGGCGCGCGCGAAGGCTTCACGGGAAAACGGAAAGCGCGGCGGGCGACCTAAGGGAGGGGCGCCGGCCGGGCCCGAGGCCCTCTAAATCTTACAAGCGGACGCGCCTGCGCGGCTGCAGACCTGTGGGCGAAAAAGCGAGTTCGCTTGGCGCCGTCCCCGGCCTCCGTTACGACGCGCCTTTAATGACAACTCTGCCCCCTGGTCTGAACGAGGTTCTGGGAAGAACCTTCCCGTTCCCGCGGCGACACTTCCTGTCGGTCACCGATTTGAACGAGGTGGAGGTGGCCAACCTCCTCGACCTCGCCGACGGCTTTGTGTCGCTCAACCGTCAAACCTCCAAGAAGCTCGACCTGCTCAAGGGTCGGACGCTGATGAATCTGTTCTTCGAGAACTCGACGCGGACCCAGAGCTCCTTCGAGCTGGCCGGCAAGCGGCTGGGGGCCGACGTGGTCAATATGAGCCCGCGGTCGTCGTCGATCTCCAAGGGCGAGACTCTGATCGACACCGCCGTGACCCTGAACGCCATGCAGCCCGACCTGCTGGTGGTGCGGCACGCCTCCTCCGGGGCGGCCAGCCTGTTGGCGCAGAAGGTCACCTGCTCGGTGATCAACGCCGGCGACGGTCAGCACGAGCACCCGACCCAGGCGCTGCTGGACGCGCTGTCCATGCGGCGCGCCTTCGGGCGGATCGCGGGGTTGCGGGTCGCCATCTGCGGCGACGTGCTGCACTCCCGCGTGGCGCGGTCGAACGTCAGCCTGTTGCAGATGCTGGGCGCCGAGGTGCGGCTGGTGGGGCCGCCGACCCTGATGCCGGCCGCCGTCGACCGCTGGAAGGCCGACGTGTTCCACAACATGCGCGAGGGCATCGAGGGCTGCGACGTGGTGATGATGCTGCGGCTGCAGCTGGAGCGCATGGACGGGGTGATGGCGCCGTCGCAGCGGGAGTATTTCCGCTTCTACGGCCTGGACCGCGAGAAGCTGGCCTGCGCCGCGCCGGGCGTGCGCGTCATGCATCCGGGGCCGATGAACCGGGGCGTGGAGATCGATTCCGACGTCGCCGACGACCTGTCGGTCAGCCTGATCCAGGATCAGGTGGAGATGGGGGTGGCGGCGCGGATGGCGGTGCTGGCCTCCATGGCCGCGCGGCTGGACAACGCCTGATGCGCGCGGTGGGGGTGTTCTGCGGCGCGAGCCCTGGCGGAGACCCGGCCTATGGCGCCGCGGCTCGGACCATGGGGGCGGCCATCGCCGGGCGGGGCCTGGCGCTGGTCTATGGCGGGGCCAAGGTGGGGCTGATGGGCGCCCTGGCCGACGCGGCCCTGGCGGCCGGGGGCGAGGTGTTCGGGGTGATGCCCGAGGCGCTGATGGACAAGGAGATCGCCCATACCGGCCTGACCCGGCTGGAGGTCACACCCTCCATGCACGAGCGCAAGGCGCGGATGGCGGAGATGGCCGACGGCTTCATCGCCCTGCCCGGCGGGGTGGGCACGATGGAGGAGATCTTCGAGATCTGGACTTGGGGCCAGCTGGGCTTTCACGCCAAGCCGGCGGGGTTCCTCAACGTGCTGGGCTATTTCGACCACCTGCGGGCCTTCGTGGACCACGCGGTCGGTGAAGCGTTCCTGAAGGCGCCGCACCGCGACATGCTGGTGTTCAGCCAGGACTGCGGCGAGATGCTGGACGCGCTCGCGGCCTACAAACCTCCCCAGGTGGAGAAGTGGATCGGACGGCAGGAACTATGAGCGCGCAGCCGACCGCCTTCATCAATGCCCGCATCGTCGACCCGGCCAGTGGCTGGGACGGCCCCGGCGCCCTGCTGGTCCGCGATGGCAAGATCGCCGATCTCAGCCATGGCGGCGACCTCGGGAGCCTGTCGCCCGACATCGAGATCATCGACGCCCGCGGCGCCATGCTGGCGCCGGGCCTGGTGGACCTGCGGGTCAAGACCGGCGAGCCGGGCTCGGAGACCAAGGAGACGCTGAAGTCGGCGGGGCTGGCGGCGGCGGCCGGCGGGGTCACCTCCATCGTGCTGCAGCCCGACACCGACCCGGTGATCGACGAGGCCTCGGTGGTGGACTTCATCCTGCGCCGGACGCGGGATATCGAGCTGGTCCACGTCTATCCGGCCGGCGCCGCCACCAAGGGGGCGCGGGGCGAGCGGATGGCGGAGATCGGCCTGATGGCCGAGGCCGGCTGCGTCTATGTCACCGACGCCGACCGGCCGATCGTCGACTCCAAGGTGCTGCGCCGGGTGCTGGCCTACGCCAAGAGCTTCGGGGTACTGGTGGCCCACCGCCCGGCCGATCCGTGGCTGAGCGCCGGCGCGGCGGCCACCGAGGGGGAGTTCGCCGGCCGCATGGGCCTGCCCAGCGTGCCGACCTTCGCCGAGAAGATCATGCTGGAGCGCGACCTGGCCCTGGTGGAGATGACCGGGGCGCCGTTCCTGGTGGACCAGGTGACCACCGCCTGCGCCCTGGAGACCCTGGCGCGGGGCAAGGCCCGGGGCCTGCCGATCACGGCGACGACCTCCATCAACCACCTGTCGTTCAACGAAGTCGACATCGGCGACTACCGCACCTTCATGAAGTTCGATCCGCCGGTGCGCGGCGAGGACGACCGCCAGGCGGTGATCGAGGCCCTGGCGACCGGCCTGATCGACATCGTGGTCTCGGCCCACGCGCCCGCGCCGGCCGAGGACAAGCGGCTGCCCTATGACGAGGCCGCGCCCGGCGCCATCGGCCTGCAGACCCTGCTGCCGGCCCTGCTGGCCTTCCACCACGATGAGCGCATCCCGCTGATCGACCTGATGGCGGCGGTGACCAGCAAGCCCGCCAAGCTGCTGGGGCTGAACGCCGGGACGCTCTCCAAGGGCGCGCCCGCCGACCTGGTGCTGTGCGACCTGAACGCCCCCATCGTCATCGACGCCGACAGGCTGCGCTCGAAGTCCAAGAACTCGCCCTTCGATGGGCGCCGGCTGCAGGGCGAGATCCGCATGACCCTGGTGGACGGCCGGGTGGTCTACCGGGTCTGAGGTTGTCGCGGGACGGGCCGCGATCTAGGTTCCGGGGTGAAACTTAGCCAATTGGCGATATGACGAACGCACTCGCCTTCAAGGCCCTGGGCAATGACCGCCGGCTGCAGATCCTGGCCTGGCTGAAGGACCCGCGCGCCAACTTCCCGCCGCAGGTGGATGGGGACCTGGTGGAGGACGGCGTCTGCGGTGTCCGGATCGCCGAGAAGCTGGGGGTCAGCCAGCCGACCCTGTCGGAGCACATGCGGGTGCTGACCCAGGCGGGACTGGTGACGCCCAAGCGGATCAAGCAGTGGACCTTCTACCGGCGCGACGAGGCGGCGTTGGCGGCCCTGACCACCGCCCTGGCCGACGAGGTCTGAGCGGTGCGGCGGGTGGTCATGGTGTCGGGCGCGCCGGGGGCGGGAAAGTCGACCCTGGCCGGACCGCTGGCTCAGGCCCTGGCCCTGCCCCTGCTGTCGAAGGACGTGATCAAGGAGCGGCTGGCCGATGTGCTGGGCCAGAGGGCCGAGCCGGAGGTCTGGACCAAGGCCCTGGGCAGCGCGTCGATGGAGCTGATCTGGACGCGGTGTGCTCGCCCGCCGTGGTGCTGGAGGCCAATTTCCGGCCGAAGAGCGCCTATGAGCGGCGCATGCTGAGCGGCCTGGGCGGCCGGCTGGTGGAAGTCTATTGCCGCTGCCCGCCGGAAGAGGCCAGCCGGCGCTATTCGGCCCGCTCGTTGATCGGCGAGCGCCACGCCATCCACACCCTGCGCGACCTGCCCGCCGCCCTGCTGGCGGAATTTGACCGCCCGGTCGGCCTGGGCGCGGTGATCGAGGTGGACACCACCGGCCCGGTGGACATCGAGGCCCTGGCCGCCAGCGTGCGCGCGCTGCTGGATGACGCGAGCGCGTCGGGCGGCTAGGCTCTCGGCAATATGGGGGGGGAAACACCATGCTTGAGTCACTCAGTCCCGCGCTGATCGCCGCGGCCGTCATCGGCGGCTACCTGCTGGGCTCCATTCCCTTCGGCGTCATCGCCACCCGGCTTGGGGGCGCGGGCGACGTGCGCAATATCGGCTCGGGCAACATCGGGGCGACCAATGTCCTGCGCACCGGCCGCAAGGACCTGGCGGCCATCACCCTGCTGGGGGACGGCGGCAAGGGGGCGGTGGCGGTGCTGCTCGCCTGGCTGGCGACGCGGGAGAGCCCCAAGGACGTCCAGGCCCTGCTGACCTCCATCGCCGCGGCGAGCGCCTTCCTGGGGCACCTGTTTCCCGTCTGGCTGAAGTTCAAGGGCGGCAAGGGGGTGGCCACCTTCTTCGGCACCCTGCTGGCGGCCGCCTGGCCGGTGGGGATTGCGGCCGGCGCGACCTGGATCGTCATGGCCTTCCTGTTCCGGATCTCCTCGCTGGCGGCCCTGGCGGCCGTCGCGCTGGCGCCGATCTACGCAGCCTTCATCTTCGACCGCCCCCTGCCCGTCGCCTGGCTCGCCCTGTTCATGGCGGTGCTGGTCTATTTCCGCCATGCCGAGAACATCCGCCGCCTGCTGAAGGGCGAGGAGCCGCGCATCGGGGGCGGCAAGAAGGACCCCGCTTGAGCCGAGTTCTCACCGAGGCCGGGCGGCGCGACTGGCTGCGGCTGGCGCGCACCGAGAACGTGGGGCCGGTCACCTTCGACCAGCTGATCGCCCGCTATGGCGAAGCGTCCCTGGCGCTGGCCGCCCTCCCCGACCTGGCGCGGCGCGGGGGCCGGGTGTCGCCGCTGGGGGTCCCGAGCCGGGAGGACGTCGAGGCCGAGCTGGCGGACGGCGCGGCCCTGGGCGCGCGGCTGCTGTGCGCCTGCGAGGCCGAATTTCCGCAGGCCCTGGCTGCGCTGGACCCGCCGCCGCCGGTCCTGTGGGCCTGGGGCGACGCCAGGCTGTTGCAACGCTCCATTGTCGCCATCGTCGGGGCGCGGGTGGCGTCGGCGGCGGGGCAGAGGTTCGCCCGCGGCCTGGCGTCCGAGCTGGGACAGGCCGGTCAGGTGATCGTCTCAGGCCTGGCGCGCGGCGTCGATGGCGCGGCCCATGAGGGCAGCCTGCCGACCGGGACCATCGCCGTCCTGGGGGGCGGGATCGCCGACATCTATCCGCCCGAGCATCGCGACCTGCACCGGCGCATCGTCGAGACCGGCTGCGTCGTCTCCGAGAGCCGACCGCGCCAGACGGCCCAGGCCAAGGACTTCCCGCGCCGCAACCGGATCATCTCAGGCCTGTCTCGCGCCGTCGTGGTGGTGGAGGCCGAGGCCCGCTCGGGCTCGCTGATCACCGCCCGACTGGCGGCCGAGCAGGGGCGCGAGGTGCTGGCGGTGCCCGGTTCGCCGCTGGACCCGCGCGCCAAGGGGACCAACGACCTGATCCGCCAGGGCGCGGCGATCTGCGAGGGCGCGGAGGATGTGCTGCGGGCCCTGGACGGGTTCGGCGGCTTCCGGGCGCCGGAGTCCGCCCGCTACGCCGTCTCGGCGGAGATCTCGGACGCGGCGGCGGAAAAGCTCCGTGAGACCATCGCCGACCTGCTCTCCCCCACCCCGGTGTCGCGCGACGAGATCGTGCGCGCGGCGCAGGCGCCGGCGCCCGCCGTGCTGGCGGCCTTGATGGAGTTGTCCCTGGCCGGCCGCGCCGAGCTGTTGCCCGGGGGCATGGTGTCGCGGGCCTAGCTATTGGTATTCGGCGGACCGGCGGCGGCGCGGGCGGCGTCGAGGGCGGCCATCATCAGGGTGGTGGCGAGCGCCCGATACCCCTTGGCGGCGGCCAATTCCGCCAACTGGTTCAGGACCTCCTCGATGAAGGCCACAGCCGCCAGGGGCGATCCCTTGGGGTTCCACTGTTCCATCTGCCTGGTCGGTGATCCTAGCAGATTCGAACGCTCCCCGCGCGGAAAGGTTGTCATCAACCTTGAATTGCAACGCTCGAAGTGAATTCGGGCCGTTGACAGCCCCTAGGTGGACACCCCACCTTCCGGGCCCTTGAATTTCGGGCGCTTCGGCCCTTGGACCACCCTTAAAACCGCATGAACCTCGTCGTCGTCGAGAGCCCGGCCAAGGCCAAAACCATCAATAAGTACCTGGGCTCGGACTATAAGGTCCTGGCCTCGTACGGCCACGTGCGCGACCTGCCGGCCAAGGATGGCTCGGTGAAGCCCGACGAGGACTTCCTGATGCTGTGGGACGTGGACGCCAAGTCCGCCAAGCGTCTGTCCGAGATCGCCGACTTCGCCAAGACCGCCGACAAGATCATCCTGGCCACCGACCCCGACCGCGAGGGCGAGGCCATTTCCTGGCACGTGCTGGAGGTTCTTCAGAAGAAGAAGGCCATCAAGGGCGCCACGGTCCAGCGGGTGGTGTTCAACGCCATCACCAAGTCGGCCGTCACCGAGGCGATGAAGCATCCGCGCGACATCGACATGGAGCTGGTGGAGGCCTACCTGGCCCGCCGCGCCCTGGACTATCTGGTGGGGTTCACCCTCTCGCCGGTGCTGTGGCGCAAGCTGCCGGGCTCGCGCTCGGCCGGCCGGGTGCAGTCGGTGTCCCTGCGCCTGGTGGTGGACCGCGAGATCGAGATCGAGCGCTTCAAAAACCAGGAATACTGGACCGTCGAGGCCGATGTCAGCGCCGGGGGCGACCCCTTCCTGGCCCGCATGGTCAAGCATGACGGCAAGCGGCTGACCAAGTTCGACCTGGGCGACGAAGCCACCGCCATGGCCGCCAAGGCCGCCGTCGACGGCGCGACCCTGAAGATCGCCTCGGTGGAGAAGAAGCCGGCCCGCCGGTCCCCTGCCCCGCCCTTCACCACCTCGACCCTGCAGCAGGAAGCCGCCCGCAAGCTGGGCTTCTCCACCCAGCGCACCATGCAGGCGGCGCAGAAGCTGTACGAAGGCATCGACATCGGCGGCGAGACCGTGGGTCTCATCACCTATATGCGGACCGACGGCGTGCAGTCGGCGCCCGAGGCGCTGGACGAGGCGCGCGAGGTGATCGGCGGCGTCTACGGCAAGGAATACGTTCCCGAGGCCGCCCGCATCTATAAGACCAAGGCCAAGAACGCCCAGGAGGCGCACGAGGCCATCCGTCCCACCAGCCTGGCCCGCAATCCCGGCTCCCTGAAGCTGGAGCGCGACCTCGGCCGGCTCTACGAACTGATCTGGAAGCGGATGATCGCCTCGCAGATGGAGGCCGCCCGCATCGAGCGGACCACCATCGAGCTGGAGAGCGCCGACGGGAAGACCGGCCTGCGCGCCACCGGCCAGGTGGTGCTGTTCGACGGCTATCTCGCGGTCTACGAGGAAGGCCGCGACGACGCCGATGACGAGGAGAGCGGCCGCCTGCCCCAGGTCAACGAGGGCGCCGCCGCCAAGGTGATCACCGCCCGCGCCGACCAGCACTTCACCGAACCGCCGCCGCGCTATTCGGAAGCCAGCCTGGTGAAGAAGATGGAGGAGCTCGGCATCGGGCGGCCCTCGACCTACGCGTCGGTGCTGACCGTGCTGCGCGACCGCGAATACGTCCGCATGGACAAGAACCGGTTCATCCCGGAGGACAAGGGACGGCTGGTCACCGCCTTCCTGGAGCAGTTCTTCAACCGCTACGTCCAGTACGACTTCACCGCCGCCCTGGAGGAGAAGCTCGACCTTGTCTCGGCCGGCGACCTGAACTGGAAGGCGCTGCTGCGCGAGTTCTGGCAGGACTTCCACGCCGCCGTGGGGGAGATCGCCGAGCTGCGGGTCACCCACGTGCTGGACGCCCTGAACGAGGCGCTCGGCCCCCACATCTTCCCGCAGAAGGAGGACGGCTCCGATCCGCGCGCCTGCCCCACCTGCGGGGCGGGGCAACTGTCCCTGAAGACCGGCAAGTTCGGAGCTTTCATCGGCTGCTCCAACTATCCGGAGTGCCGCTACACCCGGCCCATCGCCCAATCGGCCGACGACGCCGAGGGCGAGAGCGGCGACCGCGAACTGGGCGTCGATCCGGAGACCGGCGAGACGGTGTTCCTGAAGTCCGGGCGCTTTGGTCCCTATGTCCAGCTCGGCGACGGCGAGAAGCCCAAGCGCTCCAGCCTGCCCAAGGGCTGGTCGGCGGCGGCCATGGACCTGGAGAAGGGCCTGCGCCTGCTGCGGCTGCCCCGCGAGGTCGGCGCCCACCCGGAAGACGGGATCATGATCACCGCCGGCATCGGCCGCTTCGGTCCCTTCGTCCTGCACAACGGCACCTATGCCAACCTGCCCACCGCCGACGAGGTGTTCGAGGTGGGCTTGAACCGCGCCGTCACCCTGCTGGCCGAGAAGCGCGCCGGCGGCCGCGGCGGTCGCGGCGAGTCCGCGGCCCTGAAGGACCTGGGCGCCCACCCGGTCGATGGTCAGCCCGTGAAGGTGCTGGCCGGCCGCTACGGCCCCTACATCAAGCACGGCTCCACCAACGCCAATGTGCCCAAGGGCTCCGACCCCGCCGAGATGACGCTTGAGGAGGCGGTCAAGCTGATCGCCGAACGGGTGGAAAAGGGCGGCGGCAAGAAGCCGGCGAAGAAGGCCAAGGCGGCCCCCAAGGCGAAGGCCGCGGCCAAGCCCAAGGCGGAGGCCGGCGCAGCAGCGGCGGTGAAGAAGCCCGCGGCCAAGAAACCCGTCGCCAAGAAAACCGCGGCCAAGAAGCCGGCGGCGAAGAAGGCTGTCGAGGCCTAGGCACTGATGCTGCCGCCCGTCAGCGACTTCTCCGCTTCGGGCTACCGGTCGCTTCGGCAGATCGCCTATCCGGTCTCCAATCTGGAGGTCTTCGTCGGCGCGAACGGCGTCGGCAAGTCCAACCTCTATCGGGCCCTGGAGCTGCTAAGGGCCGCGGCGACGAACACGCTGGGCGCCGAACTGGCGCGCGAGGGCATGTCGGCGGCCTTCTGGGCCGGAACCCGGCGCAAGAACGAACCCGCGCGGATGAGTTTTTCCGTGGATCTGGCCGTGCCGGGCCGCCCCGGCGTCGGCTACCGATACGAGGTCGAGGTAGGTTTCCCCTTCCCCACCTCCCCGGCCTTCGAGACCGAGCCACAGGTCAAGACCGAGCAGCTGTCCTATCTCAGCGGCGGCCGGCCCGTGCGGCTGCTGGACCGCAAGAACGCGTCGGTGATGGCCCGCGACGAGGGGGGCCGCCCCCAGGAGGTGGATATCGACCTGCTGGCCTCGGAGACCGTGCTGGCGCGGCTGGAGGACCCCGGCAAGTATCCTGGCCTGGATATCGTGCGCCGCACCCTGCTGGAGTGGCGGTTCTATCACGACCTGCGCACCGACGCGGCCTCGCCGCTGCGCCGCCCCTGCACGGCGGTGGCGAGCCCAACCCTGGCCTCGGACGGCTCCAACCTGGCCGCCGTGTTCGCGACCCTGGCCCATATCCGCGAGGACACCGCCGATCTGGACGCGCTAGTCGACCAGGCCTTCCCGGGCGCGCGGCTGGTGGTTCCGAAACCGGACCGCACCGCCAGTTTCGGTATGAGCTTCCCGGACTTTCCCCGGCGGGTGTTCGAAGCCGCCGAGCTGTCGGACGGCACGCTGAAATTCCTGGCCCTGGCCGGGGCGCTGATGGCCTACCGCCTGCCGGCCTTCGTGGCCCTGAACGAGCCGGAGTCCAGCCTGCACCCGGACTTGATGACGCCGCTGGCGCGGCTGGTGGGACAGGCTTCGGCGCGATCGCAGATCTGGCTGGTCACCCACTCCGAGGCGCTTGCCGCCCAGATCGCGGCGACGACGGCGGGCACGGTGCGGACCGTCACCAAGGTGGACGGCGCCACCACTATCGAGGGGCTGACCCGGCTGGGGACCTTCCGCGAGGATGACTGAGGGGCAGGCTTTACAGGCCCACAGCCGCGCCTAGAGTTCTCCGCAACATGTCGGGAGGACACCATGAAACTCGAAGGCGGATGCTATTGCGGCGCCCTGCGCTATGAGGCCGAGGGCGAGCCGATGATGCAGGCCCAGTGCCACTGCCGGGAGTGCCAGCACATCAGCGGCGGCTCGCCCAATGTGTTCATGGCCATGCCCATCCCAGGCTTCCGCTACACCAAGGGGACCCCCAAGGCCTTCACCCGCGCCGACCTGGAGCGCCCGGTCACCCGTGAGTTCTGCGCCGAGTGCGGATCCCACATCCTGGCGCGCTCTCCGGGCTTCCCGGCGGTGATCCTGAAGGTCGGGAGCCTGGACGATCCCAGCGTCTTTACCCCCGGCATGGCCATCTTCACGGTGGACCAGCAGGCCTTCCACCACGTGCCGGAAGGTATTCCGAGCTTCGAGCGGCTGCCGGGCTGACCCCGCGCGCCGGATTCGGGAGGCGAGGTCCGGCGTTCCACGTTACAAGGCGGCATGCCCAAGACCCGTGCGCCCAAGGCGTCCCGCTTCAAGTCCACCGCCGCCAAGCCGACCCAGGGTCTTCCCGACCGCGAAACCCTGCTGAAGTACATCCGCGAGGCTGGTGAGACCGACAAGGCCGAGATCGCAAAGGCCTTTGGCCTGAAGGGCGCCGACCGCAAGGCCCTGCGCGAGATGCTCAAGGACCTGCAGGAGGGCGGCGAACTGGGCCGTCGCGGCCGCCGGGGCCTGGCCCAGGCCGGCGCCCTGCCCCCGGTGGGCGTGGTGGACGTCATCGAGAAGGACAACGACGGCGACCTGTTAGTCCGCCTGACCAAGGGCGACGACACCGCCCTGGTGCGCCTGGCGCCTGGCCGCGCCGATCCCGCCGGCCCGGCCCCTGGCGTCGGCGACCGGCTGCTGGTGCGGTTCGAGAGCCTGGAGAACGGTGAGACCGAGGCCCGGCTGATCAAGCGGCTGGGGGCCAGCGTCCACAAGATCCTGGGCGTGATCCGCAAGTCCAACCGCGAGGTGCGGGTGGAGCCGGTGGACCGCAAGTCCAAGGAAAGCCTGATCCTCACCGATCCCAAGGCCCAGGATCTGCGGGATGGTGATCTGGTCCTGGCCCAGGTCGGCACGTCCGAGCAGCGTTACGGACCCAAGAGAGGCAAGCTGCTGGAGGTGGTGGGCCGCGAGGACCAGCCCCGCGCCGCCTCGCTGATCGCCATCCACTCCCACGGCATCCCCACTGGCTTTCCGGCCGCCGCGGAGGCCGAGGCCGAGGCCGCCCAGCCGCCGACGCTGTCGGGCCGCGAGGACCTGCGCCAGGTTCCCCTGGTGACCATCGACCCGCCGGACGCCCGCGACCACGACGACGCGGTCTATGCCGAGCCGGATACCGAGGCGGGAAACAAGGGGGGCTGGATCGTCTGGGTCGCCATCGCCGACGTGGCCGCCTATGTGCGGCCGGGCTCGTCCCTGGACATCACGGCGCGGGAAAAGGCCAACAGCGTCTACTTCCCCGACCGGGTGGAGCCGATGCTGCCTGAACGGCTGTCGGCGGGGCTGTGCTCCCTGCGCGAAGGCGAGAACCGCGCCTGCCTCGCGGTGCGGATGGTGTTCGACAAGTCGGGCCGCAAGAAAGGCCACAGGTTCGTGCGCGGCCTGATGCGCTCGGCCGCCAAGCTGTCGTACGAGCAGGCCCAGGCGGCCATCGACGGCGAGGCCGACGATGTGACCGGGCCCCTGCTGGCGCCCATCCTGGAGCCCCTGTGGGCCGCCTACCGGTGCATGCTGCAGGGCCGCCTCGCCCGCTCGCCCCTGGCCATCGAAAGCGCCGAGCGGCGAATCCTGATCAATCCGCAGGGCGAGATCACCGCCATCACGCCCCGCGCCGCGCTGGAGGCGCACAAGCTGATCGAGGAGATGATGGTGCAGGCCAATGTCTGCGCCGCCGAGACGCTGGAGGCCAAGAAGACGCCGCTGATCTACCGGATCCACGACACCCCCAGCCAGGAGAAGGTGCAGTCCCTGGCCGAGTTCCTGGCCACCCTGGACATCCCCTGGAACAAGGGCGAAGCGCCGCGCACCGACCGGTTCAACAAGCTGCTGACCGAGACCCGCGAAGGGCCCAACGCCGACATCATCAACGAGGTGGTGCTGCGCAGCCAGATGCAGGCGATCTATTCCACCGAGAACATCGGCCACTTCGGCCTGAACCTGGCGCGCTATGCCCACTTCACCTCGCCGATCCGGCGCTATGCCGACCTGATCGTGCACCGGGGCCTGATCCGGTCTCTGGGCCTGGGGGACGATGGGCTGAGCGACCAGGACATCAGCCAGATGAAGTCCACCGCCGAGCAGATCACCGTGGCCGAACGGCGGGCCATGGCCGCAGAGCGCGACGCCACCGACCGCTACGTGGCCGCCTTCCTGGCCGACCGCGTGGGGGCGACCTTCGCCGGCCGGATCACCGGGGTGACCCGGTTCGGGCTGTTCATCCGCCTGGCCGAGACCGGCGCCGACGGCCTGGTCCCGGTCTCCAGGCTGGGGGGCGAGTTCTTCATCCACGACGACCGCAGCCACGCCCTGGTGGGGGAACGCTCCGGCGCCCGCTGGCCGCTGGGGATGACCGTGGAGGTCAAGCTGGTGGAGGCCACGCCGATCACCGGGGGGCTGCTGTTCGAGATGCTGAGCGAGCCCATGCCGCGCGACCCCAACGCCGCCCGGCCGCGCATCGGGGCTATCCGCCGCGCGCCCGGCTCCTTCGACGCCAAGCGCAAGGGCGGCCCGCCCAAGGGCGTGAGGAAGGGCAAGCGGCGGTAAGGGGGCAGAAACTTCGCCTGTGACCCTACGGCGCCGTTTCCTCGCGCAGACTCGGGTCATACAATTGTTTTCATGACCGATGTGAACCCAGCCTCCCGCCCGACCGAGGGCAACCGCGTGCGCCAGCCCGGCGTGAAGGCCGTCAAGCCGCGTGACGCCGCCACCCTGTTCATCATCCGGCGCGATGGCCCCAAGCCGCGCGTGCTGATGGGCAAACGGCATGGTGGCCACGACTTCATGGCCAACCTCTGGGTCTTCCCGGGCGGGCGGGTCGACAAGACCGATTTCAAGGGCCCCTTCGCCACCGACCTGCGTCCCGAGGTGGCCGCCAAGTTCCAGACCTATGTCACAGCGGGCAAGGCGCGCGCCCTGGGCCTGGCGGCGATCCGCGAGACCTTCGAGGAGGCCGGCCTGCTGCTGGCCAAGCCCGCGGAGACCCGCCCCCCCATCGGCCCGTGGCGCGACTTCATGGCCCACGGCGCCGCGCCCGACCTAGAGGCTCTGTCCATCGTCTACCGCGCGGTGACCCCGCCGATGCTGGCCAAGCGGTTCGACACCTGGTTCCTGATGGCCGACGCCGAGCGCCTGGTGAGCCTGGAACGCCAGCCCGATTGCGGAGAGCTGGAGGAGATCGCCTGGTTCGACTTCGACGAGGCGCTGGACCTCAAGCTGCCCATGGTCACCCGCTCGGTGATCACCGAGGTGATCGCCCAGCTGGAGGAGCCCGGGCGGCCGATCCCCTACATGCGCTTCCGCTCGGGACCGACAAAGCCAAGGATTCTCTAGGGGCCGATTGACTTTGGGTTCGGGATTCGTATTGTCCGCGGCTCTTTAGAACCCAGCCGGCGCGACTGCGCAGCCGGCCGCGCGAGGACGTACCATGGCGAAGCCCGCCTCAATTAAGATCCGCCTGAACTCGTCGGCCGACACCGGCTTCTTCTACGTGACGAAGAAGAACGCGCGGACCAAGACCGACAAGCTGGTCATGAAGAAGTACGATCCCGTCGTGCGCAAGCACGTCGAGTTCAAGGAAGGCAAGATCAAGTAGGTCTGCCGACCCACGCGAGATTCCAAAACGCCCGGTCGCGAGACCGGGCGTTTTTCGTTTGTGATCAGGGCGTTACGGGCCGAACTGTCAATCGGTACGGGATATAGAGGGCCAGATCGAGCGGCCCGGACTGATACCAGGACACCGGCAATTGCAGGCCCTGGACCTCCACGCCGTAGCCCGCGCCGAACGCCGCTGCGACCCGCTGAGCGTCCTCGGACACCAGCTTAATGACGTCTGGCCGATACTCCGCCGGACCGATCAAGGTGAGTTCCCAGCTGCTGTTGAGAAGCACCTCGGTGCGTCCGACCTTCGGCGTCTTCTCCACAAAGGCTTTTATCCGCCCCGTCGCGGCGTCGAAGCTGTCGCTGGGCGAAACCGCTGTCTTGATGAGCAGGGTGGCCCGGCTCGTATCGGCCTTCGCGTCCGGCTCGATCACGCTATCCAGCATGGTTTCGTCGAAGGCCGTCACCACCTCGTCGCCGATGCCGAGGGTGATCGACTTGTCCTGCGCCGCCATTCGGATCAAGTTGCGGAGGGTCGCGCGCAGTTCCGAGCGCCTCTGGCTCTGGTCACGCGTATCGCAAATCACCGTCACCTTGGTGATGAGATTGTCGGCACGTTTTGTCAGGGTGATGCTGGGGGTCTCGGCCGGATCGTATTCCGACAGCCGCGACGCCGTGACCACCAGCTCCTCGACGCCCTGCGCGGCGGCTGAGCCTGCGAGCAGGGTGGCCGCGAACCAGGCGCCGGCCAGCGCCGATCCGAACTTCATAGGAAAACCTCCCTGGTTGTTGGGAGGACGCTAGCTCGGTTTCGGAAAGGCGTCACGGCACGGCCTAAGCCGCCCGCGCGATGACCTTGTTGCGGCCTGAGGCCTTGGCCTCGTAGACGGCCTCGTCGGCGCGCTTGAGCAGGGTTTCGGGGCGGTCTTCGGCCCCCAGCGTCGCGGCCACGCCGATGGAGATGGTCACGGTCAGCAGTTCCGAACCGTTCATCACCCGGAACGGCGAGCCGGCCACGTGCAGCCGGATGCGTTCGGCGATGCGCTCGGCGTCCTCGATCTTGGTGTCGGGCATGACCACCACGAACTCCTCGCCGCCGTAGCGGCACGGCAGGTCGATGGCGCGCACATTGGAGGCCAGGCGCACGGCGAACTCGCGCAGAACCTCGTCACCGACGTCGTGGCCGTAGCCGTCGTTGATCTTCTTGAAGTGGTCGATGTCGATCAGCAGGCAGGCGACGGGATCGCCCCCCAGGGTGGCGCGCTTCACCAGGGCCTCGAGCTGCCCCACCATGTAGCGGCGGTTGTGCAGGCCGGTGAGCTGGTCGGTGACGGCCAGTTCCAGGGAGTGGTCGAGGTTGTCGCGCAGATAGTCGGTGTAGCGCTTGCGGCGGATCTGGGTCTTGGCCCGCGCCGACAGCTCCTGGGGGTCGATGGGCTTGGTCAGGATGTCGTTGACCCCGATCTCCAGGGCCTTCACCAGGCGCTGACGCTCGTCGAAGTCGACAATGGCCAGGACCGGCAGGTGGCGCGTGGCCTCGTCGGAGCGGAGCTGGGCGGTGAAGCGCAGGCCGTCGAAGGAACGGGCGGCGGCATTGACGATCACCAGGTCCACCGGACCCTTGGCGGTCATCAGGGCCTTTTCCGGATCGCTCTCGATGATCGGGCGGTGCTCGATGGCCAGTTCGCTGGCGACGCGCTGGGCCTGGCGCTCGTGATCGTCGACGATCAGCACCCGGCCGCCCGAACCGCCGAGCCGCGACGCGGCGCCGGCGATCACGCCCATCCGGCGGCCCGAGGCCTCCCGGTCGCGCAGTTCGTCGATCACCATCTTCAGCCGGGTCAGGCTGCGTACGCGGGCGAACAGCATGACGTCGTCGATGGGCTTGGTGAGGAATTCGTCGGCGCCGGCCTCAAGACCGGCGATGCGGTCGGCGCGGCCGTCCAGGGCGGTGACCAGCACCACGGGCACGTGCCGGGTCTCGGGATCATCCTTCAGCCGGCGGCAGACCTGGAAGCCGTCCATGCCGGGCATCATGACGTCCAGCAGGACGATGTCTGGCTTTTCCTTGGCGGCGATGGCCAGCGCGGTCGGGCCGTCATAGGCGATGAGCACTTCGTAGTACTCGGCCGAGAGCTTGGCTTCGAGGAGCCGGACGTTGGCCTCGATATCGTCGACGACAAGGATGCGCGCGGTCATGGCGGCTAACTCAACAGACGACGGATGGTGTCGAGGAAGTGCGACACCGAGATGGGTTTGGAGATGTAGGCCTCGCAGCCGCCCTCCCGGATACGCTCCTCATCCCCCTTCATGGCGAAGGCGGTGACGGCGACCACCGGGATGTGGGCCAGTTCGTCATCTTCCTTGAGCCACTTGGTGACCTCCAGGCCCGAGATCTCGGGGAGCTGGATATCCATCAGAATCAGGTCCGGACGGTGTTCACGGGCAAGCGCCAGCGCCTGCAATCCCTCGCGGGTCTGCAGTGTTTCGTAGCCTTGGGCATCGAGCAGATCATGAAACAGCTTCATGTTCAGCTCGTTATCCTCGACGATGAGGACCTTCTTGGCCATTTTCGTCTGACGATCCTTGGTCTGGCGAATCGGTAACCGACCTCACCTTGAGCCCCTTGATCCCACGGATATCCTTAAATCCGCGTTAGTCGCATTCGGAGGCCCCCGTGGCCGAACAGCCCCGCGCCCCTCGGCTTTCCGAGCTGGGCGTCAAGACCGACAGGCCGCTGCTGATCGTCGATGTCGACGAGGTTCTGGGCCTGTTCATGCAAGGCTTCGGGACCTTCCTGGAGGGCCGCGGTCTGGAGTTCCGGGTCGACAAGTTCGCGCTGTTTCAGAACATCTATGAGCCCGGCGAGAGCGAACACCTGGCCATCGAGGACGGACGTAAGCACTTCGAGGACTTCTTTCGATACGGCTGCGGCGACATGACGCCGACGCCGGGGGGCGTCCAGGCGCTCCAGGGGCTCTCGGAGCAGGCGGCGATCGTGATCCTGACCAATGCGCCGGGTCCCGCCCGCCTGGCCCGCGCCCGTTGGCTGGGCCGCCACGGCATGGACTATCCGCTGATCCTCAACACCGGACCCAAGGGGCCGCTGGCGGCGGGACTGGCGTCGCAGGCCGGCGGGCCGTCGGTTTTCATCGACGACCTGATCTCAAATCTCGACTCCGTGGCGGAGACCGCGCCGGACATCAGCCGGTTCCAGCACGTCGCGGACCCCAGGCTGCGCGCCCTCGCCCCCGCCAAGCCCGACCTGCACACGCGGATCGATGACTGGGCAGAACTGCGGGCGGCGATCGAACGGGTGATCGGCTAGCGGAACAAATCAGGTATGCTGGTGGGCATGACCGGCCCTGCGGAGAGAGAGTCGTGAGCGCGCTCTGCCGCGACTGTTTCCAGCGCGGCGACTTCGAGCGCCGCTGTCCGGCCTGTGGTTCGCCGCGGATCGTGGCGCACGCCGAGTTGGACAGCCTGTCCATCGCCCACATGGACTGCGACGCCTTCTATGCCTCGGTGGAGAAGCGCGACCGGCCCGAACTGCGGAACCTGCCGGTGATCGTCGGCGGCGGCAAGCGGGGGGTGGTGACCACCTGCTGCTACATCGCCCGCATCAACGGTGTCCGCTCGGCCATGCCGATGTTCAAGGCCATCAAGGCCTGCCCCCAGGCGGTGATCATCAAGCCGGACTTCGCCAAGTACCGCACCGAGAGCCGGCGGATCATGGAGATGATGGCCGCGCTGACGCCGCTGGTTCAGCCGCTGTCCCTGGACGAGGCCTGGATGGACCTGTCGGGCACGCAGCGGTTGCACGGCGCGCCGCCCGCCGAGACCCTGGCCCGGCTGCAGACGCGGATCGAGAGCGAGGTGGGGATCACGGTCTCCATCGGCCTGGCGGCCAACAAGTTCCTGGCCAAGATCGCCTCGGACCTGGACAAGCCACGCGGCTTTTCGGTGATCGGGGCGGAGGCTCAGGCGTTCCTGGCCGGGAAGCCGGTGGGAATCCTGCCGGGCGTGGGTCCGGCCATGGTCTCCAGCCTGGAAAGCTCCAACTTCGTCACGGTGGGGGATATCGCCCGGGCCGACATCAAGGACCTGGCCGCCCGTTTCGGCCCCAACGGCCTGCGGCTGCATGCCCTGGCCCACGGTCGCGACACCAGGCTCGTGAACCCCGACCAGATCCGCAAGTCGATCAGCGCCGAGACCACCTTCAACGAGGATCTGCGCAGCCAGGCCGACCTGGAGGCGCAGCTCCCCTGGCTCGCCGAGAAGGTCGGGCGCCAGGCGCGCAGCGGCGATGTCGCAGGCCGGGTGGTGACGCTGAAACTGCGCGGCGCCGACTTCAAGATCATCACCCGGCGCAAGACCCTGCCCGTCCCCACCCAGACGACCAGGTCCATCCTGGCGATCGGCAAGGAATTGTTGGCGGCCGAGCTGAAGAGCGGCGGCGCCAACCGCTCGTGGCGGCTGATCGGGGTGGGGATCACCGATCTCATCGAGCCGCAAGACGTGGAGGATGACTTCTTTGGCGGCGACGAACGCCGGACCCTGGTGGGCGAGAAGGCCGCCGACGCGATCCGAGCGCGATTCGGACCCGCGGCCCTGACGTCCGCACGCGCCCTACGCGGGAAATCCTCGGCCCAGGATTGAAAACCAGGGGGCCCAGGCCCATTTGCACCCCGTTAGCATGGTAAAAACTGTGGCCTTTGGAACGATCTCGCACCGCGCGACCATTTCGACCCTTCCATACGGCCGTCTTTTCCATATCTAATCCATCTGTAGGGCGGTCCCGTGGCCGCTGAGGAGACCTGTTCGATGGCCGAGCGAAAGCAAGGTGATCAAGAGACGGGCGTGAAATCGGCGGTCATTACGAAGACCAAGCCGAAGACGCAGAAGCCGTCTCTGTACCGGGTGCTGCTCCTCAACGACGACTACACTCCGATGGAGTTCGTCGTTTATGTGCTTGAGCAGTACTTCCATAAGTCGCGCGAAGAAGCGACGACGATCATGCTTCACGTCCACCAACACGGTGTGGGTGTCTGCGGCGTGTTCACTTACGAAGTGGCGGAAACAAAGGTGGCCCAGGTCGTTGATACCGCGCGCCGGCATCAGCATCCGTTGCAATGCACCATGGAAAAGGATTGAGGCCCAGATTGCCGTCATTCTCACGCCACTTAGAAGAATCCCTCCACCGCGCGGTGGCCTTCGCCAATCAGCGAAAGCACGAGTACGCGACCCTGGAGCATCTGCTCCTGTCCCTCATCGACGATGAGGACGCCGCCGGTGTCATGAGCGCCTGCGACGTCGAGCTGCCGTCGCTGAAGACGACCCTGACCAACTACGTGGACAACGAGCTGCGTTCGCTGGTGGTGGATGACGGCGAAGACGCCAAGCCCACGCCCAGCTTCCAGCGCGTGATCCAGCGCGCGGTGATCCACGTGCAGTCGTCGGGCCGCGAGGAAGTCACCGGCGCCAACGTCCTGGTGGCGATCTTCTCAGAGCGCGAAAGCCACGCCGCCTACTTCCTGCAAGAGCAGGATATGACCCGCTATGACGCGGTCAACTACATCGCTCACGGGATCGGCAAGAAGGCCGGCGCCGAGGGCGCGGCCAAGCCGGTCAAGGGTTCGGAAGACGAGGACAAGCCCGCGGTGAAGACCGGCGGCGAGGCCCTCGACGCCTATTGCGTGAACCTCAACGAGAAGGCCAAGCAGGGCAAGGTCGACCCCCTAATCGGACGTTCGTCCGAGGTCGAGCGCGCCATCCAGATCCTGTGCCGCCGCACCAAGAACAACCCCCTGCTGGTGGGCGACCCCGGCGTGGGCAAGACCGCCATCGCCGAGGGCCTGGCGCGCAAGATCGTCAATCACCAGGTTCCCGAGGTCCTGGCCAACGCCACCATCTTCTCCCTCGACATGGGCAGCCTGCTGGCGGGCACCCGCTATCGTGGCGACTTCGAAGAGCGCGTGAAGCAGGTGGTCAAGGAGTTGGAGAACCACGCCGACGCGATCCTGTTCATCGACGAGATCCACACGGTGATCGGCGCCGGCGCCACCAGCGGCGGGGCCATGGACGCCTCCAACCTGCTGAAGCCGGCCCTGGCGTCGGGCTCCCTGCGCTGCATGGGCTCGACGACCTACAAGGAGTTCCGTCAGCACTTCGAGAAGGATCGGGCCCTGGTCCGGCGCTTCCAGAAGATCGACGTGAACGAGCCGACGATCGAGGACACCATCAAGATCCTCAAGGGTCTGAAGACCTACTACGAGGACTTCCACAAGCTCCGCTACACCAACGACGCCATCAAGGCGGCGGTGGAGCTGTCGGCCCGCTACATCACCGACCGCAAGCTGCCCGACAAGGCCATCGACATCATCGATGAGGCCGGGGCCAGCCAGATGCTGCTGCCCGAGGGTCGTCGCAAGAAGACCATCGGCCTGAAGGAGGTCGAGGCCGTCGTGGCCAAGATCGCCCGCATCCCGCCGAAGTCAGTGTCCAAGACCGACACCGAGGCGCTGAAGCAGCTGCACGAGGACCTGAAGCGCGCCGTCTACGGTCAGGACGACGCCATCGAGCAACTGTCGGCGGCCATGAAGATGGCCCGCGCCGGTCTGCGCGATCCCAACAAGCCGATCGGCTGCTACCTGTTCTCGGGCCCCACCGGCACCGGCAAGACCGAGACCGCGCGGCAACTGGCCGGGACCATGGGCATCGAGCTGCTGCGCTTCGACATGTCGGAATACATGGAGCGCCACACGGTCAGCCGCCTGATCGGCGCGCCTCCCGGCTATGTCGGGTTCGACCAGGGCGGCCTGCTGACCGACGCCGTCGACCAGCATCCGCACTGCGTGGTGCTGCTGGATGAGATCGAGAAGGCCCACCCGGACGTCTTCAACATCCTGCTGCAGGTCATGGACCACGGGGTCCTGACCGACTCCAACGGCAAGAAGGTCGATTTCCGCAACGTGGTCCTGATCATGACCACCAACGCCGGGGCCTCCGACGCCCAGCGCAACGCCATCGGCTTCGGCCGCGGGAAGCAGGCTGACGAGGTCGACGAGGCCCTGAAGCGCCTGTTCACGCCGGAATTCCGCAACCGCCTCGACGCGGTGGTGCCGTTCAAGCCGCTGACCCAGGACATCATCCGCCAAGTCGTACAGAAGTTCGTCATCCAGCTGGAGGCGCAACTGGCCGACCGTCACGTCACTATCGAGACCTCGGACGAAGCCGCCGACTGGCTGGCCAAGAACGGGTTCGACGAGCTCTACGGCGCCCGGCCCCTTGCCCGGGTCATCCAGGAGCACATCAAGAAGCCGCTCGCCGACGAGATCCTGTTCGGCAAGCTGGTGAAGGGTGGTCACGTGAAGGTGGTGCTGAAGGACTCCAAACTGGCCTTCGAGATCGAGGGCGAGAACACCGAGCCCGGGGCGCCGATCATCGAGAACCCCGCCGAGGACGCGGCCAACGCCGCCCCGGAGCTGGCCGACTAGGCCAAGCCGAGTTCCGAACGAATTGAACCCCAGGCCTCGCGCCTGGGGTTTTTCGTTGCGCCATCTCCGGGTGGTGGCCGAATCGTTCGCCTCACAAATATTATCGAGCAGGTTGTCATGGGCGAGCGGGCCGACCCCCCGGGGCCCGCCGTCCATCAGCCGCTTGGAGAGGTGGCCAGGATGGCGTCTCGCATAAGACTCTTTCGACCGGCCCAGGCCCCGCGTGGGGATGGCCTCGCCCTCGCCTTCCTGGCGGCCTACGCGATCTGCGCCCTGTTGGCCTACACCTGGACCACCAGCATCAACGGCCTTGCGGTCCTCTGGATCTGCAACGGCCTGTTGGCGGCCGGGCTCCTCCTGGCGCCGCGACAACAGGCCCTCGTGCTCGCTCTCCTGTGCACGGTGATTGACCTGCTCGCCGCGCTCAACAGCGGGAGCACGCTGACACGGAGCGCCCTGATCGCCAGCTGCGACCTTGGCGAAGCGGTCCTGGCGGCCTTGCTGATCAGACGCACATGCGGCGCCGCGCTGGATATGAATGTCCTCCCACGCTTCCGAAATTTCGTCCTGCTGGCCGCCCTGCCCGCCGCGGTCGCCATCGGCACGCTGGGCGCCTGCCTCGCCGTCCTGCTGTTCAAGGATGACTTCCTGCCGACCTGGAGGACCTGGGTGTTCGGGAACTTCCTGGGCATGATCATCGGGGCGCCGGCCGCCCTGATGCTGGCCCGCTTCCGACGCTACGGCGCGGGCCATGCGGGGTCCCGCTTCGAACGCTTCGGCCTGATCGGTCTGACCGTCGCGGTGGCGGCGCTGATCTTCTCGACCCCCACCCCAGCCCTCTTCCTGTTGTTCCCCCTGGGACTGTTGGTGGTGATCCGCCTGAGCAGCCCCGACACGGCGCTGATGGTCATGCTGGTGGCCTTCATCGGAGCAAGCGCCACGGTCGCGGGCCATGGGCCGATCGTCGCCCAGTATCCGGGCGACATGCCACGCCGGATCCTGGCTCTGCAGTTCTACCTGGCGACGATCGTCTCCTCAGCCATCATCCTGTCCAGCGTCCTGTCCCAGCGCGCCTCGGCCCAGGCCAGGCTGCGCCGCGCCCTTGCGGTGGCGCGCGCCGCGCGCCGCGACGCCGTGGCCGCCGACGGCGCCAAGGGGCGCTTCCTGGCGGTGATGAGCCACGAAATGCGCACGCCGCTGAACGGGATCAGGGGGCACGCCCAGCTGCTCTCGGCCCGGCCGGACCTTCCGGTCGAGGCGCGGGAGCAGGTCGGGGTGATCCAGGCCTCCAGCCAGGTGCTGCTGGCCCTGGTCACCAATGTTCTGGACTACTCGCGCCTCGGGTCCGGCGCGCGCGCCATGTCCCTCGCGCCTCTCGCGATGGCCGAGCTCGCAAGGACCGCCATTGATATCGTTCGGCCGAACCTGGGCGACCGGCCCCTGCGCCTGCGTCTCGAAGTCTCCGCGGTCGAGGGCCTGATCCATGAGGGCGACGAGAACCAGATCCTGCAGGTGCTCCTCAACCTGCTTGGCAACGCCGCGAAATTCACCGATCGGGGCGAGATCGAGGTGCGGGTGGAACTTCAGCCCTGGGATGGCGTCGACCGGCTGCGCGTGAGCGTGCGTGACACCGGTGTCGGCCTGGCCCCCGAAGCCGTCGCCGAGCTGTTCCAGCCCTTCACCCAGGCCGACACCAGCTCCACACGGCGGTTCGAAGGCGCCGGCCTGGGGCTGGCCATTTCCAAGTCGCTGGTTGATCAGATGGGCGGCCGGATCGGCGTGGAGAGTGTCCTGGGCGTGGGCTCGGAATTCTGGTTCGAGATTTCATTGCCCCGGCTCGAGGCGTCGCCCGAACCGGTCCAGGATTCGGACGCCGTTTCCGGCGCGGGGCGCGTCCTGGTGGTGGACGACCACCCGGTGAACCGGCAAGTGGCCTCAATGATGCTGGCCGCGGCCGGGTTCGATGTCGAGACCGCCGATGATGGCGCCCAGGCCCTGGAGGCGGTGCGCAGCCGCGCCTTCGACGTGGTGTTCATGGATGTCCACATGCCGATCATGGACGGCCTGACGGCCTGCCGGGCGATCCGCGCCCTGGAGGGCGACCGCGCCGGCACCCCCGTGGTGGCGGTGACGGCCGCCACCCTGCCCGAGGACGTGGCCCGCTGCCGCGCCGCGGGCATGAACGCCCATCTCGCCAAGCCGGTCGAACAGGACCGCCTGGTGGCCGCCGCCCTTCATCCCTGGCGGGCCGCCACCAGCGCTGAATGGACGGACCTCGCCACCGGCTAGACCCATCTAGGCGATATGCGCCGCGATCTGGTCCGCCAGCGCCTTGAGCTCGGTGGGATCGGCCATGCCGCCCTCCCCGTGTCGGCCGAGCGCCTGGCCTTCCCAGCGCGGGATGATGTGGAAGTGCAGGTGGTAGATGGTCTGGCCGGCCGGCGCGCCATTGAACTGGGTCACCACGACGCCGTCCGGATTCAGGGCCGCCCGCACCGCCCGCGTCACCCGCTGCACCCCCAGGATCAGGGGCCCCAGCACGGCGGGGTCCTCCTCAAGCAGATTGCGGGCGGTGGAGTGTTTCGGGATCACCAGGGTGTGGCCACGGGCCTGGGGGAAGACGTCCATGAAGGCATAGACGTGACTGTCTTCGAAGACGCGCGCGCTGGGCATCTCGCCGCGCAGGATCTTGGCGAAGATATTGCCGTTGTCGTAGGTCCCGTCCAAGCTCATGGCGCTCTCCTGCTGAGGTCTTGGGAGGTCCTACCACAGAGAAAGGCGCATATGGGCGAGCCTGAGAACACCAAGGGCCTGAGCCCTCGCCAGCAGAAGTACTTCGCCACCGCGCGGGCCAGTCTGGAGAAGGAGACGGGCAAGACCTTCGACGCGTGGGTCGTCATCGCCAGGACCTGCCCCGAGACCAAGACCATGACCCGAATCGCCTGGATGAAGGCCCACCACGGCCTGGGGATGAACCGCGCCAACATGGTGATGTCGGCCGCCTTTCCCACCGGCTCGGGGTGGGACGAGCCGGTCAAGTTGCGGGAGGCGCTGTGGAAAGACCCGGCGGCCACCGCGATCTTCGAGGCCGTCGAGCGCGTCGCCACCGCCCTGCCCGACGTCGTCACCGGCCAGCGCAAGGCCTTCACCGGCTTTTCGCGGAATTTCCAGTTCGCCTCGGCCAAGCCGCTCAAGGGCGGTCAGGTGGTGCTGGGTCTGGCGGTGCCCACCAGCGCCGACCCACGCCTGGCCGAGCCGAAGGCGGAAGGCTGGTCGGAGCGGTTGAAGTCCAAGGTCACCCTGTCGTCGCCCGCCGACGTTGATGCGAAGCTCGTCGCCCTCGTCCGACAGGCCTGGGAAGCGTCCTAGCTCTCCTGGCGGAAGGGCGAGTATTCCTCCGCCAGCCATTCCATCTCGCCCTCCACCGCCGCGCGCTCACGGGCGACGAAGTCCTCGACGGGGCCGCGCAGCATGGGGTCGGCGATGAAGTGGGCCGAGCGGACGGGGCTGGGCAGGTAGCCGCGGGCGATCTTGTGCTGCCCCTGCGCGCCCGCCTCGACCCGGGCCAGGCCGCGACCGATGGCCCACTCGATGGCCTGGTAGTAGCAGAGCTCGAAGTGCAGGAAGGCAATGTCCTCGGTGCAGCCCCAGTTGCGGCCATAGAGGCAGTCGCCGCCGATGAGGTTGAGGGCCCCGGCCACCCAGCGGCCATTGCGCCGGGCCATCACCAGCAGGACCCGCTCAGCCATCCGCTCCCCCAGCAGGGAGAAGAACAGTCGGTTCAGATAGGGCCGGCCCCATTTGCGCGAGCCGGTGTCCATGTAGAAGCCGTAGAAGGCGTCCCAGTGTTCCTCGGTGATGTCGGCGCCGGTCAGGGCCAGGATCTCGACGGCGGCCTGCGCGTCGCGCCGCTCGCGCCGGATGGTCTTGCGCCGGCCTGAGGAGAGCGCCGCCAGGAAGGCGTCGAAGTCGGCGTAGCCGGCGTTTTCCCAATGGTACTGCTGGCCCTCGCGCATCGAGAGCCCCTGCCCGCCCAGCCAGGTCCACTCCTCGTCGGTGGGGAAATTGATGTGGACCCCGGAAGATCCGTAGCGCTCGCAGAGGGTGACGGCGCCGGTCAGCAGGGTCTTGCGCGCCGCCTCCACGTCGATCCCCGGCCGCACCAGCAGGCGCGGTCCCGTCGCCGGCGTGAACGGCGCCGCCGAGATCAGCTTGGGATAATACTGCCCGCCGGCCCGCTCATAGGCCTCGGCCCAGCTGTGGTCGAAGATGTATTCGCCCTGGCTGTGGGACTTCAGATACAGGGGCATGACGGCGGCGACTTGCCCGTCCTCGTCCTCCACCGACAGGTGCTGCGGCCCCCAGCCCATGCGCTCGACGGCGCAGCCGGACTGTTCGACGATGTCCAGGAAGTCGAAGGAAACGAAGGGGTTGGCGGCGTAGTCCGGGTTGCCGGCGCAGGCGTCCCAGCCCTCGCGGCCAATCTCGGCGATCCGGCGGCTGACCTTCACCGCCGAGGTCAGACTCACGCGGCCCAGCCCTCGAAGATCAGGTTGTCGCAGTGGTCCTTGACGCTGTCCCACTGCTCGGGCTTGCGCACCGTCCAGGCGACCAGAGGCATGCCCTCGGCGCGGTGCTTCACCGCCGCCTCGCTCTGGACCATGTCCAGGCTCATGGCCAGGAAGTGGGGTCGGGCGATGGAGACCTGCTCCAGTCTGGCGAACGACTTGCGCTGTTCGGCCGAGAGATGGGGGGTGTCCTCCTCCCAGCTGTAGCTATCAAGGCCCCGCAGCACACCGGGGAACCGGTCGGCGAACCAGGCGTGGGAATAGGGATTGAAGCCGATCACGCAGGTCGGGCCGGCGTGATCGATGAGGATCTCATGCACCCGCTGCTCCAGAGGGCCCACGGCGCCGAAGTCGGTCTTCAGCTCCACATGGACCATGGCCCGGTGACCGATGAGGGCCAAGGTTTCCAACAGGGTGGGGATGCGCTCGTCGGTTCCCTTCAGCCGCAGTTCGGCCAGCTCGGCCGCCGTGCGGTCCCTCAGCTTGCCCTCGGCTCCGGTCATTCGCTTCAGGCTGTGGTCGTGGAAGACCATGGCTTCGCCGTCGGCCGACAGGTGCACGTCCAGCTCAATGCCGTAACCGGCCTGGCAGGCGGCCTGGAAGGCGCCCAGGGAGTTCTCCGGCGCGCCGTCCGGCGACCAGAGGCCGCGGTGGGCGACGGGCGGGTGGAACAGGAAGTCCCAGGCTTCGCCAAACTGATCCTTGTGATCCTTCACCGGATTTCCACCACAGCATCGACCTCGACGGCGAAGTTCATCGGCAGGCGATAGACCCCGACCGCAGATCGCGCGTGCTTACCGGCGTCTCCGAAGGCCGTCACCATGACGTCGGAGGCGCCGTTCACCACCTGGGGGATCTCGAAGAAGGCCGGCCCGGCCTGGACAAAGCCGCCCAATTTCACCACCCGGACGACCCGATCAAGGTCACCGTCGCAGGCGGCGCGCATCTGGGCGACCAGGTTGATCCCGCACAGGCGCGCGGCGCCCTTGGCGGTTTCCATGTCGACATCCTCCCCGACGATCCCGCGGACCCCGCCGGAGGCGTCCAGGGAGACCTGCCCAGAAATGTGGACAAGGCCGCCGACCCGTACAAACGGGACATAGTTGGCGACCGGGGCGACAGGCTGCGGAAGGGTGATCCCCTGCGCGGCCAAGCGTTCTTCGACCTGTGACATGAGCGAAGGTCTAGCGCGGTTTGAGCCGTGTGGGAAAGCGCGCGCGGACTGAAAAAGCAAAAGCCCGGACCGTTTCCGATCCGGGCCTTCACAGGGTCCGCGCCAAATACGCCAGCGCGGCTGGAGGGACTTTGAAAAGCTTAGCGGACGGCCTGGAGCTTCTCGACGGCGGCGGTGACGCGCTCGTTGAGGGGCTTCATGGAGTCCTTCACCGAAGCCTGGACGATCTCACCCATCTTGGAGAGCTCGGCCATGTAGGCTTCCATGGCGGACTTGGCGAAGCTGGTTTGCAGCTCGACCACTTCCTGGATCGACTTGGCGCCCGACAGCGACTTGGCGGCGGCGACGTTGGCTTCCACGGCCTTCTTGGAATAGGCGGTGGCCTGGGCGCCGAGGGCTTCAGCGCCCTTGGTGGCGGCGGTCACCGAGGCGATGACGGCTTCCAGGTTCTTCTTGGAATGGGCGTTGGCGTCGGCCAGGCCGGCCAGGGACTTTTCGATGGCGTCCTTGAAGGCGGCGTTACCAGCGGTGGTGAACTGCTCGACGGTGTTCTTGACGGTTTCGGCGGCGGCCATGAGGATAAACTCCGGAAAGGTGGTTGACGGGCTCTGCCGCGTCGCACCAGTCGGGCGTTGCGGCTCTTTGATCTCGCAGCCTATTTCTCATGTTGCGGTGCAGCAGTCAAGCGCATTTGTTGCAGTGCAACATCGCCCTGCGCGCGAATTCGTCCGGGGTCCCGCACAAGTTCGCGACGCGACAAATCGGCTCGCTCAAGAGGTGTTTACTCTCGCGCAAGCTCCGAGGTGTCATGATAGGGTTTCAGTACGGCGACCGGGGGGTCGCCCAACCCTTTGATTCGACGGACGAACCGGAATGTTCGAGCGCGCCCGCCGCCTGTTTTTCGCCCTCGGCGCCGCCGCCCTGACGGCGGTTTCCCCCCTGGCGACCTCCGCCCAGGCGCAGATCCCCTACCTCTCGATGCCGTCGCTGCCGACCACGGCGCCCAAATATGCGGCCATCGTGGTGGACGCCAAGACCGGCGAAGTCCTCTACGCCAAGCGCGCCGACAGCCCCCGCTATCCGGCCTCGATCACCAAGATCATGACGCTCTACCTGGCCTTCGAGGCCCTGAGCTCCGGCCGCCTGCGGCCCGAAGACACCATCATCATCTCACCGCGCGCCGCGGCCCAGGCCCCCACCAAGCTCGGCCTCGCGGCCGGCGAATCCCTGACGGTCAGTGAGGCGATGCAGGCCCTGGCCATCAAGTCGGCCAACGACATCGCGGTAGCCATGGCCGAGAAGCTCGGCGGATCGGAAGCTCGCTTCGCGGCCATGATGACGCTGCGCGCCCAGGAGCTGGGCATGGCCAACACCCGCTTCGTGAACGCCTCGGGCCTGCCCGACAGCCGCCAGGTCTCCACCGCCCGCGACATCGGCATCCTGTCGCGCGCCGTCATGCGCGACTATCCGCAGTACTATCGTCTGTTCAGCCAGCAGTCCTTCACCTTCCGCGGCACGGCGATGAACAACCACAATGGCCTGCTGCGAGCTATGGCCGGCGTGGACGGGTTGAAGACCGGCTATACCAACGCCTCGGGCTACAACATCGCGATCTCGGCCGTGCGCGACAACCGCCGCCTGATCGCCGTCGTGCTGGGCGCGCCCTCCACCGCCAAGCGCAACAACAACGCCGAGGACCTGCTGCTGACGGGCTTTGACGTCATGAACCGCCGGGCCCGCGGCGAGAAGATCACCATCGCCCAGAACCTGTTCGAGCCAGAACCGGTCGGACCGATCGAGCGTCCCTCCATCGAGCAGGGTGATGGCGAGCAGGACGGCCTGAGGATCGTGCTGGCCTCAGCTCCGCCGCCCCCCTCCTTCTCCAGCAACGACTTCGTCGATCCCAGGCGCAACCTGCTGCGCGGCTCGCAACCGGCGGAGACGCCAAAGGCCGATCCGAAGAAGGCACAGAAGGACGAGAAGAAGCCGGCCGGGAAGTGGATCGTTCAGGTCGGCGCCTTCAAGTCCAGATCGCTGGCCAAGGAGCAACTCGCCCTGGTCGAGAAGCGCTTCGCCAAGCACTTCGCCAAGGCCGACGGCGACACCGATTCGGTCGGCGGCACCTATCGCGCCCGCTTCAAGGGGTTCTCCGAAGCCTCGGCCAAGGACGCCTGCGGCGCCCTGAAGGCCAAGAAGATGGCCTGCATGGTCGTAAAGCCGGGCTGACGCCTACTTGCGGATCAGCCTGTCGCGAGCCGCGTTGAGCTGCGCGGCGAGGCCGTCGGTGCCCCCCTTGTCGGGATGGGCCAAGCGCATCAGGCGGCTATAGGCGGCCTGGATCTCCTCCGAGGACGCGCCGGCCCTGACCCCGAGGATCGCGCGGGCCTCGACGTCGCTCATCGCCTCCCTGGCCCGGGGCGGCATGGCGCCGGTACGGCGGGTGGAGACGGCCAGGCCGAGGCCCAGAACCACCAGGACAATAGCTGAGCCCCAACTGCCCTTGAGGCCCACATAGGCCGCGGCGGCGAAGGCCATGATCGCAAAGCCGCCGGAGAGGAACCGCCACTCACGGCGCTTGAGCATCGGCTTGCCGCCGCCCGCCCACATCAGCAGCGCCAGGATCACGCAGCCCAGCGCGATATAGGTCACTACTGGGCGGCCATCAGCTCATCGCCCACGTCCAGGCCGAGCGAGCCCACCAGGGCGCGCAGTTCCTGGCGGGCGGCCACGTGCTGCAGCGACATGGCGACGGGGCGGATGGTCGGGGACAGGTCGGCGATGGTCAGGCCGAAGGGGAAGAGCTCGCGGTAGATCACGCGATCACGGAGACCGGGGCCGACGCGGAACCCGACCCGGCGCGACAGGGCCTGGACACGCTCGTCCACCCGTCGACGGTTGCGGGCCTCGGTGGGAGCCAGGCGGTTGCGCAGCACCACCCAGTCGATGGACTTGCCGCAGGCCGCCGCGCGGATCTTGCGGCTGTTCCAGACGGTCTCGGAATAGAGGCTGGGGCGCTTCAGATCGAGGGTCACCGGATCGACGACGCCCAGCATGTCGAAGTCGACGAAGCTGTCGTTCATCGGGGTGACGATCAGATCGGCCATGCCGTGGGCCGCGCGGCTGACGGCGGTGTCGCCACCGGGGGTGTCGATCAGGATGTAGTCCGAGGCCTCGGCCGCGCTGAACGCCTCCTCGAAGCGGCCCAAGGCCTCCTCATCCGTGGCCCTGGCCAGGTCGGCGCTCAGGGGATGCTCGACGGGCATGGGGGCGCTGACGCCATTGGCGGCCAGCCAGGCGGCGCGGTGGGCGAAGAAGTGCCCCATGGACTGCTGGCGCAGGTCGAGATCGAGCACGGAAACCCGGGCGCTGGAATGCAGCAGGGCGGTGGCGATATGGATAGCCAGGGTCGACTTGCCCGCGCCACCCTTCTCGTTGCCGACCACAATGACCTTGGGTTGGGACATGGTTCTCAAAAACTCCACACCATCTCAGCCAGCGTCGTTGCGCTGATTCGATTGGTTAACAGGTGAGGCCGCCACCCCTGCCCCGTCAACGCGCCTGACGCCGCAGCCTGTGGACGGATGCCCGCATCAAAGTCATAAGCGGCCCGCCTTTTCGTGACGGAGCTTCCTCCATGCCGCTGCCCATCGTCCGCACCGTCGCAGACCTCCGCAGCCAGGTGGCCGCCTGGCGGAAAGCCGGCGAAACCGTCGGCATGGTTCCCACCATGGGCGCGCTGCATGCCGGTCACCTGTCGCTGGTGACCCTGGCCAAGACAAAGGCTGTCCGCGTGGTGGCCAGCGTGTTCGTCAACCCGACCCAGTTCGCCCCGCACGAGGACTTCGACGCCTATCCCCGCGACGAGGCCAAGGACGCCGGCCTGCTGGAAAGCGCCGGCTGCGACCTGCTGTTCGCGCCGAGCGTCGCCGAGATGTACGCGCCCGGCTTCTCCACCACGGTCACGGTCAGCGGCGTCTCCGAACCCCTGGACGGCGCGGCGCGGCCGGGACATTTCGCCGGCGTCGCGACCGTGGTCAGCAAGCTGCTCCTGCAGTGCGGACCGGACATCGCGGTGTTCGGCGAGAAGGACTACCAACAGCTGCAGGTGATCAAGCGGCTGGTGGCCGACCTGGACATCCCGGTGGAGGTGATCGGCGCCCCCACGGCCCGTGCCGAGGACGGCTTGGCCCTGTCCTCCCGCAACGCCTATCTGACCCCAGCCGAGCGCGAGGCCGCCCCCAGCCTGGCGGCCGCCCTGCGCGACGCCGTCGAACGCCTGCGGGCCGGGACAGCGGTGGAGCGGGTGGAGAACACCGGCCGCGCGGCCCTGGAGCGGGCGGGGTTCAGCCGCATCGACTATTTCGAGGTGCGAGACGCCTCAAGTCTGGAGCCCCTGGGCCCCGGCCCCCTCACCGGGCCTGCCCGCATCCTGGCCGCCGGCATCCTGGGCAAGACCCGGTTGATCGACAACATGGCCGTCTAGATTACCAGGCGCCGGCTTCCCGAAGCTGGCGGGCCAGTTCGGTGGGAATCTCGCCGTCGGCGCTGGTGTCGAGATCCGGCGGCACGTCCTTCTGCTCGAAGTAGCGCCAGCCCTGGAAGGCGCGGCGGGGGGTGGGGGCGACGCGGATGATCTCGGCGTCCAGGGTGATCTCGCAGCGGGCGTTGGGATGTTCGCCCACCGTGCGGATGGCCAGGATCTTCTGGCGGCACAGGATCATGCCCTTGAAGATCCGGTACAGCGATCCGCCGTCCAGCAGTTCGTCGGCGCGCTTGGGCGACATGCGGGTGTGCAGCAGCCAGGGCTCACTGTCGTCGGGGTGATAGGCCAGCAGGTCCTCGATGGTGTCGCAGCCCACGCAGAGCCGCAGCATGTTCAGGGCCATCAGGTCGAAGCCTTGAGCCGCGCCAGGGTCACACCCTCGCTGACCTGGTCGCCGACGGAGACGTTCAGGGCCTCCACCTCGCCGTCGAAGGGGGCGGTGAGCGCATGCTCCATCTTCATGGCCTCCAGGGTCAGCAGGGGCTGGCCGCGCACCACGGCGTCGCCCACGGAGACGGCCACCGCCACCACCTTGCCCGGCATGGGGGAGCGCACCTGGGCGTCACCGGCCATGTCGTCCAGATCGCGCAGGGGCGGACGGGTGGCGAGCACATAGGTCTCACCGCCCTCGAAGACCACGACCTCGCCGTCCTCCGTCATCAGGATGTCGGCCTCGATGTCGCCGTCCGGGAGGGGGGCGTCGAGGGGTTGGCCGTCCAGGAACAGGCGGACGGTCGTCTGGGGCTCGGCGTTCATGCGGAAGCCGGTGAGCCCCTTCCAGGGATCGCCCTGGTCTTCGTCGTCCCCGGCCAGGGCGGCGGCGGCGGCCACCGCCAGGATCTCGTCCGATGGGGCGGGCGTGGACGCCAGGTCGTCGAGGTGACGCTCGATGAAGCCGGTGTCGATCTCGGCGGCGATAAAGTCGGGGTGGTCGAGGCAGCGGGCCAGGAAACCGGCGTTGGTCTTCACCGGCCAGATCTCCACCTCCGCGCAGGCCTGGGCCAGTCGGTCGCTGGCGCCCTCGCGGGTCGGCGCATGGGCGATCAGCTTGGCGATCATCGGGTCATAGAAGGGGCTGACCTCGCCGCCCGCCTCCACCCCGGTGTCGACGCGGATGTCGCCGGGCAGGACGAAGTGCTCCAGCACGCCGATGGAGGGCAGGAAGCCCGCGGCCGGGTTCTCGGCATACAGACGCGCTTCCACCGCATGGCCGTTCAGCCGGATCTGCTCCTGGGTCAGAGGCAGGGGCTCGCCCGAGGCGACGCGGAACTGCCACTCCACCAGGTCGACGCCGGTGACCGCCTCGGTGACCGGGTGCTCCACCTGCAGCCGGGTGTTCATTTCCATGAACCAGATGCGGTCGGGTTGAAGGCCCGCGCTGGCGTCGGCGATGAACTCCACCGTGCCGGCGCCGACATAGTTCACGGCCCGGGCGGCCTGGACGGCGGCGGCGGTGACGGCGGCGCGGGCCGCGTCGCTCATGCCGGGCGCGGGGGCCTCCTCGATGACCTTCTGGTGGCGGCGCTGGAGGGAGCAGTCGCGTTCGAACAGGTGGACGACATTGCCGTGGCTGTCCCCGAAGATCTGCACCTCGATGTGGCGCGGCCGGGTGACATAGGTCTCGATCAGCACCTTGGCGTCACCGAAACTGGCGGCGGCCTCCCGCTGGCAGGAGGCGAGCGCGGCGGCGAAGTCCTCGGGCCGGTCCACCCTGCGCATGCCCTTGCCGCCGCCGCCGGCCACCGCCTTGATGAGGACCGGGTAGCCGATATCTTTGGTCACTGCCTGAAGTTGTTCCAGGGACTGGTCATCGCCGAGGTAACCTGGCGTCACGGGAACGTTAGCCTTTTGCATCAAAGACTTGGCGGCGTCTTTTAAGCCCATGGCGTTAATGGCGGCCGGTGGCGGGCCGATCCAGATTAGCCCGGCGCCCAAAACCTCCTCGGCGAAGGCGGCGTTCTCGGAGAGGAAGCCGTAGCCGGGATGGATGGCCTCGGCGCCGGTCTGCAGCGCGGCGGCGATGATCTTCTCGCCCGCCAGATAGCTCTCGCGCGCCGACGCGGGGCCGATCAACACGGCCTGGTCTGCCTCGCGCACGTGGGGCGCATCGGCGTCAGCCTCGGAATAGACCGCCACCGTGGCGATCCCCATGCGCCGGGCGGTCCTGAAGACGCGGCGGGCGATCTCTCCACGATTGGCGACGAGCACAGAACTGATCATGCCGTGATCCTAGTTGGCCGTGGAGAGTCCTGCCAGCGGAGGATCAGACGACCCAGGACGGCTTGCGCTTGTCCAGGAAGGCGCGGACGCCCTCCTGCCCTTCGGGGCTGACCCGTGTACGGGCGATGCGCTTGGCCGTCTCTTCCATCATGTCGGCGATGGGCCTGTAGGCGACATCCTCCACCAGCTTCTTGGAGTCGGCCACCGCGATCGGCGCGCAGGCCATCATCTCGCCGGCGATGCGGGCGCAGGCGCCGTCAAGGGCCGCAGTGTCGGCCACCACCTCGGTGATCAGGCCGACCTTCTCGGCATAGGCCGCATCGAACACCGAACCGGTGGCGAACAGGGCGCGCGCCGTCCGGGGGCCCACCGCGCCCACCACATAGGGGCTGATGGTGGCGGCGATCAGGCCCAGGCGAACCTCCGAGAAGCTGAACTTGGCGTCCGCCGTGGCGACGGCGATATCGCAGGTGGCGGCCAGGCCGGCTCCGCCGCCATAGGCCCCGCCCTCCACCAGGGCCACGGTCAGGGCCGGGAGATCCCAGAGGCTCTTGAGCATCCTGGCCATGGCGTAGGCGTCTTCGCGGTTGTCGCTCTCGGTGCGGTCGGCGGCTTCGCGCATCCAGTCGAGGTCGGCGCCGGCGCTGAAGATCCCGCCCGCACCGCGCAGGAAGACCACCCGGACGCCCTCGGCGCCCTGCAGGGTCTCGAAGGCCTCGTTCAGCGCAGCGATCAGCCGCGCGTCAAAGGCGTTGCGCCGCTCCGGGCGGTTGATGGTCACCATGGCGACGCCTTCAACCGTCGCCTCGATCCGAACCAGGGACTGGTCCACATCGGTGTCGGGAACCTCGACCAGGGGATCGGCGATGGGATTGGTCATGGGAGCCTCGTTTTTCGAACTGCGTCATGGGGACATAAGCTCAACGCCGACGCTTTGACATAGGTCCTGGCCGGCGCGCGAATGGCGATTCTGTCACCATGCCGGGAATAACGACCCATTCCGGGACGAATGACGGTTGATCCGGGAGCCGCCCTGTCCGAAACAACGGCCAAGATCGATACGCGGCGGTGCCCCCCACGCCTGCGGAAAGGATGACCATGCCCAGGACCGCAGATCCGTTGTCCCTCACCCAAGCGCTCAGCGGCGCTCAGGCGACCCCCGGTCAGTCTCGGCGGCCCCGCGCCAAGCTTGCCCGCCGCACCACCGCCCACCTCGCCCTGACCCTCGGCGTGATGGCCACCGCCGCCAGCCTGGGCGTCCTGGTGGGCCAGGCGGCCCGCGTCCTGATGGGCGGCTAGAGCCCTTTCCGATCTGATTGACTCAATCAGATCGGGTAAAAAGGGCTCCAATTCAAAAGTTTAGAGCATTTTTCGATCCGATAACCGTTTCACACTTATCGGAAAATGCTCTAGGGCGGTCCTCGAACCGCGGCAAGAAGCGCTCCCAGAAGCCAGTCGACGCCAGCGTCGGGAATGCGGCGTCGGACGGCGACGATCCGAATTGACGGAAGGCTGACCGGCAGGTCGCAAACCTCAAGGCCAAACGCACTCGCCTGGGCCGTGGCAAGGCGGCGCGGGGCGATGCAGGTGGCGAGCGAACAGGCGACCATGGCGAACGCCGTCGGAAACCGGGGCGCGGCCGCGATGATCCGGCGGCTGAGCCCTCGGTCGGCGAAGTCCCGCTCGGTCGGGGTGCGATAGTCTCCGGCCACGGAGACCGCGACATGGTCCAGGGCCGCGAACGCCTGGTGATCGACCCGCCCGGCCAGGATCGATGGGTGGCCGGCCCGCAAGACCAGGCAATAGTCATCGGTGAACAGGGGCACGGCTTCGAGCCCGTCCGGCGTCCCAAGAAATTGCCCGAGCGCCAGATCAACCTCGTTGTGCCGCACCTGCCGCAGGGCCGCCTCGCCCAGCGCCAACCCCAGCGCGAACCGGCTGTCGGGGGCCTCGCGTTGGAACTCCGAGAGCAGGCCGGGCGCAAGCAGGGTGGCCAGGAAGTCGGAGGTCGCCAGCCGGAAGCTGCGGGTCGCGACGGCCGGATCGAACCCGATCTCCCCGCCCAGGGCGGCCCCGAGCGCGTCGATCAAGGCGTCAATGCGAGGCGCAAGCTCCATGGCCCTGATGGTCGGCTGCAACCCATGCGACCGGCGCACGAACAGCGGATCGTCGAACAGCAGACGCAGTCGGGCCAGGGCATGGCTGATGGTGGACTGGCTGACGTTCAGCCGTTCCGCCGCCACCGTCGTCCGGCGGTGGCGGACCAGGGACTGGAAGACCAGCAGCAGCGCGCCGTCCAGCTGCCTGATCTTAGAAATATCGATATCACTCATGACGCCATTTCAGTAGCAAGCCGGATACCCGCCGCCTAGACCTGCCGCCTCAACCAGCGGGGACGGCAATGAAAGCGGCCTTCATCAACGACTATGGCGCGGTCGAGAACCTGAGCGTCGGCGAGGCGGAAAGGCCCGGCCTTCGCCCGAACGAGGTGCTGGTGGAAGCCGAGTTCGGCGGCCTGCGCTGGGGTGATGTCATGGCCCGCAACGGCCTGCCCAGCCGGGCGCGTCCCACGCCTTTCGTCGCCGGCCAGGAGGCCAGCGGCGTGATCGTCGAGGTCGGCCCCGAGGTCCGCGACTGGCAGGTCGGCCAGCGGGTGATGGTCTCGGGCGGCGGCGCCTGGGCCAAGTACGTGGCGGCCCACCCCGCCCTGCTCACCGCCGTGCCCGATCACGTTGGGCTAGAGCAGGTGCTGGCCTATCCGGTGAACCTGCGGACCGCCTACTACATGATCTACACCTGGGCGAAGGTGCGCGAGGGCGAGCGGGTGCTGCTGCATGCCGCCGCGGGCGGGGTCGGACTGCTGGCGCTGCAGATCCTCAAGCGGAAATTCCGTTCGGTCGAGGTCGTCGCCATCGCCAGCACCGAGGAGAAGCTTCAACTGCTCCGCGACGAGGGCGCCGACCACGTCATCAACCGCAAGACCCAGGACTATGTGGCCGAGGTGCTGAAGATCTGGGGCCCGAAGGCAACCGGCTTCCAGACCGGGGGGCGTCAGGAAGGTGGGGTCGATGTGGCGTTCAACGGGGTCTCCGGTGACACCCTGTCCACCGACTGGCAGGTGATACGCAAACGCGGGCGTTGGGTCATCTACGGCTACTCCGCCGGGCGCGGACGGCTGGACACATCGCAGTTCGGCTATGACGGCATCACCGTCATGCCCTTCTCGTCCATCGCCTGGCAGGGAACGCAGGACGCCGCCGAGGGCACGGCCTTCATCGCCGACTGGATCGCCAACGAGAAGCTCATCGTCCCGGAAATCCATCCGATCGAAGACGTCGTCGCCGTGCAGCGCGCCTTCGAGGCCGGCGAGACCACCGGCAAGATCGTCTTCAAGCTTTGAGCGAGCGACCATGCAACTGATTGATCTGACCCGCATGCTGGACTCGGCCGATTTCGATCGCCTGCCTGAACAGGTGAAGGGCTCGGCGTCCGTCCTCGTGCCGCAGGTGGAGTACATGACCCCCGCCGGCAAGGGCGCGGAGGTGATGTGCGGTCTCTTCGGCTGCGAACGCCACCACCTGCCCGGCGGCGAAGGCTGGGGCGAGGAGCGGATCCGCATCAACTCGCACCTGGGCACCCATGTCGACGCGCCGCTGCACTATGGCTCGATGTGCGAGGGCGCGCCGGCCCGGACCATCGGCGACATCGGCCTGACAGAACTCTATTGCGACGGCCTGGTGCTGGACGTCCGGCCTTGGGCCAAGCCCAATGAAGCCATCGAGGTCTCGGCCCTGCAGGCCGCGCTGGAGGCCAACGGAGGTGAGGTCACCCCCGGCTGCGCCCTGCTGATCCGCACCGGTCAGGAAGCCTACGACCTGTCGGAGATGGCCTGGTACTCGTATCCGGGCATGAGCCGGGAGGGCACCCTCTTTCTGGGCGGGCTCGGCGCCAAGGTGCTGGGCACCGACGCGGTGGGCTGGGACCGGCCGTTCGGCGTCATGCGCCGGGTGTTCCGCGAGACCGGCGACGCGTCCCAGATCTGGGACGGCCACTTCGCCGGCCGCGACCGGGAGGTGTTCATCGTCCAGCAGCTGGACAACCTCCAGGCCCTGCCGGCCCACGGCTTCAAGGTCGGTTTCTTCCCGATGAAGCTCAATCGGTGCAGCGCGGCGCCGGCACGAGTCGTGGCCTTCGTGGCCTGATCGCCCGCCCTACATCCGGAACACGCCGAACTTCGTCTCCGGGATCGGCGCGTTGAGCGCCGCCGAGATCGAGAGACCCAGGACGTCGCGGGTCTGGGCCGGGTCGATGATGCCGTCGTCCCAAAGGCGGGCCGTGGCGAAATAGGGGTCGCCCTCGGTTTCGTAGCGGTCGCGGATCGGGGCCTTGAAGGCCTCCTCCTCGGCGGCAGGCCAGTCGCCCCCCCTGGCCTCCACGCCGTCGCGGCGGATGGTGGCGAGCACGCTGGCGGCCTGTTCGCCGCCCATGACGCTGATGCGGCTGTTGGGCCAGCTCCACATGAAGCGCGGGGAATAGGCGCGGCCGCACATGCCGTAGTTGCCGGCCCCGAAGGAGCCGCCGATCAGGACCGTGAACTTGGGCACCTCGGCGCAGGCCACGGCGGTCACCAGCTTGGCGCCGTCCTTGGCGATGCCGCCCGCCTCGTACTTGCCGCCCACCATGAAGCCCGAGATGTTCTGCAGAAAGACCAGGGGTATCCCCCGCTTGCAGGCCAGCTCGATGAAGTGGGCGCCCTTCAGCGCGCTTTCGGAGAACAGCACCCCGTTATTGGCCAGGATCGCCACCGGCTGGCCCCAGATGCGGGCGAAGCCGGTGACCAGGGTCGTGCCGTAAAGCGCCTTGAACTCATCGAACTCCGAGCCGTCGACGATGCGGGCGATCACCTCGCGCACCTCATAGGGGGCCCGCACATCGGTGGGGACGACACCATAGAGTTCCTGCGGATCGTACAGCGGCTCGCGGGGTTCGGAGAGCACCACCTGGTCGGGCTTCCTGGTGTTGAGGTTGGCGACGATGGAGCGGACGATCTGCAGGGCGTGCTCGTCGTCCACCGCCACATGGTCCACCACGCCGGAGCGGCGGCCGTGGGTGTCGGCGCCGCCCAGCTCGGTGGCGCTGATCACCTCGCCGGTGGCGGCCTTCACCAGGGGCGGGCCGCCCAGGAAGATGGTCCCCTGGCTCTCCTCGCCGGCGCCGCGCACGATGACGGTCTCGTCGCTCATGGCCGGGACATAGGCCCCACCGGCCGTGCAGGATCCCATGACGCAGGCGATCTGGGCGATCCCCTCGCCGCTCATCCGGGCCTGGTTGAAGAAGATGCGGCCGAAGTGGTCCCGGTCGGGGAAGACCTCGGCCTGGTGCGGCAGGTTCGCGCCGCCGGAATCCACCAGATAGATACAAGGCAGCCGGTTCTGCATCGCCACGTCCTGGGCGCGCAGATGCTTCTTCACGGTCAGCGGGAAGTAGGCGCCGCCCTTCACCGTGGCGTCGTTGGCGACGATCATCACCTCGCGGCCGCAGACCCGGCCGATGCCGGTGATCACGCCGGCGCCCGGCGCCTCGCCGTCATAGAGGCCATGGGCGGTGAGCGCGCCGACCTCCAGGAAGGGCGAGCCGGCGTCCAGCAGGCGCATGACCCGCTCGCGGGGCAGCAGCTTGCCGCGGCCGGCGTGGCGTTTACGGGACTCTTCCGGCCCGCCGAGGGCGGCGGCGGCGACCCGCTCGCGCAGTTGCGACACCAGGGCGCGGTTGACCTGTTCGTTGGCCTGGAAGGCCTCGCCGTGGGTGTCGATGGCGGTCTTCAATGTGGGCATGCCCAAGGCATAGCCGGGGCGGGCGACGCAGGCTAGCGTGACCGCGTGGCGAATCTTCCCGGCATATCGACCGACTCGGCCCTGTCGCGCCTCTTCGAGGACGAGCGCGCGCAGGGTGAGGCCACCTGGTTCTCCTTGCCCGGCGGCGCGACCCTGTTCGATGCGGGCGAGCCGGCCGATCATCTCTACTTCGTGCGCGCCGGGCGCCTGGGCGCCTTCCGCCCCGAGGAGGGCCACGAGCCGCAGTTCCTGGGCGTCATCCGTCCCGGCGAGCCGGCCGGCGAGATGTCGATGATCTCGGGCGTGCCGCACTCAGGCCATGTGGTGGCCCTGCGCGACTCCGAGATCTTCGCCCTGCCCCGAGAGGCCTTCTTCGACGCCTGCGACGACGATTCCGAGGTGATGGTCGAACTGGCCCGCCTGATGATCCTGCGCAGCCGCCAGGCGGCCACCAAGTCGTCGGGCGCGGCGCCCTCGGTGTTCGGCTTCGTCACCATCGGCGACCCCGTCGCCGTGCGCCCGCAAGTGGATCGCATCTCCCGCGAGATCGGCAAGCTGGGCTATTCGGTCACCGTCATCGGGGCGGAGGCGCAGCATGCCCCCACGGAATGGTTTTCAGAGGTCGAGCGGGACTACGACTTCGTCCTCTACTGCGCCGAGGCCGAGGACCTGGGCTGGCGCCAGGTGGTAGGGCGTCAAGTCGACCGGCTGTTCCGCCTCGGCCGGGGCGACGTGGCCCCGCCCGTCGACCATCCCCACGCCAGCGAGCCCCTGCAGGGCCAGAACCTGGTGGACCTGATCCTGGTCCAGAGGCGTAACGCCAAGGCGCCGGCCGGCTCCGAGGCCTGGATGGACGCCGCCAAGCCCGCCCGCCTGTTCCATATGCGCCGCGACCATGCCGGCGACGTTCAGCGCCTCGCCCGGGTCATGACGGGCCAGGCGGTGGGCCTGGTGCTGTCGGGGGGCGGCGCGCGGGCCTACGCGCACATTGGCGCGGTGAAGGCCCTGCGCGAGCGCAAGATTCCCATCGACTTTGTCGGCGGCGTCTCCATGGGGGCGATCATCGCCGCCGGGGTGGCCCTGGGCTGGGATGAGGCGGAGATGGAGTGGCGCATCCGCGCCGCTTTCGTGGACACCAGCCCGCTGGACGACATCGCCATCCCCCTGCTGGCCATGACCCGCGGCGAGAAGGTGCGCGACCGCCTGGCCGAGCACTTCGGCGAGGTGCAGATCGCCGACATGTGGCTGCCCTTCTTCTGCCTATCCTCGAACCTGACCACCGGGACCTACCAGTTGCACCGGCGCGGCCTGCTGCGCGAGGCGCTGCGAGCCACCATCTCCCTCCCCGGCATCCTGCCGCCGGCGACCCACAACAACGACGTGCTGGTGGATGGGGCGGTGATGAAGAACTTTCCCGCCGACGTGATGCGCATCAACGAGCTGGGGCCGATCATCGGCATCGACGTTTCACGGGGCCGCTCGATCACCGCGGCCGACGTGGCGCGGCCCTCATCGGTCTGGCGCTGGATCTTCTCAGGCCAGTGGCGCAAGGGCCCGCCTATCGTCTCCCTGCTGATGCGGGCGGCGACGGTTTCGACCGGCCGTGATCTGGCCGCGGCGCGCGACGCCACCGACGTGCTGGTGACACCAGAGGTGACCGGCGTCGAAATCCGCGACTGGGCCGCCTACGAGCCCGCCGTGGCCGGGGGCTACGCGGCCATGATTGAGGCTCTGGACCGGCTGTCCGTGCCGGTCACCGATCTGCGCCGACGCCCCAGCCTGCAGCAGAAGGCGGCCGCCGGCGTTCGGCGGTAGGGCGCCGCCGTGACGCCAGGCGTCCGAACACGAAATCGGCATGCGTCAACAGCGCCGTTTGCGGATCGATCAAATCGGTCCCATATTCGAGGTCTTGTTCAACAACTGAAAGGAGGTGACCCAGTGTCTCATTGTCTTCATCCGCAGGTGGAAACCGTGCTCTGGGCCTCCGCTTACGAGGCTTGCGCGTAAGCGCTTCAGGTTGCGGGGCCGCTGAGCGGTCCGACAATGGAACGGCCGGCCCCGACAACGGGCCGGCCGTTCGCATATGGGGAACAGGCTTTCCGCCAATTAACACAAAGTCTGAACGAAACCTTGATCGTGACCTGTCAGGTTGGCGGCATGGACCCGATCAACGCCCCCCCGGCCGCCGCCGACCACGCAATACGTCGGCTGATCTTCCCGCCCAAGCCGGCGCAGAACGCCGCGCCCTTCACCGCCGATCAGGACGGCCCCACCGCCGTCGCGGCGCGAAAGCCTGACCAGCCCAAGCCGGACCAGGTGAAGAACCGCGAGGCCGACGAGGAGGTCACCCGTCAGCGCACCGAGGACAAACGGATGGGCACGCTGTTCGATCTGCGCGCCTAGGCCTGCGAAGCCCTCCCCCATCTGCTAGTCGCGCCAGCGACGCGCCTTGGCGGCCATCTCCCCGGCCCGATCCAGCGGCTCGCCTTCGATCATTCCGTCCACCGCCGCCAGCACCGCCGGCGCCGTGGCGCTGGCCGCCGTGCGGTAGTCGAAGGTCTTGGTGGGGGCCGGCGCGGCCGTGGTCATGCGCGCGATCCAACGAGGGCCCTCGCGGCAGGCGATCCCGGCGATGCGCTGGGCATCGGCCTGGAAGGTCCGGCAATAGCGGCCGTCGGCGGTCCTGAAGCTGATCGCCAGGCGCGCCGGTCCGGAACTGGCCGAGAGATTGTTGTTCAGCGCCCTGGCCAGCCCGCCCTTCGCCACCAAGGCCCCGTCCATGCTGGGGGCCAGGACCCCGGCGTTCTGCTGCGAGATCAGATAGCCCGCGACCGCGCCGACCATCAGGGTCGCGGCCACCGAACTCCAGGCGGGCAAGGCAACCTTGATCTGCGGCTTGACGACAGGGGGCGGCTTCCGGCGGTCGGCGAGCTTCACCACATTGTCGGGGTCGGCCTCGGCGCCGGCCTTGGCGGCGGCCATTAACTGGGCCGGCACGCTCTCCCGAGTCACCCCCGCATAGGCGCCGGCCACCTTCGCCCGCAGCAGGCGGTGTTCCTCCAGGCGAACGCCCAGGACGGGATCGGCGGCCACGGCGGCCTCGACCTCGGCCCGGCCGAAGGCGTCGAGCTCGCCATCGACATAGGCGATCAGTTTCCGGTCGTCGATCTTCATGCCGCACCCCTTAGATCCGCCAGCAGGGCGTTCGCTTGCCGACAGGATATCCCCGCCACCCGCGCCAGCGCCACGGCCAGTCGCTGATCATCGGGCAGCCGCGCCATGGCCTGCGAGGCGGCCTGGTGGAAGCCTCGGCGACCGGGAGGCCGGAGGGAAGCCGGCGATTACCTCGGAGGTCATGGAACACACCCTCACCCAGGGCTATCGTCTGTCATGATCGGAACAGCGACCGCGGTGGGCGACCACCTTCGCGACTGGCGGCAACGCCGACGGATGAGCCAACTCGACCTCGCCCTGGAGGCGGAGGTCTCGACCCGGCATCTCAGTTTCGTGGAGACCGGCCGGGCCCAACCCAGCCGTGACATGTTGCTGCGCTTGGCCGATCAGCTGGAAATCCCGCTGCGGGAGCGCAATGTGATCCTGGTGGCGGCCGGCTTCGCGCCGGTCTTTCCACAACGCTCACTGGACGACCCGGCCCTGGCCGCCGCGCGCCGGGCGGTGGACCTGATCCTGGCGGGCAGCGAGCCGCACCCGGCGCTGGCGGTGGATCGGGCCTGGAACCTGGTCAGCGCCAACCGGATGGTGGCCCCGCTATTGAATGGCATCGACCCCGACCTGCTCACGCCGCCGCTCAACGTGGTGCGGCTGAGCCTGCATCCGCGGGCGCTGGCGCGGCGGACGGCGAATTTCCATGAATGGCGCGCCCACATCCTGGAGCGGTTGCGGCGCGAGCTTGAACTCACGGCAGACCCTGCCCTGGCGAACCTGCTGACCGAGGTCCGGGCCTATCCCATCCCGGATGGTCCGGCCCCCCGGCGACCGTCCGACGCGTTCGCCGGCGTCGCCATGCCGTTCCAACTGAAGACGGAGGGTGGCGTGCTGTCGTTCCTGACCACAACCACGGTGTTCGGCACCCCGGTGGACGTGACCCTGTCGGAACTGACGCTTGAGACGTTCTTCCCGGCCGACGCCACGACGGCCCTGGCTCTGAGAACCATGGCCGCCGGGCTGGATGGGCGCTAGTTGCGGGGGGTCGTGGCTGCGCCGGCGATGCCGCCGATGGCCGCGCCCGCGAGCGCGCCCTTGGCGTCGCCGCTGACGACCGCGCCGACAGCTGCGCCGCCCAGCGCGCCCGTGGCGGCCCGTTCAGTGGTGGTGGTGCCGCAGGCCGCCAGGGTCATGGCGGCGGAGGCGGCGGCAGCGAGGACGAGGATTTTACGCATGATGTTCTTCTCCTTGAGGTCGGGAGACAAAACCCACGGGCGGCGAGTCCGGTTCCGGCTCTAGAATGAGACGCAGGCCCGCTGGCTGATCATCATCACGCTGTCCTGGTGGAAGCGCTCGACATAGGCCTGCCGCACCTCCCCCAGCTTGCGCCGGTTCTCGCCGTTGGCGGCCGGCAGGACCAGCACGACGATCTTGGCGGCCTCCCGGATCAGCTTGTTCTCCGCGCCCGTCCACTGACCGCCACCGTCCATGACGGTGAGCCCCTCTGGGAAGCGAGGTGTCAGGACCTCGTCGGTGAACTTGCGGAAATCGGCGTCGGAGACCCCTGGCTGGCCGCCGATGTTCTGGCCGAAGAACAGCTGGGCGGTGCGCATCGGCTCCTCCCCCGCCGCGCAGGTCAGCCGGGGCTCCAGGCTGGCGCAGCTCGCGACGAGCATCAGCGGCAGCAGGACAAGGGCGTTACGCATCGTTCTCACCTCCGCCCCCCGGCGTGGTCCGCTCATCTAAGGTGAATCGCAGGTGTAGAAAGCGTTGACGTTACGCGCCGATCAACTCGCGCCCGATCAGATAGCGGCGGATCTCGTTGGTCCCCGCCCCGATGTCGTAGAGCTTGGCGTCCCGCAGCAGGCGCTCGACCGGATAGTCCCGGGTGTAGCCCGCGCCGCCCAGGGCCTGGATGGCCTCCAGGCTGACCTTCACGGCGTTCTCCGAGGCCATCAGGATCGCGCCGGCGGCGTCGAACCGCGTCGTCTGGCCGGCGTCACAGGCCTTGGCCACCGCATAGACGTAGGCCCGCGCCGAATTCAGGGCGACATACATGTCGGCCACCTTGCCCTGCATCAGCTGGAACGCGCCGATCGGCTTGCCGAACTGCCTGCGCTCGCGGACATAGGGCAGGACCACGTCCAGGCAGGCCTGCATGATCCCCAGCGGCCCGCCCGAGAGCACCGTGCGCTCATAGTCCAGGCCGCTCATCAGCACGCCAACGCCGCCATTGACCGGCCCCATGACGTTCTCTTCGGGCACCTCGCAGTCCTCGAACACCAACTCGCCGGTGTCGGAGCCGCGCATGCCCATCTTGTCGAGCTTCTGGCCGACTGAGAAACCCTTGAAGTCCTTCTCGATCAGGAAGGCGGTGATGCCCTTGCTGTTCTCGCCGGGTGAGGTCTTGGCATAGACCACCAGGACGTCGGCATGCGGCGCATTGGTGATCCAGAACTTGGTCCCGTTGAGGACGTAACGGTCGCCGCGACGTTCGGCCCGCAGGCTCATGGAGACCACATCGGAGCCCGAGCCGCTCTCGCTCATGGCCAAGGACCCCACGTGCTCGCCGGAGATCAGGCCCGGCAGGTAGCGGCGCTTCTGGTCCTCCGACCCCCAGCGGCGAATCTGGTTCACGCAGAGATTGGAATGGGCGCCGTAGGAGAGGCCGACCGAGGCCGAGGCGCGGGACACCTCCTCCATGGCCACCACGTGTTCGAGATAGCCGAGGCCGAGGCCGCCGAACGCCTCCTCGACCGTAATGCCGTGCAGGCCAAGCTCGCCCATCTGCGGCCAAAGCTGGCGCGGGAAGCTGTTGGTCGCGTCGATGTCGGCGGCCAGGGGGGCGATGCGGTCAGCGGCGAAGCGCTGTGTGGTGTCGCGGATGGCCTCGGCGGTCTCGCCAAGTCCGAAATCCAGCGAAGGTCCAGGGTTCGGGATCATGTCCCGGTGTTAGCACAGACTGACACAGAACGAGAAAGGGGCCCGGCGATACGCACCGGACCCCTTCCCTACTCCCCCCCCGGGAACTGGTTATTCGGCGTCGAGATCGTCTTCTTCGTCGAGATCGCCACGGCCGAGCCGGTCAAGCATCAGATAGACCGCCACCCCGAAGAAGCCGATGCCGGCCAGCGCCGCCATCCAGCCCACGGTCATGGGGTTGAACAGGCCGCCATCCCGGTCGGGGCTGACGCTGGCCGCCCAGAACAGGCCGCCGGCGAAGAAGGCCAGACCCACCACCGTCAGGCCCACCAGCAGCGGCAGGCTAAGCTTGGGCTGCTCCGGCTCCAGCAGATCGAAGGCGGGGTCGTATTCCAGGGTGTCGTCGATATAGACCCGGCGCTCCTGCGGCGGCGACGGCAGGCCGAGCTGATCATTGGCCGCGGAGGTCTGGCTGTCGAACAGGGTCGGGTGCGATTCGTTGGCCGCGACGGGCAGTTCCAGGCGGGGCCGCTCGACAGGCGCCGGCTCGTAGCTCTCTTCCGGCTGGGTCAGGACGAAGGCGCGGTCACCTGCGGCCATGGCGATCGGCGCGGCGGGCGGGGCCGGGGTGGGCTCCACCGGGACCGGCTGCGGGACCACCGGCGCAGCCTCCACCGGGGCGGCCTCCACCGGCGGCGGGGCGGCGGCTTCCGGCTCGGCCAACGGCGCGGGCTCGACGGGCGCCGGGGCGGACGGCTGCTCGGCGGTGGTGTCACGGAAGATGGTGGAGAGACGCGAGGTGACGCTGGCCGCCGCCGTCTGGGTGGGGCTCAGCTCCTCTTCCGGCACAACCGGAACCAAGGGCGGCGCGGGGTGCGGTGTCACGACAGCGACGGGCGCCGCGGCTTCCAGCGGCAGCACCGGAGCGGCGTGCGGGGCGACGACGTCGGTCTCACGCTCGACGATGGCGCGCGGCCCGTCCATCGGCGCCTTGAGGGCCGTCGGCGTTTGGCGCGGCACGGCGCCGGCGGCGTCCATGTCCACATTGGGACGCAGGATCGGCGACGGGGCCGGGACCCAGCCGTGTGTCGGGGTCAGGAACAGGGTCTTCTCGGCCGACCGGCGGCGGACCAGGGCGTCGATGACGATGCGTTCGCCCTCGAAGTCGGCCTTGCGCCACAGCTCCATGGCGCAGGCGGCTTGCAGCAGCTGGCCCTCATTGACCCGGCGCAGCACCGAGGAACGGCGGAAGTTGTCGACGCCGATGTTGAAGGCGAAGGCGCACAGCGAATCGAACTGGTTCTGGGTCAGCGGGGTGTAGGTCCACTCGTTGACCGAATGGGCGACCGCGATCAGGTCATAGAGCAGCAGCGCCTCGGCGTCCTGTTCCGAGACTTCGGCCCCGGCGCGGGCGGTGAGCGTGTGGCCATAGCCGATCGTCCAGCGGCCATCGGCGAGCTGGGCGGACTTGCGGCGGTAACCTTCGAACCGCTTGATCAGGTCGATCGCAGTTCGGGAAACTTGATGACGCGGTTTCATGGCCAGTTGACCCAGTTTGAGACAGGCGCCGTAGCGCTTGGGTCTCAACGGGCAAGATAGGGGCCGGTTACAACAAGATCACGGCCGCCAAGCCCAGGAAGGACAGGAAACCCATCGAATCTGTCGCGAAGGTGACAAACACCGAAGACGAAACCGCCGGGTCGCGCCCCAGGCGATCAAGGGTGAGCGGCACGAGCGTGCCGACCACGGCTGCGATGCTGACATTCACGATCAGGGCCAAGCCGACGGTGAGCGACAGCCGTAGGTCGTGGAACCACAGGAACACCGCCGTCGACATCACCGAGCCCAGCACCGCCCCGTCGATCATCCCCACGCAGATTTCGCGCAGGAAAATGCGCATGGCGTTGGACGCGTTCAGTTCGCGGCTGGCCAGGGCACGGACGGCGACCGCCAGGGTCTGGGTCCCGGCATTGCCGCCGACGCCCGCCACGATGGGCATCAGGATGGCCAAGGTGACCAGCTTGGCGATCTCGTTCTGGAAGGCGGCGATGACGCTCACGGCGACGGTGGCGGTGAGTAGGTTGAGGATCAGCCACGGCAGGCGCGAGCGCACGATACCCAACACCCCGGCGTCACGGCCAGCGTCGGAAACCCCGGCCAGGGCCAGAATGTCCTCTTCGCTCTCGTCCTGGATGACGCCGACAATGTCGTCGACGGTGATCTGACCCACCAGCCGGCCGCCCGGCTCCACCACGGGGGCGGAGATCAGGTGGTACTTGTCGAAGATGTAGGCCACCTCCTCCTGGTCCATCTCGACCGGGATTTCAGTGATCGCCTCCATGACCTGGGCGAGCGGCGCGTCGCGGCGGGTGCGCAGCAAGTGGCTGACCGGCACCGCGCCCACGGGCTTGTGGGCCGGATCCACCACGTAGACGTCGAAGAACAGCTCCGGGAGCTCGTCGGCCTCCTTGAGGAAGTGGTCGATGGTCTGGCCGACGGTCCAGAACTGGGGCGCCCAGACGACCTCGCGCTGCATGAGCCGGCCGGCGGTCTCGTCCTCATAGGCCAGGCTGCTCTCGATAGCCGAGCGTTCCATCTCCGGCAGGGCGGCTAGGACCTGGGCGCGCTTGTCGTCCTCCAGGTCGTCGACGACGTCCACCGCGTCGTCGGAATCCATCTCGCCCAGCGCCTTGGCGAGAATCGCCGACGGGACGTGCTCGAGCACGTCCTCGCGGATTTCAGTGTCCAGTTCAGAGAGGATTTCCGCCAACGCCTCGGGATCGAGGTGGGCCACCACTTCGGAGCGGTGGTCCGACGACAGGAAGCCCATCAGGTCGGCGACGTCGGCCGGGTGCAGGGCGGCCAGCAATTCGCGCAGACGCTCGGCGTCGCCACGGTCGATCGCATCGACGACCATGGCCACGAAGTCGGGGTTTAGGGCGTAGTCCTCGCCAAGGGCGAGATCCTCGAGGTCCTCGACCTCGGCGGACGTCAGGCTCTGTCGCGAAGCCCGCAGGTCCAGAACGTCGTCCGCCTTAGGATGTTCGGTGTCGCGACTCATGCGGACCTCCCCTCCTAACGTATGACGATGCTCTAGCTCTGCAGCTGCGAAAGACCCTGATTCACTGGTGCGGTCGAGAAGACTCGAACTTCCACGGGTTGCCCCACAGCGACCTCAACGCTGCGCGTCTACCAATTCCGCCACGACCGCTCGTGGTGAGGCGCGGCAGGTAGCAAACCCCCGAGCGTTTGTGAAGCGTTGTGGCTAGCCACCGGCCATATAGTCGTAAACATCGGCCGCGCGGGTCACCGCGATGGAGATGCGATCCTCGTTAATCTGGATCTCCCCACGGGCCACGGGGTGGTTATTGGCCAGAATCCACACCTCGTCGTTGACACTGGCGTCCAGCGGGATCACCGCACCCCGGCCCATCCGCAGCAATTGCTGCATGGGCAGGGTGGAACGACCCAGAACCACCGAGATCTCGACGTTGACGGCGTTAACCTGACCCAAAACCCCACCCATCAAAAAACACTAAGAAATCAAAGGGGGCTTTGCGCCCCCTGTTCCTTGACCCCACATTGGCGCTGACATGCTTGACCGGTCGTTAAATGCTGAGGCTTCCCCGCCCTATTTCGGCAGGGCCGACGGCGCGCCCGCGGGGTGGGCGGTTTCGACCGGATATGTCGGCTACGAGGCCGCCGTGGCCGCGATGGAGGCCAGGGCCGCGGCGATCGCCGAGGGCTCGGCAGGCGAACTGGTGTGGCTGCTGGAGCATCCGCCCCTCTACACGGCCGGAATTTCCGCGAGATCGGCCGATTTGCTGGAGCCGAACCGATTCCCGGTGTTCGCGACGGCGCGCGGCGGGCAGTTCACCTATCACGGCCCCGGCCAACGGGTGGCCTATGTGATGTTGGATCTGAGCGCTCGGCGGCGCGACGTGCGCGCTTTCGTCGCTGGCCTGGAAGCCTGGATCATCGGCGCCTTGGCGCGGTTCAACGTGACCGGAGAGATTCGCGACGGCCGAGTGGGGGTCTGGGTCGAGCAGCGCGTGTCCGGCGCCCCGCCCCGCGAGGACAAGATCGCCGCCGTCGGCGTGAAGCTGCGCCGCTGGGTGTCCTTCCACGGCGTCTCGCTGAATGTGGAGCCCGACCTCAGCCACTTCTCCGGCATCGTCCCCTGCGGCCAGACCGAGCACGGGGTCACCAGCCTTGTTGACCTGGGCCTGCCGGTCACGATGGACGAGGCCGACGCCGCGCTGATGGAGAGCTTCGGCCAGGTGTTCGGCCCGGTGGAACGGGTCGAGGCGCCGATCTAGAGCATTTTCCGATACGTGTGAAACGGGTTTCGGATCGAAAAATGCTCTAACTTTTTGAATTCGAGCCCTTTTCGCCCGCTCTGATTGATTCAATCAGAGCGGAAAGGGCTCTAGGCCGCGACGGCCCGCAGCGGGTTGGCGCCGTAGCGGTTGGTCCCCTGCTCGCCGCCCAGAACGCCCAGCTCCACCACCGCCCAGACGAGCACGAGGGACAGCAGCACGTCTGCGGGGTTCATCGGCGGCTGCCAGACGGCCACCAGGGCGAACAGGACCGCCGCCGCCCACCAGCCGGACTTGCCCCGGTCGTGCAGGCGCTTGGACAGCACGCAGGTCGCGCCATAGAACAGGGGCGGATAGACGAACCAGCCGGTCAACCAGTGGATGGTCGCCCCGAGCGTCTCGTAGACGCCGCCCAGGAAAAGCAGGATCGCCGCCCCGATCAGGAATGGGGTGCGCCCCAGCCGGCCCGAGGCGGTGAGGAACAGCGCGCCCCAGTCGGTCATCAGGCGAACTCCACCAGCACCTCGTCGGCGGCGACCGAGTCGCCCGCCTTGGCCCCGACGCTCTTCACCGTGCCGTCCCGTTCGGCGCGGATGATGTTCTGCATCTTCATGGCTTCGACCACGCAGACCGCCTCGCCGGCCCGCACCGTCTGGCCCGGAACAACGTCCAGGGTCACCACCAGGCCCGGCATGGGCGAGAGGATCATCTTGGAGGTGTCGGCGGCCTTCTTGGGCGGCAACTTCTCGTGCAGTTCCGCCGAGCGCGGAGTCAGGACCAGGACGTGGAGCGTCGTGGCCCGGTGCCGGATCACGAAGCCCTCGGCGGCGGGCTTCACCGCCACGGTGAAGGCCTTGCCGTCCAGAACGCCGCGGAAGACGTGCTGACCTGGCCGCCAGTCGACGTCGGTGAGGGTCAGGGCCCGGTTCTCGTTGACGTACGCCACCTGATAGGCCGCGCCGCCGTTGGAGAGGCGCACCAGGCGCTTGTCATGGCCGGCGATGACGATCCACTCGTCGCGCAGCAGTTGGGGCGCGGAGCGGGCGGTGACGATGCGGTGCATGGCGCAGGCCACGGCCGAGACCAGATCGCGCTGCCAATCGGTGGGGGCGGTCCCGAGGAAGCCCTCCGGGAACTCGTCCTTGATATAGTTGGTGGATAGCTTGCCGGACCGGAACCGCTCCTGATCCATCACCGCGGCCAGGAACGGGATGTTCTGACCCAGGCCCTCGATGTGGAAGTCCTCCAGAGCCCGGCCCATGGCGTCGATGGCGGCCAGCCGGGTCGGCGCCCAGGTGGAGAGCTTGGAGATCATCGGATCGTAGAACATCGAGATCTCGTCACCCTCGCGGACGCCGGCGTCGTTGCGCACGATCTGCTCGCCCACCTTGCCCTCCTGTGGCGGGTAGTAGCGCACCAGCCGGCCGATGGAGGGCAGGAAGCCGCGATAGGGGTCCTCGGCATAGATCCGGCTCTCGATGGACCAGCCGTTGATCGCCAGATCCTTTTGTTCGAAGGCCAGCTTCTCGCCATAGGCCGAGAGGATCATCTGCTCCACCAGGTCGACCCCGGTGATCAGCTCGGTGACCGGGTGCTCCACCTGCAGGCGGGTGTTCATCTCCAGGAAGAAGAAGCTCTTGTCCTGGCCGGCCACGAACTCGACGGTGCCGGCTGAGTCGTAGTTCACGGCCTTGGCCAGCGCCACGGCCTGGGCGCCCATGGCGGCGCGGGTCGCCTCATCCAGCAGAGGCGACGGGGCCTCCTCGATGACCTTCTGGTTGCGGCGCTGGATGGAGCATTCACGTTCGAACAGGTGGACGACATTGCCGTGCTTGTCGCCGAGCACCTGGATCTCGATGTGGCGCGGGCTCTCGATGAACTTCTCGATGAAGATGCGGTCGTCGCCGAAGCTGGACTTGGCCTCGGCCTTCACCGCGGGGAAGCCCTCCTCGACATCCTGCTGGTTCCAGGCGACCCGGATGCCCTTGCCGCCGCCGCCGGCCGAGGCCTTGATCATGACAGGGTAGCCGATGTCCTGGCTGATCTGAATCGCGTGGGCGGTGTCGTCGATCTCGCCGACGTGGCCGGGCACCACAGAGATCTTGGCCTTGGTGGCGAACTTCTTGCTCTCGATCTTGTCGCCCATGGCCTCGATGGCATGGGGATTGGGGCCGATGAAGACGATGCCCTCCTGCTCCAGCCGGCGGGCGAAGGACGCGTTCTCCGACAGGAAGCCGAAGCCGGGGTGGATGGCCTCGGCCCCCGTCTCGCGGGCCGCGGCGACGATCTTGTCGGCCACGAGATAGCTCTCAGAAGCCGGGGCCGCGCCGATGAACACCGTCTCGTCGGCCATCTCGACGGCCATGGAATCGGCGTCAGCCTCGGAATAAACCACCACCGTGGCGATCCCCATCCGGCGGCAGGTCTTGATGATACGGACCGCGATTTCGCCGCGGTTGGCGATCAGAATCTTTGAGAACATGCTGATGTCTTAGCGCAAAATCGCGCGAGCGAGACAGACCGTGGTCTTGGGCATGAACGTAACCTTCCCTGAAGCGCTTCCGTACTTGGGGGAGAGACCTTAGATTGGACCCCATGAGCACGCCCGAAGCCACCCTCTCCCCGTCGGGTTTCGACCTGACACCTCCCGACGCAGCGGAACGCAAGGCCCTAGAGGCCGGCCTGACCCGCGAAGAGGCCGAGGTGCTGCTGCACCATGGGACGGAGGCGGCCTTCTGTGGCGGCCTGCTGGATAACAAGCAGGACGGCGCCTATTGCTGCCGGCTCTGTGGCCTACCGCTGTTCCAGGCCAAGACCAAGTTCGAGAGCGGCACCGGCTGGCCCAGCTTCTTCGCCCCCATCGACGAGGCCCATGTGGTGGCGGTGAAGGACACCAGCTACGGCATGATCCGCATCGAGACCCGTTGCGCCCGCTGCGACAGTCACCAGGGCCACGTGTTCCCGGACGGGCCGGCCCCGACCCGCCTGCGCTACTGCATCAACTCGATCTCCCTGGAATTCGTGCAGGATGGCCAGCCGCTGCGCGATCCGCTGGCGCGGGGCGACAACCAGCACCTGGCCGCAGTCTAGAGACCCAGCTCGGCCGCCGCGATCTCCGCGATCTGCAGGGCGCCGGCGGGATTGTCGCCGTCCGACAAGGTCCAGGAGGCCGACAGCCCGGCATAGGCCAGCAGCCATTGCAGGGTGCGCACGGGTTCAAGATTCGCCGCCTGCGCGACGACCTGGACCTGGCGGGCGATGCGGCCGGGCGTGACCGCCGTGGCGAGGTCGGGATTGCAGAGCAGGTTGGCGTAGTCGTAGCCGCGATCGCCGATCAGCCCCTTGGGGTCGATGGCCAGCCAGCCCAGCTCGCCGAAATCCAGGAAGTTGCCGTGGTGGGCGTCGCCATGCAGGACGCAGACCTCGCGTGGATCGGCCAGCAGCTGTCGCGACATGTCGTAGGCCTTGGCCAGCACGCCGCCGTGCCGCTGAGCGGCCGGCCTGAGCTGGGCGAACCAGTCGGGCAGCGGCCTGAGGGTTGCGGGAAGCTTTCCAGCGCGCGGCGCATGCAGATCGTCCAGGGCCGCGCAGATGATACGGCTGGCCTCATCATCTTGATCAGACCTGGCCATCTCGGCCAGCGAGATCGGGCCCTGGGCTCGAACCATCAACAGGGCCTCGCCATCGTGCCCCAAGACCGGCGCGGCCCCCTGCCCGCCCCACCAGGCCATCAGGGTCCCTCCGGCGATCTCCTCGGGCGCGTGGCTGATCTTGAGCATGGCGGCGACGCCATCCTGGCGCACAGGCAGGAGCCGTCCCCCAAGGCTGGCGAACGGCGCTCCGTCGGGGGTCAGGCCCCAACGGTCGATCCAGACCTTGAACGTCTCCTCCGGCACGCCGCCAGCCTAGACCCTTTCCCGATCAGGTTGAAACAAACTGATCGGATGAAAAGGGTCTATCTTCTTGAATCTAGAGCCGAAGGCGCGTGGAGTCTCCCGCTTGGCTTTTGCCCTCAGCCTGGTCGCGCAGGTCCGGCGTCAGAAGGTCACTTCCCCCGTGTTCGACGGGGCTTGGACGCCCTGGCGATCGCGCCCTTGGGAAGCGGGTGGTTCTCACTGTCATCCCACATCAGGTGGTGCAGGATTTGGAACAGGAAGGCGGTCGACCAGCCGATCAGCAGCATGCCGTTGATGGCCTCCAGCACCCCCACGATGCGCCAGCGGTCAGGGAGAATCGCGCCGGTCTCGCCGACCGTCGAATAGGAACTGGTGGAGAAATAGAGGGCCTGCTCCAGGGTCGGGAGCATCTGCATCTTCCAATAGAGCAGCGCATAGAGCCAGATTTCGAGGCCATGCAGCACGAAGAGCCCCAGGACCACGCCGAGCGGCACCAGGACCCGGTCAAGGTTTATCCAGCGGGTAAACCGCTCCAGATGCCACCGGAGCAGCGCCTGCAGGACGTCCAGTCCCAACAGGTGGACAAGCACGGTCGCCGTAACGACGGCCGTCGAGATCAGAAGCTGGTTTGCGAGGACGTCCATGGGGCGTAGCAACTCTGCGCCTGCGAGAGTCGCCTGGCCTTGATTCAGAACAAGGACCCTGCCGACTCCATGACGTGATCGCCCCCTACAGCGGGATGTTGTCGTGCTTCTTCCAGGGATTGGTCAGCTGCTTGCCCCGCAGGTTCTTCAGCGAGCGGGCGATACGCTTGCGGGTGTTGTGGGGCTTGATGACGTCATCGATGTAGCCCCGCGACGCGGCGATGAACGGGTTGGCGAAGCGGGACTTGTACTCCGCCTCGCGGGCGGCGATGGCGTCGGGGTCGCCGATCTCGGCGCGGAAGATGATCTCGACGGCGCCCTTTGAGCCCATCACCGCGATCTCGGCGGTGGGCCAGGCATAGTTCACGTCGCCGCGGATGTGTTTGGAGCTCATCACGTCATAGGCGCCGCCATAGGCCTTGCGGGTGATCAGGGTCACCTTGGGCACGGTGGCCTCGGCATAGGCGAACAGCAGCTTGGCGCCGTGGCGGATCAGGCCGCCCTGCTCCTGCTTGGTGCCCGGCATGAAGCCCGGCACGTCCACCAGGGTGACCAGCGGAATCTCGAAGGCGTCGCAGAAGCGCACGAAGCGGGCGCCCTTGCGGCTGCTATCGATGTCCAGCACGCCGGCCAGCACCTGGGGCTGGTTGGCGACGATGCCGATGGTGCGGCCGTCCATGCGGGCGAAGCCACAGATGATGTTCTTGGCGAAGTCCGGGGCGATCTCGAAGAAGTCGGCCTCGTCCACGATCTTCAGGATCAGTTCCTTCATGTCGTAGGGCTTGTTGGGATTGGCCGGGACCAGGGTGTCCAGGCTCGGCTCATCGCGCTCGACGCTGTCGAAGCTCTCGCGGACCGGCGGCTTCTCGCGGTTGGAGAGCGGCAGGAAGTCCACCAGCCGGCGGACCTGAGTCAGGGCCTCAAGGTCGTTCTCGAAGGCGCCGTCGGCGACGCCGGACTTCATGGCATGGACCCGGTAGCCGCCCAGCTCCTCGTGGGTCACTTCCTCGTGGGTCACCGTGCGGACCACGTCGGGGCCGGTGACGTACATGTAGGAGGTGTCCTTCACCATGAAGATGAAGTCGGTGATGGCGGGCGAATAGACGTCGCCCCCAGCGCAGGGCCCCATGATCACGCTGATCTGCGGGATCACGCCGCTGGCCAGGGTGTTCTGCAGGAAGATGTCGGCGTAACCGGCCAGTCCGTCGACGCCCTCCTGAATGCGCGCGCCGCCGGCGTCGAACAGGCCGATGATCGGGGCGCCGACCTTCAGGGCCTGCTGTTGCACCTTGACGATCTTCTGGGCGTGGGCGTTGGAAAGAGATCCGCCGAAGACCGTGAAATCCTTGGAAAATACAAAGACCAGGCGACCGTTGATATTGCCCCAGCCGGTGACGACACCATCGCCGGGAATACGGTTGTCGGCCATGCCGAAGTCGGTGGCGCGGTGCTCGACGAACATGTCGAACTCCTCGAAGGAGCCCTCGTCCAGCAGCAGGTCGAGGCGTTCGCGCGCGGTGAGCTTGCCCTTGGCGTGCTGGCTCTCGATCCGTCGCTCGCCGCCGCCCATGCGGGCTTCGCCGCGACGCTTCTCAAGCTCCTCGATGATATGCTTCAAGGCTGGCCCCTCTCAACGCTCTGTCCTGGGAGCAAAGCCCTAGTCGCGCCCGGAAGGCTGCGCAAGTTCACCGAACGTCACCCCAGGGCCTTGAACCAGCGCTCCAGCATCTGGGCCTCCACCACGTGGCGGGCGGTGCGTTCGGCGGCCTCATCATCGACGCCCCACTTCTCTTCCTGGAAGATTTCGTCCAACCGCGACAGCTCGTGCGCCTGCACGCCGCTCATCCACCCCCGCGCCAGCCCGAAAGCCAGCACCGCCGAGCCGAAAAGAGCGGTTCCGAAGGCGATGCCCGCCAGGCCGAAATCGTCCAGCGCCAGGGCCATGGCCTTGACCTTGGCCAGGGTCTCGTCGGGCTGGGTGCGGTGGACGATGCCGGCGGCGCGGACGAAGGCCACCTCGAACTCCCGCTCGGCGCACTCCAGGATCGGCGCCCAGTGCTGTTGCTGGCGGTCCACCAAACCGGCGGGATCTTCGGCGAAGTAACAGAGGAGGTCAGAGCCCGCATAGTCGGCGATCTGTCCGGCCGTGCCGTCGCGGGCCTGCGGGATCGCGTCCAGCGCCGTGTTGGCCAGGCGGGTGGCGTGCATCAGCGCCATCTCGATATGCTCGCCCTGCGCAGCCCATTCCTCGGCCACCAGGTCCGCCAGGGCCCGGGTCGGCAGAACCATCAGGGCGGCGCGGGGACTGCGCAGGCTGCGGCTGTCCAGCTTCACCGCGAAGCCGCCCGGGGCGGCCTCCACCGACACCGCCTTGTAGAAGCGGCGCGGCTTCTCGCCGGCTTCCTTGAATCCCTTGGCCACACGTCTCTCCCGTCAGGGCGGCGAAGAGGCCGACCGTGCGGGTGCAAATGAGCGCTGACGCCGATTTGCGCAAGGCCGAGTCCGTCAGCCTTACCGGGACCTTCGAGCCCGGCGCGGAGCCCGCCGTCGTCTTCGCCTAGGTGTTGGCCGCCTTGGCGAAATAGATCTCGGCCGGGCCGGGGAAGTTCCGCTGGCGAACGTCGTCGGCGTAGCCGGCGATGGCCTTGGAGATCTCACCGCGCAGATCGGCATAGCGGCGCACGAACTTGGGCGTCCAGTCGAACAGGCCCAGCATGTCGTCGGTGACCAGGATCTGGCCGTCGCAACCGGCCGAGGCGCCGATGCCGATAGTGGGCACGGCGATGGTCTCGGTGATTTCGCGGGCCAGCCCCTCGGCCACGCCCTCTACGACGACGGCGAAGGCGCCGGCCGCGGCGGTGGCCTTGGCCTCCTCCAGGATGCGGGCGCGCTCCTCGCCGGCCCGGCCCTTGGCCTTGAAGCCACCGTCCACCAGCACCGCCTGGGGCCGCAGGCCCACATGGCCCATGACCGGCACGCCGCGCTTCACCAGGTATTCGATGGTTTCCACCACCGTGGAGCCGCTCTCGACCTTCACCGCCGAGGCGCCGGTCTCCTTCATGATCCGCACGGCGTTCTGGTAAGCGATCTCCGGCGCGCCTTCGTAGGAGCCGAAGGGCATGTCGACCACGACCATGGCCTTCTTTGAGGTCCGCATCACGGCCTGGCCGTGCAGGATCATCATCTCCAGCGTCACGCCCACTGTGTTGGGCAGGCCGTGGACCACCATGCCGACGCTGTCGCCCACCAGCAGCAGGTCACAGTGATCGTCCAGCAGCTCGGCCATCGGCGCGGTGTAGGCGGTGAGACAGACGATGGGCACGCCGCCCTTGCGCGCGGTGATATCCGGCGCGGCGAGGCGCCGAACCGTCTCCTGACGTTGAGCCGACATGGTGTCAGATCTCCTCGATCACACGGGTGAGCACGAAGCCCATGGCCAGGACGGCCAAGCCGCTGGCGATCCATACGACAGTCCAGTCCGACTGCACCATGGCGAACAGGTCAATTCCGGGGCGGGCCTGGGCGATTCCGGCCTGCAGGATGCGCGAGGAGCCGGCCGAGGCGTCCTCCACCCGCTGCACGAAGTTGGACATGATCAGCTGGCTGGCGCCGATGATCCCGCCCGCCACGCCGGCCGCGCCAATGAACCAGCGGCGCAGGTTCCAGCCCCGATTCAGACGCTGTTCCACACGCGCCGCGAAGGCGCTCTCGTCGGAGAACGCCGGCGCATCAGCGAAGAGCCGCTCCAGGCGGCGTTCGAAATCGATCTCAGCCATTGCCACGCCTCCCCTCCAGCTCAGCGCCCTCAGGCGCCAGTCGCGTTCTGAGCTTCTCCAGACCACGTTTGACATGGGATTTGACCGTTCCAAGCGGCAGATTCAAGGCATCCGCGGCCTCGACGTGGGAGAGCCCCGCGCCGTAGCACATGCTCACGCAGAGCCGTTCGGCCGCGCCTAATGACTTCATGGCTTCGTCTAGGTCGATACGACCGGCGGCGTCAGAATGATGGGCGGTCTGCGCGCCCGCCTCGGCTTCGACGGCCAGGCTCACCAGACGCCGTTCGCGCTGCAGCCGCTTCAGGTACTGACGGGCGGCGATGCGTTTGACCCAGGCGGCGAACGTGCCCTCGCCGCGGAACTCGGTGATGCTCTCGAATGCGGCCAGAAAGGCGTCCTGGGCGGTATCGTCAGCCTCGGCGGAGGCGGCCCCCATCCGGCGCAGAAGTCCGCGCACGGCCGAGCCGTGCCGTCGGACCAGCTCGCCAAAGGCGCGCCGTTCTCCCGTCGCCGCGAGGGTCGCCAGCTCCACGTCGTGGAGACTTGCGTACCGGAGTTGTTGTGAGCCCGACATTGGGCTTGCTCCCCCTGGAACCGGCTTACTTGCCGCGCCCGAAGAATGAGATGACGATGAAGGCCACGCCGATGAAGCCTGGGAAGGCGGCCATGCCGATCAGCGGATAGAGGGCGTCCGGCTCCTCGAAGCTGATGGCGAAGCCGAAGGCGGCCAGGCCCACCGCGACACCCAGCCAGATGATGCCGGTGCGCAGGTCCCGCATGGGAGAGGCCGGTGCCTTGACCTTCACATCGCTGGTGATGGCCTCGATGACTTCGGCGGGGATGGGCTGGCCGTGTTCGATGGAGGCCTTGAGGGTGTCGTGCAGGCGCGAGCGCTCGCGGCTCTTCAGGTAGCTGGGCACCAGGATCAGCGAGGCGATCGAGCCGAAAATGATGAAGACGATGAGGACGGCTTCCATGACGTGGTCTCTCCAGTTTTGGGGCGTATCAGCCCGCTTCTGTGAGGAAAGAGGCCCGCACCACCCCGTACAGATGCAAGCGCAGCCATGAAATCTTTGTCATCATCTGAATCGCAAGTCAGCCCCGACCCGTCCGGAGACAATCGCCACGATCCCCGCCGCCGTGGCCAGCGCCAGGCAGGTGGGGCCCAAGTCCCGCGCCAGGAGTTGCAGGGCCGGCTGGAGAACCGGCCAGAGCACGGCCAGCCCCAGCGCCCCGGCGAGGCTCGCGAGGCCCACCAAGACCAGGTCCTGCTGGAACCGGCGGCGCGCCGCGGCCTCCAGGACGGCGACGGAGAACGCTGGGTCTCGGGCCGCCGGCAGATCCTGCGCGAACAGGGCGGCGAGGTGGTCGTCAGGCCGGATCATCAGCTAGTCCCAAAGCTTGCAACAGACGCGAGCGGCCCCGCGTCACGTGCGATTTCACTGTGCCCAGCGGAAGCGCCAGAATCTGGGCGGCCTCCGCGTGGCTGAAGTCGCCGGCGAGGCAGAGGGCGACCGCGGCCCTCTGTTCCACCGGCAGGCCGGCCATGGCCTGGTCCAGGGCCAATTTGTCGGCCGGGTGCGGCGCGCCCGCGACGGGCGCCGCCTCTTGGTAGTCAGCCTCCCGCCGCCGCGCCCGGCGGGCAGAACGCAGGGCCGTCAGCGCCTTGTTGTAGCCGATCCCGCAGAGCCAGGCCCGGACGTTGGCGTCGGGGCCGAGATCGCCGATCTTCTCCCAGGCGGTCAGGAAGGTCTCCTGGGCCAGATCATCGGCCAGGGCCCAGTCGCCGCAAGCCCGCCGCAGGAAGGCCCGCAGCGCCTGCTGGTGGCGCTCGACCAGACGGGCGATGTCCTGGCTTGGAACATGGCCGCCATCGAACGCCATCGGCGTCACTTCCTGCGGGATGCCGACGCCAGCAGCGCCAAGGCCAGGTTAGCGGCGGCGACGCAGGTGAGGACCACAGCCACCACGCGGAAGGGGCCGACCGTGCCCGGAACGAAGGCGTACTCCGAGGCCACCCAGAAGGCCGCGGCGATGGCGCCGGTGTAGATGGCCGAGCGGAACTGCCAATAGGAGCCGTGCCGGTCGTACCGCCGGTAGGCGCGGCGGCCGCGGCGGCCGCGATAGTCGTCGCGGTCATCGTCCTCGAAGGCGTCGTCCTGCACGTGGCGCAGCAGTTCGGGCGGTACGTCCTTGCCCTGGGCCGAGTAGGTCTTGATCAGCTCCAGAGTGTCACGGCTGCGCTGATAGCTGAGCCAGCGGTCCCAGGCGGCGAACACGAAGCCGCCGAGCGGAAAGATCAGCCACCAGTAGCCGCGGAAAAGGTCTTCCATGCTTGTGACGTCCATGAGCTTAGGCCCCCGAGTGATTTCCCGGACGGCGACTGCCCGCCCGTTTCATCCCTAGTCGCCACCGACCCGACGATCAGATGCACGGCGTCGGAAAAAGTTCGCCCAAGTCGCCGTGTAGGCCCTGGCCATATGCGCCCGGCAGCGGGCGATCACCAGATCAAGGGCGGCCTGACGGGCCTGCGGCTGGATATCAGGTCAGCTTCGCCGCATAGGCCTCGGGCTTGAACCCCACCAGCAGGTCGCCGCCGACATCCAGCACCGGACGCTTGATCATCGACGGCTGGGCCAGCATCAAATCGATGGCCTTGGCCTCATCGAGGCCGGTCTTGTCCACGTCGGGAAGCTTGCGAAAGGTGGTCCCGGCCCGGTTGAGCAGAAGTTCCCAGCCCACCTTGGCGGCCCATCCCTGCAGGGTCGCCCGGTCGATCCCGGCGCTCTTGTAGTCGTGGAAGCCGTAGGCGACGCCGTGGCCATCGAGCCAGTCGCGGGCCTTCTTCATCGTGTCGCAGGCCTTGATGCCGTAGATCGTGGTCTCAGCCATCGCGGCGCTCCGTTCTGAATCAGCCGCCGAGACTAGCGCGACCGAGCGCCAGACGGCCACGACGCTCGCGGGACGGCGGCGACGAATCTCAGTCGGGGGCGAGCGCCTTCCAATAGATCGCGGTCCCGCTCAGGCCGCCATGGGGTTTGTAGGCGTAGTCGGGGATGATGCCAGCCAGGTTGAAGCCGACCCTCTCGTAGAGCGGGGCCGCGCCGCCGTCCGTGGCGGTGTCGAGCACCAGCAGGGTTCGCGACCGTTCGCTGGCCAGCCGTTCGGCCTCCCGCAGCAGGGCCGTAGCGATCCCCCTGCCCCGGTGGCTGATCCGGGTGATCATCTTGGCGATCTCGGCGCGATGGGGCTGGTTGTCGGCGCAGTCCAGTAGCAGGGTGACCGTGCCCACCAGGGCCTCGCCGTCGAAGGCGCCCAGCAGCACCCGCTCGTCCCGGCTCGCCGCCGCCAGGGCCTTGTCCCAGAAACCGTCGGCCTTCTCCCGGCTGATGGGGTGCATGAAGCTGACCGAGGCGCCGCTGGTGACGGCCTCGATGAGCAGGTCGCTCAGCGCGTCGCGGTGGGAGGCGTCGAGGATGGTGATCCTGGTCATGGTCAGCTCCGGGCCAGGACGACGACATAGGTGCAGGGATGGGCCGTCTCGTTGGCGATGGTCACCTCGCCGGGGGGGCCAAAGCCCAGGCAGTCGCCGGCGGCGAGATCGTGCCGATCACCGCCCTCGTGGATGACGAGGTCGCCGGAGCGTACCCAGACGATCTGGCGGATATGGGCGTAAGACGAGGCCGGCAGAGTCACCCTCCGGCCGGGGGGCAGCTCCACTTCGACAGTCTCAACAGGGTGATCGGGGCGGCTGAACACCTGGCGGCGGCGGTAGCCGGTATCCGGGTCGCGCCAGACAGGCTGATCGGCGGCGCGGGTCAGGCGGTCCCCGGCCCCCTCGGCGCGGAGCAGCAGTCCCGCCAGGGTGAGGTCGAAGGCGCCGGCGAGGCGGACCAGGATGACGGCGGTGGGGCTGACCTCCTGGCGTTCGATCTTGCTGATGGTGGCCTTGGAGACCCCGGAGCGTTCGGCGAGGTCAGCCAGGGACCAGCCGCGAGTGTCGCGCTCAAGCCGGATGCGGCGGGCCAGGCGGGCGCCGGAATCGTCCAGTATCGCATCCATACGTCTACAATATTAGACGATCAGCCCAACTGCAAGCCTACGGAGGGTTTCTGAGTTTGGCGTAAGGGCTCCGCGACCCTAGAAGGAACGCCTCCCGCGCCTTCAGTCAGAGCCGACCCATGCCCGCTTATCGCTCACGCACCTCCACCCATGGCCGCAACATGGCCGGCGCCCGCGGGCTCTGGCGCGCCACGGGAATGAAGGACTCCGACTTCGGCAAACCGATCATCGCGGTGGTGAACTCCTTCACCCAGTTCGTGCCGGGCCACGTCCACCTCAAGGACCTGGGCCAACTGGTGGCGCGCGAGATCGAGCGGGCCGGCGGTGTGGCCAAGGAGTTCAACACCATCGCGGTCGATGACGGCATCGCCATGGGCCACGACGGCATGCTCTACAGCCTGCCGTCGCGCGAGCTGATCGCCGACAGCGTCGAGTACATGGCCAACGCCCACTGCGTGGACGCCATGGTCTGCATCTCCAACTGCGACAAGATCACCCCGGGCATGCTGATGGCGTCGCTGCGCCTGAACATCCCGACGGTCTTCGTCTCCGGCGGGCCGATGGAGGCCGGCAAGGTGATCGTGAAGGGCAAAGAGGTGGCGCTGGACCTGGTGGACGCCATGGTCGCCGCCGCCGACGAAAGCGTCTCCGACGAGGACGTCGCCACCATCGAGCGGTCGGCCTGCCCCACCTGCGGCTCCTGCTCGGGGATGTTCACCGCCAACTCGATGAACTGCCTGACCGAGGCCCTTGGCCTCTCCCTGCCCGGCAATGGTTCGGTCCTGGCCACCCACGCCGACCGCGAGCGACTGTTCCTGGAGGCCGGACACACCGTGGTGGACATCACCCGGCGGTTCTACGAGCAGGACGACGCCAGCGTCCTGCCGCGCTCGGTGGCCAACTTCCAGGCCTTCGAGAACGCCATGAGCCTGGACATCGCCATGGGCGGCTCCACCAACACCGTCCTGCACCTGCTGGCCGCCGCCCATGAGGCGGAGGTCGACTTCACCATGGACGACATCGACCGGCTGTCGCGCCGGGTGCCCTGCCTGTCCAAGGTCGCGCCGGCCAAGGCCGACGTGCACATGGAGGATGTCCACCGCGCAGGTGGGGTCATGGCCCTGCTGGGGGAACTGGAGCGCGGCGGCCTGCTGCACACCGATACCCCCACCGTCCATAGCGCCACGATGGGCGAGGCCCTGGACCGCTGGGACATCGCGCGGACGACGAGCGAGAGCGTCCACACCTTCTTCAAGGCCGCGCCCGGCGGGGTGCCGACCCAGACCGCCTTCAGTCAGAGCCGCCGCTGGGACGCGCTCGACCTCGACCGCGCCGGCGGCGTGATCCGAAATGTGGAGAACGCGTTTTCCAAGGACGGCGGTTTGGCGGTGCTGAAGGGCAACCTGGCCCTCGACGGCTGCATCGTGAAGACCGCCGGCGTGGACGACAGCATCCTGGTCTTCACCGGCACGGCGCGGGTTTTCGAGAGCCAGGACGCCTCGGTCAGCGCCATCCTGACCGGCAAGATCAAGGCCGGCGACGTGGTGGTGATCCGCTACGAGGGGCCGCGCGGCGGGCCGGGCATGCAGGAGATGCTCTATCCGACGAGCTATCTGAAATCGAAGGGCCTGGGAAAGGCCTGCGCCCTGATCACCGACGGCCGGTTCTCCGGCGGCACCTCGGGCCTCTCCATCGGCCACGTCTCGCCGGAAGCCGCCGAGGGCGGGCTGATCGGCCTGGTGCAGGACGGCGACCAGATCGAGATCAATATCCCCGAGCGGTCGATCCACCTGGCCGTCTCTGACGCTGTGATCGCCGAGCGCCGCGCCGCGCAGCTGGCGCGAGGATCCGAGGCCTGGACCCCGGCCGCCAAGCGCGAACGCAAGGTCTCCATGGCCCTGCGCGCCTACGCCGCCTTCACCACCAGCGCCGCCCGCGGCGCGGTGCGGGACGTGGACCAAAAGCGCTAGGGGCCGACGTCGCGCTCCGCTGTGAGGTGATGCCCGTCATCCCGGACGTCCGAGCGCGGCGCCCCGGTCTGACGGCGGGGCTTGGATCGGCGGGCGAGGCCCCCATCTAGCCATGAACCGGACTTGGCCTCAGGCGGCCGGGCTCCTAGGGTCGCGCAGGTTTGAAGGAGAAGATCGATGAGTCAGGAACGTGCGGTGCTGGCCGGCGGCTGCTTCTGGGGCATGCAGGATCTGATCCGCCGCTATGACGGCGTGATCTCCACCCGGGTCGGCTATTCCGGCGGCGACGTGAAGAACGCCACCTACCGCAACCACGGGACCCACGCCGAGGCCATCGAGATCGTGTTCGATCCGGCGCGGATCAGCTACCGGGCCCTGCTGGAGTTCTTCTTCCAGATCCACGATCCCACCACCAAGAACCGCCAGGGCAACGACATCGGCCTGAGCTATCGCTCGGCGATCTACTACACCGACGAGGCCCAGAAGCAGGTGGCCCTGGACACCATCGCCGACGTCGAGGCCTCGGGCCTCTGGCCCGGCAAGGTGGTGACGGAAGTCGAGCCGGTGGGCGACTTCTGGGAGGCCGAGCCGGAGCACCAGGACTACCTGGAGCGCATTCCCAACGGCTACACCTGCCACTTCGTGCGGCCGGGCTGGAAGCTGCCGGTCCGCGCCCCGGCGTAGGCGCACCGCAGCTCGGCGCGCCCGTCCCAGGTCACCGGAAGGCGGCGCCGGGCCTGGCGCCCAGCTTCTTGAACACCATCGCCGCCGGACAGAATCCGGTGAAGGCGGCCTGGATCATGTTGAGCCCGGCGAAGATGGCCAGGCCGATCCACCAGGGATGGACATAGTGCGCCAGGGCGATGCTCAGCAGCACCACGGCGCCGGCGAAGACGAAAACCATACGGTCGATGGTCATGATCACGTTCCCGATTGCGGCCCGGCTTGCGCCTGGGCCAAGGCCTGGCGAGTCCAGGCGACGATGAGCTGGCCGACGGCTCAGCCCTTGACCTTGCGAAGGCCCATCACGTCGAGGGCCAGCTTCTCGTAGAAGGGCTCGCTCTCGCCGCGCTTGATCTTGCGAAGGAAGTATTTCTCGAAGGCGACCTTGGCCAGATGGACCCATTTGCCCTCGGCCGCCCAGTTGACGTTGCGTGGCGGGATCTGCGGCTGGGCCACGAAGGCCACGCCGCCATCGCCGAAATCGGCCAGGCAGAACGCGTTCCAGGTCGCTTCATTGGTGGTCGCCTGCCCGTCCACGATCTGGCCCAGGTTCTTGGCGATGGCGGTCACCATGCTTTCGATCATGAAGCCGGTCTTGGGCACGCCCACCGGGACCGGGGTCTTGCCGGTGGGAGGGATGGCGACGCAGACGCCGAGCGCGAAGACATTGGGGAAGGTCGGGTTGCGCTGGTGCTTGTCGACAAGGATGAAACCGCGCGGGTTGGTCAGACCCTCGATCCCGCGCACGGCGGCCACGCCGCGGAAGGCCGGCAGCATCATGGAGAAGGCGAAGGGCAGATCGTGGGTGGCCTTGACCGATCCATCCTCGGCGATCTCTTCAACATGCATCAGTCCGGTCTCGACCGAGGTCACCTTGGCGTTGGTGACCCACTTGATATGCCGGTTGCGCATCTCGCTTTCGAGCAGACCCTTGGTGTCCCCCACGCCGTCGAGACCCAGGTGGCCGATATAGGGTTCGGAGGTGACGAAGGTCATCGGCACCCTGTCGCGAATTTTCCGGCGCCTCAGTTCGGTGTCGAGGATCATGGCGAACTCGTAGGCCGGACCGAAACAGGAGGCCCCCTGCGCCGCGCCCACGATGATGGGGCCGGGGTTCTCCACGAACCGATCAAAGGCTTCGCCCGCCACCACCGCATGATCGACGTGACAGATCGACTGGGTGAAGCCGCCGTGCGGTCCGAGACCGGGGACCTCATCAAAGGCCAACTCCGGGCCGGTGGCGATGATCAGATAGTCGTAGTCGAGCACCGAACCGTCGTTGAGTTCGATCCGGTTGGCGGAAGGATCAACGCGCTTTGCGCCCACGCCCGAGAAGCCGACCCCCTTCTTCTTGAGCACTGGCGGCAGCTTGACCTCGATGGCGTCACGCTTGCGCCAATGAACCGCGACCCAGGGGTTGGACGGGACGAAGTGGAAGGTGTCGCCCTGGGAGACCACGCTCACCTGCGCCTTGTCGCCGACGGCGTCCTTGACCTCGAAGGCGGCGATCGCGCCGCCCAGTCCCGCTCCCAGAATGACAATGCGTGGCTTGACCATATCGGGTTTCCTTCAGTGGCCGTCGACGATCGGCGGCAGGGTCGGCCAATGTTGAGCGATTGACTTTGACCTCGATCACAACCGGGCCGCGAAGACGGACCTAGGATGCCAACTCGATCGCTTGACTAAATATCTGAATAGTCGCATATACGCAACTATGAATTTCGACCTACCCGCCATGAAGGCCTCCGCGGACGACGCCTGCGCCCTGATGAAGGCGCTGGCCAACCCGCACCGCCTGATGATCGTCTGCTCGCTGACCGATGGTGAACAGTCGGTGGGGGCGCTCGCCCAGTTGCTGGGGGTGCGTGAGACCCTGGCCTCGCAGCACCTGGGCCTGCTGCGCCGTGATGGCGTGGTGGCCGCCCGGCGCGATGGCCAGACAATCTATTACGGCCTTCAGAGCGGTCAGGCCCGCGCCCTGGTCGAAACCCTGTCGCACCTCTTCTGCTCGGTCCCCGACCGCGCCCACCCTTAAGGAGCCTGTCCATGTTCGGCGCCCCCAAGACCACCGACCTCACCCCCGCCCAGGTGAAGGCCGCCCTCGATGCCCAGGAGATCCTGCTGATCGACGTCCGCGAGCCGGCGGAGTTCGCCGAGGAGCGGATCGCCGGCGCGAAGAATATCCCGCTGTCCAGCTTCGACCCCACCGCCCTGCCCGACGCCGGCGGCAAGACGATCGTCCTGCAATGCGCCGGCGGCAAACGCTCCGCCATGGCGGTGGGCAAGTGCCGGCAGGCCAACCAGGCCATCGAGACGCACCTGGCCGGGGGACTGATGGCCTGGAAGGCCGCGGGTCTGCCGACCGTCACCGGCAACGGCTAATCGACAAGGTCCGGGAGGGCGAACCATGAGGGCACGACCGTATCTGATGGGCGCGTTGGGCGCGGCGCTTCTGCTGGGCGCCTGCGGCGAGACCCAGCCCGCCGCCCCGGTCTCCCGGACCGCGCCCGCGGCGGGACGCCTGACGATCCAGGCCCAGACCGTCGCTGACCTCAAGCCCGTGCCCGCGACCCTGACGACCCGCGACATGGCCGAGGCGCGCGCACGGATCTCCGGCGTCCTGGTCTCCCTGGCGGTCAAGGAAGGCGACATCGTCCGGCAGGGCCAGGTTATCGCCCGGGTCAAGGACGACCGGCTGGACCTGCAGACCAGCGCCTTCGACGCCCAGGTCAACGCCGCGGCCGCCGAAGCCAGCCGGGCCCAGGCCGACCTGGGGCGGACTCGCAAACTTTTCTCGCAAGGCTTCTATGCGCAGGCGCGGCTCGATCAGGTGGAAGCTCAGGCCAAGGCGGCGAACGCCAATCTGGCGGCGGCCCGCGCCCAGCGCGGGGCGAGCGCCGAACTCGGAGCGCAGGGTGCGATCCTCGCACCGGCCGCCGGGCGCGTCCTGCTGGCGGATGTCCCCGTGGGGTCCGTGGTCATGCCGGGCCAATCCGTCGCCAGGCTCACCGCCGGCCCCATGGTGGTCCGCATCGAGCTGCCGGAAGGCCAGGCGCGCGCCCTGAAGGTCGGCGACATCGTCCAGTTGGCGGCCGAGGACTTGCGAGGCCTCGCGTCGCAAGGGGCGATCACCCAGGTCTATCCATCCATCACGGCCGGCCAGGTCACTGCCGACGTGACGGCGCCCAACCTGCCGCAGGATCTGATCGGCCAGCGGGTCCGCGCGCAGATCAAGATCGGTGAGCGCCAGGCCCTGGTCGTTCCGCGCGCCTACGTCGTCACCCGGTTCGGGGTGGACTACGCGCGACTTGTCCAGGCGGACGGAAGCCTGTCGGAGACCCCGATCCAGACCTCGGCCGGCCCAACCCCGCAAACCGTCGAGGTGCTCTCCGGGCTTCGGGCCGGCGACGTCCTGACCCCGGCCGGGGCAGGCAAATGAACCTCGGCATCTCCGGGCGCCTGACCAAGGCGACCATCCGTTCGCCCCTGACGCCGCTGTTCCTGCTGGCCGCCATCGCCGTCGGCCTACTGGCCCTGGTGTCCATCCCGCGCGAGGAAGAACCGCAGATCAGCGTGCCCATGGTCGATATCATGGTCGCCGCCCCGGGCCTGCGCGCGCCTGACGCGGTCGAACTGGTGGGCAAGCCGCTGGAAGCCATCGTCAAGAGCGTCGCCGAGGTCGAGCACGTCTACACCTTCGCCGATGATCATCAGGTGATGGTCACCGCCCGCTTCAAGGTGGGCGTCGATCCCGACGCCGCGGCCGTGCGTATCCACGAGAAAATCCGCGCCAACTACGACCGCATTCCAGCGGGCATTCCCGAGCCGCTGATCCAGACCCGCGGCATCAACGATGTCCCGAGCCTGGTCCTGACCCTGTCGCCCAAACCGGGCGCCGCCGGCCAATGGACCGACCAGGCGCTCTACGAGCTGGCCGGGAAGCTGCGCACCGAAGTGGCCAAGGTCGATGACGTCGGCCTCACCTTCCTGGTCGGCGGCCGACCGCAGGAGATCCGCGTCGAGCCCGACCCCGCCAGACTGGCCCAGCATGGCGTCTCCCTCGGCGCCCTGATGGACACCATTCGCCAGGCCAACCGCGCCTTCCCCGCCGGCCAGGTGCGCAATGGCGGCCAGTCCGTCGACGTCACCGCGGGCCGCACCCTGAGCACCGCCACCGAGATCGGCCTGCTGGCCCTGCCCTCGGCCAAGGGCGAGAGCGTCTATGTCCGCGACGTCGCCCAGGTGATCGAGGCCCCGCGCGAGGACCAGGCGCGGGCCTGGCGCTATGCCCGGGCCGTGCAAGGCTGGAGCGAGGCCCCCGCCGTCAGCCTGGCCATCGCCAAGCGCAAGGGCGCCAACGCCGTCGTCGTCTCCCACGCCGCGCTGGCCCGGGTCGAGGCGCTGAAGGGCACGCTGCTGCCGGACAGCCTCGATGTGGCCGTGACCCGTGACTATGGCGAGACCGCCAACGAAAAGGCCAACGAGCTGCTGTTCCACCTGGGGCTGGCGACCGTCTCCATCGTGGTGCTGATCGGGTTCGCCATCGGCTGGCGGGAGGCCGGGGTCACCGCCGTGGTGATTCCCACCACGATCCTGCTGACCCTCTTCGCCTCCAACCTGCTGGGCTACACGATCAACCGGGTCAGTCTGTTCGCCCTGATCTTCTCGATCGGCATCCTGGTGGACGACGCCATCGTCATGATCGAGAACATCGCCCGGCACTGGGCGATGGGCGACGGGCGAAGCCGGGTCGATGCGGCGGTCGACGCCGTGGCGGAGGTCGGCAATCCCACCGTCGTGGCCACCCTGACCGTGGTGACGGCGCTGCTGCCGATGCTGTTCGTCTCGGGCCTGATGGGCCCCTACATGGCGCCGATCCCGGTGAACGCCTCGGCGGCCATGGTGTTCTCATTCTTCGTCGCGGTGGTTATCGCCCCCTGGCTGATGGTGCGCTTCGCCCGCAAGACCCTGGCCGATGGCCCCGCCCACCACGACGAAGGCAAGCTCGGCGCGGTCTACCGCAAAGTGGCGAGCCGGGTGATCGCCACCCGCCGGTCGGCCTGGACCTTCCTGATCGCGGTCGGCCTCGCCACCCTGGTGGCCTGCGCCATGTTCGCCACCAAGACCGTGACCGTGAAGCTGCTGCCGTTCGACAATAAATCCGAGTTGCAGGTGGTGCTGGACATGCCCGAGGGGACCTCCCTGGAGGCGACCCAGCGCGCCTTGACCGACGCCGCCGTCATCACCCGGAGCCTGCCGGAGGTGGCCGCCATCGACGCCTATGCCGGGACCGCCTCGCCCTTCAACTTCAATGGCCTCGTCCGCCATTACTATCAGCGCACCCGGCCCGAGATGGGCGACCTGTCGGTGACGCTGGCCGCGAAGGGCGAACGGCGCCGCTCAAGTCACGTCATCGCCCTGGACCTGCGCCAGAAGCTGGCCAGGGTCGCCCTGCCCCCCGGCGCGGCCATCAAGGTCGTCGAGGCGCCGCCGGGGCCGCCGGTGATGGCGACGCTGCTGGCCGAGATCTATGGCCCGGACGCCAAGACCCGCCGGCTGGTGGCCGAGCGTGTGAAGGCCGCGTTCCATTCCGTGCCCTACATCGTCGACATCGACGACAGCTACGGCCAGGCCCGACCCAGCCTCCGGCTGGTTCCGGACCGCGACCGCCTGGAGGCGCTCAAGGTCAGTGACCGGGAGGTCTATGATTCCATCGCCGCGGCCCTGGGCGGACAGGTGGTCGGCTACGCCCATCGGGGCGACGGCCGCGATCCGCTGGAGATCTCGGTGCGTCTGCCGCAATCGGCGCGCAGCTGGGGCCAGGGCCTGTCATCCCTGCCGGTGGCCATGTCGCAGGGCGCGGACGGCCGGCTGGTCTCGCTGGGCGAGGTGACCACGGCTTCGAGCGAACCCGGCTCGACCCACATTTTCCGCCGCGACGGCCGCGACGTCGACATGGTCATGGGCGAACTGGCAGGGGCCTATGAGGCGCCGATCTACGGCATGATGGCGGTCGACAAGGCGATCCGGCAGGGCGACTGGAAGGACGTCCCGAAACCCGCCATCCGCATGCACGGCCAGCCCACCGACGAGAGCACACCCACCGTGCTCTGGGACGGCGAGTGGGAGATCACCTGGGTGACCTTCCGCGACATGGGCGCCGCCTTCGGCGTGGCGATCCTGGGAATCTATGTGCTGGTGGTCGCCCAGTTCAAGAGCTTCCGCCTGCCCCTGGTGATCCTGACGCCCATTCCCCTGACCCTGGTGGGGATCGTCATCGGCCACATCCTGTTCCGCGCGCCCTTCACCGCCACCTCGATGATCGGCTTCATCGCGCTCGCCGGCATCATCGTGCGCAACTCGATCCTGCTGGTGGACTTCATCCGACACAGCCAGACGGGGGACCGGCCGCTGCGCGAGGTGCTGATCGAGGCCGGCGCCATCCGCTTCAAGCCCATCGTGCTGACCGCCGCGGCGGCGATGATCGGCGCGGCGGTGATCCTCACCGACCCGATCTTCCAGGGCCTGGCGATCTCACTGCTGTTCGGCCTGGCCTCCTCGACCCTGCTGACCGTCCTGGTGATCCCCGCCATCTATGTCGTGCTGCGCGATGACGGTCGGCCGTCGCCCGCCGATCCGAGATGACCGCGTGAGCGTCCGATGGAGGTTCGCCGTTCTTGATCTTGCATGCGCATCTTCTACATTAAGCAGATGAGCACTTCCCTCGCCCCCCGCGCCACCCTGGACGAACTCTCCGAACTGGCCGAGAGCGCCCAGGCGGCGGCGCGCCTTTTGAAGCTGCTGGCCAGCGAGCCGCGCCTGCTGCTGCTGTGCCGGCTGGTGGAAGGCGAGGCGTCGGTGAAGGAGCTCGCCGACCACGCCAAGATGGCCCAGTCGACCACCTCGCAGCATCTGGCGAAGATGCGCGCCGAGGGTCTGGTGGGCACCCGGCGCGAGGCCCAGACCATCTTCTATCGGCTCAATGATCCAGCGGCCGTGCGGGTGCTGGACACGCTCTGCGACATCTATCGCGCGAAGTAGCGGCGGGGACCGGCCGAAGGCCGGGACAGCCTGACCGCATCCCCTCCGAGCGAGCGTCCGATCAGGCAGGACGCCGGGCGACCAGGTCGATCAGGGCCGACAGTCCGTCATGGCCGACGCCTTCGTGGATGGCGGTGTCGTGGCTCTGAAGATCGAGGATCTCCAGGCCCGCGAAGGCGTCCCGCAGCAGGGGTTCGGTATAGAGGTTTTCGGCCACGGAGGGGCCGCCGGTCGCATAGGCGATCTGCTCGGGCCGGTAACCCTGAAGCAGCAGCAAGCCTCCCGGCTTCAGCGCGTGCGCCATGTCGGCGAACAGCTGCGTCCGCAGCGCGGGCGGCGCGAACTGGATGAAAATGGCGACCACCAGATCGAACTCGGCCCGCGGCCAGGCCCAGGCGCTGAGGTCGACCTGTTCGAAATCCATCTCGACGCCCCGCGCTTGAGCAAGCGACCGGGCCTTGGCCTGGGCGACGGCCGAACTGTCGACCGAGACCACCGACAGACCCTGCTGCGCCAGCCAGACTCCGTTTCGGCCCTCGCCGTCCGCCACCGCCAGGGCGCGCCAGCCGGGCTGCAGGCGCCCGACCTGACGGGCGAGGAAGGCGTTCGGTTCAACGCCGAACAGGTAGCCGCTCTGCGCGTAGCGCCGGTCCCAGAGATTGTCCGCGCCACTCATCCGGTCACCGCCCTCCAGGCCACATAGGCCGCCACCACCAGAACCAGGCCCGCGAACAGCCGCCGGGCCAACAGGGCATGCCCGACCAGCAGGCCCGCCCCCCGGACGCCCGCCAGACCTCCGGCGAGGCCGCCCAGAATGAATAGGCCGGCGATCGGCCAGTCCACCAGACCTGAGACCGCATAATTCAACGAGGTCGCCGCGCCGAACAACGACACCGAGACCAGGGAGGAGGCTGACGCGTGGGCCAGGGTCATCCCGGTGGCGGCCATCAGGCCCGGCACGATCAGGAAGCCGCCGCCGATGCCGAAGAAGCCCGCGGCCAGTCCGGTCAGGACGCCCAGCGGCGCCAGCTTCAGCATCAGGCGCCCGGTGATGTGGACCGCAGGATCGCCTTCCGATTTCGGACGCCGCAGCATGGAGAGCGCGATGGCCGCCATCGCCACGGCGAAGAACAGCAGCAGCCTCTGGCCATCGACCGCCTTGGCCAGGCTCGACCCGATGAAGGAGCCCAGCAGGCCCGCCCCGGCGAACACCGTGGCGCAGGGCCATTTCACCCGCCCGCCGCGGCCATGACCGACCAGGTTCAACGCGGCATTGACCGAGACCGCCGCCGCCGAGGTGCCGATGGCGATGTGTGGATCTCGGACGCCCACGACATAGAGAAGCAGCGGCGTGGCCAGCACCGACCCCCCGCCCCCGAACAGGCCCAGGAGCGCGCCGACGACGGCGCCGCTCATCACGGCGGACAGGATGGTGATCAGGGTCATGGGGCTTCAGACCGGCTCGCTTGTATATTCATATCTTCGCATATATATTGACTGACGCAAGTGCAATTCGAGTGTCACGCCATGAGCCAACCAACCCCTTCCCCAGACGCCGCCCTGGCCGACGCCACGGCCATTGTCAGCGCAGCCTTGGAAAGTCCTTCCGGCCGGCCGCAGGTGAAAGCCTTCTTCGACGAAGCCACCTTCACGGTCAGCTATGTGGTGCGCGATCCCGATACGAAGGCCTGCGCGATCATCGACAGCGTTCTGGACTACGACGCGGCCTCGGGACGGACAGCGGAAAGGTCGGCCGACGCGGTGATCGACTATGTCCGCGCCGAGGGCCTGGAGGTCCTCTGGCAGCTGGAGACCCACGCCCACGCCGATCACCTCTCGGCCGCCCCCTATCTGCAGCAGACCCTGGGCGGGCGCCTGGCCATCGGCGACCAGATCACCCGCGTGCAGCAGACCTTCGGGACCCTGTTCAACGCCGGCCCCGACTTCGCCCGCGATGGTCGCCAGTTCGATCACCTGTTCGGCGATGGGGAGCGCTTCACGGTGGGTGGCCTGCAGGCGATCGCGCTGCACGTACCCGGCCACACGCCGGCCTGCATGGCCTATGTGATCGGCGACGCCGTGTTCGTGGGCGACACCCTGTTCATGCCCGACTACGGCACGGCTCGCTGCGATTTCCCGGGCGGCGACGCGGCGACCCTCTACCGTTCGATCCGCCGCCTGCTCTCCTTGCCGGACGCGGCCCGGGTCTTTCTCTGCCACGATTACAAGGCGCCGGGGCGCGACCACCATGTGTGGGAAACCACCATCGGCGCGCAGCGCCGTGGCAACGTCCATGTCCATGAGGGGGTGATCGAGGCGGACTTCGTCGCCCTGCGCCAGGCCCGCGACCGAACCCTGGACATGCCGCGCCTGATCCTGCCCTCTGTGCAGGTCAACATGCGCGGCGGCCATCTCCCTGAGCCGGAAGGCAACGGCGTTCGCTACCTAAAGATCCCGCTCAACGCCGTCTGAACACCCTCGTGATCCGCCAACCCTCGCCCTGACCGCCCAGGAGACGCCGAATGAGCCAATTGACCTTTGACGAGGCGGCCGTTCGTTCGCTTGAGGCGACCTATATGTCGCCCGACGTGGTCGCCCAGCGGGGTCGCGTGCTCGACCTCCTGGTCCCCGCGGTCGGCGAGCGGATCCTGGATGTCGGTGTCGGGCCCGGCCTGTTGGCGCGGGACGTCGCCCGCCTGGTGGGCGAGACCGGCCGGATGGTCGGCCTGGACAACGCCCCAGCCATGGTCGCCGCCGCCGCCCAGCGCCTCTCCGACCTGCCTCAGGCGCAGGTTCTGCAAGGCGACGCCGGCAGACTCGACTTCCCCGACGCGGCCTTCGACGCCGCCGTCTCGACCCAGGTCTATGAGTATGTCCCCGACATGCCCCAGGCGCTCGGCGAGCTTCACCGTGTCCTGCGTCCCGGCGGCCGGGCCCTGATCCTCGATACTGACTGGCGCAGCATCGTCTGGCACTCATCAGACCCCGCCCGCATGGACCGCGTGCTGGCCTGCTGGGACGCCCACCTCGCCGACCCGCACCTGCCGGCCAGGCTCGGCCCCCTGCTGAGGCAGGCCGGCTTCGAGGTCCGACGCGTGGAGATCGTGCCCATGCTGTCGCCGCGCTGGCAGCCGGCCAGCTATGCGGGCGGCATGATGCGGTCGATCCACAATTTCGTTCGCGCCAATGGCGGCCGCTTTGGGCTGAGCTCCGATGAGATCGAGGCCTGGCGTCTCGATCAGGACGCCCTGATCGCCCGCGATGAGTTCTTCTTCAGCCTCAATCGCTACGCCTTCCTGGCGACGCGTTAGAGCGCCGGCGCTGCGGGAGCGCCTATTCCCACTCGATGGTCCCCGGCGGCTTGCTGGTCACGTCGTAGACCACCCGGTTGACGCCGCGGACCTCGTTGATGATCCGGGTGGCGCAGCGGCCCAGGACCTCCCAGGGGAACTCGAAGAAATCGGCGGTCATGCCGTCGGTGGAGGTGACGGCGCGCAGGGCCAGCACGTCCTCGTAGGTGCGGGCGTCCCCCATGACCCCAACCGTCTTCACCGGCAGCAGCACGGCGAAGGCCTGCCAGATCTTGTCGTAGAGGCCGGCCTTGCGGATCTCGTCGAGATAGATGGCGTCGGCCTGCTGCAGGACGGCGACCTTCTCCCGGGTGATCTCGCCGGGGATGCGGATGGCCAGGCCCGGGCCCGGGAACGGGTGGCGGCCGACGAAGGCCGGGGCCAGGCCCAGCTCGACGCCGAGCGCGCGGACCTCGTCCTTGAACAGCTCGCGCAGGGGCTCCACCAGCTTGAGCTTCATGTAGTCGGGCAGGCCGCCGACATTGTGGTGGCTCTTGATCACCGCCGAGGGGCCGCCGCTGGTGGAGACGCTTTCGATGACGTCGGGATAGAGGGTGCCCTGGGCGAGGAAGGCGGCGCCCTCGATCTTGGCGCTCTCCTTATCAAAGACCTCGATGAACAGGCGCCCGATGGTCTTGCGCTTGGTCTCCGGATCGCTGACCCCGGCCAGCTCGCCCAGGAACAGGTCGCCAGCGTCCACATGGATCAGCGGGATGTTGTAGTGGTCTCGGAACAGGGTGACGACCTGCTCGGCCTCGTTGTGGCGCAGGAGGCCGGTGTCGACGAAGACGCAGGTGAGCTGGGCGCCGATGGCCTCGTGGATCAGGACCGCGGCCACCGAGGAGTCGACGCCCCCCGACAGGCCGCAGATCACCTTGCCGTCGCCGACCTGGTCGCGGATCTTCGCCACCATCTCCTGGCGGAACGAGGCCATAGTCCAGTCGCCCGTCAGGCCCGCGATGCCGTGGGTGAAATTGCGCAGCATCTGGGCGCCGCGCGGGGTGTGGGCCACCTCGGGGTGGAACTGGATGCCGTAGAAGCGCCGCGCCTCGTCGGCGATCACGGCATAGGGGGAGCCCGGCGAGGAGGCGACCACCTCAAAGCCGTCCGGGATGGCGGTGATCTTGTCGCCGTGGCTCATCCAGACGGTTTCCAGATCGCCGACGTTTCCGAGCCCGGCCAGCAGGGGCGAGACCTTCTCGATCTTGATCTCGGCGCGGCCGAACTCGCGGTGGTGGCCGCCCTCGACCTTGCCCCCCAGCTCGGCGCACATGGTCATCTCGCCATAGCAGATGCCCAGGACCGGGACCCCCAGCTCGAAGACCCGCTTGGTGACGGCGGGGCTGTCGTCCTCGTGGACGCTGGCCGGGCCGCCCGACAGGATCACCGCCTTGGGAGCGAAGTCGGCCAGCATGGCCTCGACCTTGTCGTAGGGATGGATCTCGCAAAAGACCCCGCTCTCGCGCAGGCGCCTGGCGATCAGCTGGGTCACCTGGCTGCCGAAATCGACGATCAGGACGCGTTCGTGGGTCGGGGTCATGGGGCTTTGTCGGCGAGAGGTTGGGTTCGCTCCAGCACCGCGACGAAGAAGCCGTCGGTGGCGGCGGTGGCGGGGGTAAGCCGGAGATAGCCTTCCGGAGTCAGGCGGGCGGTGAGGTGTTCGTCGGACGTCGCGGGTTTGACGGCGAAGCCCTCGGTTCGGGCCAGGAAAGCCGCCACGCGGTCCTCGTCCTCCTCCGGCAGGACCGAGCAGGTGACATAGATCATCCGGCCGCCGGGCTTCACGAAGGTGGCGCCCATGTCGAGCACGGCGTCCTGATCGGCTTGTCGGCGGGCGAAGGTTGCCTCCGATAGGCGCCACTTGGTGTCGGGGTGGCGGCGCCAGGCGCCGGAGCCGGAACAGGGCGCGTCGATGAACACCACGTCCATCTTGGCGGCGAGGCCCCGCAGCGGGTCCTCCTCCACCGGCGAACGGATCTGCAGGTTGCGCACGCCGGCCCGGTCGGCGCGGCGGATGGTGTCGGCCAGGCGCCGGGCCTCACTGTCATAGGCGTAGATCTGGCCGGTGTTACCCATGGCGGCGGCAAGCGCGAGGGTCTTGCCTCCGCCCCCGGCGCACAGGTCCAGCACCTGGGCGCCCTTGACCTCGCCGGCGCAGGCCGCGGCGATCTGCGAGCCGAGATCCTGCACCTCGAACCAGCCCTTGGAGAAGGCGGGGATCGTCTCGACCGCGCCGGCCCGGTCGGTGGCGGCGGGCGCGGGAATGCGCAGGGCCGTGGCCAGTTCCGGCACGGCGGCGGCGTTGAGCGGCTGGGTGGCCTTCAGGGCGCGCGCCGGATCGCTCTTCAGCGTGTTGACCCGCAGGTCGATGGGGGCGCGTTCGGCGAGCGCTTGCCCCTCCCCCGCCGCGCGGTCGCCGAAGGCGCGGGCGAAGCTGGCCTCCAGCCAGGCCGGATAGTCACCGCGCACCGAGGGCGGCGCCTCGGCCAGGTCGCGCGGGGCTTCCAGGGCGCCGATCTCGGCCTCGGTGAGGGCGCCGTGGCCGTGCGGCTCCTCGGTGACCGCCGCGGCGATACGGTCGACCGGCCAGTCCCACTCGTACTTCAGCACGCCAAGGATCGTCGCGCGGACGCTGTCGTCGCCCATCTTCCAGGCGATGGAGCGACGGCGGCGCAGGGCGTCGAGCACGAGACCGGAGACCCACGCACGGTCCTTGGACCCGGCGTAGCGGGCGTCATTGCCCCACGACTTGAGCGCCAGGCGCGCCGGCCGATGGCGGTCCTCGACGTCGGTGAGAACCTCGATGGCGGCGGAGAGTCGCCCCCCGTCACGCAAGGAAGATCGCCGCCACGATCATCAGGATTCCGATCAGGCTGACGAACCAGACCAGCGTGCGGACCCCCGTGACTGCGCCGGCGTAGAGGGGGACGTAGAGGGCGCGGGCGACGACATAGAGCACCGCCCCCCAGAGGGTCAGCGGGCCAGTCTTGGCCACCAGATAGGCGGCGAAGACAGCGGCCACGAAGAAGGGGAAGGTCTCCATGAAGTTCTTGAAGGCGCGATCCAGGCGGGCGGCCACGCCGACGAGCGGCATGTCCTCGTCGCGGGGCCCCGCCGCCCATTTCAGGTTCTGCTGGGCCCGGGCGGCTCCCGTGGCCCAAAACAGCTGGACGATCCCGACGATGATCGCCGCGCCGATGAGTTGAAGTTCGGGGGCTGCGTTCATGGCCTCAGACCGGGCTGGTATAGTTGGGGGCCTCACGGGTCATCATGACGTCGTGGACGTGGCTTTCGCGCAGACCGGCCCCGGTGATCCGGATGAACCGGGCCTTGTCGCGGAAGGCCTGTAGGTCGGCCGCGCCGGTATAGCCCATGGCGGCCCGCAGACCGCCCACCATCTGGTGCAGGATGGCGGCGATCGGACCCTTGTAGGCCACCTGACCCTCGATACCCTCGGGCACCAGCTTCAGCGCCGAGACCTCCTTCTGGAAGTAGCGGTCGGCCGAGCCGTTGGCGGTGGACATGGCGCCGAGCGACCCCATGCCGCGATAGGCCTTGTAGGAGCGGCCCTGGTACAGGAACACCTCGCCCGGCGCCTCGTCGGTGCCGGCGAAGGCCGAGCCCATCATGGCCACCTGGGCGCCCATGGCCAGCGCCTTGGCGAGATCGCCCGAGTACTTGATGCCGCCGTCGGCGATCACCGGAACATCGGTGCCGGTGGCGGCGCGGACGGCGTCGGCGATGGCGGTCAGCTGCGGCACGCCCACGCCGGCCACGATCCGGGTGGTGCAGATGGAGCCAGGCCCGATGCCCACCTTCACCGCGTCGGCGCCGGCGTCGATCAGGGCGCGCGCACCGTCATAGGTGGCGACGTTGCCGGCGACGATCTGAACGCGGTTGGTCTCGCGCTTGAGACGGGCGACGGCCGCGCCGACATCGGCGTTGTGGCCGTGGGCGGTGTCGATGACGACGACGTCCACCCCGGCGTCCACCAGGGCCATGGAGCGCTCATAGCCCCCGTCGCCCACTGTGGAGGCCGCGCCCACCAGCAGGCGGCCCTGGGCGTCCTTGGCGGCGATCGGGTGGGCCTGGGCCTTCTCCATGTCCTTGACGGTGATCAGGCCGACGGCGCGATAGGCGTCGTCCACCACGATGATCCGCTCGATCTTGTGCTGGCGCAGCAGGGCGCGGGCCTCGGCCTGGGTGCAGCCCTCGCGGACCGTGATCAGGTTGTCCTTGGTCATCAGCGCCTTGGCCGGGACCTCGCTGGAGCCCTCGAACCGCATGTCGCGGTTGGTGAGTATGCCCACCAGCTTGCCGGTGCCGGGCTCAACCACCGGGAAGCCTGAGATCTTGCGCCGCGACTTGATGGCCAGCACCTCGCTGAGCGGGGTGTCGGGGTTGATGGTCAGCGGATTGATGACCATGCCGCTTTCGTAGCGCTTCACCTCACGGACCTGCTCGGCTTGTTCCTCAGGCGTCATGTTCCGGTGCAGCACGCCCAGACCGCCGGCCTGGGCCATGGCGATGGCCAGGCGGCTCTCGGTGACGGTGTCCATGGCCGAGGACACGAGCGGTATGTTCAGACTGATTTCGCGCGTGAAACGGGTGGAGGTATCCACCTGTCCGGGCATCACATCGGATGCGCCGGGTTCGAGCAAAACGTCGTCGAAGGTGAGCCCTTCGCGAATCTCCATGGGAGTCTCCATTTTGCGAGCCGCGTATAAGGCGTCGGGGCGGGGGTGGGCAAGCGCAGCGTCGAGAAGGGTCATGCGGAGAGCTCCTTATTGAGGCCGAAGGTCATGGCGAACATGACCAGGCAGAGAGCGGCGCCGGCGATCAGGGCCAGCGTCGGAGAGCGGTCGAGGGCCAGGCCGTAGAGGGCCGGGCCGCCGATCTGGGCGATCTGGGCCGGGCGGCCGAGCACCGCCGAGCGGTAAGCGTATCCTTCAGTCCCCCAAATGCTGAGCGGCAGGACGCCCTTGGCCACGGTGAGCATGCCGTTGCCGGCCCCCTGGCCGAGCGCCAGGGCCGGGGCGGCGGCCTTGCCGAAGGTCAGCAGGGCCGCGGCCCCCAGGGGATGCATCAGGGTAGCGGCGCGGGTGGCCATCAGCGGCGGGAAGCGGCGCAGGACGGCGAACTCCAGGGCGCGGACGGCGACGGCGGCGACCCCCACCAGGGCGGCGGTGGACATGGCGACGGCCGTGGAGAGACCAAAGGCCACCAGGAGCCGCGGAAGATGGGTGCTCATGCAGGTGGAAATGAACCAGGCCCCTGCAAATAGAACCGATAGCTGGATCATCCGGCGGTCCCAGACCACCGGCGCGGGCGGGCCGTCATCGGCCGACATGTGACCGCCGAGGTCCCGCGGGATCACCAGGGCGCCGAGCGGCAGGCAGATGAGCAGGTGGGCGCCGGCCCAGGCGAAACAGGCGCCCTGCCAGCCGAACTGCTGGCCCAGCCAGTGGGTGGCGGGGAAGCCGAGGCTGGAGCCCAGGCCGCCGATCAGGGCCACCCCGGTGATCGCGCGCCGGGCCTGGCCGCCATAGAGCGAGACCAGGATGGCGAAGGGCGTGCCGTACAGGCCGAGCGCCATGGCCAGGCCCAGGCCGATCATGCCCAGGGTGAGGAGGACGGGGCCCTTGGCCAGGCCGATGAGGCCGAGGCCCGCGGCGAACACCAGGTTGGAGATCAGCAGCGGCGCCTTGCCGCCGTGGCGGTCGATCCAGCGGCCGGCGGCCGGCGCGGCCACGGCGCTGGCGGCGAGGGCCACGGACATCAGGCTGAAGACGAAGGTGGGCGGCAGCGCCAGATCGGCGGCCATGTCGTCGCCCAGCACCCCCATCAGATAGAAGCTGGAAGCGAAGGCGATGGTCTGCCCCAGGCCCAGGGCCAGCATGATCACGGTCTGTGGCGGGTGAGGCTTTCGCTCCATGACAAGCCTATGCGCCGATTGCCCCATGGCGGAAATCGACATATTGGGAGCATGATGTTCGAAAATCTCACATCTACCCCCCTGCCCTCGCTGAACGCGTTGCGCGCCTTCGAGGCCATGGCCCGGACCGGGCGAGCGACCCTGGCGGCCGAGGAACTGCACGTCACCCATTCGGCGGTCAGCCGGCAGGTGAAGGCCCTGGAGCTGAGCCTGGGGGTTCGGCTGTTCACGGGTCCCAAGCACCGACTGGAGCTGACCCCCGCCGGGGCGGCCCTGCTGCCGGCCCTGACCGGCGCCTTCGACCAGATCGCCGGGGCCGTGCGTCAGGCGCGCGGCGGGGGCGAGGACCTGCATATCGCCGTCAACGCCAGCATCTCGGTGAAGTGGCTGATCCCGCGCCTGTCGCGGTTCACGCACGCGCACCCCGCCGTGCGCCTGCACCTGACCGAGCTGGCGCCCCAGGCCACCAGCCAACGCGGCGCCGACGCCGTGGTGCGGCTGGTTCCGACGAGCCGCCTCTCCGATCCCCTGGCGACGGCCTTCATGCCCAGCCACCTGGGGGCCGTGGCGTCACCGGGCCTGGCCGAGCGCTTCCCCGACGCCCTGCGCGCGCCGCGCCTCGTCGCCCAGACCCACCCGCAGGGCTGGGCCATCTGGGCGGCCCTGGCCGGGCTGGAACTGCCCCCCGCCCCCGAACAGCCCTTCGCCCACCTGCACTTCGCCCTGGACGCCGCCATCGCCGGCCTGGGGGTGGCGGTCATGCCCTGGCCGCTGGTGGCCGACTATGTGCGCAGCGGGCGGCTGACCGCGCCCTTCGGCTTCATTCCGGCGCAGAGCGGGTTTGCCCTGCTGGCCGCGCCGGGGGTCAGCAGCCGCGCGCTGGACCAGTTCCGGGGGTGGCTGATCGCCGAGGGCGCCAGGACGCAGGCGCCGCCGGCCTAGGTGTCCGCGTCCTGCCCGAACCGCGGCGGCGGCAGGTCCGCGAACGGGATCGGTTCGGCGCCATCGGTCGCGCTGGCCAGGGTCTTGGCCCACCAGCCCACATCGCGCCAGGCGCCGTGCTTGAAGCCGACCTCGGGATAGAGGGCCACCTGGCGGAAGCCCATCGCCTCGTGCAGGCCGACACTGGCGGCGTTGGGCAGGGCGATGCCGCCATAGGCCATGTGCAGGCCCTGGGCCTCGAGCAGCGCGAGCAGTTCGCCATAGAGCCGGCGCCCGATCCCCTTCCCGTGGACCTCGGGCCGGGCGTAGACCGTGACGTCGCACGACCAGCGGTAGGCCTCCCGCGCGCGGTGGGGCGAGGCATAGGCATAGGCGACGACGTCCCCCGCCGCCTCGTGCACCAGGAAGGGGTAGGTCGGCAGGATCTGGGCGATGCGGTCGGCCATCTCGGCGGGCGTTGGGGGGACGTCCTCGAAGGAGATGACCGTGTCGCGGACATAGGGGGCGTAGATGTCGGCGATCGCCTTCGCGTCCTCGACCCGCGCTACTCTCAAGCCGCCCATTGATGCCTCCCGCTGAAGCGCGTAGACAGTCGTCTCAGATAGTGGATATCGAGTCAATATAGTGGATATCGAAGCTCAGCTTGCGCAGCGGATCGCCGACCTGCGGGCCCGGCGGGGTTGGACCCTGGCCGAGTTCGCGGAACGCTCGGGCGTCTCCAAATCCATGTTGAGCAAGGTGGAGCGCCAGGAGGCCAGCCCGACCGCGACCATCCTCCTGCGCCTGGCCTCGGCGCTTGGCCTGACCCTGGCGGAACTGATGGCCGAACAGGTGGCGTCCGACCGGTTTCTGGGGAAGGACGCTCAGCCGGGCTGGATCGATCCCACCACCGGCTACCACCGCCGGCAGGTCTATCTCAGCCCGGCCCTGCCGCTTGAGCTGGTCGAGGTGCACATGCCTCCGGGAAAGCGGGTCGCGGTCCCCGCCTCCTCCTACGCCCTCATCCGTCAGGTGGTCTGGGTTCTGGAGGGCCGGCTGGTGATCGAAGAAGGCGATCAGACCACGGTGCTGGGCCCCGGCGACCGGCTGGAATTCGGCCCGCCCGCCGATGTCATGTACCGCAACGACGGAGAGGTCGTGGCGCGCTACCTTGTCGCCGTCGTGCGGGGCTAGCCGGCGCGGCCATTGCAGGGCCTGCGGAGCTTGGCTTGAGACAAGGCGGCTAGCAGCCCTGGCACTTGGACCTGCCCGGCTCCGACAGGTCCTCAAGAATGACGCAGTTGGGGCCGGGGCCGCCGACGCAGGCCGCCTCGCAGTCACTGACCATCTGGATGAGGTCGGTCTCAAGCGCCCGCAGCGCCGCCAGCTTGGCCTGAACGATGTTGAGGTTGTCGCGCGCCAGGTCCCGCGCCTCCGCACACGAGCGATCCTCATTCTCCAGCAGGTCGACCAGGCTGCGGACCTGCTCGATGGGGAAGCCGAATTCCCGGCATCGCCGGATGAAGGTCAGGCGGCTGAGGTCGGCCAGGCCATAGGTGCGATGACCGCCCTCGCGCCGATCCGGCCGCTTCAGGAGCCCGATCTGCTCGTAGTAGCGGATGGTCGGCGGGTTCGTGCCGCTGCGCTCGGCGAGGCGGCCGATGGAGAGAGCGCGGTCCATGCAGGCTCCGGAAAAGATCGCTTGAACCTCAAGTGACTTGAAGTCCTAGAGCTTCGCCAGATGAGGGGCCTCCGGGCGGAACGCAAGCATGACGGACCAAGAATCTCCCGTCGCCTGCGTCAGCCGCACAGCGCGCAGCTGTCCCTCGGCCTGCGCATAGGAGAACCAATGACGATCGATATCTCGAAGGCCGGCCTGGAAACGTCAGACTCACCAGGGATGCTGGACAAGGCGGCGCCGCGCACCGCGCTCGCCACGTCCGGGGGCGCGATGGCCTGCGCGGCCTGCTGCGTGCTCCCCGTCGCCTTCCCCGCCATCGGCCTGGCCGGCGGGGGCGCGTTGCTCATCTGGATCGACGCGGCGACCAAGGTGATGTTCGTCGCGGCGTTGCTGTCGGTGATCGGAGCCTGGGGGTGGGTGATCTACCGGGCACGTTCGACCGGTAAGCGAACCGCGAAGGCCACGCTGCTGATGATGCAGATCGCGACAGCCGTGCTGGCGCTGGGCCTGGCCTTTCCGGCCTACGAACCGTTCCTCCTGCAACTGATCAAGGGCTGACGGTCATGATGAAAAAGGGTGGAATTCTCGTGGGCGTGGCCTGCGCCGGAGCCTGCGCCATACCCCTGGCGATGCCTCTGCTGGCGGGCGCGAGCCTGGCCACGGCGGCGGCTTCGCTCTCGAAGCTGGGCTGGGAGGCCATCGCCTGTGGCGCCCTGGCGCTTGTGGCTGTAGCTGTCCTGTTCATCGGCGCCCGACGGCCGCGACCTGCGGCGCGCACCGACGGGGAGAGCTGCCGCATCGACGGGAGCTGCGGATGCCGGCCCGGAGCGAAGGCGACATAGGACGACCGCATGACCTGGCTGATCTACGCCCTCGCCGCCCTGGCTGAAATCGCAGGGTGCTTCGCGTTCTGGGCCTGGACCAGGCTGGATCGTTCCCCGCTCTGGATCGCCCCCGGCGTCGTGTCGCTGGCGCTCTTTGCGTATCTGCTGACCCGGGTGGACAGCGAGGCGGCGGGGCGCGCCTACGCGGCCTATGGCGGCGTCTACATCGTCGCCTCGATCCTCTGGCTTTGGCTTGTCGAGCATCGGACGCCGGACCGGTGGGACATCATCGGCGCGGCGGTATGCCTCGTGGGCGCCACGATCATCCTGGCGGGGCCACGGACGACCTGAGGGGCCGCGCAGCACCCTGCCTCACATCGACGCCACGAGCCTGGGGGCCTGCCCCTAGGGCCTGGGCAGTTTCCTGTCGCCGCGGCAGGTTTTCAAGGGCTGTTGCCGGACGCTGTGGATGCGGGTGATCTGTTTGGCCTTGGCGTCGGTGGTGACGCGCAGGCAGGCGCAGCCATAGCCATAGGAACTGCCGTTGGTGACAACCCAGTTGGCGGCGCTGAGATCGGGGACATTGTCCAGGCCGTCGGCCTGGTAGCCGCCCTGCATGGCGATCACCCACTCACCGGCGCTGTCGGTCAGCCACCAGTTGCCCGGGGTCGGGTTGGCGATCCAGCCGCAGCGCATCTCGCCGGGGGGCTTCGTCGGCGCCGCCTGAGCCGGCATGGCGACCGCGAGGGGCGCAAGCACGGCCAGGATCGCAGCGGCGCGGCCAATCCGGTCTTGGAGAGTCATACGTTCGCCCTTCGCCGCCGGTTGAGGGCGGCAGGAGGCCGACGACCGGCGCGCCCTGTCAAGGCGGTGCGGCGCCCTAGAAGAGGCCGGCCCGCTGGCCGATCACGAAGATCGCGATGACGATCGCGATCACCTGGAGGATCCAGTTGAGGGGCGACGGGATGGGCATCTTCTGGATCGCCCAGATAGCCAGGGAGAGCAGGACGATGACGACGACGATGAGGATGAGCATGGACATGAAGCCCTAACCTCCACCGTGCAGGAAGGTTCCCGCGCGCCCCTCGACAGTCGCTCGCGCCTCGCCCATGACGTCAGGGTCCCTTCGCGTCCCAAATGAGCCTCCGATGTCCGACGCCCCCACCTCTCCGACCGCCCCTTGGGACCAGGACTTCCTGCCGCCGGCGCCGCCGTGGCAGGGGGCGAGCCAGGCGCTGTTGCGCGATGCGTCCGATCCGTGGGTGAGCGCTTTCGAGGCCGATCCGGAGCGTGATTTCAGTCCGAACTATGTGGACACGCGGGCCTGGTTCGACCGACTGGAGGCGGCTTCGCCTTGGATCCGGATCGAGGTGTTCGGGACCTCGCCGGAAGGACGACCGATCTATGCGGTGATCGCCAGCAAGGACGGGGCGGCGTTCGATCCGGCCAAGCCGGTGCTGTTGGCCCAGGCCGGCATCCATCCGGGCGAGATCGACGGCAAGGACGCCGGCATGATGCTGCTGCGGGATATCTGCTTCTATGGGAAGGACGCCCTGCTGGACGGGGCCAACCTGATCCTGGCGCCGATCCTGAGCGTCGACGGGCACGAGCGGGCCTCGCGCTATTCACGGCCCAACCAGCGGGGACCGCGCATCCAGGGCTGGCGCAACACCGCCACCAACCAGAACCTGAACCGCGACTACATGAAGCTGGACCAGCCGGAGATGCAGGCGGCGCGGCGGCTGATCAACAGGTACCGGCCCGACCTCTATGTGGACATCCACGTCACCGACGGCCTGGATTACCAGTACGACCTGACCTTTGGGTACAACGGCGAGGCGGCCAGCTGGTCACGGTCGCCGGCCATCGCGACCTGGCTGGATGGCGTCTTCAAGCCCGCGATGTACGAGAGCCTGGAGGCCGAGGGGCATATCCCCGGCGAGCTGGTGTTCGGGCTGGACGACGATGATCCGAAGAAGGGCCTGTCGGACGGCGGCCTGGGGGAGCGGTTCTCCAACGGCTGGGGCGCGGCGGCCCACGTCCCCACCATCCTGATCGAGAACCACAGCCTTAAGCCCCACGCCCAGCGGGTGCTGGCGACCTATGTGTTCCTGGAGACCTCGCTGAGGCTGCTGGCGGCGGAGGGCGCCTCGCTGCGCGGCGCCATCGCGGCCGACCGGGCGCTGCGGCCGGCGGCGATCCCGGCGAATTTCGTGCCGGGCAAGGCGCCGGCCCGGATGCGAAGCTTCAAGGGCATTAAGTACGAGACCTATGAGAGCGTGGCGTCGGGCCGCCGGGAAATCCGCTGGCTGGGGGAGCCGGACCCAGAGCCGTGGTCCCTGCCCCACGTCCTCTCGGAGCCGACCCTGACCCTGGCGCGCCCCAAGGGCTATAGGGTTCCCGGCTATCGCAAGGACCTCATCGAACGCCTGGAGCTACATGGCGTGGCGATGGAGACGATCGCGGCGCCGACGACGGTGAGCGTCGAGATGCTGCGCCTGGGCAAGCCTGCGATCGCCACCCAGGCGGCCGAGGGCCACGTGGCCATCACGGTGACCGAGGTGACGCCTGAGCGCCGGGACTGGATCTTCTCGCCCGGCTCGGTGCGGATTTCCACCGACCAGCCGCTGGGGGACCTGGTGGTCCTGCTGCTGGAGCCGCAGTCCAGCGAGAGCTTCTTCGCCTGGGGCATGATCCCCGAGGTGCTGACCCGCGTGGAGTATATCGAGGCCTACGCCATCGCCCCCCTGGCCGACGCGATGCTGGCCGGGGACCCGAAGCTGAAGGCCGAGTTCGAGGCGAAGCTGGCGGCGGACCCGAAGTTCGCCGGCAGCCCTGGTGCGCGGCTGGCCTGGTTCTACAAGCGCACGCCATTCTACGACGACCGCTACCTGCTCTATCCGATCGGGCGGGAGGTTTAGGGAGGCCCTAGACCTGGATGAAGGGCTGGAAGCCGCCATAGATCATCCGCTTGCCGTCGAAGGGGGTGTTGCTCGGGTCATAGTGCCGCATGCGCGGATCGCTCATGACCTTGGCGTTGATCTCGTCGCGCGCCTCGCGGCTCTCGTAGACGATCCAGGAGAAGATCACGACCTCGTCGTCGGTGGCCTGGACGGCGCGGGGGAACGAGGTCAGTTCGCCATAGGGCACGTCGTCGCCGATGCATTCGACATAAGCGAGCGCGCCCAGGTCCTTCCAGACCTCGGCGCCCAGGCTGGCCATCTTCCTGTAGTCCTCGATCTTGTCCTTGGGGACCGCGAGGATGAAGCCGTCGACATAGGGCATGGGTGTCTCCTGCTGTCTGCCTGAACCCAGGACGAACCGAGCCTGCGCGATCCGACACCGAAAATGACCCACTTGCGATCCTGTCCGTGGCGACCGCCGAGGTTCGGACGCCGCAAACCGTTGCTGGGCCTTGTGTCGGACGCCGGACAGAGCGGCTTTTTATTCGCCGCGGCGGTCACCAATCGTGCGGATCGGCGTTGGGGCTAGCAACCCCACAGCCTTCGATCAGGACCCTCCACATGACCAAGCCCAAAACCCCGTCCCCCGGCGCAGAGACCTCGCATGTCGGGAACGGTGGCGAATTGCACCAGACCGCCAGCGCGCCGGAGAGCCGGATCACCACCAATTTCGGCGTGCCGGTCAGCGACGACCAGAACTCGCTGAAGGCCGGCGCCCGGGGCCCCAGCCTGCTGGAGGACTTCGTCCTGCGAGAGAAGATCCAGCACTTCGACCATGAGCGCATCCCTGAGCGGATCGTCCATGCCCGCGGCTCGGCGGCGCACGGCTTCTTTGAGCTGACGGAGTCGCTGGAAAAGTACACCCGCGCCAAGATCCTCACCGAGGTGGGGGTGAAGACCGAGCTGTTCGCCCGGTTCTCCACCGTGGCCGGCGGCGCGGGCAGCGTCGACACGCCGCGTGACGTGCGCGGCTTCGCGGTGAAGTTCTACACCAAGGAGGGCAACTGGGATCTGGTGGGCAACAACATCCCGGTGTTCTTCATCCAGGACGCCATCAAGTTCCCGGACCTGGTCCACGCGGTGAAGATGGAGGCCGACCGCGGCTATCCGCAGGCGGCCAGCGCCCACGACACCTTCTGGGACTTCATCGGCCTGATGCCGGAGAGCACCCACATGATCATGTGGGCGATGTCGGACCGCACCATCCCCCGCTCGCTGCGGATGATGGAGGGCTTCGGGGTCAACACCTTCCGGCTGCTGAACGACAAGGACGAAGCCACCTTCGTCAAGTTCCACTGGCGGCCGAAGCTGGGGACCCAGTCCACCTGCTGGGACGAGGCGGTGAAGATCGCCGGCGCCGATCCGGACTACCACCGCCGCGACCTGTTTGAGTCCATCGACAGCGGCGCTTTCCCCGAGTGGGAGTTCGGCGTGCAGCTGCTGAGCCAGGCGCAGGCCGACGCCTTGGCCTTCGATATCCTGGACGCCACCAAGCTGATCCCCGAGGAACTGGTCCCCATCAAGGTGATCGGGCGGATGGTGCTGAACCGCAACGTCGACAACTTCTTCGCCGAGACCGAGCAGGCGGCCTTCCTGCCCACCAACATGCCGCCCGGTATCGATGTGTCGGATGACCCGCTGCTGCAGGGTCGGCTGTTCTCCTATCAGGACACACAGCTCTCGCGGCTCGGGACGGTGAACTTCCATCAGCTGCCGATCAACCAGGCGAAGGGCTGCCCGTTCCAGAATTTCCAGCGCGACGGCCACATGCAGATGCAGATCCCCGTCGGCCGCGCCAACTATGAGCCCAACAGCCTGTCCCAGGGCGGCGAACCCGGCGGGCCGCGGGAGGACCCCAAGGGCGGGTTCCGCACCGCGGCGGCCACCGACAGCGGGCCCAAGGTGCGGCTGCGGGCCGAGACCTTCGCCGACCACTACAGCCAGGCGCGGCTGTTCTACGGGTCGCAGACGCCGATCGAGCAGGCCCACCTGGCCAGCGCCCTGGTGTTCGAACTGTCCAAGTGCAGCTTCGAGCATGTGCGGCTGCGCATCCTGTCAAACCTGCAGAACGTCGACGCCGACCTCGCCAAGCGGGTGGCCGACGGCCTGGCCATGGACCTGCCCGCCAAGTCCGACGCGGCGGTCAAGCCCGTCGACTTGGACGCCTCCCCGGCCCTGCGGATCGTCGGCAAGTATCCCGAGACCCTGAACGGCCGGGCGGTGGGCATCCTGGTTACCGACGGCGCCGATGGCGCGGTGATCAATGCGGTGAAGACGGCGGCGATGGCCGAGGGGGCCAGCGTCAAGATCATCGCCCCCAAGGTGGGCGGCGTGAAGCTGAAGGACGGCAAGATGTTGCCGGCGGACGGCCAGCTGGCCGGAACTCCGTCAGTGCTGTTCGACGCCGTGGCCCTGGTGCTGTCGGAGGCCGGCTGCGCCGATCTGCTGAAGGAGAGCGCGGCGGTGGACTTCGTGTCCAACGCCTTCGTCCACCTAAAGGCCATCGGCTTCACATCCGAGGCGCAACCGCTGCTGGACAAGGCCAATGTGGAGGCCGACGCCGGCATTGTGGATGTGGCGAAGGGCGCGGAAGGCTTCATCCCGCCCGCGCGCACGCGTCAGTGGGACCGGGAGCCGAAGGTGCGGATTTTGGCGTAGGAACACCCATCCCGTCATCCCGGCCGGAGCGTAGCGGAGAGCCGGGACCCAGGGGGCATGCGCTTGGCCCCTGGGTCCCGGATCGCCTATCGGCGTCCGGGATGACGGGGGAGGAATTGTTACTTTCGGCCCTTGAACCCCGTGGCCACCAAGTAGGTTTCGGAACTGTCCGCGCGCGAAGCCTTGGGCTTCATGTTCTTCACCTCGGTGAAGTGGTGCTTGAGGTTGGCGATGACCAGGGAGGTCTCGCCGCCCTGGAAGGCCTTGGCGATGAAGGACCCGCCGGGCTTGAGCACGCTGACGGCGAAGTCCACGCCGATCTCGATCAGCCCCATGATGCGCAGGTGGTCGGTCTTGCGGTGGCCGACGGTGTTCGGGGCCATGTCCGACAGCACCACGTCGGGCGGTCCGCCCAGCATCTGGATCAGCAGCGGGCCGCAGGCGGGGTCGGTGAAGTCCATCTCGATGATCTGGGCCGGCGAGATCGGATCGACCGGCAGCAGGTCGACGCCGACGATGGCGGTGACGCCACGCTCGACGGCCACCTGGGTCCAGCCGCCCGGAGCCGCCCCCAGGTCGATGACCCGCGCACCGGGCTTCAGCAGCCGCAGGCGATCGTCGATCTCGGTGAGCTTGTAGGCCGCGCGGCTCCGGTAGCCGTGGGCGCGGGCCTTGGCGGCGAAGGGGTCGTTGACCTGGCGCGACAGCCAGGCCTGGGAGGATGGGGTCCGCATCTTGGCGGTCTTCAGCCGCGCGGGCTTGCCACGGCCTTCCTCGGAGCCGCCCAACGGCGGCTTGACCATGCGCTTGCGGGCCGGGGGGAGTTCGTCGGTCATTCGGCGGCCTGGGCCAGGGGTTTGCCGCGACGGCCGCGGCGGCGTTTGCGGCGGCGTCCGCCGCCGCTCTCGGACATCAGGGACATCAGGATGCCCTCGCGCAGGCCACGGTCGGCGACGCGGACGCGGGTGCAGGGCCAAAGCTCCTGCACGGCCTGCAGGATGGCCGCGCCGGCCAGGACCAGGTCGGAACGGTCGGGGCCGATGCAGGGCTGGTCGGCCCGCTGCTGGGCGGTGAGGTTCAGCAGCAGGTTCGCGGCGCCCTCGCACTCGTCGCGGGTCATCCAGATGCCATCGACGCGGGAGCGATCATAGCGCGGCAGCCCCAGGTGCATGCCGGCCAGGCTGGTGATGGCGCCGGAGGTGCCGATCAGGTGGGCGCGGTCCTCGTCGAAGATCGGCCGCAGCGGATCGGCGTGGCGGAAGGCGGCCAGATCGCGCTTCACCCGGTCCACCATGGCGCGGAACCAGGCCTCGGTGGCGGTCTCCCCCTCGGGAAACTGTTCGGCCAGGGTGACGACGCCGATGGGGATGGAGAGCCAGGCCTTGATGGGCAGTTTGGAGGCCACGAAGGTGCTGAGTTCACCCTCCAGACCCTCGCCCTTGAGATCGACCCAGGAGAGTTCGGTGGAGCCTCCGCCCACGTCCACCACCAGGGCGGCGTCGGCGGTGCGGTCCAGCAGGTTGAGGCAGCCGGCGACGGAGAGCTGGGCTTCCTCGCGGGGCGCGATGATCTGCAGGCGCAGGCCGGTCTCCTCGAACACCCGATCGATGAATTCCTGTCCGTTCTCGGCCATGCGGCAGGCCTGGGTGGCGATGGCCTTGAGCTTGACCACCCGACGGCGGCGGACCTTTTCGGCGCTGATCTTCAGGGCGGCCATGGCGCGCTCCATCGCCGCTTCCGACAGCCTCCCGCTGGCGCTGAGCCCCTCCCCCAGCCGCACGATCCGCGAATAGGCCTCCACCACCCGGAAGCTCTTGCCGGAGGGGGTGGCGATCAACAGCCTGCAGTTGTTGGTTCCGAGGTCGAGGGCGCCATAGCAGGGCGCATCCCCTCCGGACCTCTCCCGGCCATTCCGACTGGCGCCGGGCGCGGACGCGCTTCCAGCCTGATCGCTCATTCAGGCGCCCGGGAAGCGCGTAGACCAAGAGGGCGAAACACGCATCGCGTGTTTCTGCGCGCCTCAGACATGGACCAACCTTAAGTCCTTCGCAGTCGCCGGTACGGGCGCCTCGTTTCACGGCGACTGTAGCAAGACCATTCGCCTGCCGGAAGGCGCGCTCTTGAACACGGACGCGTGAGCGCTACGTTCACCTCCCAGTTAGGTACGACGGTGTAGATTCTGTTCATGGACGCTCGACTCGCAAAGCCAAACGCCGGCCACCTGCCCAACCCCGCGGCGATCGCGGACGTGCGGCTGGCCAAGTTCGCCATCGGCGATGTCGTGAAGCACCGCGTGTTCGCGTTCCGCGGCGTGATCTTCGACGTCGATCCCACCTTCGCCAATACCGAGGAGTGGTGGCAGTCGATTCCGGAGCACATCCGGCCGCGCAAGGACCAGCCGTTCTACCACCTGCTGGCCGAGAACGATGACAACTCCTATGTCGCCTACGTCTCCGAGCAGAACCTGCTGCCCGACGACAGCGGCGAGCCGGTGGGCCATCCGCAGGCGCCGCTGATCTTCGAATCCTTCGCCGAGGGCCACTACACCCTGCGGCCGCGCATCAGCCACTAGACTTGCCTAAGCCCTCCCCCTCGATGGGGGAGGGTTGGGTGGGGGTGCGCCGGCTGCATTGACGGAGAGATCGCTGCTTGGCGGCGAGCCGAACAGGTCTCGGTTTTCGCCGCTCTGCATCCACGCCCATCCCCGGCCCTTCCCCCATCGAGGGAGAAGGGCGTTTCCCTCCTCGCTGGTCACCTTCCGCGCAAGGTTTTCCCGGGCGCCCCCCGAATATCGGCGCAGTTCGAACGGAACTTTCGTCCAATTGGCTCCATTCTGCGCCGATGAGCGCTGATGGCCCGCCCCCAGACACACGGTCCGACTGGACCATCGACCAGGACTGGCAGGCCTATACGCCGGCCGAGCACCAGGTGTGGATGACCCTCTATGAGCGGCAATCCAAGTTGCTGCCGGGCCGGGCCTGCGACGCCTTCCTGCACGGCCTGGACGTGCTGGACCTGCATCGCGGCGGCATTCCCGACTTCGCGCGGATCAACGAGGAGCTGAACCGGCTGACCGGTTGGACCGTGGTCGCCGTGCCGGGCCTGGTTCCGGACGCGGCGTTCTTCGAGCACTTGGCCAACCGCCGGTTCCCAGCCGGCCGGTTCATCCGCAAGCCCGACCAACTGGACTACCTGCAGGAGCCCGACATCTTCCACGATGTCTTCGGCCACGTGCCGATGCTGACGGACCCGGTCTTCGCCGACTACGTGCAGGCCTATGGCGAGGGCGGCCTGAGCGCGCTCGGCCGCGGCCAACTGCACAACCTGGCCAGGCTCTACTGGTACACCGTTGAGTTCGGCCTGCTGGAGACGCCGGCGGGCCTGCGGATCTATGGGGCAGGCATCGTCTCGTCCCACGCGGAGTCGATCTTCGCCCTGGACGACCCCTCCCCCAACCGGCTGGGATTTAACCTGGAGCGGGTGATGCGCACCCCCTACCGGATCGACGACTTCCAGCAGGTCTATTTCGTGATCCCCTCCCTAAAAGCCCTGCTGGACGCCACCCTGCAGGACTTCGGGGCGCTGTACGGCCGGCTGGCGACGTCGGGGGATATCCCCATCGCGGCGATCGCGCCCGGCGACCGGGTGTTCACAGCCGGCAGCCAGGCCTATGCGGCGAAGGCTTAGCGGCCTTCCTGCCGCATCATTTCGGTCAAGCCCTTGTCCACCTGCATCCGCTGTTCTGGCGTAAAGAGCGGGTAGCGGCGGGCCTTGCTGCTGGCGGCGGCGGTGATCTCATCCTTGGTGACGTAGATGATCTGGCCCTGATAAGCGCCGGTGACAGGCGCCCTGTGCTTCAGGCGCAGGCCCTCAAGCTGGATGGCGCAGGCCTGGAGATTGGGGACGCTATTGGACATCGGCCGGAAATCCCGGGCGCCGTTCATGGCCGGGGCCAGGCGCCAGCAGACGCCGGTGTGCAGCGGCGGCTTCAGCGTCTCCTCGCAGGCCGCCAGGGCCAGCAGCCCTGCGAGGACGATCATCGCCCGCATCGTCAGTAGTCCTTGCGCCAGCGCACCGCGAGCTTGCCGTCCCCCTGGCCGGCGAGCTTGGAGATGATGGACAGGTTCTTGCGGACGCGCCACTCCACCTGGGCCGAAGGTCCCTCGCGGCCGCCGCCGGTCAGTTCCAGATAAACATCGTCTGTCAGGTACTTGCCGCCGGAAATTGTCATGCCGCTTTCGCCGCCGCCGCCCACCGCCAGGCGGTCCAGGCCCGCGAAGGTGCGCAGGTTGCCGATGACGTCGAAGCCGCCGCCGCCCGCCAGGGAAGAAAGCGCCGAGGCCAACTGAGCCGCTTCAAGGGGCGACAGCTGAGACGCCGAACGACCAAACAGCACGTTCGACAGCACCTCGTCATTGGGCAGGGTGGGCGTCGAGGACAGGGTGATCTCCGGCTTGGCCGCCGTGCCGCGGATGCTGACCACCGCCGTCAGCGAGGGGTCATCACGGGTGGCCGAGAGGCTGAGGCGGATGTCCCGCGGCGAGGTCGCCAGATAGACCACGCCACGCTCGTCGAACTCGAAGCGCTTGCCGGCGAAGTCGTAGTCGCCGCGCACGACGCGGGCCACGCCGGAGAGCACCGGCCGGTTTGTCGTCCCGCCGACATGGGCGTCAAGAGAGAGCTCCACGTCCAGACCGCGCCCGCGCAGATAGATCCGACGGGGCGCCGTCAGGGTGATGTCGAGGTTCACCCCAAGCCCCTGCCGGGCGACGGCCTGCTGGGCGGCGCGCAGGTCGACCGGCTTGTTGACCTCGACCACCTCCATGGGAACAACGCCGGAGGGGGTGGGGGTCCTGGCCGAGACGTCGGCGCGTTCCACCAGCAGCTTGCCGGCCACGCGGACCTTTCCCGCGACATCCCGGTCCAGGGTGACCTGGCCGCTGGCCGAGGCGGTGGCCTGGTCGTTGTCGATCAGCCGGAAGCCGGTGAGGTCGAGCTTGAAGGTGCTGACCCCATCCTGGCTGATCCGGCCCGAACCCGTGGCCGAACCGCCGTGGCCATCGGCGCCGGTGGCGCGGGTGACGTTGATCACGTTGTCGGTCAGGGTGGCGCGCAGGATCACGCTGCGCAGGGTCAGTCCGGTGGCGCCGTCGGAGAACCGCCCGTCGTCCACCGACGCCTCGCCGCGAGTCCTGATGTCGCTCAGGGTCCCGCCGAGGGTTCCATCCAGCCGCACATGGCCCGCCAGCTCCCGCTCGCCGCCCACCAGCAGGTCCCATAGGGGCTTAACCTCACCGTCGGCGAAGACCCGCCCACGGATGGGTTTCTGGCGGTTGATGGCGACCCGGAACGGTGCGGCGGAAGCCTCCGCGGGCAGGACGAGATTGGCGGTGGCCTTGAGGCCTCCGGTATTGGTGAAGTCGGCGTCGATGGCCAGGCTGCTATCGGCCAGCCGGGCCTTCAGCGTGCCGTCCAGGCCCTGGGAGGCATCGGACCCCTTGGCCCGCGCATCCTCCAGTTTCGCATCCAGTGTCCCGTCGAGACGCGCGCCCTTGCCGGCCAGGTTGAGGTCGGCGTCGATCTTGCCCGTGAGATCCTCGTTGAAGAGGCCCAGGCCCAGTTGGCGCAACTGGGCGCGGACCTGGGCGGTGTCTCCAGCCAGACGACCGTCCAGCTCGATCTCCCCGCCGTCGGACGCCGCCAGTCGCAGGCGGGCGCTGCGCTCGCGACCGGCGATCTTGAAGACGGCGGTCTCCAGGGTGCGCAGGTCGCGGCTGCCATAGCGGCCCATGCCGTCAAAGGCGATGGCGTAGCCCGGCCGGGTCTGGCTGATGACGCCCTTGCCGTTGAAGGCCCAGGCGGCGTTGCTCGACGCGCCCTTGGCGTCGGCGGCATAGGGCAGTCGGTCGAGAGGGCCGTCGGCGGTAAGCTGACCCGTGCTGATGGCGACGCGGGAGCCCGGCAGGACGGCGTTCACGGCCCGCAGGTTGAGGCTGGCCCGCGGGCCGCCCGAAGCGTCGATAATCTTCACGGCCCCCGTCACCTGTCCCGCTTCCAGGAAGGCTCCCTTGGAGAGCATGATCTTCAGGTCGGCGGACGAGGGCGTGGACCGGCGCAGGGCCAGGGCGCCGGACGCCTTCAAGCCGCCCGCATCGATGGCGACGTCGCTGAGGTCGACGCCACCCTGCGGGAACCGGAAGGCGGCCTTGCCGACCGCAGGGCCATACTCGCTGGTGGCGGCGAGCGTCACCAAGCCGCTGGAGCCGTCCGGCCGGCGCATGCAGGTCAGTGTCATGTGCGCCGCCTCAAGAGGCAGGCGAGGCACGTCCAGGGCGTCGAAATCGGCCAGCAGGTCGGCGCGGGGTTCAGCGAGCGTGCCGGTGATGGCGCCAGAGCCCCTGGCCTTGCCCGTGATCTCCACAGGGCCGGCGCGGAACGGGCCGTCAGCCGACCAGTCCAGCTTGAACTTCAGCGCGCCGTTCTCGAGGACGCCCGCGCTGGTCGCCTTGACGGCCGCGCCGTTCAGCTCAGCGCTGGCCAGGGATATCTTTCCGTCCTGGATATTGCCCTTGGCCGACAGGCTCGGCGACGCGCCCAGCAGTCGGTCAAGCTCAGCAAACCCGGAGGCGAACCCAGCGCCCTTGGCGTCGGCCGACAGGGTCCAGGGTTTGCCCGGGCCGCCCTGGGTCGCGCTCCAGGTGGCCGACGCCGAGCCCTTGGCGCCGGTCCTGGCGGCGGCAAGGTTGGAAACCTCGGCGCGGCCCTTGAAGTTGAGGCCGCCGATCAGCCCCCGGCCGCCGCTGGCTTGCACCTTCAAGCCCGCGCCCGTCGCCTCCAGGTCGCGCAGGGAGAGGCGGCCGTCGGCGAGACGCTGGGCGTCGAAGCTGGCGCTGGGCTTGGCCCCGAGGATGGCGGCCAGAACACCCGTCCCCTGCCCGCCTGCGCCGCTGGCCTGCCCCTTCACGCTAAGGACGCCGGCCTTGCGGGTGAGCTGCACGGGCCCGCTGATCCGGTCCAGGCCGTAGGATCCGAGCTTCAGGCGATCAACCGCCGCGGTCCCGACGAAGCGGGCGTCGTCGGCGGTCCCGGTCAGGATGCCCACGGCCCGCGCCGGCCCCATCTGCGGCCCACCGCTGATCTTGGAGAGGTTGGCGGTGTCTAGGGTCAGGGCCAGGCCCTTGGGGCCGGTGCGACGTTCGCCGAGATTGCCCTTGCCCTTGGCCAGCACGGTCAGGTTGGCCGACTGCACGCGGGCCGAAAGGGCATAGAGGCCCGGCTCGGCCCTGGCGCCGGTGATGACGAAAAGAGCCTCTGGGCCGAGGCGGCCGGATAGCTTGCGGGTCAGGGTCGATGCGGTGAGGTCCAAGCGGCCGCTGGCCTGGCCGCCCTCAGGGGTCCAGGCGCCCCGCATCTCCAGCGGCTTCGCGCCGCCGAATGTGGCGACGGCGGCGAGCTTGCCGCTCGACATCTTGCCATCGGCGCGGGCCTTGAGATCGAAGGGCTGATCGGCGGGCAGCCCGAGCGCGCCGGCCAGGGCCCCGCCTCGGGCCTCGTGGGCATCGGCCACCAGCAGCAGGGGCAGGTTCTTGCCAAGGTCGAACTGGAGATTGAGGTGGTCCCCGGCATGCAGGACGCTGGCGGCGGAAATTCTTCCCCGTTGGCCGCGGCCACGCCGCTGAACGTCGAGGTTCCCGGTCACGTCGTAGACACCCCGCCGGTAGCTGAAGGCGGGCTGCAGTTCGAGTCGAGCCTTGATCAGGTCGATGTCGAACGAGACCGGCAGGCCGCGGGACTTCTGTTTCGGCGTCAGGGTCGGGCGGCGCAGGATCGTGACCTGCTGGGCGGTGATCGACTCGGCGTGCAACCTGCGCTGCAGGAGTTCCGCGTAATGCCAGGAAACGTTGAGGTTCCTCGCCTCAAGCCAGACGCCCTTCTCGTCGGAGATGGTCAGGCGGCGCAGGGCGAAGTGGCGCCAGACGTCGCCGGACAGCCCCTCGATGTTCAGCCTGCCGAAGCGGCCGAGCTTGAGGTCGTTGGCGCGCGCCTCGATCAGATGGCGACCCTGGGGCAGGAGGACACCGTAGCGGGTGGCGAGCAGCAGGCCAGACAGCACGATGGCGATGATGACGCAGACGGCGACGATGGCCTTGGGCAGGCCCCGGCTCCTGGCGACCTTCACCACCGCCTCTTCCACCTCGTGGACCACCTCCTCGATGTCGGACGGGCCACTCAAAAGCTCTGCCCGATGCTGAGATAGACCTGGAAGGGCGCGTCGCCCTGGCGCTTCTCCAGCGGGATGGCGATGTCGGCGCGGATCGGGCCGAAGCCGAGGTCATAGCGCACGCCGAGGCCCGCCCCGACGCTGAGGTCCTTGCCGCTGGGAATCTGGTCGGACCCCACGGAGCCGATGTCCACGAACGCCACCACGCCCCACCGCTTGCCGATCTTCTGGCGCAGTTCCACAGAGCCCTCGAACAGGGACAATCCCCCCTGCGGGGTGTTGTCGGCCAGACGCGGTCCGATGGCCTGGTAGGCGTAGCCGCGCACCGAGCCGCCACCGCCGGAATAGAAGCGACGGGAGGCCGGGACCTCGGGGATCAGGCCGCCGACAATGGATCCCGCCTTCAGGCGCCCCGCCACCACGGTGCGACCCTTCTCGTCGAAGGGGAAGTAGATCGTCCCCTGCGACTGGGCCTTGAGATACGGCAGGGTGTCGGCCCCGGCGATCAGGGTCGGTTCCAGCCGCGCCTCCACCCGCCAGCCGCGTTTGGGGTCGAGCGGGTCGTCGGAGCGGTCCAGCGCCATGGCGCCCAGCGCCGAGGCGGTCACCAGCTTGCGGCCGAGGGACGACAGGGTGACGGCCTGCAACTCCTGAGTCTGGCTGTAGTCGAGGGAGGCGCCGAGCGTGACGTAGGAGGTCTTGCCGAAGCGGCGCTCCACGTCGGCGCGGACCCCCACGCCGGTTTCGTCATAGGCGTCGGTGCGGACCCGGTAGAGGCCGGCCTGACCCTTCAGGGTCTGCTGGGCGCGGCGCCAGTGCGGCAGGGTCAGATCGGCGCCCAGGCGGCTGTCCACCGTCGAGGCCCGGCCGTAGTAGGAAAGCGTGTCGGCGCGGCCCAACACGTTGTAGCGGGTCCAGCGCGCGTCGGTGCCCACCCCTTCGCTGGTGGAATAGCTGGCGCCCAGCTCGATGGTGCGGCGCTTGCGGTCGGCGAGGTTGACGATGACCGGGCGCAGGCCATCGGCGCTCGCCTTCTCCTTGCCCGCCAGGGCGACGGTGACGCTGTCATAGACCCCGGTGTCCAGCAGCCGGCGCTCCAGCTCGCCGACGTCGTCGGGATCGTAGGGATCACCCGCCTTCCAGGGCGCCAGGCGGCGAAGCCAGGCGGGGTTGGTGCGTCCGGGCCTCACCACCTCCAGACCGCCCAGGCGCACCAGGTCCCCGGAGACGATCCGGAAGGTGGGGCGGACGCTGTGGTCGGCGTGGTCGACGATCACCTGGCGCTCGCCGCTGGTGACGTCGGCATAGCCGCGCTTCTGCACCGCGGCGACGATGCGGCCCTCGGCGCCCAGGACATCGGCCGCCCGGCCCGCCTGACCATTGGCCAGGCCCACCACGGCCTCGCCGGCGATCTGCACGCCGGGCGCGGGCGCGGGCGCGATCCACTCGACCTCGGGGTCCTGGATCGTGAAGCGTGCGCCAGGCGTCACCTTCACCACCGGACTGGCGGGTTCAGTCTCGGTGACCTGCGCCTCGACGGCGTTGGCGTAGTAGCCCTCGGAACGCAGGACGGCGATGGCGTCCTCGGCGGCCTCCCGGGCGCGCCGGCGGGCCTCGAAGCGATTCTCGATCGGCTTGTCGGTTTCGCCCACCGCGTTGGTGATGGCGGTGCGCAGGCTATTGCTGAGCTCGCCCTCCACGGCGGCCTTCGGCGCCGCGGCGTGCGCGGAACCAGCCGCCCCTTGGGCGCAAAGCGCCGCTGAGGCGGCGACGGCGAAGACCAGTCGTCCCAAGGTCAAGAATCCCTGCCGCCCCCATCTCCGGGTCTATCGCGGGTCGCCTTGCCTTGTCACCCCGCGGGACATGCGCAAGGTGCTTTCCACTTGGGCAGAAGCCTGCCCAGATAGTAGGCAGCAATGATCGCGACGCCCGCCGATTCCAAAAAGCCGCCCGTTAGGCCGAGGCGCTCCCTAGGGTCGGAACCAAGGTGAAGCAGAGGGATTTTCGTAAAGGTGGAGTGGGGCGTGGCGACGGCGAAGAGATCGGACACCAGCGCCATCGAGGCGTCGGACGGGGCGATCCCCTACGACGAGATGCTCACGCTCGCCGGTGAGGTCCGTTCCCACTACACGGGGCTGGATGAGCGCATCGCCACCCTGGCCTCGGAGGACATGGCGGAGCGCCAGCGGACGCTGGAGCGGTTCTTCCTGCTGCAGGGGATCACCTTCACCGTCTACGGGGCCGAAAGCTCCACCGAACGCATCATCCCCACCGACCTCCTGCCGCGGATCATCCCGGCCGAGGAATGGGCGACCATCGAAAAGGGCCTGACACAGCGCCTCCGCGCCCTGAACATGTTCCTGGCCGACATTTATGGCGAGCAGCAGATCCTCATGGACGGGGTGGTGCCGCGCGACCTGGTGCTGATGGCGCCGTCCTACCGCCGCGAGATGCAGAACCTCTATGTGCCGCACCAGGCCTACGCCAATGTCTGCGGATCAGACCTCATCCGCCAGCCGAACGGCGCCTTCGCGGTGCTGGAGGACAATCTGCGGGTGCCCTCGGGCGTCTCCTACATGCTGGCCAATCGGGAGGCCTCGAAGCGGACCTTCCCCGGCACCTTCCGCGCGTCGAACGTGCGCGCCATCGACCGCTATCCGGACCTGCTGCTGTCGACGCTGAAGGGCATGGCGGCCGACTGGCGGCCCAATCCCCAGGTCGTGGTGCTGACGCCGGGTGTCTACAATTCGGCCTATTACGAGCACGCCTACCTGGCCCGCCTGATGGGCTGCCCGCTCGTGGAGGGCCGCGACCTCGTGGTCCACGACAACATGGTCTACATGCGGACCACCACCGGCCTGCGCCGGATCGACGTGATCTACCGCCGGGTGGACGATGACTTCATCGACCCCCTCACCTTCCGCCGGGATTCCGGCCTGGGGGTCGCAGGCCTGTTCAACGCCTATCGGGCCGGCAATGTCGTGATCTGCAACGCGCCGGGCACCGGGGTCGCTGACGACAAGGCGGTCTATGCCTATGTCCCGGAGATCATCAAATACTACCTCGGCGAGGACGCCATCCTGCCCAATATCGAGACCTTCCTCTGCCGCGAGCCGGCGCAGCTCAGCCACGTGCTGGCCAATCTCGACAAGCTGGTGGTCAAGGCCGTGGGCGCCTCCGGCGGCTACGGCATGCTCATCGGTCCGCACGCCAGCGCCAAGGAGCGCAGCGAGTTCGCCGACGCCCTCCGCGCCGATCCCGCCAACTACATCGCCCAGCCCACCATCCAGCTGTCCACCGCGCCGTGCCTTATCGACGGCGGGATCGACCCGCGCCACGTCGACCTGCGGCCCTTCATCCTGTCGGGCGAGAAGATCACCGTGACCCCCGGCGCCCTGACCCGGGTGGCCCTGAAAAAGGGCTCGCTGGTGGTGAACTCCAGCCAGGGCGGAGGGTCGAAGGATACCTGGATCCTGGCCGGCGAGACCGAGGAGCCCCAGTCATGATGCTCGCCATCCCTCTTTGCAAAGGCTCGCGAGCATGATGCTCGCGAGGGTCGCCGACAGCCTCTACTGGATGGGCCGCTATGTGGAGCGCGCCGAGCACATGTGCCGGCTGTCGGACGTTATGCTCAACGCCACCCTGGACCGCAGCGACGCCGCCACGCAGGTGGCGCGCATCGTGCTCGCCGCTGTCGGCGACAACGATCCGGACAAGGCCAAGAGCCCCTATGACGCCGCCCGCTCCCTCGCCCTGGATCGCGGGGACGGCGGATCCATCACCACCTCCCTGTCCCGGGCCCGCGAGAACGCCCGCCAGGTGCGCGACCAGATCACCACCGAGACCTGGGAGCGGCTGAACCTCATCTATCTGCGGGTCACCGGCCCCGGCGCGGCCAAGGCCTTCAATGACGGCTCCTCGGCCTTCCTGCATGACATCATCGCCGACCTGCACCTGTTCCGGGGCGCGGCCGACGCCACGATGAGCCATGGCGAGGGCTGGCGGTTCCTGCTTTTGGGCATGTACCTGGAGCGGGCCCAGCTGAACGGCCGGCTGCTTGAGGTGTTCTTCGGCGACGTCCGTAAGCGCCCGATCACCGACCACTTCGCGCTCACCAGCCTGCTGCGGATGAGCTGCGCTCTAGAGCCCTATCTGCGGCGCTACACCGCCGACGTGCGGCCCGAGCTGATCTTGGAATTCCTGATGTTCGACGAGGACTTCCCCCGCTCAATCCGGTTCTCCACCGCGCGCATCGAGGAACACCTGTCGGCCGCCAGCCGCTATGTGGACGCCGCCCACACCGGGCCGGAGCGCATGGCTGGGCGGCTGAAGGCGCGCCTGCAGTATGCCGACGTCGAGAACATAAAGCTCGGTGAGGCCGGAGCCCTGCTCACCACCGTGCTGGATGAATGCGCCGCGATCCACGCGGCGATCTACGACACCTTCGTCGCCTATTCCCTCGAGATGCGGTTGCCGGCCTGATGCTTTTGGAAGTTCGCCACGTCACTCAGTACCACTACGCCGCCAATGTCCGCGAAAGCGTCATGGAGCTGTGGATGCAGCCGCAGAAGGGGGCGCGCCAGCGGCTGGTGAGCTTTGAACTGGAGCTCGACCCGCCCGCCCAGCTGTTCTCCTACGCCGACGCCTTCGGGAATGCGGTCTACCACTTCGACGTGCCGCAGCCCCACGACCGGCTGAGCATCCTGGCCCGGTCGGCCGTGGAAACCCAGCCCACCACCCCCCTGCCCAACGCGCTGGACCTGGGCGAGTGGGACCGGCTGAAGAGCGACTTCGTCCGCGGCGAGAACTTCGACTTTCTGCACCATCACGGCTTCGCGGTGGAAACCCAGGCGCTGAAGACCTTCGTGACCGAGGCCGGCATCGATCAGTTGCGGGTGCGTGATCCGCTCAGCGCCGTGCGCGAGCTCTCGACCATCATCTACCAGTCGTTCGGCTACGAGGCGGGCGTCACCGACGCCGAGAGTCCCATCGACCTCGCCCTCAACGCCAAGCGCGGGGTGTGCCAGGACTTCGCCCACATCATGATCGCCATCTGCCGGTCCTGGGGAATCCCGGCCCGCTACGTCTCGGGGTATCTGTTCACCGACCGCACGGGCGGCGATCGCTCCGATCCCGACGCCACCCACGCTTGGGTCGAGGTTTTCCTGCCCAGCCTGCGCTGGGTGGGCCTAGACCCCACCAACAATGTGGAGGCCGGCGAGCGCCACATCGCCGCCGCCGTCGGCCGCGACTACAACGACGTGCCGCCTTCGCGGGGGGTCTATAAGGGCGAGGCCGAGAGCCAGCTGGCGGTGGGCGTATCGGTGCGCCGCGCCAAGGCGGCCCTGACCGAACCGGAATTCATCCGGGTCGCCCAGCCGTCCTTCAGCCGCGCCGGACGGCGACGTGGGCCACCCGGCTCCCTACAATATGACCAGCAGCAGCAACAGCAGCAGTAACGGCTAGACCAGGCGAAACAGCGTCAATCCCAGCAGGAAGGCGCCCACCGCCACGAAGCCGACTTCCACCAGCACCGCACGCTCAGGCGCCGTTCGCAGGGTCATCAGAAACCGGAGAAGATTATCCATGCGCGGCATAACGCCGCCAATTGGTGAATCTCTAGTTAAGGTTGAGTTGACTCGCTTACGCGCTAAAGACGTACACCTTCTGAGCGGTCAGACCGAGCTTGTCGCCGCTCCTCAGGCCTTCGGCGGAGTTGCGTTCGAAGGCGGCCTCGATGCGCAGGCCGCCCGGCGTCCGACCCTCGATCCGGACCACCGGTCCCTGCAAATTTATCCGATCTGTGGTGATGAAGAAGCTCTCCTCCCCCGCAGGCGCGCGAACCAGATCATGGGGACGGACGAAGGCCACGGCAGGTCCATCGACGGCCCCCGGAGCGGGCAGCGTGATCTCGCCGCCCAGGAAATGGCTCGCACTCACCGCGCCCTCCAGGCGGTTGGCTTCGCCGACAAAGCCGGCCACGAACGCACCGACCGGACGGTCGTGGACCTCCTGTGGCGTGCCCACCTGCTCGATGACGCCCTTGTTGAGGATGGCCACGCGGTCGGCGAGTTCCAGGGCCTCTTCCTGGTCGTGGGTGACGAAGATTGTGGTGACACCGGTGGCGTCGTGGATACGGCGCAGTTCCTTGCGGAGCGATTTGCGCACCGTGGCGTCCAGGGCGCCGAAGGGCTCGTCCAGCAGCAGGACACTGGGGCTGACGGCCAGCGCGCGGGCGAGCGCCACGCGCTGGCGCTGACCGCCGGAGAGCTGGGCCGGGTAGCGTTCGCCCAGACCCGGCAGTTCGACGAGGTTCAGCAGGTCATCGACCCGCTTGTCGATCTCGGCCTTGGGCGGCTTGGCCGCGCCCTTCCGCACGTCCAGGCCAAAGGCGATGTTCCGGGCCAGCGTCATGTGGCGGAACAGGGCGTACTGCTGAAAAACGAACCCCACCTGGCGCGCGGCGGCGCTGGCATAGGTCATGTCCCGGCCATCAAACAGGATCTGGCCCTTTTCGGGAAACTCCAGGCCCGAGATGGCGCGCAACAGGGTGGTCTTGCCCGAGCCGGAAGGGCCTAGCAGGGCCAGCAGTTCGCCGTCGGCGATCTCCAGGCTGACGCCGTTCAGGGCCGGGTAGCGGCCAAAGGTCTTCTCCACCGAGCGGATGGAAATGGTCATGGGGTCTCTTGGTTGGTGGCGGACCGGCCGCGCCCGCGATGTCATACGCGTCTTGAAGCACCGCCACACGCACCGTCATGGTGTTGGTGAGCCGGGATGTGGCCCGACAACCCGGAGACCGCCCACTGAGAGCTTGGCCGCCGCCCACGAGAAAGCCCCGCCCTCACAGATGAGGACGGGGCTCCCAACGCCTACTAGGTGGGCTCAAGGCCTAGCGGCCATATCCATTGCTCAGCACCTGAACGATCAGACCGGTGGCGATAGCGGCCAAGACGTAGTCGTTGTCGGCTCGGACCCAGCGATGGCCGCGGGGCGGCGCGCGCAGGCCGTAGCGGCCGTAGTCGCTCACATAATAGTTTGAGCTGCGGTAGTAGCTGGGCAGTCGCTCGCCGCGGTGCCAGGCATGGGCGCTGCGATGGCGCTGCTGGCCGTAACCGTAGCCATAGCCCCGGCGATCATCGCGACGGTCGTAGCGGCTGTCTCGGCGGTCATCCCGACGATCCTCGTAGCGGTCGTCGTAGCGGTCGTTCTGATAGCCTTGGTGATACTGGCCTTGATGATCGCGCTGATACTGCGCCGGCTGGGCCATGGCGGCCGTGCCGCCCAGCAGGGAGAGAGCGAGGGCGGCGGCGATTGCGCGTTTCATGGGTGTCCTTTCGAGGAGCATCGAACCGGCAGGCTCTCCGCGTTGTCCGCAAGATGCGACAGGGGCCCTGAACCTGATTTGAACCGCTCTGGTCATCTCCCGTTCATCATGTCCGGCGGTGCTTGAGCGGCGGCCTTCGCGCACGAGGGCGAGCACGTCCATGGTTCACCCCTGGCGGAAGACGGCGGGATCGCCGGCCGGCGTTTCGCATGACCGTTATCGTCACGCCGAAACGGTGACCCGCAAGGACTTCCTCCCGCCGTGGCGGGACGCCCTTAGCGATCTTGGTAGGCCGGGTGGGGGTCGAACCCACGACCATTCGATTAAAAGTCGAATGCTCTACCACTGAGCTACCGGCCCTAAGCGCGGCGCATCAATGCGCGCCGGGCGAAGCGGCGCGGACCATAGGGCGCGCCCCCAACCTGGGCAAGGCCGCGCTCGGACTTTCCAAGATCTGCCGCCAAGCTGTAGCATAGCGGGATGCGCCCCGCCCTCCTTCCTCTCCCGGTCCTGGCTCTGCTGTCGGCCTGCACCACCGCGCCCGCCGATGGGTCGCCGGAGATCCAGACCAGGTCGGAGGCCAACCGCGAGAGTGTGCAGGGGGCGGTGGCCTCGCCCCTGCGCGATGTGAACGTCTTGCGGACCAAGATCCCGCAGGTGCTGCTGGACGCCATGGCCGATCCCTATGCGCTGCCCGAGCCGGCCAGCTGCGCACGGATCACCAGCATGATCCTGCCGTTGAACGGGGCGCTCGGCGCCGACCTGGACGAGCCGGCGCTGGACGAGGACGACCTGATGGTGCGCGGCCGCGGCGCGGCTCTCGGGGCGGTGGCGAGCGCGGCCTCGGGCCTGATCCCGTTCCGGGGCTGGGTTCGCAAGCTGTCCGGCGCGGAGCGGCACGACAGCCTTGTGTCTGCGGCGATCAACGCCGGCGCGGTGCGACGCGCCTATCTGAAGGGCCTGGGGGAATCGCGGGGCTGCAAGCCGCCGGCGCGGCCCGCCCACGACCTGGTCGAACGTCCGGAACCCCTGCCCGAGACCTTGAGGCCTCGCTACCCGATCCGCTAAGCGGCTTGCCGCGCCTTGAAGTCCCGCCGAAACTGCTCGAACCGGCCTTCGGAGATGGCGGCCCGCATCGCGGCGGTCAGGGCCTGGAAGAAGGCGATGTTGTGCCAGGAGAGCAGGACTTGGCCGAGGATTTCCTCCGACTTCACCAGGTGGTGCAGATAGGCCTTGGAATAGTGGCTCGACGCCGGACAGGCGATGGTTTCGTCCAGCGGGGTGTCGTCCTCGGCGAAGCGGGCGTTCTTCAGGTTGAGCGACCCTTCCCACGTCCAGGCCTGGCCGTGGCGGCCCGAGCGGGTGGGCAGGACACAGTCGAACATGTCGACACCCCGGGCCACCGCCTCCACCAGGTCGATGGGCTTGCCCACCCCCATGAGGTAGCGCGGCCGGTCGGCGGGCAGCATGGACGGCGCGTAGTCCAGCACTTCGCACATCGCCTCGTGCCCCTCGCCCACCGCCAGGCCGCCCAGGGCGTAGCCGTCGAAGCCGGTCTCGATCAGACGCTGGACTGACTCCTTGCGCAGGTGTTCGAAGGTGGAGCCCTGCTGGATGCCAAACAGGGCCTGGCGGTCCCGCTCGCCAAAGGCGGCCTTGGAACGCTGGCCCCAGCGGGCCGAGAGCAGCATCGCCTCCCGCGCTCGGTCTTCCTCCGCCGGCCAGGCGACGCACTCGTCCAGCTGCATGACGATGTCCGAACCCAGCAGGTCGGCCTGGATCTCGATGGAGCGTTCGGGGGTGAGGATGTGCTTGGAGCCGTCGATATGGCTCTGGAAGGCCACCGACTGCTCGGTGACCTTGGCGATCTTCGACAGGCTCATCACCTGGAAGCCACCACTGTCAGTGAGGATCGGTTTGTCCCACCGCATGAAGTTATGCAGGCCGCCCAGCCGCGAAACCCGCTCGGCGCCGGGCCGCAGCATGAGGTGGTAGGTGTTGCCCAGGATGATGTCGGCGCCGGTGGAGGCGACCTGATCGACGGTGAGCGCCTTGACCGTGGCCGCCGTTCCCACGGGCATGAAGGCCGGGGTGCGGATGTCCCCGCGGGCAGTCTTCAGCACCCCGGTGCGGGCCTTGCCCTCAGTGGCGAGGATCTCGAAGGGAAAGGCGCTCAAGGGTTCGCCCTCCAGAGCAGGCTCGCATCGCCATAGGAATAGAACCGGTAGCCCGTAGCGATGGCGTGGGCATAGGCGGCGTGCATGGCGTCATAACCGGCGAAGGCGCAGACCAGCATGAACAGGGTCGACTTGGGCAGGTGGAAGTTGGTCATCAGACCGTCCACGGCGCGGAAGCGGTAGCCGGGGGTGATGAAGATCGCGGTCTCGGCGGCGAAGGGACGGACCACGCCGTCCTCGCCGGTGGCGCTCTCCAAAAGACGCAGCGAGGTGGTGCCAACACAGACGATGCGGCCGCCGGCCGCTTTGACGGCGTTGAGGCGGGCGGCGACTTCCGCAGTCACTTCACCGTACTCGGCGTGCATCCTGTGGTCGGCCAGGTCGTCCGTCTTCACCGGCAGGAAGGTGCCGGCGCCCACGTGCAGGGTGACGAACGCGATACCGACGCCCATGGCCGTCAGCCGCGACATCAGCTCCGGCGTGAAGTGCAGGCCAGCCGTCGGAGCCGCCACTGAGCCGTCGTCGCGGGCATAGACCGTCTGGTAGTCGGCGCGGTCCTGCGCGTCCTCGGCACGCTTGGCGGCGATATAGGGCGGCAGGGGCATGGCCCCGCGCTCGGCAATGGCGGCGTCGAGGTCGGGGCCCATCAGGTCAAAGGCCAGGGTCAGCTCGCCGCCCTCGCCCTTGTCGACGATGGTGGCGTCCAGCACGCCCAGCAGGCAGGCGCGGTCGTTGGTCTCTCCAAAGGCGACGCGGTCGCCGACGGCCAGGCGCTTGCCGGGCTTCATGAAGGCCGTCCAGCGGCTGGGCGACAGGCGCCGATGCAGGGTCGCCTCGCAGGCCTGCTGGTTCTCCCCGCGGTGGCGGGTCCCCTTCAGGCGGGCGTTGATCACTCGGGTGTCATTGAGCACCAGGACGTCACCGGCCCGGAGCTGATCGGGCAGGTCGGAGACTTGCCGGTCGGCCAGGGGCTGGTCCTGGCATACCAGGAGCATGCGGGCGGAATCCCTGGGGCTGACCGGCCGCAGGGCGATGTTGGCGTCGGGCAGGTGGAAGTCGAAGTCGGCGAGTTGCATGGCGAGGCGTGAAGGCCACGCGCGCCGTCACGCGTCAAGCGCCAGACCATGCTAGAGGCGACGCATGGGATTCCTTCGAGTCGCGATTTCCGGTCTGGTCGCCGGCCTGATGTTCGTCCAGGGCCTGGTCTGCGCCGTGGCCGCCCTGATCGCCCAGGGCGGCCGGGTCCGGCCCAGCCTGGACATCCTGACCCACTTCGCCCCGTTCTGGCTGGCGAGTGCGGTGGTGGTGGTGGGCTACGCCCTGCTGCTGGCGCCGCGCCAGCTCCGGATGACTTTCCTCACGCTCGGTGGGGTGGGGGTGATCGCGTCGAGCGCCCTGATCTTGCCCGAGTTCACTCGCCCGATGAGCCCGCGCGCGCCGGCCGGCGCCGCCAACCAGATCAAGGTCATCCAGTTCAATGTCTGGGGCCGCAACGCCGATCTTGGCGAGACTGCGCAGTGGATCGTTGATCAGAACCCCGACATCGTCGTCGTCGAAGAAGCGTCCGTGGCCATCCGCGAGGCCCTTGTCGCCCGCCGCGCCTATCACGTGGTCTGCGGCGACTGTCAGGTGATGATCTTCAGCAAGCTAAGGCCGGTGGACAGCGGCGCCCCGGCCTCACCGGCAGGCCAGCCTCGACCGCCCATCGCCCGCGGAACCTACCGCAATGCAGGCGGGGAGTTCGTGGTGCTGGGCGTCCACTACACCTGGCCCACCCAGGGCTCACTGCAGCAACAGCAGGGGCGGCGGCTCGCGTGGGTGCTCGACCACTATCCGAAGGAGGCGATGATCCTGACCGGTGACTTCAATTCCACGCCATGGTCGTTCTCTCGGCGGCGGGAAGACAGGCTGTTTGGCCTGGAGCGGCGCACCCGGGCGCTGTTCTCATGGCCGGCGGGGGAATTCTCCGGGCGGCGGATCAAGATGCCCTTCCCCTTCCTGCCCATTGACCATGTCTATGCGGGCAAGACCTGGAAGACGGTCAGCGTGAAACGCGGGCCGCGGCTGGGCTCGGACCATTACCCGGTGATCGTCACCCTGGCGCGGGCCGCGCCCTAGAGATCCTTCCGCGCCTTGGCGAGATCGCGCCGGGCCCGGTCGCGGCTTGTCTCGTAGCTTTCCGCCGCCTCTGCTGCTCGGGCGTCCAGGGCGGCGCGCTCGGCGGCGATAGCGGCCACCATCTCATCATGCCCCGCCTCAAGCTCCGCCAGCTTGCGCTCGGCGGCTTCCACCTTGCGCAGAGCGGCCTTGGAAGGGCCCTTGGGCTTGGGGGATTTGGGCAGCGCCGCCGGTAGCGCATGGCTCTTGGCCGGGCGGCGCAGCACCTCGCCAGGCTTGGCCAGGGCGGCCTTCATCAATTTGGGGTCGTCGGTCTCGTGGGCTGCGCCGTTGGCGAACAGGTCCTGGTGGGCTTCCCACGCGGCCAGGGCCTTGGGACGGGACGAGGCCGCCACCACATAGTCGGCCAGGCCGTCGGAGGTGACGAAGACCTTCAGCTTGGCGGCCATCCCGAAGTCCTAGGCTAGGGAGGCGATCTCCCGGGCGATATTGGCCCGCGCCACGTCCTCGAAGAGGGCGCGGAACGCCGGGTCGGGATAGATAACCGGCGCGTCCAGGAAGTGTTGCATCACCTTGGCCCGGCCAGCGCGCCAGGCGTCGTCAGGCACGTGGGCGTATTCGGCGCGCACCTGGTGAGCGTAGGCGTCGTAGTCCAGCGGGGCGGCCGCCAGGATGGCCAGGTCGATGGAGACCAGGATCTCGCCCAGGCGATCCTCTTCCTCAACCTGGTGACCGGCGGTGAGGCGGATCAGCCGCGCCACCTCCTCGCGGGCGTGCAGGGAGACGTCGAGGTCACGGAGATCGCGCTTGGCCATCTCCGCGCTCTTGGCCTCGTTGTCGGCGGCGGTCGGATCGTAGACCGCGTCGTGCCACCAGATGGCGTAGGTCAGCACCTGGCGCTCGGAGTCCATCAGCTCGGGAACCTGATCGAGCAGCGCCAGGCACTGCTCGATATGGGTCCGGGTATGGTAGCGCCTGTGCGGTTCCGCATAGGCCGCTTCAAGCTCAGGCGTCACGCGTCGGCCGCGACCTTCATGGAGACGATCTTGCCGGGCGCGCGCGGCGGCTCGCCCTTGGGCAGGCCGTCCACGAGGTCCATGCCCTCGGTCACTTCGCCCCAGACGGTGTACTGACCGTCTAGGAAGCGGGCGTCGTCGAAGCAGATGAAGAACTGGCTGTTGGCCGAGTTCGGCTGGTTGGTGCGGGCCATGGAGCACACGCCGCGGACGTGGGGCTCCTTGGAGAACTCGGCGGTCAGGTTCGGCTTGTCGGAGCCGCTGGTGCCGGTGCCGGTGGGGTCGCCGCCCTGGGCCATGAAGCCCGGGATCACGCGGTGGAAGACCACGCCGTCGTAGAAGCCCTCGCGGGCCAGTTCCTTGATCCGCGCGACGTGGCCGGGCGCCAGGTCCGGGCGAAGCTTGATCGTCACCGGGCCGCTTTCCAGCGTCATGATCAGGGTATTTTCGGCGTCCATTACTTCACCTCTGAGGGAATTCGAATTGCGCAGGCCGTGAAATCGGCGCCCATGGCGCCGCGCACATTGGCGATCTCGGCCTTGAACCAGGGACCGGCCGGATCGATCACCCGAACCTTCGGGCGTTCGGCGGCGGGGATATCCGCCATTACGCGGACCTTCAACATCTTATCGGGATCAACCACCGGTTCGCCGACCTTGATGGCGCGCACGGCGTCAAGGCCGGAGATCACGCGGCCGAAGGCGGTGTAGCGTTTTTCCAGCGACGGATAGGCCTGGCGCATCAGGAAGAACTGGCTGTTGGCGCTGGCCTCGGCCTCGCCGCGGGCCATGCCGGCGACGCCCGGGCAATAGCGGCCCCAGCCGGAAATCTTGCCGTCCTTGGTCATGGGCATGAGCATGGAGCTCTGGGTCATGACCGGCAGCGATCCGATGAAGCCGATCTCGGCCACCGTCTGGTCGGCGACCTGGACGAAGGGGGTCTCGGGGCCGCGCCGGAAGGTGAACTCGGCGGCCATGTCAGGCTTATCAGAGCCGCCCTCGCCGGTATCTTGAGGGTCGCCGGTCTGGGCCATGAAGGCGTCGATCACCCGGAAGAAGCTGCGGCCGTCATAGAGGCCCGAACGGGTCAGTTCCTTGACGCGGGTCACGTGGCTGGGGGCGACCTGGGGGGTCAGTTCCACCAGGATGCGGCCCTTCGTGGTGTCGATCACCAGGACGTTGACGGGATCGGGCGTGCGCCAGTCGGCGGCGGCGGGGGCGCCGGGAGCCGGTGGAACGAGGGGGGCGGCGGGGGCCTTGGGCGCGGCGAGGGCGGAGCCGGCGAGCGCCAGGACCGCCGTGGAGATCAGGAGGGTGCGGATCATGAACCCACTCCTAGCCGGGCGCGGGCGAGATCGCCACCCGTCGCAGGCAAGTTTGGGCGCCGCATGAAGTGGTTCCGCGGGCGGGAGGATAGTTCGGGAGCCGAACTACTTGGCGGCCGCCGCCACCTTGGCCAGGAGGGCTTCGCGGACGCCGGGGCTGACGAACTTGTTCACCTCGCCGCCGAGGAGGGCGATTTCCTTGACCAGCTTGGAGGACACCGCCTGGTGGCGGGGGTCGGCCATCAGGAAGACGGTCTCGATGTCGCGGTCGAGCTGCTGGTTCATGGCGGTCATCTGGAATTCGTATTCGAAGTCCGCCACCGCGCGGAGGCCGCGGACGATGACGCTGGCCCCGACCTCCTTGGCGAAGTGGATCAGCAGACCCTCATAGGGTTTGACGACGATCTCGATGTCCTTGGGCAGGGTGGCGGCCAGCTCGCGCAGGATGGCGACCCGCTCGTCAAGGGTGAACAGCGGCCCCTTGCCGGCGTTGATCGCCACCCCGATCACCAGCTTGTCCACCAGCTTCACGGCCCGGCCGATGATGTCGGTGTGACCATTGTGAATCGGGTCGAACGTCCCCGGATAGATCCCGACGCGGGTGGCCATTCGCCTATCTTCCCCAACTGTTCTTGCCTTCGGCTTTGGCCGGGCAAGCCGTTGAAGGCAAGCCCTAAGTTTCGTCCGCCCCGCTTTCGGCCTCGGCTTCCGGCTCCTCGCCACCGCCCTGGTCGGCCAGGCGTTCGACGGAGACCACGTGCTCGTCGGTGGCGGTGCGGAAGATGGTGACGCCGGAGGTGTTGCGGCTGATGACCCGGACCTGGGTGACCGGGGTGCGGATCAGCTGCCCCTGGTCGGTGACCAGCAGGATCTCGTCGAACTCCTCCACCGGGAAGGAGGCGGCCAGACGCCCGCCCTTGCCCTTCTTGGTGAGGTCCTGGGCCAGCAGGCCCTGCCCGCCCCGGCCGGTGCGGCGGAACTCGTAGGCCGAGGTCCGCTTGCCGTAGCCTTCGGTGGAGACGGTGAGGATGAACTCCTCGGCCGCCCCCAGCTCGGCGATCCGGTCGCCCGACAGGGCGGCCTCCTCGCCGGCGTCTTCGTCGTCCTCGGGCGCCGCAGCGTCCTCAATATCCTCGCCCTCGCCGCTGATCGCGCGGCGCATGGCGTTGGCGTGCTTCACATAGGACGCCCGCTCAGCCGGGGTGGCGGTCACCGACCGCAGGACGGCCATGGAGATGACGCTGTCGCCCTCGGCCAGGCGGATGCCGCGCACGCCGGTGGATTCACGGCCGGCGAAGACCCGCACCTCTTCGGTGGCGAAGCGGATGCAGCGGCCCAGCGCGGTGGTGAGCAGGATGTCGTTGGCCTGGGCGTTGCAGACCCCGACGCCGATGATCTGGTCACCCTCGTCCAGCTTCATGGCGATCTTGCCATTGCGCTTGATGCCGATGAAGTCCGACAGCTTGTTCCTGCGTACGCCGCCGGAGCGGGTGGCGAACATGACGTCGTACTGATCCCAGGTGGCCACGTCCTCGGGCAGGGGCAGGATCGAGGTGATGCTCTCGCCCGGCTCGATGGGCAGCAGGTTCACGAAGGCCTTGCCGCGCGAGGTGGGCGTGCCCACCGGCAGGCGCCAGACCTTGAGCTGGTAGACCTTGCCGCCCGAGGAGAAGAACAACATCGGGGTGTGGGTGTTGGCCGAGAACACGCGAGTGACCGCATCCTCGTCCTTGGTGGACATGCCCGAGCGGCCCTTGCCGCCGCGATGCTGGGTCCGATAGGTCACCAGCGGGGTGCGCTTCACATAGCCGCCGTGGGTCACGGTGATGACCATGTCCTCGCGGGCGATCAGATCCTCGTCCTCGACGTCGGCGTCGCCATCGACGATCTCGGTGCGTCGCGGCACGGCGAAGGCGGCGCGCACCTCCACCAGCTCCTGACGGACCACGGCCATGATGTTGTCGCGCGAGGCCAGCATGGACAGGTGGCCCTGGATGGCGCCGGCCAGGGTCTCGGCCTCGCCGAAGATCTCGTCCCGGCCAAGGCCGGTGAGGCGCGACAGGGTGAGCGCCAGGATGGCGCGGGCCTGCTCCTCGGTCAGACGGATCAGGCCGCCCTCTTCCAGGATGGTGCGCGGGTCGGCGATCAGGTCCACCAGGGGCATCATGTCGCCCGCCGGCCAGCCCTTGGCGACGATGCGCTCGCGCGCCTCGGCCGGGTCCTTGGACGAGCGGATGATGTGGATGAACTCGTCGATATTGGCCACGGCGATGGCCAGGCCGACCAAGACGTGGCCGCGATCGCGCGCCTTGGACAGTTCGAACTTCTCGCGCCGGACAACGACTTCCTCGCGGAACTCGATGAAGGCCGTGATCATCTCGCGCAGGCCCATCTGCTGCGGACGGCCGCGGTTCAGGGCCAGCATGTTGACGCCGAAGGAGCTCTGCAGCGGGGTGAACCGGTAGAGCTGGTTCAGCACCACGTCGGCCGAGGCGTCGCGCTTCAGCTCGACGACGACGCGCATGCCCTGGCGATCGCTTTCGTCACGCAGGTCGGCGATGCCCTCGATACGCTTCTCGCGCACCAGTTCGGCGATCCGCTCCACCAGACCCGCCTTGTTCACCTGATAGGGGATGGCGGTGATGATGATGGCTTCGCGATCCTTGCGGATCTCCTCGATGGCGGCCTTGCCGCGCATGATCACCGAGCCCCGGCCGGTCATCAGGGCGGTGCGGGCGCCGGTGCGGCCGATGATCTCGCCGCCGGTCGGGAAGTCAGGCCCCGGAACGATGTCCAGCAGGTCGTCCAGCCCGATCTCGGGATTGTCCACATAGGCCAGGCAGGCGTCGACGATCTCACCCAGGTTGTGGGGCGGGATATTGGTGGCCATGCCGACGGCGATGCCGCCGCCGCCGTTGACCAGCAGGTTGGGCAGGCGCGACGGCAGGACGGTGGGCTCGTGCTCCGAGCCGTCATAGTTGTCCTTGAAGTCGACGGTGTCCTTGTCCAGGTCGGCCAGGATGGACATGGCCGCCTTGGTCAGGCGGCACTCGGTGTAGCGCATGGCCGCCGGGGGATCGTTGTCCACCGAGCCGAAGTTGCCCTGACCGTCGATCAGCAGCTGGCTCATGGAGAACGGCTGGGCCAGGCGGACCAGGGTGTCATAGATCGCGAGGTCGCCGTGCGGGTGATACTTACCCATCACGTCGCCGACGACGCGGGCCGACTTCACATAGGAGCGGTCAGGCGTGTGCCCCTGCTCGCTCATGGAGAACAGGATGCGGCGGTGCACCGGTTTCAGCCCGTCGCGCACGTCCGGAAGGGCGCGGCTGACGATGACGCTCATGGCATAGTCGAGGTAGGACTTCTTGAGTTCGTCCTCGATGGCGATAGGGGCGATGCCCCCGCGCCGGCCGTCGTCCGGAGGGATAGTGCTGTCGTCGCTCAAGGGGAATTTTTCGCCGTTGGAATCGGACTGGAAATCAGAGTTCAGTTGTTAACATCCCAGGACCCCCGAGGCCAACCTTCGTGAGCCTGGGAAACGCCTTTGGAGTGACTATGAAATTCGCCCTCCCCGGCATCATGATCAGCCTGGCCGCGACCGCCGCCCTCGCCGCAACAGCGCCTGCCAACCTTCGGATCGATCTCAAGAATTCCACCGGCGGTTCGGCCGGGACCCTGACCCTGACCGAGGCCCCCAACGGGGTGATGCTGAAGGTCGAGGCCAAGGGCCTGACCCCCGGCTGGCACGGCCTGCACTTCCACGAGAAGGGCGACTGCTCAGCGGCCGGTTTCACCTCGGCCGGCGCCCATGTCCATGGTCAAGCCACGGTCGTTCACGGCCTGTTGAACCCGGACGGCAACGAGGCCGGCGACCTGCCCAACCTCCATGTCGGCGCCGACGGAACCGGGACCGCCGAACTGTTCTCCGGCTACACCTCGCTATCAGGCGCGGGGGGCCGGCCGGCCCTGGTGGACGCCGACGGCTCGGCCCTGGTGATCCACGCCAATCCCGACGACCACACGACCCAGCCGATCGGCGGCGCCGGAGCGCGGGTGGCCTGCGGGGTCATTCCGAAGGGGTAGACGCCCCGGCGCGGGCTGAGAGCGGGTGCTTGTCTTGTGGACTACGTCCATCCCCCTCCGGCTCGGCGCTGCGCGCCGACCCACCTCCCCCACATCGCGCTGGCGCGCTGGGGGAGGAGCTGGCGGCGAAGCCGACTGAGGGGGACTTTGACTCTTGTTTCCGGGCGATAGGCGCCAACTAAGTTGCCCCCCCTACGGCTCGGCGCTACGCGCCGGCCCACCTCCCCCACATCGGGCTGGCGCGTTGAGGGAGGATCTGGAGGCAGATGCTCCCCCGTTGGGCTACGGGATTCACACAACTGCGTCGGCCTTGGCGATGATGAAGCCGGTGAGTGTTGCTGCGAAGCGTTCCCAGCCCTTGGCCATGGTCTTTGGTCCTGGAGGCTTGCCGTAGCAGTTCCAGCC
>JAGNIV010000046.1 GCA_018001015.1 Phenylobacterium sp. | reverse complement strand
GAGGCGAGACGTGCCGGCTGCGTTTGCGTTCTGCATGAGTCGAGCACCGGCCTCCCAGCGGTCCAACCGCAGCGTAGCGGCGGCCATTCGTTCCGGCACGCTCCAGCCGGCCGGGAGGGCGCGCGCGATCGGCCCCGAGAAGCATACCCACACGATGACCCCGGCGACGGCGCCCACCGCCGTCATGATCGCGACTTGCCGGACCTGCTCCCGCCCGGTGCGTTGGCGCGCGGCTAGGTGCTCCAGGTCCGCGCCCGCCGCGTCCACGCGCTGGATCGCGGCGCTCATATCCCGGCTACCCTGCTGCTGGGCCGCATCGCGCGCCTGCCGGACCTGGTAGGCGAACGCCTCTGGCGTCAGTTGCAAAGCCGGGTGTGCCTCGATCTTGGCAAGGGCGGCGGCCATCTTGCCAAGCGTCGGCGCATAGTCTGGCGCCGCCCGCCCATCGCCGCCGCTCAAGCTGGTCCGCAGGGCGGCCACTTCTGCCCGTAGCGCCTCGAACGCCGCCGTCGGATCGGCGTCTAAAGCCTCGTGATCCTCGTCCATAAGGGACCTCGCTACCTTCCGAGCCCTATGGAACGCCCAAGGGTCAGGGATCGAACCAGGGCGTCGCCCATGCTGACGCCGGGCATGTCGCGGACCTTCCCAAGCCCCAGCTCTAGCTTTTTTCCGCGAAGAATGGATTCCACCTGGGCGTCTCGCCCAAGCCCATCCGCCATCGCCTTCATGCGACCCTCGATGGCCTTGCGGGCGTCGGCAGTCTGGTAGCCAACGCCAAGTTCGGCCCGCCTCTCCTGTAGCCCGCGCCAGTCCTCCACGAACCGCTCGGCGCGGGCGGCGGGGTCCAGGCGCACCGTCCGTTCCGTCGCCATGGCCCGCTGAACGGCCTTCATGCCCTCGGGCATGGCGCCCTGGCGAGCCAGACCCGGATTGCGCGACAGGGCGGCGCGCAGGTCCGCCGTCGCCTCGGAGGACACGCCCTCCAGGCCCTCGCGGGCCTTCTGCATCTCGACCCTTTGGTGGGGCAGGATCGGCAAGCCCTGCTCGCCCATCCGCTCCGCGTCCGCCCATGCCGCCGTGTAGCGGGTAATCCCACGCTGCAGGGCCGCGTCATGCCCTGGCGCCGCCCGCTCCGCCGCCTCGGCAATCCCTGCGGCGGGTCCGCCGCCGCGACCGAGTTTCAGGCCGTCGAACATGCTCCGCTTGGGCGCTCGGCCGACCTCGGGGGCGGGGGAGCGAGGGGCGAGGATCTCCGACCGAACCAGGCCCCGCCGCTCGGCGAAGGCCTCGCCATAATCGAGCGTTGTATCCTTCGCCCGCTCGCGGCCAAGCGTGCGCGTGAGCTGCGCCCGGTCCTTGAAGTCGTCGGCGCCGTAGTGGACCGCCAACGTCTCCCGGTGCCGGCTCATCCCGACATAGGCGGCGTGCCGATCCAGGCCGTCGCTGGCCAGCAGGTGGCCATGGTCCACGGTCACGCCCTGGCTCTTATGGATGGTGGACGCATAGCCGTGGTCGATCTGGGCGTAGTCCTTGAGGTCGAACCGGACTTCGCGCCGATCGGCGCCATCGAGGCGCACGGCGAGGCTGGCGCCGTCGATCTTTTCGACGGTCCCAAGCGAACCGTTCTTCACCCCCATGGATCGCTCGTTGCGCAGGAACATCACACGGTCGCCTGGGGCGAAGGTCCGCGCGCCGCGCTCAGTCTGGATCACTTGGTCCTCGCCCAGCGCGCCGGCGGCGCGCATCCGGCCGCGCGCGAGCTGGTTCAGCTCCGCCACGTCGGCGCGGGTGTGGGCGAGCATGACCTGGCTGGCCTCCGGCCGGGCCTGGCGCACGGTATCCCAGCCGTCCACGAGGGCGCTGCGGGCGGCTTCGCGGGTTTCGTGCGCGGACACCATGCCGGCCGCCTCGTAGCGGTCCAGGGCGGCGCCTGTTCGGCCTGTGGCCAGCTCGCGCGTCGCCTCCCGCTGCCAGTCCTCGCGCTGGCGCCGTATTTCGGTGATCTCGGCCGCGCCATGACGCTCGGTGAGCGCCCGGAACGCGGCGCCGGCCTCGATCGCCTGGAGCTGCTCGGCGTCGCCGACCAGCACCACCTTGGCGCCGGCGAGGTCGGCCGCCGATAGCACCCGCTCCATCTGACGCGAGCCGATCATGCCGGCTTCGTCGATCACCAGCACGTCGCGCGCGGTGAGCACGTCCCTCCCCTGCGCCCAGCCATGCTCGAGACTGGCGATCGTCCGCGAGCCGATGCCCGAACCCGCCTCCAGGCTTTCCGCCGCGATCCCTGACAAGGCCGCACCGCGGACCTGGTAGCCGGACGCCTCCCATGCCTCGCGGGCGACGCCCAGCATCGCGCTCTTGCCGGTGCCGGCGTAACCGACGACCAACGCCAGATCCTCGCGCCCAGTGATGTGGTCCAGGGCGTCGCGCTGCGAGCCCGCCAACGCCAGCCCGCGCCCCTCGCTGGCGGCCAAGGCCAGCTCCCGCGAGGCCGGCGAGACGCGGCGTTGTCCCCTCCCCGCGATCTGCTCGGCCGACCGCTCCAGCCGCTGTTCGATCGCCAGCATTTCACGCGTGCTGAACCGTTCGCGGCCGGCGCCGTCCTTGCCGAGGGCGACCAGCTCGGGCGAGGTCTTCACCGCGCTCATGGCCTGGCTGAACTGATCGGCGTCGTCGGTGTGCCGGTGGACGAACCGCGCCAGGTCGTGGTCGGTGAACGTGCTCTGCTGCCGGGTGATGGCGTCCAGCGCCACGTCCGGCTCGGCGATGATCCTCTCGCCGTTGCGCCGGGCGATCTCCCGGTGATCGTCCGCCCGTTCGGCGTCCTCGCCCCTATCGAGGCGCCGCGCGCCGGCCGGGCCGATCTTGTGCTGCGGCTCCAGGTCGATCCCCTGCGCCTCCAGCGTCCGGTGATCGACCCGCGCATCGATGTCGAGTTCGGCCAGGCGCGTGTTCACATGCTCCGCCCAGGCCTCCCGCCAGTCGGTCAAATGGTCGGTGCTATTCCACTCGCGGACCTTCTTGCCGAACGTCCCCTGCCCCTCCGGTTTCGCCTCGCGCATCGACAGCATGACGTGGGCGTGCGGCTTGGCCAGGCCGTCCGGTCCCACGTCCCAATGCACATTCAGATCGGCGACCATCCCCCGATCGACGAACTCCTGTTGCACGAAGTCCCGCGCCAGCTCGACGCCCTGCGCCTGGTTCATCTCTCGTGGTATCGAGAACTCGATCTCGCGGGCGAGCTGCGCGTCCTTGCGGACCTCGCCGGCCTCGACCTCGTTCCACAACGTCTCGCGGTCCTGCCAGCGTTCGGGCGAGCCTTCCGGCGCGATGATCTCGGAATGAACGACGCCAGTCTTGCTGGTGAAATCGTGGCTCCGTCCAAGCCGCTCGTCCTCCAGCCGCGAGGCCGAACGATAGGCGGCCGACGCCACGGCGCTGGAGCCGTTGGCGCGGGAGATCACCTTGGCGCTGAAATGGTAGATAGCCACGCCGGCAACATGACTCAGGGAAGCGTCTTCTACAAGCGCACGTCGGCACGACGTATAAGCGCGCACTCGACTCCTTGCTTCGCTTCGGGAGTGACTTGCGCGGCAATCTTGCCGTGGCTACCGTCTAGGGATGAAAGTGTTCATCAGCTCGTTAATCAGCGGCATGGAGCCGGTACGTGCAGCTGCTCGCGATGCCGTGGAAACGCTGCGCCACGCGCCGGTAATGGCGGAGGATTTCGGCGCCCAACCGAAATCGCCACAAGTCGCGTGCCTCAGTGAGCTGCGACAGTCTGATTTGGTCATCCTCATCCTGGGAGAGCACTACGGCTCTGAACAGGCATCAGGCTTGTCGGCGACTCATGAGGAATACCGCGAGGCGCAGGGGCGAAAGGACGTGATCGCCTTCGTTCAGGACGGAGCAACCCCGGACCCCAAGCAGGTGGCTTTCATTCGGGAAGTTCAGGAATGGGCCGGCGGGCTGTTCCGCGGAGGCTTCAAAGGGCCGACAGATCTACACAGCGCGATCATTCGAGCGCTCTACGATCACGCCCTCGCCAATGCCGTCGGGCCCTTGGATGAAGCCGGCCTGATCAAGCGCAGTTTGTCGCTCCTCCCGGCGGTCGACCGAAACAGTTTCACCGGATCTTCGGCGCTGAGCCTGGCCATCGCTGGCGGACCTACCCAGCAGATACTGAGGCCCGCTGAGATCGAAGATGCGGCGCTTAGCGACGCTCTGCACCAGGCTGCGATGTTCGGCGCAACGCGCGTTCTGGATCAAAGCAAAGGCGTCGAAAAGGGGATTCTCGGAGCTGCCTTGATCATACGCCAGGAGCATAATGGCCCGCTTGTCCAGCTGGACGAGCAAGGCGGCCTATTGCTTCGCGCTGCCCTGGGCAGAACGTCCGCCGACCGCCGGGGCAACCAAGGAGGACTGCCAATCCTCCTTGAGGAAGACGTTCACCAGCAATTGACCTCGACCTTAGCGTTGGCCGCGTGGACACTCGACCGGATTGACCCAACCCAGCGCCTAACGCACGTGGCGGTCTCAGCCCGGATAGACGCCGGCGATTATTTGGCTTGGCGGACACAGCCCGAACATGACCGCAGCCCCAACTCCGTGTCGATGGGCATGGGTGGATCGGAAAGAGCCCCTATCCATCTCATCAAACCCCGCGCGGCGCTTCGCTCGGACATCGTTCGGCTAGTCGAAGACCTCCTCGTTCCTCTTCGCCGTCAATGGAAACACTGAGAGGCGGCCTCCCAACTTGGCTGGAGTGCATATGCGCAAACCCCGCGATATCGACGCTGAGCTTCGAGCGCTTCAGGACAAGGCCAAAAGTCTGAAGGCGCGCAAAGTGGTGCAGCTGGGGGAGTTGGTCACCGCCACCGGGGCCGATGCTCTTGATGCCGAGACCCTGGCCGGCGTCCTCCTCGAAGCCCTCGACAGCTCGAAACAACCGGACGCAAAGGAGGGGTGGCGCCAACGCGGGGCCGCCTTCTTTCAACGGCGGGCGCGGTCCCGCAAAGGCGCTGGCCAGCCTTCAGACGACAACCCGGGCGCAGCGGCGGACGGCGACGGCCTTGGCGCGCGTTGAAGCCGCCCGCGCGCGCGCCGACAATCGCGGCTGGGCCGTTGAACGACGAGCCCGCACCCGTCAACTGATTGAGCTGGGCGGCCTCGTGCAAAAGGCCGGTCTGGTCGACCTCACCGGAGACGATAGGGCCGCTCTGCTCGGTGCCTTCCTCGGTCTGTCCGACATGCTGAAGGGCGATGGCGGCGCGGGGCTGGTGGAGGTCTGGCGGCGGCGCGGCCGGAAGGTTTTCGAGGCCGAACAGTGAGGTTCCTACTGCGGCTGATCGCCCTTATGGCCTACGTCGGCGGCGGCTATCTTGTCGGCTATATGATCGGCCGCGTGTTGCTGATCCCGATCGCCGGGGTCGCCCATATCGACGCCACCCTCCAATACGGCCTGACCATCGCCGGTGGCGTGCTCGGCGCTGTCAGCGGCCTGGGATGGTTCAACGCTCGTTTCCCGCTCGCCGCAGCCAGGGGCGGCGTTCACGGCTCGGCCCATTTCGCAAACGAGCGCGAGGTGCAGGCCAGCCTCGGCGGCGGCGTTGGCTTGATTGTCGGCCGCGAGAACCGGCGCGGCGGCAAGCTCCTTCACTACGCTGGCCAGGCACATCTTCTGACCATCGCGCCGACCCGATCGGGCAAGGGCGTGGGGGCCATCATCCCCAACCTACTGACGGCCGATCGCTCGGTGTTCTGCATCGATCCCAAGGGCGAAAACGCCCGAGTGACGGCGCGCCCGCGCGGGCGGTTCGGCCCGGTCTACGTGCTCGATCCCTTCGGGGTATCGGGTCAACCCTCGGCAACTTTCAACCCGCTGGACAGTCTCGAACCGCACAGCATGGATCTCGCTGAGGACGCCGCTCTCCTTGCCGACGCCCTGGTGCATGACTCCCCCGGCCAAGCCGGCGAGGCGCATTGGAACGAGGAGGCCAAGGCCCTGATCGCTGGCCTGATCCTCCATGTCGTCACCGTCGAAACTGGCGCCGCTCGCAACCTCGCCCGCGTCCGTGAACTGCTCACCCTGGCACCCAGAGAATTCCGCGAACTGCTGGCCGACATGCAGGCCAGCCTTGCTGCCGGCGGCCTGGTGCGCCGGGCCGCCAATCGTCACCTGGGCAAGAGCGAGCGTGAGGCGGCCGGCGTCCTTTCCTCGGCGCAACGGCACACCCATTTTCTCGACAGCGTTCGCATCAACCACACCATGGCGGGCTCGGATTTCCGCTTCGCGGATCTCAAGGAGACCAAGGCGACCGTGTTCCTGGTGCTGCCGCCCGAACGTCTCGACGCCTATGCCCGCTGGCTGCGCCTGTTGGTGGCCCAGGCCATCCATGACCTGGCGAGGTCCCCTGCCCTGCCGGCAGCGCCGGTTCTCGAATTCGCGGCGCTGGGCCGCCTGGAAGCCGTCGAACGGGCCTTTGGCCTGATGGCCGGCTACGGGCTTCAACTCTGGCCGATCCTGCAGGACATGCACCAGCTTTGGAGCACCTACGGCCAGCGGGCCGGAACATTCGTCTCGAACGCCGGCCTGGTGCAGATCTTCAACGTCGCCGACGTGGAAACAGCGAGCTGGGTGTCCAAATCGATCGGGGCCACGACCATGAGCTATCAAACCACAGGAACCAGCACCTCGCGTGGCGGCATGCAGCTTTTTGAGACCAAGAGCAGCTCCACCTCAACACACCTGTCGCGGCGAGAGCTGATGACACCGGACGAAATCATGCGGCTGGATTCGAGCTTGGAGATCCTCCTACGCCAAGGGCAGGCGCCAGTTATCGCCGCCAAGGTGCGGTTCTACGCGGACGGGGAGTTCCGGGGGCTTTTCAGCCCGGCGTGATCAAGCCGAATAGCGGACGTTCCGAACTTCAACGGGGGAAAGCGGACACCGCATTAGAACGCCATGACGCGGGCTCCGCGCGTACCGCATTTTGTGCACTTGAGCCGTGTCTTTAGATCTTCCAAACTTAATCCAGCAGCGACGTGCCGCGTAAGGTCGCTTCTGGTCAGGATCGCGTTTTGATAACAGTATCTAGTGCCGCACCTTACTAGCATCTCCAAGTCCGCCTCTATCCAGCCTGTCAAAGTGTTGGGCGACCTCGAAAGGCGGTCGATATCCGATCGCCACTGCACGGTCTCGTCACTATTCCAGTCGATCCGGGTTTCGGCCATACAGGCTACGAACCCGCACTTGCCCCTATTAATAGTAGGATCGTAGTCTTTGCGGCCGTCCATCAAGAGGTCGGCTTCATAAAGGAAATTGTCATCGTTCTTGGACCGAGGTTCGAAGATGACCACAATCAGCTTTGAGGCGGCTTCGTCGCTCTCTCTAGTGATGTAGAGGCCCTGCGTCCCACTGCCGTTCAAGTCGCGACTAAATCTGATGCTGAGACCGCGGCGTAGAGAGAAGAAATAGGTATGGTCATGCATGGCCAGGGCCAATTTGGCTATATCGTCACACGAGATTTCTTGTGGGGAAGGCCCATCATTTAGCTTGATCGTTTCTCCCTGGCCCACGCGCACGTTGCGGATAACTGGTTTGTCGGCCCGCGTGTCCATGTTTTCTCCCGTGCTTTGGATCAGTCGAGGCTCGTTTCGAGGTCTGGCCGAAATCAAACGTCAATTCTCAACTGCACCTATGGCACTGAAGCATAGGGGGAGAGGCCGTTAGGTTAATGCCAGCTAAGGGTCGATAGCGCCAGTTGGCGCCCGGCCGAAAAGCGGACGTTGACCTGCGGCAAGTGCCCTGACCGCCAAATCCCAGGAACCGTCGCGCCCAAGATCCTTTTCCAGCTCTGGATGCAGCCCGCTTCGGTTCCCGGGATTCCCCGCCAAAAATGCATGGCCTCCCTCGGAGGACACTTGCAGAGCTTGATACAGCCCATTGTCGGAGGAGGTAGAGGTCGTGGTGTTTATGTCGGGGCATCCCGCGAGGATAATTTATCGGCCGTAGGCCGATTCCTTCTGGGGGATGCCGGGTGGGAGGATCGCTTTTGCGATCCGGGGCGGAGCGGCAAAGCCGCGTAGCGAGCCGGCGGGGGCGTAGCCCCCAAGAGGCGGAGACTGTGCTTCTCTTTTCATCCATCCGGCCGTTAGAAGAGATTCTGTTAGATATAGGAAAGTTAAAGAGTTAAGCCGAATCAAAGGCTTAGTATCTCTTTGTTTTCCCTAGCGAAATTTTCGCGCCCGGTTCCCGTTACCACGGGCCTTGGTTCCCAAAACCACGCGGGACAGGTTCCTAAAACCACGCCCCCAAAGGTTCCTAATACCACGGGCTTTCGACCTGCCTGGGCGCCGCCTGTCGGTTCCTGAAACCACGTGCCCAGCTGAGGAATGCCGGTTCCTAATACCACGAGCCTGAATTGCCCCGGAAATTCGGGCAATAGCCGTCCTCTAGCCCCCGCTTTTTGTCTCGGACTCGCCCTAAGTAGGCGAATCGGGCCTTCATCCGCGACTCAGACTCCCTCCCCGGTTCCTGAAACCACGTGCCAAAATCCCTTGCGCGCTCAACGGATTGAGTCGGGTTCCTAAAACCACGAGCCACCGGGGCCCTTGGCCCGCTATGTGACGGCTCCGCCGTCATCCCAGCGTCAGCCGGTCCCGAAAGCTCTGTACTGCGCCCATTGCAGCTTCAAAAGCCGGCCTCTCGCCGTACACCATCGTCTCCATAAGTGACGAATATTGTGCAGAAAATCCCCCGTGCGCAGCCATGGCGTCCACCGCCCTGAGGGTCTCTCCCAGAGGATCGGCCTGGTAGGCTGGAAAGTCGTCGCCCCGGGTCGCGGCATCGTCCTTCATCGTGTCGAGCGCCAGTTGTGCGGCGTCCTCAGCGTCGTAATGACCGGCCAGACGAGCCAAATCATAAACGTGGCGCGGCAGGGTTGGATCGAGCGCCTGCTGGCTCGCGAACGCCTCCCCACTGCGGCGCGTCAAGGCGACGAACTTCTCCGCGGCGATCTCCACCAGGCTCACACAAGCGATCCCGGGAACCTCGGCCTGCGCTCCGCTGGCCTCGGCCACGAATGAAATCACCGGCCGCTCCGTCAGCGGCCGACGTGTCGGGAAGGCTGAGATCTCGATCTTGATTTCCGGCCGCAGCACGCCCTCCCCCTTCATGATGGGGTCGTAAGGCAGGTCGTAGCGGACATAGGTGTCGTTGTGCTGCACCGTCGTGTGCTGCGCCTCGACCGTAAATCCTATCTCGCGCAGCCGCTCTGATACGTCCCGACGAAGGCGTTTCAGAGCCGGGCGAGAGGTCGCGTTATCGCCAATCACCCGCAGATCGACGTCCTCCGACATCCGCTGGAGCAGGCCGTATGCCCGGCCCAGGGCGGTGCCGCCGCCAAAGGCCAGCGTCAGGCCGTCGCTCGCCGCGCTCCGGATCGCGGCGAGCGCCTGAACCACGTGCCAATCCTTCTCCACCAGCGCGGGCGACGGAAGATTGAAGTGGTCCTGGACCTCGAGAAGCGTTTGGCGATCCGGCTTACCGTTCAAGACGCAGCTCCGTCCGTCCATCCGAGAGGTGTCGCCGGAATCGGCTCTTCACCTTGACCGCCGGATTGACCGGGATTTGCGTCGATCGGCCTTCATTGTAGGCGCGCACGCTATCGCTGGGCTCCCAGGGCACGCCCAACTTGGTCAAGGCCTGCAGCGCCGCGCTTGAAAAGCCATTGGCGCTATCCACCATAGGCCTGCCCGACAACCGCGAACGCGTCGCCCGGGCATAGACACCGTACCCCAAGCGGATGAGCCGGCCCTCCTGAACGAGGGTCCGTAGGGCGCGCAGCACCTGGTCGTCGCCCGCAAGGTCAGCGAACTCACGCGGAAGGAACACGTCGTCGTGGGTCCGGCGGCTCATGCGGTATTCAATTTTCTGCTTTAAAGTCCTCGTCTTCTGCACAACGACCTCCCTGCAAAAACCCGACACCTTATATATGCAAAAACCCGACACTCCACAAGGGCGCGGACCGATGGCTTAGGCGAGGATTTTCAACGCGCCTGCGCCCTTCAGGACCTACCCCGGCATGTTGGCGCGCTTGTCAGCGCAGGCTGTCGCGAACCCGTCTGGCGGATATCCGCCCTCGATCCAAGCCGTCCACGCCCCATCAAAGGCCCGCGGATCGCGCTGAGCGTCCAACCAGGCCGCTCGGGCGTCCTGCCTGCCCCGCTGGGTCTTATCCGCTCCACGGCGCTCCTTGGCGGCTTCCTGGGCATACATGCGGTCGACGAAGTGGACCGCAGGACTGCCGTCCTGCGTCGTCGTCTCCCGCATGGCGTAGCGCGGGAGTTCGTCGGCCCGGCACATCTCGCGAATGCGGAAAGTGAATTTCTTCAGCGGCGATTCACTGCCGGTCTTGTCGTAGAGCGTGGTCATCTTGACCGTCCAGCCGTGGGGCTGAGACCCAGCGTGCTTGCGCGCGACACGGTAGATCGCCCGCTCGATGCCGCCGGTCAGTAGGAAATACTCCCTATCGAGGGTCAGAATGTTTCCGCTCATGATGCCGTCCAGAAGCCAGTCCGGGACCCGCAGCGTCAGGCTTTTGAGTTGTTCGGGGTCATCGATCCCCTCCCCTTCCCCCTCGATGTCGCCGAGGTAGTGGAAGGCGGTGTAACGGCGCTTGCCGGCCCGGATGTTGGTCTCAACTTCCGTGGTCCGCAGACGTTTGATGGCCCGTAGCAGCTCAATGTAGTCCTGGCCGCTAGTGCCGCGGGCAATTCCTTTGAGCAGCTCATAAGGCGTCGTGTGAATGATCGGCCGCAGATCGTTCTTGCCGGCGTCGCGCTGGGCGACGATCCGGGAAATGCACCAGATCAGGATATCGGCGTCCCAAATCGTCGCCATCCCGTGGGTCGGATTGCCGTTGACCTTGATCCACAGCTTGCCGTCCGGGGTCTCGTAGTGGATCGGCTTGTTGCGCTTGCGCTTGGCGATCGAGAAAAACGGTCGCTCCATCATCTCCGCGCTGTCCTTGGGCGCGTAGTCGATCAGGTCGGCGATAAAGAAATCCCGAATGGGGTGCGGATCGGCGCGGGCGCTCATCGACCCTCCCCTGCCCTACCTGCCTTCAGGGACTGGGACATCATCGCTCACCCATCGGGTGCTTACCCGCTTGGCGAAGGACGAGATCCAGGGCCTCCCCGATCAGCGCCTGCACGGTGACGCCGCGCTCGACGGCGAGGAGCTTCACGGCGCGCGCCATCTCAGGCGAAAAGTAGCCGGCGACCATGGTCTTGCCGACGCGGGCCTTTGCGGGCGCAATTGCGGGGGTCTCGGCCGCCTTGCGCGCACGGGCTGGGCGCTGCGATGGCGCTGGCGGGCTCGGGGCTGGAACCGGCGCGGGCGCCGCTGCAGGACCGGCGGCCTGGGCGAGACGGGCGGAAAGACTGGGACGCGCGCTCATGCCACCGCCCTTTCAGAGTTGGATTGAGGACGTGTGGACATGTCCAGGCGTCCACATGCCCACGCGTAAAGCTGATCGACTTCGGTGGCCGCCTTGCCCGCAGGCTCATATTCCGCCGCCGACTGGCCGTTGATGACGGCATGGCGAAAGGCCGCGCGATCCACAAGGCATACGGGCGCGATCGCTAGCTGCAGGCTGGCGATCACCGTCGCCACCTCCTCGATCAGGGCCGTGGCCCGTGGCGGCACGGCATTGAGCACCACATAGGCGGGTTTCTGCGCCACGCGGACCAGCTCCGCCGTGGTCTTAATCGCATGAAGGTCGAAGGCTGAGGCCCGAGTCGGGATGAGAACCAGGTCGGCCGCCTTGGCGGCGGCGACGGCTGCGCTGTCAGCGGCGGGCGGACTGTCGATGATGACCAGATCGACACCAGACTTGCGCGCCTCGGCCAGGGTTGCAGCCAGCCGGCCGTGGGGGGCGGCCACAACGGCGGGATTTTCCGTCCCCCGCCAGTCGGCCCACTGCGCTGCCGTGGCCTGGGGATCAAGATCGATCAGGGCCACCGTATAGCCGGCCTTGGCGGCGGAGACCGCCAGATGCACGGCCACGGTTGTTTTGCCGACCCCGCCCTTCTGGCTGACGATGGATATGGTCTTCATGGGAAGCACACCTCTGTGGCGTGTCCTCACGTCCACAGGCGGACACGAGGATAGTTCAACAGGCGGACACGCCCTCGCGTCCACACCTCCGCAGACGGACACGTCCTCAACCCGACGTGTGGACACGTCCACGAAGCGACATTCGCCGGACTTGGTAAACAATTCCCTAAGAAACGGCCTTGGATCGCTCCACACGTCCGCGTGTGGACACGTCCACTAAGCCGATTCCTCTGCAACGACGAGCCCTTGGCAGGTCCGCCGCCCGAGCGCTGCGCATGTGGGGCTCGGCTCGAAAATCCTGTC
>JAGNIV010000008.1 GCA_018001015.1 Phenylobacterium sp. | reverse complement strand
CTGGGGCAGCAGGGCGTCGAGGGCCGGTGGCGTCACATCCACCACCAGCTCACCCACACGCAGGCCTTGTATCTTCACCGGCGCGCGAATGACATCGGTCCCACTGGCGGCGCCCTTGGCGCGCTGATAGCTGGCGACGACCTGACCAGACGAGTCCAGCAGGCGGGCGCTGGTCACCGACTGCGCTTGAGAGAGGGCGGTGATGGCCGCGCGGGCGGCCGGTACGTCCCGCTGCGACAGGGCGGGACCCGCGGCGCTCGCGGCGATCTCAGAGAGGGCCACGTGATTGATGTGACTCTGCTCGCGGGCGACAGCCCATTGCTGGAGCATGAAGGTCAGACAGGCGGCGATCAGCACGACCATCGTGGTGATCAGCGCGATACCCGCCACGCGGGCATGGAAGGTCGCGTTATGAGCCGGGCCCGTCGCGCGAAGATTTTGGGTCATGAGCTTCTGCAGTCCCGTCCGGCATTCGGGAATAGGGCAATTCTCCTAACGCTTCGCTTCCAAGGACTCGCTTGTTGGGAGAATCCGTGTCCTAGCCGACACAGTCTCAACTTGTGCGCGTAGTTGTCGCAGTTAACAGAGTCTGAATCCCATGGACGGAGCTTAACCTCTGGTTTACCTCTACTACCGTTGAGTTAATTCTCTTGGAGAGGGGCTCCCCCATGGAAAAGGCCTTTGTTGCGCAACGCGTCGCGACCAAGTTGTTCACGACGGAAGCTGCGGTTGACGCAGCGATGATCGAAGCTACCGAACTGATGGCCGACATGCTGAAGGCCCGCACCGACGTGGGCACCTCGCTGGTGTTCGCCGACGACGTTCAGGTGAAGATGGTGGAAGCCATCAAGGCCCTGGGCGAAGCCCGCACCGCCATGGTCGGGGTGCACAACGAACTGACCGAGGCCAAGCTGCGCCTCGGCATCCGCACCAGCCTCGGCGGCGCGGAAAACAAGCCGAACTTCATGCGCAAGGCTGACAAGACGACGATGCGCGAGGTCGGCTGAGGCCGGTTTGGTTGCAATAGTTTAACTAGTCCTGCGCCCCTAATGGCTGTTAGGGGCGCAGGAAATGCCGACAACACACGCCGCACAAATTCTATGGGTCGCCATCATCGCGGCCGGCCTGTTCGGCCTCCTCAAGGGCGGCCCTGCTGAGCGGATCGGCGCGGGCGCGACCCTGCTGATCTCCATCGCCTTCGTCATCGTCAACGAGCTCGTGGCCGAGACCGGCCGGCCCGTGCCGCATCTCGTGCTCGACGGGCTGCTGGCCCTGGTCTTCCTGGCCCTGGCCGTGCGCTATGCCAGCCTGTGGATCGGCGCCGTCATGCTGCTGCAGGGCGTGCAGTTCAGTCTCCACGCCTACTTCTTCGTCACCAAGCTGACCCCCGGCGTGACCTACGCGATCGTCAACAACCTGGTCACCTGGGGCACCCTGCTGGGGATCGTGCTGGGCACGCTGGCTTATCGCCGCCATGCCAGCGCCGCCTCGGCCGGAAAGCCGATCACACCGGCCATCTAAATCACCCCTATGACCTAGGCTGCGCGCTTCTCACGTGGCTCCAGGGTCGCCAGCGCCACACCCCCAAGGATCAGCGCCAGGGCGACGAAGGCCGTCCAACTGGGCCGCTCGGCGAGGAAGATCACCCCCACGGCCGTCGCCCACAGCGGCGCCATGTAGATGGCCATGGACAGGAACAGCGGGCCTCGGCGCTGGATCAGATAGACGTAGCCGATGGTGGCCAGGGCCGTGGGGAATACGCCCTGGGCCAGCACCGCCAAAGCCGATGTCATCGGTGGCCAAGCCGGCAGGGGCCCGCTGAACAGCGCGGCCGCCGTGGCGAACACCGCACCCCAGGCGCACATCATCAGGGCCCCCACGGTGGAGGGCACGGGCGGCGCGCGCTTGGTGACGATATTGGAGACGGCGTAGAGCGCGGCGCCTGTCAGCGCCCCGATCAGGGCCAGGGCCTCCAGGGTCATGCCGCTCGTCAGGCGCGGTCCCACCAGAACCATCAGGCCTATGAAGCCCAGCCCCACCCCGCCCGCCTTGCGCCCGTTCAGCTGCTCGCCGGAAACAAGGAGGTGAGCCAGCAGGGCGGTGAAGATCGGCGAGGCGCCGTTACAGATGGCGTTGATCGCCGAGGGCAGGCGCTCGGCGGCCAGGGCGAAGAGCGCGAAGGGCGCAGCCATCCCCACCAGACCGTTGAAGGCGTAGAACCGCCAGGCGCGGTCACGCCAGCCGGGAAGCGCTTGGCGCTGGATCGCCAGCACCACGCCGAGCGTCGCCACCGCGATCCATAGCCGCAGGGCGGTGTTCCAGAACGGCGGGATGTGGGCGACGGCGATTTTCAGCGCCGCGAAGGCCGACCCCCAGGTGACGACCAGGGCGGTCAACACCAGCCAATCTATGGGTTTGGGACGGGTCATCGAGGTTCGGGCAGGCTCCTGCGGGCCTCGCCGCGGGACCAGGAATCACGACTGAGCGCCAAGGCCAAGCCGGCGTGTCGTCAGGGCCGCTCAATCTGTCTTTCGAAAAATTACGCTTGCCCTGCCCGACAAACCGGAGTTTTTGCGCGGCGGGCCACGCCCCCCCAACGGGGCGCTGCTCATCTGTAAGGATGGGAGACATCGCTATGAATACCCTCGCCAAGCCGGCCATGCGCCCGGCCCGCCCCGAATTCTCTTCCGGCCCGTGCGCCAAGCGCCCCGGATGGAATCCCCAAAATCTCCAGAACGCCGTCCTCGGGCGCTCGCACCGCTCCAAGCTGGGCAAGGCGCGTCTGAAGGAAGCCATCGACCGCACCCGCCAGGTGCTGCAGGTGCCGGATGACTATCTGATCGGCATCGTCGCCGGGTCGGACACCGGCGCCGTGGAAATGGCCCTCTGGTCCATGCTCGGTCCCAAGACGGTCCAGCTGCTGGCCTTCGAAAGCTTCGGCAAGGACTGGGTCACCGACGTGGTCAAGCAGCTGAAGCTGCCGGCCGAGGTGCTTGACGCCCCCTATGGCGAGCTGCCGGACCTGACCAAGGTCCGCAAGGACGCCGACCTGGTCTTCACCTGGAATGGCACCACCTCCGGCGTCCGGGTTCCCAACGCCGACTTCATCGCCGCCGACCGTGAAGGCATCACCATCTGCGACGCCACCAGCGCCGCCTTCGCGCAAGATCTCGACTGGGCCAAGCTCGATGTGGTCACCTTCTCCTGGCAGAAGGCGCTCGGGGGCGAGGGCGCCCATGGCGTCCTGATCCTCGGTCCCCGCGCCGTGGCGCGCCTGGAAAGCTACACGCCCGCCTGGCCCATGCCCAAGCTGTTCCGCATGACCAAGGGCGGCAAGGTCAGCCTCGACATCTTTGAGGGCGCCACCATCAACACGCCGTCCATGCTCTGTGTGGAAGACGCCATCGACGCCCTGAAGTGGGGCGAGGGCATCGGCGGCCTGACCGAGATGCAGCGCCGCGCCGACGCCAATCTGGGTGCTCTGGCCGAGTGGGTCGCCAAGACCCCCTGGGTGGAGTTCCTGGCCGCCGATCCGGCCACCCGGTCCAACACTTCGGTGTGCCTCAAGGTGGTCGATCCCGCGGTCACCGCCCTGTCCGACGACGCCCAGGCCGACTTCGCCAAGAAGCTGGCCGCCATCCTCGAGAAGGAAGGCGTGGCCCTGGATATCGGCGGCTATCGCGACGCCCCGGCGGGTCTGCGGATCTGGTGCGGCGCCACGGTGGAGACCTCCGACCTGGAGGCCCTGACGCCCTGGCTCGACTGGGCCTTCGCGTCCATCGCCGCCGACCTGCAAGCCGCCTAAAACCCCTTAGCGCTCCCGCCGCCCGGACCGCCGCACGCGCCGGCGCCGGGAGCGCACCTCCACACCTCAAGGATACCGCCCCATGCCCCGCGTCCTCATCGCCGACAAGCTGAGCCCCGCCGCCATCGAGATCTTCAAGCAACGCGGCGTCGACGCCGATGTGAAGACCGGCCTGTCGAAGGAAGAGCTGCTCAAGATCATCGACCAGTATGATGGCCTGGCCGTCCGCTCGGCCACCAAGGCCGACAAGGATGTGATCGCGGCGGCCGCCAACCTGAAGGTCATCGGCCGCGCCGGCATCGGCGTCGACAATGTCGACATCCCCGCCGCGACCTCCAAGGGGATCGTGGTGATGAACACCCCCTTCGGCAACTCGATCACCACCGCTGAGCACGCCATCGCCATGATGTTCGCCCTGGCGCGTCAGCTGCCCGCCGCCGACGTCTCCACCCAGGCCGGCAAGTGGGAGAAGAACCGCTTCATGGGCGTGGAGCTCTACGCTAAGACGCTCGGCCTGATCGGCGCCGGCAATATCGGCGGCATCGTCGCCGATCGCGCCAACGGCCTGAAGATGAAGGTCGTCGCCTACGACCCCTTCCTGTCGGCTGAACGCGCCGTGGAACTGGGGGTGGAGAAGGTCGAGCTCGACGACCTGCTGGCCCGCGCCGACGTCATCACCCTGCACACCCCGCTCACCGACAAGACCCGCAACATCCTGTCGGCCGAGAACCTGGCCAAGACCAAGAAGGGCGTGCTGATCATCAACTGCGCCCGCGGCGGCCTGGTGGATGAAGCCGCCCTCCGCGCCGGCCTCGACAGCGGCCACATCGGCGGCGCGGGCTTCGACGTCTTCGTCGAGGAGCCGGCCAAGGAAAACGTGCTGTTCGGCGCCGAGAATTTCATCGCCACCCCCCACCTGGGCGCCTCCACCATGGAAGCCCAGGAGAACGTGGCCCTGCAGGTCGCCGAGCAGATGAGCGACTACCTGCTCACCGGCGCGGTCTCCAACGCCCTGAACAGCCCCTCGGTCACCGCCGACGAAGCCCCGAAGCTGAAGCCCTTCGTGGCCCTGGCCGAACGCCTCGGCGCCTTCGCCGGCCAGATGGTCGACGTCGAGGTCAAGGCCATCGACATCGCCTATGAGGGCGAGGTCGCCAACCTCAACACCCGTCCCCTGACCGCCGCCGCCCTGGCCGGCGTGATGCGTCCCATGCTGGCGGAGATCAACATGGTCTCGGCCCCGGCCGTGGCCCGCGAGCGCGGCATCACCGTGTCGGAGAGCAAGCAGGACGACTCGCCCATCTACGAAAGCCTGGTGCGGATCACCGTGACCACGGCCATGGGCAAGCGCTCCTTCGCCGGTTCGGTGATGGCGGGCACGCCGCGTATCATCGAGGTCAAGGGCATGGACCTGGACGCGCCGTTCGGCGGGGTCATGCTCTATGTGAACAACCTCGATAAGCCGGGCTTCATCGGCAACCTCGGCGCCATCCTGGCCGACGCCAATGTCAACATCGCCACCTTCAACCTGGGCCGGGTCTCCGCTGGCGAGGACGCCATCGCCCTGGTGGGGATCGACCAGGACCCGTCGGACGCCCTGATCACCAAGATCCGCGCCCTGCCGCACGTGAAGGAAGCCCGTACGCTTCGCTTCTAGGACTTGATGGACGGCGGTCTTCCTGCGAAGCCGCCGTCCATGCCCTCTCCCGAACGTCATTCCCACACGGTTCCCGGTGGCCGAGCCTATTGGCTGACGGAGAAGCTGTGGGCGGCGTCGTCCGGTTTGCCGGTGTTCCAAATCTCCATCGCCGAGATTCCCGAGTTCGACCAGGACTGCTGGTTTCGAGGCCAGGCGCCTAGCTTGAGGGACGTCGCCGGGCATGCCGAACGGATCATGGCCGCCGACCTTTCCTATCCCATCATTTTCTCTGCTGATGGCCATCTGATGGACGGCGGCCATCGCATCGCACGCGCCTGGATCGAGAGGCGGTCGATGGTCGACGCCGTGCGGTTCGTGGTCGATCCCGAACCCGAAGAAATTCGCCCCGCGTAACGACACGCGGAAACGGACTCCACCATGGGGTGATTGACTCTTCTTGATCCGAAGCTAGAACAAAATAGGAACAAAGGAACAGGAAGCCATGTCCGGTTTTCGCGATGAGCGGCTCGCCGCTCTCAAGGCGAAGATCGCCACCCTCGAGGCGGGCGGACGGGCGGACTCTGAATCCCTACCCTTCGGCGATTCTCACATCGACAGCTGCTTCCTGGACGGCGGTCTGCCGTTGGGCTGCTGGCATGAATTCGGAGGCGAGGGGATGGAGGCCGAGACCGCCGCCTGTCCCGCCGCCTTCGCCGCCCTGGTGGCGGCGCCCTTGGCCAGGCGAGGCGAGGCGGTGTGGATCCTGCGACGCGACGATCTCTTCGTCCCGGGTCTGGTGGGTCTGGGCTTTCCCGCCGAACGGCTGATCCAGGTCTGCGCCCGTGACGAGGATGAGGCCCTGGCTGTCGCCGAGGATGCGCTCGCCACCCCCGGCGTCGCCGCCGTCTTCGCCGAGGTGGAGACCGTCAGCCTGACCGCCGGCCGCCGGCTGCAATTGGCCTGCGAGAAGCGCGGCGCTACCGGCTTCGTGATCCGCCGCCGGCCTTACGGAGGCAAGGCCAAGGCGGCCGGGGGCTCGGCCGCGGCCAGCCGCTGGCGGGTCACCCCCGCCGCCAGCGAGCCGGGACCGGGGGAGTTCGGACTGGGTCCGCCGCGCTGGGCGGTGGAACTGGAGCGCTGCCGGGGCGGCCGCACCGGCAGCTGGCTGTTCGAGGCGGCCGACGCCTTCACCTATGAGGCCTCTGATGGCACGCATCCTCTGCGCCTGGTCGCCCCTCTGGGCGGTCAGCAACTGGCGCCGTCGCAACCCCTCCGACGCACAGCCTAGCCCCTTCGCGCTGGTCGAATCCGCCAAGGGGACGCGACGCCTGTCGGCCGTGGACCGGGCGGGCCGCAGACTGGGTCTCTATGTGGGCCAGAAGGCCACGGATGCGGCCGCCATCGCCCCCGAGCTCGTCACCGCGGAGGCCGAGCCCGAGGCGGATGCCCGGGCGCTCTCGGCCCTGGTGGACTGGTGCGTGCGCTTCTCGCCGGCCGTGGCCGCCGATGGGCCCGATGGCCTGTTCATGGACATCAGCGGCGTCGCCCACCTGTGGGGCGGGGAGGCCGAGTTGCTGGCCGACTTCCAGAGCAGGCTGTCGGCCAATGGCTTGGCGTTCCGCATCGCCATCGCCGATACGCCTGGCGCGGCCTGGGCGCTCGCCCACTACGGCCAGGACGGCGCCATCGCCCGGCCCGGGCAGCAGATCGGCCTGCTGGCGCCCCTGCCGCCGGCGGCCCTGAGGCTGGAGCCCGAGACCGCCGCCCAGATCGACCGCCTGGGGCTGAAGGTTCTGGCCCAGCTCTTCGACATTCCCCGCGCGCCGCTGGCCCGCCGGTTCGGGATCGAGACCCTGACCCGTCTCGACCAGGCGCTGGGCCGTTCCAAGGAGGCGCTGATCTTCCATCGCGCGCCGACCCCCTGGTTCGCGCGTCTGGCCTTCGCCGAGCCGATCAGCGCGCCGGAGGACATGGCCCGCGTCGCCTTCGACGTCGGCGCCGCGCTCTGCGCGCGGCTGGAGAAGGAGGGGCAGGGGGCGCGCCGGTTCGAGCTCTGCTTCCACCGGGTCGATGGCCAGGTCGCCCCGCTCCAGGTCGGGCTGGCGCTCGCCGCCCGCGACCCCACCCGGATCGCCAAGCTGTTTGCTCCCAAGATCGAGACCATCGATCCCGGCTTCGGGGTGGAGGTGGTGACCCTGGAAGCCGGCGAGGTGGAGGCGCTCTCCGGACGGCAGGCGCGGCTGGACAGCCTGCTGGAGGCGGGCAGCGCCGAGGGGCTCGCCCCGCTGATCGACCGACTGACCAATCGCCTGGGCGAGGATCGGGTCTGGAAAGCCCGGCCTGTGGAAAGCCACGTCCCGGAACAGTCCGTCGTCCCCGGCGCGGCGCTGGGTCCGTCCGTCGCCGGCTGGGACCCGGAGCGCCCGCGCCCGTTCCGCCTGTTCCGCCGTCCCGAGCCCCTGGAGGCGGTCACCGCCCTGATGCCCGACGACCCGCCCCGCCAGTTCCGCTGGCGCGGCCAGCTACACCGCGTGCGCCGCGCCGAGGGGCCTGAACGCATAGGCCAGGAATGGTGGCGCGGCGCCATCGAGGATGTCCGCACCGACCACATACGCGACTACTATCGGGTTGAGGATGAGGCCGGCGCGCGGTTCTGGCTGTTCCGGGCCGGGACCTACACGCCGGGGACGCAAGCCAAGTGGTGGCTGCACGGCCTGTTCGCATGACCCGCTACGTCGAGCTCCAGGCGGCCACCAACTTCTCCTTCCTGCGGGGCGCCTCGCACCCGCATGAGCTGGTGGAGACCGCCGCCGCGCTCGGCCTCGACGCCATAGGCATCGTTGACCGCAACAGTCTGGCCGGCGTGGTGCGCGCCTGGTCGGCGGTGAAGGATCTGGGCGCGCATACGACGTTCCGCGCCTTCACCGGCTGTCGCCTGGACTTCGCCGACGGCACGCCTTCCCTGCTCTGCTACCCCTCCGATCGCGAGGCCTATGGCCGCCTGACCCGCCTGCTCACCGCTGGCCAGCGCCGCTGCCTCAAGGGCGAGTGCGAATTGCACTGGGAAGACTACCTCCAGCATTCGGAGGGCCAGCTCACCCTGGTGGTCCCGCCTGATCGCCTGGATGCGGCCTTCGAGGCCGATCTGATCATGATCGCCAAGGCCTTGCGGGGTTCGGTGTGGCTGGCGGCGTCGCGGCCCTATGGCGCCCGCGATGTCCACCGGCTCTCCAAGCTGGCGGCCCTGGCCCAGGTCAGCGGCGCGCCGATGGTGGCCACCAACGACGTGCTCTACCACGGCCCCGAACGCCGGGCCCTGCAGGACGTGGTCACCTGTATCCGCGAGACCTGCACCATCCACGACGCCGGCCTGCGCCTGGAGGCCAACGCCGAGCGGCACCTGAAGAGCCCCGAGGAGATGGCCCGTCTGTTCGCCAAGTTCCCCGGAGCGGTGGCGCGCAGTGTCGAGATCGCGGCGCGCATCAAGTTCGATCTGGGCCAGCTCAGGTACGAGTACCCCGACGAACCCGTGCCGTCGGGCAAGACCGCCATTCAGCATCTGCGCGACCTGGCCTGGGCGGGGGCGGAGTGGCGGTTCGCCGGCGGCATGGGCGAAAAGGAGCGCGCGACCATCCAGCACGAGCTCGACCTGATCGAGAAGCTGGGCTTCGCCAACTACTTCCTCACCGTCCACGACATCGTCGCCTGGGCCCGCGGCCAGGACATCCTCTGCCAGGGGCGGGGCTCGGCGGCCAATTCCTGCGTCTGTTTCTGCCTGGGGATCACGGCGGTGGATCCCACCAAGGACGATCAGGACCTGCTGTTCTCCCGCTTCATTTCGGAGAAGCGCGGCGAGCCGCCCGACATTGATGTCGACTTCGAACATGAGCGCCGGGAGGAGGTGATGCAGTATGTCTATCGCCGCTACACCCGCGAGCGGGCCGCCATTGTCGCCACGGTCATCCACTACCGCCCCCGCATGGCCATCCGCCAAGTGGGCAAGGCGCTGGGTCTTACCGAAGACGTCACCTCCGCCCTGTCCGGCACCGTCTGGGGCAGTTGGGGCGACATGACCGCCGATGAGCACATCCGCCAGACGGGGCTGGATCCCGACAATCCCGAAATCCGCCGAGCCACGGCGCTCGGCCAGGAACTGCTGAAGTTTCCGCGCCACCTGTCTCAGCACGTCGGCGGCTATGTGCTCACCAAGCGTCGGCTGGACGAGACCGTGCCGATCGGCAACGCCGCCATGAAGGATCGCACCTTCATCGAATGGGACAAGGACGACATCGACGCCATCGGCCTGATGAAGGTCGATGTCCTGGCGCTGGGCATGCTCACCGCCCTGAAGCGCAGCTTCGACATGCTGCCGCCCCTGGAGGACGGGACCGTCATCAGCGACATCGCCCACATCCCCCAGGAGGTTCCCGAGGTCTACGACATGCTCTGCAAGGCCGATTCCGTGGGGGTTTTCCAGGTGGAAAGCCGAGCTCAGATGTCGATGCTTCCCCGGCTGCGGCCCCGGAAGTTCTACGACCTGGTGATCGAGGTGGCGATCGTGCGGCCCGGACCCATCCAGGGCAACATGGTCCATCCCTATCTGAAGCGGCGGGCCGACCCCAGCCAGGTCAGCTATCCGCGCCCGTCGAAGGGGTTCGACCAGGGCGAGATGGAGCGGATCCTCAAGAAGACCCTGGGCGTGCCGCTCTTTCAGGAACAGGCCATGCGCATCGCCATCGAGGGGGCCAATTTCAGTGAGAACGACGCCGACGGCCTGCGCCGGGCCATGGCCACCTTCCGGCACCACGGCAATGTCGGAGAATACGGCGAGAAGTTCATCTCGGGCATGCTAGCCAAGGGCTACGACGAGGAGTTCACCAACAACTGTTTCGGACAGATCGAGGGTTTCGGCTCCTACGGCTTCCCCGAAAGCCACGCCATCAGCTTCGCCCTGCTGGTCTACGCCTCGGCCTGGGTGAAGTGGCGATGGCCCGACGCCTTCTGCGCGTCCCTGCTGAACAGCCAGCCCATGGGTTTTTACCAGCCGGCCCAGCTGGTCCGCGACGCCCGCGAGCATGGGGTGGAGGTGCGGCCCCCCGACGTCCTGGCCAGCGACTGGGACTGCACCCTGGAGCCGCTGGAGGGCGAGCGCCTGCGGGCCATGCGCCTGGGCCTGCGGCAGATCAAAGGCTTCAAGGAAGACGACGGGAAGACCTTGATGAAGATGCGCGCCGCCGGCGTCCGCACGCTTGAGGCCTTCGCGCGCGGCCTGTCGCGCCGGGCCATGGAGCTGCTGGCCGAGGCCGACGCCTTCGCCGGGATGGGCCTGAGCCGCCGCCAGGCCCTGTGGGCGGTGAAGGGTCTGGTGGGGGAAACCAAGGTCGAGACCGACGCCCCGCTGCTGGCCGCGATGGACCGCCCGGAGGTCCAGGTCGAGCTGCCCCTGATGAGCCTGCCGATGAACGTCACCGAGGACTACCGCACCACGCGCCTGTCGCTGAAGGCCCATCCTTGCGAGTTCTTCCGCGGCGAGCTGGCCCAGGCCGGGGCGGTCCCGGCGGCGGCGCTGAAGCATATGCGCGACCGGCGCTGGACCTCGGTGGGGGGGATCGTCCTGGTGCGCCAGCGGCCGGGCACAGCCAAGGGGGTGGTGTTCATGACCCTGGAGGACGAGACGGGTATCGCCAATATCGTCATCTGGAAGGACGCCTTCGAGGCCAACCGCCGGCTGGTGATGACCGCCACCCTGCTGCAGGTCCACGGCCAGCTGCAGATCGAGAGCGACGTGGTCCACCTGGTGGCCAAGAGCTTCACCGACCTCTCCCACCTCACCGCCCGCCTGCGCGACGAGGGGCCGGCCGCCGACTCCGGACGCAAGGCCGGGGGCCTGATCCACAGCCGGGATTTCCACTGACGGCCGGTTGACCGCGCGCGCGGCCCGGCGAATGGTTCGACCGACATTTCAAGATGGCCGACCGCATTTCAGGCCGCCCGGGGACGAACCCATGAAGCTCGCCGTGCTCTCCGCGATCCTTGCGCTCGCCGCCACGCCGGCCCTGGCCGATCCGGTCAAGCTCAAGGTGGAGGGCGGCGTGATCGTCGGGACCGAAACCCCGACCGCGCAGATCTATCGCAACATCCCCTATGCCGCCCCGCCGGTCGGGCCCCTGCGCTGGGCGCCTCCCGCCAAACTCACGCCTTGGACCGGCGAACGGGACGGGACCAAGGCCGGGGTCTCCTGCATGCAGACCATGCGCGCCGATGGCGCCCCCAACCTCGGCAGCGCCAACGGGCCGATGAGCGAGGACTGCCTGCAGCTCAACGTCTTCGCGCCCAAGGGGGCCAGAAAGGCGCCGGTGATGGTCTGGCTGCACGGCGGCTCGCACCGCTATGGCGCCGGCTGGATCTATGACGGCGCTAACTTCGCCCGCGACGGGGTGGTGCTGGTGGCCATCAACTACCGCCTGGGCCCGCTCGGCTCTTTCACTCACCCGGCCCTGACCAAGGCCGCCAAGCCCGGCGAGGCGCTTGGAAACTACGGGCTGATGGACCAGATCGCGGCGCTGGAATGGGTGAAGCGCAACATCAAGACCTTCGGCGGCGACCCCGGCAACGTCACGGTCTTCGGGGAGAGCGCCGGGGGCGCCAGCACGCTCGCCCTGATGGCCACACGCAGCTCCAAGGGCCTTTACCAGAAGGCCGTGGTGCAGTCTGGCGGCGGCTGGGGCGGTCCGATCAAGCTCTCCGACAAGGAGGCCGAAGGGGTGAAGGCCGCCGCCGCGCTCGGCCTAACCGACCCCACCGCCGAACAGCTCCGCGCCCTTCCGGCCGCCGATCTCATCGCCAAGGTGCAGGGCGACTTTGGGCCCTTCGTCGATGGCCGGCTGATGAAGCAGACCCCGGCCCAGGCCTTCGCCGCGGGCCGCGCCAATGACGTGCCTCTCATCATCGGCTCCAATTCCGGCGAGGATTCGCTGATGAGCGAGTTCGGCTTGGGCCCGGCGGCTGTCGGCAAGGCCCTGCCGCCTGCCGTACGCGCCATCTATGCCGAGGAGGCGGCCCAGAGCGACGAGGTGCTGGGCCGCGCGGTCTTCACTGACCGGGCGTTCGGCGCCCCCGCCCGCTGGACCGCCGCCCAGGCCGCCAAGGGCAAGCCGGCCTGGCTGTACCACTTCTCCTATGTCGGCTCGCGCTTCCGTCCGATGGTGACGCGGGCCTTCCACGCCGCGGAGATTCAGTATGTCTTCGAGTACTGGGGACGCCGCACGCCGCTCAGCATGATCAAGCCCGACGACAAGGCCATGGCCGACCTGATGCATGGCTGCTGGGTGGCCTTCGCCAAGACGGGCAAACCCGATTGCGCCGGTTGGCCGGCCTATGACCCAAGGTCAGATCAACTGATGGAGTTCGGCGCGCAGAGCGGCGTGCGGACTCATTTCCGCAAATCCCGGCTCGACGCCCAGGAGGCGTTCGCCCTGCCCACCCTGGAGCTGTCAAAGTGAGCAAGCGTCAACCGAACTTCATCGTCATCGTCGCCGACGATCTCGGCTATGGCGATATCGGCTGTGACGGCGGGACCCTCATCCGCACCCCGAACCTGGACCAGATGGCCGCCGAGGGCGTGCGGTTCACCGACTTCTACGCCTCGGCCAATGTCTGCACCCCGTCGCGGGCCGGCCTGCTGACCGGCCGTTACGCCATCCGTTCGGGGCTGGCCCACGAGGTGATCCAGCCCGCCGACACCACCGGCCTGCCGCTCAGCGAGGTCACCATCCCCAAGGCCCTGGGGGACGCCTACGCCACCGCCTTGATCGGCAAGTGGCACCTGGGACACGTGGCGCCTCACTGGCCGCCGACCGCCCACGGCTTCGACCGCTTCTACGGCCTGCCCTACAGCCACGACATGCGCCCGCTGTCGCTCTATGCCGGCGAGGGCGCTAGCGTGGAGGTGGTTGAGGAAAGGCCCGACCTCGCCCGCCTCACCCAGTACTTCTTCGAACAAACCCTGGCCTTCGCCGAGCAGAACCGCGACCGGCCCTTCTTCGCCCTGGTGACCCTGACGGCGCCGCACATCCCCCTGAAGCCCAACCCCGACGACCTCACCGGCTCACCTGGCGGCGCCTATGGCGAGGTGGTTGAAGAGATCGACGTCAATATCGGTCGACTGCTGGCCCGGCTCAAAGAGCTCGGTCTGGACCAAGACACCCTGGTGATCTTCACCTCCGACAACGGCCCCTGGTTCGAGGGCTCGTCAGGTCCGTTCCGCGACCGCAAGGGCGGGTCTGCCTGGGACGGCGGCTTCCGCGTGCCCTTCATCGCCCGCCAGCCGGGAACCCTGCCGGCCGGCGTCGTGACCGACGCGCTTTCCAGCAACCTCGATCTCCTGCCGACGCTGCTGGCCATGGCCGGGATCGCGCCGCCGGCCGACCGTGAGCTGGACGGGGCCGACCTCAGCGCGGTCATGACCAAGGGCGCCGCCTCGCCGAACGAGCAGATCGTGCTGTTCGACAACACCCATGTGGCGGCGGTGCGCACAGCGCGCTGGAAATATGTGGTGCGATCCTACTACCGGACCATGGACATCCCCCTGGACCGCTACCCCCTGCTCTTCGACATGACCGTCGATCCCGGGGAGAACTACAGTCTCGCGGCCCTGCATCCGGACGCCCTGGCCGAGATGACCGCTCGGGTCGAGGCCGCCCGCGCCAAGTACGGTCCGATAGGCGCGGCCTTCCCACCCCACGTCGCGCCGGCCAGCGCCGCCGACCATCCCGACTGAGTTAGCTGGCCAGGGCCGTGTGGGTTTCGCCGCCGCCCGAGAGGGCGCCGACATAGGCGTCGCGCCAGGCGCTGACGTCGTCGCGAGTGATGCTTTCAAACATCTGCGCCCAGCGGGCGATCCGTTCGGGCAGCTCCATGGCCAGGGCCCGCTTCAGGGCCTCGGCGATCTCCTCGGGGCTGTTGGGATTGACCATCAGCGCCTGGGTCAGCTGGTCGGCCGCGCCGGCGAAGCGCGACAGGATCAGCACCCCGGGATCGTCGGGATCCTGGGCGGCCACGAACTCCTTGGCCACCAGGTTCATGCCGTCGCGCAGGGGGGTCACCAGGCCGACGCGGGCGGCGCGATAAACGCCCGCCAGTTCATCGCGCGGGTAGGTCTTGTTCACGTAGCGGACCGGGTTCCAGTCGATGTCGGCGTACTCGCCGTTGATCCTGCCCGACAGGGCGTCGAGCCGCGCGCGGATTTCCTGATAGGCTTCGACCCCTTCGCGGCTGACCGGCGCGATCTGCAGGAACAGGACGTCACGGCGGAGGTCCGGATTGGCGCCTAGGAAGTGCTCAAAGCCGGCGAACCGCTCCTCCAGCCCCTTGGAGTAGTCCAGCCGGTCGACGCCGATGATCAGGCTGCGGAAAGCGGTGTGGGCCATCATCACGTTGTAGGTGCGCCAGGCCCGCTCGCTCTTGGCCATCTGCGCGAACTCGGTGGCGTCCACCCCGATGGGGAAGGCGCCTACCTTCACGGTGCGGCCGAAGGCGCGCAGGTCGGATCCCACCATCACCCCCTTGGCCTCGGTCAGCACATACTCCTCGAAGGCCTGACGGTAGTCCGCGGTCTGGAACCCCACGAGGTCGTAGTCGAACAGGGACTGAACCAGCTTCTGGTGACCGGGCAGGGTGACCATCAGCTGGTGGGCGGGCCAGGGGATGTGCAGGTAGAAGCCGATGCGGTTCTTCACCCCCAGCTTGCGCAGCTCCCGGGCCAGCGGGATGAGGTGGTAGTCGTGCACCCAGACGAGGTCGTCCGGCCCGATCAGCGGCGCCAGGGTCTCGGCGAACCGCTGGTTCACCCGCTCATAGCCCTCGCCATAGGAACGGTCGTAGGCGGTCAGATCCTGGCGGTAGTGGAACAGCGGCCACAGCGTCTTGTTGGCATAGCCGTTGTAGTACTCGTTGAGGTCAGACTCCTCGAGGTCGATCGTCGCCACGGTCACCCCGTCACAGCGCTCGACATTGAGCTCGCCGGTAAAGGTCTCGGTGGTCTTGCCGCTCCAGCCGAACCACAGACCGGAATATTCCCGCAGCGCCGCCGACAGGGCCATGGCCAGGCCGCCGACCGTTTCGTCGCCCTTGCCGGTGGGCGGATTGACCCGGTTGGAAACGACGATCAGCCGGCTCATCGACCAGCCTCCAGCCAGGCGAGCGCCGCGTCCACATTGTCTAGGCGCAGGCGCGCGGCGGTGTCGCGCTTGGGGCCCACCAACACGCCGTATCCCCCTAGCCGCTCGGCGGCCGCAAAGCCGTCCTCGTCGGTCAAGTCGTCCCCCAGGAAGATCGGGATCGCGCCCATGAAGGGGGCGTGGGCCAGAAACGCCTCGACGCTGTCGCCCTTCGTCGGGCCGGGCGTACGCAATTCCACCACCATGTCGCCGAGTTGCAGGGCCAGACCCGTGCGGGCGGCGATGCGCACGGCCTCGTGACCCGCCGCCTCGGCCTGCTCCGCCGCGCCGCGATAGTGCAGGGTGGCTGAGAAAACCTTGTCCTCCACCAGCATGCCCGGGTGGCGCGCGGCGAACAGGCGGAGCGCCGCCACGGCTTCCGGCTGCGCGGGGTGCGGCGGGGTCTGGGTCACCGCGCCGCTGGCGTCGCGACGCACCAGGCCATGCACCGCGGCCACGGCAGGCACGCGGCCCTCAAGAATTCGGTCGATGTCGCAGAGGGTGCGGCCACTGACCACGGCCAACCGGCCATCGAGGCGGCCGCCTAGTTTTTCGAGAATTCCGGTGCGGCGTGGATCGGGCACGACGTCCTGAGGCCGTGCGGCGATCGGCGCCAAGGTGCCGTCGAGATCCAGGAACAGGGCCGTCCTCGCCAGGGCCAGGGGCGCGGGCGGAGCGTCGGATCGGAAGTGGAGTTCGGTAAAGCTCATGAAAATATGTCGCACCGGGATGCGACCCTGAACGCCCCCGGCCATGGTTCGATCCAATCACCTTTGTCGCCGGGTGAACGAATGAGCGGGCTTGACGTTGCGGGGGCGAACGCCGCTATGCGCGGTTTGCACCTCAGGCTCTTGAAAGGTCACGCGATGGCGCAATCTCCCACGGCTGACGTGATCGTCCTGTTCGGCGGCACGGGCGACCTTGCCCAGAGGATGCTGTTCTCGTCCCTGTACTTCCTCGACGCCGACGGGTTCCTGGCCGACGACTTCCGCGTCATCGCCACGGCACGGGCCGAGATGACGCCAGCCGCCTTCGCGGACCAGGTGCACGAGTCCATCAAGGTCCGGGCCGGGGCCGTGGACGCCAAGGTCTGGAAGCGGTTCTCCGCCCGCATGGACTATGTGGGCGGGGACGCCACCAAGCCGGCCGGCGTGGCCGCCCTGAAGAAGGCCCTGGGGGCCGCCAAGACCCCGATCTTCTTCCTGGCCTTGTCGCCCAGCCTCTTCGCCCCTGTCTGCGCGGCGCTCGGAGAGGCTGGCCTGGGAGGTCCCACCTCGCGGATCGTGCTGGAAAAGCCCATCGGCCGGAATCTCGAGAGCTCCCAGGTCATCAACGACGCCGTGGGCGAGGTCTTCCCCGAGCAGAGTATCTTCCGCATCGACCACTACCTGGGCAAGGAGACGGTGCAGAATCTGATCGCCCTGCGGTTCGCCAACACCCTGTTCGAACCGCTGTGGAACAACCTCACCATCGACCACGTGCAGATCACGGTGGCGGAAACCGAGGGGGTGGGCGACCGCTGGCCCTATTACGATGAGTACGGCGCGCTGCGCGACATGGTGCAGAACCACATGCTGCAACTGTTGTGCCTGGTGGCCATGGAGCCACCCTCGGACATGGCGCCGGAGTCCCTGCGCAACGAGAAGGTCAAGGTCCTGCGGTCTCTGCGCCCGGTCACCCGCGCCGACGTCCAGTCGATCAGCGTGCGCGGCCAGTATACGCCGGGCGTCGTCGGCGGCAGCTCCGCGGCAGGCTACGAAACCGAGCGCGGCCAGGCCAGCAATACCGAGACCTTCGTCGCCCTGCGCGCCGATATCGACAACTGGCGCTGGGCCGGCGTGCCCTTCTTCCTGCGCACCGGCAAACGCCTGCCCGAACGGCGCACCCAGATCGCCATCCAGTTCAAGCCGGTGCCCCACTCGATCTTCGGCGACCACGCCAAGGCCGACCTGGTGGCCAACCGGCTGGTGATCGACCTGCAGCCCGACGAAGACATCGAACTGACCCTGATGAACCAGGCGCCAGGACTGACCCAGAGCGGCATGCGGCTGCAGTCCCTGCCGCTGTCGTTGTCGCTGCGGCGCGCCTATTCCGGTCCCAATGCACGCCGTCGCATCGCCTATGAGCGTTTGCTGCTGGACGTCATGCACGGCAACGGAACGCTGTTCGTCCGCCGCGACGAGGTGGAGCAAGCCTGGACCTGGATCGACGGCATCGAGGCGGCCTGGGCCGACAGCGGCATGGCCCCGAAGCCCTATGCCGCTGGCAGCTGGGGGCCGGCCGGCGCCTTCGCGCTGATCGAGCGGTCCGAGCGGGCCTGGTACGACTAACCGCAGGCCTCGGCCTCGCCTGAGCCCAGGTCGATGCGGAAGCAGTGGCGCTCGCGGTCTCGGTGTCGGTGACGGTCACCTCCAACTCGCCGTCCTCGTCGGGCTCGGGACGCCAGCGCTCGACGAACGCGAAGGCGGCGGTCTCGAAGTCCGGCCTCATGACGTCGAACGACCTTTGCTGGCCCTCGGTGGCGGCGCGGGCGGAGAAGTGGCGATCGTGCATGGTGGGGGCCTCCTGCGGTGGCCTAACGCCACGGCCGGAAAAAGGATTCACCGGACGCTGGTCCAGGGGCGGCTCAGCATGTTGGCGCAATTGATCAGGCCGACCAGGGAATAGGTTTGCGGGTAGTTCCCCCATAGCTCGGCGCCGTCCAGGGTGATGTCTTCCGACAGCAGGCCGGCCGCGGTTCGCCGGCCCAGCATCTCCTCGAAGAGCTCTCGGGCTTCGTCGCCGCGGCCCGACATGTGCAGCACTTCGATCAGCCAGAAGGTGCAGATGTTGAAGGCGGTCTTGGGTTCGCCGAAGTCGTCGGGGACGGAGTAGCGCAGCATGTAGGGACCACGCCGCAGACCCGCCTCCACCGCCTTGATGGTGGCCGCCATGCGCGGATCGTCGGGCGCTACGAACCGCACATCCACCAGCTGCAGCAGCGAAGCGTCCAGTTCTTCCCCGCCGAAGGTGGCGGCGAAGCGGCCGAGCTTTTCATTGAGGGCGCCCGTCTCGATGGTCTGCCGCACCGTGGCCGCCCGGCTGTTCCAGTGGTCGGCCCGCTCCATCAGACCAAGTTGCTGGGCTGCGTTGCCCAGCCGATCGCAGGCCGCCCAGCACATCACGGCCGAGTAGGTATGAACGTTCTCCCGGCCCCGGAATTCCCAGAGCGAGGCGTCAGGCTGATCGTGCAGTTCGAAGGCCCGTTCCCCCACAGGCTCCAGGGCGCGGAAGTCCTCCACCGTGGCCGGCCGGAACAGCCGCTGGTCAAAGAAGGCCTGCACGGTGGAGAGCACGATCTGGCCATAGACGTCGTGCTGCAGGTGTTCGTGCGCCTGGTTGCCCACGCGCACGGGGCCCATGCCACGATAGCCGGGCAGATGTTCGGCGAACCGTTCCGTCAGGGAGGGCTCCAGTCCTACGCCGTACAGCGGTTGGACGTGGCCGCCCTTGGCCGAGTCTATGATGTTGCGAAGATAGACCAGGTAGTTTTCCAGCAGGTCCGCGGCGCCCAGGCGGTTCAGAGCCTGGACCACGTAATAGGCGTCCCGCAGCCAGCAATAACGGTAGTCCCAGTTGCGCTGGCTGCCCTCATGCTCGGGGATCGAGGTGGTCAGGGCCGCCACGATGGCCCCGGTTTCCTCGTGGGCGCAGAGCTTCAGGGTGATAGCGGCGCGGATCACCGCCTCCTGCCACTCCAGGGGCACCGACAGCGTTCGCACCCAGCCGCGCCAGTACTGCGTCGTCTCCGACAGCATTCGCTCGGTGGTGGCGGCGACGTCGGCGTCGAACCCCTCATCGGGGCCGAGGAACATCGAGAAGGGCTCCTCCAGCCGGAACAGCCGCTCGTCGCGGATGTGGGAGACCGGCGCCTCGGTGGTCAGGCGGAGGGTCATCTCGCCGCCCACATAGCGCAGGTGGTTGGAACCAGTGGTGATGGCGGCCGGCGCCTCGCCCCAATTCACCATGGGCCGCATGCGGACACGGATGCGCGGCGTGCCGCTCAAGGGGCGCACTTTCCGCACGAAGGCCATGGGCCGATAGACCCGCCCGAACTGCAGGTAGCGTGGGGCGAAGTCGGTGATCTCCACGACTGCGCCGGACTTGTCGGTGATCTCGGTCACCAGGATCGGGGTGTTGCGCACATAGTGCTGACGGACGCTGGCCATGTCCTCGACATCGACCGACCAGAAGCCCTGATCCTCAGCCTTGTCTCCCGACAGCAGGGCGCAGAAAGCCGGGTCGCCATCGACGCGAGGCGTGCAGGCCCAGACGAATCGCCCGGAACGGTCGATAAGGGCGCTGGCGGCGCAGTTGCCGATGGGAAACAGGTCGAGAGTCTGGGTCATAGGGTCCGAACCCTCGATCGATGTGTTCGGTTCACGACGGACCCGTATTCGTTGAGCCCTGACCGCAGGGTGGTCTTTTGATAAGCATCGATCTGTTCGACGCAACGCGATTTGGCAGGGAGACCAGATGATCCGCGCTCGACGCGCCCGCATTGTGGCGACCCTGGGTCCCGCCAGCCGTGAGGTGGCGCAGATCCGTGCCCTCGCTGAAGCCGGAGCCGACGTGTTCCGGGTGAATTTCAGCCACGGCGGCCACAAGGATCACGCCCGCACCATCGCCAATGTGCGGGCCGTGGAGGCCCTGGTGGGGTGTCCCCTGGCGGTGCTGGCCGACCTGCAGGGGCCAAAGCTGCGGTTGGGTGAATTCGCCGACGGCCGGGTTCGGCTGAAGGTGGGGCAGGACTTCCGTCTCGACCGCCAGCCCCTCGATGGGGACGCCAGTCGCGTCTGCGTTCCCCACGCGGAGATCTTCGCGGCTCTGAAGCCCGGCGCCGATATCCTGCTGGATGACGGCAAGGTGCGGCTGAAGGTCGGCAAGTGCGGCCCGGACTTCGCCGACACGGTCGTGGTGGCGGGCGAGGCGCTCTCCAACCACAAGGGCCTGAACCTGCCGGGCCTGGCCATCCCGATCCCGGCCTTGACCGCCAAGGACCTGGAAGACCTCAACTTCGCCCTGGCCGAAGGGGTCGACTGGGTGGCGCTCTCCTTCGTGCAGCGGGCCTCTGACATGGCCGAGCTCCGGCAGATCGTGCAGGGCCGCGCCGGGGTCTTGGCCAAGATCGAGAAGCCGGCCGCCCTGGAGGCGCTGGATGAAATCCTGGACCTCTGCGAGGCGGTGATGGTGGCGCGCGGCGATCTTGGCGTGGAGTTGAACCCCGAGGATGTGCCGGTGGTCCAGAAGGCGCTGGTCCGTGCGGCGCGCACCCGTGGCATTCCGGTGATCGTCGCCACCCAGATGCTGGAAAGCATGATCACCGCGCCGACCCCCACCCGCGCCGAGGCCTCCGACGTGGCCGGCGCTGTCTATGAGGGGGCTGACGCCGTCATGCTGTCGGCGGAGACCGCGGCTGGACAATATCCGGTTGAGGCGGTGACCATCATGGATCGAATCCTGACCCGGGTGGAGCACGACCCACGCTGGCCGGAACTGATGCGCGCGGAGTATCCCGTCGAGGACGCCGACGCTGACGCCCTGGTGGCCGCGGCCCGGCGCGCCGCCGAGGCTGCTTCCACCGCCTGCTTGGTGGCGTTCACCACCACCGGTCAGACGGCCCTGCGCCTGTCGCGGGAGCGCCCGTTGCAGCCGACCCTGGCGCTGACGACCCGCCTGACCACCGCGCGGCGTCTGGCCCTGGCCTGGGGGGTTGAGTCCCGCGTCGTCGAGGAAATCTCCGATCCCGAAGACCTGGCCCGGGTCGCGGTTTCCGTGGCCACCGAGATGGGTTTGGCCCCGCCCGGCCACCGCGTCCTGATCCTGGCCGGCCTGCCCATGGGCTCGCCGGGCGCCGCCAATATCCTGCGGTTGGCCCACACGCCGATGAAGCGGTAGGAAGTTCGTTTAAGGTTAAACGACCGACCCTTGGCGGATCCTGACCGGGATCGAGCTGTGGCCGCGGGCCTGGACCACGACCTTCCCGCCGACCCGCTCGAACAGCAGATCGACCTTCTCTTCGCCGACCCGCAGGCCGTCGACGGCCAGGATGTCGATGCCGATGGGCAGGCGCGGATCGACGATCTCGACGCCGCCCCCCGAGCCGTCCACGCAGATGCCGAGGCAGGCCTGCAGCATCATGAACACAGACCCCGCCGCCCAGGCTTGGGGCAGGCAAGCCACCGGATAGTTCACCGGCGGCTCGCCCGCATTGCGCATGAAGCCACAGAACAGTTCCGGCAGCCGCATCTCGAAGCTGGCGGCGGTCTCGAACAGGCCTGAGGTCAGGTTCACCACCCCGTCCCGCTCGCCATAGCGTGACAGGCCCATGGCGCAGACCGCCGTGTCGTGGGGCCAGACTGAGCCATTGTGATAGCTCATCGGATTGTAGCGCGCCTCGCCGACCGCCAGGGTCCGCACGCCCCAGCCGGAGTCGAACCGCGCCGACAGCAGTTGCTCGGTGACCCGTCGGGCCCGCTCGGGCGATGGCAGGCCGCAGAACAGCAGGTGGCCGGGATTAGAGGTCCGCGTCCGGCACAGTTCGCCGTCGCCATCGATGGCGATGCCGTAGAACTGTTGGTCTTCCATCCAGAACCGGTTCTCCACGGTCTCGCGGATGTGTTCGGCCCGTTCTTTCCAACGCTTGTGGTTCGCCTCATCCTCGCGCAGGTGGGCGAAGTGGGCCATGGCCTTGTAGGCGGCGAAGGCATAGCCCTGCACCTCCACCAGGGCGATCGGCCCGTCCGGGAAGCGGCCATCCGCATGGAAGACGCTGTCCTGGCTGTCCTTCCAGCCCTGGTTGGCCAGGCCGCTTTCCTGGCCGCGAGCATAGTCAATCAGTCCATCGCCGTTGGTGTCGCCGAAATGCTCCATCCAGGCGCTGGCCGCCTTGAGCGCTGGCCACAGGTCGTCGATCAGGCCCATATCGCCGGTCCGCTCGGCATAGGCGCCGGCCAGGGCCACGAACAGGGGCGTGGTGTCGACCCCGCCATAGTAGCGACCGAAAGGCACCTCCCCCAAGGCCGGCATCTCGCCCTTGCGGGTCTCATGCATGATCTTGCCCGGCGCGCTGTCGCGGAACGCCGAGACCTCCTCGGCCTGGTGGGCCGCCAGATAGGTCAACACCCCCTTGGCCAGGGATGGCTCGAACCACAGGATCTGCCAGGCGGTGATGATGGCGTCGCGGCCGAAGGCCGTGGAGAACCAGGGAATGCCGGCATAGGGGTAGGGGCCGGTCTCCATGCGGGTGGTGAGCAGGGCGAGGTCGGCCTTCGACTTCTCCAGCCACTCATTGAACAACCGGCCTGAGGAGCGCAGCCGCGCGCCGTGCCGGCGCCTGGCGCGCATGTCCCAGCGCGCGCGCGCCGCACCGTCCCGGAACCTTTCGCGGCTGGGGGTGTGGGCCTCAGTGGCTCCGATCTCGACGTAGAGCTCCAGGGCGCCCTCGGGCGCCAGGGAATACATGAACTCCGCCCGGCCCGCGCCTAGCCGCCCCGGCGGGTCGGAGAAGGCGATGACGCTGTTCCGCTCCACCTGATCGAGGCCGATATAGGTGAACCGCACCCGGCGCCCGTCGATCACCGGGGGCGGCATGTGGCCCCGCCGCGCGCGCTTCATGCCGCGCACCTCGAACATGTCGTGGAAATCCGCGCTGAACTCGATCGCCAGAGGCAGCAGCACCACATCGCGACTGTAGTTGGTGCAGGTGATCCGCTCGTAGAGCCGCTCCTCCCACAGGAACCGCTTGCGCTCCAGGTTCAGGACGCCCGGCGGCCCCACCGGCCCGCCGGGATAGGGCAGTTCCTGGTTCGCGCCGTTAAAGGTGAAGAACACATTGTCCTGCGCGATCGCCGCCGAGAGCAGTGAGGGTGGCCGCTCGCCCAGCAGCACGCGGAACTTCGACAGGATGCGGGTGTCGTTGTGGAACAGGCCATCGCCCGCGCCCACGATGTCGCCATAGGAATCGGCCACCACGAAGGTGTCCTTGTCCTTCAGGGCGTGCAGTCGGTGCGGAGTGCGCGGTTCGACCGACTCGCCGAGTTCGAGCAGGGCCTCAGGCGCCGGCGCCAGATCGTCCATCTGTTCCAGCCTCAGGCGTTAGCGGAGAAAGCGCAGCCCTGGCCGAGCGGTGCGCCCAGCCGGGCGTACAGACCAAGATAACGCCGCGCCATGGTGGTTGCGGAGTATCTCAGCTCGAACTGCCGGCGGACCTGACGGCGGTCCAGCATCCCCGCGCGGCCGGCGGCCTCGACCGCCTCCTCGTCATTGCGCACGATGAAGCCGGTCACGCCGTCCTCGATCACCTCGGGCGCCGAGCCACAGGCATAGGCCACAACCGGCGTGCCGCAGGCCATGGCCTCGATCATCACCAGGCCGAAGGGCTCGGGCCAGTCGATGGGGAAGAGCAGGGCGTCGGCCCCGCCGAGGAATTCCGATTTCTGGTGATCGCCGATCTCGCCGATGAACTCGATGAGCGGGTCTCCCAGGATCATGGGCTCGATCTTGTCCTGGAAGTAGCGCTGGTCGGCGGGGTCCACCTTGGCGGCGATCTTCAGTTTTCTGCCCAGGCGCTTGGCGATGGCGATGGCGCGATCTGGTCGTTTCTCCGGTGAGATCCGGCCCAGGAAGGCGAGGTAGCCCTTCGACTGGGCGTGGAACTCGTAGATCTCGGTGGCCATGCCGTGATGAACGGTGCCCGCCCAGCTGGCGGAGGCCAGGGGCCGGCGCTGATCGTCGCTGATGGAGACCAGGGGATACTGCGGCCAGCGGTCGTAGACGCCCCGCAGGTCCTTCAGGTCGAGGCGGCCGTGCAGGGTGGTGATGGTCTTGCCGGCCATGTCCTCGAAGAAGGGGAAGTGGATCATGTCTGTGTGAAAGTGGATCACGTCGAACTCATCGGCGCGGCGGCGCACTTCGGACAGCATCGACATGTGGGCGGCCAGGTCGGACTTCAGCGGCGCAGGGTCCAGGCGGATCGCTTGGTCACGCACCGTCACGAGCGTGGCCTTGGTGCGGGCCTCGGCGCTGGCGAACAGGGTCACGTCGTGGCCCAGCTCCACGAGGGCGTCGGTAAGGTGGGAGACCACACGTTCAGTGCCGCCGTAGAACCGGGGGGGCACGGCTTCATAAAGAGGCGGAACCTGGGCGACCCTCATGGCGCAATCCTTACGGGAGGCGAGTCTCATCGCGCGGCGTCGTCGACGCGTTCGCACATCCATAGCTCCCGAGTTGGCGCGAAAGTTCCGAGGCTGACCGCGCTTTTTCCGATCCGTTCAGCCCGCGCCGCGTTATGGGCGGGAGATGATCGAATTCCTTTCAGACGAGGCGGCCCTGGCGGCCATCGCAGCCGCCGCGACCGTGGATGCCCTCCAGGCGGGTTTGGCCGCCCGTGGTCACGCCAGTCTGATCGGCACCGGCGGCCGGTCGCCGGCCCCGGTCTATGACGCGCTCCGGGACGCCAATCTCGACTGGGGCCGGGTCACCGTCAGTCTTTCGGATGATCGATTCCTGCCCGTGACCTCGCCGGACTCCAACGAACGCCTGGTGCGGGAACGTCTTCTGCAGGGCCGGGCGTCGGCGGCGACCTTCCTGCCGCTCTACGCCAACGTCCCCACCCCCGAGGCTGCGGCTGAGATCGCCGAGCCCCTTGTCCGCGCGCTGGCCCCCTTCGACATGCTGTTCCTGGGCATGGGAGAGGACGGCCACATCGCCTCCCTGATCCCGGGCAGTCCGGTGATGGAGGCGGGGCTCGACCCGGCGGGCGATGGCTTCGTCATCGGCATCCCGGCCGGCGTCGGCTCGCCGCCCGTGGCCCGCATCAGCCTGACCCTGCCGGCGCTCTTGCAGGCCCGCGCCACCCTGGTGCTGATCCGCGGCGAGGTGAAACGCGAGATCGTCGAGAACGGCTCCGGACTGCCGGTGCACGCGCTGATCAAACAGGCTAAAGCGCCCCTGCGCGTCCTCTGGGCGCCGTGAGTTGAAGGAGCAGTCCCCCATGCATCCGGTCACCGCCGCCGTCACCGCGCGCATTGTCGAGCGCAGCCGCGAAGCCCGCGCCGATTATCTGGCGCGGATGGAAGCCGCACGCCACGCCGGCCCCGGCCGCGCCAAGCTCAGTTGCGCCAATTGGGCCCACGCCTTCGCCGCCTCCCCCGACGGCGACAAGCAGCGGATGCGCAATCCGAGCGCCCCCAACGTCGCCATCGTCTCGGCCTATAACGACATGCTCTCGGCCCACCAGCCGCTGGAGCGTTTCCCCGAGATCATCAAGGCGGCGGCCGAAACCGTCGGCGCCACGGCCCAGTTCGCCGGCGGAGTCCCGGCCATGTGCGATGGCGTGACCCAGGGCCGGCCGGGCATGGAGCTGTCGCTGTTCAGCCGCGACGTGATCGCCATGTCCACCGCCGTGGCCCTGACACACGACGCCTTCGACGCGGCCCTGATGCTGGGCGTCTGCGACAAGATCGTGCCCGGCCTGACCATCGGGGCGCTGGCCTTCGGCCACCTGCCGGTGATCTTCGTCCCTGGCGGCCCCATGACCTCCGGCGCGTCAAACGCCGAGAAGGCCCGGGTCCGCGGTCTCTACGCCGAGGGCAAGGCCACTCGCGACGAGCTGCTGGACATGGAGATGAAGTCCTATCACGGGCCGGGGACCTGCACCTTCTACGGCACAGCCAACTCCAACCAGATGATGATGGAGATGATGGGCCTGCACCTGCCGGGCGCGGCCTTCGTCACCCCCAACACGCCTCTGCGCGACGCGCTCACGGCCCAGGCCCCGATCCGCGCCGTCGAGATCGCCGACGGGACCAACGCCTATGCGCCGATGTCGTCGGTGGTGGACGAGAAATCCATCGTCAACGCCATCGTCGGCCTGCTGGCCACCGGCGGCTCGACGAACCACACCCTGCACATCGTCGCGATGGCGCGGGCGGCCGGGGTCATCGTCGACTGGACCGACTTCGACGAACTGTCGCGGATCACCCCGCTGATGGCGCGGGTCTATCCGAACGGCAGCGAGGATGTGAACGCCTTCCACGCCGCCGGCGGCATGGCCTATGTGATTCGCGAGCTGCTGGACGCCGGGCTGGCCCACGAGGACGTGGTCACGGTGGCGGGCGAGGGCCTGCGCCGCTACCAGCAAGAGCCTTTCCTGGAGGACGGCAAGCTGGTCTGGCGCGAAGGGCCGACGGAGTCCCTCAACCCCGACATCCTGCGGCCCGCCAACGATCCCTTCCTGCCCGAGGGCGGCATACGCCTGCTGTCGGGCGGTCTCGGGCGCGCGGTCATCAAGACCTCGGCCGTGAAGGACGCGCACCTGATCATCGAGGCCCCGGCCATCGTCTTCGAGGACCAGGACGAGCTGCTGGAGGCCTACAAGACCGGCGAGCTCAACCGCGACTTCGTCGCGGTGGTCCGGTTCCAGGGACCCCAGGCCAACGGCATGCCCGAATTGCACAGCCTGACCCCGGTGCTCGGGGTCCTGCAGGACAAGGGCTTCAAGGTGGCCCTGGTCACCGACGGCCGCATGTCCGGCGCCTCGGGCAAGGTGCCGGCCGCTATCCACGTCTCGCCGGAGGCCGGCCTCGGCGGCCCGCTCGCCTATGTGCAGACGGGCGACATTGTGCGCCTCGACGCCCATGCCGGCGTCCTGGAGGTGCTGGTGGAACCGGCCGACCTGGCCGCCCGGTCCAGAGCGCCCAAGCCCGCCGCCGGCTTCGGTTATGGCCGTGAACTCTTTGGCGCGATGCGCCGCGCCGCCGGACCCGCCGAGGCCGGCGCCTGCACCCTGTTCGGGGACGTCGCGTGAAGACCAACTATACGGGCCTCGTCGGCGACGTCGGTGGCACCAATGCGCGCCTGGCCCTGGTGGACGAGGGCGGCCACATTCGCCATCCGAAGACCTATTCCGCCGCCGACTTCGGCGCGCTCGGCGAGGTGATCGGCCAGTACCTCGAGACAACCGTGGGCCGCCGTTGTCCGCCACGCGCCGTGCTGGCTGTGGCCGGTCCGGTGGTGGACGGCGAGATCGAGTTCACAAACCTCGCCTGGCGGATTTCCGAGGGTGAACTGGTGGGCACCTTCGCCTTCGAGGCCGCCCGGCTCATCAATGACTTCGCCGCCCAGGCCATGGCCGCGCCTGTCCTGGACACCGACGACCTCAAGCCGCTGGGGCCGATGATGAAGGGCGCCGATGGCGCGCCGATCGTCGTGCTAGGCGCCGGCACCGGCTTCGGTGTGGCGGGTCTCGCCCGGTCCGAGCGGGGCGACGTGCCCATCGCCACCGAGGGGGGCCACGCCGCCTTCGCGCCCTATGACGAGGTCGAGGCCCAGGTGCTGAGCCGCCTGCGAAAGATCCATGATCGGGTCTCCATCGAGCGGGTGCTGTCGGGGCGCGGAATGTTCGAGCTCTACAAGGCGCTTGGGGACATTCGGGGCGTCGATACCGGCCTGGTGGACGAAAAGGCGGTGTTCGCCGCGGGCCAGGCGGGTGACCCGCTGTGCTCCGAAACCCTCGACCGTTTCTGCGGTATCCTCGGCTCGGTGGCCGGCGACCTGGCGCTGACCTTCGGAGCCCGCGCCGGTGTCTATGTCTCAGGCGGCATCGCGCCACGCATGGTCGACCGGCTCAACAGCGGCGAATTCCGTCGGCGCTTCGAAGACAAGGGCCGGCTTTCCGACTATACGCGCGACATCCCCACCTCGCTGATCGTCCATCCCTATGCGGCGCTGGTGGGCTCCGCCCGGGCGCTGAAACAGTTGGAAGGAAGCAGGCTTTGACCCTTCAGGACATCCTCAAGCTGGCCCCGGTCGTTCCCGTCCTGATCATCGAGGAAGAAGCCCACGCCGTGCCCCTGGCCAAGGCCCTGGTGGCCGGCGGCCTCTACGCCCTGGAAGTCACCCTGCGCACCCCGGTCGCCCTGGAAGCCATCCGCCGCATCGCCGGCGAGGTCGAGGGCGCGGTGGTCGGCGCCGGCACCATCACCAGCGCGGCGGCCCGGCAGTCGGTGGCCGACGCGGGCGCCAGGTTCGGGGTCAGCCCGGGCCTGATCGAGGGGGAGGGCGTCGACGGCCCGGTGCCCCTGCTGCCCGGGATCGCCACGGCGACGGAACTGATGTGGGGCCTGCGCGCCGGCTACAGCCACTTCAAGCTCTTCCCGGCCAATATCGTCGGCGGGGTCGGGGCGCTGAAGGCCTTCGCCAGCCCCTTCCCCCAGGCCACCTTCTGCCCCACCGGCGGCGTCAGCCTGGACAACGCCAACGACTACCTGGCCCAGCCCAACGTCATCTGCGTGGGCGGCTCCTGGGTCGCGCCCGCCCAGGCTGTGCGCGACGGCGACTGGGGCAGGATCACCGAATTGGCCCGCGCCGCGTCGAAGCTCGGTAAGGCCGCCTAGGCCCGCCCGATCACCGTCGCAACCACCTCGCGGCGGGTTTTGAAGCCCAGGCTCTCATAGAGTGCGATGGTCCCGGTGTTGCTGGCATAGGCGTGCAGGAAGGGCGTCTCGCCGCGCGCCTTGATCCTTCCCGCCACCACCCGCATCAGCTTGCCGGCCAGGCCGCGCCCGCGATGGTCGGGATGAGTGCAGACGCCGCTGACCTCGGTATAGCCCTGCGGCCGCATCCGCTCGCCCGCCATGGCCACCAGCCGTCCGTCCCGCTTGATCCCCACGAAGGCGCCTAGCCGGTGGGTGGCCTCGAAGAAGGGACCTGGCTCGGTGAGGGTGGCGAGCGCCAGCATCTGAGGGGCGTCTGCGTCGGTAAGGTCCTCGAAGGCGAAGTCCGGATCGCCCGGCTTGGGCGTTTCCGCCACCATCTGGGCGCAGACCGCCGTCTTCAGCACCGCGACCCCCGGCGGAGGGGTGAAGGGTTGCGACTCCACCACCCACAGGTTTCCGTCCGCCGCGATCAGATCGGCGAGCGCCGCGAGGTTCTCCGCCGACCCGTCCGCCGCCGCGCCGAACACGTTGTAGCGGGGGGCGAACCGCAGGGCGCGGGCGTCGCCCAGGGCCAGGTCCCGCTGACGGGTGCTCAGCGTGCTCCAGACCGGCCGATCCAGCGGGTGGTCCATTCCCCCTAGCGGCCCTTGAAGTTTCCGACCCGGCGTTCGGACACCGCCCGCACGCCCTCGGCATAGTCCTCGGTGGCCCGCAGCAGGGTCTGCTGCTCGTGCTCGTGGAAGGTCTGGGCGCGGACGGATGCGGCCAAGTCGGCGCGCAGGGTCTTGCGGGTGGCCACCACGGCCAGGGGCGCGTTCTCGGCGATCTCCTGGGCCAGCCGGCCAGCGGCGGCGCGCAGGTCGGCCAGCGGCGCGATCTCGTCCACCAGCCCCCAGGCCAGGCCATCCTCGGCCTTCACCCGGCGTCCGGTCAGGAACATCAGGTTGGCGCGATGCTGGCCGATCAGCCGGGGCAGGGTGTGGGTCAGGCCAAAGCCCGGATGGAAGCCCAGCTTGACGAAGTTGGCGGTGAACCGCGCCTCGGGCGCCGCGACCCGGAAGTCGCCCACCAGCGCCAGGCCCAGCCCCGCGCCCACCGCCGCGCCCTGCACGGCCACGATGATCGGGGTCTCGATGGAATAGAGCCGCACGGCCTGATCATAGAGGCTGCTGATACCGCCCATGCCCGAACCGGCGATGCCGTCGCTGGCCACCAGGTCGGCGCCGGCGCAGAAGGCCTTGCCCGCCGAGCACAGCACCACCGCGCGGGTCTTGCCGTCGCCGTCGAGGGTTTCCAAGGCGTCGGCCAGGTCCTTCATCAGCTCCACGGAGACGTGGTTGAAGGGCGGCCGGTCGATCTCCACGGTCGCCACGTGGCCGTCATGGGTGACCTTCAGGTGGTCATAGCTGCTCATCGTCTCGTTCCCATCAGGTTGCGGGCCACCACCATCCGGTGGACTTCGGAGGGGCCGTCATAGATCCGCATGTTGCGTACCAGTGAGGCCATCAGCTGCAAGGGCATTTCCTTGGTCATGCCCATGGCGCCGAAGCACTGCATGGCGTTGTCGATGACCTCCCAGGCCATCTCGGTGGCGAACACCTTGACCATGGAGATCTCGTTGCGCACGTCGCGGCCCTGGTCGAGCTTGGCGGCGCAGTCATAGGTCATCAGCCGGGCGGCGTGGATCTTGATGGCCGCGTCCGCCGCCCACCACTGCACCGCCTGGCGGTCTGACAGCGCCTGGCCGAAGGTCACCCGCTGCGGCGCGTACTCGCACATCATGTCCAGGGCCCGCTGCGCCAGGCCGATGCACCAGGCGGCCATCTCCATCCGCCGGGTCCCCAGCCGCACCTGCATGGGCGCAAATCCCTGGCCCTCGGTCCCCAGGAGCTTCCAGCCCGGCACCCGGCAGTTCTCCAGGGCGACCTCATAGGTCATGGCCCCGCCGATCATCGGGATCTTGCGCAGCACCTTGAAGCCCGGATTGTCGCCGTCCACCAGGAAGGCGCTCATCCCGCCCCGCGCGCCCTTTTCCTTGTCGGTCACCGCCATGACGATGGTGAAGTCGGCCTCGGCGGCCCGGCTGGTCCAGATTTTTCGGCCGTCGATCACCCAGTCGTCGCCGTCGCGGACGGCGCGCGTGATCATCCCGGCCGGATCGGCCCCGGCGCCGGGCTCGGAGATACCGATGGCGCTGATGGTCTCGCCGCGCACATAGGGGGCGAGATAGGCCTCGCGCTGGCGCTCGGTCACCGTGGCCATCAGCATCCGCAGGTTCGGAGAGTCCGGCGGCAGGGTGTAGGGCGTCACCGTCGAGCCCAGGGCCTCGTTGACCGCCACCAGGGCCACCTGGGGCAGGTCCGATCCGCCGACGTCCTCCGGCGCATCCAGGCCCCACAGGCCCAGGCGCTTGGAGACCACGTCGATCTTCTCGCGCTCCTCCTGGGTCAGGCCCACGCCCTTGCCCTGGGCTTCGCGCTCCAGAACGCGGGACTCCAGCGGCATCAGCTCGTCCCGGACGAACTTCTGCGCCAGGTCCTTGAGCATCCGGTGCTCTTCGGAAAGTTCGAAGTCCATGGTTCGCCCTCGACGCCTGTTCATCCGGCCTTGCCGCGATTTAGCCGGGTTGCCGCGCCGGACGGCAAGGGCGCTCTGAAAATTCCGTGACCCGGCGCCCCGGTGTGACCCCTTGCGTCCGCCCCGGCTTCAATGATCTTCCAGAACCAAGAAACGACGGGGAGCTTCGACGTGACCGACACCAAGCAATTGGCCGATAAGGCCACCGGCCCCCTGGCGGGCGTCCGTATCCTCGACCTCACCAGCGTGGTGTTCGGCGCCTACGCCACCCAGATGCTGGGCGACCAGGGCGCGGAGGTCATCAAGCTGGAGGACCCGGGCTCCGGCCGCGGCGACGGCGGTGACATCATGCGCTGGGCTGGCCACGTTCCGGAGGGGACCCCGCGCGATCTCGGCCCCATCTTCCTGACCATCAACCGCAACAAGCGCTCGGTGCTGATGGACATGCGCGATCCGGCCTCGCGCCCCCTGCTGGAGGCCCTGATCAAGAGCTGCGACGTCTTCGCGGTCTCGGTGCGCTATGAGGGGCTCAAGCGCCTGGGTCTGGCCTATGAGGATGTGAAGGCCCTGCGGCCTGACGTGGTGTATGTCCACGCCGCGGGCTATGGCTCGGACGGTCCCTATGCCGGGGAACCCGCTTATGACGACTTGATCCAGTCGGCCTCGGGCCTGGCCGACCTGCTGCCCCGCACCGACGGCAATCCCACCCCGCGCATCCTGCCGACCCTGGTGGCCGACAAGGTCTCGGGCCTGTTCATGTGTCAGGCCATCACCGCGGGGCTGCTGCACAAGGAGCGCACCGGCCAGGGCCAGTTCATTGAGGTGCCGATGCTGGAATGCGTCACCAGCTTCACCCTGGTGGAGCATCTCTACGACCACACCTTCGAGCCGCCCACCGGCCAGTGGGCCTATCAGCGGGTGGCCAATCCCAACCGCAAGCCCTACCAGACCAAGGACGGCTACATCGGCCTGCTGCCCTATACCGACAAGCAGTGGGACCAGTTCTTCGCCGCCGCCGGCATGGCCGAGACGTTCGGAAAGGACGAGCGCTTCTCCGACTACGCGACCCGTGCCAAGCACATCGGCGAGCTCTACGGCCTGGTGGGCGAGGTCACCCAGACCAAGACCACCCAGGAGTGGCTGGACCTGCTGAAGCCGCTGTCGATCCCCATCGTCAAGACCGCCCGGCTGGACGACCTGCCCGAGGACCCGCACCTCAAGGCCGTCGGCTTCTTCGAGCGCTACGACCACCCGCACGCCGGCCCCTACAACGCCATGAAGCCGCCGGTGAGGTTCACCGGATCGCCGTCCAACATCCGTCGCCACGCCCCGCGCCTGGGGGAGGACACCGCCGAGGTGACGGCGGAGATGGGACTTAAGGCCGACTGATGCGGATCGCGGTGATCGGCAGTTCGGGATCGGGCAAGTCGACCCTGGCCAAACGCCTGGGCGTCACCTTGAACCTGCCGGCCATTGAACTGGACGCCATCAACTGGCGGCCGGGCTGGAAGGCGCTGAGCACCGACGATCCCCAGGCCTTCAAGAACGAGGTGACCGCCGCCATCGCCGTCGAGGCTTGGGTCACCGACGGCAATTACAGCGCGGTGCTGCCGGCCATCCTGGCGCGCGCCACCCACGTCGTCTGGCTGGATTATGAGCGGCCGATCATCATGTGGCGGGTGATCACCCGCTCGTTCCGGCGGGCCTGGACGAGAGAGGAAATCTGGGCGGGCAGCGGTAACCGCGAGACCTTCGCTCAGTGGCGCGATCCGGACCATCCCGTGCTTTGGGCCTGGCGCACATTCCATCGCCGCCGGGCGCGCTACGAGGAAGCCTTCGCCAATCCGCGCCTGGCGCACCTGGCCGTGATGCGCCTGCGCCACCCCCGCGAAGCCGAGCCGCTGGTCCAGCGGCTCGGTCGCGAGGCTGTCCCCGGTTAGACCGGCGAGAACACCGGGACGGGCGGGCCGCCTTCGGTCGCCTGGAACTTCACCTTCACCTTCTGGCCGATAGCCAGCGTGGAGAGGTCGCAGTCCACGAAGTTGGTCAACACCGCCGGCCCCTCATTGAGGGTGACATAGCCGATGGCGTAGGGGCCGGTCGGCGAGCGGTGCATGGTGGAGTAGGTGTAGATCACCCCTTCGCCGGGGCTCTCTTCCCAGACGGTGTCGTCGGAGAAGCAGAAGGGGCAAAGCGCGCGCGGATACCAGTGGGGTTCACCACAGGCGTTGCAGCGCTTGATCAGGAACTTGCCCTCTGCGGCGGCGTCCCAGAAGGGCTTGCTCTCGATGGTCACGGCCGGGGCCGGGATCTTGCGGCCCTCGGCCGGCTTGTCTTGAACGTCGCTCATCCTAAGCCTCCCGTTCCATGATGACGGTGCCCGCGCCGTGGCGGGTGCCGAGCGATCCGCCCGTGCCGTGGGCCAGGGCCAGGTCGCAATTGGGAACCTGGACCTTGGGGTGAGCTTCGCCGCGCAGCTGGCGCACCGCCTCGATCACCTTGGTGATGCCGCCGCGGTTGGTGGGGTGGTTGTTGCACAGCCCGCCGCCGTCGGTGTTGAAGGGCAGCTTGCCGACGCCGGAGATCAGGTTGCCGTCGGAGACGAACTTGCCGCCCTCGCCCTTCTTGCAGAAGCCCAGGTCCTCGAGCTGCATCAGCACCGTGATGGTGAAGCTGTCGTAGATCGAGGCGTACTTCATGTCCTGCGGGGTGACGCCGGCCTCCTCGAAGGCGATGGGGCCAGACCACAGGGCGCCGGAGTGGGTGAGGTCCAAGTCCTTGCCGCCGCGCGGCCCCTTGGGGGCCTCGCCGGCGCCGATCACCTTCACCAGGGGCCGTTTCAGGCTCTTGGCGACTTCCGGGCTGGTGACGATCAGGGCGCCGCCGCCGTCGGTGACGACGCAGCAGTCCAGCAGGTGCAGCGGGTCGGAGATCATGCGCGAGTTCACCACCTGCTCGACGGTGACCACGTCCTTCAGGAAGGCGTGCTCATTGTACTGGGCATGGTGGCTGGCGGCGACCTTGATCCAGGCCAGTTGCTCGCTGGTGGTGCCGTATTCGTACATGTGGCGCATGGCGCACATGCCGTAGGTGTTGTGGGTCGAGCCGCCGTAGATGTTCTCGAAGCCGGCTTCCGGCGCGCCGTCGGTGAGCTGACCGGGACGACCGCCGCCGCCGCCGGGGAAGAACTTGTTCTGCCGGGGACGCCCGGCGAGCGTGATGAGCGCCACGGTGCACTTTCCCGCCGCGATCGCCTGGGCCGCGTGGCCGACGTGCAGCAGGTAGGACGAGCCGCCGGTCTCGGTGGAATCCATGTGGCGGACGTTCTTGAGGCCCATGTAGTCGACCATGGACATGCCGCCGAATCCCGGCGCGTCGCCGGCGCAGAAGTAGCCGTCGATATCGTCCTTGGTCAGGCCCGCGTCGGCCAGGGCGCCCTTGGCGCATTCGGCGTGCAGCTGCGGCGTCGACTTGTCGGGAGCATCCCGGGTGGGGTGCTCATAGGCCCCCATGATGTAGGCCTTGCCCTTAATACTCATCGATCCCCTTCCTCAAATTCGTCTTCTAATGAATGGCGGTTGGCTTAGCCCGGCGCGCCGGGGAGCGGAAGTGCGGTCTCGGCCTCTCCCTGCGAAGCAGGAGTGGGGTGAACGTCAGGCCGGCTGGCCTTCCTTCAGCTTGGCGATCCGGGCGTCGCGCAGGGCGGTGCGGCGCACCTTGCCGGCGTCGTCGCGCAGGGGCTCGTCCACGAACTCATAGGTGCGCGGCTGCTTGTAGGTGACGAGCTTGGTCTTCAGATACTCGCGCAAAGCCGCCTCGTCGCCGACGCCGCGGGTCTGGACGATGGCGTGGATCTTGGCGCCCAGGTCGTCGTCGGGAATGCCGATGACAGCGACGGACTGCACGCTGTCATGCTCCTCCAGGGCGGCCTCGATCTCGGCGGGATAGACGTTGGAGCCCCCCACCAGGATCATGTCGGTGCGCCGGTCGGCCAGGTAGAGATAGCCGTCCTCGTCGAACCAGCCGATGTCGCCGAGGCTCTCCCAGCCGCCGGGCAGCACCTTGGCTGTCGCGCCCAGGTACTTGTAGCTGGGGGCCATGCCCTCGGGCCGGCGCATGTAGATCTCGCCGATCTCGCGGGGCGGCAGTTGATTGCCGTCGTCGTCGAAGGCCACCATCTCGCCCATCCGCACCTTGCCCACCGAGCCGCGGTGTTCCATCCACTCTGTGCCCGAGATCACCGTGGAGGCCTGGGCCTCGGTGCCGGCGTAGAGCTCCTGGATCACCTCGCCGCCCAGCCAGAGGATGAAGGCCTCCTTCAGCCAGGGCGGGCAGGGCGCCGCCAGGTGCCAGAGGGTCTTCAGCGAGCTCAGGTCGTACTTGGTGCGGACCTCCTCCGGCAGATGCCAGATGCGGTTCATCATGGTCGGCACCATGTAGATCCAGGTGGCGCGGCGTCTCTCGATCTCGGCCAGCGTGCCTTCGGGATCGAAGCGCGGCAGGACGATCAGGTGCGCGCCCAGGTTCAGCACGCTCATCATCATGCCGAAGCCGGCGTTGTGGTAGAGCGGCGCGGGCAGGACCGCGATGGATTGCGAGGTGAGCTGCCAGCCGCCGACCGCCGGTGTCTCCTTCATCGTCACGCCGGGCTGGCCCGACAGGATCAGCTTCGGCCGGCCCGTGGAGCCTCCCGACGTCGGCGCTTTCGAAACCGGGGACGTGGCGTCGGGCAGGTCGCTGTCGTCGTCGCTCCTGGCCAGCAGGTCGGCGATCTTCAGCAGCGGCCGGTCGATCTTGGCCTCGAACTGCGCGATCACCACCGGGGTCTTGGCCAGCTCCATGATCGCCTCCAGCTCGGCCTGGGGCAGGCGGAAGGCCACAGGCTGCGGCGTCGCGCCGATCTTCCACATGGCCCAGCAGGCGACGGCGAAGTCGGTGGAGTTGGGCAGGCCCAGGGTCACCAGGTCCCCGTGCTTGACCCCATAGGCCAGCAGCCCGCGGGCGGCGCGGTTGGTCAGCTTGTGGAACTGGGAGTAGGAGAGGGTGACATCGCCGCAGGTCACCGCTGGCGCGTCGGGCTGGGATTGGGCGAAGGCCTTGAGCTTCGCGCCGAGGGAAATCATCTCGTCGGCCATAATTATGTGTCGTCCCAAATGAATTTGGCCCGATTGAATTTCGGGCGCCGCATGAAGAGGTATGGGCCCTGCCTATGCTGCGGGGTCGCCATCAGTTTCCCTCGCGGAAGATCGTTTCGGCAAGCGCCATATTCGGATTGTCGCCGCCGCGCCCTTGCGGCTAAGACGAGCCGATAAAATTTGAACATTTGGTAGGGGAGCGGTCGATGTCCGTCGAACAGATGCTGAGCCAGGACTTCGGGACGCTGGCCGAGGTGATCGGCGAACAGGCCAAGGAACGCGCCGGCAAGCCCGCCCTGGTGGACGCCAGGTCCACCATGACCTACGGCCAGCTCGACGCCTTCATGGACCGCATGGCCACGGCGCTGCAGCGCGAGGGCGTTGAGAACCAGGGCGTCGCCGCGGTCTGCGCCACCAGCTCGGTGGAATATGGCGCCACCTTCTTCGGCATCCTGCGGGCCGGCGCGGCCGTCGCGCCCCTGGCGCCCTCGTCCACCCCCGAAAGCCTGGTGGTCATGCTCAAGGACTGCGGGGCCAAGGTCTTCTTCCTGGACAAGGGCGTGTCCGACGCGCTCGCCGGTGTCGCCGATCAGATCACCGCCCAACGGGTCGCCCTGGACGGCTCCGACGCCGGCATTCCCCTGCTCGAGTGGCTGGCCCCGGAAGGTTCCAAGCCCAAGCCGGTGACCGTCACCCCGGACCAGGCCTTCAACATCATCTATTCGTCGGGCACCACCGGCACGCCCAAGGGCATCGTCCAGCCGCACCAGATGCGCTGGGGCCAGATCCGGCGCGGCGTCTACCGCGAGGACGCGGTGACCATGATCTCCACTCCGCTCTATTCCAACACCACGCTCGTCTCCTTCCTGCCGACCCTCTCCAACGGCGGCACGGCGGTGCTGATGCCCAAGTTCGACGCCGAGCAGTTCCTGAAGCTGTCGCAGCAACACCGCGCCACCCACGCCATGCTGGTGCCGGTGCAGTACCGCCGCCTGATGGAGCGGCCGGACTTCGACAGCTACGACCTCTCCAGCTACGTGATGAAGTTCTCCACCAGCGCCCCCTTCGCCGCGGCCCTGAAGGCCGACGTGCTGAAGCGCTGGCCCGGCGGCCTGATCGAGTATTACGGCATGACCGAGGGCGGCGGCTCCTGCGGCCTGGCGGCCCACGAATTCCCCGACAAGCTGCACACCGTCGGCCGCCCCCTGCCGGGCCACGACATCCGGCTGATCGACGAAGACCTCAAGGAGGTGCCCCAGGGCAAGATCGGCGAGGTCGTCGGCCGCTCGGGCGCCATGATGGTCGGCTACCATAACCAGCCGGGCAAGACCTCCGAGGCCGAGTGGTACAGCCCCGAGGGCCTCCGCTACATCCGTACCGGCGATGTCGGCGTGTTCGACGCCGACGGCTTCCTGACGCTCATGGACCGCAAGAAGGACATGATCATCTCCGGCGGCTTCAACATCTATCCCTCCGACCTGGAGGCCGAGATCATCCAGCACCCCGAGGTGCTGGAGGCCGCCGTGGTGGGGGTCAATTCCAACAAGTGGGGCGAGACCCCGGTGGGCTTCATCGCGCTGAAGCCCGGCGCCAAGATCACCGCCGACGAGCTGAAGGCCTGGGTCAACGGCCGGCTGGGCAAGACCCAGCGCCTGGCCGACCTGCTGCTGGTGGACAGCCTGCCCCGCAGCCATATCGGCAAGGTGCTGAAGCGCGAGCTTCGGGACGACTACAAGGGTGTGGCGCTCACCGCATGAACAATCCCGCCCAGAAGCCCGCCCGCAGCGTCGCCGACCTCTGCGACGACCACGAGGACGAGGTCGAGGTCTGCCTCGTCCAGTTCCGCGACTACGGCGGCCGCAAGGCCTTCTCCGGCCCGATCCGCACCGTCCGTTGCCGGGAGGACAATTCCCTGGTGAAGGCCACCCTGGCCGAACCCGGCGAGGGCTGCGTCCTGGTGGTGGACGGCGGCGGCTCCCTGGCCAAGGCCCTGGTGGGCGACGTGCTCGCCGCCGACGGGGTGAAGAACGGCTGGGCGGGTGTCGTGGTCTACGGCGCCGTCCGCGACACCCCGATCCTGGAGACGCTGGATATCGGCGTGAAGGCCCTGGGTTCGGTCCCGATCCGCAGCGTCAAGCGCGGCGAGGGCGTGGTGGACACCCCGGTGGCCTTCGGCGGCGTGGTCTTCGTCCCCGGCGACGTCCTGCACGCCGATCCGGACGGCGTCGTGGTGCTCCCCGCCGAGGACTGAGGCCTGGCCCAGGCCGCAAGGCGCGAGGAGTAGGTTCCGCCCTCGCTCTGTGAGCCCCCTCTCAAGGGGGCCTCAGACGGCTGGCCCACTGCGACAACAACTCATCCCTGTCTTTAAGGGTGGTTCAGTCGATCCGCCGCTGGTCTGGGTTCGCGCGGCTCTTAGATCCTCACTCCGATGAAACCTTCGAGTCGCAGAAGGTGACTTCCTCGCGGGCGGGGGCAGAACAGCTATAGAGCCAGCGAGATCCCCATTTCTCCTGCTTGCAGGAGATCGCGCCGCAAGACCAGCCTGCCCGGCTGCACATGGCGGCGTACCGCCCTTCGGTGGTCTCCCGAGCATGGGCCATGCTTTGGTTGGAGTCATAGTCGATGTAGCGGACCTGGCTAACCTTCTTGCAGTCACGCGCGGCGCCCGCACCGGCTGGTGTCGCGGACGTCGGCTTTGAAACGCTAGATGCGGCTTGTCTCTGGGCGGGCGCCGGGGGCGCCGCGGCCGCTGTCGGCGGCGCTCGACGCACCGGCGCTTGGCCTTGCTGAACAGGCGTCCCGGCCTGGGGGCGGGACGCCGCCTGCCGCGCCAGCTCGGCCGCTCGTTGAGTCTCAAGGTATCGCCGATCGGCGGCGGCGGCCTGGTCGATGATGGCCTGGGACCGGGCGTTGGCCTCGTTGGCCTCCTGCATCCCGGCCGCATAGCCCTGCCCGACGGCGACGGTGCCCTGCATCAGAAGATCGAACATCTCGGCGCGGTCCTCAGCCGCCCGGGCCTCATTCGCCCGACGCTGCTGCTCGATTACCGCGGCCTGTCGCAACCTTTCGCGGAAGGCGACCGTCTCCAGCGGCGTCTGTTCTCGTACATAGATGTAGTACGGCTGGGGTGATGGTTTGCCTGGGATATAGAGAAACGTACGGCGACCTGCGACGGCGGCAAGTTCAAACTCAGAGACTCCGGAGATATCAAGATGCGTGCCCGGTGAGTAGGAGGGGCCTTCGCCACAGCTGTCGTATTGGATCATCACCCACATCGGCGAGCCCGTTCCCGTGACCCGCACACGCAGGTTTTGTGTTTCCGCAGGCGTGGAAATTTCCAGGCAGTCCGCGCGCCAACCCCAGCCATGGACCGTCTCGCCGTCGCTGCTTTCGAGAAGACCCTGCATCACCTCACCCAGGCGAATCGTGTCGAGAGTTGGGGCCGTTTGACGCCAGAATGAGCCAGGCTTCCTGTCCTTTCGGGACGCATTCAGGGTCGGGCCCAGGACAGGGGTGACGCCCAAGGTGACAGGGACGTCACGGGTTATGGTGCCGCGCATCAGCTTAAGAGTGACGCGCCGTCCAGCCTCCGCGCCCTCGAGAGCCGCTTTCACCGTGGTGCCGTCGCTAACCGTCCTTCCGTTCACCGCGATCACGCGATCTCCGGGTCGGATCCCCGCGGCTTCGGCGGGTCCGCCAGGCCACACGCTGTAGACATAGGCGCCGGCGAGCCCGTCACTGACCTTGCCCGGCGTGAACCCAAGCCAGCCCTGGGACACCGAAGGGCCTGCGGCGTCCATGTCCCGCCGCATCGCCGCGCAGGTGGCGGGGCTGGCGGGGCCGGAGCCGGTGCAGAGGCGTTCATAGACGCCCTGCAGCTTGGCGGGCGAGGCCATCTGTGCCGATGCCGGGGCGGCCACCAGAGCGATCAGGGCCAGTACGAGCACAGCAGGTCTCATCTAAGGCACCCTGACCTGTCTGTCTTCGGCGTGAAGGCTGGGATAGGGCCAGCCGCTGGTGAAGCCTTCGATGTTGGCCCTGGGGGGAGGGCCGGGGTCGAGCCGTCCGAACTGCGCGCACTTGGCCAGGAAGGTCTGGACGTGGGCGGCCGCCGCCGCCTGCGCGATCTCGCCGTATCCCTCTTGCGGCTTGTGCTGGAAGGTGATGCTGAAGGGGGTGCTGTAGCAGAGCGGATTGCGGGTGTTCTTCGCGGTCGGGGCGATCCCGGTGGTGAAGTAGGCGCGGGTGGTGCGGGAGATCAGGCTGGCCTGCGACGTAGCCGGGGCCCGCGGTCTTGTAGCGCCTAGGCCATCGCCGGGGGCGGGCATGCGCGGCGTCGGTGGCGCCTCTGGCGCCTGAGCCTGCCGAACCTGTGGGGTGGGCTGGGAGCCGGCGCGCTGGGCCAGCTCGGCCGCCCTTTGGGCCTCAAAGTACCGCCGATCGGCGGCGGCGGCCTGGTCGATGATGGCCTGGGACCGGGCGTTGGCCTCGTTGGCCTCCTGCATCCCCGCCGCATAGCCCTGCCCGACCGCAACGGCGCCCTGCATCAGCAGGCCAAACATCTCGGCGCGGTCCTGAGCGGCCCGGTTTCGCGCCTCATCGGCGTGGCGCTGCGCAAGCTCTCGTTCGCGCTTCTGCGCTGCCCACGCCTCCATGTCCTGGGACGTCTGCTCCCGGACGATCAGCTGGTAGGGCTTGGAGCTGGGCCGGCCCATGACCATCAGGAAGGTTTTGCCGACCGGTTGGGTCGCGAAAAAGAGTGAAAACGGTGTCTTTGCGTCTGGGTCGCTTGCTGCGCCCGTAGAGCTGCCCTCCAAGCCGCATCGATCCTGCATCGCGTACAGTCTCATCTGCTGTCCATACCTCGCTTGGTCCGGAGCATTCGGAATGAGCACTGCCTTCAAATTCCTGGCGGCTCCCGCACCAACAACTTCGATGCAATCTCCCCGAGCCCCGCCCTCGCCTGCATCGGTCGTCTCGATGATCCCATCGAAGGCCTCGCCGACTCGTATGCTGTCAAAGGTGATGGGGTAGCTCCTCCACAGCGGGCGCACGCGGGGCTCAGTGCGTTGGCTGTTGAGCTTGGGGTTCGGCGTCGGCTCTGACGCAAGCGTCACCGGCAGGTCTAGAAGGGCTCCACCCCGCCGCAGTCGCAGATTGATCCGGCGACCTGGCGCGGTATCAGCGACCATCCTGTTGAAGGCGGTGGTGTCGGTGACGGGTTGGCCGTTAACCGCGATAACCGTGTCCCCACCGCGGACGCCTGCGCGGTCGGCAGGCCCGCCTGGAACGACGGCAGGAATCGCATAGTGAATGTCCTCTATGACAATCCCGGACCATCCGGGCCCAGTCTCGAGTCGGCCCTTAGAAGCGGCGTCCATGTCCCGCCGCATCGCCGTGCAGGTCGCGTCGCTGGCGGCACCGGAGCCGGTGCAGAGGCGTTCATAGACGCCCTGCAGCTTGGCGGGCGAGGCCATCTGTGCCGATGCCGGGGCGGCCACCAGAGCGAGCAGGGCCAAGACGAGCAAGAGAGGTCTCATGCCTAGAATACCTTCCGCTCGGCCTTGGGCTTGGGTTTCGGTGTGCTGGCGGCGTCGGCCTTCAGGGCCGCGCAGGTCTCGGTGCTGACCTGCGGCGCGGGCCCCGCGCATAGTTCGGCATAGGCGTCGCTCAGTTCCGTGGCGCGGGTAGGGCGCGCCGGCGTCTGGGGCGCGGAGGGCGCGGCGCTAGCCCGAGCCGCGGTCCTGGCGCTCGCACTGCCCGGCGGAGCTGGTCCCAGGCCCGCATCCACGCGCATGGCGGCGCAGGTGGCCTTGCTAAGCGTCTCCGCCCCCGGCGTGCAGAACTGCCGATAGGCGGTGGAAATCTCGTCGGTCGCCGCCCGGTCGAGGTCGCGTCTCATGGAGGCGCAGGTGGCGAGGCTAAGCTTCTCGCGACCGGCTGCGCAGAGCTGGGTGTAGGCGGCGCGGCGTTCGTCTGCCGCCGGCTGGGCGACCGTAGCTCCGGCGGCGGGTTTCGCCTTCGGGGCCAGGCGACCCGCCAAAAAGCCTCCAAGCACGCCCCCAACTGCGGTCTGATCGGTGTCGCCTTGGGCGGCGGCCGGACCGGCGGCGACGGCCAGCGCCAGTACAATCGAAAGAGCCGGGCCTGCGGCATGTCGCAGGCGCGAGAAGAGTTCCATTCCGCCCCCATCCATAGCCTCGCTAATGAACGAAACCCGACCCTAGGCGGCAAGGGTTTTCTTGTTTCGGGCGTCGTGGTGCTCCCCGCCGAGGACTGAAAAGTCGCGGCGACATGGGCTTGCGTGGCCGGGGCCGTATGAGTAGGTTCCGCCCTCGCTCGGCGGGCCCCCTTCAGGGAGCCTCCAGACGTCTCCGGAGAGGTGGCTGAGTGGTCGAAAGCACCGCACTCGAAATGCGGCGTACCTTTACCGGTACCGTGGGTTCGAATCCCACCCTCTCCGCCAAGCACTTAAGTGCTTGTTTCTATTAAATTATCACCTGAATTCAGTTGTTTTGAAAGTTCCGCGCCTTAGCCGGCGCGACACTGCCACTCAAGGCGCGATCCTGCCGCGCATTTCGGCCGAATAGAGAGGGCTACACGGAGCCGTTCTCTGCCGCATTTTGGGCCAATGCGCTTCTCTCGGAAGCCGCGCACCAGAGAGCTCTTAGTATCTTGCTTGGCTACCGGCGAGGCCCACAAAACCGGCTAGCCGAGCCATCAAGGAAGCTGCGCACCGTCCGACGAGAATGAGAAATCGATGAGCCTCATGCTTCGACCGTCGCCATCGGCTCCGGTCAAGTTGAGGCGCCGCCAGACTGTACCCAGGCAACTGACAGCCGTGGGCCACGCATCTTTTGGAATGTGGAGCGTGGTCTCCAGGCCGCCGCCGGGAAGTTCCCCCGCGCGATCGCAGATGTCGCCGATGTGGGGCGGCTCACCTTGACTGAAGTGCCAGCTCTCCAGTTGGTCTAGCCAGATGCGCATTCGGCGGCCGGCCAAGCCTTCAGGAGCAACCACACGACCCTCGATTTCGATCATTCGGGAGTAGATCAGACCGCCTTGAAAACGATGCGCCTTCGGGACTGAGGGCGGGCAAGGCATGAGACCAAGTCCGCCGTCGTAGCCACGCAGCTCGATGAGAAAGTCTTGTCGGGCTTCAGTCAGCATTCGCCCAGGCTTCAAGATTTGGGTGAATGCGGCCGTGGAAGCCGTAGGCGACGATGCTCGTGCTGCCGAGACCGCCGTCGCCGACTCGGATCTGGAGATACTTCCATGCCAACGCCAAAGAGGTCGCGGTGGAGGTGATCGCGTCTTCGGGCAACATCAGCATCGCCTCAAAGTCGAAGTCGGAGCCTGAGGGAAGCTCTGCCAGGGCGCCCACCTGCTGCAGGCCTCTCTGTCCAAAGCGTACCGTCGGGCCAAACGGCGACAGCGTCACCTTCATCTCCTTGCCGCGAAGCTCGCGGGGCGCGCGGACGCGGCCGTGGATGGTGAAGTCGCGACCATAGTCCAGGCCTGGGGATCGCGCCTTCGACCGCGCCAGCGTCTGGTTGGTCGCAACCCGCAGGTTCCAATTCCAAGCCAGGATATCGATCATCAGCCGGCCGTCGAAGAAGCTCGGATCCGAAGCCGCATTGAAAGGATCTACGTCCATCATACAAATTGCGTACGCTGTTTGTTCTCATGCGGCAAGTTGCGCGTCCGCGCATCGCGCGGCTTGTGCGTCAACCTTGCCAAGGGCTCGGTGGCCCTCATCCGCGCCCATCGGGCGCTGGCGAGGCGTGATCATCCCGGCGAATTGGCCTCATCGCCGCTCACGGCTAGTCACCGCTCCCGCCGCCTCCCTGTCGCGGCGTGGGAGGCTGGCCGCACAACGCCACTTGACACTGACCGGCGGTCAGTAACTAATGACCTATGGTCACTAGGCGGGATTGATGGGTAAGCCTTTGCGTCGCCGCCTCAAGCCCGAGGCGCGGAAACTTGAAATCGTCGAGGCCGCCGAGCGTCTGTTGCAGGCGGGCGGTGGCGCGCGGGTGCGGGTGGAGGACGTGGTCCGCGAGGCCGGCGTCGCGAAGGGCACCTTCTTCCTCTATTTCCCCACCTTGGACGATCTGCTGGAGACGATCCGTACACGGATCGTGTCTGAGTTCGACATGGCCAATCCGCTGCCCACCGAGGTCGAGGGCCCGGTGGACTGGCCGATGCTGGTGGAGTCCCAGGCCCTGGCCTTCATTGAGTTCACCCTCTCGCGCCGCGGCGTCGGCGAGGCGGTGTTCCACTCCGACTTCGCCGAACGCCGGCCCCTGGCCGACCACGCCATCCACCGGCTGACGGCAGTGATCCGCGCAGGCCAGGAGGCCGAGGCCTTCGGGCCGGTCGATGCCGAGCCCACCGCCCGTCTGTTGTACGCCGCCATCCACGAGGCGGCCGACGCCGTCGCCGCCGGCGTGGATCGGATCGCCATGCAGGGGGCGCTGCAGAGCCTGCTTCGACGCACCCTCGCCCATTAGATCCCAGGAGGAACACCATGACCGACACCACAGTGATCGTGCGCTACATCGTCGATGACGTTCAGAAATCCACCGACTGGTACGTCAACCACTTCGGCTTCAGTCGTCTTCCCAACGCCTCGCCGGCCTTCGCGGCGGTGGAGCGTGGCCCCCTCAAGCTGCTGCTGAGCGGCGCGGCCAGCTCCGCCGCGCGGCCGATGCCCGACGGTCGCCAGCCTGTGCCCGGCGGGTGGAACCGCATCCAGTTTCTGTTTGATGACCTGGCGGCCGAGGTCGAACGCCTGCGCGGGCAGGGCGTGACGTTCCGCAATGAGATTCTCACGGGCCCCGGCGGCTCACAGATCCTGGCGGAAGATCCCTCGGGCAACCTCGTCGAGCTGTTCCAGCCGGCGGCGTGGGGCTGACTCGGAAGGCCCAACGGGAACGCGGCGCCGAGTCTGGCTAGAGCGCGCCCGGCCATTCTCGGGATAGGCCCTTACAGGTAGGGTGGCCCAAATCACCAGGAAGGGCCGGCCATGGAGTCACCCTTGGCTCAAGCCAAGACCACGCCCTCGGGGGGCGCCGTCGAGGTCCTGTGGGCCTTCCTCAAGCTTGGCCTCACATCCTTTGGCGGGCCGGTCGCCCATCTCGGCTATTTCCGCCACGAGCTTGTCGAGCGGCGGGGCTGGGTGGACGAGGCGCAGTACGCCGACCTGGTGGCCCTGTGCCAGTTCCTGCCGGGGCCGGCCTCCAGCAAGGTCGGGTTCGCCCTGGGTCTGCATCGCGCCGGGCCCCTGGGCGGCTTGGCGGCCTGGACGGGTTTCACCCTGCCGTCGGCGGCCCTGATGTTCGCCTTCGCCTACGGTGTCGCCGCGCTCAGCGGACCGTGGGGCCTGGCCGTGATCCATGGCCTGAAGCTGATGGCCGTCGCCATCGTCGCCCACGCCGTGCTGGGCATGGCGCGCGCCCTGACCCCTGACTTCCGCCGGGCGGCCATAGCGGTCGCGGCGGTGGCGGTCGTGACCTTGATCGGCGGCGGCCTGGCGCAGATCGGCGCGATCCTGATGGGCGCGGTCGCGGGGCTGGCGTTCTGCCGTGGCGCGGCGCTGCCCCGGGGCGGCGACCTCGGCTTCCGCATCCCCCATCGCGTGGCCTTCGCCTGCCTGGCGGCCTATGTCCTGCTCCTGCTCGGCGGCCCCCTGGTCGCCCACGCGACAGGGTCGCAAGCCCTGGCGGTCTTTGACGGCTTCTACCGGTCCGGCGCCCTGGTGTTCGGCGGCGGCCATGTGGTGCTGCCGCTGCTGCAGGTCGAAACCGTCGACACCGGCTGGACGACCCGCGACGTCTTCCTGGCCGGCTATGGCGCAGCCCAGGCGATCCCGGGCCCGCTGTTCACCTTCGCCGCCTATCTGGGAGCCTCGCTGGGCCCGCAGCCAAACGGCCTGCCGGGCGCCGCCATCGCCCTGGTGGCGGTGTTCCTGCCGGGACTGCTGATCCTGCTGGGGGTGCTGCCCTTCTGGGCCTCGCTGCGCCATACGCCGGCGGCCCAGGCGGCGCTGCGCGGCACGAACGCCGCCGTGGTCGGCATCCTCGCCGCGGCGCTCTACGACCCGGTCTGGACCAGCGCCATCATCCGCCCCCTCGACGCGGTGATCGCCGCCGCCGGGTTCGTCGCCCTGACCGCCCTGAAGGCGCCGCCGCTGGCCGTGGTCATTGGAGTGGTCGCCGCCAATCTGGCGGTCACGGCCATCACCTGATGGGCTTGCGGTTTGTCAGGCCGGCGTCGTCACAGGCCTGAGACCAGGCCCGCCACCTGGTCGGCGACGGCGGACTGGGTGGCTTGGTCCAGGGCGTCCACCGCGATCTGGGCGATCGCCTGGCGGCCGTCCTTGCGGCGCCCGCGCGCATAGGCGGGATCGTAGTGAAGCTCCATCAGGGCCGAGGCCAGGGTTTCAAAATCGCCCGCGCCGATCAGGCCGCGCCAGGCTTCCAGCCGGGCCGGTGACGGCGGGATGGGCAGACGCGCGAAGGCGGCCTCCAGGCGGTCGGTGTCGGCGATGATGTCGGCATAGGCGCTGACCAGGTATCTGGCCCGCGCCGCGCGGGGCGCCACGATCTCGATTCGTGGGGCCGTCTGCATGGCGCGCCAGACAGCCGGCGGGGTCATGCGATCGCCGATCTTGCTGGACTCGGCCTCCACGACGACGGGACGCGATGGATCGAAGGCTTTCAGCGCGGTGAGCAGCCGGGATTCGAACATCTTCTGGCTGGGCTGCTGGCGGCCCGCCAGCCCCCCGAACAGCGAGCCGCGATGCCCGGCCAGGTCCTCCAGGTCGAGAACCTGAAGGCCGCGCTCGGCGAGCCGGGCGAGGATTTCGGTCTTGGCCGAGCCGGTGTCCCCGTCGAGAAGCACGAACCGCACGGGGCAGGCCTGCTCATAGAGCTCGTCCTGCACCTGCCGCCGGTAGGTGCGATAGCCGCCGTGCAGCACCGCGGTGGGCCAGCCCACCCGCTGCAGGATCGTCGCCATGGCGTTGGAGCGGTTGCCGCCGCGCCAGCAGTAGATCAAGGGGCGCGTGGTCGGCGCCCAGTCGTCCATCGCCGTGCGCAGGTGATGGGCGATGTTCTCGGCGACATAGGCCGCGCCGAGGCGGTTGGCGCGGAACCGCGACTCCTGGACATAGATCGTGCCCACCTCGGCCCGCTGCGCGTCGTCCAGCACCGGCAGGTTTCGCGCGCCCGGCATGTGATCCTCGGCGAACTCGCCGGGGCTGCGCACGTCAACGATCACGTCGAAGGCGGCGGTGGTGTCCGCGTCGGCGGTTTCAAGCACCTGGATCGGCTGCATCTAGGCGATAGCCTTCGTCATCTGTCTGATCGTCATGGGGTTGGCCGCGGAGACGATGCTAAGTACCCGCTTGTTCCCTTGATGGCGCGTGCGGAGACCAGATGCCAGACCCCGTTCGATTGACCTCGCTCGCGCATGGCGGCGGCTGCGGCTGCAAGATCGCGCCGGCCGTGCTCCGCGAGATTCTCGCCCAGATGCCCGCCGCCCAGGCGTTTCCCAACCTGATGGTCGGAACCGAGACCTCTGACGACGCCGCCGTCTGGAGGCTGAATGACAGTCAGGCCCTGGTGGCCACCACCGATTTCTTCATGCCGGTGGTCGATGACCCCTTCGACTTCGGCCGCATCGCGGCCACCAACGCGCTCTCGGACGTCTACGCCATGGGAGCGACCCCGATTTTCGCGCTGGCGATTGTCGGCATGCCCATCGACAAGCTGTCGCCGGCCACCATCGGATCGATCCTGGCCGGCGGCGCCTCGGTCTGCGCCTCGGCCGGCGTGCCCGTGGCCGGCGGCCACTCCATCGACAGCGTCGAGCCGATCTACGGGCTGGTGGCCCTGGGCCTGGTGCATCCCGATCGGGTCCTCACCAACCGGACCGCGCGCGACGGCGACGTCCTGATCCTCACCAAGGCGCTTGGCGTGGGCGTGCTCAGCGCCGCCTTCAAGCAGGAGCGGCTGACGCCGCAGGGCTACGCCGCCCTCATCGCCACGACCACCCAGCTCAACACCGTGGGCGCGACCCTGGCCGACCATCCCGGCGTCCACGCGGTGACCGACGTCACCGGCTTCGGCCTGCTCGGCCATACCCTTGAACTGTGCCGGGGCGCGGACCTGACCGCCGAGCTCTTCGCCGATGCGCCGGCGGTGCTGGAGGGCGTGGAAGCCCTGGCGATGGCCGATGTCCGCACGGGCGCGGCGGTGCGGAACTGGGCCAGCTACGGGGCCTCGGTCGCCCTGCCGCCGGGGCTGGAGTCCTGGCGCAAGGACCTGCTGTGCGATCCGCAGACCAGCGGCGGCCTGCTCATCGCCGTGTCGGCCTCCGAGGCGCCGGGCTTGTTGGCCCAGCTGTCGGCCCAAGGCTTCCCGGCATCGCGCGTGGTGGGCCGGCTCTTGCGGGGCCCCCCGGAGATCCGCGTCGTCAGCGGTTCCGCGTGAAGTCCCACGGCATGGACCGCATCTATCTCGACTTCAACGCCAGCACCCCGGTCGATCCACGGGTCGCCGCCGTCATGGCGCCGCTGCTGGAGACCGCCCACGGCAACCCGTCCAGCGGCCACTGGGCCGGGGTCCCGGCGCGCGAGGCCGTCGAGCTGGCCCGCGCCAAGGTGGCGAACCTGCTGGGCGCCGAGCCGGACGAGATCGTCTTCACCAGCGGCGGTAGCGAGGCCAACAACCTGGCCATCAAGGGGGTGTTCTTCGCCCACCGCGACCGGGGCGACCACATCGTCACCAGCGCCGCGGAGCATCCCGCCGTCCTTGAGGTCTGCGCCTTCCTCGAACGCCTGGGCGGCCAGGTCACCTACCTTCCGGTGGATCGCCAGGGCCTCGTCGATCCCGAGGCCCTGGCGCGGGCGATCACGCCGCGCACCATCCTGGTCACCCTCATGCACGCCAACAATGAGACCGGGACCCTCCAGCCCATCGCCGCCTGCGCCCAGGTCGCGCGCGACCGCGGGGTGCTCTTCCACACCGACGCGGCCCAGTCGGTCGGCAAGGTGGCGACGGACCAGCTCGGCGTCGACCTGCTGTCCATCGCCGGCCACAAGCTCTACGCCCCCAAGGGGGTCGGCGCCCTCTATGTCCGTCGTGGCGTCGCGCTGGAGCCGCTGATCCACGGCGCCGGACATGAAGCCGGGCGCCGGGCGGGGACGGAGAGCGCCTTGCTGACGGCGGGGCTGGGCGAGGCCTGCGCCCTGGCGGCTGACCTCGCGCCGATGCGCCGCGTCCAGGACCTGCGGGACACGCTGTGGGCGGGTTTGCAGACCCAGTTCGGGAACCGCGTGGCGCTGAACGGACACCCCGAGCATCGGCTGCCCAACACCCTCAATGTCAGCTTCGTGGGCCGGGTCGGCGCCGAGATCCTCGCGCTGCTGCCGGAGGTCGCCGCGTCCACCGGCTCGGCCTGCCACGCGGGCCTCGTGGAGCTGTCCCCGACGCTGCGGGCCATGGGCGTGCCGCCCGAGGTCGGAATGGGGGCGATCCGCTTCAGCCTCGGCCGCGGCACGACGGCCGGGGAGATCGACACCGTCGTCCGCCGCTTGGCGGACGTCCTGGGCTAGAGCGTGCCGGCCAATTGATCCAGCGCATGGCGCCTGATCGGGAGCGGGCGCAAGGTGGCGTCATGACCCACGATCTCGCCGGCCCCGACCGCGTCCTCCTCGACCGCTATATCGAAAGCGTGCTGCTGCGCTTCAGCGACGGAAAGTACAGTCTGGCCGAGGCCACCCAGGAACTGGGCCAGGCCTTCACCCAGACCGAGCGGGACGAATTCCTCGCCCATCTGCGCGGCGTCGTGGAAGCCGGCGACGACGCCTAGCGCGCCATCCAGGGCTTGGATTTCGACGACGACTTGGCGGCCGCGGCGCGTTCCCGCTGGAAGCGCCCGCCGCGCGGGTCCTTCGGCTTGGCGTCAAGCGCCTCCTTCTTCAGGCGCAGGGCGCGCTGGATCGGGGTTTCGGCGGGCGGGTCTTCGTCGGCCATGGTCATCGTCCTCCGGAGATCAAGATCCTAACCCGATGCGGCGTTCATGGGGCGGAAATCGGCGTCACGACCTGTTCCAAGGGCTCAGTCGTTGGCGGCCCGGTCGCGGTTCGCGCCGATGGTCTTGTCCTGGATGTAGGCCAGCAGGCCGGCGATCTCCGCGTCGGCCTTGCCGCCCGGCTCGTATTCGCCGACCCCCTGGCCCTGGGCGATGGACCGTTGGTAGGCGGCCCGCGCCTGCAGGGCCAGGGGGCAGACTTCAAGTCCACCCCGCCGGAGAACGTCCATGGTTCCGCTGACCACGGCCGATTCCAGGCCATTGCGGCGGGGCGGGCACTGATTGAACAGCACCACCCCCTGGCGTCCCAGCCGGCGCACGACATCGACGGTCCGCAGGGTGGCGGCGACGTCCAGATAGGTGGGGCGGGAGACCGCGATACAGAGGTCGGCCACCTTCATGGCCTCGATCATGCCGTTGTCGGGGCCGCCGGGGGTGTCGATGATCAGCACGTCGCAGCCGCCCTTGCCGCTGACATAGGCCAGGGCGTCGAGCTTGGCCGCCGAGGTTTCCACCACCAGGGCGCTGTGGTCGGCTCGCTTGCGCAGGCTGTCGGACGCGCTGCGGACAGGATCGGCGTCGGCCAGGATGGTGCGTGCGCCCAGCGCCCGCCAGGCGATGGCCAGGTTCACCGCCACCGTCGTCTTTCCCGCCCCACCCTTGTGGGACAGCACCGCGATCGTCTTCATGGTTCCGGCCCGCCCCCGCGCCTTGCCGGGAGCGGGATAACAGGTTCCGGCGCCGTCGAATGTAAACCTTCGTTATCAGAGCGGCCGGCCGACCCGGGCGCCCGCCGATTGGGCGCCCGGCGCGCCGCCGGGGGAGGCGGCAGGGATCAGGCGGCCTGAGATACGGGTCGCGCGATGATTTCGGCCAGTCGCGTCTTGGCTGCGTCGATGGCGGCCTCGCGGGCGTCGGGGCCGTAGCCGATCTTCTCGGCCCGAACGAAGGTCACGTCGGTCAGGCCAATGAAGCCCAGCAGCTGGCGCAGATAGGGCTCCTGGAAATCGATGGCCTGGGCCGGCCCTTCGCTGTAGAGGCCGCCGCGGCTCTCCACCACGATCACCCGCTTGCCCTCCAGCAGACCCTTGGGACCGGCCTCGGAGTAGCTGAAGGTCTCGCCGGCCCGCAGGACATGGTCGAACCAGGTGCGCAGGGTCGAGGGAATCGAGAAATTGTACATCGGCGCGCCGATGACGATGGTGTCAGCGGCCCGCAGTTCGGCGATCAGCTGGTCGGAGAGATCGCGGGCCTTGGTCTCGGCCACGGTGGTGGCCTTGGCGCGGACCCCGGCCACGGTCAGCGGGTTCAGGTGTGGGATTTCGGCCTGGGCCAGGTCGCGGACCACCACCTTGGCGGTCGGTTCGCGGGCGACGATCTGGGCGAGGGCTTCGGCCACCAGGAGACGCGAGACCGAGGCCTCGCCGCTGAGGCTGGAATTGAGAACGAGAACTTGGGACATGTCGCCCTCCGGGGCGCTGAGTGATTGACGTGTCCAAGCTGGTGGTTCCAAACTCGCAACAATAGTGGGGCCGTTCGACCCAGACTGTTGCGAAAATGGGAACATGTTCGATCTTGAGGATATCGCCGCCTTCGTGGCCGTCGCCGACGCCGGAGGTTTCGGCCGCGCGGGTCAGGGGCTGGGCCTGTCGAAGTCCATGGTCAGTCGCCGGGTGGCGCGGCTGGAGGCCGAGCTGGGCGCGCAGCTGCTCAGCCGCACCACGCGCGGGGTGGCGGTCACGGAAGCCGGCCTGGAGTTCAAGGCCCGCGCCGACCAGATTCTCCATGACCTGGAGGCGGCCCGCGACGCCGTCGCCCAGCAGGGCGGCGAGATCGTCGGATCGCTGCGGATCGCGGCCCCGCTTTCCTTTGGCATGACCCACCTGGCGCCGGTCCTGGCCGAGCTGGCGGTGCGCCATCCCAGGCTACAGGTCGATGCGTCCTATTCCGACCGCTTCGTTGATCTGATCGGCGAGCGGTTCGACGTGGCTGTCCGCCTCGGGAACCTCACCGACTCCAGCCTCATCGCCCGCAAGATCGCTCCCATCCACGGGGCTCTGGTGGCCAGCCCCGACTATCTGGCCCGGCGGGGCGAGCCGCTGACGATCGCCGACCTCGCGGGCCACGAGACCATCACCCAGGGCGCCGAGACCTGGCCGTTCCGCGACGGCCGCCGGGTGGTGACCTTCCAGCCGCAAGCCCGGTTCCGGGCCGATAACGGCCAGGCCCTGCTGTCGGCTGTGGAGGCGGGGCTGGGCCTGGCCATGCTGCCCACCTTCATCGCCGGGCCGGCCCTGGAGCGCGGAACCATCGTGCCGGTGATGCGGGACTATCCGATGCCGGAGGCCGGGCTCTATGTCGTTCGCCCGCCCCCGGCCAGCCATGTGGCGGGCAAGGTGCGCGCCCTCACCGACCTGCTGGTGGAGCGGTTCGGCGGTGAGCCCTACTGGGACGCCTGCTACGCCCACCGGAAGGCCGCGCGGTAGACCCTGGGTCCACGGCGGCCGTTCGATGGCCGATCAAGCCTAGTCGTCGTCGAATTCGCCCAGCATCTCGGCCTTGGTGGCCTCCCACATGGCGCGGCCCTCGTTGAGGGAGGCCTTGATGGTGGCGACGTCCACCGGGGAATAGGCCTCCTGGTGCACGCCCAGCGCCACCAGATAGGCGGTGACGAAGTCGCGGTAGTCGATCCAGGTCTTGGCGGCCAGCTCCATGGGCCAGGCCAGAAGGCTCTCGTCGGCGCCCTGCCAGCCCTCGGTCAGCCGGGTCGCGGCCACCTCGTAGGGGAAGGGGTCGCCCAGGGTCTCGAGGCCGAAATTGGTGACGATCCACTGGCGGCCGCGCCAGATGATCTCACTGGCGCGGTCGCCGATTTCTTCTTGCAACATGCCAGGGAGATGAGCCCTTTGCGCGGCGCCTGCAAGGCTTAGGGCTTGCCTGGAGCCGCGCTCTCGCCGAAGAGGCTCGCCATGACCTCCTTGCGTATCTGGACCGACGGCCTCTGCACCGACAGCCGGGGCTTCGGCGGCTGGGCCTATGTCCGGCTCTGGAACGGCGAGGCGCGGGGCGTGGCCGGCGGCGAGCGCCAGGCGACGACGCCGCGCATGGAGCTGACCCCCGTGCTCCGCGCCCTCTCAGACCTCTCCGACATCCCGGTGGCGACGCCGATCACCCTGCACTCCGACAGCGCGGTGCTGATGGGTGGGGCCGGCCAGATCGGCGCCTGGCGGACGGGCGGCTGGCTCGACGCCAAGGGCGACCCGGTGGCCGAGCGCGACCTCTGGGAACAGATCGCCGCCGTGACCCTGGTCCGCCCCGTCACCTTCGTCAGGGTCAGCTCGACGCCGTCGGACCGGCATCCCGAGGGATTCGTCGCCGCCTGGTCGGATTTCGCCCGCGAGAAGTGCAAGGCCGCCGGCGCCTTCACCTGGGCGATCCCCAAGCCCAACATGGCGAAATTCCCGGCTGCCTGAGCCCGCCCGCCGAGAGCCCCCTAGATCAATCTAAAATCATAAAACGTGATCGATTCTAAGTATTTAGAGCGGGATTGACGCGAAAAACCGGATCCACTTTTTCGCATCCCGCTCTAGCGCGTCTGCTGGCCGGGATCGGTGAAGAAGAACAGGGCCAGGGTCATGGCCGCGGCGGCGTCACGATCGGGAGAGCCCTGGACCGGCAGATAGACCGTCCCCTTCAACGGCGTGCGGACCATGCCGCCCACCTCCTGGTCGCCCTTCAGGATCACGTAGGACATCGTGCTCCCGCCCCCCAACGGCATTGAGCCGGGAAGCTTCTTGGTCCTGGCGCGCAGGGTGACGCCGCCATAGCGGATCTCCGCGGCCCGCTGCGGCTGATAGAGCTTGTCCAGGAACTTCCCGTCGCTCAGCACCAGGGCGAAGGAGGCGTCCGGTGGCCCGCCCGCGAAGTTGCAGACATAGGCCAGGTCGTTGCGCTTGAAGTCGATCCAGCTGAATCCGAACCGGTTCTGGCCGCCCTCGCAGGCCACGGTCATCGGCGCCTTCAGGTGCGGCGAGGACACCGTGAAGTTGGCCTTGGCGTAGTCGCTGGAGAACATGCCCAGCGCGCGGGTCTGCTTGGTCATCGCCTTGACCTGGCCGGAATACTCGCCAAGGTCGTAGCCGTAGCCCAGCAGCAGGCCCTTCACCCGCTTGGGCTGCAGGCTCAGTTTCTCGGTATTGGCCATGTCCTGGGCCAGGGCGGGGGCCGCCCCCGCCAGGATCGCCGCCGCCAGAACGCTCGAAACCACGGTCTTCATGGTCGCCACTCCCCGTTGTGGAGCGCCACCCTAGGACAACGAGCTTGGCCTTGGAAGGCTCAGGGCGGGGTGACCAGGAGCTGGTCGGTATAGGTCTCGACGACCAGGCTGAACGGCCGGCCATTGGGGGTGGAGAGGACGGCGCGGTGGCGCAGCACCTCGTGGGGAACACCCGGCCGCTCAAGGTTCAGATTCTTGAGAAGCAGAACGTCGGACGACAATGTCCGGCGTCTAAAGTTCAACCGCCTCACCGCCACTCCGAACGGCGTCTGTGTCTGCGCAAGGGTGCTGTTCATGGCCGGCGTCAGGCGGGCGGGCACGTACCAATTGTCGGCCTCCGAAAGCACCTTGTCTCCGCAGAGCAGTTGGACACGCCGATAGGCCACGGGGGTGCGGGCGAAGACCCCAAGAGAACGGCGCTCGACCTTGCCTGGCTCCTTGTTCGCACCAAGGATTCGCCGCGCCACGATCTTGGTCTCGCCGCCGGGGCCGTGCGCATCGCACCAACGCTGAAGCGTGGCCGTCGCACTGTCACGGCTTAGGAGTTCGGCGTCGAGGGCCTGAACTTCCATCAATTTGCGCATGAAGACGCCGTAAGTGATGGGAACCTCCTGGGCCGCGGCGGGAGCGGCGAAGGCGAGGGCGGAGAGCAAGAGAAGCAGGCGCATGACCCTCGTCTCGCATTCTCAAGCCCGCGCCGTCCAGCTAGCTTGCGCGCCATGGCCAAGACCACTCCCGCGACCCTGGCGCTGCGCAAGGCCGGCGTCGCCTTCACCCTGCACACCTACGACTACGACCCCGACGCGGGCCGGGTGGGGCTGCAGGCCGCCGAGAGCCTGGGCGCCGATCCGGCCCGGGTGCTGAAGACCCTGATGGCCCAGGTGGACGGCAAACCGGTTTGCGCGGTGCTGGCGTCGGACCAGGAGGTCTCGATGAAGAGGCTGGCGGCGGTGTTCGGCGGCAAGGCCGCGGCGATGATGAAACCCGCCGACGCCGAGCGGCTTACCGGCTACCGGGTTGGTGGGGTCAGCCCGTTCGGCCAGAAGCGCCTCGTCCCCACCGTGGTGGACGAGGCCGCGCTCGCCCACGATCAGGTCTTCGTCAACGCCGGCCAGCGCGGCCTGCAGGCGCACCTGGCCCCCGCCGACCTCGTCACGGCGCTCGGGGCCAGGGCGGCCCTGATCACGTCCGAATAGGGAGGCTTGCGTTCGGCCCGCGCCGTGTAAGCTGATCCTCCCCGGTCCAGCCCCCAAAGGTCCGCATGTCCGCCGCCCAGTCCAAGGCCAATGTCTCTCTGGTGATCGAGACGATGTACGCCGTCGCCGCCGATCCCGAGCGCTGGGAAGAGGTGATCGAAGCCCTGGACGTGCCGGCCCAGGACGGCGAGGCGCCCCTGCGGACCGAGGGCATGACCAACCTGGCCCGCGCGGCGGCGGGCGGTGGCGAGCGGGCCGCTGTGGGCGTCATCGTGGTCGCCGGATCGGGTGGGGCGGCGGCCTGCAACCCCGCCGGTGAGCGCCTGTTCAAGCATCGGCTGGGCCACATCGAGGCCCGAGGCCTGTCCTTCCTCAACCCCTCCAACCACGAGGCCCTGACCCAGGCGCGCAAGCGCCTGCGCGAAACCCGCGGCCGGCAGGTGATCGTCAAGTTCCTCGACGAGGAGGACGAAGGCCCGCACTTCGCCTATGTGACGCCCGCCGCGGCCCTGCCGCCCGGCCTGGCCGCCACCCTGCCGCAGCCGTCGCCGCGCGGGGAGGGCGACATCGCCATCGTGTTTCCGGCGGTCGAAACCACCGACCGCCTGTGGGCCAGCGTCCGCGAGAGCTTCGGCCTGACCCCGGCCGAGACCCGGCTGGCGGCGCGACTGAAGGATGGCCTCAGCCTGAAGGAGGCCGCCGACGACCTGGATGTCAGTTTGAACACGGTGCGCAACCAGCTGCGCGCCGTCTTCGACAAGATGGGCCTAAACCGGCAGAGCGAGCTGGTGAGGGCCCTGACCCAGCTCGGCGCCCTGGCCCAGGCCTTCGAGGACCCAGCCGGCGGACACCGCCCGCTCGGCGGCGCCATCGTCGCCACCGAGCGGGCGGCGGCCGAGACCGCGCCGCCGGTCCAGCTGTTCAAGCTCGCCGACGGCCGCCGCCTGGCCTGGCGAGACTATGGCGATCCCGCCGGACGGCCGGTGCTGGTGATCACCCAGGACCTTTCGTCCAGTCTATTGCCGCGGGGGACCAACGCCCTGGCCCGCGATCTGGGCCTGCGGATGATCGCCACCGAGCGGGCGGGGGCGGGGCGATCCGATCCGCACCCGGACTTCACCTACGCGAATGTCGCCGCCGACTCCGTGGCCCTGATCCGGCATCTGGGGATCGACGGCCTGCAGATCACCACCAACACCGACGGGGCGGCCTACGCCATGGAGGCCGCCGTGCAACTGGGGGATTCGGTCACCCGCATCCTGCTGGCCTCGGGACGTCCGCCGGGCCTTCAGGCGGAGCGGGAGCGTGACCAGGGCCATAAGCTGACCCTGTTCTGGCGGCGCATCTATCGCAACCCGTGGCTGTCGGACATGATCTTCGAGATGATGCGGCTGAGCCTCAGCCGGGCCCAGTTCGAGCGCTATGCCCGCGCCGCAGCCTCGGCCCCCGGCGACGCGGCCTATCTGAAGGCCCACCCAGAACTGCTGGACTTCATCATCGACTATACACGCGAGTCGGTGGCGGTCAGCGCCCGCGGCGCGGCCGACGCCATCCGCTGCGCCGCCAAATCCGCAGCGCCCGACCTCTCGGACCTCGCCTGCCCCGTCACCCTCTGGCACGGCGACCAGGATCCGATGAACGGGGTCGAAGAGGTCCAGGCCTGGCTGGGCGACCACGTGGAATCCACCCGTGTCTACCCGGGCATCGGACGCTTCCTGGCCCATAAGCACTGGCCTGAGGCCATGGCCTGGCTGGCGCGGGTCTAAGCCGGATGGCGTCTCTCGAAGCCTGAATCCGGCTCTATGACTTTGAAATCAGATCAGCATTCAACGCTCAGACGATTCCGTCTAAGCGCATCGTGAACTAGGCGTTGCCCGGCCCCGCCCAGGCGCTCACGAGATCTTCCAAGACATGGGTTGCCGCCACGCTATTGCGCCGCAACCGGCATGATCAGCCGAACGGATTGTAGGTCAGGCATCGCACCCAAGGCGCCACGTTTCGCCGACCCATATTTTGTAAGCATGACAAACAATTTGTGGGGCGTTCGGTTGCGTGGGGCTGGGAAGACCCGCGCCAGGGTGCGCTGACATCACAATCTACGGTTTCCCGCCTCGCATAGTCCGGATGGATCATGCGGGGCGCCGCCTCCCCGTGGTCGAGCAGGCGTGACGGTAAGTCACACCAGTTTGGGGATACTCGACATGCGCTTTCTTGCGGCCGCCTTCGCGGCCTTCCTGCTGAGCCTCGGCCTTGGGGCCGGCTCGGCCTACGCCCAGGGGGCCAACAGCACGGTCACCCTGCCCGACGGCACGACCATCGTGACCACCGTCGGGGGCCTGAACAATATCACCATCAACATCTCGGGCGGTCCCTATGCGGCCAACCCCGCCACGGTGAAGTTCACCAGCATCGTGCCCAGCGCCACCAGCATCTCCTACACCGGCACCATCGCCGCCGGCGGGACCACCGAGGCCTTCAACTGCGTGGTCAACACCGTGACCCAGGCGGTCACCGGCTCGGGCGCCTGCGCGGTGGCCTTCGGCCAGTCCAGCGGCTCCACTACCCCGACGACCCCGACCACGCCCACCCCGCCGACGACGCCCACCACGCCTGCGACCATTACGACAACGACCACGCCGGCCGGAACCACCACCACGGTCACCACCTCCACCGGCGCGGTGATCACCATGACCGTCCCCGAGCAGGCCCTCATCACCCAGGCCGAGGCTGACCAGCTCTTCCTGGCCCTGGTCGGCACGCGGGTGAACGCCACCAGCATGCAGAACTTCGTCGCCCAGCGCCTGCAGGGCCTGTCCCTGGCTGGCCTGACCTCGGGCCTTGGTCCTCAGACCCGCAACGGCCGGGTCTACAAGGGCCTGAACGCCGGCGCCTTCGAGCCGCAGACCGGCCTGTGGGTCAACGCCTCGGGTTCCTATGTCGATGACAGCCGCCCGGGCTCGGCCCAGGACGGTTGGGGCGGCTCGGCCGCCATCGGCGGCGACGTGATCTTCGACAGCACCGTGCTCGGCGCCTATGTCGGCTACGGCTCCATGCAGCTCGACGGCGCGGCGGTGGACTATCAGACCAAGGGCTGGACGGTCGGCGCCTATGCCAGCTGGTCGGCGAGCCCCGCCTTCCAGATCACCGGCACGGTGGGCTATTCCAATGACGAGGTCGAGTACGGCCGCACCGCCGGGCTCCTGCGCTCCTTCGGCGAGACCGACCGCAACCAGCTGTTCGGTTCGGTGAGCATCGGGACCACCGTCGATCTCGGCGCCGACTGGGTCCTGACCCCCAGCCTGGGCGTCATCGCCTCGACCTCCGACACCGACGCCTACCGGGACAACGCCGGCCGTCCGATCGCCGGCAATTCCACCGACCTGACCATCGCCCAGGCCGGCACGGCGCTGATCTTCACCGGCTCCAACTGGCTCCCCTATGTCAGCGCCAGCTTCAACAGCCAGACCGACGGTCCGGCCGGCGTCGACAAGGAATACGGCTACATCGGCGCGGGCTTCGCCGCCCCGCTGTCGGACGACCTGGCCCTGGCCTTCAACATCCAGACCCTGGTCGGCAAGAAGAACGAGGGTGAGACCAGCTTCGGCTTCACCCTTCGTCGGGCTTTCTGAGGAGAGAGCTGATGCGGCGGCGACTGGCGTCTGTTCCGGCCCTCGGCCTGGCGCTGGTCTCCCTGCTGACGGCCCCTGCCGGCGCCAGCCCCGCCGGCAGGGGTTGGACGTCCTTCGAGGTGGTTGCGGGCTCCCGCATCCTCGCCGCCGCCTCGAAGGATTCGTCACCCACGGGCGACCTGCTCACCGTAGTGATCGAGGGCGACGGAAACGCTCACGACCGCAAGGGCCGGCCGTCCGCCGACCCGACGCCCGCGGACCCCCTGGGCTTCCGCATCGCCCAGGCCTGGCCGCAGGGACCGGTGGCCTGGCTGGGGCGTCCCTGCCAGTATGTGAAGGACGCGGCCTGCACCCCGTCCGACTGGACGACCGGCCGCTATTCAGAGGCTGCGGTCGCCGCCTCCAGCCTCGCCATCGATGACCTGAAGCGCCGCTCGGGCGCTGCGCGCCTGCGGCTGGTGGGCTGGTCCGGCGGCGGGACCATGGCCGCCCTGGTGGCCGCCCGGCGCACCGATGTCGCCGTCCTCGTCACCCTCGCCGCGCCGCTGGACCTCGCCGCCTGGGCGCAGTGGCATGGCGCGAGCCCTCTCACCGGCTCCCTTGATCCCGCCGATGTCACCCTGCCGCCGGGCGTCGTCCAGCTTCATGTCCTGGGCCGCTTCGATCAGGTCGTGCCCCCGGCGCTTAGCGAAGCGTCCGCGCGTCGTCTGGGCGGGAAGGTTCTTGTCTGGTCGGAGAAGCACACCTGTTGCTGGGCCAAACGCACCGACCGCCTGCTGGCGCTGTCCCAGCCCGCTCAGTAGTCTCTCCCGAAAGTAGGGAGTTCGCCGATGCCCAGGTCGTTCACGCGCCGCGCGCTCATGGCGCTCGCGCTGCTGTCGCTCACCGCCGCCGCCGCGCCGCCGGAGAACCGGTTCGCGCCCGAGTTGGCCCGCTTCGCCGAGCTGGACCAGGCGACCCCGCCCAAGCCCTGCGGTTTCCTGTTCACCGGTTCCTCCAGCATCCGTTTCTGGAAGACGCTGGACCAGGACATGGCCCCCTATCCCGTGATCAACCGCGGCTTCGGCGGCTCGCAGATCGCCGACGTGACGCTCTATTTCGACCAGGTGGTCACGCCCTATCACCCCCGCGCGATCTTCTTCTATGCCGGCGAGAACGACCTGTGGGCGGCCAAGAAGACCCCGGGTGAGGTCACCGCCGACTTCCAGGCCTTTATGGACCTCAAGGACATGCGCCTTGGCCCCGTCACGGTCTATTTCATCACGCTCAAGCCCTCGAAGCTGCGCTTCACCCAGCTGGCCGAGCAGGCGCAGGTCAATGACGCGGTTCGCGCCATGGCCGCCAAACGCCCGGACCTCACGGTGGTCGACGTCGTCCCCACCATGCTGGAGAACGGCCAGCCGAAGGACATCTTCGTCGCCGACGGCCTGCACATGACGCCGGCCGGCTACGAACTTTGGACGCAGGTCGTGCGCCCCGTCTTGGAGCACGAGGCCAGGACCGGCGCCGCCTGCTAGGGGTAACGCCCAGCAACCCCCTTGGCGCCGGGCCTCATCGGATTATCGTCGTTCACATGACCGCCCGACAGAGGCGGGGTGGAGGAACGAGCCCATGAAGTTCACCTGGTTCAACCTGATGCCGTGGCCCTATCTGCCGGACGATTTCCGGGAGAAGAACCGGTCGGTCTGGGTCGATATCGACCAGAAGCTGTTCGATCCGGCCAAGAGCCATGAGGTCTACAACACCTATATGGACCTGCTGGAATACGCCGATACCCTCGGGTTCGACGGCGTCGGGGTGAACGAGCACCACCAGAACGGCTACGGCATCATGCCGTCCCCCAACATCATCGCCGCGGGGCTGGCGCGCCGCACCAAGGACGCGGCCATCGTCGTCCTGGGCAACTCCATCGCGCTGTACAATCCGCCGATCCGCGTGGCCGAGGAATTCGCCATGCTGGACTGCATCTCCGGCGGGCGCCTGGTGGCGGGGTTCCCGGTGGGGACCTCGATGGACACCAACTACTGCTACGGCCAGATCCCATCGCTCACGCGGGAGAAGTACCAGGAAGCCCATGACCTGATCATCAAGGCCTGGACCACGCGGGAGCCCTTCGCCTGGAACGGCCGCTACAACAAGCTGCGGCACGTCAACATCTGGCCGCGCCCGATCCAGGACGCCCCCCACCCGCCGGTCCACATCCCCGGCGGCGGCTCGGTGGAGACCTACGACTTCTGCATCGACAACACCTATTCCTATTCCTACCTCAGCTTCTCCGGCTATCTGCGGGCCCAGGCCCTGATGGACGGCTACTGGCGCCGGGTGGACGAGCGCGGCGTGGACAAGAGCCCCTACCGGGCGGGCTTCGCCCAGACCATCCTGGTGGCGGAGACCGACGAGGAGGCCGAGCGGCTCTATTCCGAGCACGTCAGCTACTTCTACAATCGCTGCCTGCACGTCTATCCGGGCTTCGCCGACGCGCCCGGCTACCGGACCATCAAGACCATCCAGACCGGGGCGCTCAGCCAATACGCCCCGCCGCGCGGCGGCTACACCCAGCTGACCTGGAAGGAGCTGACCGAGCAGGGTCACGTGATCGCCGGCTCGCCGGAGACCGTGCGCCAGCGGATGGAGGAGCTGATCAAGGGCCTCAACGTCGGCAACATCTTCTGCCTGATGCACGTGGGGAACATGCCTGCCGACAAGTGCATGTATTCCACCAAGCTGTTCGCCGAGAAGGTGATGCCCAAGCTTCGGAACATGTTCCCCGACTGGGACCACGACAACCGCTTCTGGACCAGCCCCCTGGCCAGCCGGGTCACCTCCGGCGCCCTGCGCAAGGAGGCGCCCACCAGCGCCGAACTCGCCAAGACCTACGCGTAGGAGGGACGATCATGGAACTGAAGACCGTCGAAACCCGCCACGTCCCGGTCCGCTATCTCGAGGGCGGCTCCGGCCCTGACCTCGTCTTCCTGCACGGCGCCGGCGGCGTCACCGCCGATGACCCGTTCCTCCTGGCGCTGGCCGAGGCGCACCACGTCTACGCCCCGCTGATCCCCGGCTACGGCGACAGCGAAGAGTGCGGCGAGATCCGCGACATGCTGGATTTCACCCAGCACAGTTGGGACGTCGTCGAGGCGCTGGGCCTCAAGGACCCCATCCTCGTGGGCCACTCCATGGGCGGCATGATCGCCGCCGAGATGGCCGCGGCCCAGCCCAACGACCTGACCCGCCTGGCCCTGATCTGCCCGACCGGCCTGTGGGACGACGACCACCCGGTGGCCGACATGTTCTCGCTGATGCCCTACGAGATGCCGCAGTACCTGTTCCATGACGCGGCGGCCGGCGCGGCGATCCTGACGGCCGGGCGCAATGTCGAGGACCCCAACTTCCTGCAGACCTATCTGGTGACCAACGCCCGCCAGCTGGGCATGGCCGGCCGCATCCTGTTCCCCATCCCAGAGCGGGGGCTGTCGCAGCGCCTGTACCGGATCAAGGCCAGGACGGTGGTGGTCTGGGGGGACTCCGACCGCATGGTCCCGCCCTTCTACGCCCACGGCTTCAAGAAGGGGATCGCGGGCGCCGAGCTGGTTTCCATCCCCGAGGCCGGCCACATGGTCACCGTCGAAAAGACCGCCCAGGTGGTCGAGGCGATAGGTCGGCTGGGGTAGCTCTCCTCGCTGTCGCCCTGGAAAGTGCGTAGCACTTGTCCGGGACCCAGACACGCGGGGCGTGCCGGATAAATCGGTGTCTATGGGTCCCGGTCTTTCGCTCGCGCGAAAACCGGGATGACACGACGTGAAGAGGGCCGCGCCCCGGGGGGAAGACGTTTGAGACACCTTGTTCTGATCGCACTGCTGGGCCTCGCCGCCTGCGCCAAGCCGGCCGGGCCGCCCGCTGACTATGCCAGCCTCAAGCCCGCCGACCCGCGCCTGGCCGCCCTCTATGAGGGCTCCTGCAAGGCCTGCCACACCAACCCCGCCGCCGGCGCGCCCCTGGTGCATGACGCGCGCGCCTGGGCGCCCCGCTGGCATCAGGGCGAACAGGTCCTACTGGACCACGTCATCCAGGGCTACCGCGCCATGCCGGCCACCGGTCAGTGCGCCGCTTGCACGCCCGAGGACTTCAAGGCCCTGACCCGCTTCATCGCCGATCGTGAGGGGGCGCCGTCGTGATCAGCCGCCGCAACGCCCTGCTGGCCGGAGGCGCCGGTGTGGTCGCCGTGGCCGGCGGCGGGGTCTTCCTCGCCACCCGTGAGAAGCCGGAACCCGCAGCCCCCGCCAGCGTCAACGCCCAGGGCAGGATGCTCTGGCGCAACTGGTCGGGGATTGAGAGCGCCTATCCGGCGGTCCGCAGCGCGCCGACCTCCGAGGCCGAGCTCGCGAAGGTGCTGAAGACCACGCCCGTTCCCATCCGCCCGGTGGGCGCCGGCCACTCCTTCACCGCCCTGGTCCCCACCTCCGGCACACTGATGACCCTGGATCAGGTGGCTGGCATCGCGCGCTGGGAGGGCGACGAGGCCGTCGTCTGGACCGGCACGCGCCTGGGCGCGCTCGGCCCGGCGCTCGCCGCCAAGGGCCGGGCCATGCCCAACCTGCCCGACATCAACAAGCAGTCCCTGGGCGGCGCCATCGGCACGGGCACCCACGGGACCGGAACCAGCCTCAAGGCCCTGCACGGCGACATCACCGCCCTGCGGCTGGCCACCGTCTCGGGCGAAATCCTCGACTGCGACGCCAGCCGCAATGCCGACGTCTTCAACGCCGCCCGCGTCTCGATGGGGGCGCTCGGCGTCATCACCCAGGTGCGGCTGAAGACCTCGGAGAACCGCCGCCTGCACCGCCACGTCTGGATCGAGCCCCTGGCCGACACGATCGCCCAGGCCGAGGCCCGCTGGGCCAAGCACCGGAACTACGAGTTCTACGCCGTCCCCTTCACAGATCTCGCCGCCAACATCACCCACGATGAGACCGACCTGCCGGCCACCGCGCCCACCGCCTCCAGCGACGACGTCTTCCTCGAGGCCCTGAAGCAACTGCGCAACCTGCTCGGCTTCTCCACCCCCCTGCGCAAGGCCGCCGCCAAGGCCCTGCTGGGCGGGACCAAGCCGGAAGAAGCCGTGGGTGAGGGCTGGAAGCTGCTCTCCACCGAGCGTCCCATCCGCTTCAACGAGATGGAGTTCCACCTGCCGCCGGAGACCCAGATGGCGGCGCTGAAGGCGGTGGTGGCGGCCCTAGAGACCCACCGCAAGGACGTCTTCTTCCCCATCGAACTGCGCCGCATCGCCGCCGACGACGCCTGGCTTTCGCCCTTCAACGGCGGTCCGCGCGGCTCGGTCGCCGTCCACTGCTATTACAAGGACGACTACAAGTTCCTGTTCGAGCTGATCCAGCCGATCTTCCTGAAACACGGCGGCCGCCCCCACTGGGGCAAGCTCCACAGCCTCAAGGCCCCTCAGCTGGCGAACCTCTATCCGGACTGGAACGCCTTCCAGGCCGTCCGCCGCCGCCTGGACCCGCAGGGGAAGATGCTCAACCCCTACATGCGGGACCTATTGGGCTCATAGCCTTCCCTCTCGATGGGGGAAGGTTGGATGGGGGTGTCGCCGCTGAGTCGGGGTGAAGGGCGTTGCGGACAGCGCCGACTGCGCTTCTCGCCAACCTCTCTGCGCTCACCCCCATCCCCGACCCTTCCCCCATCGAGGGGGAAGGGGGATCAGGCTTTCAACAGCGCCCATCCCCGCTGAAAACCAGCGCAGGGGTCCGGGCCCCCACCAACACCTCTCGCCCTCGTCGGGGGTGAGGGGGTGCGGCAGCCAATGCATCACGAAAAAGGGCCGCCCTCGCGGACGGCCCTTCGTCGAACTTAGATGGCTGAAACTTAGAAGATCTCGAACAGCCCTGCGGCGCCCGCTGAAATCGCGAGAGCGATTTCAGCCATCCAAAGTGATGGGCGCCGCGGTCGGGCTCTTAGAAGATTTCAAAGAGCCCTGCGGCGCCCATGCCGCCGCCGACGCACATGGTCACGACGCCGTACTTGTAACCGCGGCGCTTGCCCTCGTGCAGGATGTGGCCGGTCGCGCGCGCGCCGGTCATGCCGTAGGGGTGGCCGATGGAGATCGCGCCGCCGCTGATGTTGTACTTCGCCGGGTCGATGCCCAGCTTGTCGCGGCAATAGACCACCTGGCTGCCGAACGCTTCGTTCAGCTCCCACATGTCGATGTCGTCGATCTTCAGGCCGTTACGTTCCAGCAGCTTGGGGATCGCGAAGACCGGGCCGATGCCCATTTCTTCCGGGCCGCAGCCGGCCACGGCCATGCCGCGATAGGCGCCCAGCGGGGTCAGGCCCAGACGCTCGGCTTCCTTGCGCTCCATCAACACCACGGCGGCGGCGCCGTCCGACAGCTGGCTGGCGTTGCCGGCGGTGACGTACTTGCCTTCCTTGATGATCTGGCCGCCCTTGAAGACCGGGGCCAGCTTCTGCAGGTCCGCGAGCGTCGTCTGCGGACGGTTGCCCTCGTCCTGGGTCAGGCGGACCTCCTTTTCGGAGAACTCGCCGGTTTCCTTGTTCTGCACCATCATGATCGAGGTCAGCGGCGCGATCTCGGCGTCGAACACGCCGGCGGCCTGGGCCGCGGCGGTGCGCTGCTGGGACTGATAGGCGTACTCGTCCTGGACTTCGCGGCTGACGCCGTAGCGCTCGGCGACGATCTCGGCGGTCTCGATCATCGAGGTGTGGATTTCCGGAACGTGCTCGTTCAGCCACTTATCGCTGGTGCGATAGCGGTTCATCTTGTCGTTCTGCACCAGGCTGATGCTTTCCAGCCCGCCGCCGACCGCGACATTGGCGCCGTCGTTGAGGATGTACTTGGCGGCCGTGGCGATGCCCATCAGGCCCGAGGAGCACTGGCGGTCCAGGGTCATGCCCGAGACGGTGTTGGGGAGGCCCGCGCGGAGCGCAGCTTGCCTCGCGATGTTGTTGCCGGTCGTGCCCTGCTGCAGGGCGGCGCCCATCACCACGTCATCGACGGTGGCCGGATCGATGCCGGCGCGCTTGACCGCCTCGGCGATCGCGTGGCCGCCCAGCTCGGCGCCGGAGGTGTTGTTGAACGCGCCGCGATAGGCCTTGCCGATCGGCGTGCGGGCGGTGGAGACGATGACGGCTTCGCGCATGGAATATCCTTGGTTCTTAGGAGGGGTTATGGCCGCGGTCTGGCCCCGATCCGCTCACCCCGGCGAAGGCCGGGGGCCAGATCATAAGGTTCGGCCTTGGAGTAAAATCCTGGAGGCAGGTGATGAAACTGGGTCCCGGCCTTCGCCGGGATGAGCGGGGGCGGGTCCTTACAGGTCGGAGAACTTCTTGCCGTCGGCCACCAGCTTTTCCAGCAGCGGCGAAGGCTTGAAGTCGTCGCCCATCTTGGCCTGGAACTCCTGCATCTTGGCCAGCACCTTGGCCGGGCCGACCTGGTCGCCGTACCACATCGGGCCGCCGCGATAGACCGGCCAGCCATAGCCGTTCTGCCAGACCACATCGATGTCGGACGAGCGGATGGCCTTCTTCTCTTCGAGGATTTTCACGCCCTCGTTGATCATCGGGAAGATGCAGCGTTCCAGGATTTCCTCGTCGCTGATCTTGCGCGGGTTGGCGCCCGACTTGACGATGAAGTCGTTGATCACCTTCTCGGTGAAGGGGCTGGGCTTGGCGACGCGGTTCTCGTCGTAGTCGTAATAGCCGGCGCCGGTCTTCTGGCCACGGCGGTCGGCTTCGCAGAGCACGTCGCGGATGCTCTCGCCCTTCGAGCGTTCCTTCACCCAGCCGATGTCCAGGCCGGCCAGGTCGCTCATGGCGAAGGGGCCCATGGGGAAGCCGAAGTCGTAGAGCACGCGGTCGATATCCCAGGGCATGGCCCCTTCCATCACCAGCTTCTGGGCTTCGCGCTGGCGCTGACCCAGGATGCGGTTGCCGACGAAGCCGGGGCAGACGCCCACCAGGACGGCGGTCTTGCCGATCTGCTTGGCCAGCTTCATCGAGGTGGCGATCACGCTGTCGGAGGTGTGGTCGGCGCGGACGATCTCCAGCAGCTTCATCACATTGGCCGGCGAGAAGAAGTGCAGGCCGATGACGCTCTCGGGACGCTTGGTCACCGAGGCGATCTCGTCGATGTTCAGGCCCGAGGTGTTGGTGGCCAGGATCGCGCCGGGTTTGCAGATGGCGTCCAGCTTGGCGAAGATGTCCTTCTTGATGTCCATCCGCTCGAACACCGCCTCGATCACCAGGTCGACGTCGGCGAACGAGTCTTCCATCGACAGCGAGCCGGTGATCAGGGCGCAGCGCTCCTCGACCTGGGCCGCGGTGATGCCGCCGCGCGAGGCGGTGCGCTCATAGTTCTTGCGGATGATGCCGAGGCCCTTGTCCAGGGGCTCCTGCTTCTGCTCGACGATCACCACGGCGATGCCGGCGTTGGCGAAGTTCATGGCGATGCCGCCGCCCATGGTGCCGGCTCTGATCACGCCCACCTTCTTGATGGGGATCAGCGGGACATCGTCAGCGATGCCGGGGATCTTCTGGGCCTGGCGCTCGGCGAAGAAGGTGTAGCGCTGGGCGGCCGACTGACTGCCGGCCATCAGCTCGTTGAACAGCTTGCGCTCGACCTTCATGCCTTCGTCGAAGGGCAGGTTCACCGCCGCCTCGATGGTCTGGATGTTGTATTCCGGGGCCAGGAAGCCGCGGAACTTGCGCGCATTGGCCTTGCGGAAGTCGGCGAAGATTTCCGGCTTGCCGCGGGCGGCTTCAACCTTGGCGTTCTGGTCGCGGATCTTGGTGAGCGGGCGGCCCTCGGCCACCACCTTGCGGGCGAAGGCGATGGCGCCGTCACGAAGCTTGCCTTCTTCCACCAGCTCGTCGGCCAGGCCGCCCGACAGGGCTTCCTTGGCGGGCACGTGGCGGCCGGTGGTCATCATTTCCAGGGCGCGCTCGGGACCCACCACGCGGGGCAGGCGCTGGGTGCCGCCGGCGCCCGGCAGCAGGCCGAGGTTCACCTCGGGCAGGCCGAACTTGGCGGATGGCGCGGCGACCCGGTAGTGGGCGCACAGCGCGATTTCCAGGCCGCCGCCCAGGACGGTGCCGTGGATCGCGGCGACCACCGGCTTGGTGGAGCTCTCCATCATGTCCTGCACGTCGGCCAGCTGCGGGTCGGCCATGGCCGACCCGAACTCGGTGATGTCGGCGCCGGCGATGAAGGTGCGGCCCTCGCAGATCAGCACGATGGCCTTGGCGGCCGGATCGGCGATGGCGGCCTTGAAGCCCTCGAACAGGCCCTGGCGCACGGCCGCCGACAGGGCGTTCACGGGCGGCGAGTTCAGGGTGATGACGGCGACATCGCCATCGAGCGTGAGGTCGGTCACGGGGTTGATGGCGGTCATGGGCGCGTCCTCGGTCGTCGGTTCGGGCCGCCTCTCGACAGGGCGGCTGGAGAGATTCAAACGCTTGTTACAGGCGTCTCGCGCGGCGCGCGAGTCAAATGTGCGTAGGGTTTTCGCCGGGGAAACGCGGGTCTATGACCAAGTTTCAACGATCAAAAGGAAGCGCCCGATGGCTCTGGATCTGTTCTCGCTTAAGGGCCGCGTGGCCCTGGTCACCGGTGGCTCGCGCGGCATCGGCAAGATGATCGCCGCCGGCTTCATCGAGCAGGGCGCCAAGGTCTATATCTCCTCGCGCAAGCCGGGCGTCTGCGACGAGACCGCCGCGGAACTGGGTCCCAACTGCATCTCCCTGCCGCAGGACGTCTCCACGGTCGAGGGTTGCCAGGCGCTGGCCAAGCGCTTCGCTGAGCATGAGACCAAGCTCGACATCCTGGTGAACAACGCCGGCGCCGCCTGGGGCGCGTCCTTCGACGAGTTCCCGGAGAGCGGCTGGGACAAGGTCATGGACCTGAACCTGAAGTCGCCCTTCTTCCTGACCCAGGCCCTGCACGGCGTGCTCAAGGCCGCCGCCAGCCACGAGCAGCCGGCCAAGGTGATCAACATCTGCTCGATCGACGGCATCCGGCTCAATCCGCAGGAGACCTATTCCTACCACGCGTCGAAGTCGGGCCTGATCTACCTGACCCGCAGGATGGCCGCGACGCTGATCGAGGACTCGATCAACGTCACCGGCATCGCGCCCGGCGCCTTCGCCTCGGAGATGAACCGCGTGGCCCGCGACCAGGGCGACCAGATCGCCAAGCGCATCCCCTCGCGCCGCATCGGCCGCGACGAGGACATGGCCGCGGCCGCCATCTACCTGGCCAGCCGGGCTGGTGACTATGTCGTCGGCGAGACGATCGCGGTGGACGGCGGGGTCGCGCTGGCCTCCTTCGGAGGCCTCTAGAATATATTATATATCAAATAGATAGGCCCATTCCACGCCCCGGCTGCCGCGAGGCTTGCCGGGGCGTGTCGGCGAAAGGGGGTTTTGGTCCCTCACGGCCGACCGACATGTTTGCGGGAACGGCCCCGCCGCCGCCGCTTTTGCGCTAGAGTTTTCACCTCTTCCGGCAGCAACGGCGACCCTTGACCGATCCCGCGACCCACCCCCGGCGAACCTGGCGCACCGTCCTGGTGGTCACCGCCGTGGCCGTCGCCCTGGTCCTGGCGGCGACCTATGCCGGCCGTCGCGCCCTGGCCCGCGAGGCGCTGACCGGCTGGCTGCGCTCCCAGGGCGTCGAGAGCCAGGTGGCCTTCTCCACCTTCGGCCCCGGCGGCTTCACGGGCGCCCTGCGCATCGGTCCCGCCGCAGACCCAGACCTCACCGCCCAGGTCACCGAGGTCCGCTACGGCCTCTCGCTCTCCGGCGTCACCGTCACCTCGGTCCGTCTGGTCCGCCCGGTCATCAAGGGCCGCTGGCACGACGGCCGCCTGACCCTGGGCGCCCTCGACCCCCTGATCGCCAACCTCCGCAAGCGCCCCCCGCGCCCCGACGCCCGGCAGCCGGCCATCACGGTCGAAGACGCCCGCCTGCGCCTGGTCACCGACTACGGAACCCTGCTGGCGCGGACCAGCGCCCGCCTCGACGACGGCCGCCTGCTGCGCCTCGACGCCACCTTCGCCCCCGTCCGGCTCAAGGGCGCCGATCGGGCCTTGAGCCTTGGCCCCGGCGAGCTGCACCTGGTCACGGTGGGCGATCAGGTGGCCTCGGCCCTGAAGGTCGTGGTCGGCGACCTGACCCTGGGCCAGATCAGCGCCCGCGACGCCACCGTCCGCCTGACGGCCCGGACCACCTATCCCGACCTCAAGCTCAGGCGCGGCGACGGCGGCCTGACCCAGGCCCTCAGCATCGAGGCGCGCCGCGTCGCCTATGGGACCAGCGTCCTCCACGACGCCAGCCTGAAGGCCGACTTCAGGGGCAAGTCCGCCGGCTGGATCGACACCCTGGCCGTCACCGGCGACGGCGTCGCCACCCTTGGCGCGGCCCGCGCCGAACTGGCCGGAACCCAGGTCCGCGGCCTGCGCGCCGCCACCGACGTCAAGGGCCTGAACTGGACCCGCACCGGCGGCGACCGGGTCGCCGCGGGCCTCGCCACCCGCCTCTCCTTCGAGGCCCTGACCCGCGACAAGCTCGCCCTGACAAGGCTCTCCGGAACCCTGCATGGCTCAGCGATCCTGGCCGCGAAGGGCGGCGAGATCGCCATGGCCGGAGCCGTCACGACCCACGGCGACTGGTCGGGCCTAGGCGCCGCCACCGCCGCAGACGCCCCCGAGATCGCCGCCCTCAAGCGCGCCGCCCGCAGCTTCGACGCGCAGACCACGGGGCTCTCCGTCACCGCGGCTGAGCGCGGCCTGACCCTGGCCCTGACCTCGCCGCTCACCGTGCGCCCGAGCGCGGGTGGGACGGCCACCCTCCGGGCCACGGGAGCCGCGCCGCTCTACGCCTCGGGAGCCGGCGCTCTGACGCTGGTGGTGGTCAGCGGCGGCCTGCCCCAGGTCGAGATGGCCGTCGACCGCTACCGCCTGCGCCCCGGAGGCCTCACCGCCCAGACCCGCCTGAAGGCCAGGACCGGCGTCGGTCCGGTCCGCGACGGGGTCATCGCCGCGGACGGCGAGCTGCGCCTGTCGGACGGCGCGCTCGCCTTCACCGCCACCCGATGCGCCCCGGTCTCCGGCCGCCTGGAGCTGGGCGCCAACAGTGTCGAGGCCATCGCGGCGACACTCTGCCCGACCGGCGCCCCGCTGTTCACCCTGGCCCGCGGCGACTGGCGCATCCGGGCGGGCGCCAAGGCCCTGTCGGCGAAGGTCCCGTTCCTGCAGGCCGCGGTGAGCCAGGGCGCCGGTAGGCTGGACCTCGGCGCCGCCGACGGCCGGCTGGCCGGGACCCTGGTCCTGACCACCGCGACGGTGGCCGACACCAGCCCCGACCTGCGCTTCAACCCGGTCCGCGCCACCGCCCAGGCCCGCGTCAGCGGTGCGGTTTGGAAGGCTGACATCGGTGTCAGCGACCCGGCGGGCCGCGCGCTGGGCCAGGGTGACCTTGGCCACGACGGCGCCACCGGTGTCGGCGCCCTGACCTTCGACACGGGCAGCCTGGCCTTCGCCGAGGGCGCCCTGCAGCCGGCCGCCCTGTCGCCCCGCGCCGCCCTCGTGGCCTCGCCCGCGACCGGCCAGGCCAGCTTCCGGGGCCAGGTGGCCTGGACCAAGGCGGGGACCATGAGCGGCGGAGTGCTGGACATCCCCGGTCTCGATTTCCGCAGTCCCGCGGGACAGGTTTCAGGCCTGGCGGGCCAGATCACCTTCACCAGCCTCGCGCCGTTGACGGCCGCACCGGGCCAGAATCTGAAGGCCCGGCGCATTGAGGCGTTGGCGGGCCTGACGGCCGCCCAGGTGACCTTCGGCATCGAGGGCGAGGCGGTGAATGTCTCGGGACTCGAGATGGCGCTTGGTGGCGGCCAGGTGCGTCTGGCGCCCTTCAGCCTGCCCTTCGCCAGCGGCCAATCCTGGAAGGGCGTTGTCAGCTTCGAGAACGTCCAGCTCTCGGACCTGGTTGAGGCCTCGCCCTTCGCCGATCGTGTGGACCTCACCGCCAGGGCCAACGCGACCATCCCCTTCACCATGACCCCGGACGGTGTGCGGATCGCCGCCGGGACCTTGCGCGCCACCGGGCCGGGCCGCCTGTCGATCCGCCGAGAGGCTCTGACCGGCGTCGCCGCCGAGGGCGCGGTGGCGGCGGGGCCGTTGGGGGACAAGATCCCCGCCCCGGAGACCGACACCTTCACCGACTTCGCCTATCAGGCCATGGAGAACCTGGCCTTCCAGAGCCTGGACGCCACCGTCAACAGCCTGCCCAGGGGACGGCTTGGGATCCTGTTCCACATCAAGGGCGAGAACGCCCCGCCGACCCATCAGGAGATCTGGCTGACCCCGCAGGAGCTGATCACCCGCAGCTTCCTCACCAGGAAGCTGCCCCTCCCGTCGGGGACCAAGGTCGATCTGACCCTGGACTCGTCCCTCAACCTCGATCAACTGCTGGGCGACTTCGCCGAATATCAAAAGCTTCGCGGTTCAGACCCCGTTCAGCCGACCCCTGCGAAACCCAACCCATGAGGTCTTCGATATGACATCCGCCCGACCCCTCGCCGCGCTCGCGGCGACCGCGGTGTTCGCGTCCGTGCTCGGGGCCTGCGCCACCGTGCATGTCGATGTGAAGCCGATCACCATCTACGCCAAGCTGGACGCCGACGTCCGCCTGCGCCTGGACGACGACGTCAAGGCGCTGATCAAGCAGAATCCGGACCTGTTCTAAGGGGCCATGACCATGACCTATCAAAACCTCCTGATCCCCGCCGCCATCGCCGGGACCCTCGTGGCCGGCCCGGCCCTGGCCGCCACCGCCAAGGCCACGGTCGACGCCGCCAAGGCCGCCGGCGTCGTGGGCGAGCAGAACGACGGCTATCTGGGCTTCGTGAACGGCGGCGGCGAGCCGGCTGTGGAGGCTGCGGTCAGCGAGATCAACGCCGGTCGCGCCCAGCTCTATCGCGGAGCCGCCGCCAAGAACGGCGTCACGCCCGAAGCCGCCGGCGCCGCCGCCTATCAGAGCGTTGTCCAGCTCAAGCTGCGGCCGGGCGACTACTATCAGACCCCTGATGGGGCCTGGGTCCGGAAGTAGGTTCCAGCCCCCTTCCAATCCCGTCTCGTAAGGGGGTGACGTGCGGGGAACTTGCCGCTTGGCGCAGCGATAGGCCGTCCGATAGAGAGGGAGGGTCGCAAAGCGTCTGGGATCGCGCGCGAGGGGGGAGGGGTGATGGCTGAACGAAACGTCGCCCGATCGACGGACCGCTTCGAGAAGAAGCGCGACGCCATCCTCGACGCCTCCACGGTCATCCTCAACACCCAGGGCGTGAAGGGTCTGACCCTGGGCGTCGCCGCCGCGGCCGTGGGTCTCTCCACCACCAGCGTCACCTACTATTTCAAGCGCAAGGACGACCTGGCCGCCGCCTGCCTGATGCGCGGGATCGATTGGCTGACCCAGGCCGCCGAGACCGCTCTGGCCGAGAAGACCCCCATGGAGCGCCTGCGAAAGCTGCTGGAGCTGTATCTTGAGCGGATACGCCAGGGCGCCATCGGGGCGGCGCCGCCGCTGCCGGTGCTGTCGGACATCCGGGCCCTGAACAATCCGCGCCGCACCGAGGTGTTCGACGCCTTCATGAAACTGTTCCGCAAGGTGCGGAACCTCTTCGACACGCCGGACCTCGCCTGGCTCGGCCGGGGCCGCCGGACGGCGCGCACCCACATGCTGCTGGAGCAGCTGTTCTGGGCCGGCGCCTGGCTGCCGAAATATGATCCCGAAGACTATGGGCGCATCTGCGACCGGATGTTCGATATCCTCACCGGGGGTCTGGCGGTGGAGGGCGCGGAGTGGTCACCGGCCGCCGCCCCCTTGGCCGAACTGGCCGCCTCCGAAGGCGTTGAGCTGGGCCGGGAGACCTTCCTGCTGGCCGCCACCCGATTGATCAACAGCCGCGGTTACAAGGGCGCCTCGGTGGACAAGATTTCCGCTGAGCTGAACGTCACCAAGGGCAGCTTCTACCATCACCATGAGGCCAAGGACGACCTGGTGGTGGCCTGCTTCGACCGCACCTTCGAGGTGATGCGCCGAGTGCAGCGCCTGGCGATGAGCCTGCCCGGCGACCAATGGTCCAAGCTCTCCAGCGCGGCGGCCGCGCTGGCCGAGTATCAGCTTTCGGAATACGGCCCGCTGTTGCGGACCTCGGCGCTCTCGGCCCTGCCCGAGGCTATGCGCGAGGAGCAGGTGGCGCACTCCAACCGCGTCTCCGACCGCTTCGCCTCCATGATCTCGGACGGCATCGCCGAGGGCTCGATCCGCCCCGTGGATCCCTTCATCGCCGCCCAGATGCTCAACGCCACCCTGAACGCCGGCGCTGAGCTCGCCTTCTGGGTGCCTGGCGTCACCCAAAAGGCCGCGCCCTCGGTCTTCGCCCGGCCGATGCTGATGGGTATCTTCGCCCGCTAACTCAGCTTGCCAGCCCCGCTCGCCGGCTCACCCTCGTTGACCAGATCGGCCGCCGCCGCCAGTTGGCGCAGGGATTCGGCGTGGCTCTCGCGGGTGATGCGGTAGCCGCTCATGAAGGCTATGCACAGGCCGTAGAGCACCACCAGGACAGGCACATAGATCAGTCCGAGGCGAGCGATGATCGCCGGGTCCACCTCGCCAGGCCGCGCGCCCTGCGGGAAGGCCGCGGCCTTCAACAGCATGGCCGAGGTGAAGATGCCGATCCCGGTGACCGCCTTGGCCACGAAGGCCGAGGCCGCGAAGAACAGACCCTCCGACCGGCGGCCGGTCTGAAGTTCGCTGTCCTCCACCACGTCGGCGATCATCGAGGATGTCAGGATGTTGGCGGTGATCGTGGCTCCGGTGGAGATCACGTTCTGCAGGAAAATCAGCGGGAACAGCAGGGAGCTGCCGTTCTCCGGGAACAGGCCCGTCAGGCGCAGGACGATGGGGCTGACCCCCACCGCGACGCCGATCAGCAGCAGCGTCATGGCCGAGCGCTTCTTGCCGAACTTCTGCGAGAAGACCGGGGCCGCCGCGAAGGCGAACAGGGCCGCCGTCAGGCTTGCGAAGGTGAACAGCGCGATCTGGGCGGAGCTGAACTCCCAGAAGAAGGTCGTGAAATAGAGGCTGATGGAGAGCGTCAGGCCCGCGGCCATGGCCCCGAACAGGTTGGCTATCAGGATGCGCAGAAAGGAGCGGTGGGACAGCGTCCCCACCATCTCGCGCGCCAGGGTCGGCAGGTTGAGCTTGCGGTGCGGCGCCTCGCGCAGGAACGGAATCTGGCCGTGGGTGCCGACCGCCGATACCAGGATGGCGAACAGCATCAGCAGGGCGGCGGCCATGCCGTAGTGGGCGTAACCCTCCACGTTCAACTGGCCGACCTTGTGCGTGGCGTCGGGAGTCAGGAAGATCTTCAGGGCGGCGAAGTACATCGCCAGGCCGCCGATCCAGCCGAACAGGAAGCGGTAGCTGAGCAGCTTGGTGCGTTCGTCGTAGCCGGTGGTGAGTTCGGCGGCCAAGGCCGAGGACGGGATCTCGTAGCAGGTGATGAAGCTGCGGATCAGGATGGCCGTGCCGATCAGGTAGAAGAACAGGCCCTGGTGATCCAGCGCCTTTGGTGGGTTCCACAGCAGCAGGTAGGAGACCGCCACCGGGATGGCCGCGGCGTACATGAAGGGGTGTCTGCGGCCCCACTTGGAACGGAAATTGTCTGATGCCTGGCCGACGATGGGGTCGAGGAAGGCGTCGACGAACAGGGCGATCATGATCGCCAGGCCCACGGTCTGGGCGGGCAGGCCCATGACCTGATTGTAGAAGATCAGCAGGAAGTACGAAAACCCGTTGTCCTTCACCCCGAAGGCCACGGAGCCGAAGCCGTAGAACAGCTTGGTGGGCATGCTCAACCGTCGGCCGGCTTGAGCGTCTGATGCGGCTTCGGCCACTGTGTTTCCCCCGGCTCTTGTTCTGTTTCGCGAACCTAGCCCGCATTCCGCGTGTCGTCTTGGCCCTCAGGCGCCGCCCGCGCCGCCCACCACCGGGCGGGCCGCCTCGATGCGGGCCCGCTCCGCCATCGCGGCGGCTTCCTCCAGGGTGGCGACGTTGCTGGCGTGGAGGTCTTCGTCGATCTTGTAGGGAAGCAGGACCAGGATCGAGAGCAGGCTCATGCCGGTGTTGATGGGCAGGAAGATCAACGCCAGACGGCGCATGATCTCAGGGTCCACGCTTCCAGCCGCGGCATGGGTCGGGAAGGCCACCAGGGTCAGCAGCACGCCTGACAGGAACACGCCGATGCCGCCCGTGAACTTGGGCAACAGGCCATTGGCGGCCAGCAACAGGCCCTCTGACCGCACCCCGGTCTTCACCGCGGCGTCCTCCACCACGTCGGCGATCATCGAGGAGATGATGATGAAGCCGGCGATGGCCAGCGTCGTGGCGATGAAATAGTCCACCAGCAGCAGGGTCAGGACCATGCCGCTGTCGGTGGGCGCCAGGTCCAGCAGCTTCAGGGACAGGGGTATGGCGGAGGTGAAGACCGAGCAGGTGAAGAGGACCAGCATCGCCCGCTTCTTGCCCCAGCTCCGCGAGGCCGGACCGGCGACGACGACGCCGGAGACCGAGGCCAGGACGCCGGACATCGAGATGTAGGAGATCGAGGCCGCGCTGACGCCCCAGAGCTCAATGTAGAAGTACTGGCTGAGCGCGCCCGACAGGCCGCTGGAGACTCCGGAGCAGAGGCCGGAAATCATCACCACGATCAGCGACTTGTTGCCGATGGTGCCGATGATTTCTTTGGCCACCTGGCTGAGCGGGACCTTGCGGACCGGCGGCTGATAGAGGTCCTTGATGTGGCGGTGGGTGCCCATGGCCGAGACCAGGATGGAGACCGCCATCACACCGGCCGCCAGGATGCCGAAGTTCGCGTACCCGGCCTTGTTGAGAATCCCGCCGGCCGCCGGCGACAGGAAGACCTGGTAGAGCACCACGTTCATCCCCAGGCCGCCCACGACCCCGAAGAAGAACCGGTAGCTGAACAGGCTGGTGCGCTGGTGGTAGTCGCTGGTGAGTTCAGGCGCCAAGGCCGAGGAGGGGATCTCATAGAGGCTGACGCAGAGCCGGAGCAGCACCAGCATGCTGATCACGAAAATGCCCGTGGTGGTCACCGGCCAGGTGGAGGGCGAGTTCCAGAAGGCGATGCACGCCACCGCGATCAGCGGCGCCGAGGCGTACATCAGCGGATGGCGACGGCCCCACCGGGTCCGCAGCTTGTCCGACCATTGGCCGATGGCGGGATCGATCACCGCGTCCAGCATCAGGGTCAGCATGATCGCCGTCCCGACCCACAGGGCGGGCAGGCCGATGACCCGGTTCAGATAGGGCTGCAGCAGGGTCGCCGAGAGCCCGAGGACCGATACCCCGACGGCGATGGAACCCACACCGTAGGAGAGCTTGGTTCCCACGCCGAGCTTCGGCGTTGCTCGAAGAGACGGTATGGCGTCGGTCAAGGTGCAGCTCTTAGGTTGAGGACGCCGGTCAGGCCGGACGGTTGATGGTGGTGATGGATTCGGGCGCCTGGTCGAGGGCCTCGGCCAGGAGCTCGGCCTTGGCCACGCCTTCGGCGATGGTCTCCAGGTTCCGCTCATGGGCGTCGCGGTCGATCCTGTAGAGATAGAGCGACCCGATGGCGGCCACGCTCAACACCGTCGTGGCGGGCAGGTAGAGCCGGGCCAGGTTTTGCAGCACGGCGGGATCGACCGCGCCCGGCTTGGCATGGTCGGGGAAGCCGATGACCGCCAGCATGATGCCGGGCAGGATGGCGGCGATCCCGCCCACCACCTTCTGCAACAGGGTGTCGGCGCTCATCAGCAGGCCCTCAGAGCGGCGGCCGGTCTTGATCTGGCTCTCCTCGACGATGTCGGCGATCATCGAGGCGACGATGATGTAGCCGGCGATCCCCAGCATCCCCGAGACGATGCGGTCCAGCAGCAGGATGCCCACCAGCAGCGGCTCGCCATTCGGCGGCATCAGGCCCAGCAGCCGCAGGCCGACCGGCAGCACCGAGACCAGCAGTCCGGCGAAGAACAGGTTGATGCAGGCCTGCTTCTTGCCGAACCGCTTGGACAGCATGGGGGCGATGACCGCGGCGACCGGCGAGGCGACGAGGCCCCCCAGCACCAGGACCAGCAGGTTGGAGGACGGCAGCTCCCAGAAATAGGTGCTGAAATAGATCCCCAGGCCGTTGGAAAGTCCGCCGGCCATGCCGGCGAAGGTCCCCGACAGCACGATCACCAGGAAATTGCGGTTGGCCAGGGTGGCGGACACTTCGCGGACCATGTCGGCCAGGGTGGCCTTGCGCGCCGGCGGCTGGTGCAGGGTGGGAATGCGGTCGTGGGTGCCGGCGGTGGACCCGATGATCGAGACCACCATGATGGCGGCCACGGTAAGCGCATAGGGCCAGTAGCCCTCGATGTTGAGCTGGCCCATGGGCTGGTCGGGGGTCCCCTTGAGGAAGACCGCGAAGGCCAGGATCGAGGCGCCCGCGCCGCCCAGGGTGCCGAACAGATAGCGATAGGAAAGCAGGCTGGTGCGCTCGTGATAGGCGGGCGCCAGCTCGGGAGCCAGGGCCGAGGAGGGCACCTCATAGAGGCTGATCAGCATCCTTGAGGCCACCACCAGCACCAAGAGGTAGGCGAACAGCGCCTCGTTCGACCAACCCTCCGGCGGGCGCCACAGCAGGACCCAGCAGATCGCGAAGGGAATGGCCGAGGCGTACATCAGCGGGTGCCGTCGGCCCCAGCGGCTGCGCAGGTTGTCCGACCACTGTCCCACCAGCGGGTCCCACACGGCGTCGATGACGATGGAGATGGAGAGCGCCAGGCTGACGGCGGCGGCGGGCAGGCCCACGAGCTGATTGTAGAACAGCAGCAGCAGCCCGAGCAGCTGGGTCTTGGCGCCGTAGGCCACCGAGCCCAGGCCATAGATCAGCTTGGTGGACTGCGGGACCTTCGCGGTCAGTTCAGCCTGGCTCATGTTCTTAGCTCCGTGGCGCGATGGGCGCGGCGCCGCCGGCCACGCCGGGCAAGCCACCGATCTGGTCGTCGGCGCCGGAGAGTTCGGCGAGCGCCGCCGCATCCTTCAGCTTGAGGAGGTTGGACTCGTGGGTCGCCTTGTCGATCTTGAAGGCGAACAGACAGAGGATGGCGGTCCCGTAAAGCGCGGTGGCGATGGGCAGATAGATGACGGCCAGCTCCCGAAGGATGTCGGGGTCCACCTGACCGCGCTTGGCGTTGGCAGGGAAGTTGACGAAGGCCAGCAGGCTGCCGGAGACGAAGATCCCCATGCCCGAGACGATCTTCTTGAACAGGTTGTCGGCCGAGAACAGCAGCCCTTCGGACCGGCGGCCGGTCTTGACCTCGGCGTCCTCCACCACGTCGGCGATCATCGACGACAGCAGAACCCCGGTCGCCACGGCCATGGCGCCGTTGAAGAAGGTCTCGACGAAGATGATGTAGAACATCGCGTCCGAGCCGGGGGGCGGCGCGATCCCCATGAGGGTGATGGTGAGCGGTGTGATGCCGGCGGCGAGCGCCCCGGTGAACAGGGTGATCGCGGCGGGCTTCTTGCCGAAGAGGGCGCCGGCCCGGGGCGCCAGCATCACCCCAGCGACGCTGGCGGCGACGCCGAGCGCGGTGAGGATCGAGAGCTGGGCCTGGGTAAGCTGGAAGAAATAGAGGGCGAAGTAGAGCTCCAGCCCGTTCTTCAGGCCCATAGCCACGGCGATGAACATGCCGGCCACCGCGGCCACCACGAAGGAGCGGTTGTTGAGGGTGGCGGCGACTTCCCGGGCCATCAGCCTGAAGCCGATCTTCCGGGCCGGCGGCTGGCGCAGGTAGGGGATCTGCTTGAACGTGCCGGTGGTGGACACGATGATCACCACGAAGATCAGCACCGCGGCGAACAGCGAGTAGCCGAAATAGCCCGCCCGCTCGGTGATGCCGCCCGACCCGTCCGGGTTCTCCTTCATGAACACCTGGTAGACCATCAGGGTCATGCCCAGGCCCCCGATCACGGTGAACAGGCCGCGGATGGCGATCAGGCTGGTGCGCTCGTCGTAGTCCCGGGCCAGTTCCGGGGCCAAGGCCGAGGACGGCAGCTCGAAGAAGGTGTCGAACAGCCGGATCACCAGTAGGCAGGCCAGCATGTAGCCGAACAGCTCGGTGTTGCTCCAGCCGCTGGGCGGGTTCCAGATCAGGAAGAAGGCCAGGCTGACCGGCAGGGCGGCGGCGTACATGAACGGGTGCCGTCGGCCCCAGGGCGAGCGGAAGTTGTCGGAAATCTGCCCCACCAGGGGATCACAGAAGGCGTCGAAGATCAGCGCGATGAAGATGGCGCTCGACACCATCTGCGGCGGCAGGCCGATCACCTGATTGTAGAAGATCAGCAGGAAGGTGGAGAGGCCGCGCGCCTTCACGGCGTTGGCCACGGCGCCCAGGCCGTACAGAACCTTGGTGGTCAGTCCCACAGGGGGGCGTTCGCCCACGGCTGAGGTCGAGGTCATCAATGGCTCCAGGCGTGAAAGGGCGCGGGCCGCGCGGCCGTGCGGGCGGAAAAATCCAGGCTCAAAAATGGGGGGGCCGTGACGGGATGGGCCTGGACTCCGAACGTCATCGGGGCGCCGCGATCCACATCTTCCTCCCGCCGTGGAGGACGCCCACGGCCGCCATTATTTTGATCCTTCGCCAGCCTTCCCATGAATTGAGAAGCCGGCGTTCGGAGCTGTTTGGAGGCAACCGTGCGGGAGCCGTACTGCTCAGTCAACGGCTTTGATCTTACAGTCCTGACACAATGCCAGGCCTTGTCCGCCAAGGGTTTCCGCCGAATGCCGACGTTCGCCCAACACGTTCCCGGCCTGTTCCGGCCGGTGTGTTTCGACAGGCGGAGAGGGAAGAAGGAAGGGCGCGCCGGCGAACCGCCGCGCCCTCCACATCCCCGCTTAGCAAGGTGGTCCAGGTCTTACCAGCGGTACTGAAGTTCGACTCCGTAGGTGCGCGGCGGCACCAGGACATAGGTGCGGTTGAGGTTGTAGACGCCGCTGGCGTTGAACCCGGTCTGACGGGTCGCGCTCATGGTGTCGAAGTCCTGCTCGTCGGTGAGGTTCTTGCCGTACAGGATCACCGAATAGTGGTCGTCGCTGTCCCGCCAGGTCAGGCGCGCGTCGATCTGGCTGCGGGCCGGCGCCTCGTAGTAGGGACGATCGAAGATCGACGAATAGACCTTGTCACGCCACACATAGCTGAACGAGCCGGTGAGGGATCCGGGCTCGAACTCCCAGGTGTAGTTGGCGTTGAAGGCGACCTTGTTGCGCGGGGCCACGGGCAGGTGGTTGCCCGACAGGTCCTGGCCGCGCGAGGTCGGCGCCCCGGTGATCGGATCGACCGCGGCCAGGCTGCTCACCGGCTTGGCGCCCGGCTGGGCGGCGGCCGGATCGGCCCCGTCCTGGATACAGCACGACTCGCGGATCGTGGCGTCGAGGTAGGAATAGTTGAACAGGATCTGCAGGTTCTCGATCGGCTGCCAGATGGTCTCCAGCTCGAACCCCATGCTGCGGGACTTGGGGATGTTGTAGAAGATCGAGGTCGAGGGGCCGACGGCCGGCTGGGTGGCCACCGGCACCTGAGCGTCCTGGTAGTCGTAGTAGAAGGCCGAGACGTTGGTCTGCAGCGAGCCGCTCCAGTCCTTCTTCAGGCCCAGTTCGTAGGCGTCCACGTGCTCGGCGTCGGTCTCCGGGAAGGCCGTGATGGTCCCGGAGTTGAACCCGCCCGCCTTATAGCCCCGGCTGTACTTGGCGTAGACCAGGGTCGACGCGTCGGGGGTCCAGTCGAGGTTGAGCGTGCCGGTCACCGCGTCCCAGGTGTCGTAGAGGCCGCGACGGCGAATGCCTGTGGCCGCGTCGGTGACCGCCGGTCCGATGACGCCCTTCTGCGGATCGGTGTTTCCCGCGGGCCGCGTGCCCGAGAAGGTGGAGGTGGTGATGTCGAGCACCGGGGTGAAGGAGCCGAGCACGCGCGGGTCCACCGCCGCCGAGCAGCCGAAGCAGAACAGCCGGCCGGACTCGACGCCCTTCTTCTTGTCGGCGGTGTAGCGCAGGCCCGCCGTCAGTTTCAGGGTGTCGGTGAACTGCCAGTTCACCTGGCCGAAGGCCGCCCGTGACCAGGATTCCATGGCCTGGTCGGTGTAGTAGATGATCCGCCGCGGATTGGCCGCCGCGCCGGACGGCGTGGCCAGTTCGGCCTGGTCGGGCAGGGTGATGTCGAAGGGCTGCTTGTACTTCTCGTTGTAGACATAGGCGCCCAGGATCCACTGGACCGGGCTGTCATTGGTGGAGGTCAGGTTCAGCTCGTGGCTGAACCACTCCTTGTTCTCCTGGTACAGGCTGACCACGTTGGGCTTCGCCACCAGCGGCCGGCAGATACCCAAGGCCACGAAGGTCGGGTTGCACTGAGTGGCCGAGGTGATGCCGGGGTTCAGAGGGATGGTGTAGGAGAGCAGGGCGGTGCCGTCGAAGTCGCTCTGCAACGCATACTTATAGTGCTGGAACCCGCCGATGTACTTCAGGTCCATCTCGTCGAAGTGGTAGTTGAAATTGACCTGGATCTGGCTGGAATAGTCCCTCACGCCGTTGAAGGTGTTGGCGTTGGTGGAGAAGGCCGTCAGGTCGCCGCCCGTGGTGACGAAAGACGAGTTCCGTGCCGGGCCGAGCGCCAGGATGTTCTGGCCGAAGGCGAAGCCATAGCCCGAGGCGGGTGACAGGCCGCCGGGCGTGATCAGAGCGGTGTCCTGCGGAGTCAGGCCGCCGCCGGTGCGGCCGCCGGGGGCTGAACGGTTGTCGTACTTGCCGCGCGCGGCCTTGACCCAGAAGTCGGCGTTCTCGCCCAGGTCGCCCTCGACCTGCAGCTCGAAATACTTCTCGTCGCGGATATCGCCCTCATCCGGACCGCCGGCGATATTGTGGAACCACCCCTCGTCCTGCTTGGTCATCGACGCGCCGAGCCGGTAGCGCAGGCCTTCGGTGATGGGCCCGGAGACCGTGCCCTCCAGGACGCGGCGGTTATAGCTGCCGTAGCTGGCGCGGATTTCGCCGGAAAAGTCGTTGGTAGGCCGCTTGGAGATGGCGTTGATCGCGCCGCCGATGGAGTTGCGGCCATAGAGGGTGCCCTGCGGCCCGCGCAGAACCTCGACCCGGTCGACGAACAGCGGCGAGCGGCCGACCTCAACGGTCGACGAGGTGTAGACGCCGTCCACGTAGGTGGCGACCCCGGGTTCTGAGGCCAGGTTGTTGGTCAGTCGGCCAATGCCGCGCAGGCTGATGCGGTCCGTGCCGGCCGAGTAGGCCAGACCAGGGGTGAAGTTGGTGATGTCCTGCACCGAGCTGATGCCGATCAGGTCGCGCCGTTCCGAGGTGAAGGCTGAAACCGCCACCGGCACATCCTGCAGGCTCTGCTCGCGCTTCTCCGCGGTGATCACCAATTCCTCGATCATGTTGCCGCCGCCCGCGCTCTGCGCATGTGCGTTGCTCACGACCGTCGCGCTCACCAGCGCACTGGCGGCTAGCAAATAAAATCTACGACTCATCCTAGGTATCCTTCCCCGTATGGCTCTTCGGCCTGACGCTATGACTGCGCCATTTTCGAATCTGAGGTATGCATTCCGTTCCGTCAATGTTTGACATCATGGTCAATCGCAGCGGCCCAAACGAACTCCCCCGGGGAATGCTGCGATTCTGTTAGAAGTTTGGGTCCGTGACTCGCCGTGGCGCATAACGCGTTACGCCTTAAAAATACTGGGGTTGGGTATTGTGGGGGCAGGCTCGGGAGCGCCCCCGCACCGGGTTTACGTGCAGGGGCGCCCCGGCCAATCCATGTCGCCGATATTCCGGCCCGCTCACGCCCGGCCGCTGGGCGCAGCGAGGCGAGTCTGTTCCAAAATTTTTCGAAGAATGGGTTTGCGCGCGCGACGGGCCAGCGTCATTCTTCACCACAGGGATCGCCAGACAAGGCCCGTGGGGAAACGCATTATGGACCGCCTGAAGAACAAGATCGCCGTCATCACCGGCGGCTGCTCCGGCATCGGCCTGGGCACGGTGGAGCTCTTCGTGCGCGAGGGCGCCAGGGTCATGGTGGGCGACATCGACGACGCCGCTGGGGCGGCGCTCGCGGCCCGCTTTGATGGCCAGGTCGCCTATCGCCACTGCGACGTGATGCAGGAAAGCCAGATCGAGGCGCTGATGGCGGCCTGCGCCGAGGTGTTCGGCGGCCTGGACGTTCTGTTCAACAACGCCGGGGCAGGCGGCTCGCCCGCCCGGCTGGAGGAGATGACCGGCGAGGCCTGGGATCTCAGCCAGAATCTACTGTTGCGCTCCGTCGCGCTCGGCATGCGCTACGCCTTGCCGCATATGAAGGCGCGCGGCGGCGGGGCGATCGTCAACACCGCTTCCATCGCCGGAACCCAGGCCGGCGCCGGACCCATCGCCTATTCTGTGGCCAAGGCCGGGGTCATCCACCTGACCAAGGTGGCCGCGGCCGAAGTGGCCCGCGACGGCGTGCGGGTGAACGCCATCTGCCCGGGGCTGATCCTCACCAACATCTTCACCCCGAGCGCGGTGGTGCCGGCGGGCATGGCCACCATGATCAAGCAGGGCATGGCCCAGACGGCGCCCAACGCGCAACCGATCGCCAAGCCGGGCTTGCCGCAGGACATCGCCAACGCCGCCCTGTTCTTCGCGAGCGACGAAAGCGCTTTCGTCACCGGGGTGTCGATGCTGGTGGACGGCGGCATGCACGTCGGCCCTCGCAACGCGTGGGACCCGGCTATGCGCGCCGAGCGCATGGCGCAGATGGAGGCCCGTCGCGCGGCCTTCGAAACTGCCGAGGCCGAGGACGCCCAGCAGGGCTGAGTCTTCGCGGGTGCAGCGAAAACGGCTTGAATCCACGCTAGGTGAGCGAGGTTTCTTCGGCGTGGAAGCCGTCCGGGCGGGAGCTCCCGCGGCGGGCGGACCTGTTCTGAGCCCGACCTGACAGGCTCTGGCCTGGGGGTGGCCGGATCAAAACGCGCGAAATCCGTGCAGAGAGGGCGGGTGACCTGCTTTGCTGCTGTGCAATATGACCCCGATCGCAACCAATCGCCCCAGATAGCGCCGGTTTCCGATTGCGGCGCGGCGCTGCGGGCCGCTCCCTAGGGGCGACACGCGGGACAACGAGGTTCTGCGCTGGCCCGACAGGGCCGCCGACGGTGATCGTCGGATGGAAGGGACAACGACGTCCGGAGGGGCCGCGCCGCGGCCTCGCCGGGCGTTTTTTTTTGGCCGCGGGGGATGCAGGCATGAAGAGAACCAAGACACAGCTCGCCCTGGGAACGGGCTTCGCAGCGTTGCTCTGGGCGGGGTTGGCCCAGGCTCAGGCGGTAGAGTTGGCGCCGGCGCCCGAGCCCGAGCCCGAGATGGAGGCTGCCGCCGAACCGCCGCTCCCGCCGCCCGCCGAGCCGACCCTCAGTGACCAGATCGCCGCCGGTCGCCTGCTGCTGGAGGTCCGCGCCCGCTACGAAGGGGTCGACCAGACCAAGACCGCCGTGCTGCGCGACGAGGGCCAAGCCTTCACCGTCCGCACCCGGCTGGGCTGGGAGACCGCCGACTTCAAGGGCTTCAAGGGCCTGATCGAGTTCGAGGACGTCCGCCAGATCGGCCCCGAGCACTTCGCGGTCAATGTGCCGGGCGCCGCGACCCCGCCGCTGAACGGCGCCGACAAGGCGCGCTATCCGGTCGTCAACGATCCCGATGTCACCGAACTGAACCGCGCCCAGCTTACCTGGACCCCCAGCGCCGCCCTGCAGGTCACCGCCGGCCGCCAGCGCATCCTGCTGGATGACCAGCGCTTCGTCGGCAATGTCGGCTGGCGCCAGGACGAACAGACCTTCGACAGCGTCCGCGCCGACTTCGCGCTGGGCCGGGTGAAAGGAACCTACGCCTATGTCACCCACATCAATCGCATCCTCGGCGAACTGAAGGACTGGGACAGCGACAGCCACCTGTTGAACGTCACCTGGTCCCCGGCCGAGGCCCTGCGCCTGCAGGGCTTTGTCTACGCCCTGGATTTCGGGAACTCGGCGATCAATTCGTCGATCACCAAGGGGGCCAAGGCTTCCGGCAAGACCTGGGTGGGCCTTTACCAGGTGGCCTACAACGCCACCTACGCCGTGCAGAGCGAGTATCGCGGCAATACGGCGGCCTTTGACCTCGACTATGTCGCCGCCGACGTCGCGGGAACCTTCGACATCTACACCGTCAAGCTGGCCTATGAGGCCCTTGAGGGGAACGGGACGCGGGGCTTCACCACGCCGCTGGCCACCGTCCACGCCTTCCAGGGCTGGTCGGACGCCTTCGTCTCAGCCGGCGGCAACAAGAGCTTCGCCGACGGGATCGAGGACAAGAACATCAGCTTCAACGTCAAGCCGCGCTTCAAGCGGACCTATCTTTTCAACACCGACCTGATCGTCCGCTACCACGACTTCGACGACCAGCGGACCGGCGCGGACCTCGGCTCGGAATGGAACGCGCAACTCACCGCCGCCATCACCCCCAAACTGTCGATCGCGCTGAAATATGCCGACTTCCGGCGCGAGGCCACCGTGCCCGCCGGAACCCTCGCGCCCCCGGCCTCGCGCTCCAAGGCCTGGCTCACCCTCGAATACAAGCTGTAGGCGGACCCTGATCATGACCGACAAGACCGACACTGGCCTGACTCGCCGCAACGCCATCATGGCCGCGGCCGCCACCCTGGCCGCCGCCAAGGCCGCCTTCCCCTCCGGGGCGTTCGCCGCCGGGGCGGGCCCCGAGGTGGCCAAGGCGCGGATGGGCTTCATCGCGCTCACCGACGCCTCGCCCCTGATCATCGCCAAGGAGCGCGGCCTGTTCGCCAAGCACGGCCTGCCCGACGTGGAGGTGGTGAAACAGGCCTCCTGGGCGGCCACCCGCGACAACCTGGTGCTGGGTTCGGGCGGCGGCGGCATCGACGGGGCGCACATCCTTTCGCCCATGCCTCTGCAGTTCACCCTGGGGGTCCAGACCGGGGGCAAGCCGCTGCCGATGTACATCCTGGCCCGGCTCAACACCAACGGTCAGGCCATCTCCGTGGGCAACGACCTCAAGGCCGTGAAGGTCGGGGTGGACGCCAGCGGCGCCAAGGCCAAGTTCGCCCAGCTCAAGGCCGCCAAGAACCCCGCCAAGATCGCCATGACCTTCCGGGGCGGGACCCACGACCTGTGGATTCGCTACTGGCTGGCGGCGGCCGGCATCAATCCCGAGACCGACGTCTCCACCATCGTCATCCCGCCGCCCCAGATGGTGGCGAACCTGAAGGCCGGAACGCAGGACGCCTTCTGTGTCGGCGAGCCCTGGAACGGACAGACCGTAAACCAGAGGATCGGCTACACGGCCACCACCACCAGCGAGATCTGGATGAACCACCCGGAGAAGGCGCTGGGCATGCGCGCCGACTGGGTCGACCGCTATCCGCGCGCCGCCAAGGCGCTCACCGCCGCCGTGCTGGAAGCCCAGCTCTGGTGCGACAAGATGAGCAACCGCCCGGCCATGTGCTCCATCGTCTCGGGCCGCCAGTATGTCAATGTGCCCATCGGCGACATCCTGCCCCGCCTGCAGGGGACCATCGACTACGGAGATGGGCGCAAGGTCGCCAAGTCGCCCCACACGATGAAGTTCTGGGCCGATAACGCCAGCTTCCCCTTCAAGTCCCATGACCTGTGGTTCGCCACCGAGAACGTGCGTTGGGGGGTTCTGCCCAAGGCCACCAACACCAAGGCCCTGGTGAACAAGGTCAACCGCGCCGACATCTGGCGCGCGGCGGCCGCGTCCATCGGTCAGGCGGCGCCGGCGTCCGACAGCCGCGGCGTGGAGCGGTTCTTCGACGGCAAGGTCTTCGACCCCGCCAACCCGGCCGCCTACCTGGCCAGCCAGCCGATCAAGAAGCTGGTCTAGGGTCGCGGTGATGAGTTTTCCCAAGCCTGAGTTCAGCGCCAGCGAGCCGATCGTCATGGATCTGCGCGACCCGCCGCCCCGGCCCTTCGCCGGCCTCGCCCGCCGCGCCTCGGCGACCGCTGCGGCCGTCCTGCCGCCGGCGCTCACCTTGCTGATCCTGATGACGGTCTGGCAGCTGCTGTGCGGCGATTCCTATGAGGGCCTGCCCTCGCCGTCGCGCATCTGGCTGGAGTCCCGCGAGTTGATCGTCGACCCCTTCTTCGACCGGGGCGGGGTGGATAAGGGCCTCTTCTGGCACATCGTCACCAGTCTGAAGCGGGTGGCCCTGGGCTTCTCCATCTCGGCGGTCTGCGGGGTGCTGCTGGGGGTGCTGATCGGCGCCAACCGCTGGGCGCATCGGGGGCTGGATCCGATCTTCCAGGTGCTGCGGACCGTGCCGCCCCTGGCCTGGCTGCCGATCTCTCTGGCCGCCTTCCATGAGGCCAACCCCTCGGCCCTGTTCGTGATCTTCGTGACCTCGATCTGGCCGATCATCATCAACACCGCCGTCGGCGTGCGGAACATTCCCGACGACTATGTCAACGTCGCCCGGGTGCTGCGTCTGTCGCCGGTGGAGTATTTCTTCAGGATCCTGCTGCCGGCCACCACCCCCTACATCTTCACCGGCCTGCGCATCGGGGTTGGCATGAGTTGGTTGGCCATCGTCGCCTCGGAGATGCTGCTGGGCGGCGTCGGCGTCGGGTTCTTCATCTGGGATCAGTACAACGCGTCCCGGATCTCCGACATCGTCGTGGCCCTGGCCTGGGTCGGTCTCACCGGCTTCTTCCTCGACCGCATCGTGGCCTTCGCCGGCCGAATCGTCTCGCGCGGCAACGCGCTGAGCTAAGGAGCCTGACCATGGCCAAGGCCTATCTTTCCATCGAGGCGGTCGGCGTCACCTTCCAGAAGGGCGCGAGCCGTTCAGAAGTGCTGCACGACATCAACCTGCAGGTCGATCAGGGGGAGTTCGTCTCGATCATCGGCCACTCCGGCTGCGGCAAATCCACCCTGCTCAATGTGGTGGCGGGCCTGATCCCGGTCACCACCGGCGCGGTGATCCTCGACCGCGAAGCCGTGGAGGCGCCGGGGCCGGAGCGGGCGGTGGTGTTCCAGAACCACTCCCTGCTGCCCTGGCTGTCGGTGCAGGAAAACGTCCGCCTGGCGGTGGACAAGGTGTTCGCTGGCAAGAAGTCCGCCGCCGAGCGCCGCGACTGGACCCTGCACAATCTCGATCTGGTGAAGATGACCCAGGCCCGCGACAAGCGGCCCTCGGAAATCTCGGGCGGCATGAAGCAGCGGGTGGGCATCGCCCGGGCGCTGGCCATGCAGCCCAAGGTCCTGCTGCTGGACGAGCCCTTCGGCGCCCTCGACGCCCTGACCCGCGCCCACCTGCAGGACAGCGTCATGGAGATTCAGACGGCGCTGAAGAATACCGTCCTGATGATCACCCACGATGTCGACGAGGCTGTGCTGCTGTCGGATCGCATCGTGATGATGACCAACGGCCCGCGCGCCGGGGTCGGCCAGATCCTCTCCGTGGACCTGGCCCGTCCCCGCGACCGGCTCGCGGTCGCCGGGAACCCGACCTATGTCGGCGGACGGGCCTCGGTGATCGAGTTCCTCTACGCGCGGCGCGCGGCTTAAGCCGTTAGCATCACCTTGCCCACGTGCGCCCCGCCCTCAAGGTGCGCGTGGGCCTTTCCCGCTTCGGCCAGGGGGAAGGTCGCGTCGATCCGGGGGCGCAGCTTGCCGGCCTCGATCCAGGGCCAGACGGTGGCCTCCACCGCCGCCGCCAGCCGCGCCTTCTCGTCCAGGCTGCGAGGTCGCAAGGTCGAGCCTGTGACCAGCGCCCTCTTCATCATCAACCTGCCGATGGGCAGGGCGACCTCGCCGCCGCCGAGGCTGGCGATGAAGACGATCCGGCCGCCGGTCTTCAGCGCATCCAGGCCCTTGGCGAAATAGTCGCCCCCGACCATGTCGAGGATGACGTCGACCCCGCCCTCTCGCTTGGCGACCTCGGCGAAGTCCTCGGCTGTCGTGTCCACCGCCACATCGGCGCCGAGCGCCTTGGCCTCCGCCGCCTTGTCGGCGCCGCGGGCCGTGGCGATCACCTTTGCGCCGGCCGCCTTGGCCATCTGGATCGCCGTGGTGCCGATGCCCGAGGTCGCGCCATGCACCATGAAGGTCTCGCCGGCCTTCAGGCCGCCGTGTTCGAAGACATTGGCGAACACCGTGAACACCGTCTCCGGCAGGGCCGCGGCCTCCAGCAACGACAGGCCCTTGGGGATCGGCAGGGCGTGGCGGGCGTCCACCACGGCGTATTCCGCATAGCCGCCGCCGCCCAGCAGGGCGGTGACCTGGTCGCCGGCCTTCCAGCGACCGGCGCCCACGAGGACCTCGCCGGAAACCTCCAGGCCCATGGTGTCGGGCGAGCCGGGGGGCGGGGGATAGAAGCCCATGCGCTGGATCAGGTCGGGGCGGTTCACGCCGGCGTGGGCCACCCTGATCAGGATCTGGCCCGGACCAGCCTCCGGACGGGGAAGTCGCACCGCCTTCATGTCGGCTGCGGAGCCCTTGCCGCCCTCGACGGCGATCGCCGTCATGTCTGTCTGGCTCATCCTGTGGCCTCCCTGGTCTTGCGCGTGGCTGTCGTTGGGGGTTCAGATAGGCGCACAAACGGAACCGGCAAAGGGAGGTCTTCCATGGAGGAACCCGCAGAGGTTCGGATCGGCCGCGGCCAAGGGCTGACGGAAGCCGTCCGCGAGGACCTGGAGCTCTACGGCGTCGCCGAGCTCGAGGAGCGTATCGAGATGCTGCGGGCCGAGATCGCCCGCTGCCAGGCGCAGATCGAGAAGAAGAAGGCGGGCCGCCAGGCCGCCGACGCTCTGTTCGGATCTCCCCCTGGTTAGGAGGCGGTTAGGGCCTGGTTAGGCATAAGGGAGCGTAATTATTGCATGCGGAGCGGGTTTGGCACGGCGGTTGCACCAGCTAGGACCAGACGGCGCATCTGTGCGCGGACGAATTTTCAGTCGGGGACTTTGTGGTCATGAGCGATGGAAACCTGCCGGCGGCCGCTTGGCGCGCGGACGTGATCCAGGACTTCGCGCGGTCCGAGCTGTTCGACCGCACCTTCCAGGAGGGCATGGACCTCGTCGAGGAGACGGCCGGCTATCTGGACGGCTCCGGGCGTCAGGAATCCAAGCAACTCTCCCGCAACGCGGCGCTCGCCTATGCCGGTGAAAGCATGCGGCTCACCACGCGGCTGATGCAGGTGGCCTCCTGGCTGCTGGTGCAGCGGGCCGTGCGGGAGGGCGATATGCCGCCCGAGGGCGCCTGCGACGAACGCTATCGACTGGGCGCCGAGGATGTTTGCCGCGCCGGTCACGACAGCGCCGAAGATCTGCCCAGTGGGCTGCTGCTGCTGCTGGACCGCTCCGAGCGCCTCTATGAGCGCGTCCGGCACCTGGACCGCCGCATGTATATCGAAGACACCGATGTCGAGACCCCGAACCCGGTGCAGTCCCAATTCGACCGGCTTCGCACGGCCTTCGGGGGCTAACCCCCGAGCGGTCGGCGCCCGCCATTCAGACAGCAAAAAACGCCGCGTGATCCACGCGGCGTTTTCTTGTGCTCGAAAGTCGCGCGCGGCCAGGGCCGCGCAGCTTACTTGCGGGTGAAGGCGCCGAACTTGGCGTTGAAGCGCGAGACGCGGCCGCCACGGTCCAGCAGCTGCTGGTTGCCGCCGGTCCAGGCCGGGTGCGTCTTCGGATCGATATCCAGGTTCAGGGTTGCGCCTTCCTTCCCGTAGGTGGAGCGCGTGCGGTAGGTGGTGCCATCGACCATCACCACATTGATGAAGTGGTAGTCGGGGTGGGTGTCTTGTTTCATCGCGCGGGCATCCGACGTAAAGGAGCGGCCATAGAGTAATCGCTCCGCCGGGACCGGCGGATCGAACCGAGCCGCGCCTATACAGGAAAAGGCGGGGCGAGAGCAAGGGCGCGGGTTTTCATGAGCGATTTTGGGTCTGGGCCGGCTGTCGACGGCCGACCGACCGTGGGTGCGTCACTCGCCCAGGACATCTCCGAGGCCGCCGAGCGCCGCCCCAAGAGCCGCAACATCAAGCCCCTGGCCGCGCTCAACCCATTCCTGCGCGCCCACCTAGGCGACGTCGGCCTGGCCGGCTTCTTCCTGGTCACCGCGGCGGCCTCCACCCTGGCGCTGTCGGGCGCCGTGCGACTGCTGGTGGACCACCTGACCAAGGCGCGGACCACCGGCGCCTCGGTGGACCAGTGGTTCTGGCTGATGGGGGTGGTCGCGGTCGCCTTGGCGGTCTCTTCGGCCCTGCGCTATTTCTTCGTCACCAAGCTGGGCGAGCGGATCGTGGCTGATCTGCGCAAGGCGACCTACGCCCACATCCTGACCCTGGATCCGGCCTTCTTCCTGCACATGCGCACCGGCGAGGTGCTCTCGCGGCTCACCACCGACATCCAGATCGTCGAGAGCCTGATCGGGACCTCGATCTCGGTGGCCCTGCGCAATCTGCTGATGCTGATCGGGGCGCTGATCCTGATGGTGATCGTCAGCCTGCATCTCACCGGCATGGTGGTGATGCTGATCCCGGCGATCCTTGCGCCGCTGTTCCTGTTTGGCCGGAAGGTTCGCAAGCTGACCGCCTCGACCCAGGACCAGTTCGCCCAGGCCGTGGGCCATGCCGGCGAGACCTTGGACGCCCTTGAGACCGTCCAGGCCTTTGGGCGCGAGGCGGCCGGCGCCCAGCTGTTCGGCGGAGCCGTGGAGGCCTCCTATCGCACCTCCCTGCGTCGGATGACCGCGCGGGCCGGGATGATCGCCGCGGTGATCACCCTGGTGTTCGGCGGGGTGGTGGGCATCTTCTGGATCGGGGTCCATTCCGGTCTGCGGGGCGACATGACTTGGGGCGCGCTCTTCCAGTTCGCCTTCCTCTCGGTGATGGCCGCCGGATCGGTCGGGGCGCTGGGCGAGACCTGGGGCGACGTCCAGAAGGCCGCCGGCGCCATGGAGCGGATCACCGACCTGCTGGCCGCCCAGCCCGGCATCGCCGCGCCTGCCGTGCCGAAGCACCTGCCAGCCCCGCCGCGCGGAGAGATCGAGTTCTCCAACATCACCTTCGCCTATCCCGGCCGCGCCGACCTGCCGGCTCTGCAGGGCTTCGACCTGCGGGTGGCGCCCGGCGAGCGGGTCGCCCTTGTGGGGCCCTCCGGGGCTGGCAAGAGCACGGTCTTCCGGCTGCTGCTGCGTTTCTATGACCCCCAGTTCGGCACGGTGAAGGTGGATGGCGTCGACGTCCGCGAGGCTGATCCGGCCGAGGTGCGCGCCCGCATGGCCTTGGTGGCCCAGGACTCGCCGCTGTTCTCCGGCTCGGCCCTGGACAACATCCGTTTCGGCAGGGCCAACGCCGATCTCGACGCCGTACGCCGCGCCGCCCGCGCCGCCCAGGCCGAAGGTTTCCTCGACGCCTTGCCGGAGGGGTTCGACACTCCGCTGGGAGAACGCGCCCGCAGCCTCTCGGGCGGTCAACGCCAGCGCCTGGCCATTGCGCGCGCCCTGATCCGCGAGACCCCCATCCTGCTGCTCGATGAGGCCACCAGCGCGCTCGACGCCGAGAACGAGCGCCTGGTGCAGAAGGCGCTGGAGGAGGCCATGGAGGGCCACACCACCCTGGTCATCGCCCACCGCCTGGCCACGGTGCTGAAGGCTGACCGCATCATCGTCATGGACAAGGGCCGCGTGGTCGAACAGGGCAGCCACCACGAACTGCTGGCCAAGAGCGGCCTGTACGCGCGCCTGGCGTCCCTGCAGTTCGGGGATACGGCGGCTTAACCCCGTGCTTTCACCGCCAGCCCGGGGAAATCACTGAACAGTCCATCGACGCCGGCGGCGTAGAGCGCGGCGAACACGGCGGCCACGTCGCCCTGCGCGGCCATGTCCGTCCCGCGGCGCAGGGTCTCCGGCAGGAAGCGGTTCTCGGCCCGGACGGTCCAGGGATGCACCGCCAGGCCCACGGCATGGGCGTCCGCCACCAGGGTAGTGGCGGGGGCCAGCGCGCCCTCCACCGTCGGGATCACCAGCGACCAGTCGGGGCCTACGCCGTCGGCATAGGTCGCCATCTCCTTGAGGCCCGACGCCGTCACCAGGTCCTTGGCGTCGCCGCCCACCAGCCGCACCCGCCGCGCCGAGGATTGCTTGGCGAAGGCCTTCAAGGGAGCGGTCTCGAAGCATTGGACGAAGACCGGGGCGGTGCGGGAATTCAGCCCATTGGCCTTGAGAGCATCAGCCAGTCGCTGCTCGATCGGCAGGCCCTGGCTGGCCAGGAAGGTCGGGTGCTTCATCTCCGGATAGACTCCGATCACCCGGCCGACCCGCTGGGACTCGGCCTTGGCCAGATCGAGCACCTCCTGGAAGGTGGGGATGGCCTCGCGGCCGTCGAAGGCGGCGCTGATGGGACGCAGGGCCGGCAGGCGCTCGCGGGCGCGCAGGGTCTTCAGTTCGGCGAGCGTGAAGTCTTCGGCGAACCAGCCTTCCACCATTTCGCCATCGACGAGCTTGCGGGTCCTGCGGGCGGCGAACTCAGGCCGGGCGGCCACGTCAGTGGTTCCGCCGATCTCGTTCTCGTGGCGGACCACCAGCACGCCATCCTGGGTCAGCACCAGGTCGGGCTCGATGAAGTCGCAGCCCTGGTCCACCGCCAGACGGTAGGCCATGGGGGTATGCTCAGGCCGCTCGCCGCTGGCGCCGCGATGGGCGATGACGAGGGGGCGCGTGGCGCTCTTCGCCCCCACAGGGGTGGCGGAAAGCGCGGCGGCGGCGGTGGCGAAGGTCCGGCGGGTCAGGGTCATGGCTCCGAACTAGCCGGCGCCTGTGACGGTTACGTCAAGCCGCCGCGCGAAGCCTCTGCTGGATCAGAGGGTGCAGTTCCAGGTTGGCGGCGCAGATGCTGCCGGCGGTCAGCATGTCGTCGCCGCCTTCGATCGTGGTCACCTTGCCCCCGGCTTCGCTCACCAGCAACAGGCCCGCGGCCAGGTCCCAGGGCTTCAGATCCCGCTCCCAGTAGCCGTCGAAGCGGCCCGCCGCCACGAAGGCGAGGTCCAGGGCCGCGGCGCCGAACCGGCGAACCCCGGCCACCCGCTGGCTGATCTGGTGCAGTTCCTTCAGGAAGGTTGCGTGCTGGCCGTGACCCAGGAAGGGAATGCCGGTGGCCAGCACGCTCTCATTCAGGTGCTGGCGGGCGGCGACCCGCAGGCGCTTGTCGTTGACGAAGCAGCCCTTGCCCTTCTCGGCCCAGAACAGCTCATTGGTGATCGGGTTGTAGGTCACCGCCGCCACCACCACGCCATCGCGCTGCAGGGCGATGTTGATGGCGAAGTGGGGAATGGCGTGCAGGAAGTTGGTGGTGCCGTCCAGCGGGTCGACGATCCAGGTGTGGGTCTTGTCGGTGCCCTCGATCAGGCCGCGTTCCTCACCGAGGAAGCTGTAGCCGGGGCGGGCTTTCTGCAGCATCTCGAAGATGGTCTGCTCGGCCTTCAGGTCGGCGGCGGACACGAAGTCGGCGGCCCCCTTCTTGGAAACCTGCAGTTCCAGCAATTCGCCGAAGTCGCGGTTAAGGCCACGGGCCGCCTTGCGGGCGGCGTCGGACATGACCTTCAGCAGAGCGGTTTGGGTGGACATCAGTCGGCCCTGCGCAGGTATTCGCCGGTCTCGGTGGAGACCAGGACGCGTTCGCCGGCCTCCATATAGGGCGGGATCAGGATGCGCATGCCGTTGTCCGCCTTGGCCGGCTTGTAGGAGGAGGACGCCGTCTGGTTCTTCACCACGGCGTCGGCCTCGACGATGACGAGCACCACCTGTTCAGGCAGGGTGATGCTGATGGGGCGTTCCTCGAACAGCTGCAGCTTTACGACCATGCCGTCCTGCAGGAAACGGACCTGATCGTCGCCGACGAAGTCCTTGGCCAGTTCGATCTGCTCGTAGGTTTCCTGGTCCATGAAGACCAGCATGTCGCCCTGTTCGTAGAGGAAGGAATATTCCTTCTGGTCCAGGTGGATCTGCTCGACCGTGTCGGAGGTGCGGAAGCGTTCGTTGAGCTTTCGACCGTCCTCGATGTTCTTCAGCTCGCACTGGGCGAAGGCGCCGCCCTTGCCGGGCTTCACATGCACGACCTTCACGGCCACCCACAGGCCCCCGTCATGCTGCAGGATATTTCCCGGCTTGATCGAGACGGCGTTGATTTTGGACATGAGGTTCTTTGCGAAATTTGAGGCGCGGAACCTAGTGGGAGCGGGGCTTTAAGGCAAGGAAAGCGCTCAGGAGCGCTCTGCGAGGCCCAGGGCGATCTGGGCGTTGATCGCCTGCACGGCGGCGGCGGGACCCTCAGGGTGCGCCCAGACCCCCGCCGAGACCGCCAGGAAATCGGCGCCGGCGGCGGCCAGGCCGCGGGCGTTGTCGGCCGTGATGCCGCCGATGGCGACGCACGGGGTCTCCATCACCTCCTGCCAGATCGACAGGATTTCGGGTTCCGCGCGGGTCGGCGCGTCCTTGGTGGTGGTGGGGAAGAAGGCTCCGAAGGCGACGTAATCCGCGCCGGCCTCGGCGGCCTCCATGGCCAGATGCCGGCTGTCATGACAGGTGACCCCGATCATGGCGTCGGGGCCCATGACCTTGCGGGCCTGGGCCAGGGGCATGTCGTCCTGGCCGATGTGGACGCCGTCGCACTTCAGCTTGGCCGCCAGGACCGGATCGTCGTTGAGGATCACCGCGGCGCCGCGCGCCTGGATGATGGGCGACAGCGCGTCGACCGCGGCGGCGATGATGGCCTCAGGTTGATCCTTCAGCCGGATCTGCACGGCGGCCACGTCTCCGGCGTCCATGGCGGCGGCCAGGGTCCTGCCAAAGGCGGCCAGGTCGTCGATGTGGGGCGGGGTGATCAGATAGAGGCGACAGGACGGGGTCATAGTCCGCTTTTAGCCCATCCTTCGCCGGAGCCTAATAGCCCGCCGCCGCCGCTCCCCATGGCATAGGCGGGAAGATAATGCGGAACCCGATCGTGAAGGCGAACGGCAGGCGCGACAGCATTTCCTTTTGCAAATGCGTTGCAACGGCGTTCGCATTTGCTACATTGGAGGCTCAGGTCGGAGGCGAGATTCCCTTGTACGTCTGCAACTGCAACGGCATCCGTGAGCGCGAGGTCCGCGCCGCGATCGACGGCGGCGCTCGGCGTCCCGCCGAGATATTCCGCGCCCGCGGATCCAAACCCCAGTGCGCGCGCTGTGTCTGCGACATGAAGAAGATGATCGAGGAGCAGGGTGAAGCCCTGCGCTACGCGGCCGAATAGATCGTCCTCAGCCGTGCGACTGCTAGGCTGAATCACTTGCAAACATAGGCTTTGACAGCTTCCGCCCGGGGCGTGAGGTTGCCCGCCGGAATGGCGAAAGACGGAGGTTCACATGCAGGGCGACAAGGCGATCATCCAACTGCTCAATGCGGTCCTCACCAATGAGCTGACGGCGGTGAACCAGTACTTCCTGCATGCGCGGATGTATCAGAACTGGGGCCTCGCGAAGCTGGGCGCGATCACCTACGAAGAATCGATCGGCGAGATGAAGCACGCCGACAAGCTCATCAAGCGCATCCTCTTCCTGGACGGCCTGCCCAACCTGCAGGACCTGCACAAGCTGCGGATCGGCGAGACCGTGCCCGAGTGCATGACCTCCGACCTCGCCGTCGAGGTGGGCGGCCGCGCTGACCAGATCCGCGGCATCAAGCTATGCGAAGAGTCCGCCGACTACGTCACCCGTCAGATTCTGCGCGAGATCCTCACCGACACCGAGGAGCACATCGACTTCCTGGAGACCCAACTCAGCCTGGTCCGCCAGCTGGGCGAACAGAACTACCTGCAGAGCGCCATGGGTGAGCTCTCGGGGGTCGAAGGCCACTAAGTCAGCCGATCTGGCGCGCGGTGGTCGACACCCGATGATTTGAAGCTAGGCTCTCCCCAGGCTTCGGGGGAGGGCGGCATGGCTCAGGGCAAGAGCGGCGGCGGCAACACCATGGTGATCGCCGGCGCCTCGGTGGGCACGGTGTTCGAGTGGTACGACTTCTACCTCTACGGGTCCCTGGCCGGGTTCATCACCCAGCACTTCTTCTCCGGCGTTAACGAGACCACCGGCTACATTTTCGCCCTGCTGGCCTTCGCCGCGGGTTTCGCGGTCCGTCCCTTCGGCGCCCTGGTGTTTGGCCGGCTGGGGGATCTGTGGGGGCGCAAGAACACCTTCCTGGTCACCATGCTCTTGATGGGGCTGTCGACCTTCGCCGTCGGCCTGCTCCCCGGCTACGACCAGATCGGCCTGGCTGCTCCCGTCGCCCTGATCATCATGCGTCTGATCCAGGGCCTGGCGCTGGGTGGCGAGTACGGCGGGGCGGCCACCTATGTCGCCGAGCATGCGCCCCCGGGGAAGCGCGGCCTCTACACCAGCTGGATCCAGACCACCGCGACCCTCGGCCTGTTCCTCAGCCTGATCGTCATCCTTGTGGTCCGCACACTGCTGGGGGAGGAGGTCTTCAAGGCCTGGGCCTGGCGTATCCCCTTCCTGGTCTCGGCTCTGCTGCTGGCGGTCTCGCTATGGATCCGCCTGAAACTGAACGAGAGCCCAGTCTTCCAGAAGATGATCGACGAGGGGACCACCTCGAAAAAGCCCCTCACCGAAGCCTTCGGCGAGCGGAGCAACCTCAAGCTGGTCTTCCTGGCGCTGGCGGGCCTCACCGCCGGCCAGGCGGTGGTCTGGTACACCGGCCAGTTCTACGCCCTGTTCTTCCTGGAGAAGATGCTGAAGGTCGATGGGGCCCTGGCCAACACCCTGGTGGCCTTCGCCTTGATCCTGGGGGTGCCGTTCTTCGTGGTGTTCGGCTGGCTGTCGGACAAGATCGGCCGCAAGCCGATCATCATGCTGGGCTGCGTCCTGGCGGTGCTGACCTATTTCCCGATCTTCAAGGCGCTCACCGCCGCCGCCAATCCGGCGTTGGCCGCCGCCACCGCGACCAACCCGGTGATCGTGATCGCCGACCCCGCCGATTGCGCGTTCCAGTTCGATCCGGTGGGCAAGACCGCCTTCACCTCGTCCTGTGACGTCGCCAAGGGCGCGCTGGCCACCGCCGGCGTCTCCTACACCAACCAGGCCGGCCCGGCCGGCGCCCTCGCCGTCGTGAAGATCGGTGCGGTCGAGGTGGCCGGCATGGACGGAGCCGTGCTGCCCAAGGCCGAATTCGCCGCGGCCAAGACCGCCTGGACCAAGGCGCTGGGCGCCAAGCTCGCCCAGGCCGGCTACCCCGCCAAGGCCGACTCAGCCCAGGTCCACAAGCCCGCCGTGGTGGGTCTGCTGTTCCTGCTGATGTTCTACGTGACCATGGTCTACGGGCCGATCGCCGCGGCCCTGGTGGAGATGTTCCCGGCGCGGATCCGCTACACCTCGATGTCGCTGCCCTATCACATCGGCAACGGCTGGTTCGGCGGCTTCCTGCCCACCACCGCCTTCGCCATGGTCGCGGCCACGGGCAATATCTACTACGGCCTCTGGTATCCCATCGTCATCGCCGCGGTGACCGTCGTGGTTGGGGTGTTCTTCGTGAAGGAAATGCGCGGGGCCAATATCGACGACTAGGCGGGTCGCGTCTCCAACCCCAGGGCGAAGAGATTGGTGATCTCGTCGGCGATCCTCACAGGGGTGAGCGGGTAGCCCTCCGGCAGCCATTTGGGCAGCCAGAGGAAGATGCCGGCCGCCACCTCGGCGGCGAAGGTCGCGTCGCAGGCCCGGCACGAGCCGTCCGCGACCCCCTGTTTCAGGCTTCGCGTCGAGGTCATCCGCAGCTTGCGCGACGACTGGCTGAAGCGGGCCACCTCCTCGGCGGGCAGGGCGGCTCGCCCGGGTTGCAGCATCAGGGGCGAGAGCGGTCCGGCCTGGGCCTGGACGTTCAGGTGCAGGCAGATGAGGGCGCGTTCGAAGCCCGTCTTGCCCGTCGCGACGGCGGTGTCCATGAACACGTCATAGAGGTCGAAGGCCCGCCGGTAGCAGCGCACCACCAGGTCGGCCTTGTCGTCGAAATAGTGATAGACGGCGCCCTTGGTGGCCCCCACCGCGGCGCTGATCTCATCCAGCGAGGTCCCGCCGATGCCGCGCCGGTTGAACAGCCGTGAGGCCGCGGCGATCAACTGGGTGATCTTGATTTCGTTGGTCTGGCGGCGGTCGAAGGCGTTGAACGGCCTGGCGGTCAGGGTTTCGACATCGATCTCGCAGCGCCCGGTCTCCGGCCCCGCGCCGAACCCGCCCAGGACGAGTTCGCTGATCGCGGCGATCATCCGCTTGCGCGCCGCGCGGCCGTCGCGATAGCCCAGCCAGCCGGCCGAGAGCCTGGCCCAGGATAACATGCCGATCAGGGCCTGGGCCGCCACCTCGGTCTCGCAGGGCCGGAAGGCGCCGCTCGCCACCCCCTCGGCGATCATCGCCTGCAGGTGGGCGACGTTGCGGCGGTGGTGCTCGCGGATCAGGCCACGCTGCGGCTCGGGCAGGAAGTCGATGTCGCTCAGCACCGCCTGGGAGGGCCGCTCCAAGGCCAGCGACGTGCGGATGAACAGGGCCAGGCGCTCCGCCGGGGTTTGTCCCTGCTCGTGGGCGGTGACCAGGTCGTCGGTCATGGTCTCGCAGGCCCGCAGATAGGTGCGGAACACCAGGTCGGCCCGGTCGGCCACGTAATAGTAGAGGGCGTTGCGCGACAGCCCTACCTGCTCGGCGATGTCATTGAGCACGATGGCCCCGGCGCCCTGCGCATTGATGCGCCGGGCGGCCTCGTCAAGCAGCAGGTCGCGGCGCGCGGCGCGCTTGCGCGCCGGCTTCGGCCGTCCCGTTCCCGACTCGTCCTGCGCCATGGGCTCCCGTCTTCCTGGTCATCGAATACAGCAAACCTACTTCGATGTCGAAAACCTTGACTCGAGAAACTGTGAGTGTCGTTATGCGTACAAACTCAAGTGTCGAAAAAATGGTGATCCGGAACGGGCGCCAGGCGACAGGTCTAGGGAGGGCGAGGTATGACTCAACAATCGGGACGCGCGCGGCTGGTCGCCGGCGTGGGGGCCGCGGCCCTGATGATGGCCGGCGCCGGACTGGCGCGGGCCGCCGAGCCGGTCACCGAACTGGAGGCCATCACCATCACCGCCCAGAAGCGGGCGCAGGACACCCTGGACGTCGGCCTCAACGTGGCGGTGATCTCCGGCGCTGACCTGGCGGCGCGCCGTGTCACCCAGGTCAGCGACCTGAGCGCCTTCACCCCCAATGTCGACATCAAGGAGAACATGCCGGGCATCCTGCCGGTGGTGACCATCCGCGGCGTCGGCCTCAACGACTTCTCCGCCACCAACAATCCCAGCGCCGGGGTCTATGTGGACGAGGTCTACCTCTCGTCCCTGGCCCTGATGAACTTCGACCTCTTCGATCTGGAGCGGATGGAAGCGCTGAAAGGCCCGCAGGGCACCCTCTACGGTCGCAACTCCACGGCCGGCGCCATCAACATTCTCACGGCCCGCCCGACCTTCGGCGGCGTCGAGGGGCGTGTGGCCGGCGGCTATGGCGACTACAAGACCGGTGAGCTGGAGGGCATGGTCAATGTCCCCCTCTCCGACACCTTCGCCCTGCGTCTCAGCGGCAAGGGAGTCCGACAGGACGAGGGCTTCTTCTTTAACCGCAAGACCAACACCGACTTCGGGCGCCGCAAGGTGGGTCTGGGCCGGCTGCAGGCGCGCTGGGCGCCCAGTGACGATCTCGATGTCCTGCTGAAGCTGGAGGTCCAGAAATTCCGCTCCCAGGCCGGCGCCCCGGAATTCTTCGGCCTGCTGACGCCTCCCGGCGCTCCGGCCAGCCTGGCCTGCCCGGGCTCTCCGGGCTGCACGGATTTCCTCGGCTACCGCGACACCGACGGCGACCCCTTCCGGGGGGAGTACTCGGTGGACCCTGCCTATGATGTCGATCAGCGGGCGGCCACGCTGCGCGTCAGCGACGACCTCGGCTGGGCGACGCTCACCTCCATCACCGGCTATGTGAACTTCAAGCGCCAGTGGGGCGCCGACACCGACGCTGGTCCTTTCCGCCAAACCGACTTCGTCGAGCGCGACAGGATCAACCAGGTCTCCCAGGAACTGCGGCTCTCCGGCGCCGGCGAGCGCAGCGACTGGCTGCTGGGCGCCTTCGCGTCGCGCGATCGAGTGGAGATGACCTATGACGGGGCCCTGCAGGACCTCTTCAACACCACCACCCTGACCTTCTCCAACCAGACGTCGAAGTCGGCGGCGGCTTTCGGCAACATCGAGTACCGGCTGGTCCCGACCCTCAGCCTGGTGGCCGGCCTGCGCTACACCTGGGAGGAGAAGGCCGACGTCGGGGCGACGATCGACTTGGTGTCTCGGGCCCCCGGCAGCGGCCTGACCATGGCCCCCTTCGGCGCCCCGCCAATCCCGCTGGCGGTGGTGGACGCCACCATCGACGACACCAACTGGTCCTGGAAGATCGGCCTCAACTGGAAGCCCGATCCCACCCTGCTGGTCTATGGCAGCGTCAGTCAGGGGGTGAAGAGCGGCGGCTTCTTCTCCGGCGTCGCCACCAATTCCGGCCAGCTCCAGCCCTACGGGCCTGAGACCCTGATCGCCTATGAGGCCGGCGTGAAGCAGCGCCTGTCCAGCGCGGGCCTCTCATGGTCGGGAAGCGTCTTCTATTACGACTATTCCGACGTTCAGACCTTCATCCGCGACACCTCCGGCGGCCTGCCGATCCAGCGCCTCGGCAATGTGGAGGAGGCCACGATCTATGGCGCCGACCTCGACGCCATGTGGTCGCCTGCCGCGCTTCCCGGCCTCGATCTGACGGTGGGACTGGGGCTGCTGCACACTGAGCTTGGAGAATTCGCCTCCTCGTCCGGCGTCACCCCGAAGGGCAACAAGCTGCCCGACGCGCCGGAGGTCAGCTTCAACCTCTCGGCGGCCTATACCGCCGACCTGGGCGAAAACCTCCAGGCGAAGGTCCAGGTGGACGGCCGCTATGCCGACGACATGTTCAAGGACGCGCTGAACGATCCGCTGATCGCCACCCAGAGCTATTGGCTGTGGAACGCCCGGGCGAGCCTGTTTTCCGGCTCCGACTGGGAGGTGGCGGTCTGGGGCAAGAACCTGGCCGACGAGCGCTACGTGACCCAGGGGGTCAACAACCTGCCGCTGGGGGTGGGCTTCCGGGTCTATGGCGCGCCACGCACCTGGGGCGTCTCCTTCTCCAAGAGCTTCCAATGAGCGTCATGATCCGCGGGACCGCCGTTCCCGGCTTCCGCGCCCTGGCCGCAGCCTTTGAGGAGAACTTCGCTGAGCGTGGCGATGTCGGGGCCTCCCTGGCGGTCGTGAGGGATGGCGAACTTCTGGTGGACCTCTGGGGCGGCGCCCTGGACGCGGCGGGAAAACGGCCCTGGGCCTCCGACTCGGTGGTCAATGTCTGGTCCACCACCAAGGCGGTGAATGCGCTTTGCTTCGCCATGCTGGTGGACCGAGGACAGGCGGCTTACGCCGATCCGGTCGCCAGGTGGTGGCCGGAGTTCGCCGCCCACGGCAAGGACGCCATCACCATCGCCATGTTGCTGTCGCACCAGGCGGGCCTCTGCAGCTTCGCCGATCCGGCGGTGGTGGAGGACTTCTACGACCAGCCCCGCGCGGCGGCCCGGTTCGCCGCCATGACCCCGCTGTGGCCGCCCGGCTCCCGATCCGGCTACCACGCCATCAGCATTGGCAACCTGGCGGGCGAACTCTTCCGTCGGATCGAGGGGCGAACCCTGGGAGCCTTCATCCGCGACGAGCTGGCCGAACCGTTCGGCCTCGACCTCACCCTGGGCCTGCCGGCCTCGGAGGAGACGCGCCGGGCGGAGATGATCGCTCCACCGGAACTGGCCACCTCCAACATGGCGACCGATCTCAACCCCTCCCAGGTCGCGGCCTACACCAATCCGGTGATCGATCCCCTGCTCCCCAACACCCCCGCCTGGAGAGCCTGCGAACTGTCCTCGGCCAACGGATTCTCCAACGCCCGCGCGCTGGCCCGGCTGTTCGGGGCGGTGGCGGGCGACGGAACACTGGAGGGCCGTCGGATCGTGGGAGCCGAGGCCATCGCCCAGGCGACCGTGGAACAGATCTCCGGCGTGGACGAGGTGCTCGGAGTGCCAGCGCGGTGGGGGGCGGGCTTCCTGCTCAATACCGACGGTCTATATGGCCCGCAGGTCCGCAGCTTTGGCCACTCCGGCTGGGGCGGATCCTTCGTGGTGGTGGACCCCGTGGCGCGGATGGCGGTGGCCTACGCCATGAACCGCATGGGGACCGATCTGGTGGGCGACCCTCGCGACGTGGCGTTGATCGCCGCGGCCTATGAGGGCCTGGCCTGAAACGAGAGAAGCCGCCGCTCGGGCGAGCGGCGGCTTCGGTCGTGACGACTGAGAGCTCGTTCTATTCGGCGGCCTGACGGGTGACGCCGATCTTCGGGGTCAGTTCGCCTGAGGCGTAGCGCTTGGCCATGTCCGACAAAGGGATCGCCTTGATGCTGGAGGCGTGGCCGGCCGTGCCGAACTCCTCGAAGCGCTGGATGCAGACCTTGCGCATGGCTTCCTTGGCGGGCTTGAGGTAGCTGCGCGGGTCGAACTCGCCGGGCTTCTCCACGAACACCTTGCGGATCGCCGCGGTGATGGCCATCCGGTTGTCGGTGTCGATGTTGATCTTACGCACGCCGTGCTTGATGCCGCGCTGGATCTCTTCCACCGGCACGCCCCAGGTCTGGGGCATCTCGCCGCCATACTGGTTGATCAGGTCCTGCAGGTCCTGCGGCACCGAGGACGAGCCGTGCATCACCAAGTGGGTGTTGGGCAGGCGGCGGTGAATTTCCTCGATCACGCCCATGGCCAGGACATCGCCGTCCGGCTTGCGGGTGAACTTGTAGGCGCCGTGGCTGGTGCCCATGGCGATGGCCAGCGCATCGACCTCGGTGGCCTTCACGAAGGCCACGGCCTGGTCGGGATCGGTCAGCAGCTGGTCATGGCCGAGCTTGCCCTCGAAACCGTGGCCGTCTTCCTTCTCGCCCATGCCGGTCTCGAGGCTGCCCAGCACGCCGAGTTCGCCCTCCACCGAGGCGCCCACCCAGTGGGCCATGTCCACCACGTTGCGGGTGACCTTGACGTTGTAGTCGTAGTCGGCGGGCGACTTGCCGTCGGCCATCAGCGAGCCGTCCATCATCACCGAGGTGAAGCCGTACTGGATCGCCGTGGCGCAGGTCGCCTCGTTGTTCCCGTGGTCCTGGTGCATGCAGATCGGGATGTGCGGGTACATCTCGGCCATGGCGTCGATCAGGTGCTTCAGCACGATGTCGTTGGCATAGGACCGCGCGCCGCGCGAGGCCTGCATGATCACCGGCGAGTCGGTCGCTTCCGCGGCCTCCATGATCGCCAGCGCCTGTTCCATGTTGTTGATGTTGAACGCCGGCACGCCATAGCCTCGCTCAGCGGCGTGATCCAGAAGTTGTCTCAGTGTGACCCGGGCCATGTGTCCCCGTGCTCCATCAAAATCGTTAGTTTAGTTGGCCAGAGCCGCCACGCCGGGCAGTTCCTTGCCTTCCATCCATTCAAGAAACGCGCCGCCCGCCGTGGAGACAAAAGTAAAGTCTTCCGAGCAACCGGCTGCATTCAGAGCCGCCACAGTATCACCGCCCCCGGCCACCGCCACCAGCTTGCCGGACTTGGCCAGCTTCGCGGCGTATCTGGCCGCCGCCATCGTGCCCTTGTCGAAGGGCGGCATCTCGAACACCCCCAGGGGGCCGTTCCAGATCAGGGTCTTGGAATTCTCCATGGCCCGGCAGAGCCGCTCAACGGTCTCAGGACCGGCGTCCAGGATGCGCTCGTGTTCGTCCACCTCGCCCAGGCCCCGCACGCGTGCGGCCGCCCCCGGAGACATGGTCTCGGCCACCACGATGTCCAGCGGCAGGAAGAGCTTGCAATTGTTCTGCCCGGCCAGGCGGATGATGTCGCGCGCGGTCTCGGCCAGGTCCTTCTCGCAATAGGAGGCGCCGACGTCGTGGCCCTGGGCGTAGAGGAAGGTGTTGGCCATGCCGCCGCCGATGGCCAGCTTGTCCAGGCGGGTCACCAGGTTGCTCAGCAGGTCGAGTTTGCTGGAGACCTTGGAGCCGCCGACGATGCCCATGACGGGGCGCTCCGGATTGCCCAGCGCCTTGTCCAGGGCTGTCAGTTCCAGCCGCATCTGCTCCCCGGCATAGGCCGGCAACAGATGGGCCAGGCCCTCGGTGGAGGCGTGCGCGCGGTGGGCGGCGGAGAAGGCGTCGTTCACATAGAGATCGCCGTCGGCGGCCAGGGCCTTGGCGAACTCCGGATCGTTCTTTTCCTCGCCCGCATGGAAGCGGACGTTTTCCAGAAGCAGGACATCGCCCGCCTTCATCGCCGCGATGGCGGAGGCCGCCGCGGGTCCCACGCAGTCGGACCCGAAGGCGACCGGCGCGCCAAGCACCTTGGAAAGCGCCGGGGCGATGGGCTCCAGGCTCATGGCCGGGACCACCTTGCCCTTGGGCCGGTCGAAGTGGGCCAGCAGGATCACCTTGGCCCCGCCGGCCCGCAGCGTCTCGATGGTGGGGACCGCGGCGCGCAGGCGGGTGTCGTCCGACACCTGCCCGTCGTGCATCGGCACGTTGAAGTCCACGCGGACCAGGGCGCGTCGGCCCTTCAGGTCGGCGTCGTCGAGTGTCCGGAATGCCACGGTCTGACCCCTAGATCAGCTTCGCCATGGCGATGGCGGTGTCGCTCATGCGGGTCGAGAAGCCCCACTCGTTGTCGTACCAGCTCAGCACCCGGCACAGGCCGCCATCGACGATCTGGGTCTGGGGCAGGGCCACGGTCGACGAGGCCGGCGCGTGGTTGAAGTCGATGGAGACCAGCGGGTCCTTGGTCACCGCCAGCACGCCCTTCAGGGCGCCGTTCGCGGCGGCCTCGAAGGCGGCGTTCATGGCTTCGACCGTGGTGGCCTTGGAGGGCACGAAGGTCAGGTCCACCACCGAGACATTGGGGGTCGGCACGCGGATCGAGGAGCCGTCCAGCTTGCCCTTCAGGGCCGGGATCACCAGGCCGAGCGCCTTGGCGGCGCCGGTGGAGGTGGGGATCATCGACATGGCCGCGGCGCGCGCGCGGTACAGGTCGGAGTGCATCGTATCCAGGGTCGGCTGGTCGCCGGTGTAGGAGTGGATGGTGGTCATGTAGCCACGCTCGATGCCGCAGAGCTCCTGCAGCACGTGGGCCACCGGGGCCAGGCAGTTGGTGGTGCAGGACGCGTTGGAAACCACCAGGTCGGCGGCGGTCAGGGTGTCGTGGTTCACGCCATAGACAATGGTCTTGTCGGCGTCGGTGCAGGGCGCCGAGACCAGCACGCGCTTGGCGCCCGCGGTCAGGTGGGCGGCGGCCTTCTCCTTGGAGGTGAAGATGCCGGTGCACTCGAAGGCGATATCGACGCCAAGCTCCTTGTGCGGCAGCTCGGCCGGGTTGCGGATCGCGGTGACCTTGATCTTGCCGCGGCCGAGATCGATCGTGTCGCCGTCCACGGTCACCGTGCCGGGGAACCGGCCGTGCACGCTGTCATAGCGCAGCAGGTGGGCGTTGGTCTCGACGGGACCCAGGTCATTGATCGCCACGACCTCGATGTCCGTACGGCCATGTTCGACGATCGAGCGCAGGATGTTCCTGCCGATGCGGCCGAACCCATTGATGGCGACGCGGACGGTCATGGAGATCTCCTCTAGAGCTGTGCTTCTACTTGGATTTGCGGGCGGTTTTTCGGGCTGGAGGGCGCTAAGTCAACCCCTCCGCCGATCAAGTCTTGCCGCAAAGTGCGTCTCATCCCGGATTCCGGCGTGAGATCGTCAGGTCGCCGACCGAAAGCGGCCAAATAGCCCCAATAATATGACTTAGAGCCGGTCGCTCAGCCCAGAACCACCGAGACGCGGTCGGCGGCCAGCTTGGCGTTGGCGCGCGCCAGATCGGTGTCGGCGGCCCGCGCCAGGGCCACACCCATACGGCGGCGCTCGAAGGCCTCGGGCTTGCCGAACAGGCGCAGGTCGGCGCCTGGGACTTCGAGCGCATGGGCCACGCCTTCAAAGGCCACGCCCTTGGCCTCCATCCCGCCATAGATCACCGCGCTGGCGCCCGGCTCGCGCAGGCTCACATCGACGGGCAGGCCCAGAATGGCGCGGGCGTGCAGGGCGAATTCGCTCTGCACCTGGGTAGCCAGGGTGACAAGGCCGGTGTCGTGCGGCCGGGGGCTGACCTCGGAGAACCACACCTCGTCGCCCTTCACGAACAGTTCGACCCCGAACAGCCCCAGCCCGCCGAGCGATCCGGTGACCACCTGGGCGATTTCGCGGGCCCGGGCCAGGGCCGCGGGGCTCATGGCCTGGGGCTGCCAGCTCTCCACATAGTCGCCCTTGACCTGCCGGTGGCCGATGGGGTCGCAGAAGGCGGTCTCGATGGTTCCTTCGGCCGCTCGGTGACGGACGGTCAGCTGGGTGATCTCGAAATCGAAGTGCACCCGCCCCTCGACGATCACCCGGGCCTGCTCCACCCGGCCGCTCTCCAAGGCGTACTTCCATGCGGCCGCGATCTGGTCGGGCGTCTCGACATAGGACTGGCCCTTGCCCGACGAACTCATCACCGGCTTCACGAAGCAGGGGAAGCCGGTGACGTCCCGCGCCCCTGCGGCCAGCTCAGCCTCGGTGGAGGCGAAGGCATAGGCGCTGGTGGGCAGGCCGAGTTCCTCAGCGGCCAGCCGGCGGATCCCCTCGCGGTTCATGGTCAGCTGGGCGGCGCGCGCGGTGGGGATCACCGTCGCCAATCCCTCGGCCTCGATGCGCACCAACTCGTCGGTGGCGATGGCCTCGATCTCCGGCACGATCAGGTGCGGGCGTTCCAGCTCGACGAGCGCGCGCAGGGCCGCGGCGTCCGTCATGGCGATCACGTGAGACCGGTGCGCCACCTGCATGGCCGGCGCATTGGCGTAGCGGTCGACCCCGATCACCTCGCAGCCCAGCCGCTGCAGCTCGATGGCCACCTCCTTGCCCAGCTCCCCGCAGCCGAGCAGCATCACCTTGACGGCGGAGGGCGAGAGCGGCGTGCCGAGGCGCATGGGAGGTGTTCCTTAGCCGAGCTTGGACTTCGCGGCGGCGGCCACGGCCTCGGCGGTGATGCCGAATTCCTTGTACAGCCGGTCGGCCGGCGCGCTGGCGCCGAACCCCTGCATGCCCACGAAGACCCCGTCCTCGCCGATGAACCGCTCCCAGCCGAAGCTGGCGGCGGCCTCGACGGCGACGCGGACGGTGTTCCTGGCCAGGACGCTCTCGCGATAGGCGGCCGGCTGGGCGGCGAACAGTTCCCAGCAGGGGGTGGAGACCACGCGGGTGGCGATCCCCTCGGCCTGGAGCAGCTCGCGCGCCGCCATGGCCACGCCGACCTCGGTGCCCGAGGAGAAGATGGTCACCTTGGCCTCGCCGTCGGCGGTCGCCAGCTCATAGGCGCCCTTGGCCGACAGGTTCTCCGAGGACGCCACCGTGCGCGCCGCCGGGGTCTTTTGCCGCGACAGGGCCATCAGCGACGGACCGTCCTTGCGGGCGACGGCCAGCTTCCAGCACTCCGCGGTTTCAACCAGGTCGGCGGGACGGAAGACGTTGAGGTTCGGCATGGCCCGCAGGGAGGCCAGGTGCTCGATCGGCTGGTGGGTGGGGCCATCCTCGCCGACCCCGATAGAGTCGTGGGTCATCACGTGGATCACGCGGGCGCCCATGATCGCGCCCAGGCGGATGGCCGGCCGGCTGTAGTCCGAGAACACCATGAAGGTGCCGGCATAGGGGATGACCCCGCCGTGCAGGGCCATGCCGTTCATCGCCGCCGCCATGCCGAATTCGCGGATGCCGAAATTGATGTAGCGGCCCTGATAGTCCGGCGCGTCGAAGGTCGGGGTGCCCTTCACCAGGGTGTTGTTGGAGCCGGTGAGGTCGGCCGAGCCGCCCACCATCTCAGGGATGTTGGGGAAGAGGGCGGTGAGCGCCGCGCCGGAGTGCTGGCGGGTGGCGGCGCCGGGCTTGGTTTCGACCGCTTCGGCGATCAGGGCGTCGATCTTCTCGAAGGCGTCGGCCGGCAGGTCGCCCTTCACAGCGCGGGTGAACTCGTCGCGGTAGTTGGAGGCCGCCAGGGCCTGTTCCCACTTGCGGCGCTGCTTGCCGCCGCGGCGGCCGGCGGCGCGCCAGGGCTTGTAGACATCCTCCGGCACCACGAAGGGCTCATGCGCCCAGCCCAGCTTCTCGCGGGTGGCGGCCACCTCGGCCTTGCCCAGCGCATTGCCGTGGGTCGAGTGGCTGCCCTCCAGGGTGCCCGCGCCCTTGCCGATCTTGGTGGCGCAGGCGATCAGGGTCGGCCTGTCCTGCTTGATCGCCCAGGCCATGGCCCGGCGGATCTGGCCCATGTCGTGGCCGTCGATGGACTTCACCGCCCAGCCCGCGGCCTTGAAGCGGGCCACCTGATCGGTGGTGTCCGACAGGCTGACGTCGCCGTCGATGGTGATGGAGTTGTTGTCCCACAGCACCGTCAGCTTCGAGAGCTTCAGCCGGCCGGCGATGCCGATGGCCTCATGGCTGACGCCCTCCATCAGGTCGCCGTCGCCGCATTCGACCCAGGTGCGATGATCCACCAGGTCCTCGCCGAAGCGGGCGGCCATGCGGCGCTCGGCGATAGCCATGCCGACGGCGGTGGCCAGGCCCTGGCCCAGGGGCCCGGTGGTGGTCTCGACGCCCGGCGTGTGGCCCACTTCCGGGTGACCCGGGGTCTTGGAGCCCCATTGGCGCAGGGTGCGCAGCTCATCCATGCTGACCGCCTTGAACCCGGACAGGTGCAGCAGGCTGTAGAGCAGCATCGATCCGTGCCCGCCCGACAGCACGAAGCGGTCGCGGTCGGCCCAGTCGGGCTTGGTGGCGTCGTACTTCAGAAACTTGGTCCAGAGCACCGTCGCCACGTCGGCCATGCCCATCGGCATGCCGGGGTGACCGTTGGAGGCCTGTTCGACGGCGTCCATGGAAAGGACGCGGATCGCGTCGGCCATGGTCTGGAGCGGTGCGGGCATGGGGCTTCCGGTGAATCTGAACGGGAATTGCGGGCGGGGTCGCACGCACGCAACATCGGGTCAAGGAACGTGACGGGTTCCGGCGCGTGCCTACCCCGGTCTATAGATTAACAGTCACACCTTCGGAGCGTCGAATGAACCGGGAGTCTGCGGGCGATAGCGCCCTCGACCAGGCCGCCAAGCGGCTGGATCGCGCGGTCGCCCAGCTGGAACAGCGCATGGCCGCGCGCGCGCCGCAGGCCGGCGAGGAGCCGGGCGGCCTGTTTGACCAGGACCGCGCCAAGCTCGCCGACGAACTGGACAAGGCCCGCGCCCGCGAGCGCGCCCTGGAGGAGGCAGGCGCCGAGGCCTCCGCGGCGCTTGGCCGCGCCATCGCCGAGATCCAGGCGGCGCTCGCCGATCACGACGCGGCGGCCGAAGAGCCCGTCCCCGCCGACCAAAGCGAAGAGGTCTAGGCCATGGCCCAGATGATCATCGAGGTGAACGGCCGCCCCTATACGGTCGGCTGCGAGGATGGCCAGGAACAGCACCTGATCGAGCTGGCCCGCATCTTCGACCGTCAGGTCCGCCAGGTCTCCCAGGACATGGGCCAACTGGGAGACACCCGCCTGTTCCTGATGGGCGCCCTGCTGCTGGCCGACGAACTGGCCGACGCCAAGGCCAGGCTTGGCACGGTCCAGGCCGAACTGGCCCGCATGCAGTCCGACCAGGCCCGCATCGAGGTCCGCGCGACGCTCGCCCTCGACAACGCCGCCAAGCGCATCGAGAAGCTGGCGGCGGAATAACAACACCTCCACCAACGCAAGGTGTTGCACTTGGTTTGAGAACTCAGGCCCCGGCCTTGGCTGCTTCGCGCCGCCGAAGATCGGTCGCCGGGGTGAGCGGCGGGTTTTCTACCGCCGCCCGAACAGCCGCTCGATGTCGGCCAGCTTCAGCTCCACATAGGTGGGCCGGCCGTGGTTGCACTGGCCGGAGTGGGGCGTGGCCTCCATCTGTCGGAGCAGGGCGTTCATCTCCGGGGCCGATAGCCGCCGTCCTGCCCGCACCGAGCCATGGCAGGCCATGGTGGAGCAGACCTCCTCCAGCCGTTCCTTCAGCGCCAGGGCCTGGCCGTTCTCCGACAGGTCATCGGCGATGTCGCGCACCAGCCCGGCCACGTCGGTCTCCCCCAGCAGGGCCGGGGTCTCGCGCACCAGCACCGCGCCGGGGCCAAAGGCCTCGACGGCGAGGCCCAGCGCCATCAGCTCGTCGGCCTTGGCCACCACGCGCTCGGCCTCGGCGGGATCCAATTCCACCACCTCCGGCAGCAGCAGGGCCTGGCGGGACACCCCGCCGCCGGCCATCTCCACCTTCATCCGCTCATAGACCAGGCGCTCATGGGCGGCGTGCTGGTCGACGATGACCACCCCGTCGCGGGTCTGGGCGACGATATAGGTCTCGTGCACCTGGGCGCGGGCCGCGCCCAGGGGGAAATCCACCGGATCGAACACCACCGAAGCCGCCGGCGCCTCGTGCAGGCCGCGGCCGGGCGTGTAGCTGCTGGGCTCGTACTGGGTCTCCGATCGCGCCGAAACCTCGGTCAGGCCGGGGATCGCCTGGGCCGCGGCCTGGGCCCAACCGCCCATGCGCCAGGCCGAAAAGCCCTCCGCCGAGGGTTGCGGGACGTAGCCGGGGCGGAAGCCGCTCAGCGCCTCGCTGGCGGTCGAGGTCGACGCCCGGTGCCCGGCACCGGCCAGGACGTGGCGCAGACCGCTGACGATCAGGCCGCGAACCATGGCCGGATCGCGGAACCGCACCTCGGCCTTGGCGGGGTGAACGTTCACATCCACCTGGCTGGGGTCGAGCTCCAGATAGAGCGCCACCAGCGGATGGCGGTCGCGGGCCAGGAAGTCGGCATAGGCCCCGCGCAGGGCGCCCTGCAGCAGGCGGTCGCGCACCGGACGCCCGTTGACGAACAGGTACTGGTGGGCCGAGTTGCCGCGATTGTAGGTGGGCAGGCCGGCGAACCCAGACAGCCGGATGCCGTCCCGCTCCTGGTCGATGGCCAGCGCATTGTCCTGGAACTCACGGCCCATGATCGAGGCCAGGCGCGCCAGGCGCCCATCGGGTCCCTTGCTCTCGGCCGGCAGGCGCAGGGTGCGGCGGCCGTCCAGGTCCAGGGCGAAGCTGACCGCCTCATGGGCCATGGCCTGGCGCTTGATCTCCTCGGCGATGGCCATGGCCTCCGCGCGTTCGGACTTCATGAACTTCAGCCGGGCCGGCGTGGCGTAGAACAGGTCGCGCACCTCGACCCGCGCGCCGTGCGGGCCGGGGAAACCGGAGGGGGAAACCGCCCCCATGGCGCCGCCCTCCACCAGGATCGCGTGGGCGTCCGCCTCACCCCTGGCCCGCGACGAGATCGACAGCCGCGCCACCGAACCGATGGAGGGGAGGGCCTCTCCGCGGAAACCCAGGGTGTGGATGTGCAGCAGGTCATAGTCCCCGGCGTCGTCGGGACTGAGCTTGGAGGTGGCGTGGCGTTCTACGGCCAGGGGCAGCTGGTCGGCCGCCAGTCCATTGCCGTCGTCGGCCACCAGGATACGCGTCAGGCCCCCGCCGTCGGCCTGGACCTCGACGCTGGTGGCGCCGGCGTCGAGCGCGTTCTCCACCAGCTCCTTGACCGCGCTGGCAGGCCGCTCCACCACCTCGCCGGCTGCGATGCGGTTGACGGTCTCGGGCGGCAGGCGGCGGATGGTCATTTTACGGTCTAGGTCCTCAGCCTGGATATATAGGACGATTCCAGGGAGGCGCCGCAGATGAGGTTCGCAAGGTCGGTCGCCCTGGCCGCCGTTCTGCTGGCGGCTCCCGCCACGGCCCAGACCCCGCCCGCCGATCCCGACGCGGTGCTGGTGGAGGAACTGGTGGTCACCGCCCTGCTGCCGGGCCCGGCCTGGTGGCGGGTCTCGGACGCTGACACCGTGGTCTATGTCCTGGGCGCCCCTTCGGTCATGCCCAAGTCCCTGGCCTGGGACCAGAGCGTGCTGAACCGACGGCTGGAGGGCGCGAACCGGGTGATCCTGCCCTTCAACCAGGTCAGCGTCGGTCTGTTCAGCGCGCCCGGCGCGGCGATCAACCTGCTGCGCCTGCGGTCCAAGACACCCTATGAGGCGACCCTGCCGGCGGCGCTGAAGGCCCGCTTCGTCGCGGTCCGCACCGGCAGCGGCAAGCCGCCCGAACGCTATGCGACCAAGAACGGCCTCGCGGCGGGGCTGATCCTGGTGGACGACTATCGCCAGGCCAGCCAGCTCACCGCCGCTGATCCCGCCAAGACCGTGCGCCGGCTGGCCAAGGCCAGGCGCATCAAGGTCGAGGAGAAGAGCTACGACGCCGGACGCCTGCTGGGTCAGGTCGTCCGAACGCCTCTGGCCGCGCAAGCCGCCTGCCTCGACGACGCCCTGGACGAAGCCGAGGCGGGTCCCGCCGCCGCCCGACGCGCCGCCCAGGCCTGGGCCGAAGGCGACGTGCGCGGCGCGCTTACCGCCGAGCGCGGCTTCGAGAAGTGCCTGGCCTCGGCGCCTGGCGCGCTTGCCCTCGACCATCGCTTCAAGGCCGACCAGGCCGCCGCCATCGCGCGCGCGCTCAAGACCCCCGGCCACGCCATCGCCGTGGTCCCGCTTCGTCCCCTCCTGGCCCAGGGCGGTGTGCTCGATCAGCTCCAGTCTGAGGGGTTTACGGTGAAGACACCGGGCGAGGACTAGGTTCGCCTTGATCGCCGTCAAGGCGGCGGCCGTCCCGCCCGGCCACGTCAGCAGGAGATGCGGGAGCGATCACGTGGCCGATTCAAGACACATCGCCGGCCTGGCGGGGCCCACCCTGATGGCCATCACCAGCTCCGAGGCCCTCAACCTGGACATCTGGACCAGGGTCAGCCCGACCCTGGTCTATCTGAACGGCGTCCTGCTGTTCGTGGCGGGCCTGGCGATCGTGCGCACCCACAACGTCTGGATCCGTCGCTGGCCGGTGCTGGTGACCCTTTTGGGCTGGGTGGCCCTGGGGGGCGGGCTGGTGCGCATGTTTGCACCACGCGCGCCGCAACTGGCGGCGAGCTCTTGGACCTACGCGGTCATTCTCCTGCTGTTCCTGCTGGGCGTCGTCCTGACGCTACAGGCGGTTCGGAGGCCTAAAGCCCCGGAAGCTTGATCCGGGTGCTCTTCTCACGGGCGATGATCACCGGCTTGTCGCCCGTGACTTCGCGGATCTTGGCGGCTTCGGAGGCCGGATCGATCGGGGCGGGGACATTGTCGCCGGCCGCCGCGGTCGCCGCGGCGTTGGCCTTGCCGTCCTTCCAGAACATCACCCGGTCGGCGAAGGTCTTTTCCTTATGAGCCAGGTCACCGCCTTCGTCGTCGACCACATAGCGGATCAACGGGTCGGCCTTGTCGGCGCCGGCCCTGGTCACCAGAAGCTTCTCGCCATCGGTGCGGGCCTCGGCTTCGCGACGGCCCAGCAGGGCGTTGCGCGCGGCGCTCTCGGGCTGCAGCTCCTGCGGACGGGGCTCACCCGGGGCCGGCGGACGCAGCGAGTAGTCGGGCGGCACCACCAGGGGGGCCTTGGAGACCACGCGGAACTCGTCGGGGGTCACCTTGGTCATGCCCAGCGCCTTGCGGGACGAGGCGCAGCCGGTGAGACCCACCATCCCGATCAGGGCGGTCGCGACGATCACTCGGTTCAAGCTCATGAACTATAGGCTCCGATTGGCCGCCCCCGGCCGGAATGGGTAACTCAGATACCGTAAACGGCGATCAGCGCCAACGCGCTTTCAGGCCGCAGCTTCCTTGCGCGTGGAATCGAGCAAAAGGAAGACCACCCCCACGGTGATCGCCGCATCGGCGACGTTGAACACCCAGGGGAAGAAGCCCAGACGCTGGAAATCGAGGAAATCCACCACCGCGCCGAAGCGCACGCGGTCGATGGCGTTGCCGATGGCCCCGCCCATGACGAGACCGAGGCCGAGCGCCATGGGCCAGCGCAGGGCCGTGCGCGCCCAGTTGGCCAGGAAGATCGCCACGATCAGCGAAAAGGCGGTCAGCGCCCAGCGCACCAGGTCGTGCTCGGCCCTAAACAGCCCAAAACTCACGCCCTGGTTCCAGACCAGGGTCAGGCTGAAGGGGCCCGCCACCGGCACGCTGGCCCCGGCCTGGGTCCCCAGCAGGCCAAGGATCAGGTGCTTGGAGATCTGGTCGAGGACGATGACCGAGATGGCGAGCAGATAGGCCGACCAGCCGTATTTTGAGATGGCTTTCACGTGCGTCAGGCCCTTTCAGCGTCCCAGGCCGCGACAGCCTCGGCGTCCCGCAGCGAGAGTTCCGGATAGCGCGGATCGGACCCTACCTCAGGCAGGATGCGCCAGGAACGGGCGCACTTCGCGCCGAGCGCCTTGACCGGTTCAACGGCCACCCCGGGTGTCTCGGGAAGACGGAAGGCGCCAGCCGGACCGTCGCCGCCCACCAGGGTCGCCTGGCTGGTGCGGAACAGCTCGGCGGCGTCCAGACCGTCGAAGGCGGCCAGCAGGCCGGCGTCGGCGATATGAACCACCGGCGCCGCCTCCAGGGCCGCGCCCATCCGCTTCTCGCGGCGTTCGACTTCCAGCGCCCCGGTGACCACGGAGGTCACAGCCTGAATCTTCGCCCAGCGCTCCGCCTCGGCCGGATTGGCCCAGGCCGAGGGGGTCTCCGGGAACACCCGCAGGCAATTGGAGGGCGCGTCGGGGAACCGCGTCGTCCAGGCCTCCTCCATGGTGAAGGGGATCAGCGGAGCCAACCACACGGTCAGGCGCTCAAATACCGCGTCCATCACCGTGCGCGCGGCGCGGCGGCGCAGGGAGCTGGGCTGGTCGCAGTAGAGGGCGTCGCGGCGGATGTCGAAGAACAGCTGCGACAGCTCCACCTGGCAGAACTCGGTGATCGGCCGGCTGACGTCCTGGAACAGATAGGCGTCGTAGGCGGCGCGGACCTGGCCATCCAGCTCATGCAGCCGGTGCAGGATGAACCGCTCCAGGGGCGGCATGTCCTCCAGGGCGACCTTCTCGCTCTCCTCGAAGCCGGCGAGCGCGCCCAGCAGGTAGCGGACGGTGTTGCGCAGCTTGCGGTAGGCGTCGGTGGTGGTGGCCAGGATGGTCTTGCCGATCCGGCTGTCGTCGGAATAGTCGATCATCGAGGCCCACAGCCGGATGATCTCGGCGCCGGACTCCCGGATCACCACCTCGGGGTCCACGGTGTTGCCCTTGGACTTGCTCATCTTCTCGCCGTTCTCGTCCATGGTGAACCCATGGGTGAGGATGGCGTCGTAGGGCGCGCGGCCCCGGGTGCCGGAGCTTTCCAGCAGCGAGGACTGGAACCAGCCGCGGTGCTGGTCGGACCCCTCCAGATAGAGGTCGGCGGGCCAGCGCGTGTGCTCGCGGTTCTCCAGGGTGAAGGCGTGGGTCGAGCCTGAGTCGAACCAGACATCGAGGATGTCCTCGACCTTCTCGTAGCGCTCGGGATCGTGCTCGCCCAGGAAGTCGCTCACCGGCCGGGTGTACCAGGCGTCGGCGCCCTCGGCGGCGATCAGGTCGACGATCCGCTTGTTGAGGTCGGCGTCCACCAACGGCTGGTTGGTTTCCTTATCGACGAACATGGCCAGCGGCGCCCCCCAGGCGCGTTGCCGGCTGATCAGCCAGTCGGGCCGGCTCTCCACCATGGCGCGGATGCGGTTCTTGCCGCCGGCCGGATAGAAGGTGGTGGCCTCGATGGCGGTCAGCGCGGTCTCGCGCAGGGTCTTGCCGTCGTGGACGCCGTCCTCGATGGCGGTGTCCATGCGGATGAACCACTGCGGGGTGTTGCGGTAGATCACCGGCGCCTTGGAGCGCCAGGAGTGGGGGTAGGAGTGCTCCACCCGGCCGCGCGCCAGCAGGCGTCCGGCCTCGATCAGCTTTTCCTGCACCGCGGCGTTGGCCGGGCCGAACTTGCCGACCTTCTTGCCCTCGGTCTCCAGCACCTTGAGGCCGGCGAACAGGGCGACGTGGTCGTAATAGGCGCCGTCCGGATCGACGGTCTCGGGGATCTCGCGATGACCGTGGGCCAGCCAGACCAGGTAGTCGTCCGCGCCGTGGCCCGGCGCGGTGTGGACGAAGCCCGTACCGGCGTCGTCGGTCACGTGGTCGCCGTCCAGCAGCGGCACCGCGAACTGGTAGTAGCTGTCCAGCCCGGCCAGCGGGTGCTCGGCGGTGACGCCCTGCGGGTCAAAGGTCTCGATCCGGCGGGTCTTGGCGATCTTGGCGGCCTTGAAGACATCCTGCGCCAGCTTGTCGGCGACGATCAGCTTGTCGCCGGCCTTGGCCCAGGGCTCGAACTCCAGCCCCTCTTCCATGGCCTCGACCAGGTAGACGCCGTAGGCGATGTCATTGTTGTAGCTGATCGCCCGGTTGGCCGGGATGGTCCAGGGCGTGGTCGTCCAGATGACGATGCTTCCGCCGCGAGCCGCGTCGCTGCCCTCAACCACCGGGAACTTCACCCAGATGGTCGGCGAGTTGACGTCGGCGTATTCCACCTCGGCGTCGGCGAGCGCCGTACGTTCCACGGGGCTCCACATCACCGGCTTGGAACCGCGATAGAGTTGGCCCGAGGTGACGAACTTGTGGAACTCACCCACGATGGCGGCTTCCGACGCATAGTCCATGGTGGCGTAGCGGTTGTCCCAGTCGCCCACGACGCCCAGGCGCTTGAAGCCCTCGCGCTGCACGTCGATCCACTTGGCGGCGTACTCTCGGCAGCGCTCGCGGAACTCAGCCTTGGAGACCTCGTCCTTGCGGCGGCCCTGGCCGCGCAGCTCTTCCTCGATCTTCCACTCGATGGGCAGGCCGTGGCAGTCCCAGCCGGGCACGTAATCCACGTCGAAGCCCATGGCGAACCGCGAGCGGACCACGAAGTCCTTCAGGGTCTTCTGTAGGGCGTGGCCGATGTGGATCGCGCCATTGGCGTAGGGCGGGCCGTCATGCAGCACGAACAGCGGGGCGCCTGTCGCCTGCCGTTCTTTACGGATGGTCTTGTAAAGGTCGATCTTCGCCCAGCGGGCCAGGATCTCGGGCTCCTTGACCGGCAGGCCCGCCCGCATCGGGAACGGGGTGTCGGGAAGGAAGACGGTTTCGCGATAGTCGCGCGCGGGCTTGTCAGCGTCGTCGGCCATGGGGCTTTCCAGCGGAGTTCGGAACGAGTGTGCGGGTGATCCCGGCGCGCGCTGGAGCTTCGTCCGGCGGCGTCACGCCGGGCGGGTAATTCGCGACAATGTCCGAACCAAGGTCATAGCGGGCGGAGATAGCAGAGGCCCGCGCGTCGGGCGAGCCCTTTAGAGTTGCGGCAGCAGCAGGGCGCGGGCCTGGGCGGCGTCGGTGTCGATCTGGGCGACCATGCTCGCCAGGTCGGCGAACTTGGCCTCGTCGCGCAGGAAGGCGATGAGGTCGGTCTCGATCACCTGATCGTAGATGTCCTCGTCAAAGTCGAACAGCCAGACCTCCAGGCGCGGCGCGATCTCCCCGTCGATGGTGGGATTGACCCCGATATTGGCCACGCCGGCGATCTCCCGGCCATCCGGTAGCCGGGTGCGGGTGGCATAGACCCCGAAGCGCGGCATCACGTAGTCGGCCAGGGCCACATTGGCGGTGGGATAGCCCAGGGTCCGGCCCAGCTGGCGGCCGTGCTCCACCATGCCTTCCAACGCGAAGGGCCTGCCCAGGATCGCCGCCGCGGCTTCCGGATGGCCGTCGCGCAAAGCTTCGCGCACGCCGGTGGAGGAATACTTGGCATCCCCGTCGCCCACCGCCTGAGCCACCGAGACGCCGAAGCCGCGCTCCTGGCCGTACTGGCTCATGGTCAGAGGACTGCCGGTCCGGCCATGGCCGAAGGAGATGTCGAAGCCGACCGAGACGTGCCGGATCCCCAGCCCTTCGTGCAGCACCTGCTCGGCGAACTGCCGGTCGGTGAGGTGCTCCAACTCGGCGTCGAAGGGCAGGATGTAGAAGATGTCGACCCCGAGACCGGCCAGGGCGCGGACCTGCTGGTCGGTGGTCATCAGCCGGAAAGGCGGAGCGTCGGGCTGGAAGATCCGGCGCGGGTGCGGTTCGAAGCTGATCACCCCCAGGGGCGCCCTCAACTCGCCGGCGGCCCTGGCGGCGAGCGCGATCACCTGCTGGTGGCCACGATGCACGCCGTCGAAATTGCCCAGCGCGACGGATGCGCCGCGGTCGGCGTCGGCCAAACCCTTCCAGCCCTGAACGATACGCATGGAAATCAGGCGCCCTTCCGCGGGACCATGATCACCGCCTCGCCGTCCACCACGGTCTTGCCGTTCACCTGGCAGACGGTGGCCAGGGTCGCGTGGCCACGGGCCTCGTCCAGGGCCTGGATCGTCACCCGGGTCACCACCGCGTCCCCCAGCTTCACCGGCCGGCGGAACCGCATCGACTGGGAGAGATAGATAGAACCGGGGCCCGGCAGCTTGGTGCCGATCACCGCCGAGATATAGGCGCCCGACAGCATGCCGTGGGCGATGCGGGTCTGGAAGGTGGTGGTCTGGGCGTAGTCCTCGTCCAGGTGGACGGGGTTGGTGTCGCCGGAGACGGCGGCGAAGGCCTCGACGTCGTTGGCGGTGACGACCTTGGTGGTCTCGGCGCTCTGGCCGACACTCAGATCTTCGAAGAACAGTCCCTGCACGCGCGCGTCCCCTAGCCGTTGCGCTTCTTAGCGGCCTTGGGCCCACAAGCGAAGCCCTGGACGAGATCGAGCGTTATGGCCAAGCTTGCGAGGCTCAACTGCGGAGGCGTCTGATGAACCACCTGACCCTGATCCTGACCGTGGCGCTGATGACGGCGGCCTGTTCACCGCAGGCTGCGAAGCCGCCCGCGGCGCCCGCCGCCCCGCCGGCGGCCTCCGGGGCGGTCATCCCCTCGGCGATGACGATGAGCTTCTCCGGCGACCTACCCTGCGCCGACTGTCCCGGCATACGCACCGAGCTGACCCTGACCCGCGACGCCCCCTATTCCGGCGACGGGACATACAGGCTTGTGGAGACCTATCTTGAGCGCGGCGCGCCCATCACCTCCATCGGCATATGGGGCACCCTGCGAGGCGATGCCGTCGACCCCGACGCCACGGTCTATGTGCTCAACCCCGACAAGCCGGAGGGCGAGCGCCGTCACTATCGCCGCCTCGGAAACGACGAGGCGCTGAAGGTTCTGGGCGGCGACATGACCCCACTGCCGGACTCCCTGCCCAGCACCCTCAAGCGGGTGAAATAGGACTCTTCTTCCCCTATCGGGACCAGAGGAGGAAGATCACCAGACCAGGTCCGCGATCGCGTAGGTGGCCGTCAGGCCGTCGGCGGCGAGCAAATCTTCCACGGCCTTCGCATTGAGCCCGTCGGCCCCGATGGTCTCGGCCCCATGGATGCCGCTGGCCACGAACAGCACGTCCAGGCCCTGGTCGTTGGCGCCCTTCACATCGGTGGGCAGGCCGTCGCCGATGCAGAGGACGCGGCTGCGGTCCACCGGCCGGCCCAGCAGACGTTGCGCCTCCACCAGGCATAGGTCGTAGATTGGCGCATAGGGCTTGCCGGCCATCAGCACCTTGCCCCCCAGCTGGGCGTAGAGTTGGGCCAGCGCCCCGCCACAATAGATCAGCCGGTCGCCCCGCTGCACGACGATGTCGGGATTGGCGCAGGTCATCACCAGGCCGCGTTTGGCGCAGGCCTCGAAGCGCTCCTGATAGTCCCCCGGTCCCTCGACCTCGTCGTCATAGGGACCGGTCACCGAGATGAAGGCGGCCTTGTCATAGTCGGCATAGTCCAGGCCCAGGCCCTCATAGAGCGGGGCGTCGCGGTCGGGGCCGACGCGCCAGGCCGGGCCGGGGGCCAGTTCGCCCAGCAGCACGCGGGTGGCGTCGCCCGAGGTGACGAAGGCCTGCCACGCGGCGCGTTGCACCCCCAGCTCATCCAGTTGCGGGATCACCGAGTGGGAGGGGCGCGGTGAGTTGGAGATCAACACCACCGGCTTGGTCTCACCCCACGTGGCCAGGGCTCCACAGGCGGCCGGGAAGCTCTCCCGGCCATTGTGGATCACGCCCCAGACGTCGGAGAGGATCACGTCGTAGCGGTCGGCGAGGTCGGAGAGTCCGGAGACGATCTGGGGTGCGGTCATGGGGCCGGGCGGTAAAGGCCCGCGCCGTACCGGTCAACGGCTTTGGCGTTAGTGCCGCCCGCCGGCGCGGCGACGCATGTTGGTGCGCAGGAACTCGGCGGGGGGATCGGTCTCGGCCAGCACCGCGTCCTTGATCGGGCGCGGCTCGCCGAACAGGTGGCCCTGGCCATAGGCGATGTCGAGTTCGAGGATGTCGACGATCTGGCGCTCTTCCTCGACCTTCTCGGCGATGATCTCGACGCCGTAGCGGCGGGTGAGCGTGGCGAAGTCCTGGGCGGCCAGGTCGGGCATGGACTTCAGCACCAGGCCCTCGTCGGTCTCCACCAGCTGGTTCAGCAGGAACGAGGCACCGATCTTCAGGAACTTCACGTCCGAGCGCGCCAGATCCTGGAAGTCGAGATCCAGGTCCACGACCTTGTCGAGGCTGAAGCGGAAGCCGAGATCGGCCAGCTTGCCCATGTTGCGGGCCTCCACCGCGCCGCGCGCGTCGAAGGCGGCCTGGCCCAGCTCGAAGATCAGGGCCCCGGCCAGGTCGCGGTTGGCGGCCAGCAGGTCGAGGAACTGCGGGAAGAAGCTCTCGTCGGCCAGGCTGGAGGTGGAGATGTTGCAGAAGATGCCGATCTTCTTGTCGGTCTTGGCCAGGCGGCGGACGATCTGCACGCAGCGGAACAGCAGCAGGTTGTCGATGGAGGTGACCAGGCCCTCGGGCTCCGCCACGGCCAGGTACTCGGCCGGCATCATCACCCGACCGGTCTCGTCGCGCAGCCGGGAGAAGCTCTCGTAGAAGACCGTCCGGCGCTGCGGCAGGCCCACCACCGGCTGCAGGTAGAGGTCGACGCGGTTTTCGGCCAGGGCCTCGCGGATGGTCTCCAGCAGGGCGGCGGACTGGCGATGCTGCGGGGCGTGGCGGGCGCTGAGCGGCGGCGCCTGGACCATCCGCTCCTCCAGCCGCTGGCCCATGCGCTGGACCAGGTCCTCCAGCATGTGAACCTCGCCGGTCAGTTCCTCGGAGCGGCGGGCGGCGTCGTCGGTGACGGTGTCGACCACCTCGACGACGCGGGCGTCCATGCGTTCCATCTGGTCGATCAGGATGCGCTGAGCCTCGCGGATGTTCTCCAGCTCCCGACGCAGGGCGGCGTTCTCCAGGCTGTGCATGATCAGGCCGTGGAAGGTGTAGCAAAGGGCGAATCCGGCCGCGAGCATCGAGAGGCCAGCCGCCCAGCCTCCCCCGTTACGCCACAGGAGGAGGGCGAAGATCAGAGCAACACAGAGATAGGCGCCCGAAAGCAGCGCCAATGTGAGCCGTCGCATAATTCCGCCTAGCCGAATCGCTTTCGAGTATCCGATGGCGCGGCGGTGCAAGTCGAATGGATTAACGTTTGCGCGAGGGCGCAGCGCTAATTGGACGCGGCGACCCGGCCCAGCAGCATGTCAGCCGCCTTTTCCGCGATCATGATGGTGGGCGCATTGGTGTTGCCCGAGACCAGGCGCGGCATCACCGAGGCGTCCACCACCCGCAGACCCTCGACACCGCGCACGCGCAGCTGGGCGTCCACCACCGCCATGGGGCCAGAGCCCATCTGGCAGGTGCCCACGGGGTGATAGATGGTCGACCCGGCCATGCGGGCATAGCCCAGCAGGGCCTCGTCGTTGGTGAAGTCGGGGCCGGGCAGCATCTCGTGGTCGATATAGCGGGCCAGCGCCGGCTGGGCGGCGATCTTGCGCGCCCATTTCAGCCCGGCCACCGCCACCTCCTGGTCTAGGGGGTCGGACAGATAGTTGGGGGTGATGGCGGGGTAGACGCTGGGATCGGCCGACTTGATGTGGATGGTTCCCCGGCTCTCGGGCCGCACCTGGCACGGCGCGATGGTCAGGCCCGGCGCGCCGTCCAGCTCCATCTTGCCCTCGGTCATCGCCTTTTCCAGGTTCTGCGACGCCGGCAGGATGTGGAACTGGATGTCTGGGCCGGCCAGATCGGGCCGGGACTTGCAGAAGGCCGCCACGTGGGCGGCCGAAAGCGTCAGCAACCCCTTGCGCTGGAAGGCGTATTTCAGGATCTCGCCGAGGAAGCGAGGGCCCTTGGTGAGTTCATTGACCGAGATGGTGCCGGGCTTCAGCCGGTAGGTGACCCCCATGACGTAGTGGTCCTGCAGATTCTCACCGACGCCGGGCAGGTCGGCGATCACCTCGATGCCATGGTCGCGCAGCAGTTCGCCGGGACCGATCCCCGACAGCTGCAGCAGCTGCGGCGAGTTGATCGCCCCGCCGGCCAGGATCACCTCGCGCCGGGCCGTCGCGATCTTGCGGACGCCGCCCTGCAGGTACTCGATCCCGACGGCCTTCTTGCCCTCGAAGATCACCTTTGTGGTGAGCGCCCGGGTCTCGACCTTGAGGTTCGCGCGGCCCATGGCCGGGTGCAGGTAGGCCACCGCCGCCGACTGGCGCTGACCGTTCTTGACGGTCAGCTGGTAGTAGCTGACGCCCTCCTGGTTCTCGCCGTTGACATCCTCGTTTCGCGGGATGCCGGCCTCGACACAGGCCTCCACCACCGCGTCGGACACCGGGTGCTTGGTGGTGACGTCGGAGACATTGAGTGGCCCGCCCACGGCGTGGTGTGCGTTGGCGCCGCGCTCCTGGTGCTGCGAGCGCTTGAAATAGGGCGCGACGTCGTCCCAGCCCCAGCCCTCGCAGCCCAACTGGCGCCAGCCGTCATAGTCGGCCTGCTGGCCACGGATATAGAGCAGGCCATTGATCGAGGACGAGCCGCCCAGCACCTTGCCGCGCGGCCAGACATGCACTCGGCCGCCGGTGCCCGGATCGGGCTCGGTCGGGTAGAGCCAGTTGACCTTGGGATCCTTCAGGGTCTGGGCGTAGCCCACCGGCACGTGGATCATCACGTTGGAGAGGAACTGACTCGGCTCCCTGGTGGGCCGGTCGTCGCCGCCGGCTTCCAGCAGCAGGACCGTGTTGGACGCGTCGGCGCTCAGGCGGTTGGCCAGCACGCACCCGGCGGAACCCGCGCCGACGATGATGTAGTCCGCGGCGGCGTCGGTCATGGTCTTCTCCGAGAATTTGTCGGAAACCTATTGGCGGGCGGTCCGAGGGGCGTAAAGTCTAGAATGGCAAACTGAACGGCGTTCCGCCTACAAGGGAAGCTCTTGTTGTGTCTGTTCGTCAACGCGGAGCACGCCAACCAGCAGCCACTGCTGGTCTCGGCGCGAGTGCGTGCCCAGCGCAAATCGCATGCCTTTTCGCAGGTAGTCTTGCTCGTACGTATCCTTGAGCGACTTCAGTGCATCAACTTCGCCAAGCCGATCTCGGCGACGAGAAAAGGCTGTTGCTGTTTCCCAGTCATCGCATGTGTGTGAATGGGTTTTCCCGAACATCGATTTCCAACGGAAACTAAACGCAAAGGGACACGGTTCCAGTGGAGCTGCTGGGCTGTCAAACATAGATATTTGTCGAACTAGGTCCGCGTGCTTGCGACGCTCATCATCTAACTCACTGTCCGATTTTCTCTTCCATGAGAACGTGACATCAGCTGGCTGAATCAACGTCAGTGTTTCCTGGCGAGAAGCAGCCTCTTCAACACTCTCACGAGTTAACGCGGACGCGAGGCGAGATCTTTCGTTCACGTTGAGTTTGGTGCCGACCGTAATGGTCTCGGGCACAACTTTTTGGCTTTCCCGTCGACCGTCGTGCGCAGGCGACGTGAAATTATAGTCTATCCAGTTCCATCGACCGAATTTCTGCGCATCTTCCAATATTCTATATGGAACCGGATAGAGTCGACGCCACTTCAAGTCTCTGCCAACGCCCGCACAGCATACAGTCTCAAAATAGTTACTGCTTCTATGTGGCAACGCCTTCACGAGTATCAGGCACTCGTCCCGCGCGCTTGTGATTCTGCTCAAATTGGCGAACCCCGAGGTGACGAGTCTTTCTACCCGTCATGGCCTCAATTTTAGAGGCTACCAACGCACGGTGGCAATGGGTTTGATCGCGCTCGTAGCATAGAAGGCAAACACTCTCGATAGCCGAGGCCTCAGCGATCCTCTTTAGTGCGGCCTTCGCCGCTTCAGTTTCCAGGACGCCAGCAAACACTCGGCGAAATTTTTCAAAATCTTTCGCGCGTGCCGCGTCACGCCCTTCTTTGGGGTCCCCAAGCTCTTTGTAGTGAATATATCGAATTCCGCCCTCGGTGAGAATTTGTCCGAGTGAAGACTTAGAAAAACCTGGCCGGCGGGACTGAGCACGATCACGTATGTCGATCACGAGATCGATCCCAACAGACTGCAATGTCTGAATGAAATCGTCCGGTCTCGCGCCTTCGTAGCCAATTGTACTTAACATGCGTCCTCGCTATCTGGCGGCGAGTTTCCCGGCTGCTCGCTGAAATTTGGTTAACCAAATCGGTAACAAGCCGCCCACTGGTATGCACTCTCTACCGCGTCGGGACCGGAACCTCGCCGCGGTAGTCGTAGAAGCCGCGGTCGGTCTTGCGGCCCAGCCAGCCGGCCTCGACGTATTTCACCAGCAGCGGGCAGGGGCGGTACTTGGAGTCGGCGAGACCCTCGTACAGCACGTTCATGATCGACAGCACCGTATCCAGGCCGATGAAGTCGCCCAGTTCCAGCGGGCCCATCGGATGGTTGGCGCCCAGCTTCAGGGCGGTGTCGATGGCGTCCACCGTGCCGACGCCTTCATACAGGGTGTAGATCGCCTCGTTGATCATCGGCACCAGCACGCGGTTGACGATGAAGGCCGGGAAGTCCTCGGCGTTGGCGGTGGTCTTGCCCAGGGACTTGGCGAAATTGACGGCGGTCTCGTAGGTGGGCGCGTCGGTGGCGATGCCGCGGATGATTTCCACGAGGTTCATCAGCGGCACCGGGTTCATGAAGTGCAGGCCGATGAACCGGCCGGGCCGGTCAGAGGCCGCGCCCAGGCGGGTGATGGAGATCGACGAGGTGTTCGACGCCAGCAGGGTGTTGGGACCGAGGTGCGGGGTCAGGGCCTTGAAGATCGACTTCTTGACCTCCTCGTTCTCGGTGGCCGCCTCGATGGCCAGGTCCGTCGAACCGATGGTCTGCAGTTCAGGCGCCGACTTGATGCGGGCGATGGCGGTGTCCATCGCCTCCTGGGTGATGATGCCGCGCACGACCTGGCGGGTCATGTTCTTGCGAATTTGGGCCAGACCCGTCTCGATCCGTTCGGCGCTAACATCGTGCAGCAGCACGTCATAGCCGCCCAGGGCGACCACATGGGCGATGCCCGAACCCATCTGACCAGCGCCGATGACGCCGACCGACTTGATATCCACCATGCCGCCTAAGCCTTCGATCCTGCGGGGCGGTATCCCCTGACCCGCCGCCGCGTATGACGAGTTTCTAACATGCCGATGTGCGGCGCCGCCAAGGCTTTTGCTGCGACGCAGCGTGAGGAGGGTCCGCGACTGTGGCCCGGACGCCGCGATATGCCCAACGAAAAGGGGCGGCCCCTCGCGGAGCCGCCCCTGGTCGTGTCAGCAATATCGACCGGCGAGTTACTTCCCGGCGGCGGTCAAGGCGTCCATCAGTTCCGGCACGGCGGTCTTGTAGTCGGACACCAGACCGAAGTCGGCGACCTGGAAGATCGGCGCGTCGGCGTCCTTGTTGATCGCCACGATGATCTTGGAGTCCTTCATGCCGGCGAGGTGCTGGATGGCGCCGGAGATGCCGATGGCGACATACAGTTCCGGGGCCACGACCTTGCCGGTCTGACCGACCTGGTAGTCGTTGGGGGCGTAGCCCGCATCGACCGCCGCGCGGGACGCGCCGATGGCGGCGCCCAGCTTGTCGGCCAGGGGGTCGATGACCCGCTGGAATTCCTCGGCCGAGCCCATGGCGCGACCGCCGGAGACCACGATCTTGGCGCCGGCGAGTTCGGGACGGGCCGACTTCACCAGTTGCTGGTCGATGAACTTGGTCTTGGGCGCGCCGTCGCCGGCTCCGGTGCTCTCGACAGGAGCCGAGCCGCCTTCACCGGCCGCCTTGAAGGCGGTGGCGCGGACGGTGATCACCTTCTTGGCGTCGGAGGACTGAACGGTCTCCAGGGCGTTGCCGGCATAGATCGGGCGCACGAAGGTGGAGCCGTCGACGACTTCGACGATTTCGGAGATCTGGGCGACGTCCAGCTTGGCCGCGATGCGGGGGCTGAAATTCTTGCCCTGCGAGGTGGCCGGCGTCAGGACGGCGTCGTAGCCGGCCATCAGGGGAACAACCACGGCGGTGACGGCCTCGGCCAGGCCCTGGCCCAAGGCGTCGCTCTCGGCCAGCAGCACCTTACGGACGCCGGCGATCTTGCCGGCGGCCTCGGCGACGGCCTTGGCGCCGGAACCGGCCACCAGGATGTCGACGTCGGACGACAGCGCGAGCGCCGCGGTCACGGTCTTGTGGGTGCTGTCCTTCAGGGACGCGTTGTCATGATCGGCGATAACGAGAACGGCCATTAGAGCACCCCCGCGGTCTTGAGGTTGGAGACCAGGTCAGCGGCGGTTTCCACCTTGATGCCGCCGCCGCGCTTCGGCGGCTCGGTGACCTTGACGACCTTGAGGCGCGGGGCGGTGTCGACGCCGAGCGAGGCGGCTTCCTTCACGTCCAGCGGCTTCTTCTTGGCCTTCATGATGTTGGGCAGAGAGGCGTAGCGCGGCTCGTTGAGACGCAGGTCGGCGGTGATGATCGCCGGCAGGGTCACGTCGATGGTCTGGATGCCGCCGTCGACCTCGCGGCCCACCTTGGCGTCGCCCGCATTGAGCTCGACCGAGTTGGCGAAGGTCGCCTGGGGCCAGTCGAGCAGGGCCGCCAGCATCTGGCCGGTGGCGTTGTTGTCACCGTCGATGGCCTGCTTGCCCATGATAACCACGTCGGGGCTCTCTTCGCCGATGATGGCGGCGAGCAGCTTGGCGACGGCGAGGGGCTCAGGGTCCTGGTCGGTCTGGATCAGGATCGCGCGGTCGGCGCCCATGGCCAGGGCCGTGCGCAGAGTCTCCTGCGCCTGGGCCGGACCGATGGACACGGCCACCACTTCCGTGGCGACGCCCTTTTCCTTCTGGCGCACGGCCTCTTCGACCGCGATCTCGCAGAAGGGGTTCATGGACATCTTCACATTGGCAAGGTCCACACCGGATTGGTCGGATTTGACCCGGGCCTTGACGTTGTAGTCGATCACCCGCTTTACGGGGACGAGCACCTTCATGGCTTCGCTGACGCCTCAAATTGCTAAAAATTGAACGGTTGGGGCATAACGGTTCCGACGCGCAATGCAAGCCGAGGCCCGCCACACAGCGCCGCAATTTTGACCGGACGGCCTTCCAGGCTGCTCCAAACCCCCTGAAGACGAAGATCATGAACCGAACGATCAAGCGCCTGATGTTGATTTTCGCCGGCGCCTTCGCCGTCTCGGTGGTGGGGGTGGTGGTCTATCAGGTGGGCTGGGCCATGCCCGGCCAGGCCTGCGAGGCGCGCGGCGACTGGTGGGACTGGCGCGGCCGGACCTGCGCGCGGCCTGTCCTGATCTCCGACATCACCGGCCGGGTCATCGACACGCCTGAGCAGCGCGCGGCGGCCAAGGAGCATGCCGCCAAGGTCAGGGCCGCCGCGACTCCCGCGCCTTAACGCGTCGCGCCAGATTTCCAGAAGACGTCGGCGCGGCCCTGGTCGTTGGCGTGCCGCGCCGCCACGAACAGCAGGTCCGACAGCCGGTTGAGGTATCGGAAGGCGGGACCGGAAACCTCTTCGCCGGAGTCCATCAGGGCCACGGCGATGCGCTCGGCTCGCCGCGCCACCGTCCGAGCCTGGTGCAGGGCCGCCGCCGCCGGGGTCCCGCCCGGCAGGACGAAGGACGCCAGCGCCGGCAAATCCTCGTTCAGCCTATCGATCTCGGCCTCGATCCGGGTCACCTGGCTGTCGAGGATCCGCAGCATCTGGCCCGGCGCCTCGTCGGGCTTGGCCGGGGTCGAGAGGTCGGCGCCGAGGTCGAAGAGCTCGTTCTGCAGGCGGGCCAGGATGGCGTCGAACTCGCCCTCGGTATGCAGCCGCGCCAATCCAATACAGGCATTGGTCTCGTCCACCGCCCCATAGGTCTCCACCCGCAGCGACGCCTTGCTGACGGTCGCGCCGGTCGCCAGACGGGTCGAGCCCTTGTCACCCGTGCGTGTGTAGATCCGGTTGAGCGTGACCATCTCTAGCCTCGGTGCCGCCACCAGACGGCGGCGACCAGCAGGGCCACCGCGATCGCCTGCAGAAGCACCCGCAGCCGCATCAGCTTGTTCGAATAGGACCGGCCGAACTCGCCGCCGCGGAACAGGGCGAAGAGGCCGATGAAGAGGGTGATCGTCACCGCCAGCAGGGCGAGCGGGATGAGGATGTCGAAGGCGCGTTCCATGGCCGCAATCTAGGGCGGTCGGGGCTACGAAACCACCCGCCGAATTGCGCGTTGATACATCGTTACCCGAGCGCGCTCACTGATCGAGGATACGCCGTGCCGGCGTGTTTCCGGTCTGCAATGATCGAATTCACCCCAAAATGGGCGCATGCGACGCTGCGCCACATCATCCACCCGCAACCTATGAGCTAAACGCGCTTCCTTGCCCGCATCGCGGAACGGGTTAGATGAACTTGATCAAAATTGGCCCTTTCGCTTGGACGCGCCGCGGCGAACGGGTTAGAGAACGAAGAAATGCCGTGCGGCCTTTCGGGGCCGATGGCTTGGGCGCCTCCCCGCGTCCGAATTCTGAAGTTTAGTGCGGGCTGACAGCTGAGCCGCGCGACGTGATCCCCACCGGGCGGCAGCCCGCGTGGATTCACGCCGGGCTGGAGCATCAGGTCGAAGAGTTTGCGTACTATTTGAACAACACGCGAAGGCGGCCCTCCCCAGGCTGAACGCACATCATGAAACACGACCCCGTCACCCTCCACGGCGCTCAGGAAGCCGAAGTCCGCGTCCCCACCCGGCGCGCGCTGGCCAAGCAGCAGACCCGCGCCAAGGTGCTGGCCGCTGCGCGCCGCCTATTCTCTGAAGAAGGCTACGAAGGCGCCACCATCCGCGACATCGCCGCCGCCGCCGGCATGTCCACCGGCGCGGTGTTCGCCAACTTCACCGACAAGTCGGACCTGTTCCGGGAAATCATGCTCGTCGACATGGCGGCCCTGGCCGAGGTCATGCGCGAGGCCGCCCATCGCGGCCGCGCGGTGGACGACTGCCTGTTGAAGGCCTTCAGCGCCGGCTACGCTTTCTACAAGAGCCAGCTTCCCCTGGCCCGCGCCGCCTTCTCGATCTCCTGGACCCCGGACCAGGGCCCCGAGCTTCGCAACATGGCGCCGGTCCTGGCCCTGCACGACCTGATCGCTGAACAATTGCTGGCCGGCGTCGAACGCGGTGAACTCAGCCAGGAGGCGGAGGTCAAGCTCCGCACCCAGATGCTGTTCGACTGCTATCTCGCCAACTACCCCGAGGCGATCTTCCTGGGGTGGAGCATTGATGCGCTGCAGGCCAAGGCCAAGGACCAGATTCGCGTGATCCTGGCCGGCGCCCGCCGGGGTTGACCCAGTCCGGGTGCGACGTACTGTCGCGCCGGGGTAAGGGAGGCGTCGCGGCGCGAGGTTTCGCCCTAACCATGGGTCAAGCCGCGCGTTCGCGACGTGGTCTGAGGGGGAAACCATTTGAGCGTCAGACAGTCTCAGAAGGAGGCCACGCGGAAACGTGTGCTCGACGCGGCGCGCGATCTGTTCGAGACGCGAGGCTACGAAGAGACCACGGTCCGCGAAATCGCCCGCGTCGCCGAGGTTTCGGTGGGCAGCGTCTTCACCACCTTCTCCTCCAAGGGTGACATCCTCAGCCAGGTGATGGCCGACCGGCTGGACGCCCTCTATGCCGAACTCGATCGCGTGGTGCCTCATCTGCGCGGCTCGACCGCCGACCGGCTGCGCTCGATGTTCGCGATCCATTACGCCTTCGAAACCCGCCGCACGAAGCTGTTCCTGGCCCACATCGCGGCGGCCTACGACTGGACCCTTGAGCCGTCCTCCCGGCCCTTCGGCCGCAACCCGCACTTGAAACAGGTGGTGAAGGACTGCCTGGTCGATGGCGTCACCCGCGGCGACGTCGATCCGGCCACCGATCTGGACATCGCGGTCGACACCCTGATGGCCTCCTATGCCTGGACCTATCGGCTCGCGGCCTGGAACGACAGCGACGCCGAGACCATGAGCGCGGTTTTCGACCGACACATCGGCCTGATCTGCCAAGGCTTCGCGCCGAGGGCCTGAGGTCAGTTGGCGCCTTCCAGAAGCCGCCGAGCGATCACCTGGGCCTGAATCTCGCCGGCCCCCTCGAAGATGTTGAGGATGCGCGCGTCAGCCAGCAGACGGCTCACCGGCTGCTCCACCGCGAACCCCGTTCCGCCGTGAATCTGCACCGCATTGTCGGCCGCCGCCCAGGCGACGCGGGCGGCTGTGAGCTTGGCCATCCCCGCCTCCAGGTCGCAGCGTCGGCCCTCGTCCTTGGCGCGGGCCGCGAACCAGGCGAGGCGCCGCGCGCCCAGCAGCTCGGCGGCCATCATGGCCAGCTTGTTGGCCACGCGGGGGAAGTCGGCGATCGGCTGGCCGAACTGCCGCCGCGCCAGGGCGTAGTCCAGGGCGATGTCGAGGGCGGCCTGCCCCACCCCGATGGCGCGGGCGGCGGTCTGGATGCGGGCGCTCTCGAAGGTGGCCATCAGCTGGGAGAAGCCCTGGCCCTCGACGCCCCCCAGCAGGTTGGCGTGAGGAACCTGGAAGCCGTCGAAGGCCAGCTCGTATTCCTTCATCCCCCGGTAGCCGATCACCCCGATCTCCCCTCCGCTCATGCCCGGCGCCGGGAAAGGGTCGGCGTCCGTCCCACGCGGCTTCTGCGCCAACAGCATGGAGAGGCCCCGGTGGTCCTTGCTGGCTGGGTCGGTGCGCACCAGCAGGGTCATCAGATCGGCGCGGGCCGCGTGGGTGATCCAGGTCTTGGCGCCGCTGACCATCCAAGTCTCGCCGTCGCGCACGGCGCGGGTGCGAAGGGAGCCCAGGTCAGACCCCGACTCCGGCTCGGTGAAGACGGCGGTGGGGATGATCTCGCCCGAGGCGATGCCGGGCAGCAGGCGGGCCTTCTGATCTTCCGTCCCGTGGGCCAGCAGCAGTTCGGCGGCGATCTCCGAACGGGTGCCCAGCGAGCCGGTCCCGATCCAGCCGCGTGAGAGAGCTTCCGACACGACGCACATGGCGATCTTGCCCAGGCCAGAGCCGCCGTACGCCTCCGGCGCGGTCAGGCCGAATACGCCGAGCGCGGCCAATTCCTGCAGCAGTTCGATGGGGATCAGCTCATCGCGCAGATGCCAGCCATGGGCGAACGGGCTGATTTTCTCGGCGGCGAAGGTCTGGAACTGGTCGCGGATCATGTCGAGCGTGGCGTCCAGGCCGCTCGCCTCCAGGGACGGCCGTCCCCGCGCGGCCTCCAGCAGCTCGACGATCCGGCTCTTCACCGCCTGGGAGGCCCCGGGGCGAAGCTGGTCGATCACAGGCCGCAGCCGGTCGTCCAGCAGGCCGAGGTCGGTCAGCCGGAAATTCTCCCCCTGGTTCATCGGGATGCCGCCCGCCAGCTGGCTCAGATATTCGAAGGCCAGTAGCTGGGAGGGGAGGGCCTCGGCCTCACCGAACCGACTGTGGCCCTCCAGGTCGCGCGCCCAGGCCGCCGTCTGGCGCAGGGTTTCGGCATAGGCCGCGGCCCAGGCCAGGCCATGGGCCACGTGCTGCTGGGCGTCCAGGGCCGCGCGATCCAGTCGCCCGTCGCGGGTGACGAGGGCCGAGACGGCGGCCTTGGCCTCGGCTACGACGGCTTCGGCATGATCGGCGGCGTCGGCCAGAAGGTTGGTCAGTTGGGGCAGGATCAGATCGGACATCCCGCGACTATAGGCGCCCGCCGCAAGGTGAGCCTATACGTCGTAAACGTATTTCAGGGAGCGTCTCATGATCGTCGTCCACCACCTCAACGACTCGCGCTCGCAGCGCATCCTCTGGCTGCTGGAGGAACTGAAGCTTCCCTACGAGATCAAGCACTACGCCCGCGACGCCGCCACCCGCATGGCGCCGGCCGAGTTGAAGGCCGTCCATCCCCTGGGCAAGTCGCCGGTGATCACCGACGGCGAGATGACCGTCATCGAGAGCGGCGCGATCGTCGACTACATTATCCGCCGCCACGCCGGCGGCCGGCTGCAGCCCGATCCCTCGACCCCGGCCTACGACCACTATCAGCAGTGGATGCACTATTCCGAGGGGTCGGCCATGCTGCCCCTGATGCTGTTCATGTATGTCGGACGTCTGGGCGAGGCCGGCGCCCCGCTGCATCCGCGCCTGGAGAGCGAGATCGCCAACCACCTCGGCTATGTCGACGGGGCCCTGGCCGGCAAGGACTGGATCATGGGCTCGGAGTTTTCCGGCGCCGACGTCCAGATGAGTTTCGTCGGCGAGGTGACCGGCGCCTTCGGCCGCCTGGCTGCCTATCCCAACATCGCCGCCTGGCTGGAACGCTTCCAGTCGCGCCCGGCCTACAAGACCGCCCTGGAAAAAGGCGGCCCCTACAACATGGGCCCCCGCGCCAAGGCCTAGACGGCCCGCCGCCACCCGCGTGGGCGGGTAAGGGGGGTGCGGCGGTGTCGGACTGCTGTTCTCACGGGAGGCGACCGCCAACTATCCCAGCTTTCATTCCCCGGGCGGGGACGCTATGGCCCGCCCCATGCGCGTCGCAGCCCAGCTTCGGACGTCCTGGCGCGACCCGCTCCAGGTCCTGTCGGCCTTCGCGGGCGAGCCGTGGGCCATCGCCTTCCTGTCCGGAGGCCAGGGGCCTCGGGCCCGTTGGTCCTATCTGGCCCGGCGGCCAGACGCGGTTCTGACGATGCGCGGCGACGATGGGCGCGAACCCTTTCGGGCGCTTGCCGAATTGCTGGGCCCGCTGGGAGAAACCGGCCGCGATGGCCCGCCCTTCCAGGGTGGGCTCGCGGGGTTGGCGTCCTATGAGTTGGGAGACCGGGTGGAGCCGCTGGGCCTGGCCCGCGGTCCCGACTGGCCCGACCTGGCGGTGGGGCTCTATTCCAGCGTGCTGGCCTTTGACCACGAGCGGCGGCAGGTGATCGCCGTCGGGCGCGGCTATGACGAGGCCGACAGCGAGCAGGCGGCCTTCGAGGCGATGAGCTGGCTGCAGGACCTGCCTCGGCCCGCCACTCGGGGCCCCCTGACCGAGGGCTTGGCCGCGTCTGACCCCGCGGCCTATGAGACCGCCGTGGCCGAGGTCGTGGCGCGCATCCATGCCGGCGAGATCTTCCAGGCCAATATCGCCCGCCGCTGGGCCGGACGGTTGGCGGCGGGCGTGACCCCCTTCGACCTGCTGGCTCGGCTGGCGGGGCAGAGCGCGGCGCCCTTCGCGGCCTACCTGCGGCTGGCCGGGCTGGCGGTGGTGTCCAATTCTCCGGAGCGCTTCATCCAGGTGGACGCCGACGGCGGCGCCGAAACCCGGCCGATCAAGGGCACCCGCCCGCGCGGCGCCACGGAGGCGGACGACGCCGGGATGCGGGGAGAGTTGGCGGCCAGCCTGAAGGATCGGGCTGAGAACCTGATGATCGTGGATCTGATGCGCAACGACCTCGCCAGGGTCTGCGCGCCCGGGAGCGTCAAGGCGCCGGAGCTGTTCGCGGTGGAGAGCTTCACCAATGTTCACCACCTGGTCTCCACGGTGAGGGGGCGCCTGGCGGCGGGCAAGACCGCCATCGACCTGCTGAGAGCCGCCTTCCCGCCGGGGTCGATCACCGGGGCGCCAAAGGTCCAGGCCATGAAGGTGATCGCCGGCCTGGAGACCGCGCGGGGGCCCTATTGCGGTTCGCTGTTCTGGGCGGGCGTTGGTGGGGCTTTCGATTCCAGCGTGCTGATCCGCACCGCCGCCTGCGTCCAGGACGAGCAGGGTTGGCGCATCGAGGCGCGCGCCGGCGCCGGCATCGTCGCCGACAGCGAGCCGCGCGCCGAACGGATTGAAACCGAGGACAAGATCGCAGCCCTGCTGCGGGCCCTGGAGGCGGGCGCATGATTCCGCTGGATGACCGCGGCCTGCTGCTGGGGGACGGGCTGTTCGAGACGATGCTCTGGCGGGCGGGAGAACTGGTGGCGGTAGACGATCACCTGGAGCGGATGGCGGCAGGCTGCGCCATATTGGGCCTGCCCGCGCCGGACCGCGTCCAGGCCAAGGCGCTGATGCGCCAGGCGGTCTCCGAGGCAGGTCTGGACGGCGAGCGGGCGGCGGTGCGGCTGACCCTGACGGCGGGGTCTGGCGGGCGGGGGCTGGACCGTCCCGAGACGCCCGCGCCCCGGCTGCTCGCCACGGCCGCCGCCACCGTGGCGCCGACGACGCCGGCGCGGCTGATGGTCAGCGCCGTGACGCGCAACGAGGGTTCGCCGGCCTCCAGGCTCAAGACCTTGGCCTATCTCGACAATGTGCTGGCGCGGCGCGAGGCCCGGAACGCGGGAGCAGATGAGGCGATTCTGCTGAACGGGCGGGGCCACCTCGCCTGCGCGGCGGCCGCCAATCTTTTCTGGCTGCGGGATGGCCGGGTCTTCACGCCCGCCCTGGACTGCGGGGTGCTGGACGGAATCGTGCGGCGCCAGGTGATGGCGGCGGTGGCGGTGACCGAAGTCGCGGCGGGTCTCGAGGCGCTGGCGGACGCCCAGGCGATGTTCCTCACCAACAGTCTGATCGGGGTGAGGGAGGTGGGGATCCTGGACGGGCGAGGCTTTGAGCCCTCGGCGAGGGTGGCCGAGATCGCCGGGCTCCTGGGCCTTAGGTCGAGCTCCAGGTGACCTGCGCGGTCTTGCGGGGCTTGAGGTAGTATTTCTGAGTAAAGGTCATGGCGTTGGGCAGGGCCTTCTTGGTGGCCGAGTTATAAACGTAGCTCGACTCCGCGAGGATCACGCTCTCGTTGTTGGCGATCAGGCCGGTGGGAACGCTGGACACAGTGCTCAGCACCCCCATGGAGCCGGAGCTCTTGGACCACACCACCTGGATCGCGCCGGTGGAATCCTTGCGGATCGAGGTGACGCGCATGGACAGGCCGCTGGTGGGGAAGGGGGCGATGATCGCCTTGCCCACATTGAAGATATCGTTCATCTCGGTGGTGTTGATGACGGTGTCCTGGGCCACCAGGTCGCCGATGGCCGAGGCCACATGGCTGGCGCGCCGGTCGGCCATCATACCCTGGGTCAGCTCGGCCAGGCCGTAATACATCAGGATCATCACCGGGGCGATGAAGGCGAACTCCACCGCCGCGGCGCCGCGGCGGTCCTTGATCAGGTGTTTCAGCTGCATTTCGCGCCCACCGGGGTGGCTGTGGAATAGGGTTCGTTGCGGAACGTGGCCACCGTCGAGATCAGCCGCTTGTTGGAGTTGGCCCCCATGTTGACCAGCGACTTGTCCAGCAGCGGCGTGAAGACGTCCCACTCGTAGTAGGCGCGCACCAGGACGATGTCGCCGGGCGCGCCGGTGGAAAAGCAGGTGGCCGCCGCCGCCGCCGGGGTCCAGGCCGTTCCGGCCGTCGCGCTGTTGGTGCTGGCGGTGTCGAAGTCGGCGAAGGTCTGCACCGCCACGGTGAGCTTGCTGGTGCAGGAGGTGGCCAGCCAGGCCATGCGATTGCAGACCTGGGTCTTGAAGTCGCCCTTGGCGTTGGATCCGCTGGTTTGAAACTGGCCGGTGCGGATCTGGCGGGCGGCGTTGTCGGTGGCGTTCTGCAGGGTCACCGAGACGAGGAACACCATGCCCAGCTCGATGATGCCAAACAGCATGACGCAGAAGGGCAGGGCGATGATGGCGAACTCGATCGCCGTGGTCCCCCGCCGGGCGGCGGCGAACCGCAGCAGCAGGTTCTGAAAGGCGATGGCGCGGCGGCTCATGACGTCCTCGGGGGGATGTTCGGCCCCAGGATAGCCAAGTCTGCTGAATCGGAGGTTTAAGGCGCGCCGATCCCGTCGCCGGCGGTTACTGGCCGTTCTGGCCGACGGCGCGGCGGGCCTCGGCGGCGCGCTGGGCGTAGGCGTTGAACGGCATGGAGAAGCGATTGTACTCGCTGTCGATCTCACCGGGCATCGGGGTGCGCTCGCAGCGGGGGGCGCAGGAATAGTTGGCGACATTGGCCGCGAGCGCGCCGCTGTTGGGGCCCTGGTAGATCGAGACGCGGTTCACCTCCGGGCCGGAGACCACGACCTGGTTGTTCTGAATGGTGCGGCCGCGGGCGTCGATGATCATCAGGTTGGTGACGCCGTAGGCGCGGCCCTGGACGATGGCGGTGCGGCTGTCGATGACATTGATGTCGGCGATGGCGGGGTTGCCGATCAGCACGTCCCGGGCCCCGGCCGGCAGGCTGATGCGGACGCCCTGGTCCATCACCGCCGAAATCGTCGCCGCGCCGGCGACGGAAACCTGGGCCGCGAGGGCCAGGACGGCGAGGGCGGTGGCGAAGAGTGGGCGGCGCATTTGCGAACCTGGAAAAAAACTTGGCCCCCAACCTCGCCGGGAATGGTCAAAAAAGGTTGAAGAAAAGACCGACTCACGCGCGCGCGAGAATCATTATGAAAAATCCCCGATTCCGGTCCGATGCAGGGTCCATGGTTAATGGGTGTTCACAGTAAACAAAAGTAAACCATAGAAAGTTCTCGACGAATACTTCCGTGTTTACTCGACATTAAGCGCGGCGGCGCAAATTGATCCTGCAATTCGGGGCGAGCAAGTCGGTGACTTGGTCCCTCACTCACCAACTGGTTCGCAAATTTTCCAAGGAGACCACCATGTCCAAGTTCGTCACGCGCTTCCTGAAGGATGAATCCGGCGCCACGGCCATCGAGTATGGCCTGATCGCGGCTCTGATCGCCGTCGTGCTCATCACCGCGATGAACACCCTGTCGGGCAAGATCGCCGGCACCTTCACCAAAATCGGGACCGCGATGCCGCAATAAGCGGCTCAGCTCCGAAACATTGCGGGGGCCGCGGTGCGAAAGCGCCGCGGCCCTTTCGCTGTCTGAAACCTCCCGTTCACCCAAAGGCGGCAGGATCACATCCGAACCCCGCCAGATGGTCACCCGCCGATGCCCCTGCTCCAGGCCGCTCTCCTGTCGATCTTTCCCGCCCTGGTGATCGTGGGCGCCCTGCGCGACGCCACCAGCTACACGATCCCCAATTGGATTTCGGGCGTCCTGATCCTGGCCTTCTTCCCGGCGGCCCTGGCGATGGGGCTGACGCCGCAGGCCATCGGCGTCCAGGCCGGCATCGGCGCGATCGCTCTGGTCATGGGCATGGTGATGTTCTCCCTCGGCTGGATCGGCGGCGGCGACGCCAAGTTGTTCGCCGCGGCGGGCCTCTGGCTCGGCTGGCCGGCCTTCGCCACCTATTTGCTGGTCACCGGCGTGGCCGGCGGAGGCTTGGCCATGGGCCTGCTGGCCCTGCGCTCCATGTGGGTGCGGCCTTATGTCTTGAACGGGCCGGCCTGGGTGGGTCGCCTGGCCACCCCGGGCGAGAATGTCCCGTACGGCGTGGCGATCGCGGTTGGGGCCCTGGCGGCCTTCCCGGCCTGCGCCCTGATGGCCGCGTTCCCCGGACTGTCCTGACGGACTTCCTTTAGCCCGCGTTAACCATGCGGGCCCCAAAAGCGACGTGCCGGCAGAAGGTCGGATTTTCGAATCGTGTGCGCCCGCGCGGATCGCAGGGCCGCCGCCAGTCACCCCGGTCTCCCCGAGCGGGAAACCTCGAGTAGTCGTTCATGGGCGCCGTCCGCATCGCCATCTTCGCCGTCGCCGCCATCGTCGCCATCGTGCTGGCGTTCCTCGTGCGCGGCATGGTGACTCCGAAGAAGGCGCCGGCTCCGGTGGTCGCGGTCGCCGCGCCCGCCAAGCCGATGGCCAATGTCCTGGTGGCCAGCCGCGACCTGCCCGTCGGCGCGAGGCTGTCGGCGACTGACATGACCTGGCAGCCCTGGCCCATCGAGGCGCTCAACCCCAACTTCGTCACCGACGGCGCGGCTCCGGCCCCCGTCGCCGACACCACCGCCAAACAGGTGGCCCAGAAAGCCGCCCAGACCACGACCGCCATGATGGCCCAGGGCCCGATGGCCGCCTTCGACGGCGCGATCGTCAAGGAGCCGATGCTCAAGGGCGAGCCGGTCATCGCGCGAAAGGTCGTGCGCGGCGGCCAGAGCGGCTACATGGCCGTGGTGCTGCTGCCGGGCATGCGCGCCATGAGCGTGCCGATCAACGCCGAGACCGCCGTGGGCGGTTTCATCCTGCCGGGTGACCGGGTGGACGTGCTGCAGAGCAAGCAGGCCGCCGACGGCCGCAGCTGGGTCTCCGAGACCCTGATGCGCAACCTGCGCGTCCTGGCCATCGACCAGAAGACCGATCCCGAGAAGGACGCCCGCACCATCGTCGGCGCCGTGGCCGTGCTGGAGGTGCCCGCCGCCGACGCCGAGGTGCTGTCGCGGGGCAAGGCCCAGGGGGAGATGCAGCTGGCCCTGCGCTCCTACGCCGACCTGGGGGGCTCGGCCTCCCGCGGCACACCCGGCAAGCGTGGCGGACAGGGCCTTCGGGTCTACCGCGGCGGAACGGCCAGCGAGGTGCTTGTCCGATGAACCCGCGCGCCCTCTTCGCAGCCTTCCTCCTCGCCGCCGCCAGCCTGACCGGCGCCGCCCACGCCCAGAGCGGTCTCACCGGTGGGGCCGTGGTCCGGGTCGATCTTTCGCAGACCGGCGGGGCGGTTCAGTCCCTATCGGTGCCGATGGGCAAGTCGGCCATCATCGAACTGCCGGTGGACGCCCGCGACGTGCTGGTGACCAATCCGGACGTGGCCGAGGCCATGCTGCGCACGCCGCGCCGAATCTTCATCCTCGGGGTCAAGCAGGGCCAGACCGACGCTGTGTTCTTTGACGGCACGGGCCGGCGCATCCTGTCCCTGGACGTCCGCGTCGACCAGGACACCTCGGCCATCGCCCAGACCATCAACCGCATCCTGCCCGGCGCCCGGGTCCAGGTGGACGGCATCCGGTCGAGCATCATCCTGTCGGGGCAGGTGGCCAATCTCGCCGACGCCGACAAGGCGGTCCAGATCGCCCGGGCCTCGGTGGAGAAGCCCGAGCAGGTGCTCAACATGCTGAGCATCGCCGGCAAGGACCAGGTGATGCTGAAGGTCCGCATCGTCGAGATGCAGCGCAACGTCATCAAGCAGCTGGGCTTCAACCTGTCAGCGGTGCTCAACCAGCTGGGCGAGCCGCAGTATTTGCTCGGCACCGCCGCCAGCTTCGCGGTCAATGGCGCCCTGCTGGGCGGCGTTTCCGCCGGATACAAGGCCGACACCACCCAGACCCCGGTGGTCAGCCGCAGCGTGCCGGTGGCGACCCAGGTCTATGACTCCGCCACCGGGACCTATCACACCGAGTACACGCGCCAGAATTTCGACTTCGTCGATCGCAACGACCCGCTTTCGGTGAACAGGACCACGGCGGGCGACCCCGGCCTGAACAAGGGCGAGGCGACCCTGAAGGCCTTCGAGCGGGTCGGCCTGATCCGCATGCTGGCCGAGCCGAACCTGACGGCCGTTTCCGGGGAGTCGGCCAAGTTCCTGGCCGGCGGCGAGTTCCCGGTCCCCGTGGCCCAGGACGCGGACGGCAAGATCACCGTCGAGTTCAAGCCCTTCGGCGTGGGCCTCGGCTTCACCCCCCTCGTCATGTCCCAGGGCCGCATCGCCCTGAAGATCTCCACCGAGGTCTCCGAACTGACGAGCACAGGGGCGTTCACCGTCTCCAGCGCCGCCACCAACACATCCCTCAGCATCCCGGCGCTCAGCGTGCGCCGCGCCGAAACCAGCGTGGAGCTGCCGTCGGGCGGTTCGATGATGATCGCCGGCCTGCTGCAGGAGAAGACCAAGCAAAGCCTCGATGGCCTGCCGGGCATGACCACCCTGCCGGTGCTGGGCGCCCTGTTCCGCAGCCGGGACTATCTGAGCGGCGAGACCGAACTGGTGGTGATCGTCACCCCCTACATCGTCACCCCCACCAGCCCCGACCGCCTGCAGACCCCGGTGGACGGCCTGCGCATCGCCAACGACGCCTCCACCCTGCTGATGGGCGAGCTGACCAAGGCCTACAAGGCCAATCCGCAGGCCCAGGCGGCCCGCGCCTACCAGGGGCCCTACGGCTACGTGATCGAATGAGCAGTCTGCTGAGAACCTCCGCGATCCTGTCGGCGCTCTGCCTGTCGGCCTGCGCCACCGCCAGCACGCCTGACCGCCTGGTCGAGGCCCGCACGCCCACCGAACATTTCAAGGCCACGGCCGTCGCGCAGGCCGAGAGCCTGGCGCTGGCGGTCCACGTCCAGGGCCTGTCCTCCAACCAGGCCGACGCGCTGATCGCCTATCTGGACGGCTGGCGCGACGCCGAGGGCGGGGCGATCACCATCCAGACCCCGGCCGCCGGCGCCGACACCTCATCGGCCTATCGGGCCGCCGAGGCCGCGCGCAGCTTCCTCCTGGGCCAGGGCGTGTCTCCCAGCCTGATCATCATGGCCGGCTACGACGCCGACGCCCAGGCCGGCGCGCCGCTGCGGATCGCCTATAGCCGCTACCAGGCGGTGGTTCCGCGCTGCGGTGAGCAGTGGACCAACATCGCCCACTCGGCCCGCAACCAGGTGCAACCCAACTTCGGCTGCGCGATCACCGCCAACATGGCCGCCCAGGTCGCCAACCCCGCCGATCTCGTGCGGCCTGCCGACCTCGCCCCCGCCGACGCCCAGCGCCGGGTCTACGCCCTCGACAAGTACCGCAGGGGCGAAGTGATGTCCTCGGCCGTGGACGATCAGGCCAAGGGCGTCGTTTCCTCGGTGGCCAAGTGATGGCGCGCGCATGACTTCCAAGCCGGGTCACGATCCCTTCGATCTCGAGTTCGAGGCCGACGACGAGTTCACCTCGCCGGCAAGCGAGGCTTGGCGCGAGACGCCGATGACTCCGGCCACCGGCGCGGATCCCTTCGCCGACTTCCCGCCGGCCCGCGAGCCCGATCCCCGGGGCTTCGAGGGCGACGACCCGCTGGCCGACGATCTGCACCAGCCCGAGCCGCCGCGCGCTCAGGTCCCCAATCCCGTGCACGAGATGATCGCCGGGGCGGAGGCCGCGCTCGGCGAGCACACCTTGCCGCGCATCACCATCCACGTCTTCTGCGCCCAGCCCGAGACCGCCGACCTTGTGGAGCGCGCCGCCGCCGACCGCCGCATGGCGCGGGCCGCCGTGGTGGTGCGCATGGGCGGCCTGACCGGCGCCTTCGAGACCTATCAGAACCAGCCGACCCCCTCCCTGGTGATGGTGGAGAGCCTGGATCCGGCGCCGCAGCTGATCGCTCAGCTCGACCAGCTGGCCGAGGTCTGTGATCCCGGCACCAAGGTGGTGGTGATCGGGGCGGCCAACGACATCGCCCTCTATCGCGAACTGATGCGCCGTGGGGTCAGCGAGTATCTGGTTCCGCCGCTCAAT
>JAGNIV010000007.1 GCA_018001015.1 Phenylobacterium sp. | reverse complement strand
GAAGTAATCCAAGGCTATGTCGCCCACCCTCGTCATAGTCTGACCGAGTGTCTCGTCAGGGGAGTGGCGTTCAAGCTCGTAGGCTGACACCGCGCACAGTACGAGGGCGGCTCGAAGATTGCCTCCTCCTAGGCGGGCAAGAAGATTAAGTCCGTCAACGAAGTAATCAACGGAGATGCGGACCGTCTGGCGTCGAACATCGCTGTGTTGCGCATCCGACTGTGAGGGGACGAAAAGTCCAAGACGCGCCAATTCATCCACAAAGTCTCTGGTAAGGGACCAATTCTGATCTATAGCCATCAGGTAATTTGGTCCCACAAGGACCGAGCGGGGTATAATTAACCCACCGGCGGCCTCGATGCACAGCCCATCCGCCTTTAGCTTCCCGACATGTCGCCGGACGGTCTCTTGTGGAAGCCGGAGGTCCCTTGAGAGCGCGTAGACGCTGATGGGCAGACGCATTGTGTCTGGGGGTATCGAGGTGAGGCCCGCAAACCGCGTACCCGCTTCTGGGGCCTCAGTGATCCCGGCCACATTTGCGCGCGAAATTGCAAGAAATAGGAGGGTCTGGATCAATTCACGGTCAATCGCCGCCCCCGCCAGCCGTGCCGCCTGAAGGAGGTATGTCGCGCCAAGCATGAAGGCTTGCCGCCGCAGTTCGGCGTTTGGGGCTTTTCGCCCAGTGCTGCTGACCATGGTCAATCCACCGCTCCGCAAGAGCCCAGTTTTGCGACCTTAGGGCAACTGGGGTCTGACTGAAATTAGGCCAAGTACCGCTACCTCGGACCGCACCTTCAATCTATGGATTGCCGTGCTTCGCAAACTTCACCAAGTATTTTGATGGTGAGGTATCTTAGGTTGTGTGGATTCCAGCGATAGTTGCGGGAGTGGATAGCTCATAAATATGCGCAGTTACTTCTGATCGGACTCCAAAAAATGCCTGATGCTGATTTACTTCGAACGGCCCGATCTGCTGGCCGACGCCGATCGCGATATGATGGCCGCCGAGTTGCGGCGCCGTCTGGTTGGGGAGGGTCACGACGCACCGCCATGGCTGACGGTCGAGAAGGCTTTGGCTGAATTGGATGAGGCTTTGGCCAAGGTCGGCGTCGACGCCCCGGCGTTGGTCGGATACCGGGAGCATCTAGAGGGGCTATCTTCGGATGAGGGTTTCGAGATCGTTGGAGAAGACGATCGGGCGAACGCATCTGTGGAGGTCGCTGGGGACGGGGAATAATGCCGAAGCGGTCAGGCAGGCTTGACGGCCTTCGTCGGAAGTTCGCCAACCTCAAGCTCGAACACATAGTCAATGTCGGGAGCCCTGCTGGTGTAGAGTTCCTTCAGTATTCCGCTTAAATAGAGACAAATGGGGAGCCAGAAGTTCTTTGGAATTTCGATTGGTGTGGGGTCTTCATAGTCTTCTTGGTGAACTAGTTCGTTTCGAATCTTATAAATTCGCTCTCCATATTTGTCCTTGTTAGCGTTATTGCCAACTAAGTCTTGGAGCGGAGCGATCGCCGCAAGTGTAGGAGGCTTGCATATCAAATCAGGCAACGTCTCGAACAGGCGGGCAATCGACACTTTTTCTCTTTCGCGCCAAATAAGACTTCGTCTGCACTCCTTGGCTAACGCCAAGGCGGTCAATTCAGATTTCAAAGAATCTCGAAGAACAGATGTCCACGGCAAGTAAAATATCGCCTCCAAACATTTGTATAGATCGAGGAAAGTGTGCTTCCAGTGGGTCGAGGTGAGCGCGAAATATAAGTTTTCAGGATTGATGTTTGGAAGAAGATTCAAGGCGTGGATCGCGGTGGCCATTTCATCGCCGATGATTTCGGGACGGTAGGCGCGATTGCTGCTCACAAGTCCGGCGGCGATACGGTAGGCGTTTGCTGTCAGCGCGTAGTGGTCTTCAGGAATGTCAAAGATTGAAACAGACTGATACCACTCAATTATGTCGTTGATGTCGTGGCCCTCATAGGCATCATTGACCACCCCGAGAAGGTTCTCTGCGCGTTCTTTCTTCATGTTCAAGCCTAGCGGCTTATAGAAGCCACCTAGTTCATCGCAAAGAACGAGAAATGACGCTTCATCTAGAGCCCCTTCCAACAAGCCTTCGCCAGCGGCCCACTCATTGAGTTCTTCTTTTCCCTCGTCATCGAGGTGATGGTCTGACACGCATAGAAACGCCCCCGCCGAATGTGCGAAGCGAGCGATGAATCCGTTGCCGGGAAGGTAAAGCGGGTCGCCGCCGAACGGTTTTAGCGACCTAAATTTGGAGAACTGAGCGGCCTTCCGCTCCTCCGGCAGGTCTGCCGTTGTAAGCTGGGCCGCGTAATTGGGACCTCCAGCAGCCGCTACAAACGGCGCGAACGCGCTCTCAACGCAGTGTTTGAGGTAGCGGGCCATTTTACGACGCGAGCCAGCAAGGTTCCATGCTTTCAAGCCGCTCGGCATTCTTGATCATGGTTGTGAACGCGCGGCGGAACATCTCCCGCTCGAACCGTCCAACACCTCCGCGCCGCCCACTAAGGCGTTCTGCGAGAGTCTCCATCTGCATGAATTGCCTGAGACCATCTGGGTCGAAACCGTCAATGCGCGCCGTCAACGTCTCGATGGCCTGCTGCACCTGATCCATCTTGGCGCCTGCATCCGCCCATTCGATCTTGAAGCCGGGCTCGTCGAACAAAAACACCGAGACAGCCGCCGCGAACCCGGCCATCGCGGGGAAGCTAGCGAAGATGTCTTTGCCAGACTGAAGGCGGCCCACGGGTTCTTCGCCATTCTGTCTCGGCAGTTTTGAAAATGCCTTGTCCAGCGCAACCATCAGCCGGAGCATCTGAATGAAATATTCCAGAAATTCCGCGTGTGCCGTCGTTTCAATAGCATCGAGACGAGCAAAATCTTCAGCAACACGATCTTTGATGTCGATTTCGGATTTACGAGAAGAGAATATCAAAAGCAATTCAATGATGTTGCTGCTTTGATATTGCCCGGCAGACGCGCGGCGTCGCTTCTCATCGCGCTCGAATATTTCGGCTTCGCCACCGACTTCATCGGAAATGCGCTTTAAGAATTGGCTGTATACCGTTTCTAGTTGACGACCCAACTCCCACGGCACCTGACCCGTATTTAGCACGAGCATCCGGTAGATCAGGCTGTTGAGGTATTTTGAAATCCAGAACTCGACCCGAATGGACGTGTTAGCGATTGCACCGTGAACGACGACCGCCTCCTTCAGAGCCGTCGTTCGCTGCATCCCGTCGATGATCGAGATGGCCTCTGGGTCAAGAGCCGAGAACCAAGTGGAAAAAGCCTCGGAGTCTCCAACGGTCGCTAACTCAGCGATCTGTGGATCATCGGCGAGCACACCCAACACCACGGGCGGAATGACGGCACCCTGCTGCAAATCACTAACCATCCGCGATCGGATCGTGATGCCGGTCTTGGTCTTGAGCGGTGCCCTCTGACCGTCCAAGCCGCCGCGCTTTGCGTAGACGCCTTCGACGAGTTCTAGGTAGCGACCAACCGTAAGGGCGGTCATCACCGAGGTGCAGTGAACGCGCCGATCTTCGAGCGTGTGATACATTGCTTGTCCGCTACCCCCAGAAGCAATCGGTCGCACGAAGCGACTGTCGCCGCGACAGTGCTACCGGGGCAGGTCGCGTTGCTGCAAGTCGATTGTCCGCGCTTGACGGTCCAGAAGGCCCTGGCTGAAGTGGATGAGGCCGTGGCCAAGGTCGGCGCCGATGCTCTAGCGTTGGCTGGATACCGGGAACATCTAGAGGGGCTGCGGTCCTCTGAAGCGCGCTGATCAGGGCGTCTAAGCGGCGCCGCTGTCCTGTGATCTGAGCGATCTGCGTCGCCCGTCTGCCGAGTTATCCACAGGAGAGTCGTGGCAAAACGAGGAAATGTGGTCCCAGCCCGCAATTCAAACGGTCGCCGATTGAATAGTAGGGATGGGATCGAACACGAGAGACGCCAAAGCCACGACTGATCGGCTAGCGTCCTTCTTTGCATGCCCGCCGAGCGATGGCGGCCATGTTGTAGAGGGAGGCGCCTCACTGGTCACATTCAGGGGCGCGCGGGCTGAGAACCAGGACCGCGCGTTCGTTGCCTTCATCCCTCAGCATGGCGCCAAGCAAGCCTACTTCGTGGCCGCCGTTCTCGATGGGATGGGTGGTATGGACGATGGCGCAAAAGCCGCGAGCATTGCGGCCACCGCGTTCATTCAATCACTCGCTATCGCGCCTGAACCTGATCTCGCCAGCGTCCTTGAGGTCGCGATCCTGGAGGTCAATGAGGCTGTCTGGGCGATGATGCAAGGGCGTGGGGGAACCACGCTGACGGCGGTAGCCATGACCCAGGGTGGTGAATGTCGGGCCGTCCATGTGGGTGACAGCCGACTCTACTGCACCAACCCGACCCTATGTCAGGTCACCACGGACGATACCCTGGCTGGGCTCTTGGGCCTTGATGACCTCGGCCCCTTCGACAGCGGGCTGATGCAATATGTCGGTATTGGCGACGGCCTAATGCATCAGGCGTTCGACCTGTCCTCAGACCCAAGCGAGACCTTGCTGCTGACCTCGGACGGCTTCCATTCCGACGTCGATCTGACTTCAATCGTCTCAGTGGCCGGAGATTTTGGGATTGGTGAAGTCCTTGGGCGCAGCGCACTGGGGTTGCACGTTGACGACAACGCAACTGCGGTGACAGTCAATCGGCGGCACGTCGAATCCGAAGTTGCGGTGCGTCGTAGGGCGTTAACGGTGATCTCGGCAGGACGGCACTGCGTGCTTTGAACGCGGCGCCATTGGGGCGACGAATACCCCCACAAGAATGACAGGTAATGCCGTTCCCCCAAGCACGGGGAACGAAGCGGGAGAGACGTGCATGGCGGTAAGGGGATTCAAGCGGGGCCTGACCCCCGACGCGAAGGGGCGTCTTGAGGACTTGGCGGCAAGTCCCACCGACAACTGGTGGAAAGACCTTCTTGCGCTGTGGGGGCCAAGCGGAACGGGTAAGGTTGAGCGACCGCTACGCCTCGCTGTGCGTGACAACTACCTGAACTTCTACCTACGAGGTCAGTCGGTCGCCCGCGTCGGCTTCAATGGACAAAGCCGTCCCTACGTTGACGTGCACGTCAAATACGCCTTCGAGAAATCGACCGAACAAGCCTACGCGCGCTTGATCGACGGCGAGGTCGCCCACGCGAAGTCTGGCCAGACCGTCCGATATGCGGGAGCCTCAACCCTTTGGGAGTGGATGGCGCGCGCGGCGCGCTGGGAGACCCCTGAGAAGGCTGAGGTCGAGCGGGTTGTCGCGGACAGCGGCGGGGTCATCGACTTGGAGATGGGCTTGCCCGCCCACGGCGAGCAGACGACGGCCCTGCGTATGGACCTTATCGCACTTGAGCCGGTCGCCAGTGGCGCGCGCATTGTGTTTTGGGAAGCGAAACGCATCACGGACGCGCGCCTACGGGCCAGCGGGTCCAAAGACCCGGAGGTGATGACGCAGGTCGCGGCCTATAGGAACTATCTCGCCGACGAAATTCATCGGCAGGCTGTCATAGAGGCATACGCTCAAACCTGCTCGTTGCTGGGCGATTTCGCGGAATGGGCGGGCGTCGGCGGAAAGCCACTCGCCCTTGATCCACTGGTGCGGAAGGCCGCCAAAATCCCAAGAAAGCTGGACCTCGACACCACGCCCCGCCTCGTCATTTTCGGCACCGAGGAGCAACTGGCCTCGCCCGGTTGGAAGGATCACCAAGCAAAGCTGGCGAGACTGTCTGTGCCAATCCTTGCCATTAAGACCGATGCATACCGACTAGACCCCCCGGAAGCTCCAGGGGGCGCCCGAGCTTGACTGGCGTCAAACTAACCGTTCACCGGTCCACCGATCAGATCGGCGGCAACTGCATTGAGGTTGCCGTCGATAACGGCGCCCGCGTCATCCTCGACGTTGGCAGGCCGCTGGACGCTCCGAACGGGGCGACCGGGCTTTTGCCCAGGACCTTGGACCTTACGGCTCCCCTCGACGGCGTGCTGATCTCCCACCCGCACCAAGACCATTATGGCCTGCTGGAAGAGACCCCCGCCGATTGGCCAGTCTACTGTGGCGAGGCCACCACCAAGCTCATCCGCCTGACCTCGGGCATCTTCGGGAAACCCATCGAACGGGACTTCAGGCCGTGGATCAGCGGTCAACCGTCCCAGGTCGGACCGTTCACAGTGACTCCCTATCTGACGGATCACTCAGCGTTCGACGCGCACATGCTGCTGATTGGGATCGGTGGGAAACGCATCCTCTATTCCGGTGATTTCCGAACCCATGGTCGGAAGTCCAAGCTTGTTGAGCGCATGATGGCTAACCCGCCGCCTGCGATCGATGTCCTGCTTATGGAAGGGACAAATCTCGGTAGCGACAAGCCCAGCATGAGCGAAAGCGATCTCGAAGGGGATTTCGAGGCTCTCTTCCGAGAGACGAAGGGGCGGGTGTTTGTGGCGTGGTCAGCCCAGAACATCGACCGAACAGTCACCCTCTATCGGGCCTGCTTGAAGACTGGCCGGACGCTCGTTGTTGATCTCTACACAGCCGAAGTTCTCGAAGCCCTCGCTGCGTTTGGGAAGCTACCGCAGCCAGACTGGCCCGCGATGAAGATCGTGGTCACCGGTGCGTTCGCTCGGATGTATCGCCGCAAGGGTGACGAAGCTTTCGTAAAGCGAATGGTCCCCCATGGCATGTCGGCGAAGAAGCTCGCGGCCACGCCAGAGAAGTGGGTGATCATGGTTCGTCCGTCGCTAGTTAGGGACTATGAACCGGCTGGTGTGGCGCCGAACGCTGACGACGCTTGGAGTTGGTCGATGTGGCGCGGCTACCTCAAGAATGATGATGGCGCCCGGTTGCAGGAATGGTTTGAGCGTGGGGGCGCCCGCGCGGCGCATATCCACACCAGCGGCCACGCCTCTCCGACCAATCTCCGAGCCTTCGCCAAGAGCATGGACCCCACGTGGCTCGTGCCAATTCATGGGGTGGCGTGGGACAGCGAGACAGATGGGTTTCCGCCGATCCGCCGCCTCGCCGATGGTGAGCCCCTACTCCTATAGGAGACCGCCTGCTTTCGATGGATCACGCACGACTTCAGGGGCTCGACCTTGCACGACTATCTGGCCAACCTCCCGCCGTACCGACCTGAACCCGGTGATCTTGTATATTTCTGGACTGGTCGTGGCTCGCACGGCTTTGCCGACGTCCGCGAAATAGTTGACGGGCGATACATTCTAGACCCGCACCCATGGGCTAATAAGGGCTCAGATTATCGACATTCCCGACCCGGTCGTTCTGAATATTGGCATGTGAAGAGACGAGGGGTCCCTCTTGATCAACTCCAATGTCCACCGAAAATTTGGTATCGGAACGACTAGCTCCTCGGTCCGATAAGTTAGTCGTGCTGAGCACCGGTCACGCCGATGCTCCGGCCCTGGCTAGGTACTGGGAGCGTGTGGAGGGGCTGCGGTGATGATTGGACACCGACAGACGGCTGGGAACGCGGACAGTGCGAACGGCTACGGCCCCGTACTGCCGGGGTGACAGGCTATGATAGGCTGTCAAAAAGCGGTGGGGGAAGCATTCGATGCTTGGTTTCCTTAAGCGGAAAGTCACTCCGCAGGACGCGGCTGACGCCTTCGTCGCGCACATGTTCGCCGTGGCCAATTCGACGTTCGACAACTGGCACCAAGCGTTGACGCTCACGATGGCAAATGCGTGCAAGATGGACGCCGACGGGATCGCGGCTTTTCTCACCCACCAGCATGAGAAACGGCCACTGAACCACCAGTACGCGGCGGCGATTCTGGCACGGGAAGCTGCTGGAATTGGGGTGTGCCTCAGTCCAGGGGCTGCGGATGCCGTCATGGCTGCGATGCGTCGTGCCCTGTCTAGCGGGTCTGAGAGCCACTGGTTTCCGACTGCGGTGTTTCGCTACATCGAAGCAGATGCCGCCCAGCACAGCATGATGGATCAGCCGCTTCTAAAAGCCTTCCTGACCGACATGGGATTCAGCGATAGCCCCAAGACCTCTGGCTTGGTGGGCCATGTGGTTTGGTCTCTTCCGCTTTTGGAGACGCTTTCCGATGCCACGCAGGGGTATTGGAAGGACTTCGCCGCGAAGTCGAGGATCAGCGTTTAGGCGGTAGGTGGCACATGCGCTTGAGGACAACGGGCTTGCGCCACATCGGTGAGCCGATCTTCCAACTGCTACAAAAGACTGCTACAAAACGTTTCTCAAGTCGCGAACTGTCTATTGTTTTTGTTGGTCTTTTAGGGTTTCGCTGAGGGTCCTAGTTCCCCAGCCAATCTTTCCCGCCCTCGAAGATGCGCGGCGCCCGATTGTCGGGGTGTCGGCCCGTGGGGTGGAACCGATGTCGCGCGCGGTGGTTTGAAAGACGCCTCCAACCGGTCCCGCCGCCCATGCCGCTCTCCACCCGTCTCAGCGCCCGACTGTGGCTCGCCGCCCTGGCCTCGGCCACCTGCGTGGGCGCCGCCAGCGGCGCGGCCCTGCGGCTGGGTCCGGAGGAGACCACCGAGCCCCCGACGCCTCAGCTCATCAGCCTCTCCCAGACCGACATGACCCGGTTCGATCCTCGGGACGCCTCGTAGAGTCGGATGGCTTCTCTCGAAGCCTGAAACCGGCTCTATGATTTTGAAATCAGATCACCATTCAACGCTCAGACCATTCCGTCCAAACGCATCGTGATCGAGACGCGCCAGGGTTAGGTGGAGTCCTAAAGCCCCGCGCGGAACACCCAGTGGGGCCAGACCTGCTCGGAGTGCAGGCGGCGCGCCATCACCAGTTCCTCCACCGCCTCGGTGGCGCCGATGCAGGAGGGCGCGTCGGCGTCGTCATAGACGACGTAGCCGCCCTTGGTCATGAACGGCCAGACGGCTTCCTGGGCGTACTTCACGCCGGAATAGATATCGCAATCGATGTGGGCCAGGCCGAAGCTCGGCTTCTTCCTGGCGATGCCGGGGAAGGTGTCCTCGAACAGGCCCTTCACCACCACCAGGTTCTTCAGCTTCAGCTTGTCGCGCCGCTTCGACAGCGCCTCGAAGGAGGCCTCGGAAAAGTCGCCCGCCCCGTGCAGGTCGCGGGCTGCGTCGGTCACCGGCATGCCGGCATAGGTGTCGCAGGCATAGACGCGGGCCTTGGGCGCGACGGCCTTCAGGACATGGGCCATGAACAGTGCGTTGCCGCCCCGGTAGGAGCCGAACTCGATGACGTCCTTGCCCTCGAGCTTCTCGAAGAAGTCGGTGAGCAGCAGGAACAGGTTCATCCGCTTGGCCTCCACCATCAGCGACCACCCGTCGCTGGCCTCCGCGGCGGCCTGATAGAGGGGATCGGCCGCGACCTTCGCCGCCAGGTCGGTGTGCATCAGCCCCCAGCCCCGCTGATAGCCGTCGCGGGCCGAGCGGCCGCCGTGGATCGTGTCGGGGGTGCCGATGCTGGGGAGTTCGATGCGCGCCATGCCTGCTCTGCTATTGGCGATTCGCCGGTCAGGCAATCCTGCCCGGCGCAACCACGCCGCGCCGGCGCCTTGGTTAACCCGACGTTTTGTGTTCTGGCCTAACCTCGCCACCTGACCCTGGGAGGGGCCGCGCATGCCGATATCGCAACTCGACGGTCAGGGGATGGACCGGCTGCTCACCGCCGCCGCGGCCGCTGTCGACCTGAACGAGCGCAGCCGCCTGATCAGCGAAGCCGCCGCCCACCACCTGAAAATCGCCGGCGACCCGCCCGAGAGCGAGCTGAGCGTCCCGCCCCTTGAAGCGGTGATCGACGACTTCCCGCCCACCTGAACGGGCGCCTTCAGATCCTATCCTCGGAATTCACTTGTCCTGCGCCGACGGTCGCTTGGGGGCGGCGAACAGCATGAACCGGGCGAGGGGACGCTTGAACAGGAACAGATAGCTGACATGGACGGCGACGAGCAGCATCAGGCCATTGCCGAACAGCTCATGTAGCTCACCGAGCGGACCGCCTTCCTCCCCCTCCTGTCCGTCACCTTCTTCCTCTTCATCCCCGCGCCCTTCGTCGGCGTCTTCGCCCTCCGAGCTCGCGCGGGCGCCGATCTCCGGCGACGCGGCGGATACGGCGGGCGGCGCGCCCAGCGAGAGCGTGCGTCCCTTGTCCATGGCGATCCCGGTCGCCGTGACGCCGATCAGGCAGACGGCGATGCCGACCAACAGCACGCGGCTGATGGCCGGATGGGTGAAGGCGTTACCAAGCTTGAGGCCGTGGAAATGGGGATAGAACCGCATCAGGCCGAGTTGCGGGGCGCCGGTCAGCGCCAACACCAGCCGAAACAGGATGACCCCCGCGACGCCATAACCGAGCCAGGCGTGAACCCCGCCCCACTCGGTGCTGAAATAGGCCGCGACGACGCCGATGGCGAGCAGCGCGTGATAAACTCTTAGGCGTGCCGGCATGGCCTATCCTGCCTGTGTTATGGCGCCGCGATGGGCTTGCGGCGCATTGGGTTGGGATGCGCATCGGTCGCGACGCTCCCCGGGCGCCCATGCGCCAGGGGAGCCGTCGGCTACTTCGAGACCAGCTGATCGTGCGCCGCCTTGTAGCGGTCATAGTGGTCGCCTTCGTCCGCCGCGATCTGGCGGAACAGGGCGGCCGTCTTCACATCCCCGGCCTTCTCCGCCTGGTCGGCGAAGGTGATGTACATGGTCTTGTTCTCGTATTTCTCGCCGGCCATGGCGTCGAGCAGGTTGGCGGCGCTGGTCCCGTCGAGCTTCAGGGCGTCGGCCTCGCGGGCGAAGTGTTCATTGGCCTCGACGTTCGCGGAGTCCTCGAACAGCTTGGCCAGCTCTTCGTCGCCCGCCTCGCGGGCCACCTCGGCGTACCGATGGTACTTCAGGTTGGCGAAAGCCTCGCCATGCATGGCGGCCTGCAGGTTCTCGCGGGTCTGGGGCGCCAGGGCATCGGCGGCGAAGGCTGATCCCGCCGAGATCGAGAACACGAGAGCGGCGCCCGTCAGCAGGTTGGTGAGGGTCATGGGAAGTCTCCGAATCTGGCGCTGATTGCGCTGTCGGCAAGCTGACCCCGGGGCCTGACGAAAACCTGACGGGGGCAGGCTCTACAGGCGCCACCAAAAGCGATCCCGTCAGGTTTCGGTCAGGTCGCCCGGCCAATCTCGGGGTCATGGAGCAACGGCTTCAGGCGCCTCGAAGGAGTAACCCCATGCGCAAGTTCTTGATGTCCGCGGCGATCACGGCCGCCGCCCTGTCCATCGCCGGCGCCGCGGCGGCTAGCCCGGTCTGCACCAAGGAGCCCAAGGCCAAGTGGCTGAGCGAGGCCCAGATGAAGACCAAGATCGCCGCGCTCGGCTACTCCAAGATCAAGGTCTTCCAGGTCAGCGGCAGTTGCTACGAGATCTACGCGCTGAACAAGGCCGGCAAGAAGGCCGAAGTCTATTTCAATCCCGTCACCGGCGCCGTCGTCCAGAACAACGAGGACTAGGCGCCCATGCCCTTCACCTCCCCGGGAGATCCCGGGCCCGCCGCCTTGACGCGTCAGCTCCCCCCGCCCCGCGTCAAGGTGTGGGACCCCGTGGTCCGTCTGTTCCATTGGACAGTCGCCCTTGGCTGCATCGCCAATCTCACGGTCCTGCGGGAGGTGAAACCGGTTCACCGCTATGTCGGCTACGTCGTTCTGGCGGCCGTGGCGATCCGCCTGGTCTGGGGGTTCGTCGGCTCGCGCCATGCCCGGTTCGCCGACTTCGCCCCCGGTCCCGGGCGGCTGCTCGGCTATCTCGCGGCCTTGGTCCGTGGTCGCGAGCCTCGCTACCTTGGGCACAATCCGGCCGGCGCGGTCATGATGCTGGCGCTGATGGCTCTGGTGAGCGTCTGCGGCGTGACGGGCTGGATGATGGGTCTGGACGCCTTCTGGGGCGAGCGCTGGCTTGAAACCCTGCACGAGGCCGCCGCCAATGTGATCCTGGTCATGGCCGGGGCGCATGTTCTGGCCGCACTGGTGGAAAGCTGGCGTCACCGCGAGAACCTGGTGGCCGCGATGGTCACCGGCTTCAAGCGGGCGCCGCAAGGGAGCGATGTCAGCCATGCGCCTGCTGCTGATTGAGGACAACGCACGTCTGGGCGGACTGGTCGTCGAGGGCCTGACCCAGGATGGATTCGTGGTGGACTGGCGCGAGACCCTGGAAGGCGGGATCGAGGCGCGGAGCCTCGCGGCCTACGACCTCGTGCTCCTCGACCTGGGGCTGCCAGACGGCGACGGCCTGGACCTGGTCAAGCGGTTGCGGCGCAACCACGACGCCGTCCCGATCCTGATCCTGACCGCCCGGGGCGGCCTGGGCGACAGGATCGCCGGACTGGACGTCGGCGCCGACGACTACCTCGTCAAGCCCTTCGACATCGCCGAGCTGGCGGCCCGATGCCGGGCCCTGCTGCGGCGCCCCGGCGCCTGTCTGGGGGTCGTGTTGCGGGCCGGCAATGTCGCCCTCGACACCGCCAGTCGCAGCCTCGAGATCGGCGGCGTCCCCGTGGGAATCACGCCGCGCGAGCTGGCCTTGCTGGAGCATCTCCTGCGCCGGGCCGGCCAGGTCGTGCCCAAGCCGCTCCTTGAGGATCAGCTCTACGCCATGGACGCCGAGGTGACGCCCAACGCCCTGGAGGTGGCCGTCTCGCGGCTGCGCAAGCGGCTCTCCGCCGCCGGCGCGGATCTCATGCTGCGCACCGCCCATGGCGTGGGTTACGCCCTGATCGCCGAACCCGCCCGCGCCGCGCCCCATGGTTGAGGCTGGAGGGGTGTCTCGACAGCCGAGCCTCTTTCGGCAGATCGCCGTCCGGCTCGGTATTCTGACCGCGATCTTCGCCCTGCTCGACGTCGCCATCGTGGTGCCGATGTACGCCTTCGACCAGCAGGCCCTGGCGGAGGACTTCATCGAGCAGCAGGCCGAGCGCATCGATCACCGGCTTGGCGATCCCAGCGGGTTGGGCTGGGCTGCGTCAGCCGCGGCGCGGCTGGAACCCCCGCCAGGCGTCGAGTCCTGGGGCTTCGAGGTGATCGCCGCGGACCGCGAACCGGCCCTGCGGGTGGGGGCTCTGGCGCCGCTCCCCCGGCCCGGCGCGCGCGCCCTCGACTTCACCCAGCGAGACGCCACGCCATCTGGAACCCTGGTCACCGGCCTGCGGCGGTTTTCCGGTCAGCACGGTCCCTACTGGATCTTTGTTTCCGCGCACGTGGTGGGGACGCGCGCCTACTGGCCGGTGATTGGCCAGGAGCTTCTGGCCCACGTCGCCCTGCCGTTGGCGCCGCTGCTGATCCTGTTGCTGGTGTTCAACGCCCAAGTGGTGCGGCGCATGCTGGCGCCCCTGGAGCGGGCCGCCCTCGAGGTCGATGCCCTGGACCCCGCGCGCATGGACGCGCGCCTGAGCCCCCCCACCACCTCGCGTGAGGTCGCCGCCCTGGTCAGCGCCGTCAACCGCGCCCTCGACCGCCTACAGAAGGCCATGGCGCTGTTGAAGACCTTCACCGCCGACGCGGCCCACGAACTGCGCACCCCCCTGTCGGTGCTCCGTCTGCGAACCGACGCCTTGCCCGACAGCGCCACCAAGGTGCGCCTGGGGGAGGAGATCCAGACCATGATCCGCCTCGTCAATCAGATGCTGGACCTGGCGCAGGCCGACGTCCTGCGTCTGGACGGCGCCGAGCCCGTCGATCTCCAGGCGATGGCCGCTGAGGTCGTGGCCCAGATCGCGCCGCACGCCTTCGCCGCGGGTCACGACATTCAGTTGACGGACCTCGGTTCGACGCCGGCCCTTGGCCATCGCGATGCGCTGGGCCGCGCCCTGCGAAATCTCGTCGAGAACGCCATCCATCACACACAAGGGGGACGTCCGATCGAGGTGAGCGTCGGACCCGGCGCCCGCTTTTCTGTCCGCGACTTCGGGCCGGGCCTTCCCGCCGAGGGCGAGAAGATTTTCGACCGCTTCTGGCGCCAGTCCCGCGCCCAGGACGGCGGCGCCGGCCTTGGCCTCGGCATCGTGCGCAGCATCGTTGAGGCCCACGGGGGCGCGGTGGAGGCCGATAACACCGCCGACGCCGGTGCGGTTTTCACCTGCGTGTTTCCAGCCGCGCCGCCGCTCCCCACGTTCAACCGCGCAGACACCATCCCCGCCGACGGTTACCCGTAGGACGCCGCCCGCGGGTCCCCACCTTGGCGGCCAGCGCCGGGGCCTTGCCCGTCGCGAGGCAGGGCCTAATATCCCCGCCGCACGGAGCATCGAAGTCATGAGCGACGCCGTCGGTCCCGGCGACCTGGTCATCTGCGTCAACGTCGCCCCCAACCACGCCACCGGCCGGCCGGTCCCCCTGGTGGCCGGCGAGAGCTACCGCGTCTTCGCCGTCATGGAATTCGCCTGCCCCTGCGGCCGCGCCGACGCCCTGCTGGACATCGGCGTCGACTTCGCCTGGTGCCAGACCCGCTTCCGCCTGCTGCCCAAGCCCAAGGCCCAGACGCGGGAACGCAAGGTGTCGGCGCCGAAGGAGTTCGAGCCGGCAGGGTGAGGGCGAGATGGGAGGACAGGTTCGCGAGTGCGCGCCCCCACTTTGCGACACCCCCCCGACCGAGGCGGCCATCATCGCGGCGACGCAAAGCCCCGAGCCAAGAGCGTGAACTGTCCAGGCAAGAGCCCGCGTCAGCCCCGAGAGCCAGGGTCAGCCGAGGCGGCCGATCGTGCCGGTCAACGGCAGGGCGGCGGCCACGGTGTTGGAGATCGTCCCGTACTTGCGCACGTTCTTATGCAGCAGTTCGAGACGCTGATCGTCCTCATCGGTGTCGATGATCAGTTCGTAGTCGACCGAGATCATCTTCGGCGGGGTGTCCTGGCGCACGCCGTGCAGGCGCACCTCGACCCCGCGCAGCTGGAAGTCCAGCATCGGCGTGACCCGCTCGATCCCCTTGATCATGCAGGCCGCGATCGAGGCCAGGAACAGCTCCGCCGGGTTGAAGGCGTCGGGCCGGCCGTTGACGTCGGTATCGAGGACCACCTCGGCATTCTTGCAGGTGGCCAGGCTCCCATGCTGGTCCTGGCGGGTGGCGTTGACGCGGTAGGTCAGCATTTTCGCGCCTAGGCCGAGAGCCACTTGGCGAGATCATCCGGTTTGGGCAGCCCGCCCGCATGGACGACCTTGCCGTCGATGACGATGCCAGGCGTCGAGAGGATTCCGTATCCGGCGATGGCGGCGTAGTCGCTGACCTTCTCGATGGCGACCTCGACGCCCTGCTTTGCCGCCTCTTTGCGGACCATCTCCTCCGTCGCCTCGCAACGCTTGCAGCCGGGACCCAGGACTTTCACATTTTTCATCGCGCGCGCTTTCTTAGGTGAAGAGCAGGTTGAACAGGTAGCCGACGCTGAGGATTCCAATGGCGACGACCCCGACGAAGACGGCGATCAGCTTCACGCTGAGCACCTTTCGCAGGATGATCATTTCGGGCAGCGACAGGGCGATCACCGACATCATGAAGGCCAGCACCGTGCCGAGCGCGGCGCCCTTGCCCAGCAAGGCCTCGATCACCGGGATGATGCCTGCGGCGTTGGAGTACATCGGGATTCCGAGCAGCACAGCGGCTGGCACCGACCACCAGGCGTCGCGGCCCATCACCTGGGCCAGGAGCTCAGCCGGAACATAGCCGTGGATGAAGGCGCCGGCCGCGATGCCGGCGATGATCCAGAGCCAGACCTTGCCGACGATTTCGCCCATGGCCGCGAGCCCGGCCTTCAGCCGGTCGACGATCGTCAGGTGCTCATCCGACAGCTCTGAGTCGGCGGCGCGGACCTCCCGAACCCAGGGCTCCAGCCAGCCCTCGAGGTGCAGGCGACCGATCACCCAACCAGCGACGATCGCGATACTCAGCCCGAAGGCGAGATAGGTCAGGGCGACCTTCCAGCCCACCAGGGCGAACAGCAGGCCCAGGGCCACCTCGTTGACCATCGGGGCGGCGATCAGGAACGAAAAGGTGACGCCCAGAGGGACGCCAGCGGAGACGAAGCCCACGAAGATCGGCACGGCCGAGCAGGAGCAGAAGGGAGTCACGATCCCGAGCGAGGCCGCCGCGACGTTGCCGACGCCCTCCCGCCGACCGGCGAGCACGGCGCGGGTGCGCTCGGGCGAGAAGAAGCTGCGCACCACCCCCATGCCGAACACCACCAGGGTCAGCAGCATCAGCACCTTGGGCGTATCGTAGATGAAGAAGGTGATGGCCTCGGCGGCATGGCTGCCGGGCGTCAGCGGCATGTGCGAGACCGCCCATTCCGAGAAGGGCTTGAGCTGGCCATAGATGGCGAACCAGGCGCCGATCGCCAGGACCGTCGCGCCCAGCCAGACCATCGAGGTCCGATCCAGCGGCGGCTTGCGCTGGATCATTGTGGTGTCGGCGTTCATGCGGCCCTCTGCATTTCAAGTTCAGGGATGCTCAGGAGAACTGCGTCGACCATGGCGGCGGCGGCGGGCGAGAGGTCGGGGTTTCGGCGGTAGCGGACCCATTGGGCGTCACGTCGATCCACCACCAGACCGACCTGTTTGAGGGCCGCCATGTGGCGGGACATCCGCGACTGCGTGGCGCCAAGTTCGGCCATCAGTTCGCAAAGGCAATGTTCGGCGCCGTCCCACAGCAGCCGGACAGCGGCGAGCCGGGTGGGTTCGGCCAGGGCGTTGAGGAACTGGACCGTCTGAAGCATACCGTGCAATACGCCTTTGCGCATATGCGCACAAGCGCATATCTAGGCGACCTTGCCCCAGGAGAGATGGATGCCGATCAATGCCCACTTGCCCCGCCGGCCCTTCCGTCCCCTGGGAGAGGCCGCGAGCCTCGCCGTCGCGCTGGGGCTGACGTTCGGCGTGACGAGCACAGCCTCGGCGGCGACCACAGAGTGCTATGCGCCCGTGACCGCCGTGAGCAGTCCGGAGAAGGGCGCGCGCGGCGACGTCTCGCCGAATGTCCTGTTCTCGCAGGTTCCGCTGAGCGCCCGCAGCGTCGGCTATGGCGCCGCTGGCGGGCGAAGCGATGAGATCACCATAGCGGACGGCCGGCTTTATCTGGTCAGGCCGGACGGGGCAGGGGGTGTTCGCACCCGTCACGCCGCGGCCGATGGCGAAGGGGCCTTCATGGTGCAGGTCATCTCGCCTGCCGCCTGGTCGCGCCCGGCGAGGCTGCGGGCCATCACCTCACTCGACGAACTGGGCGAGCGCCTGGACGAGGCCGTCGCCAAGGCGGGCTGCCCAACCGGGGCGCGGCTGGCCTTCCGCATCGAGGGGCGCGCCAAGGCGGCGAGTTGGAGCCTGGATACGCTCCCGACTCCGGCGCGGCTCACCACGCTTGCGGCGCCGGTCGTCATCGTCGGGCTCTACACCACGATCGACGGCGCGCGACACGCCATGCCCGGCGGCCGGCGCTTCCATGCTCACATCGTCGTCCCGGCGACCGACGCCGCGGGCCATCTGCAGACAATCGATCTGCAAGATGGCGCGAAGCTATGGCTTCAGCAGCCTTGAGCCTTCGCGCCGGAACGGGGGGACACACACGACCTATCCGGGCCAAGGGGTTCGACCGGCTAATCCGGTCGTGTTCCTACTTTCCAGGCACACTTTAAGGGCCGGCATGCAGGACTCATCTGGGAGGCAGGTGCGACACGCTTAAGTCGTGCGTGCTCCCACATTCTATTCCTCACCCCACCTTCAACCGCACGAACACCATCCCGGCCGACGGCTCGCCGTAGCTCGTCCCCAGCGCCCCCGGAATGTCGAAGGCCGACACCAGCCCCCCGAGCCCCAGCTTCACCCCTGGCCGGACCTGCCAGTCGCGCACCACCCCCACTGAGAGCTTGCCCACCGTCACCGGCGGCGAGCCATGGCCGCCGGCCAGTTCGTCGGCGTCGATCTGTTCGGCGCGGGTGAACAGGGTCCAGGCGTCGTTGGGCGCCCAGGCGGCCTCGGCCAGGTAGCCCCAGAGGATGGGGCCGGGCTGGCGGTTCTTCTGCGACACCGCCAGGGTCGCGGCGATCAGGCCGCCGCTGTCCAGGCGCCGCACATAGGCGCCGCTGGCCGAGAACCGGATCTCGTCGTGGTGCGGCTCCAGGGCCTCGGGGCTCTTGATGTCGGCCCAGCTGGCCTGCAGCGACCAGTTCCGGGTGGGGTTCCAGGAGACCCGCGCGGCGGTGGAGTCGAGCGCGCCGGTCTCGATGTCGTAGCGTTTCTCGTCGGGCTCGCGGCCGCGGAAGCGGGAGGCCTCGATCTTCCAGTCGCCCTGGACATAGCCCGCGGTCAGCACCCCGAAGGTGATGTGGGTGCTATCGAGCCAGTGGTGGGTGATCGGCGCCTCGGGGCTGTCGAGGGCCGACAGCCGGTGCATGAAGCTGGCCGGGCCATAGGCCGGCTCGCCCGGCAGGCCGCCATAGAGCAAGAGGCTGCCGCGCTCGCCCACCGGCAGGCTGTAGCTGGCCGACAGTTCCATGAACAGGTCGTGCGGATGCTGGCGGTCGATCAGGGGGGTCTTGCCGTCGGCGCTCTCGCCGGCCGCCAGCAGCAGGGGATAGCCCTTGGCGCCCATGAAGGGGTCGGGGCTGAGCATGGCGCGCAACCCAAGTGTGCCGGCGCCCAGGGGCCGCTGGGCCATGCCCATCACCATGCCGGCCAGGAAGGCCTTGTCGTCGCCGCGCGGCCCGCCCTGGTCGGAATAGACGACGTTGAGCAGGGCGTGGCTCATGGTCATCCATTCGCCGTGGTGAGCCATGCCGCCCATGTGCGGGCTGGCGTCCGGCTGCCAGGCGGTGCCCGAGCCGTCGCGGCTCATGGGGAAGGGGCCCAGCGCGCTGGTCATGCCGCCGGTGGCGAGCATCTCGTGCTCGTGGATATCGACGGGCGCAGCGGCGGCGGGAGCTGTCATGCCGCCCATGTCGTGGCCGGCATGGGGATCGGCGGCGCCCGGACCGTCACCTGTCGGCGTATGTTGGCCGCCCATGGCGTGGCCGGCGTGGGGGTCCTGGGCTTGGGCGGCGGAGGCCAGGGCCAGCGTCGCGGTGGCGGCGAGGAGGATCGTCTTCATGGGGGAGGTCGCTCGTCTCTAACGGGCGCTGCGCTCCAGCAGCGTGATGAGTTCATTGGCCTTTTGGCGCTGTTCTTCGATGTCGCCGCTGACGATGGCGCTCTCGATGCAGTGGCCCAGGTGGTCGCGCAGCATCTCGGTCTCCACCTTGGCCAGGGCGGCGCGCACCGCCTGCAGCTGGGTGAGGATGTCGATGCAGTAGCGGTCTTCGTCGACCATCCGGGCGATGCCCCGCACCTGGCCCTCGATCCGGCTCAACCGCGTCAGCAGCTTGGGTTTGTTCTCGCGCTTCATGTCGCCGTTGTATACCCCCATGGGGTAATTGCAATATGCCCCTGGGGGGTATAATTGCAATTGGCCGTTATCCTCCATCCGTGGCGACCGACATGTCCGAGCAAGCCCCCCTCATCGACCCCGTCTGCGGCATGACCGTGAAGACCGACACCCACCGCCACGTCCACGACGGCGCGACGTTCGGGTTCTGCTCGGCGGGCTGCAAGACCAAGTTCGCGGCCGACCCGGGCAAGTACCTTGGCGAGCGGGAGCCCGAGCCCGCGCCCCCGCGGGGGACCATCTACACCTGCCCCATGCACCCGGAGATCCGCCAGGAGGGGCCCGGCTCCTGCCCGATCTGCGGCATGGCCCTGGAGCCCGACCTGGTCAGCCTGGACCACGGCCCCAACCCCGAGCTGGTGGACTTCACCCGCCGCTTCTGGATCGGCGCGGCCCTCACCGCCCCGGTCTTCGCCCTGGAGATGGGGGGCCATCTGTTCGGGCTGAGGACCCCCTGGCCCATGGCCTGGAACGGCTGGATCCAGCTGGCCCTGGCCACCCCGGTGGTGCTCTGGGCGGGCTGGCCCTTCTTCCAGCGCGGGGCCGCCAGCCTGCGCTCGGGCCACCTCAACATGTTCACCCTGATCGCGCTGGGGGCCGGAACCGCCTGGCTCTACTCGGCCTTCGCCACCCTGTTCCCGGCTCTGATCCCCAACGATTTCAAGGGGCCGATGGGCGCGGCGCCGCTCTACTTCGAGGCCGCCGCGGTGATCGTCGTCCTGGTGCTTCTGGGCCAGATGCTTGAGCTCCGGGCCCGCGAGGCCACCTCCGGCGCCATCAAGGCCCTGCTGCACCTGGCGCCCAGGACCGCCCGGCGGATCAGCCCCGACGGGACCGACCACGAGGTCGCCATCGACCAGGTGGCCCTCGGCGACCGCCTCCGCGTCCGGCCGGGCGAGAAGGTCCCGGTGGACGGCGAGGTGCTGGAGGGCTCCGGCGCCGTGGACGAGAGCCTGGTCACCGGCGAGTCCATGCCGGTGGAGAAGGCCAAGGGCGCCCTCCTCGTGGCCGGGTCCATCAACCGGACCGGCGCCTTCATCCTGCGCGCCGACAAGGTGGGCGCCGACACTCTGCTGTCCCAGATCGTCGCGATGGTCGCCCAGGCCCAGCGCTCGCGCGCGCCCATCCAGCGCCTGGCCGACCAGGTCTCGGCCTGGTTCGTGCCGACGGTGATCGCCGCCGCTCTGGCCGCCTTCGCCGCCTGGTGGTTCCTCGGTCCTGACCCCAGGCTGGCCCACGCCCTGGTGGCCGCGGTCTCGGTGCTGATCATCGCCTGCCCCTGCGCGCTCGGCCTAGCCACGCCGATGTCGATCATGGTGGGGGTCGGACGCGGCGCCCGGGCCGGGGTGCTGATCAAGAACGCCGAGGCCCTGGAGCGCCTGGAGAAGGTCGACACCCTGGTGATCGACAAGACCGGAACCCTCACCGAAGGGCGCCCCGCCGTGATCGCGATCCATACTGTGCAAGGCTTCGCGGAGGTCGACCTGCTGCGCCTGGCCGCCGGCCTGGAGCGGGCGAGCGAGCACCCCCTGGCCGAGGCGGTGGTCCGCGCGGCCCTGGATCGCGGCCTGGTCCTGGCGGAGCCCCAGGGCTTCGACTCCCCGGTCGGCAAGGGCGTCACCGGGTCGGTGGAAGGCCGCCGCCTGACCATCGGCAGCGACCGCTTCCTGACAGAAGCGGGGATCGACATCGGCCCGCTGCGGACCGCGGCCGAGACGCTGCGCGGGGAAGGTGCGACGGGGATCCTCGTCGCCGTCGATGGCGCCCTGGCCGGACTGTTCGGCATCGCCGACCCCGTCAAACCCGACGCCGCCGAGGTGGTGGCCGAGCTGCGCGCGGCGGGCGTGCGGGTGGTCATGCTCACCGGCGACAACCGGGTCACCGCCCGTGCGGTCGCCGCCAGCCTGGGGATTGACGAGGTGGAGGCCGAGGTTCTGCCCCAGGACAAGGCCGCCGTCGTTGCCCGCCTGCGGTCGGAGGGGCGTATCGTCGCCATGGCCGGAGACGGGGTGAACGACGCCCCGGCCCTGGCCGCCGCCGAGGTCGGGATCGCCATGGGCGCCGGCTCCGACGTCGCCATCGAGAGCGCCGGGATCACGCTGCTGCGGGGGGAACTTAGCGCCCTGTTGCGGGCCCGGCGGCTGTCGCGGTCGGTGATGGGCAACATCCGCCAGAACCTGATCCTGGCCTTTGTCTACAACGTCCTGGGCGTGCCCATCGCGGCGGGGGTGCTCTATCCCGCCTTCGGCCTCTTGCTGACCCCGGCCATCGCCGCGGCGGCCATGTCGCTGTCCTCGGTGAGCGTCATCTCCAACGCCCTGCGCCTGAGGGTGGCGAAGCTTTAGCGGCCATAGATGGCCGCCAGGGCCTGCGCGTCGCTCGCCTGAGAGGGTCTGACGATCAGGCCTGTTCCCACCCCTTGTCCATCGCCCAGATGGCGAAGGCATAGTCCAGCGCGATCTCCTTGAGGAAGTCGAACCGCCCCGAGGCGCCGCCGTGGCCGGCCTCCATGTTGATCTTGAGCAGGATCGGGGCGTCGGATGTCGAGAACTGGCGCAGCTTGGCCACCCACTTCTGCGGTTCCCAATAGGTGACGCGGGGGTCCGACAACCCACCTGTCGCCAGCACCGGCGGATAGGGCAGGGCGGACACCTGGTCATACGGACTGTAGGACGCGATCGTGTCGTAGGCGGCGGCGTCCTCCAGCGGGTTACCCCACTCGGGCCATTCCGGCGGGGTGAGCGGCAGGGTGGTGTCGCTCATGGTGTTGAGCACATCGACGAAGGGCACGGCGGCGATCACCCCGGCCCAGAGATCAGGCCGCAGGTTGGCGATGGCGCCCATCAGCATCCCGCCCGCCGAGCCGCCATAGGCCACCATCCGTCCAGCCTTGCCGTAGCCGTTGGCCGACAGATGCTCGGCGCAGGCGATGAAGTCGGTGAAGCTGTTGGGCTTCTTCTCCTTGCGGCCGTCCAGGAACCAGCCCCAGCCCTTGTCGGAGCCGCCGCGCACGTGGGCCGTAGCCCAGATCCAGCCCCGGTCCACCAGGCTCAGATTGCGGATCGAGAAGCTGGGCTCCATGGCGTGGCCATAGGCGCCGTAACCGTAGAGCAGCAGCGGCGCCGAGCCATCCAGCGGGGTGTCCTTCAGCATCAGGACGGTGACCGGGACCTCCGCGCCGTCGGCCGCCTTGGCCATCAGGCGCCTCGCCACGTACCTGGCGGGATCATGGCCGGAGGGGATTTCCTGGGTCTTGCGCAGGGTCCGCTCGCGGCTGGCCATGTCGTAGTCGAACCACTGCCGCGGCGTGGTGGGGGACTGGTAGATGAAGCGCGTGACCGGGGTGTCGTACTCATAGCCCCCACTCAGCGACAGGGCGCAGGCCTCCTCGTCGAAGATGATCTCGTGCTCGCCGCCGGACCGCGCCATGACCACGATGCGGTCATTGGCGTTCACCCGCTCCAGCCGCACCAGGTGGCCGGCATAGGCCGAAAAGCCGGTGACATAGTGGCCTGGCTGGTGGGGGACGAGGTCAGTCCAGGTGGACTTGGCGGGGATCTCGGCGGTGGAGGTCGCCAGCTTGAAGTCCAGGGCGCCGTCGTCGTTGGTGCGGATTATCCAGCGGTCGGTCCAGTGGTCCAGCTCGTACTTCACCCCCACCCGGCGCGGCTCGGCCACGAAGGGCGGGCGGGTCGGGTCGGCGGCCGGGATCAGCCAGATCTCGGTGGTCTCCTGGTTGCCGACATGGACGACGATGTGGCTGTCGTCGGAAGTGGTCCCGACGCCCAGGAACATGCCGTCGTCGGTTTCCTCATAGACGAGCGTGTCCTCGCCGCCGCGCGCTGGGCGCCTGAAGACCTTGGAGGGTCGGGCGTTCTCGTCGCGCCAGATCCAGAAGAGCCACTGGCTGTCGGGCGAGAACGTGAAGTCGCCATAGGCGCTCTCGATCTCGACGGGGAGAGTTTCGCCGGTGGCCAGATCCTTCAGGCGGATCGTGTAGTACTCCGACCCCTGCTCGTCGGCCGCCCAGGCGTAGAGGCGATGGTCAGGGCTGTGATGAGCCGCGCCGACCTGGAAGAAGGCCTTGCCCTTGGACAGCGCCTCTTCGTCCAGCAGCACAACCTCGCCGTCGGTCCGGCCGCGCGGGCGGCGGCCATGCACCGGATGTTCGGCGCCGATCTCGTAGCGGACGTAGTAGTCCCAGGCGCCGTCGGAGGCGGGGACCGACGAATCGTCCTCCTTGATCCGCCCCTTCATCTCAGCGAACAGCGCGTCCTGCAGCGGTTTGGTGGGGTCGTCGAGCAGGGCCTTGGTGTAGGCGTTCTCGGCGTCCAGATGTTCCCGGATGTCGGCGCGCAGGACCTTTGGGTCGCGCAGGACATCTTTCCAGTTTTCGTCCTTCATCCAGGCATAGTCGTCGACGCGGGTGCGGCCGAGCTGGGTGATGGATTTCGGCTCGCGCCGGGCGGCAGGCGGTGTGGGGCGGGTCATTCCCGTTAGATGGCCCAGGCACGCAGCGCCCTCAAGGCGTAACCCTTGGAGCACGCGGCAACATGGCGCATCGGCTGGAGCACAGATGGGCCTTTGCGTTAACGACGTTCTTAAGGAAGTATCCCGTTAATTGGTTCCGCGAGTTGCGGAAATTTTGTCGGGGACGTCGATGGTCTATGACCTATCCGTGGAGCTCATCCACGCGACGGTGCAGGTGGAGCAGCCCCTTGGGGACGGCACCCGCACGGTCGGCACCGGCTTCCTGATCCAGTCGCTGAGCCCGGACGGCCAGCCGCACACAGTCCTCGTCACCGCAAACCACGTGCTCGCCAAGATGCCCGGCGCCGAGGCGCGTGTCGGCTATCGGATCGAGAACCCCGACGGCTCCTGGACCTATTCGCCCCAGACCCTGAAGATTCGCGATGCCGCGGGCCGCCAGCTCTGGACCCAGCACCCGTCGCGCGACGTGGCCGCCATCTCGATCACGGCGCCGGAAGAATTCGCCAAGGCCGCCATCCCGCTGAGCTGGCTGGCCGACGATCAGACCTTCGCCGCCCTGCAGGTGGGCGCGGGCGATGAGATGATGGCTCTGGGGTTCCCGCGCGGCTTGGCCGCCAACCGCGCCGGCTTCCCGATCCTGCGGGCCGGCCGGGTGGCCTCCTATCCGATCGCGCCGGCCAAAATCTTCCCGACCTTCCTGCTCGATTTCAACGTCTTCCCAGGCAATTCGGGCGGCCCGGTGTTCATGGCCGACAACTCGCGACGGCGGAGCGGCGCGACCGAGGCCCAGCCGGCGCAGTTCATCGCCGGTCTGCTGACCCAGCAGGTCGAATTGAATAATGAGCGCCTGGAGATCGGTATCGTCACCCAGGCCAAGTACATCCGCGAGACCATCGGTCTGGTGGAAGATCCCTATGCCCCGGTGACCACGGCTTCCAACGAAGTCGTCACCGGCGCCAAGGCCGCCTCGGCCGAAGAGGCCGTCTCGCCCGACTGGTAGGGGGCATATCCGCTCATCCCGGCCTTTGCCGGGATGAGCGGCTTTTGCTCTTACGCTCCGTACAGCAGGGACAAGGTCTCGGCGATGCAGGCGGGCTTGTCCTCGCCTTCGATCTCGATGGTGCATTCCATGCGGATCTGCACGCCACCGGCCTTGGCGTCGACGCCGATCAGCTTCTGGCGCAGGCGCACCCGCTTGCCGACCCGGACCATGTTCACGAAGCGCACCTTGTCGGAGCCGTAGTTGATCCCGCGGGTGACGCCCTTCACCGGCATCAGGCCGCCGCCCAGGAACGGCAGCAGCGAAAGGGTCAGGTAACCGTGGGCGATCGGGCCGCCCATTTCGCGGTTGGCGCGCTCGACATCCACGTGGATCCACTGATGATCGCCGGTGGCCTCGGCGAACTGGTTCACGCGCTCCTGGGTGATTTCCAGCCAATCCGACACGCCGGTTTCCTGGCCAACCAGGCCGGGCAGATCTTTGAATTCCACGGGGTTCATCGTTCAAGTCCTCGTCTTTGAAACAGGTGTTCGACCTCTAGCAGCTAGGGTGCGGTGGGCAAGGGCGCATCCGCCGACGAGGCTCTGACCCTGGGGATGCGCCCCGGGGCCTCAGCGCCGGTCGCCCAGAAACGCCAGCAGGAACTGGAATAGGTTCACGAAGTCGAGGTAGAGGCTCAGCGCGCCAAAACTGGTGGCCGAACTCAAGGCGGCCTGATCGCCGCCGAGCTCATGATAGGTGAACTTCAGGCGCTGAGTGTCGTGGGCGGTGAGGCCGGCGAAGATCAGAACCCCGATTCCGCTGATCATCAACATCATCAGCGACGACTGGAGCCAGAGGTTGACCAGGCTGGCGAGCAGCAGGCCGACGACCCCCATGATCAGGAAGGAACCCAAACCGGTGAGGTCCCGCTTGGTGGTGTAGCCATAGAGGCTGAGCCCGCCAAAGGCCGCGGCGGTCACGAGGAAGGTGGAGGCCAGGCTCTGGCCGGTATAGCGCAGGGCCAGGGCGCCGAACGAGGCGCCGATCAGGGCCACGACGGTCCAGTAGAGCGCGCTGGCGGTCCGAGCCGAGGCGTTGCGCATCAGGAAGGCCGACCCCAGCAGGATAACCAGGGGCGAGAACACCAGGATCGTCCCGGCCAGGGTATAGCCGGACAGACGACCGTCAGAGACGACAAACAACGCGTCTCGCGCCGGCGCCCAGTTGGCTGTGGTCCAGGCGAGGCCGGCCGAGACCAGCAGGCCAAGGCCCATCTTGTTGTAGACCCCGAGCATGAAAGCCCGCAGCCCCGCATCGATCGACATGTCGGTGGTGGCTGAACCGCGCTCCAGCGCGGGATTGTAGTTTTCCATGACGACTCCTTTCGGGGCTCGGAGGCACGCCGAGCCGGATTCAGACGCGAATGTCGAAGGTGTGAGAACTGGTCCGGCGGGTGGTGATCTGGTCTGGCGTGGGATTTGGGGGCGCGACGGGCTGATGCGTCGGGGTGCTGCTATGGCTCGCGGCATGGGCCACCGCCTGGGCCATGTGCGCCGTCCAAACCTGTGGGATGGGGGCCCCGATCCTCATCGTCTCGCCCCTTCTGGGGTGACGACGCCGAAGGCGCCGGGATGAAGATCGAGCAGCTCGCACAGACGAAGAACGATGTCTCGCTCCTCGGCGTCGAACCCGCCGTCGGCCTCGGCGACCGCGCAGGCGGTTTCCACCAGCAGGCGCGATGGGCCGGCCCGTCCGGCGAGGCGTTGGATCGCCGTCTCGGCGGCCTCGACACCCTCGTCGAGGTCGCGGTCAAGCCGATCATTGAGCGTTTCGAAGCCCTGAAGGACTTCTTCGACGCCAAACAGGGCGATGGTCGGCGACCGGCGCATCCGTTCGATCATGCGCCGGCGTTCGTCGTGGGTGACCCAGCCATCGGCCTGGGCCACCAGGACGCAGGCGGCGATCAGGGCGTCCATCTCGATCTCGTCGCCGGGCGTCCAGGTCTCGAGGGTCTCGTGCGCCACCGGGGTCCGGCGGCTTTGCGTTGCGTAGGTCATCTGGTCTCTCACTCTTCTCTCCCCCAAAGGGGAACCTGACAGGGATCGGCTATCGCTTGCGCGCCTTGGCCGGCTGGAGGGCGAGGTAGGGGGCGAGGAGCCAGGTGTTCGGGGGCGACGCCGGGCCAAGAATGAGCCGCCGCAGCGCGCGAAGCCGGCGCGGTTTCGGGGCCGCGTTCCGCAGCAAGGCCTGAAAGCGTCCCAGGGACGCACGGATGATAGACATGGAGCCACTCCTTCTCGTGAAGGGCGCGCTCGACTCATGGTCGCCGGAATTCGATGGGGGATGGAAAGCCGGACCCCGTCATCGAGCGCACCCGATGCGAACCGACATCACGATCACAATGATCGTCAGAGGGGCCCGGGTCGCCGATACAAGATGCCCCAGGCCCTCCCAATTCACCAATGAGAAAAGATCATCCGCCTGATAGGCGTCGCTCATGCATGACGCGCGCGCCAGCTCAAGCCACCGCCTGGGCCACGAACTCGGCATAGACCCCGTCATGTTCGCGGCTGATCAGCCGGAAGCCCGCCTCGGTGATCAACCGCTCCAGGATCCAGGCGAAGGTGGAGTGCTCCTCGCGCACATGGGTGGCGACCTCGGCGCGGCTGTAGCCGCTGTCTCGGGTCATGTGGCCGATCCAGCTTTCAACGGTGCGCGGGATGGCGTCCGGACCGCAGTTGAAAGCCACATCGCGAATATAGAGCCGCCCACCGGGCTTCAAGGCGTCGCGCATGCGGGTCAGGGCCACCGCCTTCCACATGTCGGGCAGGTGATGCAGGGCGTTCTTGGCGACGATCAGGTCCAGGTCGTCCGACGCCGCGAAGGTCAGGAATCCGGCCTGCTCGAAGGCGATGTTGCGCAGGCGCTGCGCCTCGGCCCGGCGCTTGGCGGCGTCCAGCATCGCGCCCGAGATGTCGATGGCCCGCACGCTGCGCGCCATCCCCGCCGCCTCGCAGGTCAGCAGCCCCGTGCCGCAGCCGATATCGGCCAGGGCCGTCGCAGGCCCGACGCCAAGTCGCATCAGAAGGCGCCGCGCCTCGGCCACCGTGGACCCCTGGCGCTCGTCATAGGTCGCCACCTGCGCCTCATCGGCGAAGTCCAGGCCGACCTGCTTGAGGTCGTCGTACCACCAGTCGGGTTGGGTCATGTCTGTCTCCATCTTGGAACGCGGATGGAGAAGGGGCTGACCGATCCATCCGCAGGCTTGCGGGGGATCGGTGAGCGAAGAGGTCTGTCTAGACTCGCGCGCGCCCAATCCCCGGAGAGGGATTGGCTACGGTCTGGGCGAGGCGGGTCCGGAGGCTCATGCTGGCGCCAGACTACACCTTATGCCGGTGCGGTCTAGACGATCTTGGAGCCTTCCTTGCCCCAGTAGGCGTCGCGGATGAGGCGCTTGTAGAGCTTGCCGGTGGGGTGGCGCGGCAGTTCCTGCATGAAGTCCAGGATGCGCGGTGACTTCACGTGGGACAGGTTGGCCCGGCAGAAGGCCATCAGCTCGTCCTTCAGGGCGTCGCCGGCCTCGTCCCAGTTCATCGGCTGGATCACCGCGGCCACCTGTTCGCCCATCTCCTCATGCGGCGCCCCCACCACGGCGGCGTCGGCCACCTTGGGGTGGGTGATCAGCAGGTTCTCGAGTTCCTGCGGATAGATGTTCACCCCGCCGGAGATGATCATGAAGCTCTTGCGGTCGGTGAGGTAGAGGAAGCCCTCCTCGTCCAGCCAGCCAACGTCGCCGAGCGTCGTCCAGCCCAGCTTGTTGGTGTTCTCGGCGATCTTGTCGGGGGCGTTGTGATAGGTTAGCGGCGCGCCGCCGGCGAAATAGACCGTGCCCTCGCCGCGGGGCGGCAGTTCCTCGCCGTCCTCGCCGACGATCTTGGCTTGGCCCAGGATGGCGCGGCCCACCGTGCCCTTGTGGGTCAGCCAGTCCTGCGGGCCGACATAGCAGAAGCCGTTGCCCTCGGACCCGGCGTAGTACTCGTGGATCACCGGCCCCCACCAGGCCAGCATCTGTTCCTTGACCGGGATCGGGCAGGGGGCGGCGGCGTGCACCGCTGAGCGCATGGAGGAGACGTCGTACCGGCTGCGCACCTCTTCCGGCAGCTTCAGCATGCGCACGAAGTGGGTGGGGACGAACTGGCCGACATCGACCTTGTACTTCTCGATCAGGGCCAGCATCGCCTCGGGGTCGAATTTCTCCATCACGATGACCGTGCCGCCCAGCTGATGCACGGCCATGCACCAGCGCAGGGGCGCGGCGTGATAGAGCGGGGCGGGCGAGATGTAGACGCTGTCGGGCTTGAAGCCGAACAGGCCGGCCGCGAGGTTCGCCACGCCGCCCGGTTCGTCGATCGGTCCCCCGGTCAGGGGCGGCTTGATGCCCTTGGGGCGGCCCGTGGTGCCTGACGAATAGAGCATGTCGCGGCCGGCGGTCTCGTCGGCTACAGGCGTGGCCGGCATCTTGTCCCGCGCCGACTCGAAGCTCTCATAGGGCGCGCGCGCGTCGCCGACCATGTAGAGCCGCACGCCCGGCAACAGGGCCGGCAGCTCGTCAATCACCGGTCCGACGCCCGCCGAGGTGACCAGCAGCTTCGCGGCGCAATCCTGCATGATGTAGTCGATCTCGCCCGAGGTCAGCTTGGACGAGATGCAGGCGTAGTAGAGCCCCGAGCGCTGGGCGGCCCAGGCGATCTCGAAGAAGCGCGGGCTGTTGTCCATCAGGATGGCGATGACGTCGCCGGTCGCCAGGCCCAGCGACCGGAAGAGCTGCGCGCCCTGGTTCGAGCGGTCGTCCAACTGTTTGTAGGTCACCGTCTCCCCGGTTCCCGCCATGATGTAGGCGGCGCGGTCGGGGTGGGTCTTGGCGTGGGTGGCCGGATGCATGGCGGGTCCTGAAAACTGGGGCCCGGGCGCCTTTGCAGCGCTCCGGACCTCCTCCCAAACTATCGTTCTTGATCCGACGATGCGGTGCTTGACGGACCGTCCGTCAAGCGGTGCGAACTGAAGAAAATCAGGGAGGAAGACACGATGGCCACGCCGACTTTCGAGACGCTCGCCTATGCCGTCGAGGACGGGATCGCCACGATCACGCTGAACCGGCCCGACAAGCTGAACGCCTTCAACACCCAGATGATGAAGGACATGATCGCCGCCTTCGACGTCACCGACGCCGATGACGCGGTCAAGGCGGTGATCGTCACCGGGGCCGGGCGCGGCTTCTGCGCCGGGGCTGATCTGTCGGGCGGCGCCCAAACCTTCGACTACGACGCGCGCGGCGGGGAAGATAAGGCCGCCCGCACCCGCGACGGCGTGCAGCGCGACGGCGGCGGTCTGCTGACCCTGCGCATCTATGAGAGCCTCAAGCCGGTGATCGCCGCCGTGAACGGCCCGGCGGTGGGGGTCGGGGTCACGATGCAACTGCCCATGGACATCCGCCTGGCCTCCACCGAGGCGCGGTTCGGCCTGGTGTTCGCCCGGCGCGGCCTCAACCCCGAGGCGGCCTCATCCTGGTTCCTGCCCAAGGTGGTGGGCGTGCAGACCGCCCTGGAGTGGTGCTATACGGGCCGCATCTTCTCGGCCCAGGAGGCGCTGGATAAGGGTCTGGTCCGCTCGCTGCACGCGCCGGAAGACTTGCTGCCGGCCGCCCGCGCCCTGGCCCGTGAGATCGCCGACAACACCGCGCCGGTCTCCATCGCCCTCACCCGCCAGTTGCTGTGGCGCATGGCCGGCGCCAATCACCCCATGGAGGCCCACCGCGCCGACAGCCGGGGCATCCAGACCCGCGGCGCCATGTCCGACGCCCGCGAAGGCGTCATGTCCTTCCTTGAGAAGCGTCCGCCGGCCTTCACCGACAAGGTTTCCACCGACGTGCCGGACATCTGGGAGACCTGGAGCGCGCCCACGTTCAAGTGAGGTGAATACGTCCGGTTAAGGCGGCTATGGTGTGATCAGTCCGCCATGAACCCAGCCGCGACGCCCAACCAACCCGGCCAACCCATCGCCTTCCGGGCGCGCGCCGCCTTGCTCAAGCGCATGGCAGACGTTGTCTGCCTGCCGTCATCGCGAGTGAACGCCTTCGAGCGTTCGATGACCGCCGACCTGCTGGTGGACATGCTGCGCGAAGCCGAGCCGGAGGATCGCCTGAAGGTGGCCCGCCGGTTGGCCAACCTTTCGGAGATCCCGGCCAGCCTGGTGCGGCTGTTGCTGCGCGACCACGTCGAGATCGCCGAGGCCTTGCTGACCAACTGCGCGTCGCTGACCGACTCCGATCTGCTGGACTGCGCCCGTTCGGCGGGCCTGGAGCATCGCCGCCTGATCGCCATGCGGCGCGGGGTCAGCGAAGTGGTCTGCGAGGTGCTGATCGAGTTCGGCGAGGCCCTGGTCATCGAGTGCCTGCTGAAGAACGACCTGGCCAAGCTCTCCAACCCCTGTGTCGAGGCCATCGTCGCCTCAACCCGGGGGGATGCGCGCACCGCCCCCACCCTGTTGCGCCGTCCGGAACTGCGGCCGGCCCACGCCTATGTGCTGTTCTGGTGGGCCGATGCTGAGGCCAGGCGCACCATCCTCCAGCGGTTCGCCGTCTCCCGCGAAGTGCTGCAGGAGGCCGCCGGCGACATCTTTCCCATGGCGGCGGCCGAGAATTGGCAGGATCCGCTCGCGAGAAAGGCTCTGCAATTCATTGAACGCCGCCAGCGCAACCGGGCGGCGATCGACAAATCGCCTTTTGATAGTCTTGAGGCCGCCGTTGCTGCGGCGCAAAGCGGGCTGACCCGCGAAACGGCGGAGGAAATCTCCTACCTCTCGGGCCTGAAGCCGATGACCGGGGCGAAGATCTTCACCGACCCCGGTGGTGAGCCATTGGCGATCCTGTGCAAGGCCACGGGGCTGCCTAAGCTGGCGGTTCGGGCTCTGTGGCGGGGCTTGCGGCGCCCTGAAACCGAGGCGGATGGAAGCCTCAATCCGAACCTCGAACGGGTGCTTACCACCTACGACATGATCGCGGTCGATCGCGCGCAAACCGTTCTGCGCTACTGGAACTGGTCTCTGTCGTCGGCGCTCACGCCTGCGTTGCTGAAGGCCATTCGTGACGGCGATGAAGACGGTGTCGATGAATACTCGGTGCCGCAGCGCGCAGCCATGTTGGCGCTGTCGAAGGAATTCGGTCGTTAGGCTCGACGCGAGCAAAAGCCTCCTTTGAAGTTGCCCGGTAGGCGCTGTTGATCATCACGCGGCGACCGGACTGTCATGATCGAGATTATCGCGTTCTCGCTACTGCGGTGCGGCGCCACCATTCGGCGAAAACGTCCGTTCGTCTTTGCATCGAACGCGTTCGGTCAAGATGATGCGGCTTTCCGCCACTTGTGCTTGGGTTGAGTCCCCTATAATGACGCCTTAACTGATGTCGTGAATCAGTCATCCCCCCAACTTGGGTAGTTTCCCAATACGGAATCGAGAATTATGGACGAGAAGTCGGAAGTCATTGAGATGACGGCGGATATTGTCTCCGCCTACGTTGGCAACAATTCGGTCGCGGCCTCGGATCTGCCCGCGCTTATCCAGAGCATCCACCGCGCGCTTTCGGGTATTTCGCAGGGTTCCGACGTTCAGGAAGCTGCGCCCAAGGAACCCGCGGTTCCCGTGCGCCGCTCGATCACTCCGGACCATCTAGTTTGCCTGGAAGATGGCCGCAAGTTCAAGTCTCTGAAGCGGCACCTGCGCACCAAGTACAATATGAGCCCCGAGGAATACCGGGCCAAGTGGAGCCTGCCGAAGGATTATCCGATGGTCGCGCCGAATTACGCCAAGGCGCGCTCGGACCTCGCCAAGCAGATGGGTCTGGGCCAGGGCGGCCGTCAGGCCCCGCGCAAGCGCAAGTAAGACTTTCTCGGTTCTTTCGCGTTGAAAGACGGAACGCCCGCCCACCCGGCGGGCGTTTTGCTGTCTGAACACAGCCTCCAGCCCTGCGGCAAATTTGGTTTTCTTGGCCCCGGTCACGATTTCGCCTTGCCGCAGATTCGCGGCTCGGGCGATAAGTGATTCGTCGTGATTCCAAGGGGTTGTTAAGGAATCTGAATATGGCGGCACAGATCGGATCATCAGCAGCGGCCGCCCGCGCCCATGAGGAGCTCTATGCCTATTGGGCGGGACTCCGGACCGGGCCCAGGTTGCCTGGGCGGGGCGATATCAAGCCCGAGGACTTCAAGCGTCTCTTGCCGACGGTCAGTCTGATCGACGTGCGCCGCGATCCTTTGGATTTCCGCCTGCGCCTGGCCGGCACGGGCCTCTACAGTGTCTATGGCCGTGAGATCACCGGTCGCGGTCTGGACGATGTCTACAACAGCGCCGCCGCTGACTACTGGCGCGTCGAACTGGGCAAGATCGTCGAGGAGCGCCGCCCCGCCGTGGGGGTCCACAGCCTCTCCTGGCGTGGCGCCTCGCACATGTCGATCCTGTGGCTACGCCTGCCGCTGGCCAGCAATGGCGTCGATGTCGACATGATCCTAGGCTACGACGCCGTGGTCGGCATTCAGGGCCAGACCGGATCCAGCAGTGGGATCCGCGCCGCCTAAGCGGCCAGCGCCTCGGCGTCGCGGCGGATGCGCGCCACCATCGAAGCCAGCCCATTGGACCTTTGCGCCGACAGGTGGCCGCTCAGCCCCAGCTGATCAAAGGCGTCCTTGGCGTCGAAATCGCGGATCGCCGCGGCGGCCTTGCCCGAATAGAGCCGCAGCACCACGGCGATCAGTCCGCTCACGATGTGGGCGTCGGAGTCTCCCCGGAAGGTGACGCTGCCGTCGGCGTGGGGTTCGGTCACCAGCCAGACCTGGCTGGCGCAGCCGCGCACCTTGTTGGTTTCGCTGCGTTCGGCGTCGGTGAGGGGCGCGAGGTCCTTCCCTAGATCGATCACGTAGCGATAGCGTTCCTCCCAGTCCTCCAGGAGGTCGAACTCCGAGACCAGGTCGGCAAGGTCGTCTTCGATGGTGCGCATGCTGTCGGCGACTTAAGGGGCCGGGCGGTCGGGCGCAACCGCGCGCTCAGCCCGCGGGGAGGCGGACATTGGCGAGCAGGCCGCCCTGCGGACCCGGTAACAGCTTCAGCCGGCCGCCCATCGCCTGGCACAGGAGGTTGACGATTGGCAGGCCCAGGCCCGCCCCCTCGCTGCGCCGGGTGAGCGCGCTGTCGCCCTGTTCGAAGGGCCGCAGCAGCCGAGCGATGTCGGCGGGATCGATGCCAGGGCCCTGGTCGAGGATGCGGATATCGATCTCTTCGCCGTCACGGACGGCGGTGATCTCGATGCGCGATCCCTCGGGAGAGAAGACCGCGGCGTTGTGGATCAGGTTGGTGAGCACGGTGCGCAGGCCGCGCGGGTCTGCCTTTACTGAGGGCAGGGCGCCTTCATCGCGGACCACCAACACCGTGCGGCGATGAGTGATCTCGTCGCGCAGGCCGTCCAGGGCGTCGTCCATGGCGTGGTCCAGAGCCTCGATCCGCAAGTCCAGGTCCATGGCCCGGCCCTCCAGGCGCGCGATCTCCAGGATCTGGTTCACCAGGTTCAGCAGGCGTTGGCCGCTGGCGCGGATGATGCCTGCGTATTCCTTGTACTGCGGCGCGCCGAGCGGGCCGTAGAGCTCCTGGGCGATGATTTCGGAAAAGCCGAGGATGGAATTCAGCGGGGTCCGCAGCTCGTGACTGACCATCCGCAGGAACGAGCGTTGCTTTTCGTCCAGCGCCGCCTGACGGCGCGCGCGGGCGCTCGACCGGGGTGTTGCGGCCGCCGGGGAGATATCGTCATTTTCGGGAAGGGCCGCCGGCTGGGCCATGAAGGACGTACGCGCCTTTGAAATGTTGCGCCTCAATGTGGGGCGCGGGCGCTTACGATTTCGTTTCTTCCTGAAAGATCATGGGCTTGGACTTCATCCCCCAGGACGCGAGCAGCCTCGCAGGGACTCACCTGCAAAGGTAAGGTTCCCGGCTGGCGCCGTATGCGCGCCGATGGTCGGAGGTTCCGAGGCTAGACGTGGTCGAGAACGTGTCCACCCGACCCATGGGGACCCCCGGCGGCCAGCCGCCGCGGGAGCTCATATGGTGGCACGCGACCTGGCTCGCGGTGCTGGCTCTTGGCGTGGGCGTCCTGCTGTTCGCGCCGATCCTGCAAACCACCGCGGCCCTGGCCGCGCTGGCGCTCGGCGCCGCGCCGGCCCTGGCGGGCCTGCTGCTGGCCCGGTCGCGTCACGTCGCGGCCCATAGCCTGATCCTGTTCAACTGGGGTGCGGGAGGTGTGCTCGCGGCCCTGCTGACGGGCGGGATCGCGGGTCCGATGGCGGTCTGGCACCTCGCGCCTCTCGCCGCCGCCGCCGCCATGGGGCGAATCGACCGCCTGGCCTTGGGCACCGCAATCAGCCTGGCGGCGATCTGTGTCTCCTTGCTGGCGGGCGTGACCCTCAGCCTGCCGCCGCCGCCGCCCTACGATCTGGCTTCGGGCCTGGGGGCGGTGGCGATCATCACCACCGCCGTGGGCCTGGGCCTGGCGCTCATCGTTCTGCAACGCCGGGTGATCCTGGACACGCGCCGCCGGGCGTTGATGGAGGCCCGCCTGCGGGAGGCCCTGGGCGACCAGCCGCACCTGCTGATCCTGGCGCAGCCCGGCGGCAAGCTGGTCACCGCCTGGGGGAACGCCCCGCGCGGCCTGAAGGGCCAGATCCTGGCCGGCCGGCATCTGTCGCAGCTGGCGACCCCCGCCGACCGCCCCCGTCTGGAGGCGGCGCTGCGTGAGGCCATCGTCGAAGGCCGCTCCGAAGTCGGCTTCGCGCCGGCCGGCGCGCCCACCCTCTGGCATGAGCTGTCCCTGCGCCGGGTGAACCCGCAGCGGTTGACCGGCTCGATCCGCGACGCGGGCGTTCAACGGGCCCGTGAGGCGGCGCTCGATCAGGCCCGGATCGACGCCGAGACCGCCAATGCCGGCAAGTCTCGGTTCCTGGCCAATATGAGCCATGAGCTGCGCACGCCACTCAACGCCATCATGGGCTTCTCAGACATCATGCGGCAGTCGCTGTTTGGTCCCATGCCGGAGAAGTACGCCGAGTACTCCGCCCTGATCCACGAATCTGGCGAGCACTTGCTGGAGCTGATCAACGACGTTCTGGACATGTCGAAGATCGAGGCCGAGCGGTTCGAACTCTATCGCGAGGAATTCGACGCGCGCGACGCCATCTCCGCCGTCATGCGTCTGATGCGCGGCCAGGCTGACCGGGCGGGAGTCAGCCTGCGCGGCCTGATGCCCAAGGAGCCCCTGGAGGTCACCGCCGACCGCCGGGCCATGAAGCAGATCGCCCTGAACCTGATCTCCAACGCCCTGAAATTCACCCCCAAGGGCGGGACGGTGACCGTGACCGCCCACGCTGAGGGTCCGATGCTGGAACTGATCGTCGCCGACAGCGGCACCGGCATCAGCGCGGCGGACCTGCAAAGGCTGGGCAAACCCTTCGAACAGGCCGGCGGCGCCGATCAGCGAGCGGCCGGCACCGGCCTGGGCTTGTCACTGGTTCGCGCCTTCGCCGAACTGCACGGCGGTGAGATGGCCATCGAGAGCCAGCTGGGGGAGGGGACAACGGTTACGGTTCGCCTGCCGGTCATGGATATGGCGGAGGCTGAGGTCGAACCCGCGCCCCATCCCGAAGAGACTGCGGGCTGACCCACAATCCGCTCATCCCGTCGAAGACCGGGTTGAGCGGTGTTTTTGGCTTACCGGCTAGCCGTCTGTAGGAAGGCCCGGCCCGCGGCGAAGTCGCCGACCTCGACATAGGCTCTGCGCGTGGTGTCGCCGGCGAACAGGAACTCCACCATCACCGCCTCGCGCGGATCCAGCCCCGAGAGCGCGCGGGCCGCCTCCGCCGGGAAGCGGAAGGCCCAACCGGTCTTCACGTCCTTGGGGAGCAGATCCAGGCCCGCGCGGCTGCGCGCCTCGGCGGAATAGGCGGTCTGGGCGCTCACCGGCGGCAGACGGCGGGTGAGTGGCAGTCGATCCAGGCTCTCGCCCCGGGTGTCCAGATAGGGACCCAGCGTCAGGTCCACATTGCGCAGCACCAGCCGCGCGGCATAGGGCTCGCCCCCGTCTGTGAAGGTGGCCACCGCCATCAGCCGGTTGGCGCCGGCGCGGCCTGCCAAGCCAAAGGCCATGCGGCCGCCATCGAAGCCGCCGTCCTGGATCAAGCGCCAACGAGCGCCTGTGGACGATGAGCTGCGGTCGGCTCGCCAGGCCGAGACATCGCCGGGATAGTCCATCTTGATGAGCTTGGCATAACCCTCGAAGGCGGTCCGCACCCGGCTGGCGGCGGCGTCGATGTCGGCGGAGTCGCACGGCACGGCCTCAGCCTTCTGGGCGGCGCGGCGCGCCACCGCGTTGAGCGTCGCCCGGTCCGCGCCGGCGCGCAGGGCCGCGCCCCGCGCCTGGGCCTGGGCGGCGGCCAGGGCCGAACCGACGGGACCTGTGAACAGGCCGCATCGCGCGTCAGCCGCGGTCATCACCGTGCGTTCGTAGAAGAGGTCGACACTGCCTGCGCACGCCAGCCCCGGCGTGGCCGCGATCGCCACGGCCAGGCTGGTCCCCATCCACCAACACGCCGGGCGCCGCACTTTGTTGTGCGTTGTGCTCGTCATGCTCTCTCATTGTCCCGTATGTTCGGGACCTTGACCCCAACCTAGACCGCTCGCCCTTTCCGGTCCGTTACGAGAGCCTTTGCCGCGACATGATGCTGTCCACGGACATCTGGGTGGCCGCCCTGATCCGCCGCGCCGAACTGGCCGGCGGCTTCGGCGTCGTGGCGCGCAAGGGTGACGCACGGGCGGGCAGCGTGTTGGTCAAGGTGCTGAACCTGGGGGATAGGACCACCCGGCTCTATTCCGAGGCGACCCGTGGCGACGGCGAGCGCATCTGGATGCGGCCGTCCCTGTTCGACAGCGAGGCCGACCTGGATCGCTACATCCAGCGCGCCCTGCGCATCGACCCCGATCTCTGGGTGATCGACATCGAGGACAAGCAGGGCCGCCACTTCTTGACCGAGCCGGTCGAGGACGGCTGAGACCACAGAGTTACCGGCCAATTCATCGCCTTTGTGCACTGACCTGAAAGTCAGGCCTGCGACATTGGCGCTGTGCTCCCCCAAGCCCAGCCCTTCGCGTATTCGCCCATGCTTTTCCTGATGAACGACGTGGTTCTGAACCTCGACGGCATGAAGATGACGCCCAAGCTCACGAACCGCCGGTTCCGAGAGCTGCCCTTCAACGCGGTCAGCCGCCTGGGGCAGGAACTCTATGCTGAAAGCCCCCTGCTGCATCATCGCCGCCCCGAGCGCGCCAAGCGCCTGGGCCTGTTGATCATGGCCAAGGCTCCGGCCATCAACGCCGCGCTGTTCGTCGCCCCGCACTTCGGCTGCGACCCGGACGAGGTGACGATGCGCTACCTGAACGTTGACTTCGAGATCATGACCCTCCTGGCCAAGCGGCAGCACGACGGGGAAATGGACAAGATCTGGACCGATCGGCAGGTCTGGAAACGCCTCGCGGCCTAGCCCGACCGCTAGCGTCGAGGCTCCGCCTGCGCTAGTCCCCGCCCATGAGCAATTCTCCCGCCGCCGAGGCCGCGCGCCGGCGCACCTTCGCCATCATCTCCCACCCGGACGCCGGCAAGACCACCCTGACCGAGAACCTGCTGCTGGCGGGCGGCGCCATCCGCGCGGCCGGGGCGGTGAGGGCCCGCGGAGAGAACCGCCGGACCCGGTCTGACTGGATGAAGATCGAGCGCGAGCGCGGCATCTCCGTCTCGGCCAGCGTCATGACCTTCGACCACGACGGCCTGATGTTCAACCTGCTGGACACCCCGGGCCACGAGGACTTCTCGGAGGACACCTACCGGACCCTGACGGCCGCCGACGCCGCGGTCATGGTGCTGGACGCCGCCAAGGGGATCGAGCCTCAGACCCTGAAGCTGTTCGAGGTCTGCCGTCTTCGCGACATCCCCATCGTCACCTTCATCAACAAGATGGACCGCGAAGCGCAGGACCCCATCGAGTTGCTGGATGAGATTGCGTCGAAGCTCGCCCTCGATCCCGCGCCGCTTTATTGGCCCGCGGGTTCGGGCGGGCGGTTCAAGGGCATGCTGGACCTGCGCAAGCAGCAGTTCCTACCCTTCGCCAAGAAGACCGCCGACAACAAGGACGAGGGGCACCCCGCCGCCATCGGCTTCGCCGGCAATGCGGTGTCGAGCTATCTCGATCCCGACGAGCGGGCTGAGCTGGAAGAGACCGCCATGCTGGTGGGGGAGGCCTCCAAGCCCTTCGACCCGCAGGCCTTCCTGGAAGGCCACATGACGCCGGTGTTCTTCGGCTCGGCCCTGCGCCACTTCGGCATCGATCAGCTGCTGGCGGGCCTGGGCGCCTATGCCCCGCCGCCCAAGGCGGTGGCCGCCTCCAAGGGCGGTGACGCCACCCACATCGTCCCGGGTGATCCTGAGGTCACCGGCTTTGTCTTCAAGGTCCAGGCGAACATGGACCCCAACCACCGCGACCGCATCGCCTTCCTGCGCCTGTGCTCGGGCAAGTTCGCCCGCGGCATGAAGCTGAAGGTTCAGAACACCGGCCGCCAGCTGTCGGTCAACGCCCCGATCATGTTCTTCGCCTCGGACCGCGAGCTGGCCGAGGAGGCTTTCGCCGGCGACGTCATCGGCATTCCCAACCATGGGGTTCTGCGGGTGGGCGACAGCCTGTCGGAGACCGGGACCATCCGTTTCGCCGGCTTGCCCAACTTCGCCCCGGAAATCCTGCAGCGTGTCCGCGTCAAGGACCCGCTCAAGGCCAAGCATCTCAAGAAGGCCCTGGAGGGCCTGGCGGAGGAGGGGGTGACCCAGCTCTTCCGGCCCCAGTTTGGCGCGGACTTCATTGTCGGCGCCGTGGGCCAGCTGCAGTTCGAGGTCATGGCCGACCGCCTGGCCAACGAATACCAGCTGGAGGTCCAGTTCGAGGCCAGCCCCTTCGCCGAGGCGCGCTGGGTCACCGGGACCAAGGCCGAGATCGAGGACTTCACCACGAAGCACAAGACCGCCATGGCCACCGACATCGACGAACAGCCGGTGTTCCTGGCCAAGTCGGCCTGGGAGCTGGGCTACGTGACCGAACGCTATCCGGCGGTGGCCTTCCACCGCACCCGGGAGCGGGGCTAGGGCCGTGGCCGCCGCGATCGTCTACGGGACGCCGCCCTATAATCTGGTCGATGTGCCGATCGGGGCGCTCCAGGTCTCGCCGATTCTGCCGGGCTCGACCGCCCTGGAGAGTCTGGCCGCCGCCAGCCTGGACGAGGCGGTGATCGCCGCCCCGCCGGGTACGGCCGAGCGCGACTACGCCCTGGCCCAGGCCCTGCGGGTGCTGAAGCCGGGCGGCCGGCTCACCGCCTTCGCGCCCAAGGACAAGGGCGGCTCGCGGCTGAAGAAGTCACTGGAGGCCTTCGGCTGCGAGGTCTTCGAGGAGTCCCGCAAGCACAACCGCATCTGCACGGTCGCCCGCCCCGAGGCCATCACTGGCCTCGACTCCGCCGTCGCCAAGGGCGCTCCGCTGCAGATGGGCGAGCTTTGGAGCCAGCCCGGCGTCTTCAGCTGGGACCGGGTCGATCCCGGCAGCGCCCTGCTGATCGCCAGTCTCGGCCCCCTGAAGGGCAAGGGCGCGGACTTCGGGGCCGGCATCGGCATCCTGGCCCTGACCGTCCTGGCCAGCCCGGATGTGAAGAGCCTCACCCTAATGGACATCGACCGCCGCGCCGTCGAGGCGGCCGCCAGGAACGTCACCGACCCGCGCGCCACCATCGTCTGGGGCGATGTGCGCCAGGCCGGCCTGACCGATCTCGATTTCGTGGTGATGAACCCGCCCTTCCACGACGGGGGCGCGGAAGACCGGGCGTTGGGCGTCGCCTTCATCGAGACCGCAGCCAAGGCCCTGCGCAAGGGCGGGACCTGCTGGCTCACCGCCAACCGCCACCTGCCCTATGAGCGGCCCCTGACCGCGGCCTTCTCCAAGGTCGAGCTGCGGGCCGAGGCGGGCGGCTACAAGATCTACGAGGCGCGCAAGTGAGCCGGCCGCCGATGGCGCGGCTTGACCGCCTGTTGGCCAATCTGGGCTACGGCTCGCGGCGCGAGGTCAACGCCCTGGTCCGCGCCGGCGGGGTGGTGCTGGACGGCGTGACCCTGAAGGACGCCGGCGCCAAGGTTCCCATTGTCCGCGAGTTGCCGACCCGCCTGACAATTTCCGGCGTGGCCGTCGATCCACCCGCGCCTCTGACGCTCATCATGCACAAGCCGCTGGGCGTGGTCTGCTCCCACCGCGAGGCCGGCCGTAGCGTCTATGAACTGCTGCCCACCCGCTGGCGCGCCCGCATGCCGGGCCTGTCCACCATCGGCCGCCTGGACAAGGATACGTCCGGCCTATTGCTGATCACCGATGACGGCGATCTGCTGCACCGGGTGATCTCACCCCGCGCCCACGTCTCCAAGCGTTACCTGGCGACCCTCGACCGGCCGATGAGCGGGGAGGAGGGCGCGATCTTCGCCGCCGGCGACCTGATGCTCGACAGCGAGGACACGCCGCTGGCGCCGGCCGAACTGACCGTGATCTCGCCGACCGAGGCGTCGCTGACCATCACCGAGGGTCGTTATCATCAGGTCCGCCGGATGTTCGCCGCCGTCGGCAACCACGTCACGGCCCTGCACCGCGACCGGATTGGCGGGCTGGACCTGCCGGGGGATTTGGCGGCCGGCCAATGGCGGGTGCTGGATGAGGCCGGCGAGGCGGCGATCTTCGGCTAGGGCCGATTTCGCGTCAAAAGCGAAAATTCGTATTCCGTTAACCATAACACACTGATTAACCACTTGTTTACGATCTCGGACCCGGCTTTGCTCCTTCCGGTCTGAACCCACGACAGGCGTCCCGTGTTGAGACGCCAGGGTGATCGGAGCCGCGTCATGTTCGAGTTCGGTCGTGAACTTAAGCGCCTGTTTGGCGCGGAAGGCCTGAACACCCCGCGCGACGGCCTGACCGGCGGCGACTCCTCGCTGCTGGAATTGCTGGACCTGGAACTCTTGAAGACCGAGGCCAAGGCCGCCGACGTCGCCGCCGGCCGGATCGGCGCCGCCGATCGCGCCCAGCGCCGGTTGGAGGCCGCCATCGTCTGGCGCGAGGTCGCCCGCCGGTCGGGCGACGCTTTGGCCCTGCGCAAGGCCGCCGCCACCGCCGAGGCCGCCGCCGATCTCTTTGACCGCAACCGCCGCCCCGACGGCTGGGCCCGCGCTCGCTGCGAACAGGCCTTCTGCGCCATGCTGGGGGCTGAGCTGTTCGGTGATGACGGCCTGAACGCCGCCGCCGACCTCGCCTTCCGCGAAGCCCGCGCCGCCGCCCGAGGCGGTCTGGCCTTGCCGCTTGCCGATGTCGGCATCGCCGCCCTGGAAGGCCGCTCGCGCATGGGCACGGGAGACGCCCAGGCCGCCCGCGTGGTGGCCGCCCGCTTCACGGTTCCCATCCAAGGCCTGATGGTTCTCACCAAACGCTGCCGCGCCGCGCGCCTGTTGGCGGTCGAGGCCCGGCTGGTCCGCGCCGACCTGTTGCTGGGCTGGGGCGCGCGCCTGAAGGATCGTGACCTGCTGCGGCAGGCGCTCGATGACGCCGAGGCCGCCGTCGATGGGCTGGACTCCGCCTATGAACCCTTGACCTGGGCCCGCGCCGCCGCGATGCGCGGCCAGGCGATGGCCCTGCTGGGGGATGCCGCCGGCCAGATCGACAGCGTCGCCGAGGCCGTCAACGGCCTGGCCGACGTGCTCAACGAACTCAATCGCGAGCACAGTCCTATGGACTGGGCCCGCCTCCAGACCTCTCTGGCCGAAAGCCTGCAAGCGCTCGGCGAGGCCGGCGCCAGCGAACGGGCCTACGAACAGGCCGTCACCTGCTACGACCGCGCCGCCATGGTGCTGAAGGAGATTCCGGCCCTGGCCCTGCGCGCCGTCGCCGCCTCCAACCGCGCCCTGTGCCTGGCCCGTTGCGCCGAGCTTTCCGGCGATCTCAATGTGCTCGACGCCGCCGAGACGGCCTTCCGCATCGAGCTGACCAGCATGTCGCCGGGCCGCGATCCCACCGCCTGGGCTCTGCTGCAGGTCAACCTGGCGCGTCTCTATGAGGCTCGTCTGGACATCACCGGCCGCGACCGCGGCGAACGGGCCGCCGCCGCCCACGCCCTGAACGCGGCCCTCGACGTTTTCGCCGAGCAGGGGCTGCGCTCGCTGAGCATCATCGCGTCGGACGCCCTGGGCCGCCTATCCCACACGAGCCCACGCGCGGCCTACTGATCTGTTGAAGTCTTAGGCCGCAGCCACGTCGCCCGTCTGGCGGCGCATGCGCCAGAAGCGGATGGTGCGTTGGGCGGCTTCGCGGGGCAGGTTCTCGTAGAGCTCGCCATACTCGCGCGCCCGGCCCATGGCGTTGCTATCGCGGTCGAGGATCAGAACGGCGAAGGTCAGGTACAGCGAGCGGTCGAAGCCCGCCGCCTTGCAGACGATGGAGAGCGCGTCCAGCTCGCGGCGCTCCAGGATCCGTCGCGCGGTGTGGAAATCGATGTCGGCCAGCTCGCACAGCGCCACCAGGAACTTGGTGGTCTCGCGGTTGCGCAGGAAGCCTGCCAGCACCGGCGGGGTGATGGCCCCGCGCAGCCTCAGGATGCGCACGGCCTTCTCGGCCTCCACATAGTCGGCGGGCAGGGCGCCGTCGCGGGCGGCCAGGGTCTTGCGGCCGACGGCCAGGGCCTCGTCCAGTTCGTCGGGATCGATGTCGCGGTTGCGCTCCAGGATCTGGTCGCGCAGCCGGGCCTCCACCACAAAGTACATCTCGTTCAGCAGGTCGGCCGGCATTGACTTGCGGGCCACCACCGCGGCGTGCAGGGCGGGGTTCTCTGCGGCGCGGTCGACGACCATCTCGTGGGTCTCGCGCGACATCTCCGCGCCCTGGTTGGCCAGCAGGGTCCCGAGCGTCTCGTCGTCGCCACGTTCAACAATAGCCTCGGAGACCGCCTCGGAGACCACGGGGCGTTGGCTGATGGCGCGCAGGTGGTCCTGGCCGCGCGTGCGGGCCACCGAAAGCAGGTCGTCCTCGGTGAGCGCGGTGGAGCCTTCAAGCAGCGGCCGCGCCACCTCGATGGACTCGTCGCGGGCCAGGCTGCGGATCAGGCCGGCGGGCGCCGGATCGACGCCCGACATCCGTTGCGCCAGCTCGACGCGGACGGCTTCCTCCATCTCCCCGGCCAGCTGGGTCAGAACATCGTCGAACAGGGAGAGCTCGGCCGCCGCGCGCGGTTCGTCGGTGGTGAAGAACAGGTCGGTCACGCCGCGCAGCAGTTCACGCCGCCGGGAGCTGGAGGGCTCCTGGGCCAGGTCGATCAGGTCGTGAAGCTTGGTGCGCGTCATCGGGGTCTCAGAACGGGCGACCGTCGTCGGCCTTGTCGGAACTGTCGTCGTCGCTGTCGTCGGTGGCCTTGGGCGCGGGGGGATCGGGCGGGCCGATGAAGACGTAGCGGTCGCCGCCTTCGACCTCGGTGATCACGTCGGGTTCCAGGCCGTAGGCCCGGTGCATCGAATAGAGCTTGGACGAGCCGCCCACCGAGCGGGCGGTCGCCGAGGCGTCGGCGACCTTCTGGCTGGCGGCCACCGCGGCCTGTTCCGGCAGGGGCGGGGGGCCGCCATAGAGGCTGGAGGGCGGCGGCGCGTAGATCGGCGGCGAGGAGCTGGTCTGCTGGTCCAGGGAGGGGACCGGCGCGCTGGGGCGCGGCGCCTGGTACGGGGCCTGGGGGATGAAGGGCGTATAGGCGGGGGGCTGGTAGGTCACCCGGCCGCCTTCGCCTGGCGGCGGCGGCAGGTCACGGTCCGGGGCGGCTTCCTGGCGGCCGCGCGTGAACTGGCCGGCCAGCGCCATCGGTTCGGGGCGCTGGAACTGCCCGGGTTGCCCGCCGGTGGTGGAATAGGCGCGCTTGTTGGACCAACCCAGCATCGGGCCGGTATGCGCCGGCGCCGGCTGTTCGTAGGCGGGGCGCTCATAGGATCGGTCCCGGTCATCCTCCTGGGAGCCGGGAGTAACCGCACGCACGACGGCGGCGATGGCGAGGCCTAGGCGCATCATCCCACGAGGCTAGCCGCGGTCGCTTAACCCTGAGCTAACGGGCGTCTTTAACGCCCGCGCCACCATGCGAGGCCCGCGCGCTCGGCGCGCTCAAGCAGGGCGTGAAGCACGACCCCCATCAGGCCCAGCACCACCAGCGCGGCGATCATGCGGGCGGTCTGAAGTTTGTTGCCCGCGTCGAGGATGCGCCAAGCCAGGCCGCGCACTCCCCCGGACCCCGCGCCGAACTCGGCCACGACGGCCCCGATCACCGCCAGCCCGGCGCCAACCTTATGACCTTCCAGGAGAAACGGCACCGCCGAGGGCAGCCGCAGCCGCAGCACCCGCTGCCACCGGCTGGCGCCATAGAGATCAAACAGCCGCTCCAGATCGGGGTCGGCGGCCTTCAGGCCGGTCACCGCCCCGGAGAAGATCGGGAAGAAGGCCACCAGCACCGCCAGGGCCACGATGGCCCGCTCGGGGTGGTCGATGCCCGCCCAGATCAGCACCAGGGGGGCGATGGCCACCACCGGAGTCACCTGGAGAACCGAGGCCAATGGCCGCACCGCGCGGTCTATCAGCGGGCTGAGGCCCACCAGCAGGGCGACGGCCTGGGCCACCAGGCTGGCGATGATCAACGAGATCAGGGCGACCGAAAGGGTGTTCCAGGCCGCCTGCATCAGGCTGGCCGTATCGGTGGCCAGGGCCACGGCGACGTCGGAGGGGGCGGGCAGGAAATAGGCCGGCACGCCCGTCACCCTGCAGGCGATCTCCCAGCCGGCCAGCAGCAGGGTGATGAGGGCGAAGGGCGCCAGGATGTCGAGGACGCGGTTCACGCCGCCATCTCCGAGCCCTTGAGCAGCAGGTCCGACACCGCCTCGGCCGCCTCGCGGAACTCCGGCGTGGCGCGGAAGCCGATCAACCGGGGCAGATGGCCGGGTACGACAACCTCCCCGGCGATCCGGCCCGGGCCCCGGGTCACCACCGCCACGCGGGACGCCATATAGGCGGCCTCCTCGACATTGTGGGTGACGAAGATGATGGCCGGCCGGGTCTCGCGCCACAGCTTCAGCACGTCGTCGGCCAGCGACCGTCGGGTGATCTCATCCAGGGCGGCGAACGGTTCGTCCAGCAGCAGCAGGCGCGGTTCGGTGACCAGGGCGCGAGCCAGGGACGCCCGCATGGCCATGCCGCCGGAGAGCTGGGCCGGGCGGGCCTCCTCGGCGCCGGCCAGGCCGACCCGGGCCAGGGCCGCGGCGGCGCGGGCTCGGGCCAGGGCCTTCGGGACACCGGAGAGCTCGAGGGGCAGGGCCACATTGGCCACCGCCGTCATCCAGGGCGCGAGCGTCGGGGCCTGGAAGACCACCGAGGTCTCGCCGCGTCCGGCGGTGCGGGCCACGGTCCCGCGGGTGGGCTGCTCCAGCCCGGCCAGCAGCCGCAGGGCCGTGGACTTGCCGCAGCCGGAGGGGCCCACCAGGGCGACGATCTCGCCCGGCGCGATGCTCAGGCTGAACGGCCCCAGCGCGCGGCCGCGCTTGGCGTAGTCGACCTCGACGGCCTCCAGGGCGACGACCGGCTCAGCCAAGCTACTTCGCCGCCGGAGTTACGAATTGCAGGGTGTAGGCCTTCTTGTAATCCAGGGTCTTGGGATAGACCCCCTGGTCCGAGGCGATCTTGAAGAACTCGGCCCAGCGGGCGTCGCTCATCGTGCCGATGCCGGTGGTCTTGGCCTCGCCGCCGTCGACGATGCCGTAGGATTTCATCTTCTCCCGGGCCTGGTCGAGGACGTCCTGGGCCATCTCCGGATTGTCCTTGCGGATCAGGGCGTCGGCGGGCTTGGGGTCGCCATAGAGGTAGTCGTGCCAGCCCTGGGCCGAGGCCTCCACGAAGGCCTTCACCGCCGCCGGATTGGAGTCGATCAGGCTCTGCGGAACCATGATCATGGTGGCGTAGCTGGGGTAGCCGTTGTCGGCGAGCAGGAAGACCTTGGCCTTCAGCTTGGCCTCCTTCTCCAGGGTGTAGGGCTCGCTGGTGACATAGCCCTGCTGGGCCACGCGCTTGTCGGCCAGGAAGGGGGCGGAGTTGAAGGTGTACTTGCGGATCTGGTCGTCGCTGAACCCGTACTTGGACTTCAGCCACACCCAGAAGGCGGTGACCGAGGCGTCCGACAACAGGATCGGGTGACCCTTCAGGTCGCTGATGCTCTCGATCCCCTGGTCGGGGTGAGCGATCAGCACCTGCGGGTCCTTCTGCATCATGGCCGCGACCGCCTTCACCGGCACGCCCTCCTGGGCCATGTTTAGGGCGATGAAGCTGTTGGAGCCCATGCCGGCCTGGACCGCGCCGGAGGCCAGCAGTTGCGGCACGTTCACGCCAGGGCCGCCCTGGACGATCTGCACGTCCAGGCCGCGCTTGGCGTACTCACCATTGGCCAGCGCCTCATAGAACCCGCCATGCTCGGCCTGGGCGCGCCAGTCGGTGGCGAACTTGATGACCGTGGGTTGGCCCGCGGCGGGGGCCTCGGCCTTCTTGGCCGGCGAACAGGCGACGGCGAGAACCGCGAGGGCGGCGAGCGCGAGGGTGCGAAGGGCGTGCATGATCTCTCCACAACTTGGATCGCGCGGAGCCTAGAGCGGGATGCGAAAAAGTGGGAACCGGTTTTTCGCGTCAATCCCGCTCTAGATTAAAAGAGGCGATCACGTTTTACGGTTTTGGATCGTTTCGATCCAAAACCGTCGTGATCTAGGCCGTGGCGGCCCCGCTTCCAAGATGGGCGAGCGAAAGTTCTAGGCCGCGTCAGCCTTTGACCTGGCGTCATCCAGCCATTTGGCCAGCACCGCGTGCAGGGCCTCGATCTGGATCGGCTTGCCGACCGCGTCCACCATGCCGGCCTTCAGGCAGCGCTCCTCCATCTCCGGCATGACGTCGGCGCTCATGGCGATGATCGGGACCTTGGCGCAGGCCCCGCCCAGGGCGCGGATCAGTCGGGTGGCCTCCAGCCCATCCATGCGTGGCATATGCACGTCCATCAGGATCAGGTCACAGGTCCCGTCGCGGGCGGCGGCCACGGCCTCCTCGCCATTCTCGGCCAGCACCACCTCGCAGCCCAGCAGGGTCAGGACGGTGGCGCCCAGTTCGCGGTTCACCGGGTGATCGTCCACCAGCAGCACCCTGGCGCCCAGGTCGCCGATCTTGCGCATGCCCGTCGTGGCCGGCGCCTCGGCCTCGGCGTGGGGCGCGTCGATCTCGAACCAGAAGACCGAACCGAACCCTGCGGCGCTGTCGAGGCCAATGCGGCCGCCCATCAACTCGGTCAGGCCCTTGCAGATCGCCAGGCCCAGGCCGGTGCCGCCGTGGCTGCGGCTCACCGTGGAGTCGGCCTGGCTGAAGCGCTTGAACAGCTTTGTCGCCTGCTCCGTCGGGATGCCGATGCCGGTGTCGGTGACCACGAACCGCAGGGTGGTCATCGCGCCCTCGGCCGTGGCTTCCAGATCCAGGCGCACCCGGCCGCGCTCGGTGAACTTCAACGCGTTGGACAGCAGGTTGAGCAGGATTTGCCGCACCCGCTGATCGTCGATCAGCACGGGACGGTCGACCTCGCCGGTGGCGTTGAACTGCAGATCCAGGCCCTTGCGGCGGGCTACCTCGGCGACGATGGCCAGGGTGTCCTGGGCGATGGCGCGCGGCTCGACGGGACGTGGCGACAGGTCCACCTCGCCGGCCTCCATCTTGGAGAAGTCGAGGATGTCGTTGACCACGGTAAGCAGGGAGGAGCCGGCCCGGTCGATCAGGGTCAGCTGGCGGCCCGCCCCCTCAGGCAGGTCGCTGCGGTTCATCAGCACCTCGGTGAAACCGATGATGCTGTTCATCGGTGTGCGGATCTCGTGGCTCATGGTGGCCAGGAATTCCGACTTGGCCTTGCCGGCGGCGACCGCGCGGGCCTGGGCGGCGCGCGCCACCCGGGTGCGGCTGGCCCACAGGCGTTTCAGGCGCTTCTGGTCGGCGATGGCCAGCGCCGTGGCCAGGCTGGTGAAGAAGTTGAGGCCGATCAGGAACTGGATGCCGCGGGTCTTCTCCAGCATCGTCCACGTGGCGCCGGTGTGGGTCTCCTGGGAGCCTAGCAGCAGGCTGGAGGAGATGGAGGCCAGCACCATGGCCCCCACCGCCGCGCCGCGCGGACCCAGGCGGAAGGCGATCAGGGCCATCATCGGGAAGACGATGATCGGGGTCGGGAACCGCACCGGCACGAAGGCCAGCACGCTCACCGCCGCCATCAGGCAATAGAGGCCGAACTGCTCGGGCCACTGGCGGTGGAAGTCGCGCACGGTGTCGGAGCGGGCGATCAGCAGGACGGCGGGCAGGGCGATCGCCATGCCCAGACCATGGGCGTAGAACCAGGTGCTGAGCACCTCATCGAAGCTACGGCCGAACAGGGTCAGGACGTCCGCGGCCACGACGGAGCTGGCCGCGGTCGCCGGGACGATCGCGAACAGCAGCAGTTGGGTGACGCGTTTGAGGCTGGTGAGCCGCATGGTCTGGCCACAGGCCTTGCGCGCCAGCCAGGCGGTGGCGAACGCCTCGGTGAAATTCAGCACCGGGAAGACCAGGCCCACCCCTGTGGGATTGCCCAAGGCCAGGCCGATCAGCCAGTTGAACACAAAGCAGACGACCGCGGCCGGCAGGGTCAGGCGCCACGGCAGCAGCAGGAACATCGCCGCCAGCACACCGTTCGACAGCCAGATGGCGGCGACCCCGGCCGACCCCTTCGTCAGGGCGAGGCTGAACAGCGTCGCCGCCATGAAGGTCACGGTCAGGCTGACGGTCTGAATCAGGTCGCGCGAAGGCTTGGCCAGCATCGAGGGTCCCTAAGAAACCGCGAGATGATGCCCTAGTCGAATGGTGAAATACTTAAAGCTGTGCCAAGTCGGGACAGAATGCCGCACCAATTTGGGTAGTGTCCATAGCAAGAGGGCGGCGCGGCGGTTTCCCGCTGCGTCGCCCTCTCATCCAGATCCGTTGGGGGATCTGTGCCCAAAGGTCGGTTTGCGACTTCGAACGCGGGGTTACCCGCAGGTTTCCGTCGCCGACCGGTGTCCCGCGGAGATGAAGGTCCCAGCTTTCGCCGCTTCCAGTCCTCCGAGAACCTTATGCTCGCTTCGAAGAACCCGTTTCCGTGTTCGCCAGCGCCGCAGTCCCTCTCGACCCCTTGACCTTCCGCCCGAACCCTCTATGAAGCAAGCGCCGCGACTCGCCCCGATGTGGGCAGAGAGCCGAATCTCCGGGGATAACCTGTGGATGGTCTGGGGATTTCTCGGCTTTTTCCCTTAAGAATCAGCGCGGGAACTTATCCACAGCAAAGCGTGGCGGGTAGCGAATCGCCAGCCTACCGTCCGGACTCAAGCGCCTCGCGCATCTCTTCCAGCGTCATCCAGTCTTCCTCGGCCTTAACGAGTTGCGCCTGGGCGGCCGAGTGGGCCTTGCTCAGCTTGTCGAAGCCGGCGGGATCGCGGGTGTAGAGCGCCGGATCGGCCATGTCGGCCTCCAGCTTGGCGATCTTCGCGGGGAGGGTGGCCATCAGGCCCTCGGCTTCCTTCAGGCGATGCTGATCCTTGAAGGACAGCTTGGTGGCCTTCTTCGGTTCGGGAGGCTTCGGCGCGGCCTTGGGGGCCGCCGGCGCGGAGGCAGGGCCGGCGATCGCGCCGAAGTAGCCGGGGTTCTGGCGCAGGAAGTCCTGCCAGCCGCCGGGGGTCTCCACCACATCGCCGCGGCCATTCAGGGCGATGGTCGATGTCGCCAGTCGGTCGATGAAGTCACGGTCGTGGCTCACCAGGATCAGCGTGCCTTCGAAGTCGGCCAGCAGGTCCTCAAGCAAGTCCAGCGTGTCCATGTCCAGATCGTTGGTGGGTTCGTCCAGGATCAGCAGGTTGGCGGGCGTGGCGAGGGCGCGGGCCAGCAGCAGGCGGTTGCGCTCGCCGCCTGACAGGCTGCGCACCGGTTGGCGGATCTGGGCGTCAGTGAACAGGAAGTCCTTGGCGTAGGCGTTCACGTGCTTGGGCTGGCCGCGCACCATCACCTGGTCACCGCCAAGCGGGGTCAACACGTCGCGCAGCATCATGTCGGGCTTCAGGTCGGCCCGCGCCTGGTCGATATAGGCCGTCTCCAGATTGGCCCCCAGCTTCACCGAGCCCTCGTCCGGCGCCATCTCGCCCAGCAGCATCTTCACCAGCGTGGTCTTGCCCGCCCCGTTGGGGCCGACGATGGCCACCCGGTCGCCGCGCAGGATGCGGGTCGAGAAGCTCTTCAGCAGGGTGCGGTCGCCGAAGCCCTTGGCGATGCCCTTGGCCTCGATCACCCGCTGGCCCGACAGGCCGGAAGAGGCGATGCCCATGTTCATCTCGCCGCGCACCTCTTTCAGGCGTTCGACCTTGACCTGGCGCAGGTCCATCAGGGCGCGGCGGCGGCCCTCGTTGCGGGCGCGGCGGCCGGTGACGCCCCGCTGCAGCCAGTGCTCTTCCTGCTCCAGCTTCTTGTCGATCTTCCGACCTTCCTCGGCCTCGGCGGCCAGGACGCGCTCGACCCAGGCGTCGAAGGCGGCGAACCCCTTGTCCAGGCGGCGCACCTTGCGGTGTTCCAGCCAGAAGCAGCGCTGGGTGGTGCGTTCTAGGAAGGCGCGGTCGTGGCTGACGATGACCATGGCCGCGCGACTGGCCGCCAGCTCCTGCTCCAGGGTCTCGATGGCCAGGATGTCCAGGTGGTTGGTGGGCTCGTCCAGCAGCAGCAGGTCCGGGTCCTCGGCGAAGGCGCGGGCCAGAGCCACGCGACGGATCTCGCCGCCCGAGAGGCCGGAGGTCGGTTTCTCCGGATCGATGCCGAAGATGGCCAAGGCCGCCTGAGCCCTATGCTCGGCGGCGCCCCCGGCGGTGACGTGCTCCAGCAGGGTCGCCCCGACGATCTCCGGCTCCTGCGGCACATAGGCGATACGGATCGCGGGCTGGATGGCGCGCTCGCCGTCGTCCGGCGTGATCTGCCCGGCCAGCATCTTCAATAGGGTGCTTTTGCCGGCCCCGTTGCGCCCCACCAGGCAGGCGCGCGAACGCGGCTCCACCGACAGGTCGACGCCGTCGAACAGCATTTTCGGACCGTCGGCGAGACGGACGCTCTTCAGGGCGAGGATGGGTGGCTTCATGCGGCGTCCGACATAGCGAGGCGCGGCCGGGAAGCAAGCTCTACCCACCAATCGGCACATCCCGACGAAGGCCGGGCCCCAGATTCATCCTGTGCGGGCAGAGGTGATCCAGGGATCGAACGCGCGACTACCCCCCGACTCTGGAGGCTTTACCTGGATCCCGGCCTTCGCCGGGACCAGCGGGAGAGGTTAGAACGGAATCTCTTCCACCGAGGGCTCGATCGGTTGGGGTAGGGGCTCCACCGGTTCCGGCGGGATCGCGGCCTCGGCGTCGCGGGCGGCGGCGGAAAACTCGTCGGCGAGGACCTCATAGAAGTCGTTGCGCGGGTCGGCCTCCAGCTCGGGTTCCGGATCGGGCAGCAGCCAGTCGAAGTCGCGGATCGGCAGCTTCTCGTGGGCGACCACCATGAACTGCCGCCAGATGGCCGCCGACATCACACCGCCGGTGATACGGTTCATCGGCTTGTCGTCGTCGTTGCCCACCCAGATGCCGGCCACATAGTCGGGGGTGAAGCCCACGAACCAGGCGTCGCGCCAGTTCTGGCTGGTGCCGGTCTTGCCGGCGGCGGGACGGCCGAAGTTGGCGCGGGCGCCGGTGCCGCCGTTGATGACCTTCTTCATCATCTTCACCATCATGCTGGCCCGGGCGATGTCGTAGGCGGGCACGGGCGAAGAACTCTGGTGCAGGAAGACGGGCTGGCCGCTGATCGTCTTGATCTCATCGACCATGTACGGCGTGATCCGGTTGCCGCCGGTCTGGAAGACCTGGAAGCCGGAGACCATTTCGATCAGCGGCACCTCATAGGAGCCAAGCGCCACGGAGAGATTCGGATTGGGCGGAATGGTGGTGATGCCGAAGCGCCGGGTCAGGTCGCTGATCGCCGGACCGCCGACCTCCTGGGCCAGCTTCACCGCCACGGTGTTGATGGACTGGGCCAAGGCGTTTTCCACTGTCACCGCGCCGCGATAGCCGCCGCCGTAGTTCTCGGGCTTCCAGTCGCCGAACTTCACCGGCCCGTCGATGCGAATGTCGGTTGGCATGACGCCCTTCTCCAGGGCGGCGGCATAGACGAAGGGCTTGAAGGACGAGCCAGGCTGCCGCCGGGCCTGGACCGCGCGGTTGAAGACGCTGGCGTTGTAGTCGAGACCGCCCACCATGGTGCGGATCGCGCCCTCGGCGGAGAGGGCGACCATGCTGGCCTGGGAGGCGCCGGCCGCCTTTCCCTCGGCGGCGATCACCTGACGCAGGATGCCCGCGCCGGTCGCCTGGAGCTTGGGGTCGATGGTCAGCCGAACCATCAGGTCGGGCGAGTTGGGGCCGACGAGCTTCAGCACTTCGTTGGTGGCGTAGTCCAGGGCGTAGCCCATGTCTCCGTCGTTGGCCAAGGCGCTGGGGCTGATCAGCGGCGGCCGGGCCGCGGCCGCGGCCGCGTCGTCAGCGGTGATCCAACCCTCGCCCTGCATCCGCTCCAGCACCAGGCGCTGGCGCTCCAGGGCGCCGGACATGTTGCGGTTCAGCGCCATGCGCGAGGGGGCCTTGGGCAGACTGGCCAGCAGGGCGGCTTCCGACAGGCTGAGCTGGCTGGCCGGCTTGCCGAAATAGGTGCGGCTGGCGCCGTCGATGCCGAAGGTGTTGGCCCCGAAATAGATGCGGTTGAGGTAGAGCTCCAGCACCTCGTCCTTGGTCAGCATCTTCTCCAGGCGCTGGGCCATGACGGCCTCCTGGATCTTCCGGGTCATGGTCTGGTCGGGCGTCAGGAACAGGCCTTTGGCCAGCTGCTGCGATAGGGTCGAGCCGCCCTCCACCACCCGGCCGGCGGCGTAGTTGGCCCGCGCGGCGCGGATGATCGCCCACGGGTCAACGGCCCCGTGCTGATAGAAGCGCCGGTCCTCGGCGGCCAGGAAGGCGCGCGGCACATAGTCGGGGAGCTGGCCCAGGGTGACCCGGTCGCCGTACTTCGGCCCACGCGAGGCGATCAGCACCCCGGTCTTGTCGAAGAACTTGATGGCCGGCGCCCGGTTGATCGCATAGAGCGCCTCGCGCTCGGGCAGGGCCGGGATGTCCTTCAGATAGACTTGCTGCACATAGACCGCGCCCCCGAGGCCGAGCAGGGCCACGACGGCGGCGACCACCGCCAGCGTCGTCCACAGCCAGCCGAGTTTCCTGGCCTTGCGCGGCCCGCCACCGCCAGGCGTGAACCCGCCGCCGCCCGATCCGCCGCCTCCGGTCTTGACGGGCTTTACCTTCTTCAGCTTGGCCTTCTTGGGCTTCGGCAGATCGGCCCGGAAGTGTTCCTCCGGCTCGGGCTCGCGCGTCGGCGCAGCCGGAGCCTGGGGGCTCGGCTTGGAATCCGGGAACTTGTAGGGGTCGAGATTCCAGTCGGTCACTTGGTCAAACGAATAAGGGGCGGCAGGGAACTTTTTGGTTTAGGACGCCTCTAGCATGGCGACGAGACCTTACTGGGAAACGAAATCACTCCGCCAGATGACGGTGCAGGAGTGGGAGAGCCTATGCGACGGTTGCGGGCTCTGCTGTCTTGTTCGCTTCGAGGATGAGGATTCCGGCGAGATCATCCCCACCCGCGTGCATTGCCGTCTGCTCGACGCCCAGACTTGCGCCTGCAGTAACTATGTCGGCCGCAAAAAGCACGTCCCCGACTGCATCAAGCTGACCCCGCAGAATGTCGACCGGCTGCAGTGGATGCCGCTGTCCTGCGCCTATCGCCGGATCAATGAGGGCCGGGGCCTGGCCGACTGGCACCCGCTGATCTCCGGCGACCCCGAGAGCGTCCACCGCGCCGGGGTCTCCGTCCGCGGCGAGACCATCAGCGAGGACGAACTCGAAGACCCCGAGGACGCCATGGCCTATGTCGCCTACGACCTGATGGAAGAGCGCGGCGACGACTGAAGCTCTTCCGCTCCTCCCGGCGGGAGAAGCGGGTTTTGCTAGACCCTGGTCTTGGCCAGCCCGATCCACAGGGTGGCTCCCAGGAACACCACGATCCCTGTCAGCGGCCCGAAGAAGCCCAGCATCGTCCACGGCGCGGGGGCCCGCCCGTCCAGCGCGCCCACCAGGAAGCCGACGCTGGCCAGGCCCACGATCAGCACCGCCGCCGGGATCGCGGCCAGGAACCGCGAACGCCCCGCGTCCTCCAACCGCTTGGCCGCCAGGCACAGCCAGCAGAACAGGCAAAAGAGCGCCAGGAAGAACCGCATCTGCAGAGGGTGGACCCATCCCGCCAGGTAGTTGGCGAGGTCCGCCGCGAACGCCGTCACCAGCAGCCCCAGCAGGGCGCGCCAGAAGCTAAGCCGCCCGATGCGGCCCCGCGGCCAGAGGAAGAGTTTGACGATGGTCATGGCGCCTCGATCCTAACGACGGCAGGCTAACGGCTCGGCGGCGGCGTCCGTATGTGGTATTTATATCACATTGGCCCTTGCGCCGGGGGTCAAACAGCCTAATTGAGGGCCACGCGTTATCCCTGCGAACAGGAAGGTTTTTCACCCTTGGCCGGCGATCCCTATCAGGAACTTGGCGTAGCCCGCGGCGCGAGCGCTGACGAGGTCCGCAAGGCGTTCCGCAAGCTGGCCAAGAAGCATCACCCCGACACCAATCCGGGCGACAAGGCTTCGGAAGAGAAGTTCAAGCGGGTCAGCGCCGCCTTCGACATCATTGGCGATGTCGACAAGCGCAAGAAGTTCGACGCCGGCGAGATCGACGCCGACGGCCGTGAGACCATGCGCGGTTTCGGCGGCGGCGGCGGCAGCGGCGGGCCCTGGGGCCAACCGGGCGGGGGCGGCTGGAGCCCGCGCGGCCAGGCCGAGGGCCCGGATATCGACCTCTCCGACATCCTGGGCGAGATGCTCGGCCGTGGCCGTGGCGCCCAGGGCGCTCAGGGCGGCGGCTTCGGGGGCTTCTCCCAGCGCGGCGCCGACGTGCGCGCCAGGCTTGAGATCGACCTGGAAGACACCATCGAGGGTCCGAAGAAGCGCATCGCCTTCTCCGACGGTCGCACCATCGACGTCTCGATCCCCAAGGGGGCCGAGGAGGGCCAGACCCTGCGCCTCAAGGGCCAGGGCTCCCCTGGCCGGTCCGGCCCTGGCGACGCATTTATTGAGCTGACCATCCGCCCGCACCCGATCTACCGCCGCGAGGGCGACAATCTGGTGATGGACCTGCCGGTCTCCATCCCCGACGCCATCCTGGGCGGCAAGGTCCAGGCGCCGACCCCCGACGGCCCGGTCAATGTCTCGGTCCCCAAGGGCGGCGGCTCGTCCCTGCGTCTAAAGGGACGCGGCCTGTCGGACGCCAAGGGCAAGCGCGGCGACCTGCTGGCCCGCATCGTCCTGATGCTGCCCGAGGCCATCGACCCGGACCTGGAAGCCTTCGCCGAAAAGTGGCGCGCCGAACGGCCGTACACCCCGAAGCGCAAGTAGGCCGGCCCAGGGACGGGCTTGACCGCGGGGCCGAGCTCGGGGGCGCCTGCCGGTCACACCGCGCCTGCGACCCTGGCGCCTCAGTCAGCCTCGCTGTAATCGAACGTGATCTCCACCTGCATGCCCTGTCCCGGCGATGAGGTGACGTCCATGTGGGCCTTGGCGTTCTGCAGCAACGAGCGGACGATCAGGGCCGACAGCCTGCCCGGCTTGGGCCAAGCGTAGCCTTCGGGCAGGCCGACGCCGTCGTCGGCCACCAGCACCCGGCAGCCGCCTGCGGCGTCGGAGGTGCTGTGCAGGGTGATCGTCCCGCCCTCACGCCCCGTGAACGCGTGCTTCAGGGCGTTGGTCAGCAGTTCGTTGACCACCAGCCCGGCCGGCATCGCCACATCGAGCGAGGCCATCCAGGTGTCGACCTGCAGGTCGAGATGAATGCCCTCCACGGCATGCGCGCGCATCACGGCCGACGCGATCTCGCTCAGATAAATTCCGAGATCGACGACGCCCTCGCCCGCCGAATCGCCCAGGGCCCGGTACAGCAGGCCCAGGGCCTCGACGCGGCCGGCCAGTCGATCAAAGCCCTCGCCGGTGGAGAGATCAGAGACCCCACGCGCCTCGACGCGGATCAGGGCGGTGATCATCTGCAGATTGTTCTTCACCCGATGCTGCAACTCCATCAGCTGGGTGTCCTTCTCCCGGATCTGCTCCTCCAGGATGTCGAGCACCGAAGGGTCCCCCTTGGCCGAGGCGATCAACGCCACCAGCCTGAAGGTGGGCTTGCCCGTCTCGTCCTCGATCACATTGGACCAGGCGTCCACCATCAGCCCGACATCGCCATGCGGCATGTTGAAGGAGCCGAGGTAGTCACGCCCATGGGCGATCGCATCGCCCATGGAACGAGGGGCCTGGGGCGGGGCGGCCTCGCCTGGAAGGCTTTGCCAACCGTGGCCCAGCACCGTGGTGTTCAACTGGCCGGAGAGGCGTTCGAATTCCACATTGGCGTAGATGACCTTCTCGACCGGACTGAGCTGCGAGACGGCGACAGCGATTGGGACTTGGTCAAGGAACTGCTTGAACCGGTCGCTTTCGAGAGCGACCGCGAGGTCGGGGCTCTCAAGCAGTTGTTCAATGCCGGTCTGGCTCTCGTCTGGGGGCATCTGCACCTTGGCCTACCGTCATGCTGACGGTTCTCCTGTCGGTTTAGCCGGTCTCGGCCTGTTGGGCCACCGCAGCCGTGCCCTGGCGCGCCCGAAAGGCGAACACCCGCGATGTCCTCGTGGCGTAAGGCGGCCGCCCAAACCCTCCTGCTCGCCTCCCGCGCGGCTTCGGCGTGACAGACCGCCGCACCGGCTTCATAAACCCCCCATTCAGGCTGGGTTCAGTCGCGGGACTTTAAACCTCAGGGCATGAAGCGTTCCATCGCCATAGCCGCCCTTCTCCTGGCGCTCACTCCGGTGGCGTCCCAGGCGCAGGGCTATCCTGACTACGGGCGGCCATCCTATGGCGCCCGTGGAGACCAGGATCGAGCCCGCGACGCTGTGCGCGGCGGTCGCCAGGTCTCGCTCTCCCAGGTGATCGGCATGATCGCCCGCAGCACGCCGGGCCGCCAGCTCAACACCACCATGGGCGACTATTCCGGCCGCCCGGCCTATTTCGTTCAGTGGCAGACCCCCGACGGCCGGGTGATGATTTTCATCGTCGACGCCGAGAGCGGTCAGATCCTGTCGCGCCAAGGCTAAGAGCGTGACAGCCCGAAGTGGACACCGGTTCGGGCGCCCGTCACGCTCCAAGCGCAAATACGACGAGCCTGTTCATCTGCTTCAGATGATTTCATCTGAAGCAGAGAGGCTCTAGGAGGTTCCCATGCGTATCCTGCTGGTCGAAGACGATCCGGACCTGTCGCGGCAACTGAAGGCCGCCCTGGGCGACGCCGGCTACGCCGTCGATCACGCCCCCGACGGTGAGGAGGCCCAGTTCCTGGGCGAGACCGAGCCCTATGACGCGGTGATCCTCGACCTGGGTTTGCCCAAGGTGGACGGGGTCTCGGTCCTGGAGCGCTGGCGGCGTGGCGCCATGGCCGTCCCGGTGCTGATCCTCACCGCCCGCGGCGCCTGGAGCGAAAAGGTGGCCGGCTTCGACGCCGGGGCCGACGACTACCTCACCAAGCCCTTCCACACCGAGGAACTGCTGGCCCGCCTGCGGGCCCTGCTGCGCCGCTCGGCCGGCCATGCGGCTCCCAGCCTGTCGGTGGGCGGTCTGCGCCTGGATCCCCGCGCCGCGCGGGCGACCGTCAATGGCGAGCCCCTGCGCCTGACCTCGCTGGAATACCGCCTGCTGCACTATCTGATGATGCACCAGGGCCGGGTGATCAGCCGCACCGAGCTGGTGGAACACCTCTACGACCAGGACTTCGACCGCGACTCCAACACCATCGAGGTGTTCATCGGACGGGTGCGCAAAAAGATCGGCGCCGACCGCATCGATACGGTGCGCGGCCTGGGCTATCGCCTCACCGCGCCGCCTGAAGAGCTGGAGGGCCAGGCGGCCGGCTCGTGAGATTCGAGTTCCTTCGCCGACCCTCCCTTGTCCGGCGGCTGGTGATCCTGGCCGCCGGCTGGTCGCTGGCGGTCCTGCTGGTCACGGCGCTGGTGCTCTCGATGCTGTTCCAGCAGGCGGCGATCCGTCGGTTCGACCAGGGCCTGGTCGAGCTGATCGATAACCTCACCGCCGGTACGACGATCGACGACGCCACCAAGCTGCCCCTGGCGCCGGCCCTGACCGATCTGCGGGCCCTGCGCGCCTATTCCGGCAAGTACTGGCAGATCAGCGAGCCGGTGAACGGGTTGCTCAAGACCCGCGTCCGCTCCCGCTCCCTATGGGACAGCGAGCTGAAGTCCCCGCCCGACCTGGCCCTGCGGCTGGCCGCCGATCCGGGCAAACCCATTTTTTACGACACGCGCGGCCCCCTGAACGAGCCTCTCCGCGCCATGGCGACCCGGGCCGAACTGCCGGGCGGCAAGACCCCGGTGGTGTTCATGGCCGCTGAGGACCGCAGTCCTGTCGACCGCGACATCCGCAACTTCATGACCGCGACGTCCGTCGCCTTCCTGCTGCTCGGCGTCGGCATGGTGGCCGCCGTGGTGATCCAGGTCCGGGTCGGCCTCACCCCGCTCTTCGCCCTACGCCACGAGGTGGCCTATGTCCGGCGCGGCAAGCGAGAGCGCATCGAGGGCGTCTATCCCACCGAGTTGAAGCCGCTGGCCGACGAGCTCAATGCGCTCATGGCCCATAACCAGGAGGTCGTGGAGCGTCAGCGGACGCACGTCGGCAACCTGGCCCATGCCCTGAAGACCCCGCTCTCGGTCATGCTGGCCGAGTCTCAGGCCCAGCCCGGACCCCTGGCCGAGGTCGTGAGCCGCCAGTCGGAGGCGATGCGGCAGCAGGTCGATCACCATCTGCGTCGGGCTCGGGCGGCCGCCCGCACCCAAGGTTCGGGGGAGCGGACATCGGTGGCCGATGTCCTGGACGAATTGTCACGGACCCTGGAGCGAATCTTCCAGGACAAGGGCGTCACCATCGACTGGGACGCCGAGGACGATCTCTATTTCCTGGGGGAACGCCAGGACCTCCTGGAGCTGGCCGGCAACGCCATGGAAAACGCCGCCAAGTGGTGCAAGGGCCGGGTCCGGGTCCGCACGGAGATCCTAACTCCTGAGCGGCTAAGGCTTTCCGTGGAGGATGATGGCCCGGGCCTGTCTCCCGCCGAACGTGAAGCCGCGGTTCAGCGGGGCGCCCGTTTGGACGAAAGCGCGCCCGGTTCGGGGCTGGGCCTCAACATCATCGACGAACTCGCCCGGGCCTATGGCGGCTCCCTCAGGCTTGACGAGGGAAGGCTTGGCGGTCTCTCGGTGGTCCTGGAGCTTCCCCGGGCCGAGGCTTGATTACTCAGCCTTTGGAAAGCCTTAACCCGGTCCGAACCATGTTCTTCGGCGACGCGCGTCCCCGATCGCGCCTGGAGCGTTCCAATGTCCGGTCTGTCTGACCGCAAGATCGAAATCGTCCGCCATCTTGTCGAATCGGCGCCCGACAAGATCGTCGGCGGTTTGCAGAATGCGCTGGCCGCCGCCTCCGGGGACTCTGTCCTGGCTGGCGTCCGCCGTCTCGTGGAGAGCGAGGTCGCCGACCGCCGTCTGCGCAACGCTGTCCTGTCGCCGATCGCCCCGCTGTGCGTGGCCGGGGCCGCCGACCAGGACCACATCAGTTTCCCGCCCCGCGTCCTGGCCCTGATCTGGCGCGGCCTGAAGGAAACCTGCCCCACCGCGATCCTCAAGGCTGAGCGGACGCTCGTCGACTACCGGGCCGACGTGACCTCCACCGAGCCCTTCGATATCCTGGTGAGCGCCGCCGCGGACGGACTGCGCGCCCGCGAGCAGCGCGACTTCGCCGCCGCCGCTGACCTGGCCGACGCCAGCCGCGAAGACGGGACCGAACTGCTGCTGTCCTGCCTGGCGCTGTCGTCCATCATCCGCGAGGCCACCCTGCGCCTGCCGGACTGGATCAGCCGGACCACCGAAGAGCGCGCCGCCGCCGCGCGTCTGGCCTATAAGGACGCCGTCGCCATCTCCGATGACGCGGGCCCTCGGTTCTTCGAGATGCTGGCCGCCCAGCTGGCCGAGCCCTGGACCATCCTGCGCATCGTCTCGGCGGTGATGGACCGCCCCACCGAACACTATCTTGCCGCCTCGGAGTTCTCGGTCTTCGCCGAGCAGCTCATGGACCTGATTGACCGGAACCTCACCAAGGTGGCTCAGCTCGACCTGAGCGGCGGGCCCCAGGCCGGCCGCGACGCAGGCGCCACCGTCGAACTGATCACCCTGCAGATCGCCGAGATCGAGAACTCCGTCGATCTTGGCAAGGAAGGCGGCTGGGGCGGCCGCGTCCAGAAGCAGAAGAAGGCCCTGGCGGGTGTGGTCGAGGGCCGCCTGCGGGAGGCCGACAAGGTGATGGGCCAGGCCCTGCCGTCGCACAGCGTGCGTGTCGCCCGCAGCATGAAGAGCCTGCCGCGCTTCACCAGCGAGCCGGAGGAGAAGGCCGTCACCCGCGCCGTCACCCTGCTGACCTTCATCGAGTCGATCCGCTCCAGCGCCAACTACGGCGGCTTCGCCTCCACCCGCGCCAAGGTGGTGGAGAAGATGGGTGAGACCATCGACGACTATGTCGAGGAGGCGCTGTCCCTGCTGCGTGAGGGCGAGGTGGCCGACCCGGAGATCGCCCGCGCCTTCCTCACCGTCGCGGCCGACTGCTCGACCCTGTTGCGCGACCCGCGTTCCGGCGACGTGATCCGCCGCCGGGCCACCGCCGCCCTGGGCGCCATCAAGCCCACGGCCGGCATCGCGGCTGAGTAGTCTTACGGACCTCGCGCTCGATCCCGGTTTCCGCTAAACGCCCATCATGATCGCCTTTTGGGTGGCCGCCGCTCTCATCTCCGCCGTTGCGGCCGGCCTCGTCCTGCATGCCGCCGCGCAAGCCGCGCTGAACGCCGGGTCCCAGGATCCGACGCTGGCCCTCTATCGCCGTCAGCTCACCGAGATCGACGACCTTGCCGACCGTGGCCTGATCGCCCCGGGTGAGCGCAAGGGCGCCCATGCCGAGGCCGCCCGGCGCCTGCTGCACGCCGCCGACGCGGACGTCCGTCCGTGGACGACGGACGCGGCCCTGCGCAAGCCGGTGCTGGCCGTGGCCGCCCTGGTCCCGCTCATCGCGCTCGGCCTATATTTCTGGGTCGGTTCGCCCGGCTATCCTGACCAGACCTTCAGGTCGCGGTTGGCGGCCTGGCGCGCCACCGATCCCGCGACCCTGTCGGCGCCCGAAATGGCCGCCGTCCTCCAGGCCCTGACGGTGGAGCGGCCCAGGGACCCCGAGGGCTTCCACTATCTGGCCATGGCCCATGCCGCTTCCGACAACCCATCGGGCGCGGCCCGCGCCCTGCGCCGCGCCATCGAACTGGCGCCCGAGCGCTCCGACCTCTGGGAACTGCTGGGCGAAGCCCAGGTGGCCCAGGGGGGCGGCGAGGTCACGCCCCAGGCCCGGCGCGCCTTCGAGCAGGCCCTGAAACTCGACCCCAAGACCGTCACCTCGCGCTTCCACCTGGCCCGCGCCCTCATCGCCGCTGGCGACAAGGCGGGCGGGATCGCCGCCTGGCGCGCCCTGCAGGCCGACCTGCCCATGACCGATCCCCGCCGTGGCGCGCTCGCCGCGGCGATCTCCCAGGCGGAGACCGGCCCGGCCCCCGCGCCCGCCATGCCGCAGATGGCGGCCATCCGCGGCATGGTCGCGGGCCTCGCGGCCAAGCTTGAGGCCGATCCCTCCGACGGCGAGGGCTGGGTGCGGCTGGTGAAGTCCTACGCCGTGCTCGGCGACACCGGAAAGCGCGACGCCGCCCTGGCCACCGCCCGCAAACGGTTCGCCGCCGACCCCGAACTGCTCCAGGCCCTCGACGCGGCCGCCAAGACGGAACCCATGCGATGAGCGGCTGGCTGCCCAAGTCCCCCAAGGCGCGCCGCCGCCTGACCCTGCTGGCGGCTATCGCTCCGGTGCTGGCCCTGGCCGTCGGCCTGACGCTCTGGGGCCTCTCGGATTCCATCTCCTTCTTCTACACCCCCAGCCAGGCCGACGCCGCCAAGCCGCCGGTGGGCCGCACCGTCCAGCTGGGCGGACTGGTGGAGGCGGGCAGCGTGTTGAAACATCCCGACGGCCGCGTGGAGTTCACCGTCCGCGACTCCCTCGCCGCGGACCGCATCGTCTTCCAGGGCGACCTGCCCGACCTGTTCCGCGAGGGCCAGGGGATCGTCGCCACCGGCGCCTACCGCGAGGACGGCGTCTTCCAGGCCAAGCAGGTTCTGGCCAAGCACGATGAGCGCTACATGCCCCGAGAGGTCTCCAAGGCTCTCAAGGAACAGGGCGAGTGGCGCGGCGACGGTGCGGCTCCAGCCTACGACTCTCCGAAAAAGTCCCCCGTCACATGATCGCCGAGACCGGCGCCTTCGCCCTGATCCTCGCCCTGGTGCTGTCGCTGGCCCAGGTGGTGCTGTCCGTGGTCGGCCGCTGGCGGCGCTCAAGCGTGTTGGCCGGCGCCGGCGGCGGCGCGGGCCTCGCCGCCTTCGCCTGCGTCGCGGTGGCCTTCGCCGCCCTGATGCACGCCTTCGTCACCTCCGACTTCTCGCTGGCCAACGTCGCGGCCAACTCACACACCGAGAAGCCGATGCTCTACAAGGTGGCCGGGACCTGGGGCAGCCACGAGGGCTCCATGCTGCTCTGGTGCCTGGCCCTGACCGGCTTCGGCGCCGCCGTCGCCGGATTCAAGCGCGGCCTGCCGCCCGGTCTCAAGACCGTGACCGTGGCCACCCAAGGCGCGCTGGGCACGGTCTTTCTCGCCTACACCGTCTTCGCCTCGAACCCCTTCCAGCGGTTGGTCCAGATCCCCATCGAGGGCCGCTCGCTGAACCCGCTGCTGCAGGACCCGGCGCTCGCCTTCCACCCGCCCTTCCTCTATGCGGGCTATGTCGGCATGTCGGTGGTGTTCTCCCTCGCCGTCGCCGCCCTGGTGGAGGGCCGCGCCGACGCCGCCTGGGCCCGCTGGGTCCGACCCTGGACCCTGATGGCCTGGAGCCTGCTCACCGTGGGCATCACGCTCGGCGCCTTCTGGGCCTATTACGAACTCGGCTGGGGCGGCTGGTGGTTCTGGGACCCGGTGGAGAACGCCAGCTTCATGCCCTGGCTGATCGCCACGGCCCTGCTGCACTCGGCCATCGTGACGGAGAAGCGCGGCGCCCTGGCCGGCTGGACCGTCTTCCTGGCGCTCGGCGCCTTCACCTTCTCCATGCTGGGGGCCTTCCTGGTGCGCTCGGGCGTGCTGACCAGCGTCCATGCCTTCGCCGTAGACCCGACCCGCGGCGTCCTGCTGCTGATGATCCTGGGGGTCACCGCCGGCGCCGGGTTCGCCCTCTTCGCCTGGCGCGCCCCGGCGCTCAGCCCCGGCGGCGTCTTTGCTCCCGTCAGCCGGGAGAGCGCCCTGGTGCTCAACAACATCCTGCTGGCGGCGGCCACGGTCACCGTCCTCCTGGGCACCCTCTATCCCCTGATCCGCGAGGCCGCGACCGGAGAGGCGATCTCGGTGGGACCGCCCTTCTTCAACCTCACCTTCACCCCCCTGATGGCCGCCCTGCTGATCCTGTTGCCGGCCGGGCCGCTGCTGGCCTGGAAACGCGCCGATGCGCTCGGCGTGGCCCAACGCCTCTGGGTCGCGGCCCTGCTCTCGGTCGGCTGCGGCCTGCTGGCCTTGGCCGTCGTAAGTCCGCGCAAGGCGCTCGCCAGCGCCGGCCTGGCCATGGGCGCCTGGCTGATCATCGGCGCCCTGGTGGAGCTCGCTGAGCGCACCCGGGCCTTCCGTGGCTCCGGAGCGGAGACGTGGCGGCGCCTCACCGGCCTGCCGCGCGGCGCCTGGGGCATGACCTTCGCCCACCTGGGCCTGGGTGTCTTCGTCTTGGGCGCCTGTTTCGAAACCAGCTGGAAGGCCGAGGCCGCCGAGACCCTGGCCCTGGGTCAGACGCTGAATGTCGGCGCCTATGAGCTGACCCTCGATAGGATCCAGGGCGTCGATGGCCCCAACTACGACGCCGAGCGCGCCACCATCATCGCCCGCAAGGACGGCGCGGTGGCCTGCACGGCCAGGCCCGAGCGCCGATTCTATCCCACCGGCGGCCAGACCACCTCCGAGGTCGCCATCTGCTCCAAGGGGGCGAGCCACCTCTATGTCGTGCTGGGCGAGCGTCGCCCCGGCGAGGTCTGGCTGGTGCGCGCCTATTGGAACCCGTGGGCGCTGTTGATCTTCCTGGGCCCCGCCATTATGGCGCTGGGCGGTCTCATCTCTCTCTCCGACCGCCGCCTGCGGCTGGCCGTGGGGCGCCGGGCGTTGCCCGCATGAGGAAGCTGCTGGCCATCTGCGCCGCGATCTTCTGCATCGCCGCGGCCTCCGATCCCGCCGAACGCCTGCCCGATCCCGCCCAGGAGGCCCGCGCGCGCGCGATCTTCGCTGAGGTCCGCTGCCTGGTCTGCCAGAACGAGTCCATCGACGACTCGTCGGCCGAGCTGGCCGGCGACCTGCGCCGCCTGGTCCGCGACCAGATCCAGGCGGGCAGGTCCGACGATCAGGTGCGCAGCTATCTCACCGACCGCTACGGCGAGTTCGTGCTGCTGAAGCCGACCTTCTCCTGGGGCAATGGCGTCCTCTGGGCCGCGCCCTTCATCGTCGTGATCCTGGGCGTCCTGCTGTTGCTGCGGAACCTTCACACCCCCCGCCCGTACGCCGAATTGTCGGAGGAGGAGGCGGCCCGCCTCGCCAGCCTCGCCGACAAGGAACAGACGTGACACGATTGCGCCCAATATCGGTCGCCTTGCTGCTGGCAGCGTGACCTAAACGTAACTTGCACGTGGGTTGCGCTCTAAGGCATCGAACCTAGGTTTGTTGGAGCCCGGTACGGGTCCACAGGGAAATTGAAGGCATTATGACCTCGAAGAAGAACGGCTATCTCTGGGGCGCCATCGCTGGCGTCAGCATCGCCACCGCCGCTGTCGCCGGCGCCGGCGTAGGCAAGCCTGACAACACGCTCGATCGCTCGATGCTGCTCAAGGCCTCAACCGCCCCGATCTTCGCCCCGCCCCCCGGCGCGCCGCTCTCATTCGCCGACATCTTCGAGAAGGTGTCGCCGGCCGTGGTTTCGATCAACGTCACCTCCAAGGTCGACGCCGCCTCCCTGCGCCGCCAGATCCCCGGCCTGCCCTTCGACATCGTGCCGCGCGGCGCCCCTGACGGCGATGACGAGGATGACGGCGGCAAGACCGAGAAGGGCCAGCCGCGCCTGCCGACCCAGCAGTCCTCGGGCTCGGGCTTCTTCATCTCCGCCGACGGCTACATCGTCACCAACAACCACGTCGTGGAGAACGCCGACGAGATCAAGGTCGTGCTCAAGGACGAGCGCGAGCTGGACGCCGTCGTGGTCGGCCGCGACGAGGGCACCGATCTGGCGGTCCTCAAGGTCAAGGGCGACAGCTTCCCGTTCGTGAACTTCGAGAACGCGGCCAAGCCGCGCGTCGGCGACTGGGTGATCACCGTCGGCAACCCCTTCGGCCTGGGCGGCACCGCCACGGCCGGCATCATCTCGGCCTATGGCCGTGACATCGGCGAGACCTTTGTCGACTACATCCAGATCGACGCCCCCATCAACCGGGGCAATTCCGGCGGCCCGACCTTTGACGTCTATGGCCGGGTGATCGGGGTCAACACCGCGATCTTCTCGCCCTCCGGCGGCTCGGTGGGCATCGGCTTCGCCATCCCCGCCGACGTCGCCGACGCCACCACCAAGGCGTTGATCTCGGGCGGCAAGATCACCCGGGGCTATATCGGCGCCTCGATCCAGAACTTCACCACCGAGATGGCCGACGCCCTGGACATGCCCGGTCAGAAGGGCGCGATCGTCGCCGACCTGGTCCCCGGCGGCCCGTCGGCCAAGGCCGGCCTGGCCCCCGGCGACGTGGTGGTGGCCGTCAACGGCGTCACCGTGAAGACCTCCTCAGAACTGACCCGCGAAGTCGCCAAGGCCCGCGCCGGGGACATCCTCCGCGTCGAGGTGCTCCGCGACGGCAAGCGCCGCACCGTGGACATCCGCTCGGGTGTGCGTCCGACCGAAAAGGAACTGGCCGCCAACGACAATTCCGGCAGCCCCCGCAGCGGTGGCGGGACCACGGGCCCGTCGGTCCAGCTTCCCGCCGTGCTCGGCCTCAAGCTGACCCCGCTGGACGAAGCGGCCCGCACGCGGCTGAACATCGACACCCCCCTGCGTGGCGTCGTGGTGGACAGCGTTGACCAGTCCTCGGACGCGGCTCAGCGCGGCCTGCGGAAGAACGACGTCATCACAGTGGCCGGTGGCCGTCCGGTGACCACGGCGTCAGAGTTCTCCAGCGCCGTCGACGCCGCGAAAAGGAGCGGCCGGCCCAGCATTCTGATCGGCGTCTATCGCGCCGGCCGGACCACCTTCCTGCCGCTCAAGGTTTCCGGCTAAGCTCCGGAAACTGACAGGAGCGTGACAGCCTGAAGTGGAAACCGGTTCAGGCGATCGTCACGCGACGAACGAATATGAAAGCCACTGGCTGGTTCAAATGGCATCATTTGAACCAGGTAGGCTTTGGGGGTTGCGATGCGGATTCTGATCGTCGAGGACGACCTTGAGGCGGCCGAGGCCATGGATCGCGGCCTCACCGAGGGCGGCCACGCCTGTGTCCGCGCCGCCGACGGGGAGGCGGGCCTCAAGGCCGCCCGCGACGGTGAGTTCGACGTGATGATCGTCGACCGCATGATGCCCAGGATGGACGGGGTCACCCTGGTGGAGACCATCCGCCGCGAGGGCGACCAGACCCCGGTGCTGTTCCTCTCGGCGCTCGGCGAGATCAATGACCGCGTCGCGGGCCTGCAGGCCGGCGGCGACGACTATCTGGTCAAGCCCTACGCCTTCGCCGAGCTCAGCGCCCGGGTCCAGGCCCTGTCGCGCCGCCGGGAGACCGGCTCGGTCCAGACCCTGCTGCGGGTCGGTGAACTGGAGATGGACCTCATCGGCCGCTCGGTTCATCGCCAGGGCAAGGAGATCGACCTGCAGCCGCGTGAGTTCCAGCTGCTCGAATTCCTGATGCGCCACGCCGGCCAATCGGTGACCCGGACCATGCTGCTGGAGAAGGTCTGGGAGTACCACTTCGACCCCCAGACCAACGTCATCGACGTCCACGTCTCGCGCCTGCGCTCGAAGATCGACAAGGGCTTCGACCGCGCCATGCTGCAGACCGTCCGCGGGGCGGGCTACCGCCTGGAGCCCTAGGCGGCCCATTGGACGTCTTGGCCCCCACCATATTTCCCCTTTCCCGCAAGGGCGGAAGCTGGCCGGTCTTAGACCGCTCGAACGGCGCCTCAAGCAAATCCATCACGTCATCCCGGCCGCAGCGAAGCGGAGAGCCGGGACCCAGGGGCCGCGGGCAATCCCCCTGGGTCCCGGGTCTCCCCTGCGGGTCGCCCGGGATGACGGAAATTGTTCTGAAAGCGGAGCGCGACCTCTCATCCGACACGCCTTCGCGCGCCCCCTTCTCCCGCAAGGGGAGAAGGGATGCGTGGGGTCCACGCTGATGTCCCCCGGCATGCGCCTTCCGCGGCTGTTCCGCACGACGCCTTTCCGGCTGACCCTGCTGTTCCTGGCCTTGTTCGGGGCCGCGGCCAGCGCCTTCCTGGCCTATATCTATGTCGCCACCGCCGGCGAGGCGACGCGGCGCACCGACCAGGACATCACCCGCGAGATGAACTCGCTGATCGCGGCCTATGACCGGGCCGGGGTCGATGCGGTGAACCAGTCGCTGATCGAGCGGGCCGCCAGCGAGCGGCCCTTCCTTTACCTGCTGATGAAGCCGGACGGCACGCGCATCTCCGGCTCCATCGCCGAGTCGCCGCTGGAGGACATCAACGACGTCCCCGCCCGCGCCAGCTTCTCGGTCACCGACCTGGACGTTCAGGGCCGTCCCATCAAGCATCCCGCCCGCGGCTTCCAGGAGCATCTGCGGGGCGGCGAGATCCTGTTCGTCGGCGCCGATGTGTCCGAGGACCAGGCCTATGTGGGCAAGATCGTCAACGCCCTGCGCGGCGCCGGCACCCTGGTGGTGGTCCTGGGCCTGCTGGGCGGCGTGCTGGTCAGCCGCAATGTCAGCCGCTCCATGGCCGGCCTCACCGACGTGGTCACCGCCGTACGCAACGGCGATCTCGCCGCCCGCGCGCCGGTGCGCGGGACCCGTGACGAGTTCGACGAACTGGCCGAGGGCCTCAACGAGATGCTCGACCGGCTGGAGCGCTCCATGGCCGGCCACCGCCATGCCGGCGACGCCATCGCCCACGACCTGCGCTCCCCGCTGACCCGGCTGCGGGCCCGGCTGGAGGTGGCCTATCTCGACGTCGAGGCCGGCAAGGGCGATCCCGAACAGGCGCTCGGCCAGGCCCTGGAAGACACCGACGGGGTGCTGAAGACCTTCGGCGCGGTCCTGGCCATCGCCCGGCTGCAGGCCGCGGGCTCGGCGCCGGATCAGGTCCTCTTCGACCCGGCCCAACTGGCCGCCGACATCGCCGAGCTCTACGAGCCGCTCTGCGAGGACGCCGGCCTCGACTTCAAGGCCGAGATGGCCGAGGGCCTGCAGGCGCGCGGCAACCAGGAGTTCCTGGCTCAGGCCCTGGCCAACCTGCTGGACAACGCGGTGAAGTACACGCCTTCGGGCGGCGCCATCATGCTCCGCGTCCGCCGCCGCTCCTCCGGCGAGATCGAGTTCTCCATCACCGACACCGGCCCCGGCGTGCCGGAGGAAGACCGCCCCCGCGTGGTCGAACGCTTCGTGCGCCTCGAAAACAGCCGCAGCCAGCCCGGCGCCGGCCTCGGCCTCTCCCTGGTGGGCGCCGTCGCCGAGGCCCATGGCGGCCGCCTGGAACTGGCCGAGGGCCCCGGCAAGGTCGGCGAGATCGGCCCCGGCCTGCGCGTGGCCCTGATCCTGCCGAGGGCGGGGTAGGGCCGAGGTCCCGGCTCGCGCGTCCCGGCCTTACCGCGACCGCTCATCGAAATAGCGGACGTCGGATTCGTCCCGATCCCAGTCGGCCCGCGAGCCGCAGAACAGGTGCGTGCGAACCCCCTTGCCCAGCGGCGCGTCCAGGGTGCCGGCCGTGACATAGATGTGCGTCTCGTCGGTCTCGGCCGGCAGCGGAGTACCGCAAGTCCGGCAGCGGGTGATGGAATAGCCGGAGGGCAGGGCGAAGGTGTCCTCGTGATCCTCGCCCCGCACCCAGCGAAACCGGTCGTGGGGCACGATCAGGATTGAATTGCCGCTCGAACCCGAGGCCTTGCGGCAGCGCGAGCAATGGCAGACCCAGACGGCGTCGATGTCGCCCTCGATCTCGTAGGCCCTCGCGCCACAAAGGCAGCTGCCTGCTCGTACGGTCATTCGTCCCTGCCGTTTTCGCAAATTCTCAGGCGCGACAGAACCCGACCCGCCCGGCCGCGCCAACAGAAACTTCACCCCGAAAATGACGCCCCCGTCAGGATAGGGCTTGCCGAACGCCGTTCAACCGGGGAGACGTGGGGGAACGGGTCTGCAGAGACCTGGCCCAAGCGAGGAACACCGCCATGAGCGAGAGCGACACCCTGGACGCCGCCACCGTCAAGACCGCCCGTGACGAGGTCTATTCCCTGCCGATCGAGAGCCTCAACGTGGCGAATTCGGCCCTCTTCAAATCCGACGCCATCTGGCCCTACTTCGAGCGCCTGCGGGCCGAGGATCCGGTCCACTGGCAGCCGGCCAGCGACTTCGAGCCCCACTGGGCCGTCACCCGCTATAACGACATCATGGCGGTCGACACCAACCACGCGGTGTTCTCGTCGGAGGGCGGCATCAGCCTGGGTCCGAGCGAGGAGATGATCGCCAAGCTGGTGGCCAGCGGCGCCCAGATGACCGGCGGCGCCTTTGGCGGCCCCACCGGCGGGCCGACCATGTTCATCGCCATGGACCCGCCCAAGCACGACGAGCAGCGCAAGACCGTCAGCCCGGCGGTCTCGCCGCACAACCTGAAGAACATGGAACCCCTGATCCGCGAGCGTGCGGGCATGATCCTCGACAGCCTGCCGATCGGCGAGCCCTTCGACTGGGTGGACAAGGTGTCGATGGAACTCACCGCCATGACGCTGGCCACCCTGTTCGGCATGCCGCAGGAAGACCGCCGCAAGCTGACCCGCTGGTCCGACACCGTCATGGCCCGTCCCGGTGACGGCGTCGTCGACAGCTGGGAGGAGAAGCGCGCCGAAATGGGCGCCTATGCCGGCTACTTCCTGAACCTGTGGGCGGATCGCAAGGCCAAGCCCCCGGAGGACGATCTGATCTCCATGCTGGCCCACGGCGAGGCCACCAAGGACATGAACCAGTTCGAGTACCTCGGGAACATCATCCTGCTGACCATCGGCGGCAATGACACCACCCGCAACACCATCTCCGGCTCGATCTACGCCCTCAACAAGAACCCCGACCAGTTCGCCAAGCTGCGCGCCAATCCCGACCTCATCCCCTCGATGGTCTCGGAAACCATCCGCTGGCAGACCCCGCTGGCCCACATGAAGCGGGTGGCGACCCAGGACTATGAGCTGGGCGGCAAGACCATCAAGAAGGGCGACAATGTCGTCATGTGGTACGTCTCGGGCAACCGCGACGACAGCGTCATCGAGAACCCCAACGCCTACCTCATCGACCGCGAGCGCCCGCGCCAGCACCTGTCCTTCGGCTTCGGCGTCCACCGCTGCGTTGGCAACCGCCTGGCCGAACTTCAGCTGCGGGTCATCTGGGAAGAGATCCTCGCCCGCTTCCCCGACATCCAGGTCCTCGAAGAGCCTCAGCGCGTCCCCTCGACCTTCGTGAAGGGCTACAAGAGCATGCAGGTGATGATCCCCCGCAAGCTCTAGGGGCCTCTATCCCCGGCTGTCTTCCGCGAGCGTATGGGCGACGATCGCATTGGCGTGCCCATGGCCCATGCCGTGCTCGGTCTTGAGCATGGCGACGAGCTCCATGTGCTTGGCCGGACCGTGCTTGCGGACCAGAGCCTTCCACTCGGAAATGGGCCGGCCGTAGGTCTTCTCGATGGACGGGAAATAGGACGCGGGTCCCTTGATCTTGTCGTCAGCCATGGCGCGATCTCCTTCGTGTCTCCGGCGTATCATAGGACGAACGACCCGCCGTCCGCCCCACATCGCCGGCCCCACCTCCCTCACCGCGTCGCCGACAGGGCGTCGGCGACCAGGCGGTTCATCTGGCCGATGTACTCCGTGCGGGTGTGGGAGATCCCCAGGCGGACCACCACCAGCCGTGCATGCGGCACGATGACGACGAACTGTCCCAGGCTGCCCCGCGCCATCAGGGCGTCGGCGCCCATGCCGGCCCGCCGCTGGGCCGGCAGGCCCGTGATCCCCCGGTTGGTCCAGAAGCCCGCGCCGTAGCCGAAGGCCTCGCTGCCGGGGGTCAGCCGGGCCGAATAGTCGACCCAGCCCTGCGGCAGGAGACGCTCGCCGCCCACCACCCCGTCGTCGGCATAGAGGGCGCCGAACCGGGCCCAGTCGCGGGCCGTGGCCCACATGTGGCTGGCGCCGATCGGGGTTCCCACCGCGTCGAGCTCCAGCACCGGCCGGGTCATGCCCAGCTTGTCGAACAGCTGCGCGTGGGCGAACCGCGTCACCGCCGCGCCGTCGCCGCCGGCCGCCTCGCGGACGATGGCCGACAGCAGCAGGGTGTTGCCGTTGCTGTACTGGAACTTGGCCCCCGGCGCGGCCTCCCGGGGCGCGGCCCGCGCCATCGCCGCCATGTCGTCGCGGGCGAAGACCATCTGGGCGGTGGGGTCGAAGGCGGTCTTCCAGCTCTGGCTGAGCGAGGCGCCGAACTTCAGGCCGCTGGTCATCCGCAACAGGTTGTCGGGGGTGATGGCGTGGCGTGGGTCGCCCGCCCAGGCCGGGACCGGCGCGGGCTGATCCATCTTCAGGCGGCCCTGCTGGACCAGGACCCCCAGCAGGGCGTTGGTCACCGACTTGGTCATCGACCAGCCGTGCAGCGGCGTGTCGGGGCCGATCCCCGGGGCGTAGCGTTCGGCGATCACCTTGCCGTCCTTGAGGATGACCACCGCCTTGGTGAAGTCCTGGGGCCCTTCCTCCGGCTCGGCGAAGGCGCGGTCGAGGGCGGCGACCAGCGCCGGGTCGGTAGGGGTCACAACCGCGTCGCCGGCGATGGGCGCCAACAGGGCAGGGGCGGGGGGCGGTAGCACCACGGGCGGCGCGACCTTGCCCTTGGCGATCAGGCAGCCCTCCGCGCCGCGATAGACGGCGGTGGCCTTGAACGGGCCCAGGCGTGCGGTGACCTCGCCCTTGGCGCGGTCGATGCTGTGGCGCTCCAGCGGTTTCAGGAACGACAGGTCGGGGACCAGCGCCTCGCGGAAGTAGCCATCGGGCTCCAGGCCGGCGACGAACACCGCCGAGCAGAGCTGGTGGCTCACCAGGGCAGGGGCGACCGCCAGGGCGCGGTCGGGCCGCAGGCTGCCGCAGGCGCCGAGGCTGGGGGCGAGCGCCAGGGCGAGGGCGAGCGGGGCGAGCCGGGGGATTGGGAAGGGCATGGGAACTCCAGGTCTGCGGGCCATCCGCCCACCGGTTCTGGAGCCCCGCGGTCAGGCGCTCACGCCGAGTTTGGAATTCGGCCAGCCGATCCTGAAACCGGCGGCTCGTCCCCAGCGCTCAGCGCCTGGCGCCGGTAGGCCGTCGGCGTCGTCTCGGTGGCGGCGCGGAAGGCGCGGTTGAACGGACCCAGGGAATTGAACCCGGCGTCGAGGGCGATGGTCAGAACCGGCACGTCGGCCTGGGCCGGATCGGCCAGCGCGGCCATGGCCTCGGCGATGCGGAAGCTGTTGAGGTAGGCGTTGAAGTTGCGGAAGCCGAGCCCCTGGTTGATCGCCTTGCGCAGCCGGTGCTCCGGCGCCCCCAGCCGATGGGCCAGGGCCCCGATGGTCAGCGCCTCCTGGCGATAGGCGCGGTCGGTCTGCATGGCCCGGTCGAGGGCGGCGATCAGCGCGGGATCCAGCGGCTCTGGCTCGGCTGTGGGCCGCGCGGGGGCCGCCTGCGGAAACAGGGCTCGGCCCCCCGCCACCCCCAGCAGGGCCCAGGCGACGCCGAGCGCGATGGCGGCGAGGCCCGCGCCGCCCACCAGGCTGGCCAGGGCCGGCCTGGCCTCCTGGGCGCCCATCAGGTTGGAGAGCGCGGTCAGCGCGATGAAGCCGGCCGAGGCTGCGACGATCAACACCCGCACCCGGCGGCGCGGCTCCACCAGGTCGTCTCGGTACGAGCCGATCGTCTGGGCCGTGGCCAGCACCGCGAAGCCGAGGGCCGCCACGGTCAGGAAATCGTCGATGCCGTTCTGCGTCGGCCAGCGGGCGGGATGCAGCACCAGGGCGCACAGCACCGGCAGGCCGACCATGGTCGCCCACAGACCGCCGTGCAGCGGCTTCAACCGGAAGCCGTCGTCGAACAGGGCGCGGGCGAACAGCCAGAACACCACATTGTTGCCGGTGGCCAGCGCCATCAGCGGTATGTCCCAGCCCTGCGGCGGTCGGGAGAACCCGGCCGACGAGGTGATGGCGAAGACCGCCCCGCCCACCGCGAACGCCGCCCCCAGCCTGGCCGCGGTCGCCCGCCCATGGTCGCGCAGCATCAACCCGCCAATCAGCAACAGCAACAGCCCCGCCCCGCTGCGGAGCGCGAGATCGAGGCTGTGGACGGCGGCGGTCATGGGAAAGGGGTAGTGCAGCTTCGGCCCGGACCCAAGAGGCTTGCGGCCGCCAGCGAGCTTCGCGCGGCATGTGGATGTCAGAGGGAAACCCTGCGCGCCCAGGGCTGGTCAGCGCGGTGACCGCTTTTGGCACGTGGCTCGACGGGCCAGCAGTAGACAGCTGCCTCTCGCCGGCTTTGCTACGAAGAGACCCAGCTCCTATCGCCGCCGCGAATGAGGCAGATTTTCTGACAACTCGCCGAGTAATTCCTATTATGGCGATAGGAATAATCGTTTTAATGCCCCTCGTGTAGTCGCAACGGGCGAGGGGCCCCAATGAACAAATCTGACAACAACACTCTGTGGGCAGGCCTTCTCGCGGGCGTGGCCTTCGCCGCTTTCGCCAGCGTCGCCCAGGCGCAGGAGGTCGATGCCGACCGCATCGCTCGCCTCGAGGCGGCCTTGATCGAAATCCAGGGGCAGCTCGTCGACCTGAAGGCGTCCTCGGGCGCCAGCATCGCCCAGGTCCGCACCGCCCAGCAGGCGACGACCGTCAGTCTGGCCAATGGTCGACCCACCCTCGCCAGCGGCGACGGCCAGTTCACCGCCGCATTTCGCGGCGTCCTCCAGCTGGACGGCGCGATCCACGACCAGGATGGCGCCGGCCCGCTGTCCAGCGATTTCCGGCGTGGCTCGTTCGCCGACGCGACGGAGAATGAACGGGCCCGCGATCTCTCTGACGGCCTCAACTTCCGGCGGGTCCGCCTCGGCATCGAGGGCAAGGCGTTCGGCGATTTCGAATACAACTTCCTCTACGATTTCGGCGGGTCCGGGGTCGAGGAGGGCGGCAAGGTCAGCGCCGCCTGGCTGCAGTACAACGGACTGGGCTTCGCCAAGATCCGCGTCGGGGCCTTCCCGCCGCCGACCAGCCTCGAAGACGCCGCGTCAAACGCCAGCTCCCTGTTCGCCGAGCGTCCGGCCTCGGCGGAACTTGTGCGGAGCCTGGCCGGCGGCGATGGCCGCGCAGGCCTCGGCGTCTACGCCGGGGGTGACCGCTGGACAGCCACCGGCGTCCTGACCGGCAACCTTGTGGGGACCCAGACCTTTGACGAGCAGACCGGCTTCGTCGGCCGAATCTCCTATGTGCCGTTCAAGCGTACCGACGCCCTGATCCACCTGGGCGCGAATGTGAATCTTGTGCTGAGCCCGGCCGCCACCGGCCCGGCCCTGCCTGGCGGGGCGGCCACCCCCGTCCGGCTGCGCGAGCGTCCCGAACTGCGGGTCGACGGCGCTCGGCTGGTCGATACCGGCAACCTCGACGCCGAGGGTGTCACCGCCTTGGGCGTTGAATTCGGCGCTCAACGCAAGAACCTGTACCTGCAGGCGGAGTATTTCGACATCGCTGTCGAGCGCCGGGCCAGTCCCCTGCCAGACCCTGACTTCTCCGGCTGGTACGTCCAGGCCGGCTGGACCCTCACCGGCGAGCCCCGGCGATACAACGCGGGCGGCGGCTTCGACGGCCCCCGCGCCGCCAAGCCGTTCGATCTTCGGGCCGGAACCTGGGGCGCCTGGGAGCTGGCGGCGCGCTACTCGGTGCTGGATCTGAACTACCGCGAGGGCGACCTGCCAGCGCTCGGCTCGATCCGGGGCGGCGAGCAGTCGATCCTCTCGCTGGGTCTGAACTGGTACGTGAACAACGGCGTCACGCTGCAGGCCTCCTGGCGCAACGTTTCGGTGGAGCGCACCTCGCCAGGCGGCGCGGCCTTCGGAGCCGGCGTCGCGACGCCCGCGCTGGGGACCGATGTCGGCCAGGACCTGAACATCTTCGCCTTCCGCACACAGTACGCCTTCTGAGGCGACGCCCCTTCTTCGACTTCGAGGACACCATGACGCACGATATCCGACACCTCTCCCGTCGCGGCCTGTTGGGCGGCGCGGCGCTCGCTGGCCCGGCCGTCCTGGCCGGCGGCGGCCTCGCCATGGCCCAGGGCGCGCCCAAGCCTGCGACCCTGCTCAATGTCAGCTACGATCCGACCCGTGAGCTCTATAAAGAGATCAACGCCGCCTATGCCAAGTTCTGGAAGGAGAAGACGGGCCAGACCCTGACCATCCAGCAGAGCCACGGCGGCTCGGGCAAGCAGGCCCGTTCGGTGATTGACGGATTGCAGGCCGACATCGTCACCCTGGCCCTGGCCTACGACATCGACGAGATCGCCCAGAAGGCCAAGCTCCTGCCCGCCAACTGGCAGTCGCGACTGCCGCAGAACTCCGCGCCCTACACCTCGACGATCGTGCTCCTCGTCCGCAAGGGCAACCCCTGGAAGATCCGGGACTGGGGCGACCTCGTGAAGCCCGGCATCGAAGTCATCACGCCCAACCCCAAGACCTCGGGCGGCGCGCGCTGGAACTATCTCGCGGCCTGGGCCTGGGCGTTGAAGCAACCGGGCGGCTCCCCAGCGAAGGCGGAAGCCTTCATCAAGGAACTGTTCCAACATGTGCCGATCCTCGACACTGGCGCCCGGGGGTCGCTGACCACCTTCGCCCAACGCGGGGTCGGCGACGTGTTCCTGTCCTGGGAAAACGAGGCTTTCCTGTCGAACGAGGAGTTCGGACCGAAGTTCGACATCGTCTACCCCTCTCTATCGATCCTGGCCGAGCCCCCGGTGGCGGTGGTCGACAAGATCGTCGACCGCAGGAAGACCCGCACCATCGCCGAGGGCTATCTCAACTTCCTCTACAGCCCCCTGGCCCAGGACCTCACCGGCAAACACCACTACCGGCCTCGCGGCGCCCAGGCCCAGGCGAAGTACGCCGGCAAGTTCAAGAAGATCCCGCTGGTCACCATCGACGACACCTTCGGCGGCTGGACCAAGGCCCAGAAGACCCACTTCGCCGACGGCGGCGTCTTCGACCGGATCTACCGCCCGTGAGCACGATTGTGATCCCCGGCAAGGCGCGGACACGACCGTCGCGAAGCGTTGGGTTCCTGCCAGGCTTTGGCATTTCCATGGCGATCACGCTGACATGGCTCAGCCTGATCGTCCTGATTCCGCTCGCGGCCCTGGTTATCAAGCCTTGGGAGCTCGGACTGGACGGGGTCTGGCGCACCCTGACCGATGATCGGGTGGTGGCGGCCTTTCGGCTAAGCTTCGGCGCCGCTGCGATCGCGGCCGCCGCTGATGCGGTGCTGGGCCTCATCGTCGCCTGGGCCATTGTCCGGTACAGCTTCCCAGGCCGCAGACTGCTGGACGCCCTCGTCGATCTGCCGTTCGCGCTGCCGACCGCCGTGGCCGGCATCGCCCTGACCGCCATCTACGCGCCCAATGGGCCGCTGGGCGCCCTGTTCGCGCAGGTCGGGATCAAGACCGCCTATTCCCCGCTCGGCGTCGTTCTCGCCCTGACCTTCATCGGCTTGCCCTTCGTGGTCCGCGCGGTGCAGCCGGTGCTGGAGGAGGTCGACCGCGAGGTTGAGGAGGCCGCCCGCACGCTTGGGGCGACCGACTACCAGCGCATCGTCCGGGTCGTCCTGCCCGCCATCCTGCCTGCCATTCTCGGCGGCGTCGGCCTGGCCTTCGCGCGGGCCGTCGGCGAGTACGGCTCGGTGATCTTCATCGCCGGCAACCTGCCGATGGTCTCGGAGATCGCACCGCTGCTGATCATCATCAAGCTGGAACAGTTCGACTACGCCGGCGCCGCAGCGGTGGGCCTGGGCATGCTGGTCATCTCCTTCGTGGCGTTGTTGGCGCTCAACCTGGTGCAGACATGGCTGACCCGGAGGTCGCGAGGATGAACCGCCCAGGAAAGCTCCACCTGCCCGGCTGGGCGCCGCTGATCGTCCTGCTGGCCGTCGCGGGCATGATCGCTCTCGTCGTGCTGCCCCTGGCGATGGTGTTCGTCCAGGCCCTCGGCAATGGCGTGGGCGGCCTTCTGGCGCCGTTCCGCGAACCGGACACCTGGTCAGCCATCAGACTGACGCTGATCGTCGCCGGGATTTCCGTACCCCTGAACGCCATCTTCGGACTGGCGGCGGCCTGGGCGGTCACCCGGTTCGATTTCGCGGGCAAGAGCCTGCTGATGGCGCTGATCGATCTGCCGTTCTCGATCTCGCCGGTGATCTCGGGCCTGGTCTGGGTTCTGCTGTTCGGCGCGCAGGGCTTCTTCGGCGCGGCCCTGGACGCCATGGGGATCAAGGTCATCTTCACCGTCACCGGACTGGTGCTGGCCACCGTCCTGATCACCCTGCCTTTTGTCGCCCGCGAACTGATCCCGCTGATGCAGGAACAGGGCGCGGAGGAGGAGGCGGCCGCCATGACCCTGGGCGCCAGCGGCTGGTCCACCTTCTTCCGGGTCACCTTGCCCAACGTGAAGTGGGCCCTGCTCTACGGGGTCCTGCTCTGCAACGCCCGGGCGATGGGCGAATTCGGTGCGGTGTCGGTGGTCTCCGGCCATATCCGGGGCCTGACCAACACCCTGCCGCTGCATGTCGAGATCCTCTACAATGAGTATGATTTCGTCGGCGCCTTCGCGGTCGCAACGCTGCTCGCGGGCCTTGGCCTGCTGACGCTGGTGGCCAAATCCCTTCTCGAATGGCGCTTTTCCGGCGAACTCGCCGCGACGCGCCGTCACTGATCTTCAGGCTGATCCATGACGCTTATCGTTGACTCCGTCGCCAAGGCCTTCGGCCGCTTCCCAGCCCTCGGCGGCGTGTCCCTGGAGGCTCGCGAAGGCGAGTTCCTGGCGCTGCTCGGTCCCTCCGGCTCGGGCAAGACCACCCTGCTGCGCATTCTGGCCGGGCTGGAAACGCCTGACACCGGGGCGGTGAGCTTCAACGGCGAGGACCTGCTGAGACTGTCGGCCCGCGAGCGGCGCATCGGCATGGTGTTCCAGCACTACGCGCTGTTCCGGCACATGACGGTGGCCAAGAACATCGCCTTCGGTCTCAGCGTGCGGCCGCGTGCGACCCGACCGTCGAAAGATCAGGTCGCCGCACGGGTCGCCGACCTGTTGCGGCTCGTGCAGCTGGAGGAGCTTGGGGACCGCTATCCCGCCCAGTTGTCAGGCGGCCAGCGGCAGCGCGTGGCCCTGGCCCGCGCCCTGGCCATCGAACCGCGCATGCTGCTGCTGGACGAGCCGTTTGGCGCCCTGGACGCCAAGGTCCGCCGCGAACTTCGCCGATGGCTCCGCAAGGTCCATGACGAGACCGGTGTGACCACGATCTTCGTCACCCACGACCAGGAGGAGGCGCTCGACCTCGCCGACCGCGTGGCCATCCTGAAGGATGGGGCGCTGGTCCAGATCGGAGCGCCCCAGGCCGTCTATGACGCCCCCGCCGACGCCTTCGTGTTCGACTTCCTCGGCGGCGCGGTGCGACTGCCCGGACGGGTGGAGGGCGGCCGACTGACCCTGGGCGACTGGACCAGTAAGGCGCCGACCGACGCCCCGCTCGGCGATGTGCAGGTCTTTTTCCGGCAAGATCAGGCTAGCCTGCGGGGACCGGACGGCGAGGGCTTCAACGCCCTCGTCACAGGCCTTGTCCAGCGAGGGCCGGCGGTCCGGATCGATCTCGAAGGGCTGGGACAGAGCATCGAGTTGCTGCTGCCGCCGGGCGAGGTTCCAGATCAAGCCGCACCCGGCCGCATCCTGCGGGTTGCGCCCAAGGCGGTCACGCTGTTTGGGGGGCGATAGATCCGGAAGGAGTGTCGATGTCTGAGGCTGCCGATGCAGGGTCGACTGGCTCTTGGCTTTAGCCTGCGGACGGTCCGCGACGAGCTGCAGGTAACCCTCGTGTCTCCTTCGGGTAGGCTGAATTACAGTGACACTGTATGAAATCATCGACGCCGTTTCATACGAAGTCCCCGTAATTCGATCCTGCCGCGCCGATGTCCACCTGGACCCCGGAGTCCGCCCAGCGGTCTCTCGATCGCGCCCGGAGGGCTTCCCCTTCGCGCCGCCGCCATGCGAAGTCTTCGTCGTCGGGCGGCGCGCCCTGTGACGAAGGAGGGGCAGACATGATCGCCTACACCACGCTCGGCGTGAACGACATGGCCCGGGCCACGGCCTTCTATGACGCGGTGTTCGCGCCGCTCGGCGCGGTGCGCGACACCACCAGCGAGACCTGGACCGGCTATGTCCGCGCAGGGGATTACGGTGACACTGTATGAATTCATCAACGCCATTTCATACAGTGTCACCGTAATTCCACCGTAATTCCGGAGCGCGACATCGAGGCTGTGAACGGCGGCGGTCATGGGCCTCGGGTAGTGCAGGTTCGGCCCGGTCCCAAGAGGCTTGCGGCCGCCAGCGTAGTGCGCCAACAGCGGACATTCGCGCCAGCCCCGGAAACGGACGTTTACGAGCGCTCGGACGTTCGCCTTCCAGGGACTTTACCTCGCCCGCCGCGAAGGCAATGGCGGAGGGCGCGGATTACTTGGCCGGCCTTCGGCGGCGCGGCACGCGAACGGTCGCTTCGCCGTCCATCACCAGATCATCTCCGACGTGAACCTCACAGCGTAGGACGATCCGCGCAGCGGCCTCGTCGACCGTCGCGACGGTCACGCGGGACACGGCCACGTCACCAATCCGGACGGGCTTATGGAAGGTCAGCGTCTGACTGAGATAGATGGCGCCCGCGCCGGGCAGGATCGTGCCGACCACCGCCGAGCCGAAGGATGCCGACAGAAGACCGTGTGCGATCCGGCCTCGATAGGCCGTCTTGGACGCGAACGTCTCGTCCATGTGCACCGGGTTGAAGTCGTCCGATGCCTGCGCAAACTGGGAGATTCGCGCCTCGGTCACAGTCACGCGCTTTTCGGCGGTCATGCCGACGGAAAGCTCCTCCAGGATGTAGCCCCCGGAGGGGTGTGCTTCGATCATGTGACCGCAGTAGTGGTCTAGCCAATCTCTCGCCAGCAGAAAACGGCCACGGGAGCTGGCGTCAGGGCGCGGCGTGATCAGCACTGCCGCGTCCAGTTACGGTGACAGTGCACTTATTTCTTACTGAGCGTTCTCGTCATCCGGTGGGCGCGCGGTGAATTGAATGCACTGTCACCGTAACTCGGTAGATGGACCGAAATGATAGTGCGATGCCATTTGGGAGGCCGTTGCCAAGTCGAGCAGGGGTTAGCCCTCGCTGAATTCCTCAAGCTGACTCTTTGTCGGGAGGTCGGTCGACAAGAACTTGTCGACGACGAAGCCGCCGTTTTTCATTCGATAGAGATAGGTATGCGCGCGGCTACCGCCCCAGCCGCTGTGGTGACCCCTACCTCCGTAGGCGCTCTTCTCGCCCGCAATGATCCAGATCGCTTCCAGGCCTTCGCGTTCGAGCAATTTGAGAAACGCATCGCGATCAACAAGCGCGGCTTGGTTACCCTTACTGTGTGTTGACGGGTCGAAGAACATCACCCGCTCATTGGCGTTGGCGAACGTCAACTCCCGTCCGCCAGTAAAATGCAGACCAAGACCGTTGATGATCCAAGGCGCAGGCAGCTTGATGCTAATGGTCTCATCGACTGAGTAGTCATAGCTGCCTCTGGAGCAGCTATAGCTCGTCGAGGTGCTGCGCACAGGGACGGGTGCTTATCCAGAGCTGTCCGAACAGACTTGTTGAGCTGGCCTTCGAGTGAGGCATCCCAGCTTTCAACATACTTCGCTTGCCAGCCGCGTTCAGAGCCATCCGCATGTTTGATGAAGCATTCGACACCAGCATCCGCGCCGCGTCCCTTGCGTAGGAATTCGACTCGACCATCACCCGTCTCCAGCCCGGCGAGCTGGCAGCAGAGTTCTTCGAAGCCTGTGTTCTGGCTCCCTTCGTAAGACCGAATATCTTGAAAGCGAAGGTTAGGTAGCGGCACTCGAACTCCCGTTAGATATTACTCCGGCATACTACGCGCACTGGTTGTCCCGTCGCTCAGGATTTTTCTTCGCAAGTAATACGAAGGCGTGGAGCGATCTCGGTAAGCGACCAGGCTTCCCCTTCGCGCCGCCGCCATGCGAAGTCTTCGTCGTCGGGCCGCGCGCCCTGTGACGAAGGAGGGGCAGACATGATCGCCTATACGACGCTCGGCGTGAACGACATGGCCCGGGCCACGGCCTTCTATGACGCGGTGTTCGCGCCGCTCGGCGCGGTGCGCGACACCACCAGCGAGACCTGGACCGGCTATGTCCGCACAGGCGACCGGGGGCGGTTCTTCCTCACCCGGCCCTTCGACGGCCAGCCCGCCACCTCCGGCAACGGGGTCATGCTGGCCTTCCTGGCTGCCGACCGCGCCGCCATCGACGCCTTCCACGCCGCCGCCCTGGCGGCGGGCGGCGCCGACGAGGGCCCGCCCGGCGTGCGCGAAGGCATGAACCCGGTCTTCTACGCCGCCTATGTCCGCGACCCGGACGGCAACAAGCTCTGCGCCTTCGTCAGGAAGTGACCCGCGAGGCGGCCTTCGGCTTCAACCCGAACAGGAACCGCATCACCCCGAACGGCCGGATCGCCAGCTCATAGAGGGCCAACGACCCCAGCCCGGTCAGCGCCGCCAGGGTCAGGGCCTCCACTGGCAGGGCCAGCTTCAGCGGGAACAGGCCATAGGCGCTGAGCAGCAGGATCGGCTGGTGCAGCACATAGACCGGCAGCACCGCCTCGTTCAGGTGGCTCAGCACGGCCGAGGGCCGGTTCAGATACCGGTAGGCGAAGCCGCAGACGCTGCAGATCGCCGCCCAGCCATAGAGCCCCGACACCGCGCTCCAGGCCGGCCCGCTCGATGCGAACTGGGCGGCCAGCAACACGGCCGCCGCGCCCAGGAACCGCCAGCGATGGTCGCGCAGGGTCTCCCAGAACCCGGGCTGGTGAGCGCAGACCAGGCCGGTGGCGAACATGCCGATCCACTTCAGGTGGCCGCCCCAGTCGTCCACCAGGGCGTGGGTCAGGGGATGGCCGCTGTCGATCACCAGGTTGGCGCCCGCCAGCCATAGGGCGGGCCCGATCAGCAGCAGCGCGCGCGGCAGGGCCGGGGCCTTGGCGGGGATCGCCCGCAGCCATCGCGCCAGGCCGACGACGGCGGCCAGCAGCAGCACATAGACCTGCAGATAAACCAGGAACCACAGGTGGTCCCAGGTCGGAAACGTCTTGCCCATCGGGGCCGCCAGGGTCTGGTCGGCCGCGAGGTAGGAGAACCACCAGAAGTGCAGATAGTCGTCCTGGGTCACCCCCTTGGAATAGAGCTCGATCCAGACCTGCGGCGGGATCACCACCAGCATGCCAAACAGGATCACCGGCTGCAGCCGCCGGATGCGGTCCAGGGCGAACCTGCCGGACCCCAGCTTGCCGATCAGGAAGGCCGAGGCGACGCCGGAGATCATGAACAGCAGCGGCATGCGCCAGACGCTGAAGGTCAGCAGCACCTGCTCAACGCCGGGCACAAGGCGCGGGCTCTTCAGATTGGAGAACCAGGGCCCGTACAACAGGCCGACGTGGAAGCAGATCAGCAGCGTGAACGCGATCACGCGCAGCCAGTCGAGATAGTATTTGCGGGTGTCCATCGGAGGCTCCTGTGACGGCCAAGCTCAGGGCCGTCTGACAGGGCGGGCCGGGGCAGGGCGCGCCGATTTCCGCAAACCCCCGCCGATTGCAGAATCTGGTGCTGTTATTCCGGCGCGGAAGACAGGGCGGTGGCCCGGTATTCCGAGGGCGCGATCCCCATGATCTCCCGGAAGCCGCGGTTGAAGGTGTTGGCCGATCCATAGCCCACCGAGAGCGCGATGGTCAGGATGGGGGTGCGGGCCAGGGCCGGGTCGCGGAGCTGCCGGCAGGCCTCGGCGATGCGGTGCTCGTGCAGCAGGGCGTTGAAGTTGCGATGCCCCAGTTGCTCGTGGATCAGCCTGCGCAGCCGGTATTCGGGCAGGGCCACCCTGGCCGCCAGCCCCTTCAGCGACAGGCCTTCCTCTTCCCAGACCCGCTCATCCTCCAGCAGGGCGGTGAGCCGGGCCAGCGCGGGATCGGCGCCGGCTTCGGGGCGCGCCCGCCGCGCGGCGCCGGCGTCGAAGTCGAGACGCCGCCCGACATCACCGTCGGTGAGCTGGAACAGCACGGCGGCCAGGATCGCCAGATAGGTTGTCGTCAGCGCCACATGGGCCAGGTAGTTGGCGGGGCTGTCGGGCTCGATCAGCACACGGGTCAGCAGGCCCGAGACCAGGGTGACCAGGCCGATCACCACCAGGGTCAGCAGGCGGGCGCGCCTGCGGCCCTCCACCAGATCGGCGCGCCAGTCGGCCACCGTCCAATAGAGGGCGACGCCGACGAACAGGGTCTGCATCAGGGCCGCGACCGGGGCGAGCGGCGGCCACACCGTCCAGGCCGCTGCCTCCAGCCCGACCTGGACCGCGAACAGCACCAGCAGCCATCGCGGAAACCGCCGCCGGTCGGTGAACAGAGTGAAGCACAGCAGCATGATCAGGCCGGGCGTCAGGTTGCGCGCCAGGTTCAGCGCCAGCGCCCAGCCGCCCACATCGATCCGGAAGGCCGCCGGCTCCCAATGGCCGTACTCCTGGTGCGCCAGCAGGATGGCGCAGGCGGTGTTCGCCCCGATCAGCGCGATCAGCTGCGCGCTGCGCAACCGCGGCCGGCTGGCCATCACGCGGACCGCCAGCAACAGCGCGCAGACGATCGTCGCCACCTCGACAGCCAGGAAGATCAGCGGCGCGTTCATGGCGTCAATTGTCCCCAGCAGGACCGGCGAGATCAACCAGTGTCGGCTTGGCGGGACCCTGACCGTCACATGTTGGCCTTCGTAGGTCGCCCACGAGCGCCGCAATCCCTTGTCCCTCAAGACCCCGCGGCCAAATGCGGGCCGCGAAACAGCCTTGTCTTCCATCCACGGCCACCGACAATGGCCCGATGACTCGCCTGATCGATGGCTTGAAGCCCTGCGGCCCCGTCGCCGACCCCAAGGCCGCCGAGCGCGCCCTGACCGTGGTCCGCGCCGCCGCCGAGGAGGGGGGCTGGACCGACCTGCTGGAGACCGCCTGGCCGGCCCTGGCCCCGGTGTTCGGCGCGTCGCCCTATCTCACCAGCCTGGCGCGGCGCGACCTGCCCCGTCTGCGCGACCTGCTGCTGGCCGACCCCGACGCCCGGTTTGCGGACCTCCTGGCCCGCACCGCCGCCCTCTCCGACCTCAGCTACGAGGCCGCCAAGGTGGGCCTGCGCAAGCTCAAGGCCGAGGCCCACCTGCTCATCGCCCTGGCCGATCTGGGCGGGGTCTGGGACCTCGACGCGGTCACCGGCGCGCTCGCCCGCTTCGCCGACGCGGCCCTGATCACGGCGCTCACCGTCGCCGCCCGCAGCGAGGTCGAGGCCGGCCGCCAGACCGCGGTGGGGGAGGGGGCGGCGGGGCCGGTGCCGGGCTACTTCGCCATCGCCATGGGCAAGCACGGCGCCTACGAACTCAACTATTCCAGCGACATAGACATCAACGTCTTCTACGAGCCCGAGGCCCTGCCGCTGGTCGAAGGCGTTGAATCCCAAGGCTTCGCGGTCCGCCTGACCAACAAGCTGTCGGAGCTGATGCAGGACAAGACCGGCGACGGCTACGTCTTCCGCACCGACCTGCGCCTGCGCCCGGACCCCTCCTCGACGCCGCTCGCCGTGCCGGTCGCCGCGGCCATGGACTACTATGAGAGCGTCGGCCAGAACTGGGAGCGGGCGGCCTTCATCAAGGCCCGCGCCTGCGCCGGCGACATCCCCCGCGGCCGGGCCTTCCTGGCGGAACTGACCCCCTTCATCTGGCGCAAGAACCTCGACTTCGCCGCCATCGCCGACATCCACTCCATCAAGCGCCAGATCCACGTCCACAAGGTCGACGACCGCCTGCAGGCCAAGGGCATGGACCTCAAGCTCGGGCGCGGCGGGATCCGCGAGATCGAGTTCTACGTCCAGACCCAGCAGCTGATCCTGGGGGGGCGCCACCCCGACCTGCGCTCGCCCCGCACCCTCGATGCGCTCGCCGCCCTCTACGCCGCCGGCCACGTCGCGCCGAAGGCCGCCGAGGAGATGTCTCGGGCCTATGACGTGCTGCGCGCCATCGAGCACCGCATCCAGATGCTGGCCGACGAACAGACCCACAAGCTGCCGGAGTCCGACATCGAGCGCGGCCGGATCGCAGCCCTGGCCGGCTATCCCCGGCTGAAGGCCTTCGACACCGCCATCGAGAAGACCCTGAAGAGCGTCAACCGCCGCTACGGCGAACTCTTCCCCGACGAGGAGCAGCTCTCGTCGCGCTTCGGCAGCCTGATCTTCACCGGCGTTGACGACGACCCCGAGACGCTCGCAACCCTTGCCCGCATGGGGTTCTCGCAGCCGGCCAAGGTCTCCCAGACCATCCGCGGCTGGCACCACGGCCGCATTTCGGCCACCCGCACCGAGCGGGGCCGCGAGCTGTTCACCCGCCTGGCTCCGCGCCTGCTGGAGGCGGCCAACGCCACCGGCGCCCCGGACATGGCCTTCCACCGTTTCAGTGACTTCTTCGGCAAGCTGTCGTCCGGGGTGCAGCTCCAGTCCCTGTTCCTGGCCCAGCCGCAGCTCTTCGAACTGATCGTCCAGGTGATGGCCTACGCGCCGCGCCTGGCCAACACGCTAGCCCGGCGCCCCGCGGCCCTCGACGCCATGCTGGACGGGGACTTCTTCTCCGACATCGCCATCGAGGAGGACCGCCGGATGATGGCCGCCGCCGTCGCCCGCGCGGAGGGCTTCGAGGGCGCCATGGACGCCGTGCGCCGCGTGCACCGCGAGCAGGCCTTCCGCATCGGCGTCCAGGTGATGAGCGGTTCGGCCACCGCCGAGATCGCCGGCCGCGCCTTCGCCGACCTGGCGGACCTCTGCATCGACACCCTGGCCCCGGTCTCGCTGACCGAGGCCGAGCGCCTGGGCGGGACCTTCCCCGGACAGGTCGCCGTCGTGGCGCTGGGCAAGTGCGGGTCCCGCGAGATGAGCGCCGGCTCCGACCTGGACCTGATGACCGTCTACCGCGCCGATGACCCCGCCGCCGCCTCGTCGGTGAAGGAGTGGAGCGCCGATGTCTTCTATGGCCGTTTCACCCAACGCCTGATCGCGGCGCTGTCCACGCCCACCGGCGAGGGCGAGCTCTACGAGGTGGACATGCAGCTCCGGCCCTCGGGCACCAAGGGTCCGGTGGCGGTGAGCTTCGCGGCCTTCGAGGACTATTACGACCGGGAGGCCGAGACTTGGGAGCTGCTGGCCCTGACCCGCGCCCGCGTCGTCTGGGCCAGCTCGCCCGCCTTCGCCCAGGCCGCCACCCAGGCGATCGACGCCGCCCTTCGCCGTTCCCGCGACGCCGCCAGGACCGTGGCCGACGTGCGGGAGATGCGCCAGCTGCTGGAACAGGAGCGGCCGCCCAAGGGCGACTGGGACCTGAAGCTTTCCCCCGGCGGCCTGATGGATATCGAGTTCGCCGCCCAGTTCCTGCAGCTCGTCCATGCGCCGGACGGCGGCCCGCTCTCGCCCAACACCGCCGAGGCGCTCGGCGCGGCCCTTGCCGCGGGTCTGGCCGACAAGGGGCCGCTCGGCGATCTCCAGGAAGCCTGGCGGCTGCAGCAGAACCTGACCCAACTGCTCAAGGTGGCCCTGCCCGACGGCGAGGATCCCGGCGAGGAGCCCAAGGCCTTCAAGGCCCTGCTCGCTCGGGCCGGGGGCGTGAAGGACTTCAAGGGCCTGCGCGCCAAGCTGACGCGTGCGCGGGCGGCCGCGCGGCACGCCTATGACATCATTGTGCAAACTTGAGCGACGGATATGGGCGCCTCGACCGTTGAACGCCTGACGGTCCGCAAGCTCGTCGAAAGGACCCCTATGAAGCGCCTTCTGATCACCGTCGCCTTCCTGGCCATGGCTGGCTCCGCGCAGGCCCAGATGGGACGGGGGCCTAATCCGGACCTCGACCGCGATGGCAAGGTGACCTTCGCGGAGTTTAAGAAGGTCCAGGCCGACACGATGTTGGGCCGGCTGGACTCCGACAAGGACGGCAAGATCACCAAGTCCGAGAGCAAGCCGATGGAGGACATGGTCGCGCGGTTCGGCGGCGCCAAGGCCAGCGCCCGTATCAACGAGATGTGGAGCAAGGGCGACGCCAACAAGGATGGCGCCTTGTCGCGCGCCGAGCTGGACGCGGGTTCGAAGCGCCGCTTCGACGCGGGCGACGCCAACCGTGACGGCTGGCTTAGCAAGGATGAACTGGCCGCCATGCGCCAGAACCGGGGCCGTGACGGATAGCCCGCCCATCACCGCCAGCCGGGGCGAGGTCAGGTTTGGACTCAGATCCGGACGAGGAACTGCTGGCGCGGGTGGCGCAGGGCGATCCTGCCGCCGTAAGGGCGCTCACCGCGCGCAAGCTGCCGCGGGTGCTGGCCCTGGCCGGCCGTATGCTGGGGGAGGCGACCGAGGCCGAGGACGTGGCCCAGGAGGCGATGATCCGAGCCTGGCGGCAGGCGCCCATCTGGACGCCGGGGGTTGCGCGCTTCGACACCTGGCTGCACCGGGTGACCTTGAACCTTTGCTACGACCGGCTACGGCGCCGCCGCGAGATCCCGACCGAAAGACCGCCGGAGCAGATCGACCTCGGACCGGCGCCCGATCGCGGCCTGGAGGCCGCCGATGTGGGCCGCAGAGTCGCCTCGGCGATGCAGGCTCTACCGGATCGTCAGCGGGAGGCGGTTGCGCTCTGCCACTTTCAGGACCTGACCAATATCGAAGCCGCCGCCATCATGGGGGTCAGTGTCGAGGCCCTGGAAAGCCTGCTGTCGCGGGGGCGCCGCGCCTTGCGCGTGGCGCTTTCGGATATGATGGCGCCATGAGGGGACACCGATGACCCGAGACCGCTTCCTGGAACTGGCCGAAGCCTATGGCGGCGCCGTCGCCCGCTGGCCCGCCGCCGAGCGGGAGGCCGCGGCGACCCTGATGGCGGCCGAGCCGGAGTTTGTCCGCCAGAGCCTTGCCGCCGCCGACAGGTTGGATGCGGTTCTGGGCGCCTGGGCGCCGCTCAGCGTGCCGCATGGTCTGCGCGAGGCGGTGATCGCGGCGGCGCCCGTGGCCCGTCCGCGTCGCGGACTGCGCGCCTGGCTGCTGGGCGCCGGCGTCGGGGCGGGCCTGGCGGGGGCCTGCGCGGCGGGCCTGGTGTTTGGCGTCGCCCTGTCTGGGACTCTCAGCGCTCCCACCGACGCACCGGAGGCGGTAAGCGCGGCCATGGCCGGCTATGACGATCTCTCCGAGACGGCCGAAGGCGCCTGATGCCCAGCCAACGCACATTGACCCTGGCCCTGGTGGCGTCGGTCGCCCTGAACCTCTTCGTCATTGGCGCGGTGGTGGGAGCCGTGGTCTTGGGCCACCGGGCGCGGGAGGTCCATGGCGCCGACTCTCCGCGCCAGCCGCTGTGGAGAGCGGCCGACACCCTTCGGCCGGAACATCAACGCGCCTATCGCCAGCTGTTGCGCGGCGAAGCGGGGCGGGTCGGCGGCCAGATGCGCCAGGCGCGCCAGGCGCGCCGGGAGGCCTGGAACGATCTCGGCGGCGAGCCGCTGGACGGCCCGGCTATCTCCAGACGCCTGACAGAGGCCCGGGCCCTTGAGATGACCGCGCGCGGCGGCGTGGAGGATCGGATCGTCGCCTTCGCCGCAACCCTGCCGCCGGCCGAACGCGCGGAGCTGGCCAAGGGGCTCGCCCGCAGCGGGCCGGGCGGACGGCGTCAGGGACCCGACCGCGACCGACCTTAAGCCGCCGCGATCCCCGCCAGGGCCGCGCCGGTCTGGCGGATCGGCAGGGAGAAGCTGACCATGGTGCCCTCGCCGGGGGCGCTCTGCATGTCCAGCGCGCCGCCGTGCATCTCGACCAGGGACTTGGTGAGCGCCAGGCCCAGACCCGTCCCTTGCGTGGTCTTGGAGTGCTGATTTTCCACCTGCTCGAAGGGGCGGGCCAGACGGGCCAGGTCGTCCTCGGCGATGCCGATGCCGGTGTCCTGCACACTGATGCGGATGCGCTCGCCAAGCGGATCGTGCCGCCCTTCGGCGCGGATCGTCACCCGGCCGCCGCGCGGCGTGAACTTGATGGCGTTGGAGAGCAGGTTCAGCAGAATCTGCTTCACCGCCCGGTAGTCGGCCTCGATTTCCGGCAGATGCTGCGGGAAGTCGATGGCGAGCGCCAAGCCGGTCGCCTCGGCGCGGTTGCGCACCAGCCGCACGGCGTCCTCGGCGACCTCCTCCAGGGCGATGGGCTCGAACTTCAGGCTCATCTTGCCGGCCTCGATCTTCGACATGTCGAGGATGTCGTTGATCAGGGCCAGCAGGTGCTGGCCCGAGGACAGGATGTCCTGTGAGTAGCCCTTGTAGCGCTGGTCGCCCAACGGCCCGAACATCTCCTGGACCATGATCTCGGAGAAGCCGTTGATGGCGTTCAGCGGGGTACGCAGCTCGTGGCTCATATTGGCCAGGAACTCCGACTTGGCCTTGTTGGCGCCCTCGGCGCGGACCTTTTCCATCTCGTACTTTCGGGCCAGCTCGGAGAGCTGCTCCTGGCTGCGCTCCAGGCCGACCACGGCCTTCTGCAGCGCCTCTTCGTTGAGACGGCGCGCCTCCTCCTGGGTCTTGATGGCGGTGATGTCGGCGGCGCTCATCACCAGTCCGCCCTCGGCGGTCCTGCGCTCGGAGATCTGGATCCAGCGGCCGTCGTTGAGCTCGGCCTCGCGAACGCCCTTGCGGCCGTCCGAGGCGTCCATCTCCTGCTTGATGGCCAGCTGGGCGAAGCGGTTCACCTGCTCGCGCGACGCGCCGGGCTTCAGCAGGCGGGGCTCCAGCGAGAAGAAGGTCCGGTAGTTCTTGTTGCACATCAGCAGGCGACCGTTTCGGTCCCAGAGGACGAAGGCCTCCGACACGCTTTCGATGGCGTCGCGTAGACGGTTCTCGGCGGCCTGGGCGCGGGCCTGGGCCATGCGCTCCTCGGTGACGTCCAGGGCGACCCCGATGATCCGCGAGTAGCCGTCGCGATCCTTATCGCCGAAGGCCTGGCCACGAGCGTCGATCCAGGTGGGCCGACCACCCTGCAGCGAGGGCACCCGGAACGAGACATCGAAGCCGCCATAGACGGCGGCCGTGGAGAGCGCCTGGCGCAGGCGGTCGCGATGGTCGGCGGAAACCCGCTCCAGCACCGCCTGGCCATCCACGATGCCACCGCCGCCCCAGCCGAAGATGGCGCCGGTGACGTCGGACATGAACATCTTGTCGGCGGAGAGGTCCCACTCCCAGATGCCGCAGCGGGCCGCCTCCACCGCCAGCCGGAACCGCTGCTCGGAATCCACAAAGGCCTTCTGGGCGTTCTCCACCCGGTTGCTCTGGTTCAGCAGCAGCAGCCCCAGCAGGAAGGCCGCCGCCAGCGGGGTGAGAAGCCAGGCCAGTTGCTCGGTGGAGGTCTGGATTTCCATGGGCGCCGAGCTGGCGCCGGCCAGAACGTACAAGCCTCCGCCGAGCGCGGGGCGGGCGGCGAGGTCCAGAGAGGCTCCGTCCGGTCCTTGGGCGCGGCTCAGGCCGCCGTCCAGTTTCAGTTCCTGCGGCGTGGTGGCGAAGGCCGCGTTGACGGTGTCGGCCGCACCGACGCCGTTGGCGGGGCTGGCGGCCAGGATGCTGCCCTCCGGGGTGGCGATGGCCTCCGGCTTTGTCTTGGAGAGCCAGGCGCCGAGATGGGTGGGATCGCCGGCCACCACGATCCAGCGCTGGCCCTTGCTGGTGGCGGCGGTCGTCGCCGCGGCCAGGGCAGGGGCGGACTGGCTGGTGACGCCCTGCCAGACTTCGCGCTTGGAGTCGGCGGCGCTCTTGGCCAGTTCCAGCCAGTCGAGGCCCCCCGGGGGGCCGGCCACGGCCACGACCTCATCGTCGGAGATCACGGCGACGGCCACGGCGGCCCCGGCGCCGGCGCGCAGGCCGCTCTCGGCTGCGGCCATCGTCTGGTCGCCGTCCCGTTGCAGGGCCTCACGGGTCGCCAGCAACCCGCCGCGCAGGGCCGCGGCCTCGGCGTCAAGATGAGCGGCCAGGGCTTCGGCGCGGCTGGGCAGGGCGGAATTGGCGGCGGTTGTGACCTGCGGTTCGCGCTGAATGCGGGCCACGGCGAAGGCGGTGTAGACCGCCAGCAGCAACAGGGTCGAGAGGATGGCGATGCGCGCGAAGGTCTGGGTCGGCAGCGCTCGAACGCCGGGCGCGTTGTCGCGCCCCTGAGGCCGACTGGCCTCGGCGTTCTCACCCCCGCGTCTCGCCAACGCCCGTCACTCCTAAACCCGAGTCACCCAAGGTGCGAGTCTAGGCGAGCGCCCCCCCCGCGTCACGAGAGTCATAGGGTCACATCGACCCTAGGCGTCGCTATTTGCGCTTGCGGTCCTTGCGGCGCTCCGGGCCCTTGTACTTCGGGTCGTCTACCCGCCTCCGGTCGGGACCGAAATAACCGGAACTGGACCGCACATAGGCGCGTGGATGGTCGATCACCGCCATGATCCGCTTCATCAGGTCGGCCGGCGTGAATGGCTTCACGCAGAACTCGTTCACCCCGGAGTCGCGGGCGGCATAGACCCGCTGTCGATCCGCGCGGCCCGTCAGCATGATGATCGGGACGTAGGGGGTCGGGCTGGTGTCTTCCTTGCGCAGCCATCGCGCCAGGGTGACCCCTTCTTCCTCTCCCATCATGTAGTCGAGGATGATGATGTCGATCATCGCCGCGCCCGGCAGGGTGCTGGCTTTGATCTTGTCCTTGGCTTCCGCGATGGTCTTGGCTTCCACGACGGAGTCCACGCCGAACCCGCGCAGCATCGTCTTGACCAGGTCGATGGCGTGGATGTTGTCGTCCACGACCATGAAATTGATGCGGGCGAGCGAGATCGACATGTGTGGCGGTTCCCCAAGGTCAGGCCTGCGGGCGCCGGTCTTCGCCAGCATCGCCACGGGGCTGATTTTCAACAAGATTCGGCTCGGCGGCAATCGTCGTAAAGGGCCTAGTCCGCCAAGGCCTTTGTGGCCAACTCGTAAACGTTCTTGGAGAGCCCCGCCGTCGCCGCGATACGCTGGAGTTCGGCCTTCATCAAGGCTCCCAATTCGGGCGTATAGCGCCGCCACCCCCCCAGGGGTTCCACAAACCGAGCGGCCGTCATCGGATTGAACCCGTCTACGGCCAGGATGGTGTCAGCCAGGAAGCGGTAGCCTGAGCCGCTGGGATCGTGGAACTGGGCCTGATTGGCCGCGAAGTTGGAAATCAGGGCGCGCAGCCGGTTCGGGTTTGTCTGGTCGAAGGCGGGGTGAGCCGTCAGTCCCATGACCCGGCCCAGCGCGCCGTCGGAGGGATCGCGGCCCTGCAGGGCGAACCACTTGTCGATCACCAGGGGCTCGTTCTTCCAGCGTTCGTAGAAGTCCGCCAGCGCGGCGTCGAAGGCCTCGCCGCCCAGCAGCATCAGGGCGTTCAGCCCCCCCATGGCGTCGGTCATGTTGATCGCCGCCCGATAGTGGCCATCGGCCAGGGTGGTGACCTCGGCGCGCGGGTTGGCGGCCAGCAGGTCCAGGGTGGCGTTGCGCAGGGCGCGGCGTCCGGCGCTGGCTGCGTCCGGGGAGAACTCCCCCAGTTCCTGCAGCCCGATGTGCAGACGCTTCAGATCATCTTCCAGGTGCAGGGCCAGGCGGGTGCGCAGGGCCTCTCGGGCCCGATGGATCGCGCCGGGGTTCGCGGGCGTCATGCTCAGGGCCAGATCGGCCTCGGAGGGCAGCGCAAGGAGCAGGGCCTTGAAGGCGGGATCGGCGGCCTGGTCGGCCAGGCCGCGGCCCAGGGCCTCGGCATAGCGTTCCTCGCCCACCTCATCCGGTGCGCCAGCCGCGCGGCTGGTGATCAGGGCGCGGGCCAGATCCTGGCCGGCCTCCCAGCGATTGAACAGGTCCGGGTCGCCGGCCAGCTGGACGTAGCGGTCCTTGGGCTGAGCATCGGTCGTCAGGGTCACCGGCGCCGAGAAACCCCGCAGAGCGGAGATCACCGGCGCGGAGTCCACACCCGTGAGGGTGACGCTGGTGGCGGCGCCCTTCAGCACGACGACGGTTTCGTCCAGGGCTTCTCCATCGCGCAGGAAGGCCTGGGTGCGGCCTTCACTGTCCAGGAGGCCGATGCGGACCGGGAGTGGCAGGGGGCGCTTGGTGGGCTGGCCCGGCGTCGGCGCCGTGACCTGGGTTAGATCCAACTTCAGGCTGCGGGTAGCGGCGTCATAGCTGTGCTTGAGGGCGACGTTGGGCGTTCCGGCCTGTTCATACCAGGCGAAGAACTCGGTCAGGTCCTGGTTGGTGACGTCTGCGAAACAGCGGATGAACTCCTCCACCGTGGTGGCGTGGCCATCCCAGCGGTCGAAATAGAGGTCCATGCCCTCCCGGAACTTCTCATCCCCGATCAGGGTCTTGAGCATCCGGATGACCTCGGCGCCCTTCTCGTAGATGGTCGCGGTGTAGAAGTTGTCGATCTTCAGATAGCTGGCGGGCCGCACAGGGTGCGACAGTGGTCCCTGGTCCTCGGAGAACTGCCGGGCGCGCAGGGTCTTCACGTCCTTGATCCGCTGGACGGCCTCGCCGCGCATGTCCGCCGAGAAGCTCTGGTCGCGGAAGACGGTCAGGCCTTCCTTCAGACATAGTTGGAACCAGTCGCGGCAGGTGATGCGGTCGCCGGTCCAGTTGTGGAAATACTCGTGGGCCACGACGCTCTCGATGCGCTCGTAGTCGAGGTCCGTCGCCGTCTTCTCGTCGGCCAGTAGCAGGGACGAGTTGAAGATGTTGAGCCCCTTGTTCTCCATGGCCCCGAAGTTGAAGTCGCGCACGGCGACGATCATGAACAGGTCCAGGTCGTATTCGCGGCCGAACACGTCTTCGTCCCACTTCATCGCCCGCTTCAACGAGTCCATGGCGTAGGCGGCCCGGTCCGACATGCCGGGGTCGACATAGATTTTCAGGTCGACCGTGCGGCCGGTCATGGTGACCAGCTTGTCGGCCAGTTCGTCCAGTTCGCCCGCCACCAGGGCGAACAGATAGGCGGGCTTGGGGAAGGGGTCGTTCCAGACGGCGTAGTGGCGGCCGCCTGGCATCACGCCGGACTCCATCAGGTTGCCGTTGGAGAGCAGGCGGTGGAACGCCTTGTCGGCCTCGACCCGGACCGTAAAGCGCGACAACACGTCGGGGCGGTCGGCGAACCAGGTGATCTTGCGGAATCCCTCGGCCTCGCACTGGGTGCAGAACCGGCCGCCGGACATGTAGAGGCCGTCAAGGGCCTTGTTGGCCTCCGGATCGATCTCGACCTCGGTCTCCAGGACGAAGGTGTCGGGGACGTTCGGCACCGTCAGGAATTCGGCGTCGATGGTGCGCTCACCCTCGCCCAGGAGCTTGCCGTCCACGGCCACCGAGATCGGCTTCAGCCGCTCGCCGTTCAGCACCAGCGGCTCGGCGTGATCGCCATTGCGCTTGATGCCGAGCTTCGCCTTCACCCGCGTGGCGTTGGGCTCCAGGGCGAAGACCAGTTCGGTGGTCTCGATCAGAAAGGCGGGGGGACGGTAGTCGGTGAGCCGGATGGGCTGGGGGGTCTCTGTACGCATCGGACAGATTTAGGCGATCCCGACGCGAAGGGCGAGCGCCGTGGCGTGGAAACTCGTTGCGGAGCTCGTGGCGCACAGACGACAGGCGCTTTGCTTTCAAACGGACGTTTGAGCCATGTCAAAGCCAAGCTCGGCCGCCGGCGCGATGACCCCCGCGAGCACGGCGCTCTCTCCGTGCCTTAGGGGATGAAGAAAATGAAAGCCTCCACCTACGCGCTCGCCCTGGTCGGCGCCCTGGCGCTCGCCGGAACCGCCCAGGCGCAGGAGTTCCAGCCGAAGGAAAAGGGTCTGCTGATGCTCAACGTCCGCGCCACGGCGATCTCGCCGACCGCGGACGACGCCATCACGACGGCGGCGGGCGCGCCCTCCGGCCTGCACGTCGATGTCGGGGATGACTACAAGCCGTCGATCGGCCTGTCCTATTTCCTCACCGACCATGTCGCCGTTGAGGTGATCGCCACCACCAGCCAACACACGATCAAGGCCCAAGGCCCGGCGACGGATGTGACGGTGCACAAGACCTGGGTCCTGCCGCCGGTGGTCTCGCTGCAGTACCACTTCGCCCCGGCCGCCAAGGTCAGCCCCTATGTGGGCGCCGGCGTGAACTACATGCTGTTCCACAGCGGTAAGGATCAGAACGGCTTCAAGGTGGAGCTGGATGATGGCTTCGGCTACGCCTTGCAGGCGGGCGTCGATGTCGCGGTCAAGGGGCCGTGGAGCGCCAACCTCGACGTCAAGAAGGTGTTCTTCGAGACCGACGCCAAGATCAATGGCGGCGCTCTGAAGTCCAAGGTGAAGCTCGACCCGTGGGTCGTCTCGGCCGGCTTCGGCTACAAGTTCTAGGCCGCTACTCGGCGGCGTGGGGGGCCGATTCAGTCATCGGCTCATCCACGCTGGCCGGGACCTCCTTGAGGTACTGGTCGATCTTTGTCGCCTGTTCGGCCAGCCGCTGCAGTTCAGGCGGCGCGCCGGGGGTTTCCTCGATCATCGACATCAACTGGCGGGCGACCGACAGCAGCCGGGGCGCGGAGGCGATGAGCCGCGCCTGGAACTCGATCTTGTGGGGATCGCGGTCGTATTCGGCGCCCGGCGTGCGCCACCCACCCCAGTCATTGGCGTCCGTAACCACGACCGGATAGCTGCCCGGATAGGGGTGATGCCGGCAGTTTTCGGGCGTCTGCCACTTGTTGCGGGCCCGCAGCAGCCGCCAATGGGCGCCGTCCTCGGACAGCACGTCATCGGATTCCTGTTCAGGTTTCAACTCGTGGGCCTGGAAGTCCCTGCCCAGCCCGACGTCATAGGTGACGCGCACCGGCTCATCGAAGCCACGGGCCCAGACCGGCACAAGTTTCTCGATGATGGCCCAGGCGCCAACGCTCTCGACCCAGACGCGCTGGTTCTTCTGGAATATCGCCTTGGCCATCCATACGCCCTTCGAGGTCGCCTGCAGAGTGCGCATAAGACCCTGAAATCCTTGACGCGAGGTCAATCTTTCCACGGCGCGAGAGGCGCGTATGTTGACGCGCGAGGAAACTTCAACCGGCCGAAAACGGCGGATGGGCGAACATGAATTTCGATTTTTCGGACGATCAGAAATCCCTGAAGGGCGAGGCGCGCAAGTTCCTGGGGGCCAACTGTCCCACCAGCCGCGCCAGGGGCGTGCTGGAAAACAGCGCCGCGGGGTATGACGCCGAGCTGTGGAAGTCCGTCGCGGCGCAAGGCTGGCTGGGCGCCGCCATTCCCGAGGAATTCGGGGGCTTGGGCCTGGGTCACCTGGAACTCTGCGTGATCGCCGAGGAACTGGGCCGCGCGGTGGCCCCGATCCCCTTCGCGTCGACCGTCTACTTCCTGGCCGAAGCCATCATGCTGGCCGGCGACGACGAGCAGAAGGCCGATCTGCTGCCCAGGATCGCCGCCGGTGAGATCATCGGCGCCATAGCCACCTCCGAGGGCCCCGGCGCCACCACCGCCGCCACGCTGCAGTCCACCGTGACCGACGGCAAGCTAACCGGGGTGAAGATCCCGGTGACCGATGGCGACATCGCCGACGTCGCCCTGGTCCTCGCCAAGGAGGGCGGCAAGCCCGGCCTCTACCTCGTCGAATTGCGCGGCGAAGGTGTCACCAGAGAGGCGGTCAAGACCCTCGACCCCACTCGCGACGCCGCCAAGCTCACCTTCAAGGACGCACCGGTTCGCCGCGTGGGCGCCGCCGGCGCCGGTATCGAGCTGGTGGAGCAGGTCTTTGATCGCGCCGCGATCCTGATCGCCTTCGAACAGTGCGGCGGGGCGGACCGTTGCCTGGAGATGGCCAAGGAATACGCGCTGGAGCGTTACGCCTTCGGCCGCGTCATCGCCTCGTATCAGGCCATCAAGCACAAGCTGGCCGACATGTACGTCAAGAACGAGCTGGCCCGCTCCAACGCCTATTACGGAGCCTGGGCTCTGAACACCAACGCCGCCGAACTGCCTGTGGCGGCCAGCGCGGCGCGGATCGCGGCGTCGGAGGCCTATTGGTTCGCGTCGAAGGAAAACATCCAGACCCATGGCGGCATCGGCTTCACCTGGGAGATGGATTGCCACCTGTTCTACCGCCGCTCGCGTCAGCTCAGCCTGGTGGCCGGCGCGCCCCGGGTCTGGAAAGAGCGCCTCGTCAGCCACCTCGAACGCCGCAACGCGGCGGCCGCCTAAGGGACCTGGATCATGGATTTCAACGACAGCCCCGACGAAGCCGCCTACCGCCAGCAGGTTCGCGACTGGCTCGACGCCAATGCCCCCAAGGCCCGTGTGGCCGGCGACCCCGAAGGCGGCGACGGCATGGCCGCCTCCAAGGCCTGGCAGGCCAAGAAGGCCGAGGCCGGCTACGCCTGTATCACTTGGCCCAAGGAGTGGGGCGGGCAGGGCGGGACGCCGGTTCAGAACGTCATCTTCAGCCAGGAGGAGGCGAAGTATCCGATCCCCGGCAATCCGTTCCAGATCGGCCTGGGGATGTGCGTCCCCACGGTGATGACCTTCGCCGACGAGGAGACCAAGAAACGCTTCGTCGGCCCAGCGCTGCGGGGCGAGGAGATCTGGAGCCAGTTGTTCTCCGAACCCTCCGGCGGCTCGGACGTGGCGGGGGCGCGCACCAAGGCCGAACGCGCGCCGGACGGCTCGGGCGACTGGATCATCTCGGGCCAGAAGATGTGGACGACGGGCGCCCAGTTCTCGGACTTCGGCATCGTCATCACGCGCACCAGCCCGGACAAGCCCAAGCACAAGGGCCTGACCATGTTCTGGATCGACATGAAGGACCCCGGTGTCGAGGTGAAGCCGATCCATCAGATGTCGGGCGGGTCGGGGTTCAACGAGGTCTTCTTCACAAACGTGCGCGTCAAGGACAGCCAGCGCCTCGGCGCGGTGGACGACGGCTGGAGGGTCAGCCTGGTGACGCTGATGAACGAGCGGCTGGCGGTGGGCGGTCAGACCGGCGCCGGCTGGCAGCAGTTCATGGAGGCGGCGCGCAACACGCCCGGACTCGACGGTGGTTCGGCCCTGAAGGACGGCGCCCTGCGGGAGAAGCTGGCGGACTGGTATGTGCAGGCCGAGGGGCTGAAACACACCCGCAATCGCACTATGACCGCGCTTTCACGCGGTCAGACGCCGGGCCCGGAAAGTTCGATCGGCAAGATCATCTCGGCGGTTCAGATGCAGGAGCTGGGCAATACGGCGATCGAGATGCTGGACCAGTACGGGATCATCGACGATCCGGAGCTGGCCTCGCTGAACGGCGCCTTCCACTTCTCGCTGATGTTCGGGCCTGGCCTGCGGATCGCCGGCGGCACCGACGAGATCCTGCGCAACATCATCGCCGAGCGAGTGCTGGGCCTGCCAGGGGATATCCGGGTCGACAAGGACGTACCGTTCAAGGACATGCCCACCGGCCGTTAGGCGCGCCAGGCGAGGGGTTGGGGCGCCGCGGAGGTCATCACCAGTTCGCCATAGAGCCTGGTGAGGCCTTCGAAGGTCCGCTCCCAGCTGTGGCTCAGCTCGGCGCGGGCGCGGGCGGCCGCCGACAGCGCCCCTAGGTCGCGGGCGAACAGGGCCTCAATGGCTTCGGCGAGACCGCCGGGATCGACGTCTTGAGCCAGCTGGCCGATCTCGTTGTCGATCAGCTCCGATACGCCGCCGCGTGAGGGCCCTACCACCGGCAGTCCGGCGGCGAGGGCTTCAAGCACCACAAGGCCGAAGGGCTCGTTCTCATTGGCGTGGACGCAGGCGTCGCAGCTGGCGATCAGGGTCGCCAGGGCCACGGGGTCTGACTCGTAGTCCAGGCTGATGACCTGGGGGGAGATGCGCACGTCCTTGCCTGCCCCCACCAGGATCAGATGGTAGGGGTCGCCCAGGCGCTCCACGGCGCAAACGATGGATTCGATGTTCTTCTCCCGCGCCGGCCGACCCGCGAAGACCAGGATCCGGGCGTTCCACGGCAGGCCCAGGCGCTTGCGCAGGGCGCCGGGATCGGCCCGGCGGGGATGGAAGAGCTCAGTATCGACCCCCAGCATCTGGACGCTCACCTTGTCCACGCCCGCGTCGGCTAGACGCAGGGCCATGTGGCGGCTGGGCGCCACCACGCGGTCGAAGCGCTGATAGACCTCTGCCCAGCGCTTCATGGCCGGGGCTTTCGCCCAGTCGCCGAAGTGCAGCGCCGCGAGCGCCGCGGCGTCGGTGTGGCAGAAGCCGACGACCGGCACGCCCAGCGCCTCGCCCGCGTCGAGGGCGGCATGACCGGGCACAAAGATGTCACCAGCCTCGATGATGTCGGGCGCCAGCATACGCAACACGGTCTCCCACTTCGCCGTGCTGGCGGGCATGCGGTAGCCGTCGCCAAAGGGCAGGCGCGCGGCGCCGACGGTGACGACGCCGGGTTCGACCATCCCGGTCGTCGCGCCCGGTGTCACCAGGGTGTGGCGGACGTCGGGGCGGCGCTTGGCGAGCCACGCCTGCTTTGCGCCCAGGTACCGCTTCACCCCGCCGGAGCGTGGCGCGTACATCATGGTGGTGTCGATCAGGTGGAAGCCCACGCGGCCTGGCGCGCCGAAATAGGGCGCCTCGGAAGGATCCAAGCGGATCAGATTGTCCTGGTCTGGAGCGGTGACGTCGTACAAGCGAGCGCCCTTGTCTTGAGATGGGTTCTCCTCAGGCAACGAACGGCGCGACCGTTTGTTGCGGCCGCGCCCCGTGTCGAAAAGCGAACTCCGTGCGCCAGTCCTAGTTTCCCGATTCGTTGACGGTTCTTGTCTCGCCGGCCGCGCGGGCCAATTGCACGAACTCCGCTCTGAGCCCGTAGAGGTCGGACCCGCGGGCCGTCTGGGCGAGGTCGCCCACCGCCTTCCAGCCGAAGCCAGGCGACAGCCAGGGATCGCCGCGCAGCTTTTGGCCAAAGCCGGCCACGGCGAGCGCCCAGCGCGTCGACTCAGGCGCGTCTGCAACCTGGGCGTAGGTGTCGTTGGCCCCGATCGGCCGCTCGATCAGCCTGGAGGCCTGATCGCCCGGCAGCTTGTAGCGCACCTTCAGGAAAGCGATCTCGCCGCCGGCCGCGGCGCGAGCAGCCGGAGCGCCATAGCGAAGGGGGTCGCTGGACGGCCGCGCCCCGGCCGGGGTCACCTCATAGAGGGCGGTGACCGAGGATCCCGAGCCCACCTCGCCGGCGTCCACGCGGTCGTTGTTGAAGTCTTCGCGGTTCAGCAGCCGTGTCTCGTAGCCGATCAGCCGGTACTCGCTGACGGCCCTGGGGTTGAATTCCACCTGGATCTTCACGTCATCGGCGATGGGGAACAGCGAGCCGGAGAAGTCGTCGCGGAAGCTTTTGCGCGCCTCGTTCAGGGTGTCGATGTAGCCTGCGGTCCCGTTGCCGTTCTGAGCCAGGGCCTGCATGAGGGTGTCGTTGTAGTTGCCCTCGCCCAGGCCATAGACCGAGAGGTAGACGCCGGTCTTGCGCTTGGCGGCCACGAAGTCGGTGAGTTTCTCAGGGTCGGCGACGCCGACATTGAAGTCGCCGTCCGTCATCAGGATCACCCGGTTGACCGCCTTCGGATCGAAGTTCTGCACCGCCAGGTCATAGGCCAGAGCCAGCCCCTGGCCGCCGGCGGTCGAGCCGCCGGATTCCAGGGCGCCGAGGGCGCAGCGCATCTTCAGTTTCTCGCGTCCGCTGGTGGGCGGCAGCACCGCGCCCGCCGAGCCGGCATAGGCCACCATCGACACCCGGTCCTGGGGGCGTAACTGGTCCACCAGCAGGTTCAGGGCCTTGCGGGCGAGCGGCAGCTTGGCCTCGTCCGACATCGAGCCTGAGGTGTCGATCAGGAACACCAGATTGAGGGGCGGCTGCTGGGTGCGAGGGATGTCGTAGCCCTGCAGGCCGATATGAACGATCTGCCGGTCGGCGGACCACGGGGAGGGGGTCACCGCGACAAAAGGCTTGAATGGGACCTGGGCCTCGGAGGGTTTGGCGTAGCCGTAGTCGAAGTAGTTGATCAGCTCCTCGACCCGGACGGCGTCGCGAGGCGGACTCTGGCCGTCGTTCAGGAAGCGTCGGACATTCGCATAGGCGGCCGTGTCCACATCCACAGAGAAGGTGGACACCGGCTCTTGAGCCGTCAGCTTGATGGGGTTGGCCTGGGCGTGAGGGTAGCGCTCGGTATTGATGTCGCCGGGCCTGGGACTGGGCATGACCTGAGCCGACCGAACCGAGCCGGTCACGACCATCTCCTGCATGGGGCTCGCCCTGGTGGCGGGATAGGGCGCGGGTGGCGGGGCTGGCGGGGGCGGCATGGCCATGGCCGGCGGCGCGTACATGGCGCCGCCCACCATGCGGCCGCGGCGGCTGTAGGAATCCCGGCGATGATCGGCCTTCGGGAAGCCGAGGGCCTCGCAGGCGGTGGGGGTCGGGGCGCCGTCCCGATTCGCCGGGGCGGCCATGGGGGTGGCTGGCGCGGCCCCGGATGCCACAACGGTAAGCAAGCAAAGCGAGACGCGACTTAAGTTCCGTATAGCGGCCATCGTTCTCAGCGCTCCGAATAAGTCCCTCAAAGCGCAGCTTGGCGCGCCATCTGAGGCGAAAACGCGACGAACAGGGGGCTCGGCGAAGGCGACGTTGTTCACTCGCCATTCAGGCGAGTCTTGGGAGTTTGAGAGTTGAGCGACCCAAGCTTGACAGGGGGTGGGTGCGGGACGCTAGTGAACAGTTCAACTATGGTTAACGCTTAAGGGGGAGCGCATGGCCATTTTCCATGAAGTAGCCCTCGGCGTACGTCGCATCGTTCGTGGGGGCCTTACATTGGCGGTCCTGGCCGCCATCATTCCGTTGAGCGGCGGCTGCCAGCCCAAAGACAGTTCTGGCGGCGGCGGCCGAGGCGGCGGACTTGCCGTGGGCGGGCCAGCCTGCCCACGCCCTCAGGCGGCCATCGGCGTGCAACCGCAATTCAACGCCCAGGAGCAGGAGATCCGCGCCCTTCGGCGTCAGGGATTCCAGGGTGACTTCTTCGCCCAGATCGACCTGGCTCGACGCTATTCCGGGCGCGACGCCCAGGAGAAGAACCTGGCCGATCCCGTGGAGTCCGCCGTCTGGTACGAGATGGCGCTGTCGAACCCCGACGGCTACGCGCCGATCATCGCCGGCGTCGACCCCAAGAAGGGCAGCCGTGGCGGCGCGGGCAACAAGCTCAACGACTGCCGCGCGGCGGAACGTCGGGGCGCCTATCTGGCCCTCGACCGCATGCTCGACCGCATGAGTTCGGACGAGCGCCAGCAGGTGCGTGACCGGGTTATCTACGTGCTGTCCAGTCAGGGCGCCGCGGGCTTCCGCACCCTGGCGCGCCTGCACGACGTCGCCTTCGGTCCGTTCGGGGATCCATCCGAGGCCTCGCCGGTGGATGCCCGCGACCTGAACCAGGTCAAGCCGCCGGCCGCCGCGACCTTGTTCACCCGCAACGACGTCGACGTCTATCTGTACAACTATCTGGCCGCCCAAGACGGCGACGTCGCGGGCTATGTGATGCTGAAGGACTTCGAGAAGTCTTCTGCCGAGCGCGCTTCCCTGGGGTCTGACGCCGAGGCCAAGGCGCGGCGCTGGGTGCCTCCATACGAGTTCTATCCGCCCCAGGCGCCTGACAGCGGCGTGCCCCATTCCGACGAGGCCGCCACCCTGGGCGAAACCGAGGGTGTGGCCCTGGCGCGTATCGATGAACTGCCCTTCCAGCACACCGGCGCGGCCCTGGCCTATCTGCGGGTGATCCCGCAACCTGTCTCCTCGCTAAGCCAGCTCTCGCCCGGCGATGTCCAGACCTTCCAGGCCATGCTGGGACGCCCCACCACCGGGGTGTTCACCGCGTTGGAAAAGGTGCGCGCCATCCAGTACGCGGCGGTGAACGGCTCATCGCGGTCACAGTTGGCCTTGGCGGTGATGTATGCCGAAGGTGTGGGGGTGGCGCGGGACTATGCGCGCGCCTTCCACTGGTTCGCGGAGGCCGACCGGCAGGGCAGCGCTGAGGCCAAGTACGCCATGTCGACCTATTTCTCGCTCGGGGTTTCCGGCGTGGCCGATCAGGACAAGGCCGCGGCGGTCTCCTACCAGATCGACGGCGCCCTCGCGGGCTTCAAGCCGTCGGCCCAGCGCCTGCGCGAAGTCCTGGCTCAGGTGGCGCGCACCCCGCGCCGTCCCACAGAAGGAACCTACCGGTGATCGCAATCGCCCTTCGCCGCCTGGCGGGCCTTGGCGCCGCCGCGGCCTGCATCCTGTGCCTCGGTGTGGCCGGCGAGGCCCAGGCCCTGCCTGACGCCAAGATCGATCAGCAGATCCGGCCGAACTTCGGCATCCTGCTCGCCCCGCCCCTGCGACATACCTATCGCCCGGGCGCCTGGAAGCCGCGTCGCGGCAACAGCGGCTATGCTCCGGGCGGATATCGCCCCGGCTATCCGTCCGGCCCACGTCCGCCGATGTACCTGGACTCCATCACCGTCGACTGCGCAGACCCCAATAGGGGCCCCACGCCCCTGTCCGACGCCATCTACAACCTGGCCGACAACGGCGTGCTCTATATCCGCTCGCGCGGCGGGGTCTGCCGCGAGACTCTGGAGATCGACCATCCGGTGATCATCGCCGGTGAGGGCCCTCCGGCCTTCGGGAATGTCGGTTCCGGCGTGGCCAAGCTGAGCCCGCCCGACGGTTCGCCATGCATCCGCATCGCGCCGGGCGTGAAGGGCGTGGAGATTCGCGACCTGGTGATCGAGGCCAACCAAGGGGGCCGCAGCGCCTGCATCGAGGCGCAGGACGCCGATGTGGCGCTGATCCGTTCCTCACTCCGTTACCAGGGCGACGCCTCGGCGATCTTCGTCCAGGGCGGCAGCCTGATCATGCGCAACAGCCTCGTCGAGGCGCGCACCAATGACGCCGCCATCCTCGCCGATGGCGCTGCGGTGGACATCCTGCAGTCGAAGATCAGCGCCGACGTGCGTGGCCTCGACATCACTCCGGCGCCTGGCCAAAGCCGCCTGGTGCAGGTTGGCGTGATCTCGCCCGGCCCCGGCCTGCCAGGCTCCACGGCCATCACCGTGCGCGATCAGCGCAGCGGCGCCGGCAGCCTGCTGATCGCCAACAGCGTCATCCGCAACTGGATCACCGGGGTCTATGTTGACCGCGGCGCCGAGGTGGAGCTAACCCGAAACCGCATCATCCGCGTGCGCCGCGGCGTGCTTTCAGATTACGGCAAGGTGCGTGTGCGCCAGAACGCCATCGCCGCGGACGAATACGGCGCCTATTTCGCGGGAGGACGCCCCGAGGTCGGCGGCAACCGCTTCATCGGCGCCGGCGTGAATTATGAGCGCGGTGTCGAACCGGTGACCGAGCCCAACTACGTCTATTCTTCACAGGGCTGTAACTACCGGATGCCGCCCGGCGTCTACTGCCGCCCCATGATCGAGGCGCCCAGGGCGATCACTGACGAGAGCGGCTTCGACGCCGCGGGCCGCTATGGCTGGGAGATCGATGGTTACGAGCGCGGTTACGCGCGAGACGGCGCGCCGACCGCCCGCCCGCCAGTCCCGCCGCGCAAGTCGCGGTTCGGCCGCCCTCCGCCGCCGCCGCAGCCCTATCCCTCGGGCGGCTACTCCAACGCCCCGCTGATGATGGGCGCGCCGAGCTACTGAAGATCGAAGGCCGGTGAGCGGAGTGCAGCCGGACCTCCGACCAAACGACGAAGGCCGCGCCCTATTGAGCGCGGCCTTGCCACCAGTTCCGTCGATCCCGGGGGAGGGGGCGGAAGCTGTTTATCAGATGGGCTGTCGGCTTAGTTCTTCAAGGCGTCGCGAGCGGCCTCCTTGAGATGCCCGACACCCTTTTGAAGCTTGCCGGCGGCGCGCTCACCGACGCCCTCGGCCTCTAGGCGCTCATTGCCCGTAAGCTTGCCGGCGGCTTCCTTGATGGAACCGGAGGCGTCCTTGGCGGCGCCCTTGGCGATATCCTTGTGCATGGGATCTCCTACTGAATGCAGCGGCGCGAGGGAGCGCCCGTCGCCGTTCTCTACGCGCGGGCCTGGGAAAGTGTTCCCTCAGGGATTACGGGTGCGGCCCATCAGGCATTCATACGCCGACCGGGCCAAGCTTTCCCCGCGGCGCGGTCTGCGGGCGTCGCGCCGACTCTTTTGAGCCCGATAGAGGCTGCGATTTCGGTCCCGCGCCGCGCCGACGTTGCGCAAGACGCCCCTGACCGCTATCTCCGCACCCGAATTCCCCTCTTTCGAAGAGCGAGCGCGGACGCCCCATGGCGCAGCAGTACATTTATCAGATGCAGGGCCTGACCAAGGCCTTCCCCGGCGGCAAGAAGGTGTTCGAGAACATCTGGCTGTCGTTCTATTCCGACGCCAAGATCGGCGTGGTCGGGGTCAACGGCTCGGGCAAATCGACCCTGCTGAAGATCATGGCCGGGGTGGACAAGGAGTTCAACGGCGAGGCCAAGGCCGCCGACGGCGTGAAGATGGGCTACCTGGAGCAGGAGCCGCACCTTGATGACCAGCTGAACGTCTGGGGCAACATCATCTCCTGGTGCGAAGAGAAGAAGATCTTCGACCGCTACAACGAGGTCGCCGCAAAGCTGGGCGAGGACTACACCGATGAGCTCATGGAGGAGATGACCGCCCTCCAGGAGAAGATCGACGCCGCCGACATCTGGGACATCGACTCCAAGATCGAGATGGCCGCCGACGCCCTGCGCTGCCCGCCCAACGATTGGCCGGTGGACAATCTGTCGGGTGGTGAGAAGCGCCGCATCGCGCTCGCCCGCCTGCTGCTCAGCAAGCCTGACATGCTGCTGCTGGACGAACCCACCAACCACTTGGACGCCGAGTCCGTGGCCTGGCTGCAGCATCACCTGGAGGCCTTCCCCGGCTGCGTCATCCTGGTGACCCACGACCGCTACTTCCTGGACCAGGTGACCAAGTGGACCCTGGAACTCGATCGCGGCAAGGGCCTGCCCTACGAGGGCAACTATTCCGGCTGGCTGGAACAGAAGACCAAGCGGATCGTCCAGGAGCAGTCGGAGTCCGAGGCCCGCCAGCGCGCCATGACCCGCGAACTGGAATGGGTGCGTTCGGGCGCCAAGGCCCGCCAGGCCAAGTCCAAGGCCCGCCTGGCCGCCTATGACGAGATGGTCCGCGAGCAGGAGACCTCGCGCCTGGCCCAGACCACCGCCACCATCCAGATTCCGCCCGGTCCGCGCCTGGGCAATGTGGTGCTCGAGGTCGAGAACCTGGAGAAGGCCTATGGCGAAAAGGTGCTGTTCAAGGGCCTGACCTTCAAGCTGCCGCCCAACGGCATCGTCGGTGTGATCGGTCCCAACGGGGCCGGCAAGTCGACCCTGTTCAAGCTGATCACCGGCCAGGAAACCCCGGACGCCGGGACCTTCCGGGTCGGCGAGACCGTGAAGCTGGCCTATGTCGACCAGAGCCGCGACGCGCTCGATCCCACCAAGACCGTCTGGCAGGAAATCTCCGGCGGCCTCGACGTGCTGGCCGTGGGCAAGCGGGAGATCAACACACGCTCCTATGTGGGCTCGTTCAACTTCCGCGGCGGTGACCAGCAGAAGAAGGTCGGCCAGCTGTCGGGCGGGGAGCGCAACCGCGTTCACCTGGCCAAGACGCTCACCACCGGCGGCAACCTCATCCTGCTCGATGAGCCCACCAACGACCTGGACATCGAGACGCTGCAGAACCTGGAAGAGGCGCTGGAGGAGTTCGCGGGCTGCGCCGTGATCATCTCCCACGACCGTTGGTTCCTGGACCGTCTGGCCACCCATATCCTGGCCTTCGAGGGCGACAGCCACGTGGAATGGTTTGAGGGCAACTTCGAGGCCTACGAGGACGACAAGAAGCGCCGTCTAGGCGCCGACAGCCTCATCCCGCACCGCCTGAAGTTCCAGAAGTTCGCGCGCTAGGGCTAACCGATCCGGGCGCCCAGCATGCTGATGGAGCCCAGGTCGATGTGGTCGTTGAACAAGCTGACCGGTTCGCCGGGGTGTGTGGCCCCCAGGACGTAGAGTAGCGGCAGGTAGTGCTCATCGACCGCCATGCCGGCCTCAGGCCCGAGGCCGGCGGGATCGATCAGGGCGGCGTGGTCGCCAGCCGATAGTCGGTCCCGCACGGCGTCGTGAAAGTGCTGGGCCCAGTCCAGGGGCGCCGCGTTCTCGGTCCGGACGGCGGCGCGCAGGTTGTGGACCACGTCTCCGGAGCCGAGGATCAGCACGCCCTCGTCGCGCAGGGGCGCCAGGCGCGCGCCGAGGCCGTAGTGAGCGGGCATTGGTTGGCTGAGATCCATGGCCAGCTGCACGACGGGGACGTCGGCGTCCGGATACATGTGGGTCAGGACCGACCATGTTCCATGATCGAGGCCCCAGTCCTGATCGGCGCGCACGGCGATCGGCGCCAGCAGCTCGGCGGCGCGCGCGGCCAAGGTGGCGTCTCCCGGTGTGGGGTACTGCATGTCGAACAACGGCTGCGGGAAGCCGCCGAAGTCGTGGATGGTCTTGGGCTGCGCCATGGCCGTCACCGCCGTCTCGCTCAGACACCAGTGGGCGGAGATCGCCAGGACGACCTTGGGGCGCGGCAGGCCGGCGGCCACCTCACGCCAAGCCTCGGCGTTGGGGCCGCCCAGGGCGTTCATCGGGGAGCCGTGGCCGACGAAGACCACGGGCATGCGGGAGGGCGTGTTCATGCCTTCCATATGGCCACGGGCCGCATGCCGCCCAAGAGCGGTTCCTGAAACGCAGCGTCGCTCCTGGCGGAACGGTCAGACGTCGAACTTCACGCCCTGGGCCAGGGGCAGGTCGCGGGAATAGTTGAGCGTGTTTGTGGCGCGGCGCATATAGGCCTTCCAGCTGTCGGAGCCGGCCTCGCGGCCGCCGCCGGTCTCCTTTTCGCCGCCGAACGCCCCGCCGATCTCGGCGCCCGAGGGGCCGATATTGACGTTGGCGATGCCGCAGTCGGAACCGACGTCGCTAATGAACAGCTCAGTCTCGCGCAAATCGTTGGAGAAGATCGAGGACGCCAGGCCCGCCGCCGTGGCGTTCTGCAGGGCGATGGCCTCGGCGAGATCACGGTAGCGGACGACGTAGAGGATCGGCGCGAAGGTCTCGCGCAGCATGGGGCCTGTTTGGCTCGCCATCTCCACCAGCGCTGGGCGGACATAGACGCCGGGGCGCTCAATGCGCTGGCCGCCATGGACCACACCTCCAACCGCCTCTGCCTCGGTGAGCGCGGCCTGCATGGCGTCGTAGGCCGCCTCGTCGATCAGCGGGCCCAGCAGGGTTCCGGCCTCGCGCGGATCGCCGAACGGGACCGAGGCGTAGGCGGCCTTCAGGCGGCCGATCAGGGCGTCGGCGACGTCCTCATGGACGAACAGGCGGCGCAAGGTGGTGCAGCGCTGGCCCGCCGTGCCCATGGCCGAGAAGGCGATGCCGCGCAGGGCCAGCTCCAGGTCCGCCGATGGGGCGACGACGGCCGCGTTGTTGCCCCCCAGCTCCAGGATGGCGCGGGCGAAGCGGGCGGCCAGTACGGGCGCCACGGCGCGGCCCATGGCCGTGGAGCCGGTGGCCGACAGGATAGCGATCTTCGGGTGGGCGACCAGGGCCGCGCCGATGTCGGCGCCGCCCTGGATCACCTGGGACAGGTTGGCGGGCGCGTCGCCGAAGCGGGCCACGGCCTTGTCGAAGACGGCCTGCACGCCCTGGGCGGTCAGGGGCGTCTTCTCCGAGGGCTTCCAGACCACGGGGTCACCACAGACCAAGGCCAGGGCTGCGTTCCAGCACCAGACGGCGACCGGGAAGTTGAAGGCTGAGATGACGCCGCAGACGCCCAGGGGGTGCCAGGTCTCCATCATCCGGTGGCCGGGACGCTCGGTGGCGATGGTCAGGCCGTGTAGCTGGCGCGAGAGACCGGTGGCGAAGTCGCAGATGTCGATCATTTCCTGGACCTCGCCCAGGCCTTCGGAGGTGACCTTGCCGGCCTCCAGGGCCACGAGGTGGCCGAGGTGATGCTTGGCGGCGCGCAGTTCCTCGCCGAACAGGCGGACCAGCTCGCCGCGCCGGGGGGCGGGGACTTTGCGCCAGTCGAGGAAGGCGGCTTGGGCCCGGTCGACGGCGGCGTCCACCTGGGCCACCGTCGTGGCGCGCAGGGTGGCGATGGTCGAGCCGTCGATGGGCGAGCGGGCGGGCAGATCGACGCCTTCCAGGGCGGCCAGATCGACGCCCAGCGCGGCCAGGGTGGCCAGCGCGTCATCGCGGACGGCGGGCAGGGGGCGGGCGTGGGTGGTCATGCAGGTCTCCTGGAGCTCACCCCTTCGCCGGGAGGAGCGGATAGGTCTACGCCACCTCGGCGATGTGTCGCGCCTCTTCGGCGGGGTGGTCACCCGGCTGGCGATAGGCCTTGCCGAAGCGGTTGGAAAGGACGTCGGCCAGGGCGATCTCTTCCTGGCGGACATAGCCGCGGCTGGGCAGGCGGCCGGCGGCCAGCAGGTCCAGGACGGTGCAGATGCCCGCCGCCGTGGTGACCTGGATGGCGCTCCAGAAGCCCTTGCCGTGGTGCTCACCCAGGACCTTGCCGGCGTAGCTCTCCTGCATCAGGCGGCCGTTCCGCCACCCCGAGGCGGTGACAAAGAACACCACCACGTCCTGCTCGGTGCCGGGGACCGCGCCCTCCAGAACGTCCTTCAGCAGGTGGCGGCGGTGGCGCAGGTCGAGGTCGTTCAGAAGGGTGCGCATCAGGGCGCAGTGGCCAGGATAGCGGACCGATTTGTAGTTCAGGTTCAGGGCCTTGCCGGCCAGAACCTCAGCCAGCGAGCCCAGGCCGCCGGAGGTGTTGAAGGCCTCGTAGGTGACGCCGTCGAGGCTGAAGGTCTCCAGGCCTTCGAGGGCCGGGACCTGGCGCAGCTCGCCGTCCACCAGGGCCTCACAGGGTTCGCAGTACTCGTTGATCACCCCCTCGGTGGACCAGGTCAGATTGTAGCCGAGGCTGTTGGAAGGATAGCGGGGCAGGGCGCCGACCCGCAGGCGCAACTCCTCGACCTGGTCGAAGCCGCGGGCCAGATCCGCACCGGCGATGGAGATAAAGCCCGGCGCCAGGCCGCACTGGGGGATGAAGGCGCCGCCGGCGTCCTGCGCCAGGTCCTTGACCATCCGGGTGGTGGCGACGTCCTCGGTGAGGTCGAGGTAGTGGCAGCCGACCCGCGCGGCGGACTGGGCCACGGCGCCGGTGAGGTGGAAGGGGGCGGCGGAGAGGACGGCGAAGGCGCCGCTGAGCGCCGTGTCCAGGGCGGCCGCGTCGGTGATGTCCAGCGCAGATGGTGACAGCCGTGGATGGAGGATAAGGCCCTCCAGCGCGCTGGCCGACCGGTCGACAACAGTCACCTCGTAGTCGCCGCTCTCCACCAGCATCTGGGCGATGACGCCGCCGATCTTGCCGCCGCCGATGACCACGATCTTGCGCATGCGTTTCTCCCGCGCTGTAGAGCTTGACGGTGAGCCCATTTCTTGGCGATCTGAACAGACATTGCGTCGGATATGCGCAGTCAAGTGAGCGATATGACCAGGTCTGCCGACGATATGAAGCTGGATGCCCGAGACCTGGCCCTGGTCCGATTGTTGGAGACCGACTCCCGGTTGCCTACCTCGACCCTGGCCAAACGGCTCGGCGTGTCGCGCACGACGGTGCAGACCCGCATTGACCGACTTGTGACCGCGCAGGTGATCGCAGGGTTCACCATCCGGCTGGGAAACCCGTTGGAATCCAGGATCGTACGGGGACATGTTCTGGTGACGGCGGCGCCGAAGGCCGCCCGACATATCGAGGCGGCCTTGCGCGCCATGCCCCAGGTGGAGGCGCTGCACTCGGTGTCGGGACCCTTCGACATGATCGTCATGGTGGCCGCGGCCTCCATCGAGGAGCTGGACCAGGTGCTCGACGACATTGGCTTGATCGACGGGGTGGAGCGGACGACCTCGTCGATCATCCTGTCCACGCGGATCCGCCGCTGACCCAGGTTCAAGATTTGCCTTGCGTAGCGTCACGCGGCGTAGGGAGATTCCAGGCTAGGAAACCGGAGAGACCGCCATGCTTCTGATCAGCGACACTGTTGAGGTTGGCGGCGCCAAGGGCCCGGCCCACAAGCCGATCTTCCCCCCGAGTCCCGTCGAACTCTGGAATCCCGAGGCCTTCACCAAGGGGCCGCCGATGGACGCCTTCGCGCAAATGCGCAAGGCCTCGCCCATCGCCTGGATGTCCGAGCCCGAGGAGCGGCCGGGCTTCTGGGCGCTCACCCGGCATGAGGACGTCATGCGGGTGAACGCCGACTACGAGACCTTCTCCTCGCAGCGGGGCGGCATCCTGATGAGCCACCAGCGCTCGGAGATGCAGCTGGCCCGCGCCAGCCTCGACACCATGATCAACATGGACGCGCCGCTGCACATGCAGCTGCGTCGCGAGCACATGCCCTATTTCACGCCGGCTTATCTGCGGGGCCTGACCGACCGGGTGGAGGGCGAGGTGACCCGGCTGCTGGACGCCATGGCCAAGCAGGGCCGGGTGGACCTGGTGCAGGCGGTGTCGGCCCACCTGCCGCTGTTCACCCTGTGCGAGATCCTTGGCGTGCCCGTAGAAGATCGGCCCAAGTTCCTGACCTGGATGCATTTTCTGGAACTGGCCAACTCCTTCGCCGCCGAGCGCAGTGGCGGCGGCGGCGGGCTGGAGAGCGCGGCCGCCGAGGTGCCGCCGGAGATGAAGGCCTTCCTCGACGCCTTCACCGCCTCGATCCAGGAGATGTTCGACTACGGCCGGCACATGCTGCACAAGCGCCGCCTCGACCCGCAGGCCGACCTGATGAGCGCCATCGCCATGGCCCAGGTGGACGGCGACCTGCTGGCCGATGAATACCTGGACGGCTCCTGGCTGCTGATCGTGTTCGCCGGCAACGACACCACCCGCAACACCATCTCCGGCGCGATGCAGCTGCTCAGCCAGTTCCCGGAGGAGAAGGCCAAGCTGATCGCCAAGCCCGAGCTGATGCCGAACGCGGTCAACGAGTTCATCCGCATGATCAGCCCGGTGATCTACATGCGCCGCACCGCCACCCGCGACGTCGAGGTGGCCGGCCAGCAGATCGCCGAGGGGGAGAAGGTGATCATGTACTACGGCTCGGCCAACCGCGACGCCGCGGTGTTCGCCGACCCCGACCGCCTGGACGTCACCCGCGCCAACGCCGACAAGCACATCGCCTTCGGCTACGGCCCCCACACCTGCATCGGCAAGCGCGTGGCGCAGCTGCAGCTGGAGGCGGTCTACCGCCAGATGCTGGCGCGGTTCCCCGACATTCACCAGTCGGGACCGATGGACGTGGCGCCCAACAACTTCGTCTACGCGATCCGGAGCATGCCGGTGGAATTCACGCCGGAGGGGTAGGGGGGCTCTAAGGAAAGTGCCTCCGCGCAGCGGAGGTCTTCCCACGCCTCGCGAGCGGCGCGTCCGAAAAAAACTTCGAACCACGAACCACACGAACGGTCGGCGGGATCAGAAGGGCCGCCAGCCTCATGCCGTGTTGTCACCGCATTTCCCGCTTCTCGGCCTGGAGCTGAGGCTCGCTCCTGGCGCCCTTCGGACGACCCAAGGGCGCGGCGGTTAGCCCTGCCCGATGTACGCTTCGACCTGCTCCGGCCAGGGTTCGCCTCGGAGCCATGCCGCAGCGCTGTAGGTGTGGGCGATCAAGAGCTTTCGAGGCGGGGGGCGCGATAGGCCGTGGCGATCGTCAATTCGATCGACATCGCCCTGGATGAAGTCATCGAGGTTCTGGGTCACCAACAGGTCGGCTTCACCCGCCAAGGCGGTTTCCAGGACGTGACGGTCTTCTTCGTCGTCCAACGGGAGAACGCCCACGCCGCCGAGGGTCAGGGCGGGGCCGTCACGGGCGAAGGCCGCGATGATCGCCATCAGACGATCCGCAGTGGCCTGATCGCCCGTCAGACGCAGGATCACGGTGTTCAGCCGGAACAGCATGCCCCAGGAAATGACCAGGGCCACGGGTCCGCGTGGCGACTGGCCCAGGCGTATGGCCTCGACGAGGGATTGGGCGGCGGTGTCCTGGCGGCCGTACTTTTCAGCGAGGAAGGCGCCGACCCAGACATTGAGATCGAGGCAGAGGCACAGCACCCGCTAGGGCCGGCGGCTGGTGAGGCGCACCGCCTCGGCCATGATCTCGTCCTCAGAGGGATTGGGGCCTAGCCGGGGCTCCGCCTTGGTCATCCCGGCCTGCAGAACCGTCCGGTACTCGCGGTCCAGGAGCGCCCGGCTGACCGCCCATGACGCCGCCTGCACTTCGGTCTCTCCCAAGGCCTCGATCCGTCGAAGCGTGTCTCGCGCGCCGGAGGAGAGGCTGAGGTACCATCGCAGCGCGGCCGCGGTGATTTGGGACGTCTTACGGTCCTCGAGCTTCGCGGTTTCAGCTATTCGTCGCGCAGTGAGTTCATCGACGTGGCTCGAGAGCGTAGGCATCGCAACCTCCATCTTTAGAATATATAGGTTCTATAGATGTCTTGGCAATGTGGGATGCATATAGGGACACGCACGACTTGTCGGAGGGCAGGTTGGAGCGGTTAAGTCCTGCCACGTTCGCGCCTTCCATCAGGCGGGATGAGCGGAATTGGGGAGGGTTCAGGCCTCCAATTCGATCACCTTCACCCAGCGTAATGCCGGGGTCAGTGATTTATTCAACTGAACAGTTGACGGTTCGCTTCGCGCGCTATAATTCAACCAAATGGTTGAATTGATGCCCGAGCGGCTTGACGCCGTGTTCCATGCTCTGGCCGACCCGACGCGGCGGGCGATGCTGCGCCGCCTGGCCGACGAGGAGGTGAGCGTCGGCGACCTGGCCGCGCCCTTCGAGATGTCGCTGGCGGCCGCGTCCAAACACATCAAGGCCCTGGAGAAGGCCGGCCTGGTGGGCCGCACCGTGCGCGGCCGCACCCACCTCTGCCGTCTGGAGCCTGCGGCCATGGCCGGGGCTCACGACTGGCTCGGCTTCTATGAGCGCTTCTGGACCTCCCGCCTCGATGTGCTGGAGGGCCTGTTGCGCCAACCCGATCAGAAAGGATCAGACCAATGACCAATTCGAGCCTGGGCGAAATCACCGGCCCCGCCTCCGTCCGTTTCGTGCGCCGCCTACCGGGGCCGATCGAGAGAGTATGGTCCTACCTGGCCGACAGCGAACTGCGCGGGCAGTGGCTGGCGCCTGGGGCGCTGGCGGGCGGACGGATGGAGTTGGCCTTCCGCCATGCCGATCTGTCGCCGCACCATGAACCCGCCCCGGCTGGCTTCGGCGCAGGCGGTGAGCCGCATCTGCTGATCTGCAAGGTGCTGGAGATGGCGCCGCCGCATCGGCTGGTCTTCACCTGGGGCGATGACATGGACTCGGTCGTGACCTTCGAGCTGACCCCCGATGGGGCCGATGTGCTGCTGACCGTCAGCCAGACCGGGCTGAAGCGCGGCGACATGCTGAGCGTGGCCACCGGCTGGCATACCCACCTGGCGATGTTGGTGGAGCGGGCCGAGGGTCGGACGCCGGTGGCCTTCTGGACGATCTGGAGATCGCTGGATGGGGTCTATGCGGGGCGGGTGGCGTCCTGAATTCCGTCACGGCCGGGCCTGTCCCGGCCATCATCCGCTCATCCCGGCCTTCGCCGGGATGAGCGGGCTTTGGTCGGCTACCCCGCGTCCAGTTCGATCACCTTCACGCGACGCAGGGCCGGGGAGGCCAGGGCGATGAGCGGACCCACAGCCAACCCCGCCGCCGCGATGAACAGGGTCTCGCGGACGCCGATAGCGTTGGCTAGGAGGCCGCTGCCGAGGGCGCCCACCAGCATGGTGCCGCCGCCGGCGGCCTTGAAGGCGCCCGCCGCGCGGCCGAGGGTTTCCTGGGGCAGGACGGTCTGGCGCAGGCTGGCGGCCAGGATGTTGTAGATCGTGCCCAGGGAGTCCCCCAGCAGTTGGGAGACGATCAGCACCGCCATGCCGGCCAGCGGCGCGGCGGGCGCCAGCGGGATCAGGAAGGCGCTGCCGGCCGTGGCCACGGCCGTGAGCAGGATGGCGGGGCCCGCGCCCAGCCGCCTGGCGATGGGGGCGGCCAGCCCGGCGCCGATCAGGGCGCCCAGGCCGCCGAAGGCCACGGTGACGCCCAGCATGGCCGGACTGAGATTGAGGGTGCGCAAAGCAAACAGCAAGTACAGCGCCGCGAAGCCGCCGCCGAACAGGCCGTTGGTGGCGGTCATCAGCAGCAGCGGCCGCACGCGGGGCTCGGCCCAGGCGACCCGGAAGCCTTGCGTCAGGTCGGCGACCCAGTGCTGGGGCGGAACGGGCTCGGGGTCGGGCTCCACCCTGGTGATGCCCGACAGGAACAGGGCCGAGACCAGGTAGGTGACCGCGTTGACCGCGATGGCGAAGGGGGCCGTCAGCCACTGGAACAGCAGGCCCGCCAGGGCCGGGCCGCCCAGCTCCGCCACCGACTCCGTGGCCGAGAGCTTGGAATTGCCGTCCACCAATCGCTCGGTTCCGATCAGGGCGGGGAGATAGGCGTGGTCGGCCATGTCGAAGAGCACGCTGGCGCCCCCCACCAGGACGGCGGCGGCGAACACCTGCCAGAGGCTGAGCCAGCCCAGCCAGGCGGCGATGGGCACGGTGATCAGCACCCCGGCGCGGATCAGGTCGGTGGCGATCAGCACCGGGCGGCGATGGCGGCGATCGACGAAGCCGCCGCCGAACAGGCCCACGAAGAAGGCGGGGCCATAGGACAGGGCGGCCAGCACCCCGAGCGTCGCCGGGTTGGCGCCCAGGGTCAGGACCGCCGTCATCGGCAGGCCCTCGCGGGTGATGCGGGCGCCGAAGGTGGAGACCGCCTGGGCGGCCCACAGCTTCATGAAGTCACGGTCGCGCGTCAGGGCGCCAGGGGGGGTGGTCATGGGGAAAGTCCGTCGAGGGGCGACGGCCACGCAGGGCCGCGATCCCGCATCTGTGTGCGGGGGTTCGGGGCGAGCGCGATATTTGTAAGCCGCCTCGGACGCTTGCCTGAGGCGGGTTGTGGCCGGGGCGGGGCGTAAGGTCAAGCTTGGGCTGTATTCCTCGCCCTGGGCTGAAAGCCGAACGTTCCAGGGGCGGGCTGGGTCGATGGCGGGGGGGGATCCTACCTTACCCGCTCATCCCGGCGAAGGCGGGGATCCAGGTGACGCCCCCATCGATCTTGGGAGGTCCACGCCTTCACCTCGGATCAAGTCCATCCTGTCGGGATGGATCTGGGTCCCGGCCTTCGCCGGGACGAGCGGGGTGGGGATAACCCTTATCCCCACCCGAACTCTGAATAGATTTCGCCGGCCAGCACGTGCGCCAGGCCCGCGCGGATGTAGGGGATGGTGTTGGCGGGCAGGTGGTCTGCCGGGAACCAGCTCAGGTCGTCGCACTTGTCAGGCTCCATGTTCACAGGCTCGCCCGGCCAGGTGTAGGCGCGGAAGAACAGGGACAGGCGCTCGCTGTCGGACCTGCGATGCATGGTGTGGGCGAGGGTGAGGTCGGCGGGGGCGAGGCGCAGGCCGGCCTCCTCAAGGGCCTCGCGGGCCATGGCCGCGGCGAAGGTCTCGCCACCCTCCACGTGGCCGGCCACCAGGCTGTACTGGCCGTCGGCATAGCCGGTGTTGCAGCGGCGGAGCATCAGGACCTGGCCGTCGCGGACCAGGACGAGGTGGACCTCCGGGATCATCATGAAGCGGGCCACCGGCGAATCCCTCCTACGAATGGAGGGTGACGCTAGTCCGGCCGCGCGCACGCCAAAAGGCCCCCCGGCGTGAGCCGGGGGGCCTGGCGGTTCTCGGCGCCGTGGGCTTGGGCGGCGCCTCTGACCTAGATGTCCGTGCCGCGGATGGGCGTGGTGATGCCGGGGGCTTCCGCGCGGCGATCGCGTTCGGCGTCGAGGCTGTCGTCGCGGCCGTCCTGGTTCAGGAAGGAGCGGCTCTCACCGTAGCGCTGGCGCTCACGGAGGACTTCGTCGGCGGTGTAGGGGGCGGCCGCGTGGTCGAAGCCGCTCCAGCCCGCGGCGCGGTATTCGGAGCCCCGCGCCCCGGCGTCGACCCCCTGGTGCTGGTTGAGGAGCTGTTCGATGCGCGCGGCGTCTTCGTCCTTGGCCTTGACGCTGACCAGGGTGCCGCCGCGGCGGACGCCCTCGGCATAGACGTGGGCGTCCTCGTCGGAGTGGCCGGCGTCCTTCAAGGCGCCCAGCACGCCGCCGGTGGCCGCGCCAGCCACGGCGCCGGCGGCGGCGCCGACAACCGTGGAGACCAGCCAGCCGGCGGCGACCACCGGACCGAGGCCGGGGATGGCCAGCATGCCGAGGCCGGCCAGCAGGCCGCCGCCCGCGCCGATCAGGCCGCCGGTGGTCGCGCCCTCGGCGGCGCCTTCGGCGGTCTCATTGTCGTTGTCGAGATCAGCGGTGTGGTGGCGGTGGCCGTCGTGCCAGTTGTCGGCGTTGCTGGCCACCAGGCTGATGTCGTGGTGCGGGACGCCCGCGCGCTCCAGCTCGGAGACGGCGGTCATGGCCTGGGTGTGGGTGTTGAACAGGCGGGAAACGGTGCGGCTCATGATGAGCTCCTTGGATTTGAGGGTTAGCGGGCGGTGACGGCGCCCTTGAAGTCGAGCGTGACGTCCATGGTCGCGCCGCCCTTCTTGGCCTTGGCGGTCCACAGGCCGTCGGCGCCCTTGGTCAGGCCGGTGACCTCGGTGTAGCCGGCGTTCTCGATGTGGCCCTTGGCCTGGCCTTCGGTGAAGGAGTTGGAGGCCGCCTCGGGGGCGCTGTCGGAGGCCGTGGCGCCGGCGTCCACCGCGTCATTGGCGGTGGGCGGGGAGACGGCGCCCCCGGCGTCGGCGACGCTGGCGCTCGCATCGGCGGCGGCGGCCGTGGTGTCGGTGGCGGTCTCTGAGGCGGGCTTGGAACAGGCGCCCATGAGGGCCAGGGTGAGCGCGGCCCCCGCGAGGGTCCCCATCGTATTTCGCATTGTGGTTTCTCCGGAGATTGAGGCTCATCAGCGCCCGGAATCCGGATTTCGTTCCGACAGCCCCGCTTAGAATTCGGCGGGCGGCGTCGCTTCAGCCCAGCAGGGTCTCGATCACTTGCGCGACGCCATCGTCCTGATTGCTGGCGGTGGTCTCGGTGACGGCGGCCAGGACGTGGGCATGGGCGTTGGCGACGGCGACGCCGCGACCCGCCGCGGTGAGCATGGGGATGTCGTTGGGCATGTCGCCGAAGGCCACGATCTCGTGGGCGCCGATCTCCAGCAGGTCGGCGAGGTGCAGCAGGCCGCTGGCCTTGGAGACCCCCAGGGCGCCGAACTCCACGAAGGCCGCCCCGGAGTGGGTGACCGAAACGCGCTCGCCGGCCAGGGAACGGATCAGGGCGTGCAGGTCGTCGATCTCGTGGGCCGGATGGTGGACCAGGATCTTGATCAGGTCCTCGTCGCAGAGGGTGTGAACCGCGTCGATCCGGGGCTCGTGATGGTGGACGAAGCCGTCGAACAGGTTGGTGGGGAAGGCCGCTTCCCGCCCCACCTTGTGGCCGTGCTCGGTGGCGAAGCTGAAGTGCGGGTCATGATCGCGCAACTCGCCGATCAGCTGCAGGGCGACGGCGGTGGGCAGGGCCTCCTGGCGCATCACCCGGTTGGCCGCGACGTCATAGAGCAGGGCGCCGTTGGAACAGACCGCCATGCCGGTGATGTCCAGGTCCTCGGCGATGGCGTGGACATCGCGGGGCGGCCGGGCGGTGACGAAGACCACCGCGATGCCGGCCTCGCGGGCGTTGGCCAGGGCCGTGCGGGTGCGCGCCGAGATCGAGCCGTCCCGGCGCAGCAGGGTGCCGTCCAGATCGGTGGCGATGAGGCGGATCATGGGCGTTTCTCTACGCCGGGGCGGAGTCGGTCAAGCCGGGCAAGCCGGGATGACGCGCCTGGGAAACTGCGGATAGTCTCCTGTCCATGTGCGACACCCTCGTAGCCCTCGCCGCCGAGACCCCGCGTGGGGCGCTGCTGTTCGCCAAGAACAGCGACCGGGAGCGCAACGAGGCCCAGGTGCTGGAGATGCATCCGCGCCGGAGCGGCGGCGGCGAGCTGAAGCTGACCTATATCGCTATCCCGGACGTGGCCGCGACCCACGCGGTGCTGCTCAGCCGGCCCTGCTGGATGTGGGGCGCGGAGATGGGCGCCAACGAGCATGGGGTCGTCATCGGCAACGAGGCGCTGCACGCCAAGGTCCCGGCGCAACGCCGACGCGCGCTGACCGGCATGGACCTGGTGCGGCTGGGGCTGGAGCGCGGCGCGAGCGCGGCCCAGGCGCTGGCGGTGATCATCGAGCTGCTGGAGCGGCATGGCCAGGGCGGCGACTGCGGCCACCTGGGTCGGTTCTACTATCACAACGGCTTCATCATCGCCGATGCGACCGAGGCCTATGTGCTGGAGACGGTGGGGCGTGACTGGGTGGTGGAGCGCGTGGCCGGGCGGCGGTCGCTGTCCAACGCCTATTCCATCGGGGCGGGCTGGTCGGCCATCAGTCCGGGACTGGCGGCGCAGGCGGCCGGGCGGTTCGATGTCGCCGCCCACCTGATCGACGAGGCCCGCGACGCCGTGAGTTTCGGGCGGGGGCGGTGCGCGCGGGGGCAGGACCTGCTGGTGCGCGCCGACGACGCCCTGACGCCCGCCGCCATGATGGCCATCCTGCGTGACCACGGTGAGGCCGCCGACTGGAGTCCCGCCAACACCGTGGGACGGACGATCTGCATGCATGCCGCGCAGGGGCCGCGCCGCAGCCAGTCGGTGGCCTCGATGGTGTCGGAGGTCGGGGCCGATCGCGCGGTGCACTGGGTGACGGCCACCTCGGCGCCCTGCACCAGCCTGTTCAAGCCGGTGCTGTTGGAGGCGGGAGCCCCGCCGGTGGGGCCCGCGCCGTCGGATAGCTATGACGACCAGAGCCTGTGGTGGCGGCACGAACGGCTGCACCGGGCGCTACTGGCCGACCATGCGGCGGGGATGGTGCTGATCGCCGCCGAGCGGGACGCGCTTGAGGCGGGGTTCCGGGCGCGGATCGACGCCGCCGACGACCTCAAGAGCGCCGTGGCGTCCTGCTGGCGGGAGGCGGAGGCCGCCGAGGCGCGGTGGGCCTCGGCGCTCAAACCCGCCCGGCCCGGCGGGTCCGCTCACGCCCGAAGCTGGGCGCGGCTCAACCAGGTGGCGGGGATGGCGAGCTAAGGTTCGAAGCTGCCCAACGACGTCATCCCGGCCGCAGCGAAGCGGAGAGCCGGGACCCAGGGGCGGTGCGCGCGGCCCCTGGGTCCCGGCGCGGCCTGTCGGCCGTCCGGGATGACGGAATTGTTGTTCTGACGGCGGGCCTGACCCTCTACCCCATCGGGTACATGATCTCCTTGGAGATGGCGTCGATCTTGGCCAGGGTCTCGGCCGACAGGGTGACGTCGGCGGCGGCGAAGATGTCGGGCAACTGCGCCTCGCTGGAGACCCCGACGATGGTGGAGGCCACGAAGTCGTGCTGCTTGCTCCAGGCGGTCGCCAGGGTGACCGGCGACAGGCCGATCTCGGCGCCCACGGCGGCGAAGCGTTCGGTGGAGGCCAGCGACTTCTCGTTGACGAAGCGCTTGGCCATGGTCGCCTGCCGGCCGCCCAGCGCGATGTAGCGGGAGAACCGCGCGCCGTCGGGCGTGGCGCCGCCCTGGTACTTGCCCGACAGCACCCCGCCGGCCAGGGGCGAGAAGGGGATCAGGCTGATGCCCTCCTTGCGACAGGCCTGGGCCAGCTCGTCCTCGAAGCGGCGGTTGTTGAGGCTGAAGTTGTTCTGGATGGTCTGGTAGCGCGCCACACCCAGACGCTCCGACGCCGCGACGCTCTTCATCAGGCCCCAGGTGGTCTCGTTGCTGCAGCCGATGGTGCGGATCTTGCCCTCGCGGATCAGGTCGTCGAGGGTCTCCATGGTCTCGTCATAGGCGATGTCGTGGTCGGGCCAGTGGGTCTGGTAGAGGTCGATATAATCGGTCCCCAGGCGCTTCAGGCTGGCCTCGACGGCGCGGGTGATGTTGTGGCGGTCCAGCGCGGTCATGCCGGCCCGCTGGGCGCCCTTGATCCAGCCGTGGCTGGGGCCGCAGACCTTGGTGGCGATGATCACCTCGTCGCGGCGCTTGGTCTTCATCCAGCGGCCGACGATCTCCTCGGTGCGGCCCGCCCATTCCTCGCTCGGAGGCACCGGATAGTTCTCGGCGGCGTCGAAGAAGTTGATCCCGGCCTCCAGCGACTTGTCGAGGATGCGATGGGAGGCGGCCTCATCGACCTGGGAGCCGAAGGTCATCGTCCCCATGCAGATCTTGGATACGACGATGGCGCTCTTGCCGAGGCGATGGGTCTGCATGAATGGCGTCCTTGAAATGGGGCGCCGGGCGACGGCGGCGCTTCAATGGTCTGGCAGATAGGAGCATGCCCCCGCCCGGCGCAAGGCGGCGGGTGGCGGTTCTCCGCCGAACGTGATTGCCTGTCGCCACGAGGAGATCCCGAGCATGAGCGCCGACTTCGGAGACAACCGCCCCGACCTTGCGGCCTGGTGGATGCCCTTCACGGCCAACCGGCAGTTCAAGGCCGACCCGCGGCTGCTCGCGCAGGCCAGCGGCATGTATTACCGGACGGCGGAGGGGGGCGAGGTGCTGGACGGCACATCGGGCCTCTGGTGCGTCAACGCCGGGCACGGGAGGCCTGAGATCGCGCAGGCGGTGCATCGCCAGCTGATGACCCTGGACTTCGCGCCTTCGTTCCAGATGGGCCATCCGCCGGGGTTCGAATTCGCGGAGCGGCTGACGAAGATCGCCCCGATGGGCATGGACCGGGTGTTCTTCACCAACTCGGGCTCGGAGTCGGTGGATACGGCCCTGAAGATCGCCATGGCCTATCACCGGGCGCGGGGAGAGGGGCAGCGGACCAAGCTGATCGGCCGGGAGAAGGGCTATCACGGGGTGGGATTCGGCGGGCTGTCGGTGGGCGGTCTGGTGAACAACCGGCGGACCTTCGTCACCCTCCCCGGCGTCGATCACCTGCCCTCGACCTATGACCTGGCGCGCAACGCCTTCTCGCGTGGGCTGCCGGCGCATGGGGCCGAGAAGGCCGACGCCCTGGAGGGGCTGATCGCCCTGCATGGCGCCGAGACCATCGCCGCCGTGATCGTCGAGCCGGTGGCGGGATCGGCCGGCGTGCTGCCGCCGCCGGTGGGGTATCTGGCGCGGCTGAGGGAGATCTGTGACGCCCACGACCTCCTGCTGATCTTCGACGAGGTGATCACCGGGTTCGGGCGGGTCGGGGCGGCCTTCGCGTCCCAGGCCTTCGGGGTGACGCCGGACATCATGACCACGGCCAAGGGGCTCACCAACGGGGTCATCCCGATGGGGGCGGTGTTCGTCAAGCGGGGCGTGCACGACGCCATTGTGCAGGGCCCCGAGGCCGCCATCGAGTTCTTCCACGGCTACACCTATTCGGGCCATCCGACGGCCTGCGCGGCCGGGCTGGCGGTGCTGGACATCTATGCCCGCGAGGATCTGTTCGCCCGGGTGGCGGCCATCGCCCCGCTGTGGGAGGCGGCGCTGCATGGGCTACACGCCCAGCCGCACGTCATCGATATCCGCAATGTCGGCCTGATGGGCGCCATCGAGCTCTCGCCCCGCGACGGGACGCCGGGCGCGCGCGGCTATGAGGTGCTGGTCAGGGCGCTCAAGGCCGGCCTGCTGGTGCGGGCGACGGGGGACACCATCGCCCTGTCGCCGCCGCTGATCATATCGGAGGCGGAGATCGGCAAGCTGACCGACATCCTCGCCGGCGTGCTGGCGGGGATCGACTGAGCGCGGCTATAGAGGTTCGTCCCCCGGAGAGCCCCATGCCTCACACCCTGCTGATCTCGCACCCGATGCTGTCGCCGATGCAGGCTGGGCTGGAGGCGCAGGGCTATCGGATCGTGCGCCGCTGGGAGATGGCCGACGTGGACGCCGGCGCGGTGGAGGCCATTGTCCACGCGGGCGAGATCCACCTGACGCCTGACTTCCTGCAGGGCCTGCCGAACCTGAAGCTGATCGCCAATGTCAGCGTGGGCTATGACGGGGTGGACGTGCCCTGGTGCCGGGCGCGGGGAATCGAAGTTTCTCACGCCGACGGTCTGAACGCCGAAGACGTGGCCGACCATGCGCTGGGCCTGCTGATCGGCTGCTGGCGCAATATCGTGGCAGGAGACCGCATGATCCGGGCCGGCGGCTGGAACCACGACCGCATGGCGGTGGGCCCCGGTCTGAAGGGGCGCAAGGTGGGCGTCATGGGCCTGGGCCATATCGGGGTCGCCGTCGCCAAGCGGGCGGAGGCCTTCGGCATGACCGTCGCCTGGTGGGGCCCCAACCCCAAGCCTGACGCGGACTGGCCGCGGGCCGAGAGCCTGCTGGCCCTGGCGGCCGACTGCGACATCCTGGTGGTGGCCTGCCGCGCAGACGTCTCGAACCGCCATGCGGTGAACGCCGCGGTGATCGAGGCGGTCGGACCCAAGGGCATGATCGTCAATGTGTCCCGGGGCTCGGTGATCGACGAGGACGCCCTGATCGCGGCACTGAAGGACGGCCGGCTGGGCCGGGCGGGACTGGATGTGTTCGCCGTGGAGCCGACGCCCGTGGAGCGCTGGGAGGACGTGCCGAACACCGTGCTGACCCCGCACAGCGCCGGCGGCACGGTGGGCTCCTTGCCGAGCATGATCGCCCAGACCTTTGAGAACCTGCGCCGTCATTTCGCCGGTGAGCCATTGTTGAGCCCGGTGAGAGGCTGAGCAAGGTTGGCCGTGAAACTATTTGGAAAGACTGTTATTTTACCTCAGGCCTGAGGTTCTCCCGTCGCTAGGAGCGGCCACTGGGAGGCTTGACATAAAGACATAAAGATATCTTTATGTGCTCATGAGTCTCTCGGCGATCCAGGCTGTGGAAGTGTTGCGCGCTGCGGGCGAGCCGTCGCGGCTTCGCATCCTCGCCCTGCTGTCCCATGAGGAGCTGGCGGTGCTGGAACTGTGCAAGGTTCTGGACCAGAGCCAGCCGCGTGTCTCGCGCCATCTGAAGTTGCTGGCCGAGGCCGGCCTGGTGGAGCGTTTTCCGGACGGGGCTTGGGTTTTCTACCGGCTGGTGGCCGGCGGTCTGGCGCGGCGTCTGGCCGACGAGACCCTGGCCGCCGTCGATCCTGCCGACCCTATCCTGATCCGCGACGCCGAGCGCCTGCAGCAGGTGCGCGCCGAACGCTCCACAGAGGCTGGCGAGTACTTCGCCCGCAACGCCGCCCGCTGGGACGAGATTCGCTCGCTCTATGTGTCCGAGACCGCCGTGGAGGCCGCCGTGCTGAAGGCCGCCGGGCCTGGTCCCTTCAAGCGGCTGGTGGACCTGGGCAGCGGCACGGGCCGCATGCTGACGCTGCTCGGGCCGCATGCCCAAGCTGCGGTTGGGCTGGATCTTTCTCAGCAGATGCTGAATATCGCGCGCCGTCATGTAGCCGACGCGGGGCTGGAGCGCTGCGAGCTGCGCCACGGCGACATCTTCGGCACCCGGCTGCCCGGTCAGAGCGCCGACCTCGTGGTGGTCCACCAGGTGCTGCACTATCTGGGCGATCCCGCCGCCGCCGTGCGCGAGGCCGCCCGGTTGGTGGCCGAGGACGGCCGGCTGATCATCGTCGACTTCGCGCCCCACAGCCTGGAATTCCTGCGCGAACAGCACCAGCACCGCCGCCTCGGTTTCGCCGAGAGCGAGATGGAGCGCTGGCTGAACGAGGCAGGCCTGACCAAGGTCCGCGCCGCCGCCCTGCCGCCCGCTCGCGGCGAGGGGCTTACCGTCAAGATCTGGACCGCCGAGCGTGTCCGCCAAGCCGAGAGGACCGCCGCATGAGCCCCCTGGAAACCGCGTTGGGGCCCGTGGCGCGGGCCGGCGCCGGCTTGGCCAAGCGCCCCTCGGTCTCTTTCGAGTTCTCGCCGCCCAAGGGGCCGAAGAGCGAGGAGAGTCTGTGGGAGGCCATCCGCCGCCTGGAGCCCCTGAACCCGTCCTTCGTGTCGGTGACCTATGGCGCCGGCGGCTCCACCCGCGATCGCACCCACCGCACGGTGGTCCGGATGCTGAAGGAGACGACTCTCCGGCCCGCCGCCCACCTCACCTGCGTCGAAGCCAGCCGCGCCGAGGTGGACGAGGTGATCCAGGACTACTGGGACGCCGGCATCCGCCACATCGTGGCCCTGCGCGGCGATCCGCCGGGTTCGCTAGGCGGCGCCTATGTGCCCCGGGCCGACGGCTATCAGAACGCCACCGAGCTAACGGCGGGCATCCGCGCGATTGGGGACTTCGACGTCAGTGTCGGGGTCTATCCGCAGATCCATCCCGAGAGCCCGTCAGTGGATCACGACATCGAGGTTCTGAAGGCCAAGATCGACGCCGGGGCGACCCGGGCGATCAGCAACTTCTTCTTCGATATCGACGGCTACCTGCGGTTCGTCGAGAAGATCCGCAAGGCGGGCGTCACCATCCCGATCCTGCCGGGCGTCATGCCGGTGAGCGGCTATGAGGGGCTGAAGAACATGTCCCAACGGATCGGCGTCACCTTGCCGGGCTGGCTGGGCAATCTGTTCGAGGGGCTCGACGACGATGTTGAGACCCGCAAGCTGCTCGCCTGCTCCGTCGCCGCCGAGATGTGCGCGCGGCTGGTGGAGGAGGGGTTCTCGGACCTGCATTTCTATACCCTGAACAGGGCCGATCTCGTTTACGCCATCTGCCGGGTGCTGGGCGTGCGGGAAGAGCCGACGGAGAAAGCCGCATGAGCCCGCGCTCGGAACGTATTGAAAAACTCAAGCAAATATCGCGTGAGCGTGTGTTGATCCTGGACGGCTCCTGGGGGGTGATGTTCCAGAAGCGCAAGCTGGATGAGGCCGACTACCGGGCCGAGCGGTTCAAGGACTATCCGGGCCAGTTGAAGGGCAATAACGATATCCTGTGCCTGACGCGGCCCGATATCGTGGGTGACCTGCATGACGCCTATTACGGCGCCGGCGCGGACATTTCGGAGACCAACACCTTCTCCGCGACGAGCATCGCCCAGGCCGACTATGAGCTGGAGAGCGCCGTCCGCGACATCAATTTCGAGGGCGCGCGGATCGCCCGCGAGCGGGCCGACGCCTGGACCGCCAAGGAGCCGCACAAGCCGCGCTTCGTGGCGGGCTCGGTGGGGCCGCTGAACAAGATGCTGTCGATGAGCTCGGACGTGAACGATCCCGGCGCGCGGCTGGTGACCTTCGACGAGGTCTATGCCGCCTATCGCGAACAGATGATCGCCCTGCACGACGGCGGGGTGGACATGTTCCTGATCGAGACCATCACCGACACGCTGAACTGCAAGGCCGCCATCAAGGTGATCCTCGACATGGAGGACGAGGGCTACGAGCCCCTGCCGATCTGGATCTCCGGGACCATCACCGACCGCTCAGGGCGCACGCTCTCGGGCCAGACGGTGGAGGCGTTCTGGAATTCGGTGAAGCACGCCAAGCCCTTCGCCATCGGCCTGAACTGCGCGCTGGGCGCCGACCTGATGCGGCCGCACATCGCCGAACTCAGCCGCGTGGCCGACACCCTGGTGAGCGCCTATCCCAACGCCGGCCTGCCCAACGCCTTCGGGGAGTACGACGAGGAAGCCCACCAGACCGCGCACGAGCTGCACGAGTGGGCGTCACGCGGCCTGGTCAACATCCTGGGCGGCTGCTGCGGCACGACGCCCGACCACATTCGCCATGTGGCCGAGGCGGTGAAGGGTGTTAAGCCCCGGCAGATTCCGGAGCGGCCCAAGGCCATGCGCCTGGCCGGGCTGGAGCCCTTCGAGCTGGCCTAGCATTTCGTGTCCTTCTCCCCTTGCAGGAGAAGGTGGCCTGCGACAGCAGGTCGGATGAGGGGTCGCACCGGTCTATCTGGTCAGGCCTCGTCAAAAGCGCGGAGAGGGGAGCGAGACCCCTCATCCGTCAGCTTCGCTGCCACCTTCTCCCGCAAGGGGAGAAGGACTGAGTTTAACGAGCGGAATTGATGCGACCCATCTTCATAAATGTCGGCGAGCGGACCAACGTCACCGGCTCGGCCAAGTTCCGTAAGCTGGTCGCCGAGGGGGATTATCCCGCGGCGCTGAGCGTGGCGCGCCAACAGGTGGACGCCGGCGCCTCGGTGATCGACATCAATATGGACGAGGGGCTGCTGGACAGCGTCGCGGCCATGCGGACGTTCCTCAACCTGATCGCCGCCGAGCCTGACATCGCGCGCGTTCCGATCATGATCGACAGCTCCAAGTGGGAGGTGATCGAGGCCGGCCTGAAGTGCGTACAGGGCAAGGCCATCGTCAACTCGATCTCCATGAAGGAGGGCGAGGACAAGTTCCGCGAACAGGCCAAGGCCTGCCTGCGCTATGGCGCGGCCGTGGTGGTGATGGCCTTCGACGAGGTCGGCCAGGCCGACACGGCGCAGCGCAAGGTGGAGATCTGCACGCGGGCCTATCGCATCCTGGTGGACGAGGTGGGGTTCCCGGCCGAGGACATCATCTTCGACCCCAACATCTTCGCGGTGGCGACCGGGATCGATGAGCACAACAACTACGCCGTCGACTTCATCGAGGCGACGCGGATCATCAAGCGGACCCTGCCGCTGGCCCGGATCTCGGGCGGGGTGTCCAACGTCTCGTTCAGCTTCCGCGGCAACGAGCCGGTGCGGCGCGCGATCCACGGGGTGTTCCTCTATCACGCCATCGCCGCGGGCATGGACATGGGCATCGTCAACGCCGGCGACCTGCCGGTCTATGATGACATCCCCGAAGAACTGCGCGAGGCCGTGGAGGACGTGATCCTCAACCGGCCGCAGCGGACCAACATCTCCAACACCGAGCGGCTGGTGGAGCTGGCGCCCAAGTACAAGGGCGGCAAGTCGGAGGCCAAGGGGCCGGACCTGGCGTGGCGCGAACTGCCGGTCGCCAAGCGGCTGGCGCATGCCCTGGTCAACGGCCTGACCGACTATATCGAGGCCGACACCGAGGAGGTGCGGCTCTCCGTCGAGCGGCCGCTGCACGTCATCGAAGGTCCGCTGATGGACGGCATGAACGTGGTGGGCGACCTGTTCGGCTCGGGGAAGATGTTCCTGCCGCAGGTGGTGAAGTCGGCCCGGGTGATGAAGCAGGCCGTGGCCTATCTGATGCCGTTCATGGAGGCCGAGAAGGAGGGCAAGCCGCGCGAGAATGCCGGCAAGATCCTGATGGCCACGGTGAAGGGCGACGTCCACGACATCGGCAAGAACATCGTTGGCGTGGTGCTGCAGTGTAACAATTACGAGGTCATCGACCTGGGGGTCATGGTCTCCTGCGACCGCATCCTGGACGAGGCCATCGCCCACAAGGTGGACATCGTCGGCCTGTCGGGCCTGATCACGCCGAGCCTGGACGAGATGGTTTATGTGGCCAGCGAGATGGAGCGGCGCGGGTTCAAGATCCCGCTGCTGATCGGCGGGGCCACCACGTCCAAGACCCACACGGCGGTCAAGATCGAGCCCGGCTATCAGGGCGGGTCGACCACCTATGTGCTGGACGCCAGCCGCGCCGTGGGCGTGGTCTCGGGGCTGCTGTCGAAGACCGAGAGCGCGCGCCTTCAGGCCGAGACCCGAGCCGACTACGCCAAGGTCCGCGAGCAGTTCGCCCGCGGCAACACCAACCGCGCCCGCGCCACCCTGGCCGACGCGCGGGCCAACAGCTTCAAGCCTTCGGGCTGGCAGGCGACGCCCCCCAGCTTCATCGGCACGCGGACCTTCACCGCCTATGACCTGGGCGATCTCGCCAAGCACATCGACTGGACGCCGTTCTTCGCGTCCTGGGAACTGATCGGCCGTTATCCGCAGATCCTGGAGGACGACGTGGTGGGCCAGGCCGCCACCGACCTCTTCAAGGACGCCCAGGCCATGCTGGCCAAGATCGTCGAGGAGAAGTGGTTTGAGGCGCGCGGGGTGGTGGGCTTCTGGCCGGCCAATTCCGACGGCGACGACGTGGTGGTCTGGACCGACGAGACCCGGACCGTTGAGCTGACCCGCCTGCACACCCTGCGCCAGCAGATGTCCAAGGGGGAGGGCGGCCGGGCCAATGTGGCGCTCTCCGACTTCATCGCCCCCATGGGCGAGCGCGACTGGATCGGCGGCTTCGCGGTGACCGCCGGCCACGGCGAGCCCGAGATCGCCAAGGCCTTCAAGGACAAGGGCGACGACTATTCGGCGATCCTGGCCGCGGCCCTGGCCGACCGCCTGGCCGAGGCCTTCGCCGAGGCCATGCACCGCAAGGTGCGCACCGAGCTGTGGGGCTACGCCCCCGATGAGCTCTTCGACATCGAGGCCCTGATCGGCGAGAAATACCGCGGCATCCGTCCGGCCGCAGGCTATCCGGCCCAGCCCGATCACACTGAGAAGGCCGAGCTGTTCCGCATCCTGGACGCGCCGGCCCAGACCGGCATGGCGCTGACCGAAAGCTTCGCCATGAACCCGCCGGCCAGCGTGTCGGGTTTGTACTTCGGCCACCCGGAGGCGCACTATTTCGGCGTCGGGCGGATCGAGAAGGATCAGGTCGAGGACTATGCCCGCCGCAAGGGCTGGGACCTCGCGACCGCCGAACGCTGGTTGGCTCCGATCCTGAACTATGAGCGAGGGAAGTAGGGACCGCCCTTCCCCCTCGATGGGGAAGGGCCAACCCTCCCCGAGAGGGGAGGAACTATGGGTCCCGCCTCGCCAGGGCCCCCACCACCCCCAGGCAAATCCGCAGCTGGCCCGCGAAGTAGAGCGCCCAAACCGCGAAGCCGACCCAGGGGTTGTGCTCCAGGGGGCCGGCGCGGGCGAAGATCAGCAGATCCGAGGCCACGAACATCAGGGCGCCGAGGCCCACGCTCATGCGCGGGAAGCGGCTGATCCAGGCGCAGGCGGCCATCAGGGCCAGGCCCGTGGAATAGAGGGCTATGCCCGGCGCGCCGGCGCGGTCGGCGGGCAGCAGCCAGGCGGTGATCACCGTGGCCGGGACGATGAGGAGGGCCAGCAGGAGCTGGCTGCGGGTCAGGGCCGGGCGGCGGTTGCGGAGATAAAGCGCGATGGCTGTCAGGTGGCCGGCCAGGAAGGCCACGGCGCCGGTGACCAGGCCGTGGGTCTCCAGCAGCACGTCGCCGGTGGCGCCGAGCGCCATGACCGCGGTGAGCAGCCAGCCGTCGAGGCTCTTGGCGCGGGTGGCGGCGTAGAGGGCCAGCAGGGCGACGCCGGCGCCCTTCCAGGCGATGGTCGCGGTCTCGGGGAGGGCGAAGCGGTTGGCGGCCAGGAAGCTGACGCCGGCAAGGATGGCCAGGGCCAGGATGAGTTTCGAGGCGAGGCTCGGCCGGTCCATGTGTGTCTTCCCCCGTCGTCAAAACGTACGTCATCCCGGGCGACCCGGAGGGGAGACCCGGGACCCAGGGGCGGAGCGCGCGGCCCCTGGGTCCCGGCTCTGCGCTGCGCTTGGCCGGGATGACGTCTGTGTTGTTCGCCAGTCTAGGCGGGTTCCGCGGCGGCGCCCAAGCCGGGCTGATTCCCCTGAGGGTTGTCGGGCGCGTCGTTAAGGTCCAGCTTGGCGCCACATCCTGGGGAGGACGACATGATCAAGAAACTTGCGGCGGAATTCATCGGCACGGCCTGGCTGGTGCTGGGCGGGTGCGGCTCGGCGGTGCTGGCGGCGGGCTATCCGGAGCTGGGGATCGGCTTTGTGGGGGTCTCGCTGGCCTTCGGTCTGACGGTGGTGACCATGGCCTACGCCATCGGCCACATCTCCGGCTGCCACCTCAATCCGGCGGTGTCGGTGGGGCTGTGGGCCGGGGGGCGGTTCCGGGGCGCCGAGCTGCCGGGCTATGTGATCGCCCAGGTGGCGGGCGGCCTGGCGGGCGCCGGGGTGCTCTATGTGATCGCCAGCGGCCAGGCCGGGTTCGACCTGGCGGGCGGCTTCGCCAGCAACGGCTATGGCGAGCACTCGCCGGGGGGCTACACCCTGGCCGCCGCCCTGGTCTGCGAGGTGGTGATGACCTTCGCCTTCCTGTTCGTGATCATGGGCTCCACGCACGGCCGGGCGCCGGCCGGCTTCGCGCCGCTGGCCATCGGCCTGTGCCTGACCCTGATCCACCTGATCAGCATTCCGGTGACCAACACCTCGGTGAACCCGGCGCGCAGCACCGGGCCGGCCCTGCTGGTGGGCGGCTGGGCCCTGCAGCAGCTTTGGCTGTTCTGGGTGGCGCCCCTGGTGGGGGCGGCCCTGGCCGGGGTCACCTATCGCTGGCTGTCGAAGGACGATCCGACGCCGGTGGATGTCTCGGGCAAGGCCTGACGATTTTCGCCGGGGAGGCGAGGCGGGGCGTGCTAGAGTCACGTCCCGCGCACCAGCTTATGAGGACACCGCCATGGCCAAGGGTCAGAAGAAGAGCAACAAGGAAGTCCGCAAGCCCAAGGCCGACAAGACCAAGGCGGTCCCCAACAGCAACGCCTGGACCCCGCAAGTCTTGAAGAAGTAGGCGCCCCGTGGCCATCGAGACCGTTCACCTGGTGCAGTCCTACATCGCCGGCAAGGGCAAGGCGCTGAAGGCCGAACCCGTCGTGATCTGCAAGTCGGCGGAAGAGGCGCGGCGCAAGGCCGACCGGCTGTCGGACACCCGCCTGGGGGTGGTGGCGTTCTCAGCCTCGGCCGACGCCGAGCTGGGGGACTATGACGAGAACCCGGTGATCCTGTTCAAGGCCGGGCAACTGCCGCCGCCGTTTGACGAAGCCTAGGCTTCGTCAAACGAGTCTTGGCTGGCGCGGGGTGACAGATTTCAGGGCTCCTCGGCCATCATCTCCGCTGTCATGACATAGGCGCCGTCCAGGAAGGCGACGATCTCGCGCGCGCCGGGGTGGTCGAAGGCGGCGTAGCGGGCGCGCAGGGCGGGCAGGGCGTCGCCGAGGCGGTCGCGGCCGGTGTCGTGCAGCAGGGTCAGGTGGCCGTGGACCCGGCGGGCGAGCTCGGGGCCCAGCACCTCCTGGGCGGCGGCGAGGAAGGCCTGGCCATACTGGTAGGCGTCGCCCTCGTGGTAGCTCCGGGCCAGGCTGATGGCGGGAATGCGCGAGAGGACCGGCTGCAGGGCCGGGTTCACCGCATGGGCGGCGATGTGCGGCGCTATACTGGCCGGGCGGCCGGTGAAGGCGCGCAGGTGCAGGTGCGGCGACATGCGCGGCCCGTCATTGACCGGATAGTTGTCCCAGAGGAACGGCTTGCGACCTAGCTGTTGCGTCACGCGGGCCAGGTGGCCGGGGCTGAACTCGCGCGAGCAGACCTCCTCGCCGGTCCAGAAGATCTCGATGGCCGGGTCCAGCCGCCGGCCGAAATCCTCAAGGTAATCGGCGGGGCGGGCGCCGAAGGCCCGGTCGAGGCCGGGGTCGTCGGAATAGTAGGTGGGGCAGGCGACGATGCGGCTGGCCGTGGTCCGATGGGCGATCCAGTGCAGGATCTCCACCTGGGTGGCGGCCAGGTCTGGCAGGTCGCCGCGCATGTCGTCGAACAGGATGCCCAGGTCCTGGACGCCCAGGGCATCGAAGAAGGCCAGCTTGCGGGCCAGGGCGGCCTGGGCCTCGGCGTTGAAGTCGCGGTAGAGCTCGAAGGGGCTGAGCCCCACCCCGAAGCGGACGCCGTGCTGGGCGCAGGCGCCGGCCAGGGCCATCAGCTCGGCGGCCATCTCCGCCGGGTGCTCCTGCTGCCAGGCGCGGCGCAGATAGGGGTCGGCCTTGGGGGCGTACATATAGAAGCGATAATCGTGGGGCGAGAGCGCCGCGACCTGGCCGCGGCGGTCCGCCCAGCTCCAGGGCGGGCCGTAATAGCCCTCGATGATCCCCAGCTCGACGGTCATGGCGGGTCCCCGGGGCTTGGCGCTGGCCCGGCGCGACGAGCCGGCGGCGCAAGCTGGCGGCAATCGGCCCGGCTTGTCCAGGGCTCCCTGTCGAGCAAACCTCCGAGCCCGGCGCGCGGCCGGGCTCGGAGCGCCGGACTAGCCCTTCACGGGCGGTGGCGGCGCGCAGCGGCCGGCGCGGGCCTGGACGACGAAGAACAGGGCGCGGGCGTTGGCGAAGTTGCGGTGCTCGACAATGGCGCTGGTGGGTTCGCCGGTCACCAGGCTGATGGCGTCGGACGGGCCGGCGGGGCCGGAGAGCGACGCCTGGTTCCACTGGGAAATCGCCGAGCTGCAGGCCGCCACGGCGGCGTCGGCCACCACGTCGGCGGTGTCCTCGGCGCCCGCCAGGCTGTAGGCCCAGCGATGCAGGCAGTCCTCCACGGGACCCGCGCCATCGACCACGGCGGCCGGCGCCAGGGCCGGGACCCCGGCGGTGGCGGTCGTGGTGGCCGGCGCGGCGGCGAAGGGCGTGCAGATGCCCTTGGCGACCTTGGGCCCGTCATTGTCGCTGCAGGCGCTGAGCGAGAAGACGGCCAGGGCCGCCAGGCTCACGGCTTTCATGCCGGGCGTCATTGGCCGCACACGCGGGTCTGGTGATAGCTGACCTGGCCGCGGTCGTCGTAATAGGGGCGGCTGACCATCCGGCAGGCGGTGGAGGCCTGACGATAGTTGGAATCGCGGTTCGTCGCGCGATTGCTGGCCCGGGTATAGGTCCGGCCGGTGTCGCACTTGGTGCGGGCGAGCTGGTTGCCCACCACCGCGCCGCCGACCCCGCCGATGATGGCCCCCTTGCCGTCGCCCACCGCGTTGCCGATGAGCGCGCCGCCGACGGCGCCCAGCACCGTGCCCGTCACCTTGCGGTCGTGAGCGCGCTGGTCACAGGCGCTGCGCGCGCTGGCCAGGGTGGGCGCGGTGGCGGCGACTGCCGCCAAACCGCAAATCAAAAGCATATGACGCATAGCTAAGCCTCCAGAATCCCTAGGTCCCTAAGCCGACACAACGCCCCGCGCGTTGGATGGATGCGCCCGCCATGCTGAAGCCTTGATTGGCCTGAAGATCGCCGGCCCGAACCCAAGCGGAGAGACGGCGTGAAGAAAGTCTGGATCCTGGCCGCCGCCGCGCTGCTGGCGAGTTGCAGCCCCAAGGCCAAGAGCGGAGCCGAGGCCAAGTACGACGGGCTGGATGGGGAGATTCTGGCCTGGCGCCAGGAAATCTTGAAGGCCGACAAGATCTGCCTGGCCAAGTCCGATGGCTGCCAGGCCTTCGAGGTGCGGTGCAAGGGCGAGCGTGAGATCAGCGCGACGGACCAGGCCAAGGGCGTCACCGCCAAGCTGGTGGTGGCGATGAGCTGGGAGGGCTGGGAAGAGGTGCGCAGCGAATACCGGCCGCAGTCCGGGTTCTCGGAGTTCACCAAGATCGATGGCGGCTGGCTCCGCGCGCCCACCGCGCCGGTCAATATGAGCACCTGCGTGAGTTCGTAGCGGCGCCGGTCTTGGAACCTGACCGAAACCGAGGCGTAGTCCGGCCATGTTTGCTATCAGACAGGTCCGCCAGATCCCGGCGCAGAAACGGAAGCTGAGCCGGTGACCCAGGCCCAGAGCAGAGACGCGCGGGTTCGGTCGCTGACCGCCACCGGCATTCTCGACACCCAGGCCGAGACCGCCTTCGACGACGTCGTGCGCATGGCCGCTCTCGTCTGCGAGACCCCGATCGCGGTGGTCAGCTTCGTCGACGCCGACCGCCAGTGGTTCAAGGCCAGGATCGGGCTGGAGGTCAGCGAAACCCCCGTGGAGATGGCGATCTGCCGTCACGTCCTGGCCTGCGAGGGCCTGGAGGTCTTCCCGGACCTGACAGCGGACGCCCGGACTTCGGACAATCCCCTTGTGATCGAGGCCCCGTCGCTGCGGTTCTATGCCGGGGCGCGGGTCGATAGCCCGGACGGCGTCCCGATCGGATCGGTGGCGGTGATGGACACGGCGGCGCGGCCGCAGGGCCTGACCGCGGCGCAAACCGAAACCCTGCTGGCGCTAGCGCGACAGGTGATGGCGCAACTGGCCCTGCGCGCCCAGGCCGCGCGCCTGAAGGACGGGGAAAGCCGGTTCCAGGCGATCGCCGACTCCATGCCGCAGATGGTCTGGTCGACCCGGCCGGACGGCTATCACGACTACTACAACGCCCGCTGGTACGAGTTCACTGGCATGGAGCCCGGCTCCACCGACGGCGAGGCCTGGAACGACATGTTCCACCCGGAAGATCAGGATCGGGCCAGGGCGTTGTGGACCCGCAGTCTGGAGACCGGCGCGCCCTACGAGATCGAATACCGGCTGCGGCGCCACGACGGGGTCTATCGCTGGACGCTTGGACGGGCGCTGCCGATCCGCGACGCGGGCGGCCAGATCACCCGCTGGTTCGGCACCTGCACCGATATCGACGACGCCAAGCGGCTGGCCGAGGAGCGGGAACTGGTGAGCCAGGAGCTGAGTCACCGGATCAAGAACATCTTCGCGGTGATCTCGGGCCTGATCTCGCTGTCGGCGCGCACCCATCCCCCGTCCAAGGCCTATGCCATGGCCCTACGCGATCGGGTCATGGCGCTGGGCAGGGCCCACGACTTCGTGCGGCCCCACAGCAAGGTGTCGCAACCGAACGCCCGGGCCGCGACGGTCTTCGCCCTGCTCACCGAGCTGTTCGCCCCCTATGACGGGGCGGGCGGCCTGCGGATCAGCCTGGCCGGCGACGACATCCCCATCGACGACCGGGCGGCCACGCCCCTGGCGCTGATCTTTCACGAACTGGCCACCAATGCCTCCAAGTACGGAGCGCTGTCGGCGGCGGACGGCCGGGTCGCCATCACCGCCGAGCTGGTGGGTGACGATTACCGCGTGGTGTGGCGTGAGACCGGCGGGCCCAGGGTGACGAGCGCTCCCGCCGTGGAGGGTTTCGGCTCGACGCTGTCGAAGGTGTCGGTGGAGGGGCAGCTCGGGGGAACGCTCATCCGCGAGTGGCTGCCTGAGGGGCTCCTGGTGACGATGACCACCCCGGCCAAGTCCTATACGCGACCGAGCCGCGGCGCCTGACTTGGCGGCGACTTAGAGATACTTGGCCAGTCGCCCCAGGCCGGCGAGCTTGTCGCGGGCTTCCTTGGGCAGGGGCCCGACGATCTCCTCCAGGTGATGCTCGATATGGTCGGCGACCAGGGCGCCCTTGGCCTTTTCCATCGCGCCGATGACGGCCTGCATCTGCTGGGCGATCTCCAGGCCGTCGCGGTCCTGCTCGATCATGCGGATGATGGTCGCCAGATGGCCCTGGGCGCGCTTGAGCCGGTTCAGCAAGTCCTTGTCGTGGGTGTGCATGGCGCCCTCTGTTCAGTGCGGGGCGGTGAGGGCCAGATAGCCGTGAACGCCCATGTAGAGGCCGATCAGCAGGATCACGGCGCCTGAAACATAGGGCGCCTTGCGGACGATTTCACCAAAGCCGTTCCAGCGCTTGGACACCTGTTTCACGCTGATGGCCGCGATGACCCCGGAGGCGACCATGGTCAGAGCCAGGCCGATGCTGAAGCACAGGACCAGAACCGCGCCGAGCGCGACCTGCTTGAGCTGCAGGCAGAGGAGCAGGACCGTGATGGCGCCGGGGCACGGGATCAGCCCCCCGGTCAGGCCGAAGATGACGACCTGGCCGGTGGTCACGTCCCGGCCGGCGAAGCGGCGTTGGATGTCGTCGGCGTGGGCCCGTTCGTGGGCGTCCTGGTAGCCGGTGTTCAACGCCAGCGCTGATGGCGCCTCATGCGGATGGCCGTGGTGGTGATGGTCGTGGTGGTGGCCATGGTCATGGCCATGGTGGGCGTGATCATGGTGGGCGTGATCATGGTGGTGATGATCATGATGATCATGATCATCATGATGGTCGTGGTGATCGTGGCCCAGCGCCGCGAGCCGTTCCTCCTGGCGCGCGCGCCACAGCATCCAGAACGCCATGGTGACGATAATCAGACCCGAGGCCAGCTGGAGGTAGGGCTCCAGGACCGCGCTGTCGACGCCGCGCCACAGGTACATGCCGCCCACCGCGATGATCCAGACGATCAGGGTATGGGAGAAAGTGGCGCACAGGCCCAGCAGGATCGCCTGTTTCACCGTGCCGCGGATAGCGATGATGAAGGCGGCCATCATGGTCTTGGAGTGGCCGGGCTCCAGCCCGTGCAGGGCGCCCAGCACGATGGCGCTGGGGATGAACAGCCAGGCATGGGCCGCGCCCTGGGCCAGGAGGTCGGTGAAGGGGGTCACGGGAGGCTCCTGGCGGTCGGCTGCTGTCGGCTACCTATCCCCCAGGGGAGGATAAGGCAAGACAGTCAGGCGCCGCCGATGCGCGCCTGGGGCCCGCAGGCCAAGGCGCGCTCACGGCCGAAAATGGAGCGGCCTTGTTAGACGAACAGGCGCAGCTCGCCCGGGGGAGAGAGCATCGGGCCGCGCCGGCCGGCGTATTCGACGACGTCGGCGACGGCCTTGCGGGAGGCCGGCTTGGGCAGCACGCCGATCGTGCCGGCGACGCCTTCGCGCAGCATGCCGGGATTGGCGGTGATGAAGATCACGCCGGCGCGGCGATCTGCCAGCGCGCGGCCGATATCGACGCCGGTCGCGCCGTCGCGCAGATTCAGATCCACCAAGGCGACATCGATGTCTTCAAGGGCGAAGGCCTCGAAGCTGCGACGGTCCGGCGCGATACCCACGACGGTGTGGCCCAGGTCATTGAGGGTCTCCTCAAGTTCCATGGCGACCAGGATCTCGTCTTCGACAATCAGAATCCGCACCATCGCACTCCGCACCCCGGCGTTCTGGCCGTGCAGGAGGAATGCGACCCGGGCCGGATGGTTGCGACGAAATGTGTCAGATGCCCGACTTCGGGGTCATCGTGGGTTTCGGGCCGCTAGGACTTCGCGGGAGACCGGGAGGGAAGACGAGGCCACGAAAAAGGCCCCGACCACCTGGAGAGGCGATCGGAGCCCTGATTCAGTTCAACCGTGGAGGAGGCCTCGCGGCCTCCAGGCCGAGGTCTTAGTGCTTGGAGGCGTCGGCGGCGGCGTCAACCTTGTCCTCGGTGGCTTCACCGGCGGCCTTCATGGCGTCGCCGGCCTTGTCGCCGGCGTCCTTGGCGGCGTCGGTGGCGGTGTCGGCGGCGTCAACCGCGACGTCGGCGGCCTGGTCGGCGACGGCGGCGGCCTGATCGGCGGTGGCGTCAGCGGCGACCGGGGCCGGGGCTTCTTCCTTCTTGGTGCAGGCGGCGGCGGCGAGGCCGAGGGCGGCAACAGTCATCAGGGTGGCAAAACGCATGGTGGTCTCCGAATTTTGGGGGGTATGGCTTGGGCCGGACGCCGCCCCCGCGTGGCGTTCGGCGCTCCCGCCAAAGCCGGAGCACCACCACAACGCCGCGATCACGAACCTGTTCCCGGTTCCATCACATATTCGTGCCAAGCCTGTGGATGATCGAGGCCTGTGGCTCAGCGCCGGAACGGCAGGCTGGCCTCGTGAGCTGGCCAGGCCGATTTGACTAGATAGGGTGGGACCAGGGAGACGCAGGAATGGCCCGTATCCGCGAGATCGTCATCGACGCTCTGCATCCGGCCTCGCTGGCCCGGTTCTGGGCCGGCGTGCTGGAGGGCTATGCAGTGCGGGCCTATGACGATGCGGAAATCGCGCGGCTGGCCGGGCTGGGGCTCACGCCGGAGACCGATCCCTCGGTGATGGTCGACGGGCCGGGGCCGATCCTCTGCTTCCAGCAGGTGGCCACGCCGACGCCGGGCCGCCGGATGCACCTGGATATCGTGGGCGGGCCACGCGCGGACGAAGTCGCTCGGACTGTCGCCCTGGGCGGGACGGTGCGTGATACCCATGCCGATCACACGGTGATGCTCGATCCGGAGGGCGCGGCCTTCTGCGTGCAGGACCCACGGGAGTAGGCATGCTGGACGACACCCCCCGGATCGCAGTGCTGGGCGCCATGGCGAGCGAGCTGGCCGCCCTGCGCAAGGAGCTGACCGACGCCGCCGAGCATGTGGTGGCGGGCGCCGCCTTCACGACCGGCATGCTGGCCGGCAAGGCGGTGGTGCTGGTCGGCTGCGGGGTCTCGATGGTCAACGCCGCCATGACCGCCCAACGGACCCTGGACCTGTTCAATGTCAGCCATCTGATGGTCAGCGGCTGCGCGGGCGGGGTCGATCCGGAGCTGAAGGTGGGCGACGTCTTCGTGGCGGGCCAATGGGGCCAGTACCTGGAGGTGGTGATGGGCCGTGAGGGGCCCTCAGGATTCGAGCCGGCCTCGGGCGCCCCCAGCGGCTACGGCAATTTCGGAATGATGTTCCCCAAGCCGGTGATGGTGACGGGGCCGGACGGCGAGACCGAGCGGCGGTTCTGGTTCCCTGTCGCGCCGACGATGCTGAGCGCGGCCCGCAAGCTGGCGGTGACGGTGGTGCTGTCCAAGGGGTCGGGCGCGGCGCAGCTCGACAAGACGCCGCGCGTCGTGGCTGGCGGTAACGGGGTGTCCGGCGCCGCCCTCGTCAACAACACCGAGTTGCGGGACTATGTGTTCGAGACCTTCCAGGCCGGCGTGCTGGACTGCGAGAGCGCGGCGGTGGCCCACGTGGCCTGGTGCAACGGCAAGCCCTTCCTGGCGGTGCGCGGCCTGTCGAGCCTGGCCGGCGCGGGGGACGGGGACAAGCTCTACACCGCCTTCAACCAGCTGGCGTCGGACAACGCGGCCCTGGTGACGATGGGGATCCTGCGCAGTCTCTAAGCCCTCCCCCTCGATGGGGGAGGGTTGGGTGGGGGGGCGTCTCGCGTGTTTGGCGAAGATCAAGGTCGGCGCCGACCTGGCCCTCCCTTCGCCGCGGTGCGTTCACCCCCATCCACGCCCTTCCCCCATCGAGGGGGAAGGGAGAAGATCAGCAAAGGAGAGGAGACGCAGATGATCAAGCTGACCTTCGCCCTGGTGCGGCTGCCGAGCCTGAGCCGGGAGGACTTCCAGGCCTATTGGCACGGAATCCACGCGCCCCTGGTGGCCAGCGTGCGCGAGGTGCTGGGCATCCAGCGCTATGTGCAGATGCACAGCCTGCCCGACGAGATGTCCGCCCCCCTGCGGGCCAGCCGCGATGCGCCCGAGCCCTATGACGGGGTGGCGCAGCTTTGGTACGAGAGCCTGGAGGCCCTGGGCGCCCTGATGGCCCGGCCGGAAGCCCAGGCGGCGGCGCAGCTGCTGCTGGAGGACGAGCGGAAGTTCCTCGACCATGCCCGCTCGCCGCTGTGGTGGGGCCAGGAGCGGGTGATCTTCTGAGGCGGGAATTCCTCTGTCTTGACGGTGGCTGGTCGGATGAACTTCCAAGCCAATCCACATCGTCATCTCGGCTGCAGCGAAGCGGAGAGCCGGGATCCAGGAGCGGTGCGCTGGGCCCCTGGGTCCCGGATCGCCTATCGGCGTCCGGGATGACGCGGTTGTTTTTCTGGGAGCGGAGGGCGCCCCCTCGTCCGACCCTGCTTAGGCCGCCCGGTCGAACCGCGCCTCGGCGACGTCGGCGAAGTCGAGCTGGCCCGGCGAGAGCAGGACGCCGCGACAGTCGGCATAGCTGAAGCGGGCGCCGGTGAGGTCGGTGGCGGTGGTGCGGCCGCCGATCTCCATGTTCATCAGGATCGCGCCGCGCAGGTCGGCACGGGCGAGGTTGGCCCCGGTCAGGCGGGCGCCGCGCAGGTCCGCGCCGCGCAGGTTGGCCCCGCGCAGGTCTGCGCCCTCCAGATTGGCGGCCTGCAGGAAAGCCCCCTCCAGATTGAGCCGCACGAAGCAGGCGCCGGGGGCTTGAAGGCCTGTGAGTTGGCCCGCGGCCAGGGCGTCGCCGACCACGCGAAGATCCGCGCCCTCGACCTGGGCCGCGCCGCCCTGCTTGCCGTTGGTGAGACACCAGACCTGGTGGCCGGCCAGGGCCTCCAGCAGGGCCGGCCGCCGGGCGAGGGCCTCGGTCGAAGGCGCGTGGACCACGCGGTCCATGATGGCGTCGTGGGTGGTGGAGCCCATCAACTGGACGCCGGACATCACCGTATTGGTGAAGTCGGCGTTCTCCAGGTTGGCGCTGGTGAAGTCGGCTTCCTCCAGCAGGGCGTTGGTGAAGTTGGCGGACTTCATCTTCGCGCCGTTCATCCTGGCGCCGCGCAGGGTGGCGTCGGAGAAGTCGGTGGCGTAGGCGGTGTTCACGTCAGCGCGAATGCGGCTGGAGATGCCGTCGGCCATGCCCGAGCGCTGGCGCTGGGAGACCGAGACGAAGCCCTGGGCGGAGTGGGCGGCGATCTGGCCGGGGCGGAAGTCGGCGTCCTGCAGGTCGGCGTCGGAGAGGTCGGCGCCGCAGAGCACCGCGCCGCGCAGGTCGGCGCGGCTGAGGCTGGCGCCTACCAGGTTGGCCCCGCGCAGGTCGCTGCCGAACAGCATGGCGCGGTCGAGGATGGTCCCGGATAGATCGACGCGGCGCATGCTGGCGCCGCTGAGGTCGGCGTCGGCCAGGTTGCGGCGGGGCATGGCCAGGCCCGTGAGGTCGGCCATGGGCAGGATCATCCGGCGCCCGCCCGGACTGCCGGCCAGGAACTTCTCATGGCTGAGCACATGGCCCACCAGCTCGGCCTGACTGAATCGTTCGACGGCTTTCTGCACCAAGACCCCACGCGCGCTCGGCCATTCGGGCCGTCGGGATGAAACCCAACGTTGCGGGCAGAAGATGAAAATAACTGAACGGGACTTGGTGAAGAACCTGGGGCGGATTGACGCACCAAGGCCAAGCTTGCGGTCCTAGACGGCCTGTCCGGCGCACCAGCCCGACGACCATGCCCATTGGAAGTTGTATCCGCCGAGCCAGCCGGTGACGTCCACAACCTCGCCGATGAAGTAGAGGCCGGGGACGTCGTTGGCCTGCATGGTGCCGGGGTTCAGCGCCTGGGTGTCGACGCCGCCCAGGGTGACCTCGGCGGTGCGGTAGCCCTCCGAGCCCACCGGCTTGACGGTCCAGCGGTTCACCGCGGAGTCGACGCGGGTCAGAACCTTATCGGGCAGGTCGGCGATGTTGCCGAGCGCGCCCTCCTCCTCGGCGATCATCTGGGCCAGGCGCCTGGGGATGTGATCGGCGAGCACGGTGGCGACCGCCTGCCGGCCTCGCGTGGTCTTGGCCAGCTTCATGGCGGCCATAAGGTCGACGCCGGGCGCCATGCTGACCGTGATCTCCTGGCCCTCGCGCCAGTAGGAGGAGATCTGCAGGATCGCCGGACCCGAGAGGCCGCGATGGGTGAACAGCATGGCCTCGGCGAACCGGATCTTGCCGCAGGCGACCACGGCGTCGACGGCGACGCCGGCCAGGGGTTTCAGCCGCTCCAGGGCGCCCACCTCGAAGGTCAGGGGGACGAGGGCGGGGCGGGTCTCCACCACCGGCAGGCCGAACTGGGCGGCGATCTCGTAGCCCCAGCCGGTGGCGCCCATCTTCGGGATCGACTTGCCGCCGGTGGCCACCACCAGGGACGAACAGGCCACGGTCCCGCCGGGCAGGGCGAGCTCGAAGCCGGTGGCGGTCCTGCTGACCTTGGCCACGGCGGTGGCCACGCGGAGCTGGACGCGGGCGGCCTTCATCTCCGCCAGCAGCAGGTTGATGATGTGCTTGGCGCTGTCGTCGCAGAACAGCTGGCCCAGGGTCTTTTCGTGCCAGGCGACGCCGTGGCGATCCACCAGGGCGATGAAGTCCTTGGCCGAATAGCGGCGCAGCGGGCCCTTGGCGAAGCGGGGGTTGGCGGAGATGAAGTTGGTGGGGCTGGCGCCGGAGTTGGTGAAGTTGCATCGGCCGCCGCCGGAGATGCGGATCTTCTCGCCGGCGGCCTTGGCATGGTCGATCACCAGCACCGAGCGGCCACGCTTGCCGGCCTCGATGGCGCACATCATCCCGGCGGCGCCGGCGCCCACCACCACGACGTCGAAGCTTTCCATGGCTAGTTCAACGGGCCCGAGAGCCAGGCTTCCAGCATGGGAACGACAGCGGTCCCCGGCTGATAGCCGCGGGTGACCACGCCATAGGCGCCGTTCTCGGTGGGGCCGGCGATCAGGGTCGGGAAGCCGGTGACGCCGGCCTGTTGCGAGGTCCCGTAGTCGCGCCAGGTCTCGTGCTTGAGGTCGTCGGTGTCGAAGATGTCGAGGAACCGCTGCCCGTCCATCTCGCGCTCGCTGATCAGGGCCGCCAGGACCTCGGGATCGGTGATGTTGCGGTTCTGCGCATAGAAGGCCGCCTGCAGGTCGCCCAGGAAGGTGAGCGCCAGCTCGGTGTCGTGACGGCGCACGAACACCACCGCGCGGGCCGCCGGGTCGGTGTCATAGAGGAAGCCCGGGGTGTCCAGCACGGCCGGGTCGAAGGGCAGGCCAGAGGCCTCGGTGACGTGGGTCCAGTGGCCGGCCAATTCGGTCTTGGCCGTGTCGGTCATCGGCGTGTCGGTCCCCGGACGCAGGCCGCCCATGATCAACTGGATCGGCAGCGCGCGGCCGAAGGTCTTGCGGATGTCGGCGATCACCGGCGAGAAGCCATAGCACCAGGAGCACATGGCGTCGGCGAAGTAGATCAGGTGCGGGGTCTGCATGG